>JAITMC010000046.1 GCA_031277615.1 Chryseobacterium sp. | reverse complement strand
GTAATTTTGCAATCACAAAAAAGAAACAACGTTCTTTACAACAACAGAAAATGATCCGGTAGTTCAGCTGGTTAGAATGCCGCCCTGTCACGGCGGAGGTCGCGGGTTCGAGTCCCGTCCGGATCGCAAAAGTTTTTCAATTTACTTTTAAAACAAAATTTGATCCGGTAGTTCAGCTGGTTAGAATGCCGCCCTGTCACGGCGGAGGTCGCGGGTTCGAGTCCCGTCCGGATCGCAGAAGTTTTCTCAATTTCTTTTAAAAAAAATTGATCCGGTAGTTCAGCTGGTTAGAATGCCGCCCTGTCACGGCGGAGGTCGCGGGTTCGAGTCCCGTCCGGATCGCAGCTAATTTTTTAAAACTCCTTCAGATTTCTGAAGGAGTTTTTTGTGATTATAACCTGGTAGATCTTCAGGACTTGTCAGGTTTTAATCTTTCCATAGCATAATATTGTATGGCTTTTTCTTTGATAGGGATGCATCCCTTTCTTCTTATTCATATTGGGCAACTCTTTTCAGAAGCATTTTTTTAAGTTCGCTTTCGGTCAGTTTATATTCGTCTGGCAAAGGTTTGCCGTAAACAATTTTATCATAGAGCAGGGGAGGCAGTCCAACAGATTCTCTTAGCGCATCTACATCCTTTATATTATCTATCGGGTACTGAAACAAAGTCCCGTAAATTTGTTTTTGATCCCAGATGGTTTTGTTAACATCAGCGAAAGTAGCTAAATAGCTCTTATGAAGATTTCCCTTTTTTATTTCATCATCAATAACGGGTTTAAAATATTGCCAGAAGGAATCATTCTGATCATTAAAGGTTATACGGTGATGCCATAAAATAAGCCAGCCGTAATCCTGAAATCCATACTTTTTAGTAATAGAGATCAGTTTTTCAGCATTTTCGTTATCTGCTTTTTCCATAATTTTGCCAAAAACTTTTTTATCTATTTTTGTCGGTGAGCTTTTAACTTCGGCTTCAAAATCGTTAATCATCTGGCGGGCTATCTGATCTTTTTCCACCAGTATAGAAGTCTCAATAAAAGCAGGTAAATCTTTTTTACTGATATAATATTGGCTTAGAAGCTTATCATAGTTATCCGGCAGTGATTTAAGGAAGCTATGGTTTTTAAAGCTGCTGAATTTATCATATTCTAAAATGAAATCGAGAGGGGCCTTAAAAGAAACAATGGATTCAATAATATATTTTTTGAAAAGCTCTTCATTGTTTATGTGCAGTGCACTAGCTGCTGCGTCTAGTAATTGATCAGAATCCTGTGCCTGATGATAGGTAAAAGCTTTAGAAAAATAGTCATGGGATTTTGTGAAATTATTGTTTGCTAATTCCAGTTTAGCCAGGTAAATATAGTTTTGGCTGGTAGTGTACCTGGTTTCATTGCTTAGACCCTGTGAGCGTAAAGCTTGTAAACAGAAAAGCAAAAAAATGATGGTGTACTTTTTCATATTTATATTTTTATAATTTTAGGTGGATGTCCTCAAAAATAATTTGATTGGAAACTGATTAACACTTTGAAATAAATTTATGATTATTTACTGAGATATTACAAGCCAATGGCATGGATCAGCGGTTTCAAAGATAAAGACCTCTAGTCTTTTTAATACTCGTATTTTCTATAATATACATCGGGGTTGTCTGTATTAATTTTCCTTTTTTCGATCCAATTTCCAAATTCATCTTTTTTATAGGTATAGTTTTGATGATCTTCAATCCATAAATTATTGTTTTTAGAGGTGAATTCTTTAATCCCTGCTTCTTTTAAATGGTCTATATCATATTTCTGGTTGAAGTATTCTTTTCGCCAGGTTGTTATAGAGTGATCAGCATTATATCTGTAAACTTCTACTATCCTGTTGTCATTAACGGTGGATTTACCATTTTTAATTTCCTGCCAGAGGCCTGATTGTACAGTTTTTATAGGCCTGCTGTTTTTATCATAACTTTTGATGCAGCCAAAATATACCGTGTCTGATTTTTTGGATCTTAATTCCTCTAACAATTGATGATCAATCTTGTGTTCATAATAGAGAAATTTTTGTACAAATTTTCGACCTGTTGCATCCTCTGTGAAATTCATAATCAGTTTATTGTTTTTGAATTTAAAAATGTGGCTGTTCGCTTCAATTTTAATCGAATCATTTCCTGTCTTCTGAAAGCAGGTTTCTGTAATTGTTTTGGGGTTGTTTTTCAGGGTGTCTGACTGAAATATTAAAAATTCAGGCTGGGCATAGGTTTTTACAGTCACCAGAGAATCCAGAGAATGATCAAACTGATCAAGAGATAGGTATAGATCTGTTTTTGTATTCTGACAGCTTAATAAAAAGAACTGAGCGAGAAGAAAGAGATAGGTAAATTTCATAAATGTGTTGGATGATTAGAAAAACAAAGAAATGTTTTTTTATAACTAAAATAAGTAATTCACAAACATAAACAACCTCATATCAGTCTTTATAGTTGGCTTCAAGGTTTAGATAAAAATTTCCATGAGTCACTTTAATCGTATCCTGTGAAACGGTACCGTTAAAAAGAACGAAATTAAATTCGCCTTTGAACCTTTTATGAATGGTATCAAATTTTGTCAGGATAAGTTCACCTTTTGAGAAGGTTTCCTCGTCTTTGGAAGAAATATGAATGGCCGGTTTCGATGTTGAAGATCTGTAGGAATATTCCGCAAGGATTCGGTGCCTGTTGAGCGGGTACCTGCCTGTTTTATTGAAGTTGATCCCGCCGATGGTTATTGATTCAACGTAATTTGGCTTCATTTCAAGACCCATCAACAGAACATAAGTCTGAGAATCGTTTTGGGTAATGGTAATTCCTGCGTTTTTCGGCTCACTGGCAAAGGTTTCCCAGGTGGGGTTAAATAATTTTCCATTAATGGTACACGAAAAGTTCCGCGTGATATTTTCGATTTCATTTTTTTTAATCTGTTGAATCTTATGGGTTGCGGGTTGGGATTTAATTTTCTTTTTTACCTGTCCATATACCGGGAAAAAAAATAAAGTGGACAGTAAAGAAATAAAGAGGTTATTTTTCATGGTTATCGTTTGTGTTAATGAATCAATACAGGATCATTGTCTGATGAACTGAATAGGTAAGTTCCTATCAGAAATCTGTTTCAATACAACAATACTACGAAAAATCATCTGAACTTACCATGCTCTTTTATGTGGAATAGAAAATGATGAGATTTGACAGCTGATAAATCAGTTTTGAAATGCTTCATTTTTGCATATCCCACACTTTATTACTACTTTAGTCATATCATATCAAAACTCAATGCCGAAAAGAAAATTCATTTTATTATCGATCCTGAAGACATGGCTTCTGGCTACACTGGTCTCCGAGGTGTTATTGATTGGCTTTATGGAGGCTACCAAACGTCCTGAAGATCACCACAGAATGTGTGATATGAGTGGTCTGGGCTACGTTCTCATTGCGTTTTGGATATTGGTGTTGAGTGCCGTTTCTTTCAGCAGTCTTTTATCCCTTTTAAAACCGTTCCAGGGGACCATCAGAACAGCTCTGTGCTGGTTTCTGCTTCCTGCCATTCCGTTAATCTATGCTTTGTTTTTAACGGCAAGTGAAAATTTTGATCCGCAAGGCACGTTCCTTTTGCTGATCTTCGATCTGCCCTGGCTGATGATATGGACTTTCTATTACATCAGGTTCAGATCCCGGTTCAAATAATATTTCCCTTATCAGACGGACATTTCTTATGAAAAAGCTTTTATCATTATATCTGATCTTATTTTCGGTGGCTGCCTGGGCACAGCCTTTTACCTTTAAATCGGTTGGTGAGGCTAAGGAATTCAGACTTACCTTATATTTCGGAACCGGTGGTAAAGGGGCATTTGTACGGTATGCCGGGCAGAAAAGTATTATTCCTTTACAAGTTAAAAATTATACCAGAGATACAAGTGGAAGAGATGATGGACAGCCGGATACGGATCACTATGTCTGGGATGAAATCATCGATGGAAAAGTGAATGGTACTTACCGGCTTTCCCTGATGATGCATACTTTTTTCGATGTAAGCTATACCCGGAAAAAAGACGGCAGAAATTTTAAGCTGGAAGCTGTGGACGGCAAAAATGAAAAATATGACGGCAGTGATCAGTATCTGTTGCATGGAATATTAATTTCCTTCAATCATTTTTATAACGATCGCATTGTATTTGAATATGGGAAGGGTAAAAAGGACAGCTTTAATCTTCTATCTATTGAAAACCCGAATTCCGGAAGACAGAGCATCATAGAAGATTATAATTTTGACGGGTATGATGATGTTGCCTTTTCAGTGCCGGATGCAGGAATGGGTGTTTACCGGATGTTCACGGTCTATCTGTACGATCCGGAGGTTAAACGATTTATCAGGCTTAAAGAACCGGATTATTCACGCTCCAGCTGTACCTGCTTATGTGACGTTACCGTCGATAAAAAAAGAAAACTGCTCGAAACAGGATGTCGTGGAGGTGCCTCATGGCATAAAGACACTTACCGGTATGATAAAAACGGCACGTTGAGATGGAATTCCTCAAAAGCAGATAATGAGTGAGTGCCTTGAGCTTGATACAGTATGTTTTTTAACTAAGAGTGATATTATTGATCACAAAAGGCAGATGATTCTCCAGACTTATCGCTGAAGAAGCTGTATGATTATTCATCCGCTTCATCGAATCAACAGAGTTGATTCCATTCTTTGTCTGCTTAAAAATCAGCAGAACCCATAGCTTTGAAGCTTTACCTAAAAAAAATTACTGCCATAAGACAGTAATAGTAGAGATTATCAGATCGATAATTTTGACCAGTTTGTAACTTTACTACAGTGTAGTGTTCTTATTTTTTAGACTGATCTTTGATGACTGCTTTAATTCGGCCGCTGTTATTTAAAATTTTCAGTCTGAATTGACTCTCATGGTCTGAGTTATTTACGATAAAAACTTCATGGGCGAAATTCACTTTAACGGTGACCGAATCGTTGATAGGCAGTTCCTTTATTTCATGGTTGTTGATAACATAATGAAGAGGAGAGGTCCTGGAAGAATTGTATAAAACCGTTTCCAGACTTTCCTTTGAGCTGTTTTTTATTTTTAAATTCTTGTGAGCCGGAACCATCCAGTGATTGCGGTAAAGATGTCTACCTCTTGAAATCTGGAATGAAGACGACAACAGCATCAGTATACCTGTACATACAATAAATCTTGAATAAAAATAGATATTCTTCATTTTTCCGGTAGAATTTTCTTTAATGGTACAGCTAGTGTATATTTTTCGCAAATGTAGATCACACAATTTTGATAACAGCTACACTTTTGTGTAGATTTGCGGTACGGGAACAATAACTACCTTTTCGGGTAGTTGTTTCAAACCTCTAAGGCTTATGGAAGACATTAACAGATTTTTTAATGAAAAAAATGCGGTACGCAACGATGCGGAAATTGATCTTTCGCAGTCCGGAGATTACCTGGAAGCTGTGAGAGCATTCTCCAGAATCACTTACCAGAGCTTATATGTCATCAATTATCAGACTAAATCTTTTGAATATGTTTCCGATAATCCTTTGTTTCTGTGCGGAAAAACATCGGAAGAGGTAAAGCAGTTAGGATATGCCTTCTATTTTCAGCATGTAAGACCGGAAGACCTGGAACTTTTAGTTAAAATCAATAAAGCAGGATTTGATTTCTATGATAAAATTCCGGTAACGGAAAGGAAAAAATACAGCATTTCCTATGATTTTCATCTGGTGAACGGGAAAAAGAACGAAATCCTCATCAATCATAAGCTTACGCCAATGTTTCTTACCGAAAGCGGACAGGTATGGAAAGCTTTATGTATCGTATCTCTTTCCAACAGCACTGAAGCCGGGAATATTGTCCTCAGCAAGGACGGATCAGATGAAGTGTGGAAATATGATCCGGATACCGACGAGTGGAATAAAGAAGAGAAAATAAAACTTTCAGCACGGGAACATGAAATCCTGCGTCTGTATACCGGCGGAATGACGATCAGCGAAATTGCCGGAAAGCTTTTTATCACGGCAGATACGGTGAAATTCCATCGGAAAAAACTTTTTGAAAAAATTGGAGTCAACAATATAGCAGAAGCCTTTGCCTATGCGAAAGCCAATAAACTGTTGTAAAGGCCGGCTGTTTTCCCTCCGTTTTTTTACGGTATTTTTCGTAAACCCTTTTGGGATTCAATTTTAGGTCTGATATTTGCACTGGGTAGCCAAACTAAGTGACCTAATTTTATTTATGAAAAACATATCTGTGAAAAAATCATTTTTGTATGCCTGTATTGGGGCGGTCTTTATGGTTTCATGTAAAAAAGAGATCGAAAAGATCAGCGATACTTTTAAAGATACCGTTTCCTCATCCGAAACTCCGGCAGTAGAGCAGGATTCGGTGAAGAAAGACTCTGTGGTGAAAAAAGAATCGGTACCTCCGGCCATGCAGGAAAATGGTTTTTATAATGCCCTCGTCCTTCCCAAAGACAAAAAAATGCGGGATTCCATCTACGCAGAATTCAGTAAAAAATATAATGAACGGGAACGTTATGCTATCCTGGCACTGAACAGGCTCGATTCCAAAAACAAATGGAATGCCGATACCCTGGTGGTTCCTGCCAAAATAGATACCACGCTGATGGCGTATTCCCCTTTTCCGATGCAGCTTGATGTATTGAGCGGGGTGAAAAAGTTTGTCATTTTTTCCTATCCTATTCAGGCTTACGGAGTATATTCCAATGGAAGCCTTGTAAAATGGGGCCCTACCAGTATGGGGAAAAAATCGGCCCAAACCACAAGAGGACTTACCTTTGCCAACTGGAAAAAGAAACTTTCCATTTCCACGGTGAGCAGCGAATGGAAACTTCCGTATAATTTCAATATCCACAATATCGGGGGAATCGGATGGCATCAGTATGATCTGCCTGGATATCCTGCTTCACACTCATGCTTACGTCTTCTGATGAAAGATGCACAATGGCTGTATTCCTACGCAGATACCTGGATCCTGAATCCGGGTGGAGCTACTACCAAGGCCAAAGGAACTCCGGTAATGGTTTTCGGGGATTATAAATGGGGCGGAAGAAAACCGTGGCGAAAGCTTCTTGAAGATCCGAATGCCAATAATATTTCGGTAGAGGAAATGACCAAACTTCTGGAACCCAATGTAGATAAAATGATCAAAGAACAGGACAATAGGGAGAAAGTAGCAGATTCCATTAAAACGGCCAAAGCAATGGCTGTACCGGTTGAAAAACCTGCTGAAGCTCCTGCTAACTGATCTTTTTCTCGAACTGTAAGGTAGATTCTTCAGCAAAACGTCTGAGTTTAAGCATCTCGTCCTTACCCTTATGCTGCCCGAATCTTGCTGCAATATAAGTAAGAAGAATAAAGAACAACATGATAAAAGAAGCGCTCAGTGCCCACGGGTACTCGGCGCTTTTTATTTGCTTTTCCACATAATACATCGTAAAAAAGGTCATCCATAGAATTGAAAAGGAAAAGTAAAGAAACATGAAAAACGTCCACACCGCTGAACTGGGACCGAAAACGCCGCGTATTGCCGTATGATCGTCCTCCATTTCCACGCGTAAGGAAAGTCTGGGTTTCCAGTAATTGTCATAAGGCGTTTCTACACAGATCGTAGCGACTTCTTTATTGATATTGCCGGAAAATTCATCCTTATGCCCGGCAAGATATTTCTTAAGACTTTCCGCATATTCTTCTTTAGTAAGATGCGTATACATCTTAAAGCGGGGTCTGGTTCTTATTTTATCTAATGTGGTTTCTTCAGTTTTCATATTTTATTCTTGATAGGGGATAGGATCTTCCAGAACAAAGCTTAAAGTCAGCTGCTGGGTTTTTCTCAGGATCACCATTGTCATATTTTTTCCTTCTTCCGACCTCATCATCTCAATAATCTTTTCAAGGGTCATATCGGCTGTTTTGCTTCCGTTGATACTCAATATACGGTCATCTTTTTTAAAGCCTGCCTTGTACGCAGGTGAATCGATCCGTACCCCGGCAATCGAAAATAAGGGTTTTAAAATAAACTTATACTGAAACCGCTCTCCAACCGATACTTCATTCCCTACTACAGCTTTTTTCTGAGGCTGAATGGTTACCAGATCTTCCTGCCATTCCAGACCGTCCTGCTTGAAATCCAGACCGCTCATATTGAAGTGGAACGGATCATCGAAATTTCTGTTTTTTCTAAGATATAACTTTCCGCCGGAATAATCAAAAACAGAGGTGAACCGCCGGATAATCTCGCCCCCTACAGAGCCTTTTCTGTTTTCCACCAGTTTTACATGCTGAATAGAATACTCATCCGGCATTGCGGTAAGCGGTTTTTCAAACCTGAAATCTCCGAGATAAAAGTTATGAATTCTGCTCCTCTTACCGTAAATATCCCCATTGAAACCGCGCCCGAGAAAATCATCGATATTGGGTCTGTTGTAGACAAAATCTTTGATCAGGGTAGGGAACAGCCATATGGCATCGCTGTTTCCCAGATCAATAAGCAGTTTTGAATTTTTCCTTTCGCGGGTCATTTCCACATCCGCCATAAGATAAGGTTTGTCCCTTTCTATCGTAATCGGGATTTCATCATACTTTCTGATCTTCCTCTTTGCCGTTTCAATATCCTGATATACGGTTATTTTTTTGGTCATATAATCTATGGAGACAGGATGATCCTTAAAAAAATGATATCCGATCACCCCGTTTACAGGAATTCCTACATGCGAAGAAATGTTGAACTCCTCATCCACAATAAGATACAGCATCAAAGAATTATTAACCAGATGATCGCCGATTTTGGCAAGATTACGGTCGGATTTGAAGCCATCCACACTCAGGTTTTCTCCAAGACCTGAAAATTTCATTTTTTCAACATTGGACAGCTTAACTTCTTTATTATCAAGACTGAAAAGGATCGTTTCCGAGACTCCGGTATCGAGTAAAAAAGTGAGTTCTGCTCCGTTGATATTGATGGGGATAAAGATCAGATTATTGATCAGTTTAAAAGGAATTACCACTTTTTTTGCATTCACCAGCTCAAAAGAATTAGCCTGCGCATTGCTGAAAATGCTGAACACTAAAGTCAGAAAAAAAAGCGTAAGTTTCATTTACTGAATTTAGTGAAATTATCCCGATTTTACATAAAAAAACATTCCAAAAGCAGGAATGTTTGTATAAACGGTAATCAATAGCGTTGTATTGGTGGATTATTTTTAATTATTATTGAGTCTGACTCCGGTTAAAAAAGCTAAAATTATTATAGTAAAATAACAGATTATTATGGCTCTATCAACTTTCATCTTATTTTGAGAAAAAGTCCATCAGGTCCATATAATTTTTCTGATTCACTCCATGTCCGCTCATATATTCCCTGAAGGTAAAATAGCATCCCAGGTCATAAAGGAGATCAGCGGCTTTCCTTCCCCAATCAAGCGGAATAACCGCATCGTCGGTACCGTGTGACACAAAAAAACGGAGTCTTTCCAGCTTCTTTTTATCCTTAACAATCCCGTCAAGGATCTTCTCTTCGGGATAACAGCTCAGGCAGGCTACAAGGTTGAACAGTTCAGGATGCTTTAATGCCAGGGCATAACAGAGTATTCCTCCCTGACTGAATCCGCATAAATGAACTTTGCTTTCCATAAGCCCGTAATGGTTGACGATTTTTAGAATGCTTTCCAAAACACTATTGAAGGATTCCTTAGCCTGAGCCACATCAATGAAATGTTCAGGATCATTGAAGTTGATGTCATACCAGGAATATCCCTCAAACTGGGTATCTCTGGGAGCTCTGAAACTTACAATAAGCCAATCGGAGGGAAGGGTTTCCCTAAAGCTGAAAAGATCCTGCTCATTGCTGCCGTAACCGTGAAGCATGAAAAGTACAGGAGTATTGGAATGGATATTTTCCGGTTCTCTTACAAGATAATCTAAATTCATATCACAAATATAATTAATAAATCACATTACCGGATTTGAAATATTGAGATTTATCCCGGCAGGCTAGCTCCGTAATTTATCCTTTTCCTATAGCGTGAACACGGTATAGTCCTGATTTTTGGTTTTGCTGATTTGATATTATTTACAAATCTTTGTTGGAAATTTTTCATAAAAATTATTTTTATATTAATAAAAAAGCTATATTTGAAACATTAAAAATCTATTTGGAGAAATGAAGCAATTTTACAAATCAAAAAGTTTACGCAAACTTTCTTTTTTATTCGTCTTATTATTTTCTGCAATCACCGTTTTAAATTCCTGTAAAAAGGATGACGATGATGAGTTCGAGGACCATGTAGTTCGTTTTGAAGTTAAAACTACCGGAGGAGGAGTGATCAAAGCTATTGTAACACAGGTAGGAACTGTAAAAACTGATATTTTTGATGTAGTAGAGCCTGTCTGGATCAGTGATGAGTTCTTCGTGAATTCAAGCCAGGCACAGCTGAATCTTGATGCTAAAGCAGATCTTCCTGTGGCAGATGCTGAATTGGTAGTCAACCTTTGGATAGACGGGGAAATTGTAAGAACCGACAGGAAAACAGGAGCAGGTCCTGCAGTAGCTTCTATTGATTATAGCTTCTTAGAATTGTAATTTAAATTCTTATAAACAAAAACCGCTTTAACAGGCGGTTTTTTTATGCTTTGAAGATTCCGTTCGATCTCTTTTTGAATGCTTTTAGCGGCAGAATAAAAACATCAACATTATTCCTCCATCATATGCAGCTGCACAGCCCGGTTGATCAGTTCTGTAGAATTCTTTACCTGAAATTTCTGCAAAAGGTTTTTACGGTGGGTATCCACGGTAAGAGGACTTAAAAACAATTCCTCTGCGATTACAGCACTGGTTTTTCCCTGGGCTACCATCTGAAGAATCTGTTTCTCTCTTTTGGTCAGCCTCGGGATCGGAAGATCGCTTTGAGAAGGTCTGCTGATGATCTGTTTGGTCTCATTACAGAAAACAATATTACCGGAAAGTGCCCCTTTTATGCATACCACCAATTCATCAATAGACGTATTTTTCAGCAGATAGCCGCTGGCTCCGTTCTGTATAGACTGCATGATGATGCTTCGTTCTGAACGGTTGCTGAACATAATGACTGATGTTTCAGGAGAAATCTTCTTGATTTCCCGGCAAAGTTCGGTTCCGTTGGCGTCAGGTAATGCGATATCCAGAAGAATAATGTCTACTTCATTGGCCTTGATAAAACTGATGATCTCCGATCCTGATGTAAAGCTTCCCGAAACCCGGAAAAAAGGCTGGCTTGCAAGCATCATTTTCAGTCCTTCTATCACGATGGGATGGTCATCTACAATAATGATATTTATTTTTTTATTCTCCATGGGTATTAAGTTCTATATTGATCGTAGTGCCTTGATGGTCAGAGCTGATTTCCATTTTTCCCCGCATATAATGAACACGGTTCTTCAGGTTTCTGAATCCCATACTTCTGGTATTGTCTGAGACATTTTTTTCAAATCCTTTTCCATTATCTTCTATGGTGATCAGGAAGGTTTCACCGGATTGCGAACACTGAAGAAGAATGCTGCTGGCCCCGGCATGTTTTACGGCATTGGCCAGTAATTCCTGTACAATTCTGTAAATATTGAGCTGTATGGTAAGTGGCAGCTCTTTTTCAATACCGATAGGCTGAAAACAGATCTCCAGATCATTCCGGGTATAAAATTCACAGAGGTCGTTTAAAGCGGTTTCCAGCCCGAAGTTGAGCAGGGATTCAGGCATCAGGTTTCTCGCAACATGCCTGAGTTCCGCTACGGAATGATCAAGCTGGTGGAGGATTTTATAAAAGTCTTTATGCTGTTCCGGATCCAGATGTGCAGAGGACCAGGTCGATAAATTGATTTTAACTCCGGCCAGCATACCTCCCAGACCATCATGAAGATCTTTGGCGACTCGTTCTCTTTCTCTTTCCTCGCCCTCAAGAACCGCTTTGGTAAGCATTAATTCTTCCTTCTGCTTTATATCCTCTATTTTCTGCTGAAGATTGATCTCCTTCTGTTCAGAAAGTTTTTTATTGTTCCTGTAAATGATGAATAAGAAGAACAGCAAAAGAACAAAAAAGAGGAGAACAAGGCTTAGGCCCCAGAGGTAATAGTTCTTTTTGTTGACCTCCATCTGCTGCTGGTTTTTCTCCGCATTCAGAAGGGCAATTTTTTTCTCTTTTTCCGAAGCATTGAATTTTGATTCCAGCTCATTGATTTCCACTTTTACATTTTCCGTATTCAGGCTGTCACTCAGTTTGGAATATTTTTTTTCCCAGATCAGAGCCTGAGCCGGATTACCCATCATCTCATTGATATTGGATAAATGGCTGTAGATCGTTTTTCTGTTACTGATATCAGTGCCCAGGGTTTGATCGGCAAGGATTTCTTCCAGAAGGTTTTTGGCTTCCTGATATCTTTTCAGTTTTTTGAAGGTGTCATATTGGTGAAAATAAAACATCTGCATCAGCAGTTTTTGACGGAATTTTTTGGTGTAAGCCAGCCCTTTTTCTATGGTTTCCAAGGCACTTTCATGCTGCTGCTGAGAGATGAAATACAACGCTTTGTTATAATAATAGGAAGAATTGGCTGAAGATTCCGGATAAGGACGGATCATGGCTCCTGCCTGATTCAGGAATTTCTTTCCGACACTGCCTTTGGCCTGATAACAGTAATTTCCTGATGTGCTGAGGTAGGCATAAAACAACTCTGTGGAACCGGGTGCATTTTTCTCAAGAATTTCACGGGCCTTGCTGTTGTATTGTTCAGCTTTCTGAAATTCTGCGTTGTAAGTCAGCATAAGGGCAAGCTGGGTATACAAAAAACCCAGCATTTTGCTGTCACCATACTTTTCTGTAATCGGAATGCTTTTTTCAAGCATGGTTTTGATCAAATAAGGGTATCCTTCTTTATTTTTACGGGTGATTCCATAGCTGTACCAGCATAGAGACTGGTAAAAATCCGCTTTTTTCGTCTTGAATGCTGCCAGTGCTCCTATAGACTTCTGGTAGGAAGCAGCAGCTTTCTCTTTGCTTTGATCAAGATTATACTGACCTTCAAAATAGTAGTAGAGTGCAGCGGTGAAGGGATCTTTTGCTCCGGATTTCCTGCCGGATTCCAGATACTTTCTGCTTAGCAGGCTGTCGGTATTTCTGTAATAATCGGACAGAATATAGTAAGCCTCTGCCTTGGAAAAACCATCGGGGTTTTGTCGGATAACCTGCTGAAGACTGTCGGTGTACTTTTTTTCATTAAGAGGAAACAGTTCCTGTGCATATAACGGGAAACAGATCACAAAACATAATAAGTACTGTATTTTGCTCATCAGATGAACTCAGAATTAAAGGCTGAATATAATTAAAAATGAAACACTTAAAAATACCTAAAAACAGGTAGAAAAAGTTACATTTTTTTAGGGATTGTATTCGATATATTCACCTGATATTTTTGCAGAAGTCTTTAATGAAAAACTAAAGGTTAAAGAATATGCATCATACACAATCAGTATATAACAGGTCTTTCATCTTTTTACCGATAAAGCCGATTACAGCAGCTTTAAAAGTGATACTCTCTCATGAATGCCACGGTTAATGCCGTGGTTTTTTTGAGTAGAATAGCCAGAACAATGATAACTGAAAGTAACTTCCAGACTTCTGCTCCCGTCTACCAGCATTATTAAAACAAAAAAGACTGCATAAAACAGTCTTTTTTAAGTGATATTTTGAAGCAGGATTACTGTACTTTTACAATAAAATAACTTTTCTTACCTTTTTGAAGCAGCAGGAATTTACCGTCGATAAGATCCGTTTCATTGGCGGTATACGTATCGTTTACTTTTTGTTTGTTTACGGAAATGGCATTTCCTTTGATTTCTCGCTGGGCTTCACTTTTGGACTTCAGGAATCCCGATTTCTCAGAAAGAAGATCAATGATATTTACCGCTATAACATCAGCTTTTGCCACTTCTTTTTGCGGAACTCCGTCAAAAACTTCAAGGAAAGTCTCCTCATCAAGGCTTACAAGATCTTCTGCCGTAGAACGTCCGAAAAGAATCTCAGAAGCTTTAACCGCTTTTTCATATTCTTCTCTTCCGTGTACCCATACCGTTACTTCCTCAGCCAGTTTCTTCTGAAGTTTTCTTTCATGAGCGGCTGTTTTGTGCTCTTCAATTAAAGCTTCAATTTCCTCTTTACCTAAGAACGTGTAGAATTTGATGAATCTTTCAGCATCTTCATCCGTAGCATTCAGCCAGAACTGGTAGAATTTGTACGGTGAAGTCTTCTTTTTATCCAGCCAGTAGTTTTCACCGCTTTCAGACTTTCCGAATTTGGATCCGTCTGCTTTGGTAATCAAAGGAACGGTAAGCGCGAAAGCTTCGCCCTGAGCTTTTCTGCGGATCAGTTCGGTACCGGTAGTAATATTTCCCCATTGGTCAGAACCTCCCATCTGAAGCTTCACATTGTTGTTCTGGTACAGGTGAAGGAAATCATATCCCTGGATCAGCTGGTAGGTGAATTCCGTAAAACTCATCCCGTCAGCACCGCTTTCTCCGGAAAACCTTTTCTTCACGGAATCTTTGGCCATCATGTAGTTAACGGTGATATTCTTTCCTACATTTTTAGCAAAATCAAGGAAAGAAATATTCTTCATCCAGTCGTAGTTGTTCACCAGTTCTGCTTTGTTGGGACCGCTTCCTTCAAAATCCAGAAATCTTGAAAGCTGGTTTTTCAGGCAGTCTACATAATGAAGCAAAGTTTCCTCATCCAGAAGATTTCTCTCTGCTGATTTTCCCGACGGATCTCCGATCATCCCTGTGGCACCTCCTACCAAAGCAACAGGCTTATGCCCGTGCTGCTGAAAGTGAGCCAGGATCTTGATCTGGATAAGGCTTCCGATATGCAAAGAATCTGCAGTCGGGTCAAAACCAATATATGCAGTAGTTACCTCTTTATTCAGTTGTTCATCGGTTCCCGGCATCATATCGGCAAAAAGACCACGCCATTTCAGTTCTTCTATAAAGGAATTCATCTCTATTTTTCTGTTTAAAATTTTACGGGGCAAAGATAAGAAATTCAGAAGTATGATCGGGAAGGGGGAAACGGTGAATTTGTAAATTTCCTTATGCATGAATCTGCTTGTTGGCAATTTCACCCTAAAAAGCTATATTTGTTTCTAATGAACGAAGAACAGTTATTTCTGCTTATCCAGAAGGCAAAAGAAAAAGACCAGAAAGCCCAGACCAAACTCATCAATGTTTTTTGGGTGGATGTTTTCTCTTTTGTTATGAAAAAAGTAAGAGATGAAAATGATGCAGATGAAATCACGGTGAATGTCTTTTCAAAAGTGCTTTCAAAGCTGGATATGTACGATCCGCATTTTCAGTTCAAAACCTGGGTTCTTACCATTGCCCAGAATACCGTTATTGATTTCTGGAGAAAGAGAAGCCGTGAAAATCAGGATGCCACCGAAAATCTTGATGAAGTTAAAAATCAATACGCAAAATCTCCCGAAGAGCTGATGATCTCTGATGAAGAACAGAAAAAGATCATTAAAACCATTGAATCCCTGGATGCCAATTACCAGGATATTATCAGGCTCAGGTTTTTTGAGGAAAAAAGCATTAAGGAAATTGCGGAAGAACTGGGAATTTCCGTAGCCAATACCAAAGTAAGGGTAATGCGGGCTAAAAAAGTACTGGCAGAGCTGCTGAAGAATAATGAGTTTGATGATCATTAAAACAGCTTGTCAGCATTTCCCTGAAGTATAAAATACTTTTTTATATAGAAATTTCCTCCCTGGTTTTAGGAAGTACAATTTTGATGCGCTGATTACCTCTGTTCTGAAGATTGATTTTTACCCCTTTTTTAATGTATGTTTCTTTTTGTGAAGGCCCGTATTGCCTGGTGTCATCAACATCATTCCTGAAATTCAGCTGCCCGGTGGAAAGATTGAAATCAATATATTTCATATAGTCTCCCGGTCTTCCCGAACTGCCGGTATATCCTATGAGCTCAAAATGCCCGTTCTGGTATCTGTATTTATCAGTAAATGCCCATTTCCAGCTGCTGCCTCCGAAATGGCTGATAATTAAAATTCCTTTTTCTATACTGATCCCTGAAAAAGGATCACCCATCATCCCTCCAGAATCGCTGTCGAGGATTGCGTTGGTTGATTTTTCAAGAATGGTCCATTGCTGATTAATTTTTTTCAGAATCTGAATTTCACGGACCTCTCCGGATTCACCTTCGGCTTTTATGGTGTAAACATTTACTTTTTCAGGAACATGATCTCCATCCAGATCTCCATCTGCGGTTTCGGTGAGGATTGAATTTTCCGGTTGAAATGCTTTCTGGGCAGAACAATACATACTGGTGATAACTGACGAAATGAGGAGGTATCTTTTCATAGACCGGTTTTACATCTAAATATACAATGATATTTTGAATGATAAGTTTCATCAATGGTTTCAGTTGATGGTTTCCATTAAAAATTCCTTAACTTTGACCTTCAATTTTAGAAATGGAAAATTCAGTTCAAGATACTACCGTTCAGAAACCAAAGTGGATCCGTGTAAAACTTCCTACCGGAAAGAACTACAGGGAACTTAGGACTTTGGTCGACAAATATAAATTAAATACCATATGCCAGAGCGGAAGCTGTCCGAATATGGGGGAATGTTGGGGAGAAGGTACCGCTACTTTCATGATTCTGGGGAATATCTGTACCCGAAGCTGTGGATTCTGTGGCGTAAAAACAGGAAAACCCCTGGATGTAAACTGGGATGAACCTGAAAAAGTAGCTCGCTCCATCAAATTAATGAAGATCAAACATGCAGTTCTTACCTCGGTAGACCGTGATGATCTGAAAGATATGGGATCCATCCTTTGGGGAGAAACCGTTAACGCCGTAAGGAGAATTTCTCCGGGAACCACTATGGAAACGCTTATTCCTGATTTCCAGGGAATCACCAAACATATTGACCGTCTGGTAGAAGTGGCTCCGGAAGTCATTTCCCACAACATGGAAACGGTAAAACGCCTGACCAGAGAAGTGAGAATTCAGGCTAAATATGAAAGAAGCCTTGAAGTGCTGAGGTATTTAAAAGAAGCCGGGCAGAGAAGAACCAAAACAGGAGTAATGCTGGGCTTGGGTGAAACTAAAGATGAGGTATTCCAGACCATTGAAGACATCAGAAATGCCAATGTGGATGTGATTACCCTTGGACAATATCTTCAGCCGACCAAAAAACACCTTCCTGTAAAGAAATTCATTACGCCGGAGGAATTTGATGAGTTTGGGGATTTTGCAAGAAGCTTAGGCTTCCGGCATGTGGAAAGCTCACCGCTTGTAAGAAGCTCTTATCACGCAGAAAAACATATTCACTAAACATACAAACCGTTCAGCAATGAACGGTTTTTTTAGCTGAAAGAAATTCAACATTCTGTCATTGAATTCAATAGGAGCGGACTTTAGTCCGCTCACTAAAAAACATATTCCTATGCCTTTAGGCAAATCTGCCTTATCATTTATTACAGGCCGAATCATTGCGGATAATCCCGATACGTCCGTTGATTTCAATGGCTTTAAAATGTTTCTTTCTGAACTCTGAAGGCGTCTCGCCGGTATGCTGCTTAAAAAGTTTATTAAAATAGGACAGACTTTCAAAACCTACCTGAAAACAGACTTCGGTGACGGAATAATCTTTCAGCAGCAATATTTTGGCCTGATTAATCCGGTAATTATTTACAAAATCTGTAAAGGTCATATTCGTCTGCTTTTTAAAATAGCGGCAGAAAGCAGGAGTGCTGAGGCTCACAATCTCAGCAATCTCATTAACGTTAGGCTTCTTGTCATGATTTTCATGGATATAGTTGTAGATCGTTCCCATCCTGATTTTATCATTCAGAAACCATTTAATTCTTGTATCTTCATTGTTAAGCTCCCTTACCTCAGTTGATTCTGCCAGGATCTGGAGGATTTCCATAAGGCCTATCAATGATTCAAAAGGGTTTTTATCTTTCATTATCTGAAGTTTTTCAACGACAGTCTCTTTGGTTTTGCCGAAAAAGGAAAGCCCCAGGTAAGAGCGGTCTAAAAGCTTTCGGATATTTTCAAATTCGGGAACGGGAAGAACCATGTCCTGAAGAAAATTTTCCCGCATCTGTAAAACCAGCTGCCGGCATTCGGTCTGGATACCATAGTCAAAATTAAGATGCGGTACATTGGAACCGATCAGCAGAAGATCACTGTCTGTAAACACTGAAATATCCTTTCCCACATGCCGGATTCCGTTCAGGGCTTCTACATATACCAGTTCTGTTTCAGGATGATAATGCCAGAAAAAGCAGTTCTTCAGAGAAGGGGAAAAAAGCTTGAAAGATTTTCCTTTTTCAAACGTTATAATTTCTTTCTGGATCTTCATTTTGTTCTCTTTTGATGGTTTGCTGATTTAAAATTACACAAAAAGGTTAATATGGAGCAAATTTTTATCATTTCAAGAGAAGTGAAATTCAATCTTTCTTTCGATTTTTGCACTTTCAAAATAAAGAGGGTTACCCTTCCACAGATTAATTCAGAAAAAAGAACGTACAATGAAGATTGATAAAAGAATCATACCGCTGGCTATTGGCGGGTTGGGAATAGGAACAACAGAATTTACCGTCATGGGACTGTTGCCGGATATTGCCAAAACATTACAGATCACCATTCCGCAGGCGGGGCATATGATTTCTGCTTATGCCATGGGAGTAGTGATCGGAGCGCCTATCCTGATCGGCTATTCCGTTAAATTTCCACCAAAGAAAGTGTTGATGGCCTTAATGGTTCTTTTCACCTTATTCAACGGATTATCGGCCATAGCACCGGATTATACCACCATGCTGATCATCAGATTCATGTCCGGGCTTCCTCATGGAGCATTTTTTGGTGTAGGTACGGTTGTCGCCTCACGGATGGCCGGAAAAGGGAAAGAGGCTTTCTATATATCCCTGATGTTTACGGGACTTACGGTGGCGAACCTGATCATGGTTCCTCTCGTTACGTACATCGGGCATGCCTATCACTGGAGACTGTATTTTGCGATTGTTGCCCTGATCGGTATTTTCGCTTTACTGTTCCTGAAGCTCTGGCTGCCTGCAATAGAAGCCAATCAGGAATCTCACTTTCTGGAAGAGCTGAAATTCCTTAAAAAGAAACAGGCATGGCTGGTACTGGCCATTACAGCAATAGGTTTTGGAGGACTTTTCACCTGGTTCAGCTATATCACACCGCTGATGACGGTGGTTGCAGGCATCAAAAGCAGCCAGATGGCTTATGTGATGATCCTGGCCGGTGGTGGAATGGTGGTAGGAAATCTTGCGGGTGGATTTGTTTCTGACAAGCTAGGTCCGGAAAAAACCTGTGCTCTTCTGATCTTTCTGATGATGATCTCGCTGGCCGGTGTATTTTTCCTTTCCGAATATCAGAATATGGCCCTGGTACTGACCTTTGTATGTGGTGCATTATCCATGTCCGTAGCAGCACCCATTAATATCATGATGATGAAAGCGGCTCCGAAAAGTGAAATGATGGCAGCAGCATTTATGCAGGCAGCATTCAATATTGCCAATGCGATGGGCGCATTTTTAGGAGGAATCCCGCTGGAATACAAACTTCCGTACAATTATCCTTCATTGGTAGGGGTGGGGATGACCTTCATTGGACTTATCATAAGCGTCAGGTATATGTACCTGTACGGAGCCAAAACTCCGGCTAAAGAAACTTCTGCAGACTGTATATCCTGTGATCAGTAAAGATGAAGAGTATATAAATAAAAAACGGGCTGTATCCAAACTGATGCAGCCCGTTTTTCTTACGATACCAGTAGTTTATGCTTCTACTTCATTACCGTTTTTACACCAATACAGTGCATTATATAAATTTTCTTTAGGGAAAGATTTAAATTCTCCCGGCATCAGGACACTGAAGATATCGGTAAAGTTCTGTACGCCTTCCTTATCCGTAACAATAGCGGTACGGTTCCATTTGGCGAGATTCTTTAATCCCAAAAGCACATCTTCAAGCCATGCTCCCATGGTAAACTTATCCAGATCCGTATCCAGATACAGTAAATAGTTCAGCTCTCCAAACTGGTCTACTTTCTCTTTTACCCGTGGAAATACCAGGTTCTCAAAATCCTCTTTCGTCACTTCTCCCGTTGCATTGAATGCTGCAACATTTTCCGGAGCTTCTGGAATAATTGTTATCATAGTAAATATTTTAGTGTGGTTTGATTTTTAGTCAGACAACAATAATTACACCATAAATTGCATATAAATAGTTAAATTATTTATAAATATTGCTATTTTTAGTACAAAATATTAATATGGATCTTAAATCGAATGAACCATTCTGGCTGATAAAAAACGGATTGATTTCTTCTTATCCATCGCTTAAATCCGATGAAAAATGCGATGTCTTAGTTATTGGAGGCGGAATTACGGGAAGCCTTATTGCCCATCAGATGATCAGTGACGGTTATGATACCCTTCTTATTGATCAACGGGAAATCGGTAACGGAAGCACTTCAGCAACGACCTCAATGCTGCAGTATGAAATTGATATACCGCTTTATGAACTTACAGAAATGATCGGTGAAAAAGGAGCTGTAGAAAGCTACAAAGCTTGTTCCGATGCTATAGATATGATTGAGAAACTTTCCGGAAAGATCAGGTCTAAGGCAGGTTTTAAACGGAAAAAATCCCTGTATTTCGCTTCAAAGAAAAAAGATGCAGTCTGGCTTAAAAAAGAATATGAGGCCAGAAAGAAGGCAGGTTTTGAGGTAAAATGGCTGACTGCGGATCAGATTGTAAAACAGTTTGAATTTGAAAATACCCATGGTGGAATTCTGTCAAAACAGGGAGCCAGTATTGATGCCTTTCAGTTTGCCCATGAACTGCTTATCCATAATGCAAAAAAAGGATTGAGAATATTCGATAAAACTGAAATGACAGATGTGGAATACCAAAAAGGTTTTAATCTCGTAACGGTCCGGAGCGGCCATCAGATCAAAGCAAAAAAGATTATTTACTGCATCGGGTACGAAAGCAAGGAACTGCTGAAAGAGAACTTTGTGAACTTAAAAAGTACGTATGCCACCGTTTCGGAAATAGATAAGGATAAATTCAAAAATATCAGCAGTACACTAGTCTGGAATACGGATGATCCCTATCTGTATATGCGGACAACGGATGATGGCCGGATATTGATAGGAGGCGGGGATGAAGATTTTTATGATGCTGAAAAACGGGATGCTTTATTGAACCGTAAAGAAAAGGAAATCCTTAAAAGCCTGAAAAAAATAAAGCCGGATTATCATTTCTATACAGATTTTGTCTGGGCGGGAACTTTTGGGGAAACGAAAGACGGACTTCCTTATATCGGGGAGCATAAAAAATTCAGAAATTCCTATTTTGTATTAGGGTTTGGCGGAAACGGAATCACCTTTTCTGTTACAGGAATGGAAATGGCTTCTTTATTCATGAAAAATAAAAAGCATCCGCTGTCCCGATACTTTAAATTCGGACGATAAATGATTATCCAGTATTCATAAAAAATGCTGCTCAGATTCATGAGCAGCATTTTTTTATCCGTTACAAACTGTAACCGTTCTTTCTGGCCTGTTCCAGAATAGAAGTTTCAATGGCTTTTCCAAGGTCGTCGGAATCATTATTTCCGCGTTTTTTCATTTCCTCATCAATGTATTTCTGACGTTTTCCGGAAAGTTCCTCTATCTCTTTCTGGATTTTATTGCGTTCAGCAGACTTGGAAGCGATCGCTTTTTTCAGATCCTCTCTGCTTTTACCTTTCAGTTCTGCGGGAAGATCTTCATCTTTCATGGAAGCAATAAAACCGGCATCTTTTTCAGCTTTGTCTACCAGATCCCAATGATCATTTTTATAGGCATTCTTTTTAGATTTGGCCACCGTTCTTTCAACAAAATTAGACGCTGACTGCATTTCCGCATTTTTATCCTGGGTGATCTGCTTGCTTTTATACTCCAAACCGTGGCTTCCGTAATAGATATACGTGTCATTCAGCCTGGCATTACATTCTGAAATCCTGATATCATAGGGTGTTTCAATGTAGATCACCTTCCGGTCGCTGTCGATATTGAAATATTTTCCCCCTCCGAATGTAGCCCCGTTCTGCCAAAAGGTCTGGATCCCTTCATTTCTGTCGCCACAGAAAATGGTGTTGGTATAGATATTTTTATTCTTGGCCTTTGAAATAACCTCTTTGTAATCCACACCTCCCTGGTTAAAAGCTTCATTGCCGGCAATATAAATCAGTTTCATGCTTTTTTCATCCTGATCCCAGTTGAGGTTGGCAGAAGCATCGCGGATCACAGCTCCGCAGTATTCACTTCCGCCATTGGTTCTTAAGGCGAATAACTTTTCAGAAACCAGATCCAGATCCTGGGTAAGCGGAGTAACCTGGCGGATGTAATGATCATCTCTGATGCCGTCATTTCCATACTCGTAAAGCGCAATTTCTATCTGGGGAGCTTTACCGTTGTACTTCAGGGTGGTAAGGGGATTCACGATATTCCATAGTCTTGATTTGGCCTGATCGATCAGTCCGTCCATACTGTTGGAGGTATCCAGTAAAAGAGCAACCTGAATTTTATTGTCTTTTGCTGTTATATGGTCGGGGTTTACCGATGCGCTTTGTACAAAAGTATCTCTGTTGGAAGGATTGCTTTTTGAACATCGGATGTCTGAAAAGCTGCCGGAGCTTAAAAAAGCGGCTCCTGCTGCCAGTGCTAAAATTTTAAAAGAAGTCATCATATTATTTTTTTAGGTTATCTGCTGTAATATTGGATCTGCATATCTTTCGGATATTTTACTTCATACGAGAAACTGATTTTATCTGAACTTCCGCTGCTGAGAGTTCTGGTCCACAGGATGCTTCCTGTTTTTTCATCATAGCTTCCGTCTCCGGTTTCCAGGGCTTTTACCTGGATTTTGGAATTCTCACTAAGGGGAAGCTGGTCAAGAATTTCCAGCTCAATAGGCTCTTTCGTATTATTTCTGATGCTGATCTGGTAGGATTCCGTATTCCATTTATTGGAATTCATGGTCTTTTGGGACATTTTATCTTCCAGTTTTATCCTCTTCACCGTAATTCTTTCATCCACACCCAGAGAAATCGGAAACTCGTCTTTCACATAATGACTGGTCATCTGGATTTTGCCGATATAATTATCCTCAAAATAGATATTGGCTTCTCCCGAAATAAGGTTGAGGTTCTGCCAGTTTTTCACAAAAGCCATGAGGAATATCTGGTTGTTAAGTTTCGGAACCGTATGGTATTTGTAAGTGGCTTCCACCTGTTTTTTATCAAGAACCACATATTGCTCTTTTTCCTGGCTCAGGATCGTCTGGTTGTAGTTAAGTTCATAAATGACGTTCATCTGGCTGTCGGAAACAGAAGCCACAGGGGTCTGGCTGGGTTCAGCCACTTTTTCGGCTCTCATCTGGTAAGAATTTACCGCTGCCGTTTCTTTTTTGTACTTATAATCTTCAACCTCCATCATCGGGTTGTGTGCCGTATATTCCGCCACATACAGCGGAGAAAGGATAGGGCGGTCCTGATGATAAGACGGGCGGTAAGTGGAAACAAAAAGTTTGATATTTTTCCAGTCCTGTCCGGTTTTCTGATAGATCTTTCCTTTATAAACCATTTCAAGAGGCTTTTTCACCGACTCTGCCCGTACATCGTAAGACGGAACCCAACCCGCATCGGAAACAATGTAGCTGACGCCGAGGTTCAGGCTGGTGTCATGATCAGCAAGAATTTCCAGAAGAAGTTCTTTCTTATTGGTGTTTTTATGGGTTTGCTCTTCAGCAGACTGTTGGTTGATTTTGGTAATGCTTTCATCCAAAACCGATTTCTGCTCATTCAGTACGAAAACCTGATTATCGATTTCCAGCATTCTTTTGCGGTAAAAATCAGTAAGCCTGATCAGTTGCTCCTGTGGAGTGGATTTATCGTTCACGGAAACCTTCAGGTTGTCATTGATGATATTCTGTTCGCCCGTCAGATTTTTAATCTGGATATTCAGCAGGTTGATCTGTCGCTGAAGCTTTTTTCTTTCATCTTCCAGCTTTTTTTCTCCTTCAGACAGTTCACCGTTCATCAGAAAATTGCTCTGTGGCGTGATAGAAAGAAGCGTGGTGCTTTTTTCAAGATTGATTTTATAAGTGTTCTCATCCAGATTATTGGGAAGGTTGACGATCCTTACCATATTCCGTCCTTTCTGCAGGTTGATATGAGTATTCCCGAAGACTTTGGCTCCCTGAAGGAATACTGTGGCCTGCTTCACCTCAATTTCCTTTTTTATTTCCTGGGCTTTTATAAAAGCAATGGAGGAGATGATGAATAGTAAAAAACAGCGTTTCATAGTGTATTATTTTAAATTCCTGAAGTAAAATTATCCGTATTCAGGACTGAAAACCGGGAGACTTGGTGAAACGGGTCTTTGGCTTGGTGAAGGGGGTGAAGTAAAGCAGTTCTTTTTTTTGTTTGAAACGTTAAGGTTTTGTAAAGGGTAAAATGGATTAAGGAAAAAACCAAAGGTTTTTATAAACGAGATGTCTTGAAAGAAGATTGATGAAGTATCTTTATGAGTAATTTAGCTCGTGGATAAAAAGCTTGCTTCATCGAATCAACGACGTCGGCTCCCTTCTTTACCTCTTGAAATCAGCAATGTCATTCAACTTCACAAATAAAAGATCTGCGTTATCAGCTTTATCTGCGAGAGCATTAAATATTTTTGTTGGAAAACACAACGAGCACTCCGTTCAGTAAGGGCTACCCATCAGCTGCCAAGGTAAATATGAATTGCGATCTCTGCTGAGTGAAACGCCCTTGCGAACAAAAAATATCCGCAATAGAATAAAAAAATAGCGGCCATAGCGTAAAAATCCAATATCCGGAAGACTATCATAGATGAATTATAACGCAGT
>JAITMC010000044.1 GCA_031277615.1 Chryseobacterium sp. | reverse complement strand
TGCCTATCCAAAATTGGGGCATTGTCCTCAACCAATTTATGCTTATTTTTGAAAAAAGGCTCAGATTATAAAAGCCAAGCCTAACTTTTTAACTTACACACTTTGTGGGATAGTGTCATTGTTATCGGGAATAACCATTATTGGCACAATAAAAAAAACATTTTGCTTGCATCTTGCATACAATAATCTCATGAATAAAAACCACTGTAACTCTTCAATATTACAATGGTTTTTATTCTCAATTTTGGAAAATAATATACACCTTGAAAATATAGATAACATTGATCATTTACTTATAATAAATAATACATTTCTTTCCATCCCAAAACAAAACTCACCTCAATTTCCCCCACATTTTATTTGTTCCCCTTTTTATCTTAAATTTGTAGATTCATTTTACAGAAGTTTTGTCAGAATCTTCAATGATCAGGAATAAAAGGCCTGTAAACTAAATATGATAGACTTATTATGATACGTATTACGAAAATTTTTACATTCGAGACCGCGCATGTATTGTACAATTATGACGGGAAATGTAAAAATATGCACGGACATTCCTATAAGCTGTTTGTAACAGTGAAGGGACGGCCCATCAATGACCTGGAGAATCCCAAAAACGGGATGGTAGTAGATTTTGGGGATATCAAAAGTATCGTAAAATCTGAAATTGTAGACGTATGGGATCACGCGGTTCTGGTTAATGCCTTATCGCCCCATAAAGAACTGGGCGAAGATCTTGAGCAGAAAGGCCATAAAGTGATCTATTGCAGCTTCCAGCCAACCTGTGAAAATATGCTGTATGCCATTGCGGCCAAAATAAAATCCAAACTTCCGGCTGAGATTTCTCTGGCCTACCTTAAGCTTCACGAAACCGAAAACTCTTATGGAGAATGGTTTGCGGAAGATAATAAGTAATTGACTGATAAAACTCGAAACGGTGCTAAAAACGATCATTAATCTGGAACCCGGAAAAAAGGTATATTTCGCCTCAGATCAGCATTTCGGGGCTCCCGATCCCAAAGAAAGCAAGGTGCGTGAAGAAAAATTCATCCGCTGGATGGATGAGATCAAGGAAGATGCTCAGGTTTTGTTTTTAATGGGAGATCTTTTCGATTTCTGGCATGAATGGAAGCACGTCATTCCGAAAGGCTATGTACGGGTTCTCGGAAAAATAGCAGAGCTTAAAGACCGGGGCATTCATATTTACTTCTTTGTAGGAAACCACGATCTGTGGATGAAAGACTACCTTGAAGAAGAAATCGGCTGTACGGTATTTTATAAAAAACAGTATTTTGAAATGGGGGGCAAGCAGTTTCTGCTGGCTCATGGAGACGGTTTGGGACCTGGCGACAAAGGATATAAAAGAATGAAAAAACTCTTTACCAATCCGGTTGCCCAATGGTTTTTCAAATGGCTGCATCCGGATATTGCGATGAAAGTAGCTTTATACCTTTCCCAGAAAAATAAAATGATTTCCGGAGAAGAAGACAAGGCATTCCTGGGGGAAGACAAAGAATTTCTGATCATCTACTCCAAAGAAAAGCTGAAAACCCAGGAGATTGATTACTTTATTTACGGTCACCGTCATCTTCCAATGGTGCTGGATTTAGGCAGAGATTCAAAATACATTAACCTCGGGGACTGGATTTCCTACTTTACCTACGGCGTTTTTGAAAAAGATTTTGAACTGAAAACCTATAAGGACGGTACAAAAAAAAATTACCCCTAAAAGAGGTAATTTCCGAATGAACCGGGGTTCACTCTTGTTTTTAATCCATATTCCGGGTAGGTAATTGCAAGAAGTTTACCAAAGTGTATCTCTTCTGCAAAAAATATTAAAAAATATCTTTTTCCCTGTAAAAACTTCATGGTCATTCAGGGAGCTTAAAATACTTTTATTACAATTGGAAAATATATTCAACATTCAGACAGAGCAGGATTTCCTGAACGCTTCATTGAAAACTTTTCGTTATCAGTATGAAAATGTTGAGATATACAGGAAGTTTGTGGATTTTCTGAAGATCCATCCTGATGCCGTTGACTGTTTGGAGAAAATCCCGTTTCTGCCCATAGAAATGTTTAAAAATCACAGGATTTTAGATCAGAATGCAGCAGCAGATCTGTTTTTTCAAAGTTCAGGAACCACACAGATGAATCTTTCAAAACATTATATTGCAGATCCTGAGAAATATGAGGAAAGCATTTATAAAAGTTTTGAGCAGTTTATCGGAAAGCCCGAAGACTTTATTTTTCTGGGACTTCTTCCGAGCTACCTCGAAAAACAGAATTCTTCCCTGATTTATATGGTAGATTACCTGATGAAAAAATCAGATAAGCCGGAAAACGGATATTTCCTTTACAATCACGCCGAACTTTTTGATTTGCTTGGAACCCTGAAAGATAAAAAAGTGATCCTTTTCGGAGTTTCTTTCGCCTTGCTTGATTTTCTGGATACCGTGAAAGCTCAGAATCTTTCCATCTCAGAATCATTCAACCTGACGGTGATTGAAACGGGAGGAATGAAAGGCCGGAAAGAAGAAATGACCAAAGACGAACTGCTGGTGATTTTACAGGAAGGATTCCGTACCCATAAGATCTACTCGGAATATTCCATGACAGAACTGCTTTCCCAGGCATATTCACTGGGTAAAAATGAATACACATGTCCGAACTGGATGAGAGTGATGATCCGGAATGCGGAAGATCCTTTTGCCTACGAAAAAGAGGGGAGAACCGGCGCGGTAAATATCATTGATCTGGCTAATATCCATTCGTGCGCTTTTATTGCCACTCAGGATTTGGGGAAAATAAACGGAGATCGGTTCCTGGTACTCGGAAGAATAGATCATTCCGATATCCGCGGCTGTAGTTTACTGGTGAGCTGATAAAAAATCTGATATCCTCCCGGACCTAATTTTTACGTACAACATTATACAAAATGATCAAAATAGACGAACTTGTTCATGCATACGTTCATTCTCACTGTGATTTCGAGAAAGAAATTGTGCTCACCAATTATTTTCAGGCCGACTGGGAAGCTGATATACTGATCATTGATGCCAAAGGATTCAGCCATGAAATAGAAATCAAACTTTCAAAAAGCGATTTTAAAAATGATTTTAAAAAATCGTACCTCAACAGGAAAACCGGTGAGAAATTTCTGAAGCATGATAAAATTTCCTGCGGCGACTATATCTGCAATGCCTTCAGCTTTCTGATTCCGATGGGAATGATAGAGCATGCCACCGTCCCGGAGCATTGCGGAATTATTGAATTTTACCATAACGAAGACACCTGGGAAACAGAATTCTACCGGATTCGGGAACCGAAAAAAGTCCATGCAGACCCTTATTGGAACCTGAATGACAAAGATCTTTTTATCCGGAAAATGGCCCTCAACCTCTTACAGCGTAAAATGGAAATCAAAGGAAAACATGAAGAACTGATTTTTAAGAATCCTTTTGATATTAAGAAGCTCAAATAATTCGGAAGGTAGGGAGGTTTGATGATGGGTGATGGATGATGGATGATGGGTGATGGATGAGGGATGAGGGATGAGGGGTGACTTCCTGAAAGATAATAGCTCTTGTATTTCAAAAAATAAGCGAAGCGGCTTTGTTTATCTTAAAAAACTAAAACATTCTCCAGAATCTTTGTCGCCATTGCGATAAAAAAATTAAAGCAGCAGGAAAAAAGTTATAACGCCTTAAAAAATCAAAATAAAACCACCCAAAGTTTAAGGCAGAACATTAACTTCCTGCACCCTTTCTTCCAGCTTCCAGCCTTCTAATAAAAAACAAAAAAATCCTGTCACGACAGGATTTTTTTATATGATCTAATATAGAATTTCATTAAGCTTCCACTTCCGAAGCCTCTCTCTGAAGAAGGAATTTATAAATTAATCCTCCCACAACACCTCCTAAAATCGGAGCTGCCCAGAACAGCCATAGCTGTGACATGGCAAGGCCCCCCGTAAAAACTGCCTGAGACAGAGATCTCGCAGGGTTTACCGAAGTATTGGTAATAGGAATTGAAATCAGGTGAATCAGCGTCAGCGCAAGACCGATGGCGATACCTGCAAACTTTCCGTTAGCCCATTTATCCGTAGCCCCCATAATAATGATCAGGAAAAATGCCGTCAGTAAAAACTCAGCCAGGAAGGCAGCTCCCATGCTGAACGCTTTACCATTGTACACGGCCTCTCCGTAGAAGTTGGTGGCAAAAGCTCCCGGTTTGGAAAAATCTACCGCTCCAGCTCCGTTAAGGATCGTATACAGACATCCTGCTGCAACAAGTGCCCCAAGACACTGGGCAACGATATACGGAATAAGATCCTTGGCAGGAAATCTGCCTCCCGCCATAAGCCCGAAAGTAACGGCAGGATTAAAGTGACCTCCTGAAATGTGGCCAACGGCATAGGCCATCGTAAGTACCGTAAGACCAAAGGCCAGGGCAACGCCCAGAAGACCTATTCCGATGTCGGGAACTCCGGCTGCAAAAACTGCACTTCCGCAGCCTCCGAAAACAAGCCAAAATGTGCCGAAAAATTCAGCAAAAAGTTTTTTTATCATGTTGTTTATTTTTAAATGTATCTCAAATGTAAAATTTAAATCCCAGAATAAAAAGTTAAATCTCAAAAATATTTCAAATATCAGGGGATAAAAAAATGATGATTTAATAATTTGGTTTGATGTTTGTTGGGGATTCTTCAGATAGAGTCCGGAACACCGGATTGACTGATATAACATAATTGTTTATCTTTCGTTAGTAATTTTAAAGCGTGGTTAATGAGAAAGTTTTTTTGTGTGGTCTTCGTGCCTTTTATGTCCAGCCTTTATTACTCACAGGGCGCCAAAAAAAATCTTCCCTGTTATGATTTGTCACAGGTTTTGAAAGTAGAGCCGACCGCTCTTTATAAGCCTCATCTGGATGCATCAAAAAGTTTTGGGGTCAAGTTGCTTAAAGATTCCAAAACAGTACAGAAATATGTGAGCAGCGGAAAGTTTCACGCCATAAAAAAAACAGGAAAGGGATACCGCGTGCAGAGACTGGATTACAGCAGGGCATTTATGGTAGCCAAAGCAAAAACAACCCTGGAGAAAATGGCTGCCCGGTTCAGCAAAGAAACCAAAGGCCATACATTCACGGTTTCCTCCATGACAAGAACGCTTGAAGATCAGTGCCGGCTGAGAAAAGTGAACTCCAATGCCTCTCTAGGGATCAGCTCTCACAATTACGGAAATTCATTTGATATTTCTTACATCCGCTTCAATAATGTCCTTAAATACAATCCTAAAATGGAAGCCGCACTGGAAAAAGTTTTAAAATACTATGCCAATGCCGGCCGGATTTATTATATCAAAGAAAAACAACAAAGCTGTTATCATATTACGGTAAGAAATTATTAACTAAAAACTCAAATTTAGTTGATAATTTGCACAACACGTTTAGTTTGTATATTTTTATGGAAACTAAACAAACCACACCTATGAACAGAGAAGAATACGCCCTGGCCATCGCAAAATGGGGTAACGGACTTTCTGATTATCACTCTATTGCAGAGTGGATCCACACCAATTATATTTTTGAACTGTCTAAAGATCAGATCACTAAGATCGAAGAACAGAACGATTATCAGGATGTCTGTGCAGAAGTAGGAGTACATGAAGGACAGCTGATCCTGATTTTTGTACCGCTTACAGACAAAGGAGAAATCAAGAGAGACATCGCCGATTTGCAGTTTACCACCCTTGTTCCGCTTAAATACAACCTTACCCTGGAAGAAACCAGAGAATTTAAGATTGTGAAGAATGCAGTGCTTTCCAACGATCTCAAAAAAGTAGATAGTGATGCCGATATGTATTTTCCGGTATCTCAGGCTCCCATTTTTGAGCAGGATAAAGCCGTAGAAGCTATTGAACGATGGAGAGACGAAGGGATGGAATGGTTCTACCGTGAGTGCTCGGAATTCGGAGGTTCCAGAATTTTCAAAAGATTTTACGTTCCTATGGAAGACCTGTGCCATCCGATTCCTGAAGTAACCCGTATGGTATGCTCGTTCGGACTTCGTTACAACGACATCTACCAGAGAATGCTGGTAACGCTTATCTTCATATCCTTCCATGAGCTGTTGGAAAATGGAGGCAGCCAATCCGTAATATCCAATACCTACGACTGGGCAAAACCATGTCCGCCGGTTTGCCGTATTCCGGAACTGGGATCTTAAAATATCTGTACGAAAAAGGAATGACGAATTTTTTTAAGGCAATTTTATTCCTGAATTACGGCCTGCTTCTGGGGGTTATCCTGTTGGGAGCAGCCCGGTACCGTATCTTAAATCATAAAGAAAAGCAGTATTTTTATTGTATTGCTTTTCTTTTTTTTATTGAATTGCTGAACCTTATTCTGCCTTATGTGTTCAGACTTAATGATACTTCATTCCTTTATCCGTTCTATATAGCAGGGGAATTTTTCCTGCTGACCACTTTATTCCTCAGAAAACTGGATGTATCCAGGTATTTTATGGTGCTCTCGGGGATACTGGCGGTCGGGATAATGGTTGCCAAATATGCGTTTAACTATCCCTCCAACAGCGATATTGTAAAAGTAATCTCCAACATTATGATCGTATGCCTTTCAGGTTTTGCCCTCATCAGGGAGATCCGGGATGCCTCTGTACAGAACCGTTTTCTTGTGGTGGATGCCTGTATTTTCTTTTACTATTCCGTTTCGGTATTTGTTTTTGTCATTCAGCATCAGCTTGCCAACCTTTCGGATGATGATTTTTACATTATCCTGAGTGTTAATAATATATTGTTAAGTATTTTATACTGCTCATTTATTTATACCTTCACCAGATTAAAGAAGTAACCTTAAATATCAGTTTGCTCGTTCTGATAATTGTTACCATAACAGTTATCGTATCCTTTATTCTGCTCGCTTACCGGTCCTTCATCAGCAGGATTATCAAAGAGAAAAATGTCCAGCATGAGGCAGAAGTTCTCCATCAGAAGCGATTGGTGCTGGAAAATATCAAAGCTCAGGAAGAAGAAAGAAAAAGAATTGCTGTGATGATCCATGATGATATCGGAAACCGGCTCAACATCCTTTCTTTATGGCTGAATAACCTGGATACCAGAGGAGATGAAGTGATCAAAAAGAATATTTACGGGCAGATGTCGTCCCTTATTGATGCTGCCAGAAGTATTTCCCATTCATTATACCCCGTTAATCTGGAATCCGTGGGACTGGTTTTATATGTGGAAGAGCTGATTGCCAACCTGTCCCATAAAATTAATATTACCCTGGAAGTCATGCCGGGATATCAGAAAAAAGAGATCTTTACGGAAGTACAGCTCTACAGGATCATTCAGGAATTTACCACCAACGTTATCAAGCATGCAGAAGCAACAGACCTCTGGATCTATATCAAAGATAATCCTCAATGGATGACGGTGATTATTTCAGATAACGGACAGGGATTTGAATATGATAAAGTGAAAAAAGGAATGGGAATTAAAAATATAGAATCCCGCGTAAAATCAATGAATGCCATTCATAAATGGAAAAGCACCTTACACAAAGGAAGCCGTTTAATTATTAAAATTCCAATCAACCATGAACCCCCCAATCAAAATAGCACTGATTGATGATGAACAGCTGATCCTGGAAGGGGTCAGAATGCTCCTGTCAACCGAAAAGAACATATCCGTATCGCTGATGTCCAATAACGGGCCGGATTTTATTGAACAGCTCGAAAAAACATCCACGGAAGGCTTTCCTGATATTGCCCTCGTAGATGTACAGATGCAGCCTATGAACGGCTTTGAGCTGGTAGCCATCCTGAAGGAAAAATATCCCGACCTCAAGATCATTATTCTTTCGTCCCATTACAAAACCTCTATTTTAGGCTATATGGTGAAGCTGGGAGTTTCTGCATTTCTTCCGAAAAACTCAGACCGGAAAACATTCATTGAAGCCATTACAACCGTTCATAAAAACGGCGTTTTCTTTACCGCAGAAGATCATCAGATGCTGTTCAGCTATATGAACAGTTCTTCCAAGAAAAAATCACTTTTTGAGATGGAAGATGAGCTTTCCGAAAGAGAAAAAGACGTTGTAAAGCTGATCTGCCAGGAATTAACAAACAATGAAATCGGTGAGAAGCTGTTCATCAGCCCAAGAACAGTAGAAAGCCACCGCCAGAGGATTCTTGAAAAAATCGGCGCCAAAAATACGGTAGGTATTGTGATCTATGCCATCGTCAACAATATCTATTCCCCTGAAAAAATATGATTCCGTAGAAATACGGAATTTTTTATTTGGTATTTTCCACGCTTGTAAAGGCTTTTCATATTTCGTTATTTTGAAACATAGTTGAGACCGGATTAAATCACTAAAGTGCATTGAAATACCGGAAAGTGAATAATCATGAAAACACAAAGATGGAAAACGATAGAATTACATCAGTCGGAATTTTTTTTGACGGAACAGGAAACAACGGAATCAATGCTGCTTCGGCAGAGATGCCGGTAAAAAATAACGAAAGCTACCAGGGAGCTCCCACCAATATTTATAAGCTGTTTGGCTTATTCAACGGAGATTGCAGGTTATATGTGGAAGGAATCGGAACGCTAACGGGAGGTGAGGACCGCAACTTTGCTATGGCTACCTGCGCGAATCCGCCGGGAGAAAAGGGATATTCCTCCGACGATAAACTTCAGAAAGCATACGATTTTGCAGAAAGTATAATGATTGACCAGAACAGGATCTATCATTTTTATATTTACGGATTCAGCAGAGGAAGTATGCTGGCAAGACATTTCAGCAATCAGTTGCTGATACAGTATCCTTCAGCCAATATTAAAATAAAATTCCTCGGCGTTTTTGATACGGTAGAGTCAAAGCCATTTAATACCTATGAAGTACAGCTCTCACAGCAGGTGGAAAACGCACTTCATATAGGTGCGGTGAATGAATGCAGGTACTTTTTCCCTCTTACCGGCTTTTTTGAAAACTCTGCCAGCCTGAAAGACACCAAAACAGAAACCTTAAATACTGTATGGAAAGAAATTTTTGTTCCCGGAGCCCATGCAGATGTTGGTGGAGGCTATCTGGAAGGTCCACAGTCAGTGTATATTTCTACAGATTTTATGAATGTTAATGACTTAAGAAATTACGTATCCGATATAAGAAATGCCAAAACCGATGCGGATGGCAATAAGATCTGGGATTCGCTGCTTTCGGAATTTCAGATTGACAAAGGAGAATGGTTGTCACAGGCCTATGTTGCGAGAAACAGAGTGTACAATGAACTCTCAAAAATATACGGACAATTGATGCTTGAAGAAACCAATACCATCAAACCTGAAATTTTCAGTACTCATCTTAAAGAGCAGGATCTTGATGTAGATCCGGAAAATCATCCGTTTTTGAGCGATTTTTATAGCCGCCTTAAAGCCTATGCGCTTAATATGGAGCCAGAACAAAAACCTCAGTATGATTATCGCCGTTTTGCAGAGTATACCCACATTTCAGCCAACTTTGGACTTTATAGCGATGGCCTGTTAAAAAAATCGGCAGAAGAAGTCCGTGCAGAACTCATCAATAACGGCCTCAATGTTCCCAGCAGCAGTTCTCTCGACCATAAAAGCCATATGAAAGTCCTTACCGAGCTTCATCTTCCGGAAGACAGCTTTATCCCGGATTTCCTTTATGGAACGAATATCCCGAATAACGATATCTGGAGCCGTACGGTGGAAATGAAAAAGAAAGGAAGCGGGATGCTGAAAGAAGGAAATTATGGCCGTCTTAAAACAGAATAATACCTTGTATTCAACAAAATATACGTCAGTACTTTTCAATTTTAAATTTAGGTAATCGGGATGTCCTCAGGATGTCCCTTTTTTTGAATGGAGGCTGGATGAAGGATGATGGATGATGGATGAAGGAGGATGGATGGTGGGTGAAGGATGATGGATGATGGTGAAGTCCTGAAGGATATTAGCACCTTGTATTTCAAAAAATAAGCGAAGCGGCCTTGTCTACCATTGTGATTAAAAAAATAAAAGCAGAATATTGGAAGAGATAAGCTATGACAGTATTAAAAAACCAAAATAAATACCCCCCCCAAAAAAAAAAATTTTAAGGCAGAACAGAAACCCCCATCACCCCACATCCCTCTTCCCTCAAAACTAAAATACAAAAACACCCCAAAGTGTAAGCCGGAACAGTAAAACCAATCACCACGCAGCCCTCTTCCGCAACATTAACATACACAAACCACTCACAGTTTAATGCGGAACAGTAACCCCCAGCACCCCACATCCCTCCTCCCTCAAAAAATTAAAATAAAGAAACCACCCAAAGTTTAAGGCAGAACAGTAACCCCCATCATCCGCATCCATCATCCCTCTTTTTATTTCTGGCCTATTCA
>JAITMC010000007.1 GCA_031277615.1 Chryseobacterium sp. | reverse complement strand
AAGCAATTGCATGAAACCTGTAATTAAATATTTTTTATTTCCCTCAGATCCAACGGATTTCACAGATTGTATTGAATAATCATTCAAAAATAGATGCTTCTTACAACGTCTGCTTCATCCAATCAACGAAGTTGATTGCCTCTTTGCTCCCTAAAAATCAGCAATGCCTATAAATGAAGCTTTGCGTTACCGAAAAAATACCATCAATAATTGTTGGAAAACGCAATGGCACAAAGATTTTCAACGAATGTCCTAAGTTTTTTTTAATAATTCAGAATATGGTAAGCTCGCAGATTTTGCAGATCGCGCAGATATTAAATGACAACAATAAAAATCTTTGATTTTTAAGCTTAAATAAACTTCTATTTTCAAAGTAATTCAAGTATTATTTTGATTCTATAAATTCCATAATTTGTGAGCTAAATTATAGTGTATACTTTTTTTTATTTCCCACAAATCCCAGAGATTTCACAGATTGTATTGAATAATCATTCAAAAATAGATGCTTCTTACAACCTCTGCTTCATCCAATCAACGAAGTTGATTGCCTCTTTGCTCCCTAAAAATCAGCAATGCCCATAAATTGAGCTTTGCGTTACCGAAAAAATTCCATCAATAATTGTTGGAAAACGCAATAGGCACAAAGATTTTCAATAAATGTCCTAAGTTTTTTTTAATAATTCAGAATATGGTAAGCTCGCAGATTTTGCAGATCGCGCAGATCTTAAATGACAACAATAAAAATCTTTGATTTTTAAGCTTAAGTAAACTTCTATTTTCAAAGTAATTCAAGTATCATTTTGATTCTATAAATTCCATAATTTGTGGGCTAAATTATAGTGTATACTTTTTTTTATTTCCCACAAATCCCAGAGATTTCACAGATTATATTGAATAATCATTCAAAAAATAGATGCTTATACAACGTCTGCTTCATCCAATCAACTTCGTTGATTGCCTCTTTCTCCCTAAAAATCAACAATGCTTATAAATGGAGCTTGGCGTTACCAAATACAGCCATTCATAAAGAGATCTGCTTAATCCGTATCTTCTGCGAAAGATTAATGATGTAGCCGATTAATTAAAACCTTACTCATCAGGTAGAGTAGATGCCTTCGAATCTCTATAGCCTTAAAAGATTTTTTTGTGATTAAAGTTCAGACATTTCATTTATCAATAATTTATTATAACTTGCAGGAATTATGATGTCAAAACGTTGCAAATACGCGCTGAAAGCAATGGTCAGATTAGCAAGAAATTACAATCAAGGCTTTCTGCCCACTGCCGTTATTGCACAGGACGAAAACATTCCCAAAAAATTTCTCGAACAGATCCTTCTGGAACTTAAAAGGGCTAAGCTGGTTAACAGTAAACAGGGAAAAGTAGGAGGGTACTACCTGTTGAAGTCTCCTGATGATGTCTCTTTGGCAGATATTTACCGTATTTTCGACGGCCCTATTGCCCTTACTCCCTGTGTCTCTTTAAACTTCTACGAAGCCTGTGATGACTGTGTGGATGAAGCCGCCTGTTACCTTAGAAATGAACTTATTATCGTTCGTGAAAAGACCAGAAAAAGTATGCAGGAAGCTACACTTACTAAGTTTATGGGTAAAGATTAATTTTTTATTTTAAATTCTACTAAATTGATAGGAGTTATAGAAATTTATATATATTTGCAGTACTTAATTGTCTACAGGATATGGAAAACAATCTGAAAACAGAATTTGATCACCTTCAAGAAAGCGTCTCTGAGGCTATTTTAGAAAACAACGGGCTGAAGATATTGGCAGAAAAGTTTCCCGGAAAAGTTATTTTCTCTACCAGCTTCAGTTATGAAGACCAGGTCATCACGCACCTGATCAGGAATCTGGATATTGAAATATTTACGCTGGATACGGGGCGTCTTTTTGAACAGACTTATGAAACCTGGGCGAATACCAAAGCTTTTTTCAAAAAAAATATCAAAGCTTATTATCCGGATACAGAAGAAATCCGGCAGTTTGTAACGGAAAACGGTCCGGATTCATTCTATCAGTCGGTGGAGCAGAGGAAGAGATGCTGTAGCATCCGTAAAGTTCACCCTTTAAAAAAAGCGCTGGAGGGCTATCAGGTCTGGATCACAGGTCTCCGGTCGGAACATTCTGCCAACAGGCAAAATATGCCGCAGCTGGAGTGGGATCCGGATAATAAAATCATCAAATTTCATCCGCTTCTGCACTGGACTTCAGAACAGGTAACGGAGTATGTGAAAGCCAATCATTTACCTTACAATACCCTCCACAAAAAAGGATTTGTAAGCATCGGCTGTGCACCCTGCACAAGAGCTGTTAAAGAAGGTGAAGATTTCAGGGCGGGCCGCTGGTGGTGGGAAGATGCCAACAAAAAAGAATGCGGATTGCATATTCATCAATAAAAAGAGAAAAATGTCAAAATACCATTTAAATTACCTGGATCAGCTGGAGTCTGAATCTATTTATATCTTAAGAGAAGTTGCGGGACAGTTTGAGCGTCCGGCCTTATTATTCAGCGGAGGAAAAGACAGTATTGTGCTTGCTCATCTGGCAGGAAAAGCATTCCTTCACGGAAAGATTCCGTTTACATTTGTTCATGTCGATACAGGACACAACTTTCCCGAAGTTCTGGATTTCCGGGATCAGTTGGCTACTAAGCTGGATGTTAATCTGATAGTCCGAAAGGTAGAGCATACGATTAAAAGTAAAAAATTAACGGAGGCTAAAGGTAAATTCCCGAGCAGAAACTGGCTTCAGACGTATACCTTACTGGATACCATTGAGGAATTTGAATTTGATGCCTGTATCGGGGGAGCAAGAAGAGACGAAGAAAAGGCCCGCGCCAAAGAAAGAATATTTTCCGTTCGTGATGAATTCGGCCAATGGGATCCCAAGCTTCAGCGACCTGAACTTTGGAATATTTTCAACGGGCGAATTCATAAAGGTGAGAATGTAAGGGTTTTTCCTATCAGTAACTGGACAGAGCTCGATATCTGGAACTACATCCGCAGGGAAAAAATTGCACTGCCTTCCATTTATTTTTCGCATGAAAGAGAGGTGGTAGACTTTAACGGTCAATGGCTTGCCAATTCATCGCACGTTTTTCTGGAGCCGGATGATGTTGTAACCACCAAAAAAATACGCTACAGAACCGTGGGCGATATGACCTGTACGGCTGCCGTAGAATCCGGTGCCGCTACCATTGATGCCGTCATTGAAGAAATTATGGCAACGAGAATTTCCGAACGTGGAGAAACCCGGATTGATGACAAAGTAACAGAAGCCGCCATGGAGGACCGGAAAAAAGGAGGCTACTTTTAAATAAGCAATAAGTAATTGCCCATTACTCATTACTCATTACCCATAAAAAAAGCAGATGGATATATTAAGATTTATAACAGCAGGAAGCGTAGATGACGGGAAAAGCACCCTGATCGGAAGACTGCTTTACGACAGCAAAAGTATTTTACAGGACCAGTTGGAAGTCCTTGAAAAACATTCTAAAAATAAAAACGAAGATGGAGTGGATCTGGCTCTTTTAACGGACGGATTGCGTGCGGAAAGAGAACAGGGAATCACCATTGATGTGGCATACCGCTATTTTTCCACCGCTAAAAGGAAATTCATTATAGCCGATGCTCCCGGCCATGTACAGTACACACGGAATATGATTACCGGAGCATCCAATTCTGATCTGATGGTTATTCTGATCGATGCCCGGAAAGGCGTTATTGAACAGACCAGAAGACATTCTGTTATTGCTTCATTGCTGAAACTCAAAAAAGTAGCCGTTGCCATCAATAAAATGGATATGGTAGATTATTCGGAAGAAGTTTTTGAAGCCATAAAATCAGAATATTCAAAAATAGCAGATAATCTTGGCCTGAGTGAGGTAAGCTACTTTCCGATTTCTGCACTGAAGGGGGATAATATTGTTACCGTCTCTCCACGTACAGACTGGTATCAGGGAGCAGCCCTTCTGGAATATCTGGAACAGGTAACTTTAAGTGAGGAATTCAATGGAGGAAACCGTTTTCAGGTTCAGTATGTGATTCGTCCGCAAACGGAAGAACTCCATGACTACAGGGGCTATGCCGGAAAAGTTTTGAGTGGGAAATTCAGAAAAGGAGAGGTGTTGCAGATTCTTCCGGCAGGTTTAACAACGGAGATTTCCAGAATTGAGATCAACGGAATTGAAGCAGAAGAGGTATGGGAAGGGCAGCCGGCCGTTATCCATACCGCGCATGATCTGGATATCGGCAGGGGAGATATCTTTGCCACCGGAGATCAGCTTCCCACGGTTGAAAAAGACCTGGAAGTTCTTTTATGCTGGCTGGATCATAAACCGTTACAGCCAGGCAACAAATATCTTTTACAGCAAAACAGCAGGCTGGTAAAAACCATCGTAAAAGAGGTAGACTACAAAATCAATGTCAATACCCTGAACAGGGAACAGGTAGAAGATGAAATAAAACTTAATGAAATTGTAAAAGTCACGTTGCGAACGGCACAACCTTTGGTCTATGATAGTTTTATCAGTAATAAAACAACAGGATCGGCAATTCTGGTGGATGAAACCTCCAATTCAACGGTTGCTGCCTGTATAATTCAATAGAAAAATGGCTATTCCCAATCATTTGATTCAGAAAATTTATCAGGGAAAACAAAATACCACCCATGAATTTTTTGATAAGGCAAAAACAAAAGCTTTTGTAAAAGATCTGTATCAGGTACTTTTTCTTCCGCAAAAAAACAACACGGAAGATCAGTTGAAAAGCAGTTTCACTACATTATATGACAGTCTTTTCAGTATGATTGTCTCCATCACCGGAAACGGGAAGGAAGCAGAAAAGGATACAGATACATTTTTTGAAGCTTTACCGGAACTTTATGACCTGTTGGTGCTTGATGCGCAGTCTATCCTTGAGTTTGATCCTGCTGCAGATTCTCTCGAAGAGATTTATCTGGCTTATCCGGGCTTTTTTGCAACCTATGTGTATCGTATTTCCCATCAGTTATGGAATCAGAAAGTAAGGATTCTTCCGCGAATTATCTCAGAATATGCCCACAGCAAGACGGGAATAGACATTCATCCCGGAGCTGCCATCGGGAAATCATTTTTTATTGATCATGGAACCGGAATTGTGATCGGAGAAACAACCGTCATCGGGGACCATGTAAAAATATATCAGGGTGTAACACTGGGCGCACTGAATGTATCCAAAGAAAAAGCCCATCAGAAAAGACATCCCAATATTGAAGATCACGTCATCATTTATTCGGGGGCTACCATTTTGGGAGGAAATACCACCATAGGCCGGGAAAGCATCATCGGAGGAAATGTATGGATTACACAGGATGTTCCTGCTTATTCTCTGGTCTACCATAAAAGTGAAATCAAAATAAAGGATAATATTTCCTTACCGGAATCATTAACCTTTGTGATATAACAACAAAATTACATTCATATGAAATTTCAGAATACATTGGAAGCCATCGGGAATACACCCGTTGTTAAAATTAATAAACTGTTCGGTTCAGATCATGAAATCTGGATCAAACTGGAAAAAAGCAATCCGGGAGGAAGCATTAAGGACAGAATTGCCCTGGCTATGATCGAAGATGCAGAAACCAAAGGACTTTTAAATCCCAACAGTACCATTATAGAGCCAACCAGCGGAAACACAGGAATAGGCCTTGCATTGGTGGCTGCCGTTAAAGGCTACAAACTGATCCTGGTAATGCCGGAAAGTATGAGCATCGAACGCCGTAAAATTATGGAAGCTTATGGAGCAGAATTCGTACTGACTCCAAGGGAAAAAGGAATGAAAGGGGCCATTGAAAAAGCTGAAGAACTTGCCTCAGAAACACCTAATTCATGGATTCCGAAACAATTTGACAATCCTGCCAATGTAAAGGTCCATACGGAAACTACCGCTCAGGAAATTTTAAAAGACTTCCCGGACGGCCTTGATTATATCATAACCGGAGTGGGAACCGGAGGACATATAACAGGGATTGCGAAAACTGTAAAAGAAAAATACCCAAACGTAAAAGTAATTGCCGTAGAGCCGGAATTATCACCGATACTGAGCGGAGGTAGCCCTGCGCCTCACCCGTTACAGGGACTGGGAGCAGGATTTGTGCCGTCCATACTGGATATTACCCTTCTTGACGGGGTTATTACCGTAGGTAAAGATGAAGCTTATGAATATGCCCTTAACGCTGCAAAAAAAGAAGGCCTTTTTGTCGGTGTTTCTACCGGGGCAGCTCTGGCAGCAATTGCCAAACATTTACCGGAAATTCAGCCGGGAGCTAAAATTCTGACCATCAATTACGATACCGGCGAAAGGTATTTATCGGTAGAGGGACTTTTCTAAACCTGATTGATAAGGTTTCCAAAGATCTCACCAATTTCGCAGATGTTATCCCTTAATTGACAATGAAAACATCTGGAAATATCAAAATATCATTTTATCCGATTGAAAATTGGAAATTTTTTAACGGATATGGATCGCCATAACTGTATTGACTCCCAGCATCCTTCATCCAGCTTCCAGCCTTTTAACCAACCTTAAATCCCTATGAAAACCAGCGCAGGTATTTTATTGTTTAAAAAAGAAAATAATGATTGGTATTATTTCCTTGTACATCCAGGCGGACCGTTCTGGAAAAATAAAGATCCGGGAGCCTGGTCTGTTCCTAAAGGAGAAATTGAAGCTGATGAAAAACCGCTGGACAGAGCGGTAAAGGAGTTTAAAGAAGAAACCGGAAAAACGGTGACCGGGAAATTTATCGAATTATCACCAATCAGGCAGAAGGGTGGAAAAACCGTCTATGCATGGGCCGTTGAAGGGGATATTGATACATCCGGGCTTTTCAGCAATACTTTATTAATTGAATGGCCTCCAAAGTCGGGGAAAAATATAGAGATTCCTGAAGTGGATCAATGGGAATGGTTTACCTCAGAGGAAGCGCAAAAACGTATTAATTCTGCTCAAAAAGCGTTCATCATGGAGCTTGAAGAAATATTAAATACCAAATCATAAATTATTTTCAATCCCAATAATATTATTTTTTTTCATTATATATACATAAATTGTTTAAAAATATAATTAAATTTGATATATCAATATTAAATGAATTAAATAATTTTAAAACTCCAAACCATGAAAAAATTAAGCAGAAAAAGATTGAAAAACATTGACGGAGCCATTGGGATAGAATTGAATCTGCCTCTCCCTGTGGGTATTTGTATCGGAAACCTTATTTCTTTATGTCCGCCTCATTCCCATTGCCGGGCAGATGAAAGATGTTATCCTGATGTAGCAGGCCCCTGCATCAATGGAATGTGTCCGGCCGGATATTCATGCCGTTCGGGGGAATGTGTCAGATAAGACAATGAATTGTAAACCCTTTCGCTTCATCGGTGAAAGGGTTTATATTTTCTGATCGTATAAGAATAGATTTACTTTTTGATCCCGATTAATTGTAAAGCAGCGGAAGTCAGATAAATATCATCGAAAACAGTCAGCGATTCCACATCATTAAATCCTGAAGGAATCAGATCATTTTTGTTGAATGATAATTCTATGGAGGGGTCGTATACCGCCACAATTCTCACCTTTGAGTAACCGTTGTAATCAACTTTAAAGCCTTCAAACAGGCATTTCAGTTCAGCCGTCTGATAGTTCACCTGCTCTTCAAATCCCGATGAATCATTTCTTTTTCCGTCATTATGCTCAAGGGATTTCCATGCAGTATAATTTTTAGGCTCTTTCAGTACATTACCTTGCTGATCTACGGGAACAAACATACCAAGCGTTAAAGGCTGACGCAAAAAATTGGCATAGTTTTTCATCATTTTCAAAGTCTGAAGATCGGCATATCCTTCATTGGAGTAGTACTCAATGACAAAATCGGTCATGGGAATCAGCTTATGGGAAGCGTCGGTCAGCATATGTGGTCTTTTCTTGCCCCAAAAGTAATATTTTTATTTCTTGTGTTCCAAATGATGTTTTGATGTTTTCCCTTATTTAGAAGCAGAATAAGCAGGCTTAGCAGTATATTTACTGTTTTAAATCTTAATATTGCATAAACAAACCTTACATGAAAAATAAAGAACATTGGGACCATGTATTTTCCACCAAGTCTCCTCAGGATGTAAGCTGGACCCAGGAGTATCCTGAAACAGCTATGACCTATCTGGAAGCACTTCAGCTGCCCAAAACAGCCCAAATTATTGATATTGGCGGAGGAGACAGCAACCTCGCCGGAGCCTTGCTGGAAAAAGGATATGAAAACATATGGGTACTCGATATTTCTGCTGCCGCATTAGACAAAGCCAAAAAACGCCTGGGAAACCTCGCTGAAAAAGTACATTGGATTGTTTCCGATATTACAGAATTTGAGCCTGAAATGTCGTTTGATTTCTGGTATGACAGAGCTGTCTTTCATTTTCTTACCGAAGAAGATGAGATCAGAAAATATGTTGAAAAAGTAAGCCATGCTATTCCTGCAAACGGACATTTTCTACTGGGAACTTTTTCAGAAAACGGACCAAAGAAGTGCAGCGGACTGGACATTAAACAATACTCCGAAACGGCTATGAAAAAAAGATTCAGCGAAAATTTTGAAGCCGTGAAATGTTTTACGGAAGACCATATTACTCCCTTTGAAACAAAACAAAATTTCCAGTTCTGCGGATTTAAAAAACTATAATTCCGATGCCATTTGCCCCTTCTCTCATGCTTGAAAGGCTGAAAAGCCGCAATCTTGATTCTGTTATTCCCGGTGATCAGATCACTGAAATTATTTTCAATAAAGATGAAATCATTTTTAAACTGATCCATTCCTCAAAAAGCGAAATCCCGGACCTGATCTCTTTTCTTATTGCAGCCATGGGAACATCCGGACTCGATGAAAATGACATGAGTAAAACCGAAATAGTTCCTACAGATAAAAAAACAATGGAAAAAACCGTTACTGACTTTCAAAACCGGTGGAAATTAGATCTTGAGCTGAAAAAGTATGTTAAAGAAGAAATCCTGTATCTCTATAATGCCACCGATACGGAGAGAACGAACTACGATAGTGAAATCAGCTTTATTATTGAGACCGATAGCTCTTATATTTACTTCTTTACCCATCATTTTTATTATTAAAAACTACTGCACTTGCTGTAGTTAAAAGGATTTCCCGCAGATCGCACCAATTGCACTGATGTTTGTGGATATTTTTTCTCGCGCAGATTTAGCAGATGACGCAGATTTCTGTTTAAATCTAACAGATTTTTGCTTCTTCCGATTTTATTCTTTAATAGCCGGATGGAATAATTATTGAGGCGTTATTCAGTACCAATCAATTCCAAAATATTCCTATTATGAAAATAGCAACTTACAATGTCAATGGGATCAACGGGCGGCTTCCGGTTCTGTTGAAGTGGCTGCAAGAAGCCTCACCGGATATCGTCTGTCTCCAGGAACTTAAAGCACCCCAGGAGCGGTTTCCGTTAAAAGAGATTAATGAAGCGGGATACCAGGCGATCTGGAAAGGACAGAAAAGCTGGAATGGAGTGGCTATACTGGCCAAAGATTTAGAAATCACTGAAGTACAAAGGGAACTTCCGGGTGATGAAGGCGATCTTCAGAGCAGATATATAGAAGCAATCATCGATCAGATGGTGATCTGCTGCCTGTACCTTCCCAACGGCAATCCTTATCCGGGACCTAAATTTGATTACAAACTCTCGTGGATCAGGCGTTTTAAAAGACGGACCAATCAACTGATCAAAATGGAACTTCCGGCCATTCTGATCGGGGATTTCAATATTATTCCCGAACCGATTGATGTATACAAACCTGAACGCTGGGAAAACGATGCTTTATACAGAGTTGAAGTAAGAAAAGCTTACAAAGAATTACAGAAAAAAGGCTGGCTTGATAGCATACGGACCCTGTATCCTGATGAAAAGGTCTATACATTCTGGGATTATTTATACAAAGCTTATGACCGCAATGCCGGAATAAGGCTGGATCATCTATTATTAAGCCCGTATCTGAGTTCTCAGTTGAAATCAGGCGGAGTAGACGTGCATGTCCGGGGTTGGGAAAAAAGCAGCGATCACGCCCCGGTATGGATTGAACTTGACCGTTCTTAGGGAAAGTATTTTAAAAATACAATCATCCAGAATTCAGGTGATGACTAAAAATAATAAACAGGCCCTGGGAGCCTGCTTATTGTTATGATGAAGTCTTTCTGCGGCGGACAGAAACCTTACGGTCCAGTTCCCTGATATCCTGTCTCAGCTCGCGGAACATTTCTTTAAAATTATAGCTTTCGTAATCTCCGGGCTCAAAATCTTCAGGGAAAATTCCTGATGCATACTGCCAGATCTCCACGACTTCCTCAAAAGGAATATCGTAAGGTTCATAAAATGAATTGTCGGCGCTTACGCAGATGGAATCTTCTTTTCTTTCCTTAAAACGTTTATAGGTAATCCCGTCATTCAGGGTTACAAAAACATAGGTTTTCCCGGGTTTCAGCTCATTAATTCCCTCAACATATTTCCCGACGATATAGGATCCGTTTCTGAATGGCGGCATAGAGTCTCCGTCAGCAGGAAAGGCTCTGTACTTTCCGTTGGTAAGAAAGGGAAGCGCAATACGCTGAAGGCTTTCAATGTATTCCACATCACTGTAACCTTCCAGGTATCCCATGGATGCTTTCTGAGGAATGATTTCAATGGTATCATTTCCATGCGTATCTACAGCCACCGGAAGAACGATTCTGTTATCGGGAAGTTTCAGCATTTCATCCATCGGATATTTCTCGATATCAACAGACAGAAGCAGATCGATGCTTACATGAAAGTATTTGGAGATTTTAATCAGCAGCTCGATAGGCGGTTCAGAGATTCCGTTTTCATATTTGGAATAACGCACTCTGGAGATCGTTAATTCATCGGCTACATTCTGTTGGGAGAGCTTTCTTTTAGCTCTTAAAAAGCGTATATTATTTGAAAAAACTGACATTGATAAAAGTATGTCGGCAAAAATACAAAATTTGATCCCGTTTATCAATGGTAAAAGCAGGTTTACCAGGCTCAACAGGTTATAAAATATGTTAATATTTTGGTTGTTGCGGTAAATAATCTAATATTTGTGTGATGATTTTTGAGAAGCCGCATATTCACCAGAAGTTCAGAACCATTTTAGCAGTGGTTTTTACTTTTTGTGTTCTTATTTCATCCTGTGCGATAAAAAACGGCATCAGGCACCTGCTGAGCTCCGACTGCGCACCGGTTTCTCAGTCTTCTGCTTCCAAAGAAAAAAATAATTATCAGACTCCCGGTCCGTCTGTTTGCAAAATCTGTAAAGAAAAAGAAATCCTCGTTAAGGAGCAGCAGAGCTACAAGGATTTTGGCTTTTCTGATGTTCCGGCATTGGCCGTATTCACATTTATTGTTTTCTGCGGAGCTTTTCTATGGCCTCAACTTCAAAAACATCCTTTTTACAGTACTTCTAAAATAGGAGATCGTCTTCCTATTTTTCTGCAGTACCGTAAACTTATCATTTGATTTCAGTGTTGACCTGTCTGCTTCATAACAATCCCTGAAGAGATTATTTATTGCAGATCCGGAGGATTCCATCAGAAATCTTTGATTCAATATAATTCAGAGAAAACAGATGGAAACCCTTCAGCTTTTCTGAAAATCCTGATTTTCGGACAAGCTAAAAGGTACTTATTGATATGCTATCATTTTAAATTCACAAAAAAATGTATACCATTTTAAAATGATAGCTAAAAACCATTCAACAACAAATAGAAATCCAACCATTACAACATGAACAATATTCAATACCTGCAACGGATTATCCTCGTTGCCGTCTTTTTCACAACTTCATTTATCGTTTCAGGAAAAAATAAAGTATATTCAGAACCTGTAATACCAGGGGCATTGGCTTCTTATTCAGAGGATGATCTTATCTTTATCCAGGAAGATGGAAAGAAAATAGCCTTAAGCGATTTAAAAGGAAAAATAGTCTTCATCAATTTCTGGGCTACCTGGTGTGGTCCCTGTGTTGAGGAAATGCCATCGATCCAGAAGCTTAAAAGTAAATTCAAAAATGATGAAATTGTATTCATTATGCTGAATATTGAATCCAACCTTAGCAAAGCCAAAAAGTTTATGAAAAAACGAAATCTGGACCTGCCGGTTCATATTGCGGGAAGTCCCGTTTCATCTTCTCTGTTTAAAAATGTTGTTCCTACCACTCTTATCTATAATAAGGAAGGGAAGCTTGAAGCCAACATTCAGGGCATGAGAGATTTTGGCGATGAGGAGATCTATCATGCTTTAAAAGAACTGTCTGAAAAATAAGAACACTATGAAGAATACCCAAACATGGATCAGGAAAAACCGGTCTACTTTAGTCCTTTTTGTTTTCTTTGTTATACTTCTGGTAAGCCCGGATACCAAGGCATGGCTGATGAGACAGATGATCTCAACCGGAATTTTCAATTCTACAATTAAAGAATCCCCTGTATCAACGGAAAAAGGTTCTGCGGCAATATCTTTTGAGGTAGCAGACGAAAAGGGAACGGTGATCAATACGGCTCAGCTGAAAGGAAAGGTTATATTCATTAATTTCTGGGCGTCCTGGTGCCCGCCATGCAGGGCAGAATTTCCTTCTATTCAGAAATTCTATGAAAAATACAAGACCCATCCGGACATGGTATTTCTTACGGTAAATCTGGACGACAACCCTGAATTGGGAAAGGTATATTTAACCGACAATCAGTTTACCATTCCGTTTATGACTCCTGTTCAGAATATTCCGGGAGAGTATTACAGCGGATCTTTGCCCACTACCGTCGTATTGGATAAGCAGGGAAAAATACGGATGCAGCATTCGGGAATGGCCGATTACAGTAAAGAATCATTCTATAAACAGATTGATCAGCTTTTAAAAGAGCAGCATCATTAATCTCGATAAAACCTCTCTGGATGACAGGGAGGTTTTTATTATATGATTCTAAATACTTTATTTTTTTTTAGTTTTTCGCCTAAAAGAAGTTTTTGCTTCCTGTTTTGGCGATCAAAGCTGGTTAAGAAATACGAATATTATCCATAAAATAGAGTTTAAAAATTTAAATTTTAATAAATCATTACTGGTATCTTAATATTAATTCAACATTTCAATTTGCTCAAGTTGGCATTTAACATAAAAAAAATCAAACAGTTAAATTACAAAATGAATAATTCAATAAATTTGAGTTATATTAATGGAATATTAAATAATAAAAAAATATAATTATTTTATTTAAAAATATATTGCAGTATTGTTATTTTTCATATTTTAGTGATGTATTAATCATATAAAATTATATCATGAAAAATCTAAAAAAACTAGACAGAAACGAATTAAAGGCTATTTCAGGAAACGGACTACTTGATCCGATCGGAGGACTACTTGGCGGATTAGGCGGAGTAGTAGGTGGTGTAGTTGGAGGTATCGGCGGTGTCGTTGGTGGAGTAGTAGGTGGAGTAGGTTCTACAGTAGGTGGAGCTTTAGGCGGTGTAGGTACCGTTGTTGGAAACGCTCTATGTCAGACTCAGTGTGTAATCAACGGTGTTATCCACATCAGACTTCTTGAGTGCGGATCTACTTGCTAAGAAGCAAAAAAGCACTGACATTAAAATTTATACCGCTCTGAAAGGAGCGGTTTTTTTATGGCGTTGCAGTTTCGATATAAAGATCATGATTCTTTTTATAGTATATGAATTAAAACTTTGCTATTACTATATATTTAATTATTTTTGATGAAAACTAATACCATAAAAATAAAAATAATGTCCTGGAGAAGAATGAACCCTGATGAACCCGAAACGGTTTATACCTCGAATGCTACCGAACTCCCGCAACTCGCTGCAGATATAAAAACAGTTGTAGACCGGATCATAGAAAACAGGGAAGCCGACAATGCTACAGAAGCGGAACAGTTGTTATTTTATATCAATGCTACCAATGGTTATATAAGGATCCTTTGGATCAATGATACCGATGCACTGGGAACCTGGGCGTACCATCTCGATTTACCTGAACTTCATGAAGGTGGTGATGCCATTATATTTGACCAGCTATGTTATAATGCACTTTGGGATTATACAGAGCAAAATAATTTTGATGAGGAATATAATCTTATATACCGAGTTTTTTACAGAACCGAACTTACAGACGTTGAAGAATTGTTGATCTGATATCAGATAAATATGCTGAAAACTTTGCCGCAGATTTATAATAGAATCAGTTACAAAATTTTGGGACTGTGTCGAATTGAGGATTGAAATAAATCTGATTTCATATAAATTAATTTAAATTCCTAATCGCTGAGAATCGGTTATAATTCAAAAACTTCATATTGGTACGATACAGAAGATTAGAAAAGAATTGTTTTTGAGTCACAAAATTAGTAATCTGAAAAAATATACAATTTAACATAATATAAATTATAGGATTAATTTATAATTAAGGTTAGGAGTGTACTATACACTCACCTGTCCTGTTTTCTATAATTTCCCTTCCAGATATTCTTTTACGACTTCAATAAATTCTTCTTTCGTCATAAACCGATCCAGGAAATCCTCCAGGTTTCCTTCATCTTCAATCTCATTAAAATATACTTCATGGTCCGTACTGTAAACTGTAGGATTCTGCTGATCAGGATCTGTAGCACAAACAAAAAAATGATCCGGGTACCCGTAAAAATAAAAAATACAGATAAAATCCAACTCGGCACCTTTCACAATATCTCTTACTTCAGCTTCCTCCACAAGACCATCAAGCTCACCTTCATCGTCTGAGCCTTCCTTAAACGGTGTAAACATCCAGTCTCTGAAAAAATACTGGCCATATGGCAGTTCATGGTCCGAAAAATAATGCACCTGAAGCTCGTGGTAAAATTTTTCTTTATCGGCTGCATATAGCTCTTTGTACTGATCATAAAACTGATCAATGCCGTAAACGTCCCATTCCTTATCATAGAGATGATGGTTGAACATGATGCTTTTCCAGTTTTCCGCAAAATTCTTATCTGCGGACAGAGCCTCCGTATTTCCGCCTAAACGCCTGATTTTCTTTATAATATTTTCATTCATAGGATCTTGACTATATTTCAGTTTTCTTTCTTATGCCACCGTTCCATAGGGTTTCTGTTATTTCCTCGATGCTGTATTCAAAGTATTTTCCTTCTTTATTTTTATGTCTTTGAAATAATTTGACTGTATACGCTTTAAAATTCAGCTCTAAAAACATTTGATAATATCCGCTTCCAAAACATACCTGGTTGTAAAATAATGCTTTAAATGTCTGATCATCAGGATCAGGTAACTCAAAAGTCTTCATTCTTCTTACCATTTCAGTCAGCTCTTCCTTTGTCATATCTTCAACAGGCTCCGGATCCGGTAAGCTGATATCAAAAGACAGATTTTCAGCACCATCGCCTTCCCACCATTCCCACAGATTGAATGCTGACATTTCCTTTCCAGTCATTGCATGAAGTGTTTCTTCCAGCTTTTGATAGGCTTTCATATCTTCATCTCCATGTTCATCACAATAATCCGTATATTCCAAAATAAGCCTAAGTACCTCAGGATACCGTTGTTCTGCCGTTTCAAAATCCGGTTCTATTTCTTTTCTTAATTCCATCTTCTTTTTAATTCATATATTATGTTAAATTAACCAGCGGTAAACCTTTTGGGAAATCCTTCTCTGTGGTCTACCGTAAAGAATTCATCCCATTCTTCAGTAGATTTTTCTGTATAATATCGGTTAAGCTGCTCCAGAAAATCACCGAGGTTGGCTGCGATAACATTCCGTTCTTGATCTCTGTTCCAGAATTCTATGATCTGGCCTTTATTTCCGGTAAAAGTTCCTTCCGTATCATAACAGATATAGCTGCCTCCTCCGTTATGGAATATCGGAATCCAGCTTTTATTCCACCAGTTTTTTGCTTCAAAATCAGTCCCGATCATAGAAGTAAGTTCATCGGCGATATCCAGGGCTTCACCTAAAGGAAGAAACATAGAATTGTTGATAAAAGCTTCATAACAGGGACTCTCCTGCCCGTTTTTCCATTGATAGAATGCTTTCAGATCATCTGGTATCTGCCGTTTAAACTGCTCTTCAAGACTCAGGATCTCTGCATTTTTTAATGAAGCCTTTAAACATACATAGAATTCCGGCCTGATTTTTTTTATCAATACATCTAATGTCTGAAGGGTATTTTCCATAGTTCTGAACTGTTGGTTAAAAATACAAAAACTTGCCACATGACAACTTTGATGATCAGGAAATAAAATACCTTTATATTCACTAAAAAACAATGATATGAAACCTAAAATGATCTGGGCCAATCTGGCTGTAGCTGATCTGGACCGCACACAGAAATTTTATACTGACCTGGGATTTAAGCCCAATAATCCACACAGTTCCGACCAACTGGTAAGCTTTTTCTTCGGGGATCATGATTTTGTCATTCATTTTTTCCTTAAAGAAGTGATACAGAATAATTTAAAAGAAATGAAATTTGGCGATTCCCAGGCTTCCAACGAAATTATCTTTACCCTTTCAGCAGAAAGTGCAGAACAGGCTGACCAATGGGCGCAAGAAGTTGAAAAAGCCGGCGGAACTGTTATTTCACCACCGGAAAGCTTCGGACCCGGCTATTATGGGTTTGTTTTTGCAGATCCCGACGGACATAAGTTCAATGTTTTCCATATGTAAAAATCATAAGATTTTCCTATATTTGGTTTTCAATTCAAGACCTATGAATCATAAGAGTTGTCTGCCTCCTCCGGGGTATTAATATTTTCAGTTTTTTCTGAAGTCTCTGTACACTGATAATTTTTTATCGGTACTGTTCTGTTGTACTTCAGATTCAAAATAATATTAATTCAACTCTTACTGTTCATTACCCATGAAAAAATCATATTTATTATTGCATCTGGCCGTGATTCTGGCCGGATTTACGGGCGTTTTCGGAAAACTGATCACTCTGAATGAAGGCCTTCTGGTCTGGTACAGGCTCCTCTTCTCCTCTGTTATCCTCTTTTTGGTATTAAAACTGATGAAAATATCTGACCCTGTAAGTATTCAGCAGAAACTGAGAATAGGAAGAACCGGACTCCTCATCACCCTTCACTGGCTGTTATTTTATGCAAGCATCAAGTATTCCAATATTTCAATCGGAGTAATCTGCTACTGCCTGACCAGCTTTTTTACCGCCATCTTTAAACCTCTTATTGACCATGAAAAATTCAAACTGTCTGAACTGCTCCTGAGTGTCCTGACCCTTTTAGGAATCAGCCTGATCTTTCATTTTGATACTTCTTATCAGCTGGGAATTATTCTCGGAGTGATCTCATCCGCAGTCGGTGCACTTTATACGATCTATAACAAACGTCTCGTACAGCATTTCGACAGCAAAATCATCAACTATTACCAGATGATTGCCGGTACGGTATGCCTGGGAGCAATTCTGCCCGTATATCTCCTTATTTTCCCGGTTAATAGCATAGTACCTGACTTAAAAAACACCCTTTATTTGGGTATTTTAGCGCTTTTCTGTACAGTAGGGCTTTATGTGATATTTACGGAAATTTTAAAGGAAATTCCAGCATTTACCGTGAATCTCACCTTCAATCTGGAACCGGTTTACGCCATCATCATGGCATTCCTGTTTTTTGATGAAAGCAAGGAGGTGAATTTTTCGTTCTATGCCGGATTAGGACTGATTATTACTTCAGTAATCCTGCAGACGATGATCTCGTTCAGGAAAAACGATGGATAATGGTTGGGATAAAGTGTAATAATTATACTTAACTCAATTTATAGTAGGGTTTCGGCGGCCGGAGGCCGCCGAAACCCTTATCAAACATATTCTATTCAAAATGGTTCATCATCTGTTCAGTCTCTATAAAAAGATGAGCCTGAAACAGTTTCTTTTTTTGCTTTCTGAATCTAAAATAATGAGCAGCTCCTTTATTCCGCTTTGTTTTTAAGCATCATCAGAAGACTGTAAGCTCCTTTCTGTACGATTTTTTTATTTTTCAGAGGCTCTGCTTTTAAGATCTCGGTAAACTGATCGTCTGAGATTCCGATTACCACAGGGATCATTTTATATCTGGATTTTCCCAGATCTTCAAAAACATAATTTTTATTCTCAAAAGATACTACGGATTCATTGGGTAATCCTTCCGTAAATCTATTGCTTATAATTACTTCAGCATTAATGTACATTCCTTTTACAAACTCCGTATTGGATGTCGAAAGCCTGGCTATGGCAGTGGCGGAGCCCCCGTTTTCGATGCTTGGAACAACACTTATAATCTTTGCATTGGATTTCAGTTCCGGATTCTGATTGCTGTATACCAGGATTTCCTCACCTGTTTTCACATCATTCACATCGTTTTCAAAAACTTTTAGCTCCAATAATAGCCCTGAAGGATCAATCAGTTCAAACAAAGTATCGGAAGGATTAACGTACTGTCCGTTATTCACCAGTATTTTGCTCACAAAACCACTGAAGGGAGCGTATATATTAATTCTGCTGCTGATATTTCCGGAACTCAGTCCTTTGGCACTGATGCCAATCACTCTTAATTTTTCTTCCAGTCCTTTCAGCGTTGCATGAAGGGTAGAATAATCTGCCTGAGCCGTTTGCAGGGTCTTATCACTGCTTGCTTTGCTGGTATTAAGGTCTTTCTGGCGGTTAAGGTTCAGCCTTGCGGATTCAAGCTGGGCTTTGGTAACCAGATAGTCCTGCTGAAGCTGGATAAACTGGGGATCTTCTACCACGGCAAGAACCTGCCCTTTGCTGAAGCGGCTTCCATTGATGATATTGATGGATTTGATATGTCCGCCCATAATGCTGGAAACCGAACTGATGTGTGATGGGGCCATGTCTGCTTTTCCGTTCAGTCTCATAAGTTTTTCCATATTTCTGTTCTGAATGGCAGTTGTTGTAAGACCCACCGACTGAAGCTGTTTTTCTGAAAGATGAACCGTATTCTGATCGCCCTCAGCAAATTTGGTATTCTCATAAACCGTTTTTTCCTCTTCCTTTTTCCCGGAACATGAGGACAGAACTAAAACTAAACTAAGGCTGTATACTGATATTTTTTTGAAGTGCATTGCGCTGTTATTTTGAAATTAAGAAATTAAGTTCCGCTCCGGTCTGATTAAGCTTTTCAAGCTGATCAATATAATCTGCTTTAATCTTCACCGCCTGGTTCACAAGGATCACCCAGTCCAGATAATCGATTTCTCCCACCTCCATCTGCTTTCGGGCTGCAGTAAGAATCGTTTCAGATTTCGGAAGCTGTTTCTGTTCATAATTGTCAATGATCTTTACCAGATTCATATAATTGCTGATCTGTTGGGTAAGCCTGTTTTTCAGCTCAATTTCTTTACGCTGATAATTATTTTCAGTGATGGCGATTTTAGCCTGTGCAGCTTTTGCCAACGCCCTCTGCCCTTTTGTAAATACCGGAATCCCTACCCCCAGCTGCACGGAATTGAAACGGTTATTGTTAATATTCTTCATACTTTGGTTCGTATAACCTACCATAAGCTCCGGAAGAAGCCTGCTTTTTTCAAGCTGAACCTCCGCCTCTCCTGCTTTCATCTGCTGCTGGAAATACTGAAGTTCGGGATGCTGTTTTATTTTATCCTCAGAGAGCTGCAGATTCACCTCCATAAGGGCTTTGTCAGCGACCGGCTGGTAAGGAACTTCGGACTGAAGGAGCAACTGGAGCTGTAGTTTTGCGATATTAAGATCGTTTTCAAGAGAACTCAGCTGAATGTCTGCCTGTTCTTTCTGAAGAGTTGCCGTTGACTCTTCCAGGATATTGGTTTCGCCTTTTTTTAATCTCAAACTTGCTTTTTCTGAAAACTGTCGGTACAGATCACTGATATATTCCAGGACTTTTTTCTTTTCCTGAAGAATAAGAATTCTGTAAAAAACATCAGAGACTTCTTTGGTAAGCTGAACTTTAGTAAGCTTCCTGCTCATTACACTGGCATTCCATTCTGCATCTAAAAGCTGTTTTCTTTTGGAATAAACAGTCGGAAAGCTGAACCTTTGGGATACTGAAAATGAATTATCCGTTTCCTGCCCCTGAATCTGTCCTATGGCTCCCGAAAGCTCAAGCTGTGGGATATCAAGGTAAGAAGCCTTTAATTTTTCCTGATAATCGGAAATCAGCTGAGCGCTTTTTAAAGTTCCGTTCTGCTGATAGGCCTTTTCCAGTGCCTGCTCAAAGGTAATGGTTTCCTGAGCGCCAAAACTTCCGAATGAAAGAAGTAAAGCCAGTACAGACAGCTTTTTATAGTTTATTTTTTTTGAAAATTTCATCTTACTTTTATTAATATGTTCAAACAGTACGTAAAGGATCGGAAGGACAAATAAGGTGAGCAGTGTGGCCAGCATCAGCCCGCCTATCACTACAGTAGCAAGCGGTCTCTGCACTTCGGCTCCTGCTCCGTTGCTCAGAGCCATAGGAAGAAAACCTAAAGAAGCGACGAAAGCCGTCATCAGAACCGGACGGAGCCTGATTCTGGTTCCCATCAGTACAATTCTGCTCGTATTTCTTATTCCATTGCTTTTTAAGCGGTTAAATTCAGATATTAAAACAATTCCGTTAAGGACAGCCACCCCGAACAAGGCAATGAACCCAACACCTGCACTGATGCTGAAAGGCATTCCTCTCAAAGCAAGGAAGTAAACACCGCCAATAGCAGACAACGGAATCGCAGTATAAATCAGAAGACTGTGTTTTACCGAACCGAAAGCGAAGAACAATAACAGGAAGATCATCACCAATGAAATGGGAACTGCAATTCCCAACCTTGACTTAGCTTCATTTAAGTTTTCAAAAGCACCGCCATAAGAGATTGTATACCCCGGTGACAGTTTAAGACCTTTGTCTGCTTTCTGCTGAAGTTCTTCCACAATACTCTGAACATCCCTTCCGCGGACGTTGAATCCCACGACAATTCTTCTTTTCGTATCCTCCCTCTGAATCTGGTTAGGACTGTCCTTCAGTTCCACTTTAGCCAGCTGCGATAAAGGAATCTGTTCTCCTGAAGCCGTAGGGACCAACAGGTTCTGAATGCTTGAAATATCTTTTTTACGCTCGTTATCCATACGGACTACGATATCGAATTTTCGTTCTCCTTCATACAGAGCTCCCGCAGTCTGCCCTGCAAAAGCCATGTTAATAACCCGGTTGATCTCCGCTACGGAAACATGATAGCGGGAAAGTTCGGCACGGTTATAATCAATCACCACCTGAGGAGCTCCTACTACCGGTTCCAGATAAAGATCCTGAGCTCCTTTTACGGTATTGATGATGCCGCCAAGCTTTTTAGCATACAAGGCAAGGCTGTCCAGATCTTCCCCGTAAATCTTACATACCACATCCTGTCTGGCTCCCGTCATCAGCTCATTAAAACGCATCTGAACCGGAAACTGGAAACCTGTGGTAAGCCCGGGAATAGCTTCAAGAGACTTACTCATTTTCTCCGAAAGTTCAGGAAATGAGGTAGCGGAAGTCCATTCTTTTTTAGGTTTCAGCACAATAATCATATCGCCGGCATCCATGGGCATAGGCTCCGTAGGAATTTCGGCACTTCCGATCTTGGTGACTACCTTTTCCACTTCCGGGAACTGTTTTAGAAGAATCCCAGCCGCCTGGGTAGTTACTTTCTTCGTTTCATTGATGTTGCTGCCCTGAAGAATTCTCATCTCCACAGCAAAATCACCTTCTTCTAACGACGGAATAAATTCCCCACCCATTCCGGATAAAGTCACTACGGCTCCCGCAAAAAGAACCAGTACGCTCAGAATGATTGATTTTTTATATTTAAGTGCTTTTATCAGCAGTTTCTGATGACCGGCTTCTGTCTTTGCCATTACCCGGTCAGACAGATTATCCTTTTGCTTCTTCTTTCTGCTCAACACCAGGGAGCTCATCATCGGAATATAAGTAAGGGAAAGAAGAAATGCTCCGACAAGGGCAAATGCAACGGTCTGGGCCATAGGCTTGAACATCTTCCCCTCAATCCCCTGCAGCGTAAAGATCGGCAGGTATACAATTAAAATAATGATCTGTCCGAAAACAGCACTGTTTACCATTTTAGTTGCGGAACCGGAAACCTGGGCGTCCATCTCTTTTTTGGTAAGCATATTGTCTTTTCCGAAGTGTTTTTTATGGGCCAGCTGATGCAGAACGGCTTCCACGATGATAACGGCTCCGTCTACAATAAGCCCGAAATCCAGCGCTCCGAGACTCATCAGATTACCGCCCACTCCGAAAATATTCATCATGATAATCGCAAAAAGCATGGACAGAGGAATCACTGAAGCCACCAGCAACCCGGCTCTGAAATTTCCTAAAAATACCACCAGAATAAAAACGACGATCAAAGCCCCTTCCATTAAGTTGGTCTTTACGGTACTGATGGTATTGTTCACCATTTTAGCCCGGTCAAGGAAAGGTTCTATCACTACGCCTTCCGGCAGGGATTCCTGGATCTTTTCAAGTCTCTGCTTGATATTTCCGATGACTTCATTCGCATTTTCACCCTTCAGCATCAGGACAATCGCTCCGGAAACCTCTCCCGTATCGTTATAGGTCATGGCCCCGTATCGGGTGGCATATCCGATCTTTACAGAAGCTACATCCTTAATGTGTACAGGAATTCCTTCCGGGGTATCTGCCACCTGGATATTCCCGATATCTTCAGTACTTCCTAAAAGCCCTTCACTGCGGATAAAAAGTACCGTTTCTTTCTTCTCGATATAAGCTCCTCCCGTATTTTGGTTATTATTTTCCAGAGCCGCAAAAACATCGTTAATATTCATATTAAAGGCCTGAAGCTGATTAGGATTGATGGCAATCTCATACTGTTTCAGCTTCCCCCCGAAACTGCTGACATCCGCCACTCCTTTTGTTCCTAAAAGCTGACGTCTGACCACCCAGTCCTGAATGGTTCTGAGCTCCGTTTCGTCATATACGTTTTCATAACCTTTTTTAGCTCTTACAACGTATTGAAAAATTTCTCCAAGCCCCGTAGAAATCGGTCCCAATTCAGGTTTCCCGATGCCTTCCGGAATATTCCCCTGTACAAGCTGAAGACGTTCCTGTACCTGCTGACGTGCCCAGTACACATCCGTATCATCATCAAAAACTACCGTCACCAGAGAAAGCCCGAAGCGTGAAAAGCTGCGGAGCTCGGTAATTCCGCTGATGTTACTGGTTGCCTGCTCGATAGGAAAGGTAACGAGACGTTCAATATCGGCGGCCCCATATGAAGGTGCTGTGGTAATGATCTGAACCTGGTTGTTGGTAATGTCCGGCTGGGCATCAATCGGGAGTTTCGTGGTTTCATACACTCCAAAAAGGATAAGCCCGATGGTAAAAAGAGCAATGATGAGTTTGTTCTTTACAGAAAACTCAATAATTTTATTTAACATGAAAAATGATGAATTGATCATCCGGAATGCCTTAAAAACTTTCTTAAACTTTAAATTCAGCGGTATAAGCAGACTGACTGTATATAAGAATATATCCCTTCAGCGACTGAAGATATCGGATTTTCTTAGACAAACCTGCTTCTACTCTGCTTTTTAAAGTCTTTTAACCCTTTCAAAACATAACGGATTAATTGATAGATAATAAGAGTTTCACTGCTTAAAAAAGGTTTAAGCATTAATCTTTATATGAAAGTAAATCAGGATAGCCGTGGAGGCTGGAAAATTCTCGAAAGGTAAAGGCTCGGAAAGTCTTTTTCCTGATAGATGGTTTTTTTCTGAGAAATAATAATCTCTTTGGGTTTTTCGATCTGAAAATTAAGTTCAGGAAGCTGGGCATGTACCATCAGAACTACCGGAGGATTAATGAATGGTAGCTTCTGGTCTGTATCCCAGTCAGAATCTTGTTTGTGATTGTCATAGTGTTCCATAACAAACTCAGCAAAGTTTCCCTCATATTCCATAAGGTGTTCTACAAAGACAGGCACTTTGAGCACTTCCGCCGCATTGGTGGTAGCAAACACATACATCATTGAACATAATATGGAAAACCATTTTAACATTGCAGCGCAAATATAAGGCTTAAATTTTTCTGAGAACCCCGTTGTATATTAATTTTTTGAAATTTTCCCTTAATGAACCCTGATTCAGATTAATAAAACGTCTGAGCTCTCCGGGTAAAAAACAATTATTTAGAGGCTGTTTACACGCTTCGAATCAACTTCGTTGAATTTACCCTTTGCTGAACAGAGTGCCCTGGCGAACGAAAAATAAAAAGTAACCCTTCAATCCACTTTGCGTCTACAGCGTTAAAAAAAATTGATTATTAATGTATTAATTGTAGATTTTAACCATTAAGATTCTATTAAAGTGTTACGGTGAATTAAGGAAAAAATTAAAGATTTTTGGTAAGTAAGATGCTTTTGCTCAATTAAAAAACACTACTTATTTTAATTCAATGTCTTAAAAACTGCTGAAAGAATTTCAATAAAACTTTCGGATTCCGAAAGAAGGATTTTTCCTGATGGTTTCGGAAATTGTTTTGGTAATAAATTCATCCCCTAAAATATAAGCGATTGTATTGGTGCATTCCGGAAAATGATTCCGGATATGTGTTATAATGTTTTGCGGCTGAAGAGGCTTTGAAATAAAGAAATCCAAAGGAAAACTGTGATCCAGATCCGGAAAAAGCTCCTCCTCCTGTTCGGCATAGACCAAGCTGCTGATATTTTTGCTTACGGCTAAGGTTCTGTTGATCTCATACAACCGGGATAAGGCTGTACTTCCTCCAATCAGAAAATAGTTATCGCCGGTTTCATCTACGGCCGGTCCTTCAGAAACCGCTCTGAAGAATACCATATCTCCTTCCTGTACAGTATCTGCCCATTCATCAGCAGCATCTTTCAATCCGGTATGAACCGCAAGATCAACCGTGTGATAAACCGGTTCGTAATTCCAGAAAGAACATTGATGAACTGTAGTTTTAGGGGCATAATAAGGATTGGAAAGAAAAATCTCTGCCGTCAGACTGGCTGCAGGTCCCTGTTGCAGAAAATCCATGCTCTGTATTCTGATGTGATAGGTATGGGATGCAATTTTAGCTTTCAGCAGGAGGATTCCTGTGAAAATACCTGAAGATCCGTTCATGATAGAATGTTTTTGGATTACAAATTAAAGATCAACATATTCCTTAATATGGGTTCTGATCCTATTTTTAAAGTCTTGATTTCAGCCTGCTTAATGTCTCCTGCGAGATGTTGAGATAAGATGCCACCATTTTATTGGAAAGCCTGCGCACAATCACCGGATTCTCGTCCAGCAGTTGACGGTATTTTTCAAGAGCATCCTGAACCAGAAAAGACATCAGCCTTTTGGTATTGGTTACATAAGCTATTTCAAGGTAGATCCTGTAAAACTTCTCCCACTGGGGAATGATATCCAGTAAATGGTAAAAATTCTGATGGGTAATATAGTACACCTCCGAATCTTCCACTGCCTGGATAAATTCCTCAGAAGGCTCTGAAGTGATAAAACTGACAAGTGCGGTGGCAAACTGATTTTCAAAAGCGAAATACCGGGTGGAATCCTGCCCTTCTTCATTGATGAAGAATATCCGCAGACAACCTTTGACCACAAAAAAAGTCCGCTGGCTGGTTTGCCCGTTGGTAAGCAGGAGTTCATTCTTTTTCAGCCTGACAGGTTTGAAATACGAAAGAATGGTATTCATCTCTTCATCGGTTACCGATATTTTGCTTTTGATATAGGAGCTTAACAGTTCTTCCATTGATCTGAATCAGTTATCGGCAAATGTAGCAATAAATGGTTAATAAGGCTGTATTCTTTGTTTTTAATGAGGTCCGCCGTCTTCAGACTGGCCTGATTTCCAGTATGAGCAGGCGTACATCCCTTGAGGATCCCAGTTCAGATCTGTTTTAAAATAATCTTTCACCTCTTTTACCGTGGAATATTCCGCCGCTGCATAGATGTATTTTTTCAGTATTCCTCCGGGCAGCTCCATGTTTTTTACAACATCTGCAAGCCGGCTTCCTTTTTCAGGATCTTCATTATGCAGCCATTCCACGGATACGTCTGCGGCTGAACACAGCATCATTTCATCTTCTTTTCCATATACTTCCAACAGTACCTTTGCCGTAACATAGGAAGGAAGCTCTTCTACAATAGCACAGATCACCGGAAGGGCTGTTGCGTCTCCTATAAACAGGTAAAAATCTGCGTCAGGAACCAAAGGTCTGGAGCTTTGCTTCATTCCTATGGTGAGCGTATCGCCCGGAGCAGCCTTTAAAGCCCATGCCGATGCCGGTCCACTTTCCCCATGGGCAACAAAATCAACGGAAAGTTCACGGTTTTCCAGATCAATTTTCCGGTTGGTATATGTTCTTGTAATAACAGCCGTTTCTGTTTGGATTTCCTTTCCACCGGATGATAAAAGCGGTTCGGCCGGAATAAACAGTTTATTGTTGGAACCCGATTTTACATGAGTCAGCAGATCGGCTTGCAGTTCATCAATGTTAAAAAATACACGGATAAAATGAGGAGTCAGGAATTTTTTGCCTGTCACGGTAAATACAGAGCGTATTTTTTCCGTTTTAATAGATTGAGTGGTCATATTTTTTTATTTTTTATTAAACATCAGGATGATCAGGGAAAGTACACAGCTGATTCCTCCGAATAAATACACCGTCTGATAATTGAACCAGCCTGCAATAAGTCCTGCTACAGGACCGGCAAGGCCTAATGAAAGGTCTACAAAAGCAACATAGGCTCCAAGAGCAGTTCCCCTCATCTGTGGCTTTACTTTCTGTATAGCCAGTACCCCTAAGGCAGGGAAAACCAGTGAAAATCCGATTCCGGTCAGTCCGCATCCGATCACCGCACCGGTTTTGGAAGCAGACGTCCAGATCAGCAGCTGCCCGATGACCTCAATGATCAGGGAAATGAACGCAATTCTGAAACCTCCGTATTTGTCAGGAAAAGAAGCGAAGAAGATACGCGTCAGTACATAGCATGCTCCAAAAGTCATAAAAGCAAGAGAAGCTTCACCCCAGTTTTTTTCGGTGAAAAATAAAGCGATGAAAGAAGCAATACATCCAAACGCCATGGAAGAAAACGCCAGACTGAATCCCTGTCCGGAAATGGCTCCGATTACTTTATAAAACGGGGTTCTTATATGATCTTTATCTACGGGAATAGCCGGCAGTTTCATCGTAGATATCCAGCTAACGAAAGGCAGAAGGATAATAAGGATGAATGCTGAAAAATCACCGTATCCTTTGCTGATCCAGATACTCAACGGTGCTCCGATAGCGATTCCTGCATACATGGCAATTCCGTTCCATGTCATCACTTTTCCGGATTTGGAAGGGCCTGCAAGACCTATTCCCCACGTTAAAGCGCCGGTTACGAGGAAGCTTTCACCTACCCCATGGATGATTCTTGCCAGTAAAAGAAAAGAAAGTGCCAATAACGGGTTGGCCTGAAGCGATACAGCCAGCACATAAGCAATTCCTGCAATAACCGCCAGAATCACGCCTTTCATTTTACTGTTCTTTGCACCTTTTGTATCGGTTATTTTTCCGGAATAAGCCCGGGTTAAAAGGGTTGATAATGACTGAAGGCCGATCACAAGGCCTACCATGATACTGTCAAAGCCCAGATTATTCTGAACAAACTCAGGCAGCACTCCCAAGGCTATTCCAATGGTAAGGTAGACTCCGAATACCGATATGATAATGGGTGCTGCCGCCTGATAAAAACTGATTGTTTGTCCTTTTTCTAATGTTGTACTCATAAACTTGTCGTATAAAATATTCAGGTGCAAATGTCCTGTAACGGACGATTCAAAACTTTGATTTAAGTCAAAAAAGGACGTTTACTGATCAGGTGAAGTCATTGTTTTTTCCAAAGCTTCGATTTCATGGCGAACGGTAGCTGTCCAGAAATCAAGTTCTCCTTCTTTTTTACGGATCACTTCCAGGGAAAAATCCCCGTGGTGGTAACTCTTCACCAATTCCTTTCTCTGATGATCGGAAAGCTGAAGTTCCAGATCATAATACATTTTCCTGAATAGGATCTGATCGGTAACAGATTGGGATTTTTCCTTCTGAAAAATATCATGTTTTTCTTTTTCCAGCTTTTCGGTCATTTTCTCTATGGCTTGTAGTGCCAGATTACCATCGGCTTTACAATCTTTAAGAAAGGACACTGATTTTTCCAGAAGAAGCAGATTAAGGGTTTCTTCATCCTGCTCATCCTGTGCAGCAGGCTGGATCATGCTGATCAGCTTCGGAAGACTGATTCCCTGTATCAGAAGGGTAAAAAGAATGACTACAAAAGTGATAAACAACAGGGTGCTTCTCTGTTCAATAGCAGTTCCCTGATCATCATAAAGCGGTAAAGCCAGTGCTGCCGCTAACGAAACCACCCCACGCATTCCGGACCATGATAAGATAAGGTATTCTTTTTTGGGCTGGCTGAGAAAGCCGGCTTCCATTTCCCTGCTTTTCTCTGAAAATACCGGAAATACCGCCAGAACAATCAACCGGATCACTACGAGGATAACGAAGATCAGAAATCCATAAAGAATAAGGACCGGAAGCCCGGAAACCGGAATATCGGATATGATTTCAGGAAGCTGCATACCCAGAATGAGGAATACAACACCATTCAGAACAAAAATAACTACGTCCCAGAAATGTCCCATCTGCAACCTGCTGTCTGCACTGAAAATAGAAAAGGAATTCCATGAAAGAAACATTCCCAGCGTGACCACGGCCAGTACTCCTGAACAATGTAGATGTTCTGCCAGACTGTAAACCGCAAAGGGTAATAAAACAACGGCAAATGTTTCGGCACTGCTGTGGCCGATGAAATACCGATGAAGTTTCAGAAATACAAAGCCGATAAGCAATCCTGTCATAATTCCGCCCAAACTTGCCGTTACAAACTGAAATCCTGCATCGCGGAAAGAGAAAATACCACTAAGCACTGCCGCCACAGCACATTTATAGGCAATCAGGGCCGAGGCATCATTCAACAGACTTTCTCCTTCAAGAATGGTGGTAAGTTTTTGCGGAATCGGAAGGTTTTTGGTGATACTTGTTGCCGCAACTGCATCAGGAGGTGAAACAATTGCTCCCAGAACAAATGCCATCGGCCAGCTGAATCCCGGAATAATGCTGTGCACTGCAAAAGCAATAATGGTTGTGGTAAGGAATACCAATCCTACGGCCAGAACGGAAATCTTGGGAAGTTCTTTTCTGAAATCCGGGATTGAAGTATTCCAGGCAGCATCAAAAAGGATGGGAGGTAATACGAGATAAAAGATCATTTCCGGACTCATCTCAATGGAAGGAACCAGCCTTGTCAGGCTCAGAAGTAATCCTGCCGAGACCAGCAAAATGGGAAGTGCCAGTTTAATTTTGTCTTTAACGGAAATAATTGCGATTAAAATAATGGAAATCCATATCATTTTTTCCAGTTCTGCCATAACCTGTTTTTTTATGCCGCGAAAATAGTCAGGTAAAGGTTTCAGAACTTTGATTTAGATCAAAAAAGGAAGCACCTGTTATTAATCGAAATCCAGGAAGCCGTCTGCGAGCTGTTTCCATTGAATTTTAGATACTCCCATCATTCCTCCGGCAGCAACCATCAGATTCCGGAGAATATCGATGAATCCAGCTTTAAAATTAGGCGTTTCATTACGGCCGTATACTGCCGCTTTTAGGGAACCGGAAGTTCTGGAGATCATAAATGTAGAAGTCGCGCGGGAGCTGTAAAAATGGGCGATATGTCTGCTTTTTTTATTTTGAGGGTCTCCGGAAGGGCGGCAGGTCATCCGGACGCTTTCCGTAAAGGTATCCTGCTCATAACATATATCTGTGACTTCTACCCAGTCATAACCTTTGGCTTCAGTTTCTCCCGGACCGGGAATGTCTATTCTCATATAGTCTCCTTTTTGAGGCTCACGGTCAGCTTTTTTTCCTTCAGCGTCATAAAGCTTAAAATCGGCAAAGGCATCACCACAATAACTTTTCCATTGGGTAACTGAGAAGAATCTTTTTTTCAGAATTTCAAATTTTAACGGAAGAAGTGCCTCTTCATAATTTTTCCGGCTTTCGGTATCGTGGAAGCCTCCGGAATGCTGCCGGGGAACTCCTTTAATCAGTTTTGGCTTCATATGTCGTGATTTGGTGGGATAAAGTTAACGGAAATCAGGAGATTTCTTTATGAGCAGAGTCACAATGAGATTAACAATTTGGAATTTGTGAGGGATGATGGATGTTTTGATGGTCGTAAAAAGTAACTCATTATTATTTCACTGCTGTCCTGCTGATATAATAGTAACTTCCAGTCATTTAATCTTACTTCCTTAATCATGCTGTAAGCTAACTTTAAACAAACAAAACCGCTCATTTCTGAGTGGCTTTGTTGCGTGTTGGATATATGGATATTATAATTACTATTCAAAAGTAAAGAGAAGTATCCGCATTTTTTATGACTGCAATCACAATTTCTTGTTTTATCATATTTTAAGCAAAAGTCTACCACATTTATCGGAATATCATTTAATTATATCTATTTTTGAGTAAGAATTTAAAACTGAAAGATATTGTAATGATTTAAACAGTTAAATCATCTTCTGTTTAAAACAAGATACATTCTATTTATGACTATGACAATTGATGAAGAACTTTTATTTTCTTCGGGGGCAGAAGTTACCGATTTTCCTCTTAATGAAATCATCTTTACAGAAGGAGAACTGCCCAGATATTATTTTCAGATCCGGAGCGGAACGGTGAAGGTTTGCAATTACCATGAAGACGGCCGGGAGATTATTCACAGTGTGCCTTTTGACGGGCATTGTCTGGGTGAAAGTTTTTTGTTTACCGATAAAGTTTATCCGGTAAATGCAGTTGCCATCACAGAATGTCAGATCCTGCGTCTTGAGAAAAATAAATTTCTGAAAATGATTCAGAATCATCATCACCTTTTATATAACCTGCAAACCTATACGGCGGAGAGAATGTATTTCCGGTATGTTATGATGAACAGCCTCTCTTCGTATGATCCGCGGGCTAAAATTAAAAAGGTAATGGACTGTCTGAAATCATATAATCAGTACACCCTCAAATATTCCTATCAGTTTCCGTTTACCCGCCAACAGCTGGCTTCTCTTACCGGCTTGTGTGTGGAGACGGTAGTTCGGGCCATCAAGAAAATGGAGCAGGAAAAAATAGTCCGGATTGAGAATGGCAAGATTTTCTATTAAAATCAGTTCCGATTTATATTTTGAATGATTTTTATAGATTATATTGAAGAGAAAATTTTTGACTCTTATTAAACATATTGCTGTAAACTCTTATTTCATGGGCGTTTCAAAAGAATTACGGATAAATAAATGATAATAAAAAGTCATTAATAAATCATTATTTTTATCTGGAATGAATATTTTTTAATAAAATATATCAAAACAATGTTTTGCATAACATAATTTTTACCTATATTTGTGAATCGAAATAATTTTTTTTCATCATTTGTGTTTTTTTAAGGTCTCCCTTCTACGGGGACCTTTTTCTTTTTTATACGATTGTCATTTATTTGATATTAATTTGAAAATGCAGTATTCAAGGCAGAAAATGGTTTTTTTGAGGTGAAAAAATATCTGAAATTCATTATTTATCTCTTTTAGGTGAAAATACGCAACTTTAAATTTGATACTTTTTACGGTAACATATCTCTCTTTAAAGTGAGAACTTTGACATGTTAAACAACCTAAAACTTTACATCATGTCAAAATTCAAAATCAACATCGTTGCCGGTCCGCTTTGGAGCAACGACGAAGCACAGAAATTAGGAGGTCGTATTGCTGCGGCTCATTTAGGAAAATTTACCGGGCAATGGACTACCATTGTGGAGGGTGCAATGAGCGTTATCGAAGTAGAATACGATACAGAGCCATCCGGAACGACTGAGTATAAGATGAATGTTCTTGCCGGACCTATCTGGAGCAATGAAGACGCCAAGGAAGTATGTCCTGCGATCTGTGCTTCTTATGGAGGAACATGGACAGGTGCGTGGACTACAGTAGTTGAAGGAAAAATGAGTGTTTGTGAATGCTTGTTTAAATTCTAAAAAACGGTATTCCATAGCTAAAATCTCCGGTCTGTTCCGGAGATTTTTATTTTATAAAGGACTCTTCAACATGGGCTCAATTTTCTGGCCCATTTTTTATTGAAATCAGTGAACTTTAAAAGGTTTTAATACTTTTGTTTCCTAAATTAATTACATTTACCAGATTAATCATCTGTATTCTTTCTGTCCACGATAACTAAAACAACTTCCACTACCGTTCTTCCCGTTTCCAGCCTTTAATTTCCTATTTGATATTCTTAATAAAATCAGTGGGTCGGAACTGCATCACTGAAACGAAACTTCTGGTAAAAGCCTGCACACTTTTATATCCTGTTTCGTAGGCAATTTCAGAGACGGTAAGGTTTCCTGAGCTCAGGAGTTCAAGGCTTTTGATGATTCTGAGTATTTGCTGGTACCTGCTCAGGGTAATTCCTGTTTCTTTTTTGAAGATACGTTCCAGTGTGCGGAGTGAAAGCATGGAAATTACACTCAGTTCTTCAATGCTGATATCTTCACGGTAATGGCTGTGAAGATAATGGATGGCTTTGGTAAGACGTTTATCTTCAGGAAGGCTGATATGCAGCTTTATGGAGTGCTCTACAAAATACGGAAGCTCATGGAAAAGGGCCCTCAGAAATATCTGTTCATAAGGATCATCTGCCTGATTCTTAGACCATTTTTCAGCATACCTGATCATTTCCTTTAAAACAGGAGGCACGGAAAAAACACTCACTTCGCGATCAAATGCTCTGTCGGGTTCAACATCAGCAAACATAATCATCAGTTTGATCTTTTCGGAATGAGCATTGGTTTTGTGTACAGCACCGGGAGGAATCCACACGGCATGGTTCTGGGGAAGCAGATAAATCTTTCCTTCAATGGTGATGTACTGAAATCCGCTTTCTACATAAACAAGCTGGCCTTTCTGATGATGGTGAAGGATATCATCATGCTTCCAGTCTTCTTCAAACCAGACAAAATAAGATTTTTGCAGTTCATCAATAGCGATGGTGTCATGAGGATTCATGTCGTTTCAGGTTAAAACTTTGGCAAAATTAAACAAAAATACTGATGTAATTTTGCATTAAATAATTTTATGATGAAGACTGAAACAGAAAAAAATATTTCTTATGCGTTACTGGTCGTTAATGTGCTTGTGGTGATCCTGATCTCTGCCAACCTGCGATCTCCCATTATTTCGGTAGCTCCGGTTCTTGGTGACATCAGGGATGCCATGAAGCTGGATAATTTTCAGGTGAGCCTTCTCACCTCTATTCCACTGTTTATGTTTGCGACATGTTCTGTATTGGTGAGTCGCTTTTCCCACCGGTTCAGCATCAGCCGCTTCCTGATGTATTCACTGATCATTCTGAGTTTCGGATTGTTTCTGCGGATTACCGGATCGGTATGGATGCTGTTTGCAGGTTCGGTATTTATAGGATTGGGGATCTGTATCGGAAATGTGGTTACTCCCGGATATATCAAGAATACTTTCCCGAAACAGATCGGGTTGATGACGGGTGTTTTTGCAGTTGCCATGAACCTCAGTGCGGCTCTTGCTTCAGGCTTTAGCGTTCGTATCGGAGAATGGACAGGATTCGGATGGCGCGGTTCGCTGGGAATATGGCTGGTGATTGCCGGATTGGGACTATTTGTTCTCGCTCTGGAACTGATTTTCAGCAGGAAAAATCAGCCTGAAACCAAAGCAGCTTTAAGCAGTTCGGATTTTAATATGTTCAAATCTGCACAGGCGTGGAACATCAGTGTATTCATGGGGCTTCAGTCGCTGTTTTATTACTGTATGGTAGCCTGGCTGCCATCATTTCTTACGGATTACCAGATGCAGGGAGACCAGGCGGGATGGGTACTTTTTGTGATTCAGATTACAATGATTCCGGTTACGTTCTGCAGCCCGATCATTGCCCATAAAATGAAAGACCAGAGAATCCTGATCGTTTTGATCTGTGTACTGATGTTTGCAAGTACAATGATGTTTGTATGGCTGAAATCACAATGGATCTACGCCAACGCTGTGATCATCGGTATTTCCAACGGTTTATCTTTCAGTCTTTCTATCCTGTTTTTTTCAACGAGAACAAAGAGCAGTGCCAACGCAGTAAAAATTTCCGGTATGGCCCAGTCTGTGGGTTATCTTATTGCCGCATTCGGTCCTCCTGTCTTTGGAAAGCTCCATGACTGGGATATTTCGTGGAAAAGTTCTTTTTATTTTCTAAGTGGTGCCGTAGTGCTGATGTTTTACTTTGGAATGAAAGCCGCCAGGAATAAATATGTTGAGGATTAAGAGCCTGTTTAAGTTTTATTTAAAAAAAACATGATTATCAACCCTTTATTTTCTTTTAGATTCGTCGAACCATCAGTTTTTAGTTAAAAGATTTTCCCATAGATTCGCTGATATTTATGGTATTAAGTCTCTCGCAGAATCTGCATATGGAGCAGATCTTACTTCTGCTCCATTAAAAATCGAAGATTTTTTAACTTAAGGAACTTCTTTGCGTAAAGCTTTAAACTTTAAAATAATTAACGTGTTAATCTACTTTGCCTGTTGTGGCTAAATTTAAAATCCTACAGCTTTTGAGACTGATCCATTAAAAACTTCAGGTTACAGCTCAGAGGAGTAAAGGATAGAACATTTTTGGATCAGTCTCAAAAGTTGGGGGGAATGTTAAGTTGGTGTATCTTTGAATTATGTTAAGCGATCACGAACTTCTTAAATTACTACTTCCAGAATTTTTAGTTGAATACTTTGATATTCT
>JAITMC010000040.1 GCA_031277615.1 Chryseobacterium sp. | reverse complement strand
CATAACTATGTAATGGTTAAAAATAATAAAAAGTTATTTCCGTAAAATTTTTTGAGCTATAAAGGCTCAAAATTTTCCAGAATAACTTTTTAACTTACACAGTTAGTGAGACACTACCTTCTTTAGAAAAAGGGTTCTGGTATTGTATTGCAGGACTCAACTTTCTTTTTATCCTTCGCTTTATCTATATACAGACTAATTTTTCCTATAGATGGTATGAGCAGATTATGGAATTTATTTCGTTGGGAATTTCCTTATTTGTAGTGTTTCCAACTTTATTATATTATCTCATAAAGCGTAAAAAAAAACAAAAAAAGAAATAATATCTTTATTAATCTATCGGTTTGCAGGAAATGAAAGAAAATAAAGAACCAGTCTAAACTTTTTTATAGAAATAATTAAGAAATAAAATAACTGCTGTGGTTTCCGATGGCTATGTTATGTGATGGTTTCGGGCGGCCGGAGGCCGCCCGAAACCATATTTTACCATTAGATAATCTATGGCTTAAATCCTGATGGCTTGTTTTATAGAATACGGATCGGCTTCTTAAATTCATCGATCGCTACGAATGTGAAATCCCCTACAATGGCTTTTTCCCTTTCATAGGAATACATCTGCTCCGTATAAATTTCCACATTGACTTTCATACTCGTTTTTCCGACGTGGGAAACTTTACCGATCAGCTCTACGATCGTACCGGCAGGAATCGGCTTCTTAAAATCGATTTTATCGCTGCTTACCGTAACCACTCTTTTACGGGCAAAACGGGTAGCGGTGATAAAAGCTACTTCATCCATCAGCTGCATAGCCGTACCTCCGAAAAGCGTGTCATAATGATTGGTTGTATTAGGGAAAACCGCTTTAAAAATGCTGGTTTCGGATGCTTCAATTCTTTCTTCTGTAGTCATATTTCATTATTTATTTAAAGCGAAATGAAACCGATTAAAACAACAGAACAATAACAGGAACCATAGGAATTCCTGAAACAATTCATCGGATCAATCAACTTCAAATCGCGAAAGTTTCTTGTTGAAGAAAAGGCAGGTCTCCTGACTTGTAACATCTTGTATCTCCTTCCCGTGCCCTGCACAGTGGATTCTTTGATAAAGACTTCAGTTACTTACAGTTGCGCGACAGTCCGTGATTTTCACACGGTTCCCTTTTAATCTGCGTTAAGCAGAACCAGTTTCTATGATGAATAAGCACAAAGCTTTTTCGGTGGCAAAAATAAGGATTATACAGAAAAAAACAGCAATTATTCCGGATTATTATAGATGATCTGGCTCATTACCCTTCCTTCTTTGATGGTCCAAAGGGTAGTGTACCTGTTTTCACCGGAACCATTGATCATATAGAGGTAGATATGATCGTTATCAAGAGCTGTTACCCCAATGTTTTCAAAATCCATGGTAGGCTGGAACATATTTTTGATGGCTTCACGTACAAAAACGGAACCTCTTCCGGGCTGCTGTACCCTGATGGATTTAATTTCAGTCATGCCTTCAGGAATTTCCCCTTTAATTCCCCATGGTCTTACCTTATCGATTGTAAGGATCTTACCGTCAGCATCTTTTTCCTGCTTACGATAGCCGGCATTGGATGGATATACATCAATTACTACTTTGGTTCTTTGGGAAGTAGGAATTTTAGGATTGCTGTTGTCTGTAAAAATCAGGGATTTCCCGTTTTTAGATTTGGTAGGCGTGAAGGGAGGCAGCTGGTCGATAAAGGAAATACGTCCCTTATTTACCATTCCTTCCTTCTCAAGACTTTCATACCGTACAAAAGGCTTATCATCATCCTGTTTTTCCGGGTATTTGATCCAGATCCATTCCGTTTCTCCCGGAGCAGGTTTCACATACACAAAAACATCTCCTTTACGCATACGGATCTTATCAACGATTTTTCTGTAATCCTCTTTGTGGACGCGTACATTAGCGTAGCCGTCTTCAGCTTTTACAACGCCGAAAGGTACTTTGCTCTGCCCTTTAAAGAAGCCTAAAGAAAAAATACTGAAAGCGGATACATAGAATGCCTTGTTTACGGAAATCATGATGAAATATTTTTTTGACCCTCAAATATATAAATTAAATACTTTTCGGAAGATAATTAAATGAACGCAGTTCTTCAAAATCTTTTATTTTCCTTAAATATGTATCGGAAAGTAGGTAAATATCATCTGCCATCCGGACAATCGGTTCATAATTGTGATCTGAAATAATAATCCCTTTGGAAGAAGATTCACGTTTGATCAATGTTTCCATTTCATCACATATTTTAGGAGAAACTCCACTGAAAGGTTCATCCAGCAAAATAAAATCAGCCTCTGAATAAAGGATCAGAAGGGTTTCCACAATTCGTTTTTCTCCTCCGGAAAGATGGCTGACGGTTTCCTCTAAAAACGGTTTCATGAGTTCAAGCTCACAGAGCCTTGCCTTGTTTTCCTTATTACAGAATAATGAAATTAAATAGTGGATCCTGGTATTTTTCGGGAGAAAAGAAGCCCGTTGTGGAAGATAAGCTATTCTGTTTCTTCGGTCTGACAGGTTTTTAAGAATGACCTCATTATATTTTATAAACTGAGTGTCCCCTTTTACCGTTCCGAAAATAATTTGCAGAAGTGTAGACTTTCCACCACCGGAAGGTCCGAGAATACCGGATATTTTCCCGGTCTCACAACTCATAAAAACATTCTGGAGGATTTTTCTGGTACCAAAAGATTGGGTAATGCTGTCTGCATGAAGTTTACTCATAATGAAGAGATCATTTTTAGCATTAAACTTAATGACAAAGTACAGATCCAAAGAAACAGCCTTGAAAATCCAAAATTGGCGTAAAAGAAATACTCACTTTTTAATCGTACTTCATAAATAAAAAAATGGAGCAGGGGAAAGATCAGTAGAAAGCAGAGTCCGAAGTTTTCAAAGGTAATCCCGCTTAAAAAGGCGGTTAACAGAGAAAACAGGACGGCTGGAAACAAAATTTTTTTATAAAAGATCCACAGGACTCGGATATTTTTATTCATAGTTTAAAAATACTAAGAAAATTTCTTCAAATAATACAATACATAAGCATATCATGCAAAAAGTGTAAATATCTGATTTTTTAGCCCTAACTTTAATCTGAAATTAAATAACCATTAACTATGAGAAAAAAACTATTTCTTATGCTCCTGCTATTGACAGGAGTTCTGCCGCTTCAGGCCGTACACCACATCGGAAAAGAGATTTCCGGAAAAAGCTTTAAAACACCGGTTAATGTTATGGTATCTAACGTCGGGATGACCTCAGCCGATGTAAGCTGGGACCCGGTGTCTGGTGCTACCTCTTATAATGTGAGGTGGAGAGTTGTAGGAAGCCCGGTTTGGGTGGCAGCGGTCATTAGTTCGGGAGTTGCTACCTATCAGATAACCTCTCTTATTCCTTGTACGGCTTATGAAGTGCAGGTTGCTGATGGAATTACCCCTTTCTCAAATTCTGTGTTTTTTTATACAGGACTCAATTACTGTTCTGCCGGATCTACCGATACCAGTGTTATGCATATTTCAAATGTAACCGTCGTTCCATACGGAGGAACACCTCAAATGAACAGTTCTTCAGGTCCTTCCGGTTATACAGATTATCGGCATGATTCGTCAAGGAGAATACAGCTGGCTGCCGGAAGTCCTGTCAATACCATTGCGGTTACCCTGGGCTGGACGGCTCCGCAAAATACGGTATATGTTACAGCCTGGATTGATTTTAATGCCAACGGAGTCTTTGAATCTTCCGAAAGAATTATGGTGGAATCCGTTAATTCTTCCACTCCGACAGTATCTTCATTTGCGGTTCCTTCTCTTGCTTCCATTACACAATGTGGAGTGGCGATGCGGGTGATGGCCAGCTCTACAGTTCCTACAGGCTCCTGCGGAACATTCATGTACGGGGAAGTGGAAGATTATGGGGTAAACATTGTCAATGGCACTTTGTCGGTCAGTGAAAGTGCTCAATCAAAAGAACCGGGTATTTATCCCAATCCTGCATCTGATCTCCTGAATATTCAAGGATTATCCTCAGATGCTGCAACCTATGAAATTTTTACAGCAGCAGGACAGAAAGCTGATGAAGGAAAAGTTTCCGGAAATACCGTAAATATCAGTAAACTGATCAAAGGAGTTTACTTTTTACAATTAAAAACCAAAGACCAGACCATCCGGTTGAAATTTATTAAAAAGTAAGATTTACTCTGGGATGTTTATGCTTTTATAGTAAAGCATTCTACAGTTAATTTTTAATTAATTGTATCTTATAAAATTTTAGCAACTGTCAAATTTATATTTTGATTTTTGTTTATTCTGGTTTTTACATTATTATTTTTAATTAAATCATTGTTTTATGTTTTTTTTAAACCTAAGTAAAATTTGTTATTACCGCGGTTGTTTGTTAATTTTTGTTAAATATCTATTGTTTTTATTTTATTTTGTTAGTTTTAATAAAGTAAACATATTTGTGAGTGTTAAATCTAACAATATGAAAAAATTAGAAAATTTAACATCCAAAAAAATATTAACAAGAAAAAGATCAATGAAAGAGAAGGTATATAGGTGGATTTTGAGCCAACAACAAATCACCAGCCTTCATATTGTCAGGCAAATAATGGCATGCTTCGTGTGATGATGGTACTGATAATTTATTTTCTGGTGGAGATATTTTAGGAAGTTTTCCTCAAGGTCCTCGTTAGTCATTAATAAATTTAAAGTTATCTGTATAAGGATAGCTTTTTTATTGACTCTATCTTAATGAACAGTAATTTCGATTAATTATATAAAATACTATGTTTAGATGTAAAATATATTTTATTTTTTGGTTGTGTATGTTGCTTTCATGCACTAATAAATCCCGGTTAACATCTCCCTATGAAATGAAAGAATATTTTTTTAAAATTCAGTATTTCGATACTGATCATTCTCAAAAAGATATTTTTTTTACTGAACCTTTAGTTTATGATGGGGATGATAAAGAATTTAATAACGGTTGGACTTTGGATCCTAATCAAAAAAATGGAATGAAAATAGATTATATGTCTTTTAGTTTTTCTGAGGGGAAAATAAATGGTGATCAGATTCCTTATGAAATATCATATTATAGTAATGAGAAAAAGATACTGTTTGCACTGACGGGACTTGTGCAAAATGGTCAGCTTGTTTTTTTACATCCTCCAAGATCAAAAATTTTTTCTAAACTTGAATTTTCACCCTTTCCACAGGTACGTTTCCCATTAGAAAAAAATAAAGTATGGAAAGATACTTTAACCATTGGTGACCACTGGGCAAATGATTCTTTGAAATGGAGCGGTAATTTAGAAATAGAATTTGAATATAAAATAGTTGGAAAAGAAAAAGGAATGTATATTATAGAAGCAAAATCAAATAATGAAAAAATTAAAACGAGTGCTATCTTTTATTATGGAAATCAAGGGTTTTCTAAATTAATATTTAATAATTACGATAAATCAAGAATAATTTTAGAACTTGTTAATAAGAAATAATTTCAGATATGTTTATTTTAAAATAGTGAGCTAAACTCCACTTTAAGAAGTTTGCTTATAAAAAATCTTTGATTTTTCCCTTAACCCTTAATAGTTCAAAAAAAACAGCGCTGAAATCCGGCGCTGTTTCTATATTATTAAAAAAATTAAATTCTTTCCAGTTCCTCTGCATTAATGGTCGTCTTAAAAGTACCGTAGTTCACAATAACCTTATTCTTGGAAATCTTTTCAATCGTTCCTACACTTGTGCTTCCGGTAATGCGGACACGCTGTCCCACTTTCATCCAGACGGCGCGGTCACTTTTGCGTTTTTCTTCCAGCTTTTCATTGGTTTCAGCAATCTTTTCGATCACGTCTTCTTTTTTCAGCTGTTGGGTGATCTTTCTTTTCACCACCTGCAAACGTTTGGACTCATCTTTATCTGCGCCGATCTTTCTGAATTTCTCCTGTTCCAGCAGTTTAACGAAATCTTTCACCACATCTTTCCTGGATTTTCCTTTGGTATAGCTGTCGATGAAAGTTTCAATCTTATTTCCGAACTGAAGCTTGCGGTGTTCTTCTTCATACAGCTTCTGGAAACTGAAAAGCTTTTGCTGCAGCTGATCGTTCAGCTTTTGAAGGTTGTCCCGCTTATCTTCAACAGATTCCTTTCTTTCGGCAAGATCAGATTTCAGTTTTTCAACTTCAAATTTTTCCTGTTGCAGCTTTACGATGGTTTTATCCAGGTTAACGATATCATGTTCTACCTTTTTCTTGGCCGCATGAATGATAAATCTTGGAATTCTGTTCTTCTCCGCTACCTCAAAAGTAAAGGAACTTCCTGCCTGACCTACTTCAAGCTTATACATCGGTTCCAATGTTTCCTCATTAAAGAGCATGGCTGCATTCTGGGCGTTCGGAAGCTGTTCTATGACTAATTTAATATTGGTATAATGCGTTGTAATAATGGCAAAACTCTTCTTGTCATAAAAATACTCCATGAAGCTCTCTGCCAGTGCACCACCCAGTTCAGGATCCGAACCCGTACCGAATTCATCAATAAGGAGCAGGGTTTCCGCGTCTGCCTCACGAATGATCCCCGACATTTTTTTCAGTCTGGAAGAATACGTGGACAAATGATTCTCGATGGATTGATTATCTCCGATATCCGTCATGATCTTATCAAAGAAAAACATTTCCGATTTCGGATGTACCGGAACAAGAATACCACTCTGGATCATCAGCTGAAGCAATCCTACCGTTTTCAGGGTAATGGATTTTCCTCCCGCATTCGGTCCTGAAATACAGATAATCCTGTTATGCTCGGTAAGGCTCAGAGTCTGAGGATAAATGGTCTTGTTTTCCACTTTGTTTCTCAGCCATAGCAACGGATGGAACGCATCTTTTAACCGCAATGTCTTGTGACGGTTGATCTTTGGTAAAATACCGTTCACCAGTTCCCCAAATTTGGCTTTGGCTCTCGTAAGGTCAAGATCAAAAATATACATCTGGTACCTCCAGAGCTGGGGCTGGAACTCTGCCAGTTCAGCAGTAAGCTTTCTGAGGATCTTGTCGATCTCTTTCTTTTCTTCTTCTTCGTTTTCGCGCAGCTTGAAATAGTGCTTTACCACACTGTCCGGCTGGATATACGTAATAGAACCCGTTTTGGAAATTCCGAGAACCCTTCCCGGAACTCTTTTTTTGAATCCTGATTTTACAGCTAAAACCCTTTGATCTTCAATAATACTTTCGCGGATATCATCCAGGAACTCACTTTGACCGTAATTGAACAGTGCGCGGTTGAAATTTTCCTGAATGGCTTTTTTAGCGTGTTGGATTTCGGTTCTCAGCTCCTTTAGCACAGGTGAAGCCTCACTTTTCACTTCCCCGAAACGGTTAAAAACTTTATCTACCTTATCAATGATCTCTTTTCTGAATTCCAGTACAGATGCCTCTTCCATTAAAGTAGGGAAGGTTTCAGGCATGGTCGGGAAAAACTTCTGGAGTTTTCCGATCTGTTCCGTGATGGTTTTTATTTTGATGAAAGCATTGTTTTCCAGGCGGTAATTCTCGATCAGCATGAGCTTCAGCTCACTTTCAATATCTTCATATTCATCAAACGGAATTGCATTTGAACTTTCAAAACTCGAAAGATATTCCGACGTTTTTTTCAGTGAAAGTTCCGCCTCGTCAATTTCCATCGGACGAAGTTGAAGAATTTTTTCTCTCGTTTTCGGAGAATACGCAAAGGGAGAAATTTCCGCGAGCAATTGCGGAAATTCTAATTCGTTTAAATCTTCTTTGTCTATATACACACTGCAAATTTACGGATAATTTGAGAATGAGCAGATTTCATCGTTTGAAAAATATGGTCAGTCATCAGGATTTATTAATTTTGAAAAATGAAACTGGAAACCGAAAGATTAATATTAAAAGAAATCAACGAAAGCCACGTTGAAGATATTCTGAAAATACGGAGCAATGAAATCATCAATCAGTATGTGATGAGAAACCCTCCAAAGAACAATTATGATGCCCTGCAGTTTATTTTAACCATTAAAGAGAACACGCAAAATAATAAATCATTTTATTGGGGAATTTCTTTGAAAGATCAGCCAAATCTGATCGGAACCATCTGCCTCTGGAATTTTTCCGATGATAGGAAAACTGCCGAGGTAGGTTACGAACTCCTCCCGGAATACCACAGAAGGGGGCTCATGAGTGAAGCGCTGGTCGCCGTGAGGGATTTTAGCTTTAATGATCTGGGATTACAGGAGATTCTGGCTTTTACCCATCCACTCAATGAAAGTTCTAAGGTCCTTCTTTTGAAACAGGGCTTCAGCTTAATGGAAGACAGAAAGGATGAAGATGTTCCCGAAAATATCGTCTTTAGTTTGAAAAAGGACGTACCATCAAGAGAAAAATAAGGTACAAAAGGATCATCAACATACGATTTTACAGACAGAGATGAGCGGATTGACGTACGGGAAGTTAATATTGACTTCCGTATTCCTCATTCCTGCAAAATTTGATATTGCCCATTTTTAATTTATATTTGAATCTTTATAGGATTATTGCAGTAAATAATATTTAAACTTTATAACTGAAATTGATGACTATCAGTCAATTTTCAAATTAACTCATTTTCAAATTACCCCCACATGACCTGGACAGAAATTTTAGCCCCGATAAAAAATACAGAATACTTCAAAACCCTTTGGGAGAAGGTAAAACAGGAATATGCAGCCACAAAGGTGTTCCCGCCGAAAGACCAGATCTTCAGGGCACTGGAAATTACCCCTTTTGATGAGATAGAAGTCGTGATTATCGGGCAGGATCCTTACCATAACGATTATCAGGCTAATGGGTTGTGCTTTTCCGTTTCGGAACAGGTTACAGCACCGCCATCACTTAAAAATATTTTTATTGAACTGAAGGAGGATCTGGGAGTGGTACGGACTTCCAAAGAACTGGACGACTGGGGAAAACAGGGAGTGCTTCTCCTGAATGCCACTTTAACGGTTCGTGCCCATTCTCCGAATTCCCATAAAGATCTCGGATGGGAAAAATTCACTGATTTTGTGATCAGGGAAATTTCAGATAAAAAAGAAAATGTAGTCTTCGTACTTTGGGGAGCTTTTGCACAGAAAAAAGCCGAGCTGATTGACCCGGCTAAACATTTTATATTAAAATCGGCGCATCCGTCACCGTTTTCTGTTCACAGAGGATTTTTCGGAAGCAAACCTTTTTCAAAAATCAATGAATATCTGATATCGAAAGGGAAGAAGCCTATTTCGTGGTAGGAACCGAAGAAGTTCCTGCTTCTTTTATGCTGATGCCGATCCTGTATTTTCCGGACAGGGCTTTTGTACCGTTCTGTGATTTAGGGTACGGGGTTACTTCTTCCAGCGTAATGATATATCCGTTAAAATCTGCCGACTGATGGTAATTTTTTCCGGGATGATCTAAAGTGGCCAGATTTAAAGTCATCGGTCTGGAGGTCGTCAGCATGGCTTCCACCTGTGCCACCGCAGCTCCGGCCCAGATACAGTTCACGCCTTCAGGGCAGCGGCTGTCTTCGGAAATTCCCTTAAAGGTTACATTCATCTGGTATTCTTTCAGAAATTTATTTTCCCCTTCATTCAGGTAAACAATTCCTTTTTTATCTTTCTGCTGTGTTCCGGAATCAGCGGAAGTCGTAGTTCCTGTTGATTGGGGAGCTGTTTTATCATTTTTCTGGGCATTGCATCCGGATAAGGCAAGCATTCCCAGGGTCAGTATAATAGCTTTATGAAACATGATTTTTCTCTTTTTTAGGTTAAATAATATCAAACATATTCAAAAGTACCACCAAAAACATTGCCACACCCACTACAAAGCTGAATCCGGTTCCGTAAATAAACCCGATAAAGGCTCCTTTCGTGGATTGAAGAGCTTTATTCATATCCTTGCTGTCGTGAAGAAGTTCGCCGATAAAAACACCGGCAAACATTCCCACCAGGAAGCCTAAGGGAATAGGAAGAAACAGGCCCACAATGGTTCCAATGACAGAGCCGATGCTTCCCCAGCGTGTTCCTCCGTACTTACGGTTGGTTTTTGCAGGAATCACATAGTTCAGAACTACCGAAGCTGCAGTAAGAATTCCGAAAGCCCAGATATAAATCATAGAAAGATCGGCATCAGTTCCGAACTTATAGATCAGAAGCCCGCAGATGCTTAATAAGAGCCCGGGAAGGACCGGAAGAAAGGTTCCGAGTATTCCCAGAAACAGTAAAATAAGGCAGAGAACATTAATTAAGGTTGAATCCATCATGTAAAAATATAAATGCAAGATAGGAAAAAAGAAGATTTACAAAAGGATTTTAAGAATTTGGGATGAAAATTGATTGGGAATAGTAACATCATCCTTCTTAATTTTATAAATTTGCTGTAATGAAAGACGAAATCCAGGATACCAAAAATTTTTTGCAGGAAATCAGTGACCAGCTTTACCTATACATCAGTCAGGTAACCCCTGCCGGGCTGGATTGGGTGGTGCATATTATCGTGAAACTGGGGCTGCTTTGTGCCGTGTTTCTGATCGTGGATTTCATTTTTAAATTCATTATCAATTTTATTTTCCGGTTTTTCCGGAATGATGATAAATTTCCGGTAATCCGGTCTATCTATCAATCTAAAATAACCAATTCCGTAGCGCATTTTTCGGCACTTCTTGTGGTGGGAGCTATTCATCCTTCCATATTTCCGGCGACTGCATTACCGAAAACCACCACATTCATCAACAGAGCGGTCAATTTAGGACTGGTGCTTATCCTTGCCGGAATGCTTTACCGTTCACTGACGGCTTTCAGAAATTATTTTACCATCAAACAGGATTTCTACAAGATTATGGCCCTGAATGCTATTTCAGAAACCGTTAAGATCCTGGGAATCTTTATCTTTTCTGTGGTAGGAATCTGTGTGATATTTGGGATCAAGGGAACGACAATTGTAGGAAGTCTGGGGGCCATTACGGCAGTGCTGGTTCTGGTTTTCCGGGATACGATTTTAGGATTTGTAACCGGGATTCATGTGGCCACCTCCAAAAACCTGAAAGTAGGGGACTGGGTAAGCATCCCCAAATACAGTATAGAAGGAAATATTACCGATATCAGTCTTCTTACCACCAAGATCACCAATTTCGACAAAACAGTGTCTACCATTCCTACCTATGATTTGCTGACCACAGAGATCAAAAACCTTCAGGTGATGTCCGAATCCAATACCAGAAGAATAAAGAAATCCATTTATTTTAATATCAATTCCTTTAAATTTTTAACGGAGGAAGATATCAGCCGTTTAAAAGAGATCAATCTGATCTCCGACTATCTTGACGAAAAAACACAGGAAATCCGAAAAGAAAAAGAAAGTTTAAGGCATAACGATAAAACCATCAATGGCAGACAGCTCACCAATATCGGAGTTTTCAGGTATTATGCCCAAAAGTATATTGAAAATGATCCCGATATTGATAAAAACGGGGCCAAAATGGTTCGTCAGCTGGAAATTACCCCGCAGGGGCTTCCACTTGAAGTATACTGTTTTGCAAACGATTCCAAATGGGAACATTTTGAACAGATCCAGGCCGATATTTTTGACCATCTGCTGGTGGCTTCAAAAGAATTTGATCTGCAGGTAATGCAGGTAAGTGTTAAAGTATAACAGGGAGACCAGATTCCCGAAAAATAATAATGAAGAGTAAGGTATTCAGAATATCTTTTCTGATCTCTTCTCTAACTTGTAAAAAGATATGACAAAACTAAGCGTTAACATTAATAAAATTGCAACATTAAGAAATGCCAGAGGCGGAGACACACCAAGTGTAACAGAGGCTGCTGTGAAAATTCAGGAATTCGGAGGACAGGGAATTACCATCCATCCAAGACCCGATGAAAGGCATATCACCAGAAAAGATGTTTATGATCTGAAACCTTTGGTAACCACAGAATTCAATATTGAAGGAAACCCTCACCGTCATTTCATTGATATGGTGCTTGAAGTAAAACCAGAACAGGTAACGCTGGTTCCTGATGCAGATGATGCCATCACTTCCAATGCAGGATGGGATACCCGAAAACATCTTGGTGCCCTTACAGAAATTATTGCAGAGTTTAAAAATGCAGGAATCCGTACCTCTGTATTTCTGGATCCTATGCCTGAGCTTATAGAATATGCCGCCAAAACAGGAGCCGACAGAATTGAGCTGTATACAGAAGCCTATGCAAAAAATTATCTGTCCAATAAAGAGCAGGCTATAAAGCCTTACTATGAAACCGCTGTTGCAGCAGCAGAACACGGACTGGGGATCAATGCCGGGCACGATCTCAGCCTTGAAAACCTGAAATATTTTGCAGACAACATTCCTAACCTGCTGGAAGTATCTATTGGTCATGCATTAATTTCAGAAGCATTATATATGGGACTTGAAAATACGGTCCAGGCTTATCTGAAAAGACTGGCACAATGGTAAAATATAACAGGGCCGGATATTAAAGTGCATTAAACTTTGATATCTGGCTTTTTTCTGTAAAAATACATTTCTCAGCAGCCATCTTTTACCTAATAAGATATATACCCTATATAACAGGCTGCTGTCATCTTACTTTCTAATTCAAATTTTTTAATTCAATATGGAAATCCTAAACTCAAAAATATTCGGCGAAAATGTAACGGCAACACCACTTCTTGTATTCCACGGTCTGTTTGGAATGCTTGATAATTGGGGAAGCTTCGGGAAAGACCTGGGAGAATATCTTCCCGTGCACCTGATTGATCTCAGAAACCATGGCCGGAGTTTTCACTCCGATCAGATGTCTCATGATGATCTTGCGGATGACATTGCCCGATATATGGATCACTACGGCATTCAGAAGGCTCATGTTTTGGGACATTCCTTAGGAGGAAAAGCGGTGATGCAGTTTGCTGTCAAATATCCTGAACGCGTAGAGAAACTTATCGTGGTAGATATTTCTCCGAAAGCTTATCCTCCACATCATCAGGGGATTATTAAAGCTCTTGAAACTGTAGATTTTGATACGGTAGGATCAAGAAATGAGGTTGAGGCTGTCCTTACACAGTATATTCCTGAAAAATCAACCATCCAGTTTCTGGCAAAAAACCTGTACTGGGATGATAACAAAAAGCTGAACTGGAGGTTCAATCTTAAAACCCTTTCCGAAAAATACAATGAATTTGTCTCCAATGCTATAAAATTCGGTGTGTTTGAAGGAGATACCTTATTTATTTCAGGAGAAAAATCCAACTATATCCTGCCGCAGGATGAATATGGAATCAAACAGCAGTTTCCCAAAGCCCGATTGGTAACCGTGAAAAATGCAGGACATTGGGTTCAGGCAGAAAATCCAGTTGATTTTGCGAAAGTTGTTAAGCAATTTTTGAATTTGAATTAAATTGATTCTTAGTTTTTTAGATTTTAGTTAAAATTTTCTTAAAATAGGATAATATTTCCCCACGTATTGAAATTTTTGTATTTTAGTTTTAGAGAAAAACTAAAAATATTAACTTATGGAAAGAAAAAACTCAAAAAAACCGTTCTTTGCTTCGTTTTTAGAGAAACAAATTCAGGATCCTGAGAAAATTCAGGGAGGTGGTATCACAAGTCCTTCTGTGGACATGGTGACACTGCCAACAAAAGATCAGCTTACATCCTCCACACTCGACAGTGTAACGCTTCCGATCCGGGATAACGTTGTAACGATGAAACATCCTTCGGACAGTGATGAAGCCGGAGAGCTGGATTCCCTGTAACCATCAATACTGAACAAATTTTTAACCCAAATTAAAATACTATGAAAAAGAACAACTCTAAGAAACCGTTTTTTGCATCATTTTTAGAAAAGCAACTTCCAGATCCGGAAAAAGTACAAGGTGGAGGGACTACTCCAGGTACCGATGTGATCACTTATCCTACAATGGATGGTGAAACAACAACTCCTGTGTTTGATAACGTAACCACTCCAAAACAGGACTGGATCGAAACAAAGAAGTACCCTTCTGACAGTGATGAAGCCGGTAACTAAAATCATTTTAACCCCCAAAAACTAAATCATTATGAAAAACAAAGATTCAAAAAAGAAGCCTTTTTTCGCATCTTTCTTAGAAAAACAGGTGACAGACCCTGAAACTGTAAAAGGAGGAGAAACAGGAATTATCACGATCCCCGAAAGAGATGTGATCACCAAACCTTCACTAGACACGGTAACCTCTCCGAAGTATGATATGGCTCACACCCTGAAGTATCCTTCCGACGGAGATGATGATGCACCGACTATTCCGCTTTAACAGCCGAAGCGATTAATAAAAAATCATATCAAAGGAAACTTATCCAGTAAGTTTCCTTTTTTAATAAAAAACCGGCAAATGATTCTTTGTATTACCCATTCACAGGACTTTTATAATATCGATATCTTTTTTGAATACCTTACTTCCCGGAATATTCCCTGGTTCAGACTGAATTCTGACCGGATGAATCATCTTCAGAAAATCAGCTTAAGTGAAGATTCTTTTGAGCTTACCGATGAAGACGGAAATATCCTCCGTTCTGATGAGATAAAAGGAGTATGGCACAGAAAAGCATGGGCAATAAAAGCCCCTGAAGAGTTGGATAAAGACTATGAAAAAATATTCTTTAAAGGTTATGAAAATCTCCGTTACAACCTGATGACCATTTTAGAAGATATCCCGTGGATCAATCCTTATGAAAATGAGCGGAAGATCGACGGCAATAAAATGCTTCAGCTCAAACTGGCTGAAAAAAACGGATTAATGATTCCCAAAACCATTTTCTCCAACGACGAAGAGAAAATACTTACCTTTTTTCATACTTACTGTAATGGGAAAGCCGTGGCCAAACTCCATAGCCTGACCTCAAAATCAATGAGTGGGGAAAGCCTGATCTCAACAATGATCATCGACGAGAACTCATTGGAGCCCATTTCAGATATCGCGTACTGTCCTATGATCTTTCAGCCGTATATCGATAAGGAGTATGAACTTCGCATTGTGTATATTGCCGGTGAATTTTTTACCGGAAAGATCAATAACAGCGAACATGCCGACTGGAGGATTGCGCATGAAGGTCAGTTCTGGTCGGCTTATGAACTGCCTGAAGACATCAGGTCAGGACTGGCTTCCATGATGGAAGAAATGGGACTCTATATCGGAGCCATCGATATGATCAAAGGAAAAGACGGGAATTATTATTTTCTGGAAGTCAACCCCCAGGGAGAATGGGGGATGCTGCAGAAAGAACTTGGATTTCCCATCGCAGAAAGAATCGCCGACAATCTTATAAAAAGAACCAATATTCATGAATAAAATTTTAATTATAACCCATACCGCAGATAATTTCTCCATCGAGAAAGTAACAGAATACATAGAAAAGAACGGTTGTGAAGTCATCCGTTTTGACGTTGACCTTTATCCGCTTCAAAATAAACTGACAACTTCCTTTCAGGATGGTGAATGGGTAAGTATTCTGGAAACCCCTGATGCTAAACACCGTCTGGACGATATCGCAGCGGTGTGGTACAGAAGGGCATACAATATGGGGAACGGACTGAAAGAGGAAATGGACCCTAAATTCTTCGGAGCTGCGATGGGAGAGATCCGTAATACCCTTTTCGGATTCCTGGAATCGATAGATACTTATTCCCTTGGAAAACCGAGTGTTTACAGAAGATTAGACAGCAAGGAAGAGCAGCTGAAAATAGCAGATAAAATAGGACTTAAAATTCCTGAATCCTGCATCACCAATAATCCGGAAGAAGCCAGAAAGTTCATTCTCAAACATCAGAATGTGATTGCCAAAATGCAAACGGGATTTGCCATTTATGAAAACGGAGAAGAGTGTGTGGTATTTACCAATGTGGTAAAAGAAGATAACCTTGAGGAACTGGATTCGCTTCTGTATTGCCCGATGCAGTTTCAGAAGAAAATCGAGAAGAAAAAAGAGCTCCGGATAACTGTGGTAGGACGGGATGTATATGCTTTTGAAATAGATTCCCAACAGTCTGAAGAAGCCAAAATAGACTGGCGGAAAGACGGCGTGAATCTTATTGATAAATGGATAAGAACCGAGCTGCCTTCAGAGGTGGAACAGAAAATCCTTGAGCTGTTGGATGTCTATAATGTGGATTACGGGGCTATTGATGTGATCGTTTCTCCGGAAGATGAATATTATTTCATCGAAATCAATGCTGCCGGTGAGTTTTTCTGGCTGGATAACCTTACGGAAGGACATCTTATTTCTAAAAGCATTGCCGATGTTCTTTGTGATAAGGCTCCGAGAAGAAATAATATGGTCCTGGCTTAAATCAATTGATCGGTTATAATGTACTGATGGGGTATTCTCAGTTCAGGCAGATTTTAACTGAATCACTGATTGATTTCAAAATAATAAAACGAATCATTAACCTTATAGGTCTGTAAGCCTGTAGGGTTTTTGTTTTTGCGGGTAAATTATTGTAAATGAATCGGATATCGGCTGTTGTCCGTTGATCGGTAACCCTGTCTGTTTTCTATTGCTCCATTTTCTGTTCCCAATCCCAAATATTTTATAAATTAAGCAGAATTCTGCTTTAAAAATCGCAAATTTGCAGAAGCAGTTTTTCAGATGTTGATGCTAACCCAATGAAGAATTGCCGGAGAGAAAATATTGTCATATTTTAGTCAGCAATCAAGTAAAATAATTAATGGTTTTTGTAACGGGTGCAACCGGAATCCTGGGAAGAGTGATCGTTTTGGAGCTTCTTAAAAAAGGCAGAAACGTACGGGCTTCCAAAAGACCGGGCAGCAATTTAAACGATGTAAAACATTCTTACAGCTTCTATACGGAAGATCCTGAAGGCTTTTTCAGTAAGATTGAATGGATGGATGTGGATTTTGATGATCAGGATTCCCTGCAGGAAGCATTAAAAGATGTGGATGAGGTATATCATTGTGCCGCAAAAGTGGGATTTGATCCGAAAGATGATAAAGAAATGTACCATACCAATGTAAAAGGTACGGAAAACCTGCTCTATGCCTGTGAGGGTTCGGATGTGAAAAAGTTTCTTCACGTAAGCACCATCGCGGTATTAGACACCTTTAATGAAAAAGGTGAGCTGGATGAAAGCTCGGATTTTAACCCTAAAGAAGAACATTCTGCCTATGCGATTTCCAAACACCTGGCTGAGATGGAGGTGTGGAGAGCTTCAGCGGAAGGATTGAATACCGTTATCGTCAATCCGGGAATGATTATCGGAAGCGGAAACTGGGGCCAGAGCAGCGGAGATATTTTTCCGACTTTTGAGAAAAACAGTTTTACCTTTTCCGGAGGAACCAGCTATGTAGATGTAAGAGATGCCGCCAGAATTTCTGTGGAACTGATGGATCAGAATATCTTCGGAGAACGCTTTATTCTTATTTCTGACAATAAAAGATATGCGGATCTGGGAAAACAGATCAGATCCCGGTTAGGGCTCAAAGAGGCCAGAATCCTTACCCGATCCCAGCTGAATCTCGGAAGGGTTGCCAATATTCTTTTCGGATGGCTGATCCCCAAGCTGAGAATGATTACCCGATCAAACATAGAATCCATTTCGTCACTCAACACCATTTCCAACCAAAAAATTAAAGAAAAGCTGGATGATCAGTTCATTTCTGTGGAAGAAAGCATTGATTTCCATCTCAAAAATTATATTAACGACAAAAAGCTGAATACATGAATCTTGCAGCAGCAATTATCCTTAAAAATGTAGAAAAACATCCTGTAAAATCAGCAATCGGCTTTAAAAAGAAAGAAGAAACCTGGAAGGAGCTGAGCTGGAAGAAATTCAGTGAAATCGTTTTTAAAACAGCCAATGCGCTGAAAAATGCCGGCATTCAGGAAAATGACAGAGTGGCTATTTATTCGGACAACTCATCAGAATGGATGATCTTTGATCTGGCTTCTATGGCAATAGGCGCTGTGACCGTTCCGATCTATTCCACCAATAATGCCGAACAGGCAGAATATATCCTTAACGATTCCGGTGCCAAAGCGGTGCTTACAGGAAATCAGATGCAGTACGATGCCTGTCTTGAGCTGCTTCAGAAAGAAAATAATCCCCTTGAAACCATTGTTGTATCCAAAAAAGCAGTCTGGATCAAGAAAGAATTCAACAGCTTTTATCTTGAAGATTTTATTGCCAAAGCTTCTCCTAAGCTGGAAATCTGCCCAAAAGAACATGATGATACCGCTACGTTGATCTATACTTCCGGAACCACCGGAACTCCGAAAGGCGTGATGCTTACCCACGGGAATTTTATCAAAGCTTTCGATTCCCATTTTGAGTTTTTTAAATTTAAAAATTTTGAAGAAGAACTCTCCTTGGCTTTCCTTCCTTTAAGTCATGTTTTCGAGAGAAGCTGGAGTCTGCTTTGCCTGTACGGGGGAGCAAGAGTCTACTTTCTTGAAGATCCCAAAAATGTTGCAAAAGCACTTGAAGAAGTAAAGCCTACCATGATGTGTGCAGTGCCCCGGTTCTTCCAGAAAGTATATGCAGGAGTTCTGGAAAAGGCAGAAGAAGGCTCTTCAGTAAAGAAGAAAATTTTTAACTGGGCTTTAAAAACAGGATGGCAGACCGCCGAACTGAGAAGAAATGAGAAACCGGTCCCATTTGGATTAAAGCTGAAGGAATCCGTTGCCGATACCTTGGTTTTCAGTAAAATAAAAGAAAGAATGGGAGGGAGGCTTTGGTTCCTGCCATGCGGAGGTGCATCACTATCCCCTGAAGTGACCAAATTCTTTGAATCAGTGGGAATTCACGTAACGGTAGGCTATGGACTGACCGAAACTACAGCTACCCTGACTCTTTTTCCTTTAACCCATTTCGAGCATGCCACGAGCGGAAAACCGCTTCCGGGCGTTGAAATCCGTATCGGGGAGAGTGATGAGATCCAGGCAAAAGGAAACGGAATTATGAAAGGCTATTACAACAGGCCTGAAGAAACAGAGAAAGTATTTACAGAAGACGGCTGGTTCAAAACAGGTGATGCCGGAAAGTTTGATGATAAAGGAAATCTGATCATTACAGACCGTATCAAAGACCTGATGAAAACATCCAACGGAAAATATATTGCTCCGCAGCAGATCGAAAACCTGCTTACCAATAATAATTTTGTCCAGCAGATTATGCTGATTGCAGAAGGCAGACAGTTTGTTTCAGCACTGATTGTTCCGAATTTTGAATTCCTTCAGGATTATATGAAGAAAAACAGTATTCCGTTCAGCAGTTGGGAAGAAGCAGTAAAAAATGATAAAGTAATCAGCCTTTACAAAGAAAAGCTGAAAGACCTGCAGAGTCATCTGGCTGATTTCGAGAAGGTGAAGAAATTTACGTTAATGCCGGCTGAATTTGACATCAACACCGGAGAAATCACTCCCACACTGAAAGTCAAAAGAAATGTAGTGCTTAAAAAGTACGCGGATATTATTGAAAAAATGTATTAAAAGAAAAAGGAAAGAACATCTTCAACGCTTGTCGTGAAAAAGAGTTTTTATCATTTTAAATCAGATTATGACAACACAGGAATTTTCAGGAAAACAAAATTATACCATCCACACGAAAACCGTTTCGGAAAGCTGTCCGTCCAATATTGCCCTGATCAAATATTGGGGGAAATACGAAAACCAAATCCCTGCCAATCCAAGTATAAGCTATACATTGAACCATTGTAAAACCAATACTTCAATGGAGTTTCTGGCAGATGAGCCTTTTTCCGTTCAGACTTTTCTGGCCGGAAATGAAGAAGTGAAATTTGCCGAAAAAATAGAAAAATACTTCAGAAATATAGAACAGTACCTTCCATGGATCCTGAAAGGAAAATATATCATCAGAACCGAGAATACATTTCCTCATAGTTCAGGAATTGCAAGTTCCGCTTCAGGATTCGGAGCCATTGCCAAATGCCTGATGAAGCTGGATGAAAGCTTTTCCGGAACTGATTCGGAGGAGGAATTCCTGAGGAAAGCCTCTTTCCTGGCCCGACTGGGAAGCGGAAGTGCCTGCAGAAGCCTTTACGGCGGACTGGTAGTATGGGGGACTTCCGAAGAAGTAGAAGGAAGCTCTGATCTTTTTGCCGTGCCATATCCGGATCATGAAATTCATGATGTATTTAAAAACTTTAATGACTGGGTACTGCTGATCCACGAAGGACAGAAAAGTGTTTCTTCAACAGTGGGACATGGCCTGATGAAAACCAATCCATACGCAGAAAGAAGATTTCAGGAAGCCAGGGAAAACTTTATCCCGATGAAAGAAATCCTGAAAACCGGAGATATGGACCGTTTCATTAAACTGGTAGAACATGAAGCACTTACCCTGCATGCTATGATGATGATAAGTGATCCTGCTTTTATTCTGATGAAAACAGGAACTCTTGAAGTCATCAATAAGGTCTGGGACTTCCGGAAAGAAACCGGACTGCCGCTGTTCTTTACACTGGATGCCGGGGCAAATGTCCATTTATTATTCCCGAATAATGGTACAGAAGGACAGATCAAAACATTTATTGAGAATGATCTGCTTCAACATACCCAGAAGAATGGGGTAGTGAAAGATGTAATGAAATTTTAACCGGCTACGTTAATCGCTTTAATGCTTTAAATTTGATTCTCGCAGATTCAGCAGATAACGCAGGTCTTATTTCTGGATGCAAAAGATCGTAATTTCGTCACTGATGAAGCGGATTGGTAACATACGCTTCATCGAATCAACGGAGTTGATTCCTGTCTTTACCTCCTGAAAATCAACAGTATTATCGTTAGAACTTTGCGTTTAAGAAAATCAATACCAATCCATGCATGATATATTACTCCTACAGAAAAGGCGCATTCAGAAAGTCATTAAAAGGCTTCATTACCTTAAATACTTTTGCCAGATTTTTTACCGCATTTGTATCCAAAACCGCTTCATCTTTCAGAGAATACACCACAATGAAGTTTTTAAGCTTTAAGTATTCTGCCATCGGATCTTCCTTTTCAAAACCCTGGGGTACTTTTTTCAGCTTATCCTCCTGATCCAGTTGCGGGAAATGTTTTTTGAAGTCTTTATGATTGATGACCTTTAAAAAATCTTCGCCGTACAAAGATATTTCTTTACGGACTTCTTTCAGCACAGAAGACTCGGGCATATAAATACCTCCTGCCAGAAATGATTTTCCAGGTTCAAGATGAAGATAGTATCCGCCTTTCTGGCTTCCTTTTCCCATTCCCAGAGAGGCTCCGAAATTGGTTTTATAAGGTGACTTATCTTTGGAAAAACGGGTATCCCTGTAGATCCTGAACAGTGATTTTTTAGCATCAATTTTACCCAGCTCTTCATCAAAGCCGGACATTTCCCTGATAAGTTCATCCAGAAAACTGATTACATTTTCCTGAGATTCGGTATAAAGGCTTTTGTTTTCATTGAACCATTCCCGGTTGTTATTTCGGGTTAGATTTTTTAGAAAGTCAAATGTTGACGTTGAAATGCTGGCTGGCATATAGGTAGGATTTGTGGGTTGGTTAATGGTTGCTTTTTCCAAATTTACGGAAAAGTATCTATATCTTATTGAAGTTTTTAGAACCATTTTAGAGCCTGTTTAAATTTTATTTAAAGAAAATGTGTATATGATTATCAGTACTTGGGCTTCTTTTAGATTTGTCGAACCTTGAATTTAAGATTAAAAAAATCCCACAGATACCCGGATGACACAGGTTTTTTGGTGTTGTTTTTGTACTAAGGTTTTAACGCTATGGACGCTATTAATTATATTGCGGATATTTTTGTTCGCAAAGGCGTTTCACTCAGCGATGATCGCTATTATGATCGCTGAATAAGATAACAGTCAGCCTTTGCTGAACAGAGTGCCCTTGCGGCCGGAAAAATGATTTTCAAAAAATAAACTCTTTGCGGATGCTGCGTGAATAAAAGAATATCCGGTTTATAAAGCGGCTGCTGTTATTATTGTTTCCCAGAGATCGAATTTTACGGATGTTGTGTGTATTTTCTCTCGCATATTTTACAGATGATGCTGATGAAGTTTTATGTTTATCCACACGCTTCGACGAATCAACGAATTTGATTCACCTTTGCTCCCTGAAAATAGGCATCATGTAGCTAAATCCTTGCGTGGTTAAAAAAAAACATCATCAGTACGTTATCTTTATTCTTGAAGAATATGATTGAGATAAAAATTTGAATGTTCTACAAAAAATTAAATTTAGAAACTTAAACAGGCTCTTAAAACCATAATGTAATAAAATGTAATTACTGATGAAACTTCCTGTTATTTTATTTTGCAGAACTATTTTATTTTTAATATAGAAAATAATTCTAAGGTTCATGCAACTTAAGTGGCTGTTTGTGCTTAGATTTTGAATACCGGAATAGAAAAGTTAAAAAGAAAAATTTACGTTTCAATGGGTTATTCTTGAAAATTCATAAATAATAGAGAAAAAATCAATCCAATCTAATAAAAAAAAATAATGTTTAGCATCTTTTTAATTGAAGGCTCTTTTTTTTGGATTTAATTTTTTAAAAATTAAAAATATATTAAAGGATTCTGAATTTAAGTTTACATATTTAAAACTTTGTTCAAAAACAAATCAAATATTTATTGTATCTTTGCAAAAATTTTAAAATATTTAATGAATTTATTTACGGAGACCAGTTTAAGTCCTGACATCCTTAAGGCAATTGGCGAACTGGGCTATGAGAGCCCGACAGAAATCCAAAAACAGACTATCCCTTTTATTCTTTCAGATATTCGCGACTTGATCGCACTTGCGCAGACAGGGACAGGCAAAACAGCAGCGTTTTCGCTTCCGATTTTGGATATGATTGACGATACGAGTCGCAAAATCCAATTATTGGTGCTTTGTCCGACACGGGAATTATGTCTTCAGATTTCTAAAGACATAAAAAATTACTCCAAGTACATGAAAGACATCAAAACCACAGCGGTTTACGGTGGAAGCAGTATTATGGATCAGATTCGTTCTTTAAAGGACAAACCACAGATCATTGTGGGAACTCCGGGTAGAGTAATCGACCTTATCAACAGAAAAGCACTTGATTTTTCTGCTATTCACTGGCTGGTTTTAGACGAAGCTGATGAAATGCTATCAATGGGTTTCAAAGACGAATTGGAAACAATTTTAAGTGAAACACCGGAAACGAAGCAGACTTTCTTATTCTCGGCTACGATGAATAAAGAAGTGGAAAGAATTTCTAAAAACTACCTTACCAATCCGCACCGTATTTCGGTAGGTTCTATTAACGAGGTTAAAAAGAACATCAAGCACGAATATTATGTGGTAGGATACCGTCAGAAAAAAGAAGCGCTTAAGAGATTAATTGATGCCAATCCTAACCAGTATTCTATTCTTTTCTGCAGAACAAGAATGGAGACCCAGGAAGTTGCTGATTTCCTTATGCAGAACGGATACGCGGCAGATGCCCTTCATGGAGACCTTTCTCAGGCGCAGAGAGATACGGTAATGAAGAAATTCAGACTGAAAAATATCAATATTCTTGTAGCGACGGATGTGGCTGCAAGAGGACTGGATGTAAACTCTTTAACGCACGTTATCCACTATTCTTTACCGGATGATCCTGAAGTATTCGTTCACCGAAGCGGAAGAACCGGTAGAGCAGGGAAGGATGGTGTTTCCATGGCTTTGATTAAGCCTGAAGAAAGCAGAAAGCTGAAGCAGATCAAATCTGCCACCAAAATCGAAATCACCGAGAAAACAATCCCAACAGGGAATGATATCATCAAAGCTCAGGTAGGTGGTGTTTTTGAGAAGCTGTTTACAGAACACGAAGAAGATATTTTCGAGTTTGATGATAATTTAATTCCTGATTTAAGTGCGTTCACAAAAGAGGAGCTGGTACATAAGTTATTACAGTTCCAGTTGAAAGATCTTGCTCTTTATTACAAAGATAAGCACGACCTTGTTGAGCAGAAGCTGAGCAGCAGAGACGATGATTATTCAAGAAGAGACAGAGGAAGAGACAGAGATCGTGACAGAGGAAGAGACCGTGACAGAGGACGCGACAGAGACCGTGGAGGAAAACCTAGAAGAAAGGATGAAAACATGGTAAGATTCTTCTTTAATTTAGGAAAAAAAGATCATCTGAAAAAACTTGATGTATTGGATATCATCAATAAAGCAACAGCCGGAAAAAGCAAAAAAAGAGCGGAAATCGGTGACATTGAAATCCTGGAGAAATTCTCCTTCTTTGAGGTGGAGAAATCATTCAAAGACAATGTGATGAGCAACATTCCTTCCATGAAATTCAAAGGAAAAGAAATGAGAGCTGAGGTAGCTAACTAAAGCCTTTCAAAACCATATAAAACCGGCCTTGCAGCCGGTTTTTTTATTTGATTATCAGCCGGTAACTGAATGTTAACAAAACTTAATGTTATATTGTTTCAGGTAAAATCCTTTTTTAAGAAATTTGCACACGAATTATAAATACTTAAAAATGGGAATTGGTAATATTTTCCACGCTTTTCAACCGAAAGATAAAATTTTCTTCGTGCTTTTTGAAAAAGTAACTGAAAACCTGGTTGCAATGTCTGAAGACTTTAACAACGGTATCAAGGATTTCGATCTGAATGATGATACGATGCTGAAGAAAATGAGCGACTACGAACACAAAAATGATGAACTTACGCACGAGATCTTCGTTGAATTAGGAAAAAACTTCATTACACCGTTTGACCGTGAAGATATCCACACGCTGGCTACCGGTCTTGATGATATTGCCGATTATATCTACGCTTCTACCAAATACATTTTCTTATACAAATCGCCGGAGATGAAAGCTTATTCTGATTTCTCCCTGCTGATCCACAAAGCATGTCTTGAGATCCAGAATGCCATGAAGAACCTTAAAGGCTTCAAGAATATGGATCAGGTAAAGGAGGCTTGTATTAAAGTAAACTCTATCGAAAACATCGCAGACGACCTTCTTTCCAACTCCATGGTAGAATTGTTTGAAACCAATGATGCCATCAACATTATCAAAGTTTCATCTGTACTTAATTATCTTGAGGTTGTCACTGACAAAGCAGAGGATGTTGCCAATACGATTGAGAACATCATGATTAAATACGCCTAAAAACAATATAACTTACAGAAATGGAATTTCCTATTTTACTTATAGTTATTATTGCTCTGGCGCTGATCTTCGACTACATCAACGGTTTTCATGATGCAGCCAACTCAATTGCAACTATAGTTTCCACAAAAGTTTTAACTCCATTCCAGGCGGTACTTTGGGCGGCGCTCTGGAACTTTGCAGCCTTTTTTATCGCTGCGTATATCATTGGAGAATTTAAAATCGGTAATACAATTGCCAAAACCGTCAACGAGAATTTTATCAATCTTGAAGTCATCTTTTCAGGTCTTGTAGCCGCTATTGCATGGAACCTGCTGACATGGTGGTTCGGAATCCCTTCTTCATCGTCACATACCCTGATCGGAGGATTTTTAGGGGCTGCCCTGATGCATGCTTTCATGCTGGATTACCATGAGGTTGCTGCGGCACAGCCGGATCTTGGATTCTGGGGAACTGCTAAGGAAGCCTTCAGCCAGGTAACCCACCAGAGTGTGGTGAAGTTTGATAAAGTAATTCCTATTTTCCTGTTCATTTTCATGGCACCGATCATAGGGATGATCATCTCAATCATTATTACCTTAATTATTGTTCATCTTTATAAAAGATCAAATCCTCACAAGGCAGACCAGTCTTTCAAAAGACTACAGCTGGCTTCTTCAGCACTGTTCAGTTTAGGACACGGTCTGAATGATGCCCAGAAAGTAATGGGAATCATCGGGGCGGCATTGATCTTCTATCATGTTGAAATGCTTCATGACCCTATATATCTTAATATTCCTTCAGCGGGACGTTTTGATTATTTTGCAGAACACTATCTTTGGGTTCCTCTGGTATCATTCCTTGCTATTGGTTTGGGAACAATGAGTGGAGGATGGAAGATCATCAAAACGATGGGGACCAAAATCACCAAAGTAACTTCCCTGGAAGGAGTAAGTGCCGAAACAGCAGGAGCAATTACTTTATTCATTACCGACCACTTTGGTATTCCTGTATCTACCACCCACACGATTACAGGTTCCATCATCGGGGTAGGGTTAACGAAAAGAATTTCAGCCGTACGATGGGGGATTACCGTAAGCCTTCTTTGGGCATGGGTGCTTACCATTCCGATCTCAGCGATCGTCGCAGGGATTACTTATCTTTTGGTAACCTTCTTCTCTTAAGATTAAAAATTAAATATCTATACAAAACTTTGTCCTCAGGGCAAAGTTTTTTGTTTTATAAAGCCTCGAAAAATTGTATTTTTGTTCAAATTATAAGATTTTATGGAATTTTTAGACAGATACCAGCAGATCGTTGCTGATGCCATCAATAAATATACTTTCAAAGATAAGCCGGCAGAGTTGTACGACCCGATGAATTACATTATTTCACACGGTGGAAAGCGTCTGCGACCTATCATGGTGCTTATGGCCTGTGATTTATTTGGTGGTGATCTTAAGGAGGCCATAAAGCCGGCACTGGCTATCGAATTTTTCCATAATTTCACCCTGATCCACGACGATATTATGGATGAGGCCCCTTTAAGACGGAATAAACCTACCATTCATACCTTACACGGAATTAATGTGGGAATTCTTTCCGGAGACGGGCTGATGCTGAAAGCCTATAAGTTTTTTGAAGATCTTGAACCCGAAATTTTCAAAGCATGCATCAGAATCTTTACCCATACAGGGCTTCTGCTGTGTGAGGGGCAGCAGTATGATATTAATTTTGAAACTCAGGAGAATGTAACGTTCGATGATTATATCAGAATGATCACCTATAAAACAGGAGTGTTGAGTGCCTCTTCTTTTGAAATAGGAGCATTGATTGCAAGAGCTAACTTTAAAGACGCCAAAGCGATCTTCAATTTCGGAAAACATATTGGTATCGCTTTCCAGATCATGGATGATTATCTCGATGTATTCGGAGATCAGGCTCAGTTCGGGAAAAAACATGCCGGAGATATCTACGAAAACAAAAAAACCGTCCTTTACCTTCTGGCAAGAGAACACGCCACGGAAGAAGAGAGAAAAGAGCTTGATTACTGGTATGGTAAAAAGACCGAGAATATCGATAAAGTATACGGGGTGGAAAAGATCTTCAGAAGAACGAAAGTAGATGAAAAAGCCCTTCGCCTGATCGAAAAGCACAACGAAATAGGACAGAGTTATTTAGAAAAAATCAATATTCCTGAAGATAAGAAAAAGCCGTTCATAGAACTGGCGAACTATCTGCTGAGAAGAGAAAGCTAAACATACAGGTCAGGATGAAAGGGAGCGTTTACAGGCTGCCTGTTATCCGTACCCTTACTTTTATATCATGAAGTTCAGAACGGAAGTACATATTCCTGCATCAGACAAAAAAATTGAGATTGAAGATAAGATATTTTCAATAGGATCGTGCTTTGCGACGGAAATGACCGATTTATTACAGCAGGGACAGCTTCAGACGCTTAATAACCCTTTCGGAACGATCTTTAATCCTTTTTCCATTTATAAAGAGGTCAGGGTACTTCACGAATCGGCATTTTATGAGGAAGATGACCTGATTACCTATAATGAGGAATATATTTCCCTGGATCATCACACCAGTTTTGATACCCGGTATATTCACCAGACCCTGGAAAAGATCAATGGTGCCATAGAAAAAGGAAATGCATTTCTTCAGGAAGCCGACTGGATTATTATTACCTATGGAACCTCTTTTATTTATGAGTTTATTCCTAAAAAAGAGCTGGTTGCCAATTGTCATAAGATCCCGCAAAAATTTTTTGAAAAAAGACTGCTTTCCCATCAGGAGCTTACCCATGCTATTTACAATACGATTCTGGATCTTAAGGATATCTGCAAAGAAGGCGTTCAGATTCTGTTCAGTGTTTCGCCGGTAAGACATACCAAAGACGGGATGGTTGAGAACCAGTTGAGCAAATCCAAATTAATTACGGCGATTCATGAGTCCATATCCATGTTTGAAGACTGCCATTACCTTCCGGTTTATGAGATTTTAATGGATGATCTCCGTGATTACCGTTTTTATAAAGAAGACATGATCCATCCGAGTTCTCAGGCGGTAAACTATATTTTTGAGAAGTTTGGGGATGCTTTTTTTTCTGATGAAACCAAAGAGTTTATCAAAGAGAACTTTAAGATCGCCAAAGCTCTGGAACATAAGACCAACGATAAAAAAGATCCGAAATATATTGAATTCAGAGAAAAACTGAACCAGAGAATTCAGCAGCAGAGAAGTAAAGTAAAGCACCATATTTTCTCATGATGATTGATTTTACAACCATCGATTATCTGAAAAACGGCAACGAAAGACAACAGCGGGCCTATGAAGTGCTCACGAAGTACCAGGTCTTTCCGAAGCTGAAACATTACTCTCCCGTGCTGGCCGGAACCATTCCTATCGGAATCGATATTGAAGGCAGTGATCTGGATATCATCTGTGAAGTAGATCTCCGGTTTGAAGAAGATTTTTTAGACGAACTGATGTTCAGCCGTATTATTCCTGCTGATGAAGAAGCTACCGTAGAGAGAATCAAAGTAAGGGGAGAAGAAAGTATAGTGATCAATTTTAGGCTTGAAGAATTTCCGGTGGAAATTTTCGGACAGAACAGACCGTCGCTGGCACAGAATGCCTACCGTCATATGATGGCTGAATACAGGATTTTGAGAGACGAAGGAGAAGAATTTAAACAAAAAATAATAGAACTTAAAAAACAGGGAATCAAAACGGAACCGGCATTCGGAATGTTGATGGGGCTGGATAACCCTTATGAAGATCTGTTGAAATTTTAGAATAATGATTGATACCCATACCCATTTATACGCAGAAGAATTTGATGAAGACCGGAAAGAAGCTATTCAGAGGGCCTTAGATAAAGGTGTTACCCGGTTTTACCTTCCGGCCATTGATTCCGAATCCCATGAGAAAATGCTTCAGCTGGAGACAGAATATCCCGGAAAGGTCATCTCAATGATGGGGCTTCACCCATGCTACGTTAAACCCGAAACCTGGGAAAAAGAACTGGAAACCGTTAAAAATTATCTGGATCAGAGACATTTCCCGGCTATCGGCGAAATCGGAATTGATCTGTACTGGGACAAAACAACTTTAGATATCCAGGTAAAAGCCTTTGAGCAGCAGATTGACTGGGCGATAGAAATGGATCTTCCTATTGTAATCCATACCCGGGAAAGCTTTGATGAAACCTTTGAAGTCCTGGAAAGGAAAAAACATCCGAAACTCCGCGGGATTTTCCATTGTTTTTCCGGAAATCAGGAGCAGGCTCAACATGCTGTCGATCTCAATTTTATGTTGGGAATCGGTGGAGTAGTGACCTTTAAAAACGGGAAAATAGATCAGTTCTTAGGGGAGATCCCTTTAGAAAAGATTGTTTTGGAGACAGATTCTCCTTATCTTGCCCCGGTTCCTCACAGAGGAAAAAGGAATGAAAGCTCTTACCTTGATCTTGTTGCCGGAAAGCTGGTAGACATTTATGGAGTTGATTTTTCTGAAATAGACCGAATAACCACTGAGAATGCTCAGAAAATATTTAATACAATATGAGAGCGACCGTTTCCAGGCTTTTAAGAGAAACCAATCTGCTGTTTTTAGCAGATAAGCTGAGGTTTTATATTCATCAGTATAAAAATAAGGGAAAAAACAAATCTTTTCAGGCGCAGCACCCTGACTTTGTTTTTCCTCCGGATTATCTGATGTATGAGTCTTTTAATATCAATTACGAAAGCTATTATAAAAGCGGAAGAGGAGCTGCAGAAAAGTTTATAGGAATTTTCAGAAAATATAATACAGCAGATCAGGTAAAAGTACTGGATTGGGGCTGCGGACCGGCAAGAGTGGTAAGGCATATTCCGCAAGTATTACCCGGAAGCAGTGTCTTTGGTACGGATTACAATGAAAATTCCATTCGCTGGAATACAGAAAATATAAAAAATGTAGATTTTAATCTGAACGGATTGAAAGCAGAACTTCCTTATCCGGAACAGCTTTTTGATTTTATCTACGGAATATCAATCTTTACCCATCTTTCAGAGCCTATGCATTATGACTGGAAGAACGAACTGGGCAGAGTGCTTAAAAAAGACGGAATATTGCTGCTTTCCTTACAGGGTAATCTTTTTAAAACCATCCTTACCGACGCCGAAATAAAAAAGTTCGATGCCGGAGAAATTGTTGTAAGGGGAAATGTGAAGGAAGGACACCGGACGTATTCGGCATTTCATCCGGATGCTTTTGTAGAAAAGCTCTTTTCTGATTTTGAAGTTTTGGAACATCATCCCTCTTTCCTGAATAACGGCAAGCCCGAACAGGATCTCTGGGTATTGCGCAAAAAATAAAAAAAGGCTGTTTTATCATTTTAAAACAGCCTTTTTTGTTATTTCTTTCGGGTGAAATTCTTATTCTTCGGTTTTTTGAATCCAACGGCAGGAGTATTTCCGGAAGGCTTCTTTTTATTAGCCTGCGGCCTTCCTCCCGATCTTTGATTCGGAGCTTTCTCAGCACCTGCAGGAACCGGTTTGTTGTTGGAATCCCTCTTCTGGGCAACCAGATCGTCCGTATGGAAAGGATGATCTTTCACAATAGGAATTTTCTTTCCGATCAGTTTTTCGGTATTTCTAAGGTTCAGAAGGTCAAGACCGTCTACAAAAGAAATCGAAGTTCCTTCCGCTCCGGCTCTTCCGGTTCTTCCGATCCTGTGTACATACGTTTCGGAAACATCGGAAAGCTCAAAATTGATAACAAACTTCAGTTCATCAATATCAATTCCTCTTGCAGCAATGTCTGTGGCCACCAGAATCCTTGTTTTTCCGGACTTAAAGTTAGCCAGGGCATTCTGTCTTGCATTCTGGGATTTATTCCCGTGAATCGCCTCTGCTGTGATCTTGTCTTTTTGTAATTTTCTGGCAATCTTATCAGCACCGTGTTTCGTTCTTGAAAAAACCAGCACAGAGTCTGAAATATCGTTCTTTAAGATATGGGTAAGAAGATTCAGTTTATTTTCTTTTTCAACAAAATAAACGGACTGTTTGATGGTCTCAGCGGTAGAAGAAACCGGGGTTACTTCCACTTTTACCGGATTGTTCAGAATAGAATCTGCCAGTTTCTGGATCTCAGACGGCATGGTAGCGGAGAAAAACAAAGTCTGTCTTTTCTGAGGCAGAAGCTTGATGATTCTTTTTACATCATGTACAAAACCCATATCCAGCATTCGGTCGGCCTCATCAAGAACAAAGATTTCAAGATTTTTTAAGCTGATGATGCCCTGTGCAATAAAATCAAGAAGCCTTCCCGGTGTAGCGACCAGAATATCAACCCCTTTTTTCAGGGCTGCTTCCTGATTTCCCTGTTTTACCCCTCCGAAAATAACAAGCTCCTTCAAAGGAAGGTACTTTCCGTAGGCGTGGATATTTTCTTCGATCTGTATAGCCAACTCTCTTGTAGGCGTAAGGATCAGAGCTTTGATATGATTGTTTGAAGTTTTGGTCCTGGATAAGTTCTGTAGAATAGGAATGGCAAAAGCTGCCGTTTTTCCTGTTCCTGTCTGGGCACATCCTAAAAAGTCTCTGCCTTTCAAAATTTCAGGAATAGATCTTTCCTGAATAGGAGTAGGATGGGTATATCCCTGCTCCGCGATTGCTTTCGCAATAGGTTCTATTAAATTAAGGTCTGTAAAATTCAAATGAATTATTTTAAAATTTAAATAAAAATTCCTTCAACCTGAAAGAATTACATCCTGCAAAGGTAGTCTAAAAAAAATTAAGAATCTGATGTTGTTGCAGAAGAGGCTCAGGCCTGTATGTATTAATATGGTAAAGGAATTATAAGTACAAAAATAATTGAATTTTTTAATGAAACTACTTTATTTTCGTCCATTCCTGATTCTTTCTCAGGTCTTCAAAGAAACGGTATACCTCCGAAAGCTTTTCACTGCCTCGTTTTCCATAATCTTCCACGTTTTTGGAAGTTCCGTCGGTGAAGTTCACTCTCAGGTAAGAAGTGGGAAGATCGGTAATATTCCTTTCCCCATATTTATCCTTCAGGTTCTTTACCTCCAAACCGTTCAGCAATGCTGTTAATTTGTTGTAATCTGCTTCTTTAATCGTTCCCTTGAAAGTTCCTTCACGGGGTTTTGAAAACTCATCTTTGGAAGGTTTGTCACTGAAATTAAAATGTTCCGCTTCAAAAACAGCTGTTCTGTCCGGATTAATGGTCATCTTAAAGACCGGGCAAAACCCGAAACATGGGGTGGCCTCATATTCTATTCTGGAATATTGGGTATTGCTTTTCTGAGTAGTACATGAAAATATGAATATAAATGCACATAAACCTAGTAAATATCTCATAACTTATTTTTCGGAAGGTCTCTCAATAATTGTTCCAAAAAGTGACTGATAGAAGCAAACATTGGAAAATCACTGCCATAAAAAGATCAACCCCGGAAACTCATTCCGGGGTTGTGTATAGATAGGACAGCTATAGTAAAACAGACTGTCTGATAGATTATCGTAATTTTAACCGTGCAGCTGCTTCCAGATAGCGTCTTTCAGCTCTACAAGTCCTTCTCCTGTTACTCCCGAGAAAAACAACGGCTGCTTATTTTCCGGAAACTCTGCGGCAATTTCTTTCTTCAGTTCATCATCCAGAAGATCAGATTTAGAAACCGAAATAATGAAATCTTTATCCAGGAGTTCCGGGTTGTATTCCTTCAGTTCATTCTCAAGGATTTTAAATTCCTGGAAGTGATCCTCAGAATCCGCCGGGATCAGGAAAAGAAGAATAGAGTTTCTTTCGATATGTCTCAGGAACCGGTGTCCCAGTCCTTTTCCTTCTGCAGCTCCTTCAATGATTCCCGGAATGTCAGCCATTACAAATGATTTGTAATTTCTGTAATCCACGATTCCCAGATTCGGAGTCAGCGTGGTAAATGCGTAATTGGCGATCTTTGGTTTTGCGGCGGAAACTGAAGCCAGAAGAGTGGATTTCCCTGCGTTGGGGAACCCAACAAGTCCTACATCAGCAAGAATTTTAAGCTCGAAAACAACATAACCTTCTTCTCCGTCGAGGCCGGGTTGTGCATATCTTGGCGTCTGGTTGGTAGATGATTTGAAATGCTCGTTTCCTAAACCACCTTTTCCACCACGCATCAGGATGATTTCCTGTTTGTCTTCAAGAATTTCACCGATGATTTCCCCATCTTCATTTTTAGCAATGGTGCCAATGGGAACATCAATATAAATATCGTCTCCATCAGCGCCTGTAAGCTGGCTTTTTCCTCCGTTTTCTCCACGTTCGGCTTTTACGTGACGGGTATAACGCAACGGAAGAAGGGTCCATTCATTAGCATTTCCTCTCATGATGATGTGGCCTCCGCGACCTCCGTCACCTCCGTCTGGACCTCCTTTAGGAATATATTTTTCACGGCGGAGATGGGCAGAACCTGCACCTCCGTGTCCGCTTTTACAATGGATCTTTACGTAATCTACAAAATTTGACATTTCTTATAATTAGGAGTTATGAGTTATGAATTATGAGCTATGAATTGTAAAAACTTATAACTCATTACTCACAACTTTTAACTATTTTATTTTCTCTACTTCAGCGAAAAGTTTTTGGGAAATCTCATCAATTTCACCTACACCGTTTACCTCAACATATTTTCCCTGCTGCTTGTATAATTCGGCTACTTCTGCTGTTTTAGCATAATATTCTTTGATTCTGTTTTCGATGATCTCTACATTGCTGTCATCAGATCTTCCACTGGTTTCCCCTCTTTTCAAAAGTCTTTCCACCAGAATTTTATCTTCTACCACCAATGCCAGGCAGAGATCGATCTCGTCATTCAGTTCTTCCTTAACGATTTTTTCCAAAGCCTCTGTCTGTGCAGTGGTTCTTGGATATCCGTCAAAAATGAACCCATTGGTATCGGTAGGTTTTCTGATTTCATCGGTCAGCATATCTGTCGTCACCTGATCCGGAACCAATTCTCCCTTATCGATGTAAGACTTTGCCAGTTTCCCAAGTTCAGTATCATTTTTCATGTTATACCTGAAAAGGTCGCCGGTGGAAATCTGTTTTAAATTGAATTTCTCGATCAGATTTTGGGCTTGTGTTCCTTTTCCACTTCCTGGAGGGCCGAACAGAACTATGTTTATCATAATGGTGATGCGCTTTGGCCTTAGCATGTGATGCCTTTCCGGCCTTTAGCTTTTTTAGTTAATATTTTACTTTTATTTCGATTTAATTTTAAAGCTAAAGGCTAATAGCCCGTAGCTAATAGCAGTGATTAATGGTTGATCTGTCCCTCTTCCAGCTGATACAGGTTGGGAAGGTTTCTTCCTATTTCATCATAATCCAGTCCGTATCCCAACACGAATTTGTTTGGAATTTCTTTCCCGATATAATCCAGCTTGAAATCTTTTTTATATACTTCAGGCTTTAACAGGAAAGAAGCCAGTTTTACAGATTTCGGACGTTGTGTTTCTGTGAAATATTTAAAAAGACTTTCTACCGTGTTTCCGGTATCTACAATATCTTCCACAAGAATGATGTGACGGTCTTTTACGTCTTTGGTAAGTTCCATTTTCTGGTAAACAATCCCGGTAGATTCTGTTCCCACATAAGAACTCATTTGGATGAAAGCAATTTCGCATTCGCCCGGATAGTATTTTAAAAGATCTGAGAAGAACATGATCACTCCGTTCAGAACCCCGATGAAAACAGGAACCTCGTCCTTGTAATCTTCATAAATCTTTAAAGCTGTCTCTTTTACAATTTCCTGAATTTCGGCGTCCTTCAGATAAGGAACGAAAGATTTGTCGTGAACTTTAATGCTTTCCATAAAAAATTTTAGTAGGTGGCAAAGTTACGGATTTTTGAGAGAATGCAGAAATCTATACCGCTTCCATTTTCATAAAGCTGTTTCTGAGTGAGTTTAAACCCGGAAAGCCTTATAAAGAACATCATAAAAGTGGCTGTTTCAATGATTTGTAGTATATTTGTACTTTCAAAACCCAAAATACGGACATGTAGGATTTAATTTCTTTCAGACTTTTATCAATGGTAACCCGACAGTTACCGCGTTTAACTTTTATATAAGAAAGAAATTATGATTTTGCTTCAACATTTATCCTATGGGTTCCCGGGAAGGGATCTCCTTTTTAATCATCTCAATATCACGATTCAGCCTCATACAAAATCAGCGCTCACCGGAAGTAACGGAATGGGCAAATCAACCCTGCTTAAAATAATAGCAGGTGAAATTCAGCCTCTGGAAGGTACCGTTACCGTGAAAGGGGATTTATATTACGTTCCCCAGATGTTCGGAAACTTTAATGACCTGACGATAGCTGAATGCCTCAGAATAGATCGGAAGCTGAATGCTCTTCATAAAATTACGGAAGGAGAAGTTGATGAGGAATATTTTGAAATCCTGAATGACGACTGGGATATTGAAGAACGCTGTCAAAATGCACTCAATTACTGGAAACTGGACAGTCTGGAACTGGATCAGAAGCTGGACAGTCTGAGCGGGGGTGAAAAAACAAAAGTCTTCCTGGCAGGAATCCAGATCAACCAGCCTGAAATCATTTTACTGGACGAACCTACCAACCATCTTGATCTGGACGGGCGTAAACTGCTGTATGATCTTATTGATAAAACATCTGCGTCTGTTGTTATGGTCAGCCATGACCGGGCTTTGCTTAACCTTGCAGATACTATTTTTGAACTCAGCAGCCAGGGAATTGATACCTATGGCGGGAATTACGATTTCTATGCAGAACAGAAAGCAGTAGAACAGGAAGCCCTGCAGAACGATATTCACGCTAAGGAACGCGCACTGAAAAAGGCCAAAGAGAAAGAACGTGAAACGCTGGAACGTAAGCAAAAACTGGATGCCAGAGGAAAACAGAAACAGGAAAAATCCGGGGTGGCAAGAATCATGATGAATACACTCAGGAATAATGCTGAAAAAAATACCTCAAAACTTAAAAATATTCACGCCGAAAAGATCAGCGGTATTTCCGGAGATCTCCGGGATCTCCGGTCTTCTGTGAAAAATGCGGATCAGATGAAAGTGAATTTTAATGATTCAGGGTTGCATTCCGGGAAAATTCTGATCACAGTAGAAGAAGTCAATTATCAGTATATTTCTGAAAACCTTTGGAAAGAAAATATCAGTCTTGACATTCTCAGTGGCGACAGGATCGCGGTGAAGGGAGCAAACGGTTCAGGAAAAACAACGCTGATCGGGCTTTTGATCGGAAAATATGAACCTTCGGCAGGAAAAATAACGAGAACGGATTTTAATATGCTTTATATTGATCAGGAATATTCAATGATCAATGGGGATATTTCCGTGGAAGAATTTGTGCAGCAGTTCAATGACGGTGCTTTGCTGGAATCTGAGGTGAAAACCATGCTGTCAAGGTTTCTGTTCGGAAAAGACACCTGGGACAAGAAATGTCGGGCTTTAAGTGGCGGAGAACGTCTCCGGCTGCTGCTTTGCGGACTTTCTATCAGTTCTACAGCTCCGGATATGATTGTTCTGGATGAGCCGACCAATAATCTTGATCTTCAGAATGTTGAAATTTTAACAGAATCGATCAAAGATTACAGGGGAACCCTGATCGTCATTTCCCATGATGAAATCTTCCTGGAAGAAATGGGAATAGAGAAAGAGATTGTTTTGTAAATTATTCAATAGAGGCGGACTAAAGTCCGCCTAATTATTTTGCGGTCTTTTTGATCGCATCCAGATAGATTTTTTTAATGCTGTTCTTTTCTTCTTTTTCACAGATGCTTTCTATAGCAGGAAGAAGGGTGGCGTTGTGTTTGGTTTTCATTTTCAGGATTTCTCCTAACGCAAATGCAGCACTCCACCGTACCACGGTTCCTTCGTCATCGGTATTGGCAAGCAGCCCCTGGATCGGTTTTTCCAGCTGATCGGGAAATTGGTGGGCGATATTACCAATCACCTTGGCACTTTCCCATTTTATTCTGGGCGCTTTTTCAGGAAGGGTAGAGGTAACGAAGGTAAGGATCGTTTCATCTGCCATGTCGGGTTTCTGTTTGGTAGCATATTCCAGTGCTTCAATACAGGTTCCTTTTACCGGATCTTTTCCTTTTTCGGCAAAGGAGATCAGCTCATCGGTTGGCAGCGATCCGTCCAGGATCCACTTGCTGATGATCTCTGTTTTTTCTTTGGCCTTTACGGCTTTGTCTTTGAATAGTTCTTCGATTGTCATTGTATTTTTCAGTTTTGTTTTTTCCAGCGTTCTAATTTAGGAATTCCTTTTGAAAATAAACCGGCCAGAAATCCGGGGAATCCCATTTCTTTCATTTTGAGTTTTACAAAGTGCTGCATTTCTGCTGCGCTGATATCAGGCTGTTTAAACAGGCCGTTCTGATAACAGTAGTCGCAGTATACGGTGCTGATAGTTCCGTCTGCATTGGTTCCGCCTCCGTTGGGTGATTTTTTCAGAGGCATGCCGCAGCTCTGACAGTTTTTGTAGGTTTGATCCATGTTTTTTACGAATTTTGAGCAAAGGTAAAAGGGCAGTATGACAACCCTATGTCAGTCTGTTTTAAAAAAAATCAAGTCAGGGAATTGATATATTCCTGAAGGGTAAAATGATTTTCCTTTTTGAAGGGCTGGCCTGTGTTTTCGAGCTTCTGAATCTGTAAAACCTTAAAATCGCGGTATTCATGACGGATGCGGCACCAGGCAATAAGATGCCATTGGTTGGTATAAAAACTCATTCCGATGGGCTCTGTTTCTCTTTCGCTGGCTTCATTTTGATTGTTGATGTAGTTTATTTTCAGGATCTTTTTGTCAACAATCGCATTTTGTATGATGGTCAGATAATCCCGGCTGTGGTCTGTCTCAGGGGAAACATAAATTCCTATTTTTTCCTGAAGCAGATCGGCTTTTTCTTTTTCACTGTTTTTCAGGACAGATTTTATCTTATCAATGGCATTGGAAACATTCTTATGAATAGTTTTGTCGGTATACCGTTCCGATAGTTTCGCGATCATAATCAGGGCGTTGGCCTCATCACTGGTCAGCAGCACAGGAGGAAGAAAAAATCCCTGAAGAACGGTGTAGCCTTTCTGCGGTTCATAGTCGATGGGAACCCCGATTTCTCCGAGCGCCTTAATATCTCTGTAGACGGTTCGTATACTGATCTCATATTTATCAGCAATATAATCTGCCGTCACAAACTTTTTAGACTGAAGGGTCGTCAGTACGGAGATCAGCCGGTCGATTCTGTTCATGGTCTTTTTCTATGATAGACAAATTTATATAATTTCCACAGATTTCCTGACTAATACATATAATAAGGTAGGTTTTAGACACTTTAGTGCACTTTAGAAGTTTAAAAGAGACTGTATAAAAAGTACACGTAAGGAGAAAATTAAAGAATTTCGGAAACTAAAGTATACTTCACTTGCACAACGATGATAACTTACCGGAACTAAAGTGTTTTTATTTCCCACAGATTCCTCAGATCGGCACAGATCTTTATGTTTTTGTAGTCTCGCAGATCCGGCAGATTTGTGATGTATCTTTTAGTAGAATTAAATGGCTTATTTACAACATCCGCTTAGTCGGATCAACGTAGTTGATTCCCATCTTTGCTCCCTGAAATCAGCTCTGTCTAAATGTAGCCTTTGCGTGAAAATATTCACTTTACAAAATTGCTGTCGGATTCAGATGGTACATTTAAATATATAGATTAGAGGTAAACACTTTAGTGCACTTTAGAAGTTTAAAAGAGACTGCATAAAAAGTACATGTAAGGAGAAAATCAAAGATTTTCAAAAACTAAAGTATACTTTATTTACACAAAGATAATAGCTTAGCTGAACTAAAGTGTTTTGTATTTTTTCCAAATTTTTAGGATAAACATATTTTACCACTTAAGTATTCTTAAAACAAAAAAGTGATCCCTGCGGACCACTTTGATTTTTTATTGTGAAGATCTACCAATCTCTTTTTCTCAGAATCCAGTACGATCCGAAAATAAAGATGCCGGACCATACGATACAGGCAATAAGGCTTTCAACAGGGTAGGTAAACTCATACTGAAGCCCCATCATTTTAGCCATTTTCAGACGCATCATCGGGTTAGGAATAAGGCTGGACATGCTCTCAAGCGGCAACATATGGGTGATGAAAAATTCGTCTTTCATAACCTTCATTCTTTCGGCTTCCTGTAAGCCTTTTACTTTCTGAAATGTTTCCACTACGGTAAGAATGCCTTCCGCGATCCAGTAGACAAAGAATCCAAAGAATACAAACATGGATTTTCTAAGCAATACCGAAAGAAACATCAGGAAACAGAAGAAGGTAAACAGTTTTACAAAATAGTTTCCGATAAAGAAAACCTCTTCAAAAACCTTTGCAGAATCTGTTACAGCAGAGTACTTATACCCCAGAAATAAGGTAATAATAAATACCAGTAAAGTAGAGGTCGCTGTAAAAACAGTAATCGTAAGCAGCTTCGAGCCGATAAATTCTTTTCTGCTTAAACCATCGATGGTATTTTGTTTAAACATCCGGTTGGTGAATTCCTGGGAGATAGAAAACACAATGATCAGCCCGAGAAAAATCTTCAGCAATGCTACGATCCAGGTCGTAAAATTCCATATTTCAGGGAAGTTGTAGATGCCCTCTTCCTTCAGGTTGATCGTGGCACCGAAAACATCGATATCCACAAGTCCGATAAAAAGAAGAACAATCAGGATGGCAAAATATAGGGCCGTAAAAATTCTGAACGGTCGGTAATTCAGATTTTTATAATATTCAAGTTTTAATAGTCTAAGCATGGTTATTGGTGTTTTTTACAAGTTCAAGGAACTGAGATTCAAGAGAGAGTTTTTTCCTGGTCAAATGAGAAAGGAAAATTCCTTTTTCAGCCAGTTTCTGATTCAGGGCAGACGCAGAAACAGAGGCATCCTCGCGGATCTGGGCTTTGATGATTTCGCCTTCTGTTTTTACCGAAGCAAACCATTGAAGCTCTTCCAGTGCGCTTAGCAAGAGCGTATTGTTGTCTGCTTTTAATTCAAAATATCCGTTGTTGGCCGTCATTTCGTCTACTCTTCCGCAATAGATGGAATTTCCTTCCTTCAGAACAATGACATGGCTGCATATTTTTTCTATTTCATCAAGAAGATGGCTGGCAATAATAATGGTGATTCCTCTTTTGGCAATATCACTGATGATTTCCCTGATCTGAATAATTCCTTCCGGATCAAGACCGTTGGTTGGCTCATCCAGAATCAGCACTTCCGGGGTGTTCAGCAGAGCAGAAGCTATGGAAAGACGTTGTTTCATTCCCAGCGAATAAGTTTTGAAAGTATCTTTTTTTCGCTCCAGAAGGCCAACGGTTTTCAAAACTTCTTCTATTCTTGAATAAGGTGTTCCTTTAATTTCAGCAACAATCTTAAGGTTGGTCTCTGCATCCAGATAAGGGTAGAAGTTCGGCTGTTCAATTATCGCTCCGATCTTTTTCAGGGTCTCAGGCCCGGTGCCTTTCTGCCCGAACCAGTACCAGTCGCCACTGGTAGGATTAATCGTCGAAAGAAGCATCCCGAATGTCGTTGATTTACCGCTTCCGTTAGGTCCCAGCAGGCCGTAAACATTTCCTCTTTCCACATCAAAAGAGATATTATTTACAACCGTCCTTTTGAATTTTTTAGTCAAATTCTTTACTGACAAAACTTTTTCCATGTTATTTGTTTTACATAGTAGTAGGTCTCATTAATCCTGAGATTGTTACAAAATGAAGAATATTTTTCTGAAGTCAGCAATTGTTGAAGCTTTTCAAAATATAAATTAAGATTCAGATTTTCATTGCCTTATAGATGTAACTTTTTTTGTGAAGAAAATACTTATTGGGTAAATAATAATCACAACCCATTAAAAATATAACGTATGAAAACGCTCAAATGGCTGAAAAGGCTGGGGATGGCTTTATTGGCCCTCATTATTCTCTTTTTGGTTTCAGGAATTATTTTTGAAAGAATTTCCCGCTCAGAAGCCGAAAAAATAAAGCCTGACGGAGAACTGGCAAAAGTGGGAAATCACACCATGCATTATCTGAAACAGGGATCAGGAGGACCTTCCGTTGTTTTTGAAACCGCCTTTGATCCTGCCGGACATTTGCAGTGGTACCCTATTCAGCAACAGCTGCCCAAAACGTACACAACATTTTCATACGACCGCTCAGGAATTTTATGGAGTGAAAGAGGAACAGAACCCAAAACAGGACAAAAAATGGCGGAAGAACTTCATACTTTGCTTGAAAATGCGAAGATTCCTAAGCCTTATATTCTTGTAGGACATTCTTTCGGCGGAACACTTACCCGTTTTTTTGTTCAGCAATATCCGCAGGAGGTAGCCGGAGTGATCTGGGTAGACAGCCAGCATCCCGAAGATGAAAAATACCTGTCGCCGGAGCTGTATAAAATGGTCAATCAGGGGCTGCCGGGAGGTTTCCTGAAATTTGCCAATACATTCGGTATAGCCAGACTGATGTTTAAGAATATGTTTCCGGCAGGAGCGGAATATACCTACCAGAACTCTGTTATGCCGGCACTTCTATACAAAAGTGCGGATGCTGTACTGGAAGAGCAGGACCAGATGAAGTCTATCAAAAAAGAAGCTGCAGGAATACAGACTTTAGGCGCAATTCCTTTATACGTCATCACTGCTGCGGACAAAACAAGGTATAACCGTTTTATTAAAAATGAAAAATTAAAGAAAGAAATGCTGACTGCATGGGATAAAATGCAGCAGGACCTTTTAAAAATGTCTTCCGACAGCAGGCAGATTATGGCTCCGGAAAGCGGACATTATATCAATCAGGATCAACCCCGATTATTGAAGAGGCTATTAATGAAATGAACCGTAAAATAACGGATCAGCAAAAGAATACAGCAGCTGTTCATCATTGATAAAATAAATTCTTACGATTCACTATTTAGCAAACTTTAATACTCTTTTCAATAGATTTTTAAGATTAAAACATTAAATTTGATAGAATTAATCGGGAATTATGAAGTTAATTGAACTTGCCAAAGAACTGAATGTATCGGCAGAAGCCATTAAACAGTTTATCCAGGATTTCGACCTTGAATTAGGAATCTGCATCAGCACCAATTTTGAAGTGAAAGAAGATTTTGAAAAATTTGCCCGCGAAAATGTGGATTTTTTAAGATTGTATGAAAAAGACCTGGACAAAAATAAAACCGTGGAACAAATCGCTGAGGTGATCAATCAGCCTAAAGAAGATATTGAAAAAGCAATTAAAGAAAACAATCCCAATATTTTTGATAACGGTTTTTTCCGGTCCTCCATCTCAAGCTACGGAATTGATAATAAATTAGGCGGAAACTATCAGTTTGTCTATGATTATTTCGGACATAAAACAAGCCTGAAGCACAGGGATTTTATTGGCTACAGAGACCTTTTCTTTTATATCTCTTCAGTACTGGAACCTTTCCTTAATCCGCAGCAGATCAAAGACTGGGGCATCAACAAACCGGCAGGAATTGTTCTGTACGGCCCTCCCGGAAGCGGAAAAATATTCTGGGCCACCAAAATTGCCGAGATTATAGGATACCATTTTAAAGAAGTTAAAAAACATTATCTGGGAACCTCTTTTATCGATGGCAATAAGACCAATTTCAATGATTTTCTTCTGACGATGATGAAGGAAGATAAGGTGCTGCTTTTCCTAGATGATTTTGATGAAATTATGATGGAACGTAAGGCAGAAACCGACATCGCTTCCTGCAACCTGGAAACCCAGGAACTGATCCTGCATTATATCGGAAAGTTTGAAAAAGAAGAACTTCTAATGGTAGGATCAGCCAATTCAGTCTCAGAGATCGATGAAGAAATTCTGGCACCTGGAAGATTTGATGTCATGATCCCTGTTTTTCCCCCGAACGCTGCGGAACGCTCAGAAATTATCCTGTATGCAATGACCAAGGATCTGGAAGCAGATTCCCTTCTGTATAAAATTCTTAAAAAGAATAAGGCCGATAAAGTTCCGTTCTGGCATGAAATCTCTTCAAAGATGAAGGTATTCAGCAATACCATGCTGATCGACTTTACCCAGAGCCTGAAAAAAAGGATCAAAAACCTGTATCAGAGAACCCGGAATGAAAATCTGAAGATCGACCAGAATCTGCTGAATGCAGCCCTGAGAGATGCAGCCGGAAAACTTACGGAAGAATACCTGGAACAGATTGCCCGTTTCCTCGCTGATGTGGTCATCAACAACTTCGATGAATTCCGGTACAGAATTCAGGCCCTGAAAAAAGAGCTGGAAATCTATCAGGTGGTAGAAGAGCCAAGAAGAGCCATCGGATTTCACCACAACGGAGACGATGATGATGCTCAGGGATAAACCCTAAATTACCCATCACTCATTACTCATTATTTATAACCATTACCCATGAACAGCATCTGGGAACTCGAAACTTTCTACAGAAAAAGAGACCTTATCATTATCGGGGCAGGGTTTACCGGACTCTGGACTGCATTGTCCGTAAAGGAAAAATATCCTGAAAAATCTGTGCTGGTCATTGAGCGGAATACAGTGCCATTGGGAGCTTCAACAAGAAATGCGGGCTTTGCATGTTTCGGGAGTCTGACGGAAGTTATCGCAGATTCGCAGAAGATGGGTTGGGAAAAAACGCTGGAGCTGGTAAAAATGAGGTTTGAGGGATTGCAGAAAATTCAGAAATATTTTAAAAACAGTGAAATCGATTTTGAACAATCCGGAGGTTATGAAATTTTAAATGATAATGGTCCTTTGCAGCAATTGGAGCTCGTGAATGAAAAACTGAAAACCATAACCGGGCTCGAAAAAACGTATACTTTAAAGCAGGAAAAAATCAGAGAATTCGGTTTGGGGAAATCTGAATTGCTCATTGAAAACCCGTGTGAAGGAAGTCTGCATTCAGGAAAGCTACTGCAGAAGCTTCTGGAAAAATGCCAGCAGCTGAACGTTGAGTTTCTTTTCGGAACAGCAGTAAAAAATGTCACTGAAAAAGAAAATACCGTAAAAGTCAGGCTTTCGGAAAGCCTTTGTATAGATGCTGACCAGCTCATGTACTGTACCAATGCATTCAGCTCAGAATTTCTGGAAAATGAAGAGATTATTCCGGCCCGCGGGCAGATCATTCTGACGGAACCTGTTGAAGGCTTACAGTTAAAAGGAACTTTCCATTATGATGAGGGTTTTTATTACTTCAGGAATCTGGGCAACAGGGTATTATTGGGAGGCGGAAGAAACCAGGATTTCAAAACAGAAGAGACCACTGCTCTTGAAACCACTGCATTTTTGCAAACCCATTTGGAGAATTTTTTAAAAGAAGTTATTTTACCCGGACAGGACTTTAAAATTGCACTCCGATGGTCCGGAATTATGGCGATGGGATCAGAAAAAAGCCCGGTGATCAAACGGCTTTCAGAAAGACAGTTCTGCGGGGTAAGACTTTCCGGAATGGGAGTTGCCCTTGCTCCGAAGATCGGAGAGATGCTTGCTGAAATGATGGTCTGAAATCATAAGTTTTCCCACCAGTCCATAATGTCATCGGTTATTTTTTCCGAATCAAATTCATAGACGTAAAGACCATATCCGACACATAATTCATACGTTATAATTTCCTGTATTTTCTGTGAATCGACACCTTTTTCCAGTTGCCGGAGAATTCTTTCAGCAAGATAGGCACAGAATTCTTTATCCATGCCGGGACTTATATTCATAGAGATAATCAGTTTTTTTAACTGCCCCAGATGACCCCGACGTTCATTGATGATGATATTCATATAGTTTTTATCCATTCAGATGATGTTTTTTTGATAAAGATAAATATACGTTTTTGAAGAATATAAAGAATCGGAACATAAAAACTATAAAAACACTTACTGCAAAATGATAGTCCGGGATCGATTAATTTCTGACTGTTAAATAGGAAACCTTGAATCCTTAGTCTCCAACTGATAAAAGAATTCCGTATTTTTGTATAAAATTAAAAATTCGTGATCAACAACGACCAGATAAAAGAAGTTCAGTCCAGAATAGAAGACTTACATAAATACCTTCAGATTGAAAAAAAGAAGATAGAAATTGCCAATGATGATGAAAAAACAGCCGCTCCTGAGTTTTGGGACAGTCCCAAAGAAGCGGAAGCTTTTCTGAAGCAGCTCCGTTCCAAAAAACGATGGGTAGAGGATTATGAAGAGATCAGTACTCAGTTTGAAGACCTCCAGGTTCTGCTGGAATTTGCCAAAGAAGATCCGGACTCTGAAAAAGAACTCGATGCTTCTTTCCCTCAGCTGGTAGAAAAAATCGAAGACCTGGAATTTAAGAATATGCTTTCCAATGAAGGAGATGAGCTTTCTGCCGTGCTTCAGATCACCGCAGGAGCCGGAGGAACCGAAAGCTGCGACTGGGCCTCGATGCTGATGAGAATGTATACCATGTGGGCAGAAAAACAAGGGTATAAAATCCGTGAGCTTAACTTCCAGGAAGGTGATGTAGCCGGAGTAAAGACCGTAACCCTGGAAATTGACGGGGAATATGCCTTCGGATACCTGAAAGGGGAAAACGGGGTGCACAGGCTGGTAAGAATTTCACCTTTCGACAGTAATGCCAAACGCCATACAAGTTTTGTTTCCGTATATGTTTATCCGCTGGTGGACGATACCATTGAGATCAATATCAATCCTGCCGATATCTCATTTGAAACGATGAGGTCTTCCGGAGCCGGAGGGCAGAACGTAAACAAGGTGGAAACAGCCGTACGTCTTCGTCACGCACCAACCGGAATCATCATTGAAAACTCAGAATCCCGTTCACAGCTTCAGAACAAGGAAAAAGCAATGCAGCTCCTTCGTTCAAGGCTTTATGAAATGGAACTGGAAGAAAGAATGAAGGCCAGAAATGAGATTGAAGCCAACAAGATGAAAATCGAGTGGGGAAGCCAGATCAGAAACTATGTAATGCACCCTTATAAACTGGTAAAGGACGTTCGCTCAGGACACGAAACTTCAGATGTGGATTCGGTAATGAACGGAAATCTTACCCCTTTCCTGAAAGCCTTCCTGATGGCCGATGGAACCGCTGTTTCTGATGATGACCTCGACTTGTAAAATATCATGTCTGTATTTTAGTTAAAATCTTATAATTAATTTTTGTTTCAGACTTTTTACGCTTATTTTTGTGCTATATCGTTATATATGGAAGATTTCAATAGCTGGAGAGATTTACTGAACCCCGAGTTTTATATTAAAATGGGTGGGTTCTGGCTTATTTTATTTATTGTTTTTGCGGAAACCGGACTTTTTGTAGGATTTTTTCTACCTGGAGACTCACTGCTTTTCGTTTCAGGAATTTATGCCGTTGAAATCATCAAAGAGACTTTTGGCTCTACAGGGAGCGATTTCTTAGATACTACGCTTCTGGCTACCGGCGTTGCTATTGCAGCCGTGATCGGAAATGAAGTGGGATATTATTTCGGAAGAAAAACAGGGCCTGCTTTGTATAAAAGACCGGATTCAATGTTATTTAAGAAAAAGTACCTTTACCAGGCTCATGATTTCTTTGAAAAACACGGAGCCCTGGCTATTATTATGGCTAGATTCTTGCCGGTGGTGAGAACATTTACCCCGATTGTGGCCGGAATCGTAAAAATGGATAAAAAAGAATTCTTAAGAGATAACATCATCGGTGGAGTTCTTTGGTCATTCCTTCTGATCTTTGCCGGACACTATCTTGATAAATTATTCATGGAGCAGTTCGGAATTAATTTAAAAGAAAAACTGGAATATATCATCATCGTCATCGTACTGGTAACTACGCTTCCGGTGATCATTAAATTCGCCTTTGGAAAAAAAGAAGATTTCTCCAAATACGAAAACAAGGATTTTGAATAAAATTTAAAAAGAAAATATTACAGATAACCTGCCTTTGGGCGGGTTATTTTTTTATCCATTCCAGGATATTCGGATAGATAATGCTGTCTCTTTTTCTTTTGCTGAAAAGCCTCGGAACATGCCCTGTTCTCTTCATAAAAACCAGTTTGTGAGGAACGTTATGGGCCGTAAGGGCAGAATCCATGGCGGTTCCCTGATGATGATTCACCAGGAAGTCATTGTTTCCCTGAAAAAGAAGAGTGGGAACATTCGTAATATTGGCAATCGGACTGGCTTCTTTAAAAGCTTCCGAAATATTTTTACGGTCGAATTTTGTTCCGACAACCTTCTGGAAAGTAGGAGAGGTGTATTTGGAATAAAATGAATTGAGGTATTCCTGGCTGAAAAAATCAGTAGGACCGCTCAGGGAAATAATTTTCCTGATCTGGTTCGGGTTCTTATAGCCGTAAAGAAGAGCAAGATGTGCTCCGGCACTTTCTCCGAGCAGGATGAAATTATCAGGTTTCAGTTCTGCATTACCCGATAACGAGTTAAATTTTTTAATGGCCAGCCCTATATCTTCCAATTGTTGTTTATAAGTGATCTTCTTGCGTTTGGAGACCAGCCTGTAATTCATATTAATGCTTGGAATCTGATGGCTAAAAAGCATTTTCTGAACCTGAATCATATGTTCCTTTTTCCCCAGCGTCCATGCTCCGCCATGTACAATAAGTACCACAGGGCTGTCTTCAGGGTAGTCCAGCGGGAGAAAAATATCCATTTTCTGCCTTTTATGGTCGCCATATTTCAGATTATAGATCTTCTGCTGGCCGCCGGGGCCTACCCAAACCCTGAATTTGGTATTACACGACTGAAGCAGGAAACTCATGCATCCGACTGCGAAAAAATGGTATCTCAGAATGAGCTTTTTCATAGATTAAAAATACAAAATAAAGAGGACAAAATACAGGTCTTCTGGAGAGAACAATCCTATTCAAGGATGATTTTACTGCTGCACCGATCATCATTCCAGTATATAATTTTGGTAATATATCCTTCCCGGCAGCTGCATGGCGTGGAAGCAGAGATGTAGGATGATCTCTTTAAAAACGGTCTGTTCTTTTTATCCAGCCTGTAAGACTCATCTATGTGATATTCCGTAACGGTTGTTTCGGAGATGTTTTCATCTCTGTCATAGGTATACTCCTCAGACAGAATACCATTTTTATACGCCTCGGAAAGTTCTGTTCCGTAAAATGAATCCTGATAGATGAAAGTATATTCATTAAATTCATTACCATGCTGGTGAAAGATGTATTCCAACCAGTTCTGCTGATTGTAGAAGTAATAAAAAGCTTCATAATCCTGGTTGTTTTCATGTTCTTTGCTGTAAAGCTGAAGGTATTTCTGAGAAGTATGAAGATTAGTATTCTTTACTTTCTTCAAATCCTCCGTTCCTTTATACAGAATTTTAGGATTCTCCTTTCCTGCATAAATAAAATACAGTTTTCTGTGATCATCATTGTTTTGGGCGTAATAGATCTTGTGAATGCTGTCATACCGTATATTTTCATGGCAGCTGAAACGGATTCTGTCTTTGTATTTTTCAAAAGCCCTTTCAGATAACCCTTTCTTCAGATCTTCCAGTCTGCCGTATATACTGATTCCGTCTTCACTGCTGATTTCAGAAACGGTAGTTCTGCTGTTTTCTTTACAGACGGTTTTGAGAGACTTTAAATAGCAATTAAGATAGTCCGGCTCTTTCTGAGCAGAAAACAGCAATGAAGCCATACAAAATATAAGTAATTTTATTTTCATTCAGAATCTGTTGAATTGAAATTTATTTTTTCAGCAGGTCGATTTCAATGATATTATTATCTTTTTTAATCTGTTCGAGTTTGATCTGTTCTATTTCTCTTACTTTCTGCTGTCCGCTCACCGTATTTCCGTTTTCATCCTGATAATCCGGAATTTTTCCTATCAGATTAGCAACAGGATTGATCCTGTAGTTTTTATAGAGTTTAATGAATTGTTGATAGGATATTTTTGATATCTTATAATTGTTTAAAGCCGGATATATAAATTCCTTCGGATGATCTCTGATTCCTTTAAGAATATAATGATGACTTTTCGTATCATCTTCCAGTTCCAGAATAAGCCCCGGAAGACCGGAAAACTTATAAGGACCGTCCTGAAAAGGAATATCTTTGGCAAACCATGCCGTCCATGCTCTTCCGCCGAATGAAACCTTAGCCTTCTGTACCTTATGATCCAGGATGGTTTTGAATTCTGAAATGAGTTTCCACGGAAGTTTTACCTCCTGGCTGACCACGTATTTTTGGTATGAAACCAGTTTTACATAATCCATCTGTGCCGAATTCGGATATTTGATAACCTGTTCACTGATCATCTGCTTGTCCGGAGGCATTGAAAAAATACCCTTTTTGGAATCGCTGAGCAGGGTAGAATCAGACCGGTACATTTCCTGTCCGAAAAACAGGGATCTTTTCTGATCAATATCCAGTATCATTATTTCAGTCATCACCTGTTTCTTTTCAGTAGAATCAGGAATAAAGCGGTATTCGTATAGGAATTGTTTACTTTGACTTTGAAATAAACTGCATATAAGCAGCATGAAAAAAATGAATAAAGATCTCATATTCCGGTTTATATTTTCTGGTGTGGTACGAATATACAAATTTATTAGAGTGCATAGGATCTGATATTACCAGATTTTCCACCAGGGCCTGGATGGGGTAGGCTGGTCAGGCTCTTTAGGCTGAGGCACTGCATCAACAGGGAAAAAATCACCATAATCATTCATCCCGATCGGAGCAGAAGTTCTTGCTTTCCATTCCTGATCCATCAGTTCAGGAACCGGATCAGCCTGTATTTTGGTGGAAAATTTTCTTTTGCCTTTTCAACAATCTGTTCTTCAATATTGGAAGTGCTTTTCTCAAAGAAATCAAGAGCGTCCGCAGGGATGTCCAATAGAAAAATCTGAGTTTTTCCTTCAGATTTTGAAATGTCAAGAACTTTAAAATAAGAACCTGCCCTGAGCAGAATGTGACCCGGTGATTGGTTTTCAGAATACAGAGCTGAAAGGTCCCTTCCATTGGCAGACGCGATCAGGAATCGGGTATTTCCCGTTAAACCGCCTCCTTTGTAAGTCACATCCACAAAACCGCGTTCATGAAGAATCTGTCCCGGATGATATTTTGAAAGCAATTCATCACGGAGATCCGTATCCCTGTAAAACAGGGTAAGCCCTGCAAAAGTTCTGTTAAAAATCTGTTCTATCTCGGAATTATTCATGGTATCGGTTATTGATAAAGACGAATATACAAATAAAGAAATAATCGTTACTCCTTCGTTAAAATTAATATTTACAAACCGTTTGAAAATAGAATTAAATAATTATTTTTGTTCAACTTAACAAATATTAAAAAAACATTAAAATATGGCATCAGGCTTTTTTGCAATTTTAGATGATATTGCAGCATTGATGGATGATGTGGCGGTTACCAGTAAAATAGCTACACAAAAAACGGCAGGAATTTTAGGGGATGATCTTGCCGTAAATGCAGAAAAGGCAACGGGCTTTCTTTCTTCCCGCGAAATTCCGGTTTTATGGGCGATTACGAAAGGTTCATTCGTTAATAAACTGATTATTCTTCCTGTTGTATTCCTTCTCAACTGGCTTTATGCTCCCGCTATTAATTATGTATTGATTGCCGGAGGGTTATATCTGGCGTTTGAAGGTGTTGAGAAAATCATAGAATTTCTTTTTCACCGGGATAAAAAAGGTCACGAAGTTGTAGAAGAAATTGTGGAAGACGAAAAGAGCGATGAAGAAATAGAAAAAGCAAAGATCAAATCGGCCATTACCACAGATTTTATTCTGTCTGTTGAAATTGTCATCATTGCTTTAGGAACGGTTTTGGAAGAAAGCCATCCTTTTATTACCCAGATTTTGGTGACGAGTTTGGTTGCTTTTATCGCTACAGTAGGAGTATACGGAATTGTTGCTTTGATCGTAAGAATGGATGATGCTGGATTTAAATTAATTAAAAAGAGCAATGACAAAGGCTTCTTCGGAATGCTTGGACACTTCTTGGTGAAAGCCTTACCAGTTGTTATTAAAGCTTTGGGAGTTATTGGTACCATTGCTTTGATTATGGTAGCTGGCGGTATTTTCTCACACAGAATAGACTTTCTTCACCATGTTTTACCTTCCTGGTCTTCTAATGAAATGCTTACTATTCTAAAAGAAATTATTCTAGGGCTTGTAGGAGGATTATTTGCCGTAGCACTTTTCACGATGGGAAAAGGTGTTGTTTCTCTGGTAAAGAAGAAATAATTAATTGACTATAATTGATGAAAAGCTCAGCAGTAATCTACTGCTGAGCTTTTTTGTATTGGTATTATTTGTGATTATTGGGATCATCAGGTATCTTTTATTTAATGAGCGCAGAAATCAAAGCACAAAAAAGAGACCTAAGGCCTCTTTTAATGATTAATTTAATATACTCTACAAAAGCTTTTCACATCCTTGTTGAAAAAATAAAATACAGAAATAAAATCAGTTTGTTTTTTAGTAAGATTGATTTCTTTTAAAAACTTTCCATGTGCAATATCAAAAACATCATTATGTAATTCTGAAAATTGTAATTGCATACTAGGATTTGGATATTTTCTATTATTTTAAACAAAAAAGGATTCCCGTAAGAATCCTTTTGTATATTAATTAAATAAATCTTTCACTTTATCAAAGAAAGTTTTTTCCTTTCCGGATGGTTCAGCGATCATATCACCGCTGTTCATCTGCTTTTCAAAGAAGTCTTTCTGTTCTTTGTTCAGCTTTTGAGGCGTCCATACATTAATGTGGATGAACATATCACCTTTTCCGTAGCTGTCTATGCTTGGAAGGCCTTTTCCGGCCAGTCTCAGAATCTTTCCGGATTGAGTTCCAGGGTCAACCGTGATCTTTACTTTTCCGCCTACGGTAGGAACTTCTTTTTTGGTTCCTAAAGCAGCTTCTGCAAATGAGATATAGAGTTCCTGATGAAGGTTATCGCCTTCTCTTTTGATGGTTTTGTCAACTTCCTCTTCAATGATCACCAATAAGTCTCCCGGAATACCTCCGAAAGGAGCGTCATTTCCTTTTCCTCTTACATTAAGCTGAATACCGTCTCTGGCTCCCGCAGGAATATTGATGGTTACTTCCTCTTCATCTTTGATCAGTCCCTGGGCATTGGCTCCCGCCGGAATTTTATCCGCTACTTTCCCGATTCCCTGGCAGGTGCCGCAGGTAGTCTGGGTTTGCATCTGTCCGAACATAGTGTTCATCACTTTAAGCTGAACTCCCGAACCGTTACAGGTAGGACATGTTTTTGACGTAGCTCCTTCAGCCATCTTCATTTTCTTGACTTTAATGGTTTTCTGGGTGCCGTTTACCATGTCGTCAAGGTTCAGCTTGATTCTGATTCTCAAATTGGAACCTCTGGCTTGCTGACGGCCACCGCCGCCACCTCCGAAACCGCCAAATCCGCCCCCGAAGATATCTCCGAACTGGCTGAAAATGTCTTCCATATTCATACCCCCTCCGAAGCCTCCGCCTCCGAAACCTCCGTTACCTCCTACACCGGCATGGCCAAACTGGTCATATCGTGCGCGTTTCTGGTCATCACTCAGGATTTCGTAAGCCTCAGCAGCTTCTTTGAATTTTTCTTCAGCCTCCTTATCGCCCGGATTTTTATCAGGGTGATACTTAATGGCCATTTTACGGTATGCTTTTTTTATTTCGTCGGCTGAAGCAGATTTGCTGATCTCCAGAACCTCGTAATAGTCTCTCTTTGACATAATGCTTATAATTGATTACTGATAAATGATAATTGATGTCTATTGCGTATTGCCAATCAATTATCTCTCACCATTTATCATTTATTTAATATTAGTTTCCTGTTACTACTTTTGCGAAACGGATCACTTTATCATTCAGGGTGTATCCGGTTTCAATAACATCTACGATCTTTCCTTTCAGATCTTCTGACGGAGCAGGGATCTGGGTAATAGCTTCATGGAAATCTACATTAAAGCTGTCACCGGCGCTTACTTCCATGGTTTTTAACCCTTTTTCACCCAGTTTATTTTTAAATTTCTGGTAGATAAGTTCCACACCCTGAAGGTCGGAAGGATTTCCGTTTTTAGCGATCTCTTTCAATGCTCTTTCAAAATCATCTAAAACACCTAGCATAGAAACCATCATGTCCTGGTTGGCATACTGGAAGAATTCCATCTTCTCCTTAGCCGTTCTTTTTTTATAGTTTTCGAATTCAGCGTACAATCTGATATAACGGTCTTTTTCTTCTGCCAAAAGTTCCTCTGCAGAAGGCGAAGATGTCACTTTGTCTTCAGCTCCCGTTTCGTTCTGAATCTTGTTTTCTTCCTGATTATTGATGCTTTCTTCGTTAATATCCTGGTTTTCCATAATTCAATATTTATTTACACAATGATTTGACAAAGAGTCTGCCAAATGAAAAAATCAGGACATTAAGGCAGAAAAATGCTGATAGAAAACTGAATGGGTCAACGGGTGAGTAATGAATTTTGAAACCATTCCAATTATCACCCATTCCTTATGCTTCCGTAAAGGTCTGATACAACAGATAAAGATTGAGAATAATAATAATAACGGAAATCACCCACACACAGATCTTAAGAAAAGGTTTATTGGCGAATTCACCCATTTTGGCTTTGTCATTGGTAAACATAACCAAAGGAACCACTGCAAAACTCAGCTGCATCGACAGGATGACCTGGCTCAATACCAGAAGATCCGTAGTTCCCTGTTCACCATAAAGGATGGCAACAATCAGAGCCGGAATAACGGCAATAAGTCTTGTGATCAACCTTCTGAGCCACGGCTTTAACCGGATATTCAGAAAACCTTCCATGACGATCTGTCCGGCAAGAGTTCCGGTTAGGGTAGAATTCTGGCCTGAAGCGAGAAGAGCAATAGCAAAAGCAATACTGGCCATGGAAGCCCCTAAAATGGGGGTGAGCATTTTGTAGGCATCATGAATGTCTGCTACATGCTCGTTTCCGGTGGTGTGGAATGTGGCTGCGGCCAGAATAAGTATGGCAGCATTGATAAAGAAAGCCAGCATCAGGGAAACCGTACTGTCTAAAGTAGCAAATTTAATGGCTTCTTTCTTGCCTTCCCGGTCACGGGTGTAATCTCTGGTCTGAACGATACTGCTGTGAAGATATAGATTGTGAGGCATTACCGTGGCACCCAGAATTCCGATGGCAATATACAGCATGGCCGGATTCTGAATGATTTCTTTCTGAGGGACCAATCCGCCCAGAATTTCATTGAATGCCGGTTTTGAAATAACGATTTCATAAACAAAGCAGGAGAGGATGATGAAAATCAATCCACCAACAATACTTTCGATCCACCGGAAGCCCTTAGCCTGAAGGAGAAGAATAAAAAGTACATCAATGGTGGTGATCACAATTCCCCACGTAAGCGGAATCTGAAACAGCAGATTGAGTGCAATGGCTGAACCTATGACTTCGGCGAGGTCACAGGCGGCAATGGCAATTTCACAGAATATCCATAGTATGAAGTTGGTGGTAGGGCTGAAGTGGTCGCGGCAGGCCTGCGCCAGATCCCTCTCTGCCACAACTCCCAGCTTAACGGAAAGATGCTGAAGAACCATCGCAAAAATATTGGAAATAAGTATTACCGATAAAAGGGTGTATCCGAACTGTGCTCCTCCGGCGATATCCGTGGCCCAGTTTCCGGGATCCATATATCCTACGGCTACCATAAGTCCGGGTCCGGCAAAGGCCAGATACTTTCTCCAGAAAGTAGCTTTTTTAGGGACTTTTATAGAGGAATACACCTCAGAAAGAGAATGGGTGGTTTTATCTTTACGCCAGCCGTTTTTTAAATTGAAGCTCATAAATGTTAGAAATGACTAACAAATTTAATTAAATAAATATAAATACAAAAATAAGACGCAAAAAAATCCCGGAAAATCATTTTCCGGGATTCAATTTTTATTGATTCTAAAGAGTGTTATTTAGCAAATCTGACAGCCATTTTTCGGTCTGCAGCTCTTTCAGCATCAGAAGCTTTAGCATCTACGGTAGCAAATTTACTTCCGTATCCGTCAGCTTCCAGAACCTGAGCGCCAACACCTGCTTTAGCCAACGCCGCTTTAATGTATTCAGCTCTTTCTTTGGATAGTTTCACATTTGCAGCTTCATTTCCTGTTTTATCAGTATAGCCGCCGATTTTAATTTTCGCTTCAGGGAACGCCTTTAAAATGGCTACCAGGTTGTCAAGCTGTCCCTGAGAACCTGCTTCCAGCTCATTGGATTTTCCTATTTTGAAGTTAACGTGGTCAAAGTTATACCATGTATCTTTCAATGCAGCATCGTCAGCGGCATTTTTATACCCACCGGATTTCAGGAAGGCAATCATCTGATCTTCCATTCCTCCTTTATACCCTTTCAGCATTACCCCGTTAAGATCGATGTCTTCATCTGTTTTAGCGGCTGGAGCTGCTGTCGTTGTTGAAGTGTCCGGAGGAGTAACCGCAGCAGAGGAATCTGTAGAAGATCCTGTAGAATCTGTAGTTGTGGTCGTTGTAGTGGTTTGTTTTTTCTCACATTGCTTCCATAGGAAATACCCCGCTGCTATTAAAAGCAAAAGCGGAAGCAACCATTTCCAGATGGAGCCTCCGCCTTCGTTATTGTTATTTCTGTCAGGATTTGTTCCTGTAGGGGTAGTACTTCTTGTTACCTCTATTTTAGGTTCTTCGGTAGCCGCTGTTCTTATAGCGTCATTGTCATTGTCAAACTTGTATCCTTTAGCCCAGTCACCGATATTCAGTGATGCCAGGGAGAGTCCTGCAGGAAGTAATGAAGAGACAATTCCTTTCTGGTCGTTCAGCAGGCTTGAAATTCCTGATTTATCCAGGTTGTTATCAGCTGCATATTTACCGATAGAGCCTACTGTTGCCCCTGTTACCAGGTTGAGCAGCGAGCTGGACGTATTGTTGCTGATCCCTGCAAAAGTCGAAATGGAATTGATGATTCCGCTTACCTTATCTCCGAAAATCGCAGTAAGAATGCTGGATATCATAGGATTACTGGAGGCACCTCCTAATAAGTTTCCTAAAATTCCGCTTGACGAAGGACTGCTTATAGCGTCCAAAACTCCCGGATTATCGGCATTGTTGGCTAATCCTCCTACCACGGCAGGCAATAAACCTCCAATTGCTTTTGAAATACCGGATTCACTTTCTCCAAACTGAGAGGCTGCCTGTGAAACCAAAGCGGGACCCAGTTGCCCTTTAATTAAATCGATGACATTTAAAGACATAATAAATTATTTTGAGATTAATGTTCCATAAATTTAAACAAAAATCTGTCCAAATGTCACTTTTCTTTAATTTTTATTTGAATTTTGTCGAAATTTTTGGGAATCGACAAAATTATTAGTAGGCTTTTGCGAATAGTACACGTCTTTTGGAAGGCTTTCCTGAAATCATGGAAATTCCTTCTTCAATATCGTCATCCAAAGGAATACATCTGATGGTAGCCTTGGTTTCATCCTTAATCTGCTCTTCTTCTTCAGCTGTTCCGTCCCAGTGTGCGTAAATGAAACCACCTTTTCCTTCAAGAACCTCTTTGAATTCTTCGTAAGTATCCACTTTGGTGATATGCTCTTTTCTGAAATCAAGGGCCTTTTCAAAAATATCTTTCTGAATGGTCTGAAGCAATTCTTCGATGTAGCTATCCAATCCTTCAATGGAACGTACTTCTTTGGTAAGGTTATCTCTTCTTGCAATTTCTACAGATTTATTTTCCAGATCTCTCGGACCCATTGCAATTCTTACCGGAACACCTTTCAGTTCATATTCAGCAAATTTCCAGCCCGGTTTGTTCTGGGTATCGTTATCGAATTTTACGGAGATTCCTTTGGCTTTTAATTTAGCCTGGATATCCAATGCCACTTCACTGATCTGGGCAAGCTGCTCGTCTCCTTTAAAGATCGGAACAATAACCACCTGGATCGGTGCCAGGGTAGGAGGAAGTACCAATCCGAAATCATCGGAATGGGTCATGATCAGTGCTCCCATCAGACGGGTAGATGTTCCCCATGAGGTAGCCCATGCGTGTTCAATTTTTCCTTCCTTATTGGTGAATTTTACATCGAAAGCTTTGGCGAAATTCTGGCCTAAAAAGTGAGAAGTTCCTGCCTGAAGGGCTTTTCCGTCCTGCATTAATGCTTCAATACAATACGTCTCATCAGCACCGGCAAATCTTTCAGAAGGAGTCTTCAACCCCTGAATTACCGGAATAGCCATGAAATTTTCTGCAAAATCTGCGTATACTTTGTTCATTTTTTCAGCCTCCTCTACCGCTTCATCTTTGGTAGCGTGTGCGGTGTGGCCTTCCTGCCATAAGAATTCTGCCGTTCTTAAAAAAAGACGGGTTCTCATTTCCCAACGCACCACATTGGCCCATTGGTTGATCAGGATCGGAAGATCTCTGTAAGACTGGATCCAGTTTTTATAGGTATTCCAGATGATGGCTTCAGAAGTAGGACGTACAATGAGTTCTTCTTCCAGTTTGGCATCCGGATCTACGATAAGTTTAGAAGGGTTGTCCGGGTCAGTTTTCAGTCTGTAGTGGGTGACAACCGCACATTCTTTAGCAAAACCTTCTGCATTTTTTTCCTCAGCCTCAAATAAGCTCTTGGGCACAAAAAGCGGGAAATAAGCGTTAACGTGACCTGTTTCCTTGAATTTCTTATCCATTTCGTCACGCATCTTTTCCCAGATTGCATAGCCGTATGGTTTGATTACCATACATCCCCGCACTCCGGAGTTTTCAGCTAAATCAGCTTTTACAACCAATTCATTATACCATTTGCTGTAATCTTCGCTTCTTGAGGTTAATTTTGCCATTATTTTTTAAAATTTTTTTAACTTTTGTACATTATTGTAATCTAAAAATAAAAATCTATTTTTGATAGATTTTTTTACCCGTATTTTGGTACATTTTTGGTACAGATTGCAAATATAATTTAAATTAAAAATTTATACGTTATCATGAAAAAAAATATACATAAAAATTTGCTTGGTTTGTTAAAGTCCAAAGGGATTTTAGCGATATCCGGCGGATTGCTGCTTGTGTCTTGTGGCGCTCAGATGGGCGGATACACAGAGACAGACGGGGTGTACTATGACCCGAATAAAGATACGCTGCCGGAAGGAGTAATTATCAATGATGGCGGAAACCGTGTAGGTGAATATTATGACTATTATCAGGACTCCAATGTTATTCAGAATGCTGAAGCTAATATGAGAGAGCGTGATAACCGATACAATGCCTGGAGTGATATTAACGTAAACAGCAATGCTACAGACTCAGACTGGGGCCTGTATGCCGGCTCACAGACCAATTACTATGACAATTCCTGGGGATGGGGAAATCCTTGGGGCTGGTATGGAGGTTATAGCCCATATTGGGGCTGGAACCGTGGCTGGGGCTGGGGTATGGGATTATCCTGGGGCTGGGGCGGATCATTCGGTTGGGGCTGGGGTGGCTCTATCGGATGGGGAAGCCCATACTGGGGATATGGCTATTCACCGTACTGGGGCGGATATTATGATCCGTTCTGGGGTGGCGGTTACGGCTGGGGCTGGGGCGGTGGATATTGGGGCCATGGCTATTACAACAGACCGATCTACAGAAGAAGCGGCGGAGGTGGCTTCAGTAATCCTGGCTTAACGAATGCCGTTTATAATACCAATACTTACAGAGGAGGTTTCAGAAACGGAGATGCCGTAAGAAGTTCCAATGGTGGTTTCAGAAACGGTAATTCGAACAGTAGTTTCAGAAATTCCAATACAAACGGTGGTTTCAGAAATTCTAATTCTAACGGAGGATTCAGAAACTCCAATACGAACGGTGGCTTCAGAAACTCTAATTCTAACGGAGGTTTCAGAAATCAACAACAATCAGGAGGTTTCCGTAATTCAAGCCAGCCAAGACCTAATTATAACCCGCAGCAGAATAACGGTGGGTTCAGATCCAATGATAGTGGTTTCCGATCCAGTGGAGGATTCAATAGCTCAGGAGGAGGCTTCAGAGGAGGGGGGTCTTCAGGTGGTGGCGGTGGCTTCAGAAGTGGCGGCGGAGGCGGCGGCTTCAGAAGCGGTGGCAGATAAGTATCAACTAAATAACTATTTAAAAAAATAATGTTAAAAAAATCTTTAGTATTAACGGGTATTGCTGCAGCATTTTTTGCTCAGGCTCAGGATGTTTCTGTGTTGAGAAATACTGTAGATGTTTACTCTAGTACACCGATGGTGGGTTCGGCAAAGTTTAACGGAATGGCGGGATCAAACGGAGCTTTGGGAGGTGATGCGAATGCTCTTCTTACCAACCCGGCCGGTCTTGGGGTAGCGATTTCGGGAGAAGTTTCCGGAACCTTATCCATTGCCGGAAATAAGAATAAAAGTACCTGGAACGGAACGACTGCCGATTATAGTAAAACAACCACAGATCTTGGCAATATCGGAGGGGTAATTGCTTTCCCTCTGATGACGGAAACCGGTTGGAAGTTCATCAATATCGGGATCAACTACTCGAATCAGTCACTGGATAATTATGTAGAGTCTCCGGGAAGTAATAATTTCATTACCGATTTCGCTGATGGGAAGAGTGCTTCACTTGCAGGACATGCCTATAACCGATACGGAAATCTTGCCAAGACAAGTTTCGGGGTAGGAGCGAACTATAATCATAATGTGTATGTAGGAGCAGGGCTGAACTTTTTCAGTGCGTCTATTGACCAGTATGATACGGCTGCCTTCCAGTCGGTGGATAACGGTTCTTTGGAATTTTTCGACAGACAGAATACACCTTTCTTTGAAAGATCTACCGGTTTTTCTGCCTCATTGGGGGTTATAGGAAAGGTAAATCCTAATTTCAGATTGGGGGCATCTATTGAGACGCCTACGTTCTGGTCTATAGACCGGGAATATTACTTTTACAATGATCCACAGCGAGGAGACGGTATGGGCGGAGAAAACCAAAGACTGACTACGCCGCTTAAAGCAACCGTAAGTGCTGCATTTGTTGCCAGCAAAAACTTCTCATTGAACGTGGACTATACACTTGGGGTAACAAGACCTAAATATAAGGTGTATTCCGGAACGGAAAGCGATCTGAATAATTTCTTCAAAGATAATTACAAGAACATTTCAGAGGTAAGAATCGGCGCCGAATACAGAATACAGCAGTTCAGATTAAGAGGAGGGTATTCCTATACTTCCAATCCGTTTGATGCTTTAACCGTAACCCAGTGGAATCCTGATGCTACGAGTGAAGACCGTTCATACAGCAATATGATGCTTAATAACAGAAATCTGGCTTCATTCGGTTTAGGATATGATTTCAAATCATTCTATGTGGATGCATCCTATCAGTATGTAACAAGCAAATACAGCAATCCTTTCCTGAGAGGTATTGAAACAGGTGATCCTGCTACAGATACCGCTTACTATTCCGGAGACAGAATTTTAGGATCTGATAATTTTGTGGTTACTGATGTAAAAAATAACAGAAATAACTTCTTTATTACATTCGGCTGGAAGTTCTAATTCCAGATTGTGTAATGAGTGATTAAATGGAGGCTCCGGACATTGTCCGGAGCTTTTATTTTGGAATAAGTTTAATTAATGATGATGTCCCGCATGAGGATGCTCATGGAACAGATGCATCACAAGGGCTAAGGAAACCCCAATGATAACCAGACCGATTTTCATCCAGTCGATATTGTGGTTTTTGTTGCTTTCAAAAATAATAACCGATGAAATATGAAGGAAAATACCGCCTACGATAGCCAGAAAATAAGGCTGCAGATCCGGATTGAAATAATTTCCCAGAAGCATTCCCAATGGAGAAGCCAGGGCAAATAAGGCTACAATCATCAGTGAAGGATAGGAGGATCCTTTGGATTCTTCTTTCCTGTTGAATAAAAATGCCCCAAGGATAAATGAAATCGGAAGGTTGTGAAACAGAATTCCCAGAAGATAAGGCGAAAGCTCATGTTCTTCGTTGGCTAAAGGAATCCCTTCAATAAAGGCATGGACAAATAATCCCACCATTAGGGCAACAGGAAGAATATTATGTTCATTATGATGATGGAAATGCCCGTGCTCAAAACCTTTGGTGAGCGCTTCAAGAATCATTTGCAGAAGAACTCCGGCGATCACGAATATGCCGAGACTGCTTCCGGCTTCTGAGGTATACACCTGAGGAAAAACTTCATTCAGGCAGATGGTGATCAGAAATCCTGCACTTAAAATCAATAAGTTTTTAGCCAGTTTTTCCTTTTTCCCGAAATGTTTTCCGAGAAATACACCTGCGATCACACTGAGGATCAGTAAAAGTACCGTAATCATTATTTTTTCTTAAATAAATTAATGCATCGGGGTGAGATGTCTTTGGAAAATTCATTTAACTGATAATCTCCCCAAACTTTTATTCTTTCAAAGCCACATTCCGTTGCGTAGGAATAGATCTCTTCCAGCGAGTGAAGTTTTACTTTTTCAAAGAAATGGAAAGGTTTTCCGTCTGCTTCAAAACGAATGTCTTTAATGACGTGTCTGCCTTCGATTTTTTTCAGGATCTTAAATTCAATATCACCGCGTGTTACAGAAGTTTCGGGAACCAGTGTTTTTCTTACGTATTCTTCATTCAGGTAATCCAGGACAAAATATCCGCCGGGCTTTAAAGCGTTGTATACAGACTGAAAAACTTTTTTATCATCATTTTCATTATCGAAATACCCAAAGCTGGTAAAAAGATTGAATACAGCATCCATTGGATCGGCATCAATGGGGTTCCGCATGTCATGGACATCGAAAATCAGCGACTGGTTTTCAAACTGCTTATCGAATTCAATACTCTGTCTGGAAAGGTCTAGTCCCAGTACATCATAGCCCAGTTTATTCAGAAAAACAGAATGCCTTCCTTTTCCACAGGCCAGATCAATGATTCTGGATGAAGGCGGGAGCTGAAGGTCCGTCGTAAGTGCGGTAATAAATTTTTCGGCTTCCGTATAATCTCTGTTGCTGTAGAGAAGATGATAATAAGGGGTATCAAACCAAGATTCAAACCATTCCATAATACAAAAATAACTAAATTTGCGGTGTTAAAAGCAAAGTATTTATATTTTGAAAGATTGACAGATTCAATGGAATGTTGAATTTCGATAGTTAATCTTTTAATTTATAAATGATTAAATCTTTTAATACATTAATTATGGATACAGAAAATCTACAGATTCAGATAAAAACATTCTTCGGACTGGAGCAGATTTTAGCAGAAGAAGTTAAGAAGTTGGGGGGAAGAAAGGTAGAAGTGAAAAACAGAGCCGTTAATTGTGAAGGAGATCTTGGTTTCCTTTATAAAATCAATTATTCGGCACGAACAGCATTGAAAATTTTAATTCCTGTGTATGAATTTAAGGCGTTCAATCAGCATCAGTTTTATGACAGGCTTTTCAAAGTAAACTGGGAAGAATTCATGGATGTAGACCAGTCTTTTGCAATTGATGCGACAGTGAATTCAGAAACGTTCAGGCATTCACAGTTTGTAACGCTTAAAATGAAAGACGCGATTGTTGATTATTTTCAGGATAAGTTCAAAAGGCGTCCCAATGTAGAAACGAGAACACCGGATATTAAATTCCATTTACATATCGACCGGGAACTGATCACGATTTCCTTAGACTCTTCAGGAGATGCCCTGTTCAAAAGAGGGTATAGAAGAGAGCAGGGGGAAGCGCCGATTAATGAGGTTCTTGCCAGCGGAATGCTTCAGCTTGCGGGCTGGGACGGAAAAGGAAACTTCCTGGATCCGATGTGTGGCTCGGGAACGCTCCTGATTGAGGCTGCCATGATTGCTATGGATCTTCCGGCACAGATCTTCCGAAAGCGGTTTGCCTTCCAGAACTGGAAAAACTATGATGCCGATCTGTTTGCCAAGATCAAAGAATTCCGTGTGAACAGAATCAAAGAATTTACCGGGAAAATTGTGGGGTATGATATTGATGCCCGTATGCTGAATGCTGCGAGAATGAATATTGAAGCCGCAGAAATGGAAGATGTAATCGAAGTAAGAAAACAGAACTTCTTCGACTCCAAAAAAGATCTTTTCCCATTGCTGATGGTGTTTAACCCGCCTTATGACGAAAGAATTTCCATTAATGACGATGATTTCTATAAAAAAATAGGAGATACTTTTAAAACCCATTACCCGAATACCCTTGCCTGGCTGATTTCTTCAGATCTTGAAGCCGTGAAAAAAATCGGGCTCCGGCCGTCCAGAAAGATCAAGCTTTTCAACGGAAAACTGGAAACAAGATTCCTGCAGTACGAAATGTATGAGGGAACGAAAAAAGTTCATAAGATTGAGAATTCAAAATAATAGTAAAACCTTCCATTCCGGAAGGTTTTTTTTGTTCTGTGAAAAGAATTTTTATTTTTGCCTAAATTCAGATACAGTATGGCCTTGGATTTTTTGGATGTGATAGGGTTTATAGCGGATATTATTTCTATAGGACCGGCGTCGTCAGACTCTGTTCCTGATGATGAGAAACCTAAAAAGGATAAGAAAGTTAAATATCTTACAGAAAAAGCAAGTGTTGCATGTATGACAGCAGCTTCAGTACTGTTGTTTTTTGTTTTTAAAGATCCGTTACCAACAGAAAACTATAGCCAGACGATTATTGTAGCTTCCCTGATCGGAATTGCTCTTTCAGGCATTTCGTTTTTTATTTTGTATGTTCTGGAACTGTACTATTTCAAAAGTCTTTTCAGACTGCTGCTTTTCAGTGGTTCGGTAATCATGTTCTTTATTTCTTTTGTGCTGTGTTTTTATTTTAGATCCGGTCTGTTTGTTTAAATAAAAAAAAGCTCCCTGAAAAAGGAGCTTGTATGGACTGAAATTAAGTGACTAATTTATAGGGTTGTTTTCGTAAACATCTGTACAGACATATATCCTCTTCCCCAATTGAAATTAGGGTCGGCAGTAGACCACATATTAAATCTGATGGTTGCGGTATCCGCAGTAGGTTCTACATATCCGTTTAAAGAGTAGGTTACATTAACCGGAGCAGCAGTATTATTGGTCACTGTATCTCCAACAGTCGCATTTACAGAAGCCATTCTGGAAGCAACTCCTGAAGAAACTGCAGGCACCGTATATTTTCTGGAGCCGGCTGGAAGTTCAGTCCCGTTTTTCAAAAACCGGATCCCGAAATAGCCTCCGAAATTGTTAGCTATAGTCGTAGTCCCTATAGGAACACTATACGTGGTAACCAGTTTTGCCTGAGTAAATGCCGGGATGGTGATGGTGACGCTTAATCCCAGGTTGATATTATTAACTGTAGTTCCTGATGGTGAAGGCTGGTCTACGAAATTGGTGGCTGTAACGTCGAATACATTATCCAGTTTCCAGGCCGTCTTGTCACGCTGCTGATAAGTGATCCATCTGGGAGCTGCCGGAGTACCGTAGTTGGTATAAAAGCCTTCTTCCATGTTTGTGGTTACATTGGTATTGTACACAATAAGCCCTTTGGCTGGTGAAGGAATCGTTGTTCCGTCGGTAGGAGAAGTCAAAGTAACGCGGGGAATAAGCATTCCTTTATTGGTGGCGTCCAGCTGAAACTTGGCAGAAGGATCTACCGTTATTGTTCCCAGAGCTGCAGATCCTGTAGTGGTAACTATAAAGTCATTGGCGGTCTGAGCAGGGGTAGGAGAAGCTGCGTTATCCTTATTTCCGTCTACATGAAATGCTCCGTTGGGTGTGCTTGTCCCTATACCCACTTGGGCGTTTGAGAAAAAACCGAGACTAAGTAAAATGGTTGCTAAATTAATTTTCATAGAATGTATTTTAATTAAAAATTTTTATAAAAATACTGATTATTTAGTATATTTTACTTAAGATTAATCAATAACATATGAATTATTTTTTTAATAGCTATTTATGGTTGTTTTTTATAATACTTAAAAAATATTAAAATAATCTATGGCAAACTGTTTGTGGATTCTTCTGTGAATAAGTAATTTTGAAAAATTTTTAATTTGAAGCCTACTATTTCCATTGTCGTTGCTATTTTCAACCGAAAAGATGAACTTTTTGAACTGCTGAATTCTCTGTCCCACCAGACGGACAAAGAATTTGAGGTGATTATTGTGGATGACGGTTCTTTCATAGATCTTAAGCCTACCATTCATAATTTTGAGGAAATGCTGGAGGTCCGGTATTTCCGGAAAGACAATTCAGGGCCGGGACTTACCAGAAATTACGGGGCAAAGAGAGCTCAGAACGACTGGCTGGTTTTTGTAGACAGCGATGTGATCGTAGAAAAAGACTACATCGAAAACATTAAGAAAGACATACAAACCATTCCATGTGATGCATTTGGAGGAGCAGATAAGGCTCATAAAGGCTTTAATCTGATGCAGAAGGCTATTTCCTATTCCATGACCTCTGTTTTTACCACCGGAGGGATCAGGGGAAGTAAGAAAGCGGTTTCCAGATTTCAGCCGAGAAGCTTCAATATGGGCGTGAAGAAATCGGTTTTTGAGAAGGTAGGCGGTTTTTCTGAAATGAGAATCGGGGAAGATCCGGACCTGTCGATGACACTTTGGGAAAACGGTTTTACAACCGCCTTTTTTGATGATATTGCTGTTTATCACAAACGCAGGGTAGATTTTGGGAAATTTTCCAAACAGGTATATCAGTTCGGCTGTGCAAGGCCGATCCTTAACCAGAGGCACCCGAATTACGTGAAAATATCCTTTGCTTTTCCTACTTTATTCCTTCTGGGCTATATTTTAGGCTTTTTAGAGTACTTTATCATGCAGCGGGGGATTATCCTTGCTTTTTACGGACTTTATACTTTTATAGTGCTTTTCCATGCGCTGATCGTTACCGGAAACATAAGCATTGCCGGAATGGCTGTGATTTCCACCTATATCCAGATGTTTTCTTACGGCTATGGCTTTTTAAAATCATGGATTCTCCTGAATGTGTTCAGAATGAAGCCTGAAGAGGCTTTCCCCAAACATTTTCATATCAGATAAAAATAAAAGCTGCCGGAAAATCCCGACAGCTTTTTGTAACAATAAATTAGGATATGAATATGGTTTCATGGTTGAGAACACCTGTTTTCAACATGCATTCCCGCATTTTCTGATAAGTTCTCTCTATATCCTGGTCAAGTCCTATAGAGAATCGGATAAGTCCGTCTGATATTCCCATTGCTTCACGCTCTTCTTCAGGGATCTCTGAAGATGTTGAGCTTCCTGAACATGAAAATAAGGTTTTGTAGAACCCTAAGCTTACCGCCAGGTAGCCCAGGTTTTCCTGCTGCATCATTTCCATCAGCTCATTGGCTTTATCGGTTGTTCCGGCATCCAAAGTAAGCAGGCCGCCGAAGCCGTAATCTTCATGCATCATGCTTTTCATCAGTTCATGATCCTTATGGGAAGCCAATCCTGGATAGGACACTTTTAATCCGTCCTTTTCAAATCTTTCAGCAAGATACATGGCATTGTAGCTGTGTTGTTTCATTCTGATATGAAGTGTTCTCAGATTCTTCAGGATGCTCGCTGAACGGAAGCTGTCCATGGTGGGGCCTAAAAGCATACAGGCACCGTTATTTACATTCTTGGTATCGTTGATGAATTCCTGGCTTCCGCAGTATACACCACCTACCGTATCACTGCTTCCGTTGATGAATTTCGTAAGACTGTGAATCACAATATCAGCTCCCAGCAATTTGGGCGAAACCGAAAGAGGGGAGAAGGTATTGTCTACGATCAGCTTTAAGCCGTGTTTCTTACAGATTTCAGACAGTTTTCTCAGATCAGCGACCTCCAAAAGGGGGTTGCTTACACTTTCACAGTAAATGATTTTGGTGTTCGGCTGTATGGCATTTTCTATAGACTCAAAATGACTGATGTCTACGAAAGAGGTTTCAATATGGAAAGGAGGCAGGAAATTTTTCAGGAAAGCATAGGTTCCTCCGTAAATCGTTCTGCTGGAAATAATATGGTCACCGCTTTTACAAAGCTGCATCAGTACGGAAGTAATCGCGCCCATTCCTGATGCGGTAACATTGGCTGCCTCGGTATTTTCCATTTTGGCCAATGCCTGAGCCAGGTAAAGATTCATCGGGGAGGAATGTCTGGAATACAGATAGCATCCTTCCGCATTGCCTTCAAAGGTATCAAACATTGTTTTGGCAGAAAGAAAAGTATAGGTAGAGCTGTCGGAGATTGAAGGATTTACCCCTCCGAATTCACCAAAATACTGCAGATCCTGGATCTCATTAGCCGCATTAAAATTTTCCATAAGCTTTAGATTTTATTGATGGCTAAATATGGTCTGTTTTCACAATAATTACAATATAAATTTAAATCTATAGAAAATAAATCTGTTAAATGCGTTTTGATTAGAAAATATGTTTATTATCTTTGGAAATGTTAAACTTTCTCCAAAAATATATCTATGAATTTTGATGAGACCGACAAAAAATTGCTGCTTTTATTGCAGGAAGACTGTAAGCAGACTACCAAAGAGCTGTCTTACAAGCTTGGTTTATCCGTTACAGCCGTTTATGAACGAATCAGGAAACTGGAAAATCAGGGGATTATTTCAAAATATGTAGCCCTTTTGGACCGGAATAAGGTAGGACGGGATTTCATTGTTCTGTGCCATATAAAACTTACCCAGCACAAAAAAGAATTCGTGATTCAGTTTGAAAAAGAAGTGATGAACCTTCAGGAAGTGACCGAATGTTTCCATGTAAGTGGTGATTATGACTACATCCTTAAAATCGGGGTGAAAGATATGACAGATTACCGGAATTTCATGCTGACCAAACTCACAACGTTACAACATATTGCAAGCACCCACAGCTCATTTATGATCTCTGAGGTGAAGAATACCACAGCGATATTGCTTTAATAAAACCTGAAAAGGTGTATGATGAGGTTCTGTTTCTGCCTTTTTTTAAGACTTTTGATTTTAAGAGAGTTATTGATCATGACAACTCTCAAAACTTCCATCATCCCTCATCCGTCTTCCAGCCTTTATATTAAATTAATACCCCATGCTTCGATGCAATAGGTTCCGGAAGATCAGTTTCTCCGGCCATTTGAAGAAGATCAATTTCTATGGTACGGCAGATCGAAAGCATCGGAACATCAAACATCAGCCCGGCGAAAGGGTTTTCCGAATAATCACCTACCAGTTCCATGATGATATAGATCCAGCCAATGATGATACAGAACGGAATAGATGCCCAGATCCCGAAATCCCCCAGTTTGGCAAACTCATTCACCAGTCCCAGCGGAAGCAGCATGATAAAAAGGATATTAAAAACAAAAGCCGTACTGGCAAACTGTCTCGGTGACGGAAATTTCTTGATTCTCTCCGCCTGTCCCTGAAATGCATAGAATTCGTTAAGGCATGTTTGAAGCTGCATCTGGTTGAATTCTGAAATGACATTCAGGTTCTTCAGCTCATTGATGTCTTTGGCCTGCCGGGCATTCAGGTAGGTCGCAAAATTTTTATACTCATCTTTAAGGTCATATTCCTCTTCCGAAAGATATTTATGCAGGAAAATCGGGGCTCTTCCGTAATCAGGAAAACCGGCCTTGATTAGTCTGTTCCTTCTGAGGTTGATGTTTCCGAATTTATTTTCTGAACTGATGTGTTCCCATTCCGTAGGGATCAGAAGCTGTTCACGGAAAGTGTACAGCCATGCAATATGACGGTAGACGATTCTTCTTTTGCGGTCTTCCAGATCAAAAGTTCCTATTTCTTCATTTTTAGTATCAAAAGCATACACCATGGAAGCGAAAGAACGGCTGGAATTGACGATGCCGCCCCATATTTTTCGGGCTTCCCACAATCTGTCATAAGCCTGGTTGTTTTTAAAACCAACTAAAAAAGCTTCTGCGGTACCGATCAGCGCCACCGGAACCCAGGGAATAATCATCCATTGCCAGTTGAAGAAATAAAAAAGAACGGCAATCAGGGTACACCATATACTGATCAGGATCAGGTGTGCGCCGGATAAATTAAGAACCTGTCTGTAGTTGACGTATTTAGTTGTGATCATAATGCTTCATGAAATTTGGTGTGCATATCAACAAAATAGGTACCAAAAATGCGGAATCTGTTTTGCTGATTAAATTTAATAAAAAAAACCTCTGGAAAATCAGAGGTTTCATTTATTTAATACGCAAGCATTTCTTCAATCTTTTTGGTGAGCTTTTCAGCGTTGGGAAGCATTTCTTTTTCCAGAACCAGGTTGATCGGAACTGCCGGTACATCCAGCGATCCCATCGTTTCTACCGGGGCATCCAGAGATCTGAAACAGTTTTTGGAAATTCTGTGGGCAAATGCTTCTGCGAAAGAATTGTTAAGCTGCTCTTCCGTCAGAACAATACATTTTCCATGGGCTTTTACTCTTTCAAATACAAGCTCTTCATCCAGCGGAATTAAAGTTCTCAGGTCGATCACCTCAACCCTTCCGTTAAAGTTTTTCGCGGCTTCTTTGGCCCAGTAAACGCCCATTCCATAAGTCACAACCAATAAGGTTCTGCCTTTTTCAGTTTCATTTTTATCCGCTTCTATGATTATTTTTCCTTTTCCGAACGGAAGAACGTAATCTTCTGCCGGCTCAATGGTTTTGGCATCTTCTGTTCCCGGAACTTTGCTCCAGTACAATCCTTTATGTTCCAGCATTACCACTGGATTCGGATCGTAATAAGCGGCTTTCAGGAGTCCTTTGAAATCCGCAGCATTACTTGGATAAGCAATCTTAATACCTTTAATATTGGCTAAAATACTTTCTACGCTTCCACTATGATAAGGTCCACCGCCGCCGTAAGCACCAATCGGTACACGGATGATGTTGCTTACCGGATATTTTCCGCCGCTCAGGTAGCTTGATTTTGAAATTTCAGTAATCAGCTGGTTGATACCCGGATAAATATAGTCCGCAAACTGAACTTCTACGATCGGTTTTAATCCTACAGCACTCATTCCGGTTGTAGAACCAATAATGTATGCTTCCTGAATCGCGGTATTGAAAACCCTTTTGTTTCCGAACTTCTTTCCCAATGTAACGGTTTCACGGAATACTCCTCCGATTCTTTCTCCTACATCCTGCCCGTAAAGAAGGGCTTCAGGGTGTTTCCACATCAGTTCCTGGATCGCGTGGATCGCGGCATCTACCATAACGATTTTTTCACCGTCTGCAGGTTCTCTGGTTCCGGATTCTTCAGTGATCGGGGTAGGAGCAAACACGTGCTGCATTACCGTTTCAGGTTTTGGATCTTCAGCGTTTTTGGCTTTTTCAAAAGCTTCTTCGGCTTCAAGACGGGCTTTTTTGGTGATCTGCTTTAAAAGATCTTCGTCCGTTCCTGATTCCAGAAGGTGTTTTCTAAGAATCTCTCCCGGATCTTTAGCTCTGTGCTTCGTTAAATCTTCTTCGTCTCTGTAGAATTCTCTTCTTACTCCTGACGTATGGTGACCGATAAGAACCGTTTTTGCACAGACTACCAAAGGCTTTCTTTCGTTTCTTACAAAATCAACGGCTTTTTTCATGGCTTCAAAACTCTCTACGAAATCGGTTCCGTCTACACGCATTCTGGTGAGTCCGGTAAATCCTGCCACAAAATCATAAGCATCACAGGTTCTCGCTTCTTCTTTGGTTACGGAAATTCCCCATTCATTATCCTGAACCAGGAAAATAATCGGAAGCTGATGCAAAGCGGCAAACTGCAAAGCTTCACTTACTTCGCCTTCCGTCACGGAATTGTCTCCAAGGCTGCATATCACAACCGGATTATTCTCAAAATTCTGAAGGTTGAATTCCTGGATATATTGTATTCCCTGAGCAACACCGGTGGTAGGAATGGTCTGCATTCCCGTTGCGGAACTCTGGTGAATGATTTTAGGCTTATCTTCATCCCTGCTGGATGGATGGGAATAATAGGATCTTCCTCCCGAAAAAGGATCTTCCGCTTTAGCCAGTAACTGAAGCATCAACTGGTAAGGCTCAAAACCGATTCCCAAAAGAATGCTTTCATCCCTGTAGTAAGGGGAAACCCAATCTTCTTTTTTCAACTGATAGGCGGTTGCCAGCTGAATGGCTTCGTGGCCTCTTGAAGTACTATGAACGTATTTACAGATATTTCTGTTTTCTTCATAGATGTCTGCCATTGCCTTAGCCAGCATCATGTGATTATATGCTTTTAGCAGGATATCCTGAGAAACTTTTTCGTGAAGTGTATTTTCCATAGATAGCAAATATACATAAAAAAACAAAATACTAACAAGTGTTAGTATTTTGCATAAATTCTATAATAAACGGGGTTTATTCCTTAATTACTTTTTTAGAAATAACATCTTTGTCTGTTTTTATTTCAAAAAGATAAACTCCTTTAGGATAAGTAGATAAATCTACGGCTTCTTTATCACTATTGATGGTGCCGGTCTGTAACTTTTTACCTGAAAGATCATACAATGTGAAAGCAGACTTTTTAGGAGCTTTCAAAATATACGTTATATCTTTTGTAACGGAAGGAGCGATAGCCAGTTCGCTTGCTGCATTGGCTAAATCTTTAGTGCCAAGAAATTCTGTAAAACCGGTCACCATAATAGAATAATTCTGAGCTGAAGGTACTCCTGAATTGTTTACTAAAGTTCCTTTATTGGTAATCTGAACTCTATAAGTTCTGCCTGCAACCGGATTGTTGATAACAACCTGCTCAACATTATCAACTGTATTGTCAGCCTGGGTAGCAGGTGTCATTGGGCTGTTAGCGTCTAATTTCCATGGATAATAGATAGTGTTGTCAACCGTATCTATGATTCTTAAATCGATATCATTAATCAATTTGGAAGATCTGTTGTTGAATACGTCATCTACAAATTGATAACTTGGTGTATATTTAGGATCAATCCAGCTGATCGTTACTTTGAGTGGCTGAGATCCGGAAGCTTTAATTGTTTTAGAGCTTGTCACTCCGCTGGTTAAAGTTTCATCGTTAAAGATTACACTGCCATTAGCTTTTCCTACAAGGAGTTCTGCTCCTTTTTTGGCATCGATGAATCCCCATCCAAAATGCGGATCCGGACCTATATTTCCGGCTTCAGCTGCTGAATGAATAGTAAGTACTTTAGCAGAAGCAGCATTTAGTATGGCATTGTTGAATAACTGTTTGTTAATTTGTGTCCACAATCCAATAATTCCTGTTACAATAGGAGCAGAGAAAGATGTCCCGCTTCCTCCGGCCCAGCCGATTTGTCCCTGAGAATTGGTTGCAGCATAATAAACATTGGTCCCGACGGTTGAAATGTCTGGTTTTATACCCCCGTCATCTCTTGGCCCGGCACTGCTGTAACTGGAATGTACAACATCTGATGGGGTTGTATATCTGAAATTATTGGCCGTAATAATATCGGTAGCTCCAACAACAATAATATTTTTGGCAAGAGATCCGGTTCCGATACAATCGTAGCCTAAAGAACAGTTATTGGGAGGAAGAGTGTCATTGGGAGAGAACTGAACATTTCCGGCGGCAGTTTTGTAATATTTTGGTACGGTTGAGTTAGATCCGTTGGGACCCATACCATAGTAATTTCCGGAGGATTTCACGATAATATAAGACGGATTGTTATAAACAATCTGGTCGTATTCAGAGTCATTGGTATTATAAGTCCCTTGAGTATCATAGAATGAATTACCTGCTTTGGAGCCATTATAAACATATGATGCCAGATTATCTTCATTGTCGTAAACCTCTGTCCAGCCAGAGTTAACACCATAGGAATGGTTGGATAGATTAGGTTGAGCAATAAGAATTTTCTGCATCACCGTGCTGGTTGAGGTATTCCCTGGTAAAGTAGTTGTATTAAACATATAGCTCTCCATGGTAGAATTGCTGGCAACTCCTTTTGCATTACCTACAACTACCGGTGACGGTCCTCCTGTAGAAAGAGAAACGCTTCTGCCACCGATAAAACTTCCTACACCTGTTGAGTGGGCAGAGTAGGGTTGTGAGACATTTTCTTTATTGGTAATCCGGTTGGCTATATTATTAAAGGCTTCATGTTCAGCTAAAATTCGGCCTCCGTCAAATATGGCAAAATTAATACCTTCACCATTAAAAGCACCGGTTAAGCCTGCAATATTACCTGCTGTATTTAGCACATCAGAATTGGCATTAGATAATTGTCTCGTATCTTCTTCCTGTAGAAAATAAGGGATTCCGAAATTAAACCCTGCCAGGCTGGATCTTAATTTTTCTATTTCCTTTTGGGTTTCAGTACTTCTGCTGTTTCCGTACACTTTTGCAACATAAGAATCGAACTTAGCGTTGTTTTCTCTGTTTGTCCTTTCAAACTCTCTTTTTAATCCTTCATTATTTTGCGCACTTATTAAAGCAAAAGCTAAAGTACTGACCAAAAGTAAATGTTTCTTCATAGCGGTTAGTAAATATTAAAATTTTTAAGCTAACAAATATAAAGTAAAATATTCTATAAAAATTTATTTCTAATGTTAAATATTGGAGTTATTTTATTTTTGATTATTGTTTTAATTGGTTTTTGGATGTTTTAGTAAAATTAGATTAGTGTTTTGATTTTATGAATTTGTGAAAATTTTTAAGTGGGATTAATGAGGCATTATGTTAGCTGAAGAGAAAGTCTAATTGAAAAAAATGAAGTAACTTTACATTCTCTTTCTTAAAAAAGTTAGAAAATTATATGTATTTAATTTTTGACACAGAAACAACCGGTTTACCTAAGAATTTCAATGCTCCGCTTTCAGACTCAGATAACTGGCCAAGAATGGTTCAGATTGCCTGGCAGCTGCATGATGATGATGGAAATCTTATCGAAAATCAGGATTATATTATAAAACCTGAAGGGTATGATATTCCCTTCAATGCCGCCAGAATTCACGGAATTACGACCAAAATAGCCAATGATGAAGGACGGGATCTGCAGGAAATTCTTGAGGAATTTTCAAAAGTTCTCGAAAGGGTAAGAGTGGTATCCGGACACAATGTAGAATTCGACTATAATATCGTAGGCGCTGAATTTTACAGGAAAAATTTAAAAGATAATCTTCAGGAGAAGCCCAGAGCAGATACCATGATTCTGGGAACCGATTTCTGTCAGCTTGGCGGGGGAAGAGGAGGGAGATTTAAACCTCCGAAACTGGAAGAACTTTATGAAAAACTCTATGGACATAAGTTTGATGAAGCCCACAACGCTGCTGCCGACGTAAATGCAACGGCCCAGGTTTTCTTTGAAATGATGAGAATAGGGGTGGTTCCGGCAGAAATACTGAAGATTTCAGAAGATCAGCTGGCTTATTTCAAAAAGCTGTATCCGGATCCGATTAAGCCTTTCAGTATTGTAATCAGAAGGCAGGTTGCAGATTTCAACAATAAGAAAAAGCAGCAGGATTTCGGAAGTATTGATGAAATTGATCTCGGAAAATATTTCAATTTTGATAACCACAGCGTTTTTTCAACCTTATCTGCGACTTCCAGTATTAATGATCTGATCAAAAGGGCCACGGATGATAATTTCCCGGCCGTCGGTATGGTTGACCTGGGAAATATGATGGGGGCCTTTAAATTCGTTTCTGCGGTGGAAGGTGCCAACGGAGACCGTGCAAAAAAGCATAAAGAATATCTGGCCAAAAAGCAGGAAGCAGAAGAAAACGGAACGGAATTCAATGAAGCTGAACCTCTTTCAGAACCTCTGATTCCTGTAGTGGGCTGTGAATTCTATATTTCAGACCGCTACGAGCAGAAGCAGTTTACCAAAGATGATCCGGACAGGAGAACACAGGTAGTGCTTTTGGCAAAAGATTTTAATGGATACAAAAACTTAGCGAAACTCTCAAGTATCGGTTTCCTGAAAGGATTTTATTTCGGTGTTCCGAGGGTAAGCCGTGAGCTGATCGCTCAATACAAGGAAGGCGTTATTGCTCTTACGTCAGGCATTAACGGAGATATTCCGGATGCTATTCTGAATACCGGAGAGCAAAAAGGAGAGGAGCTTTTCAAATGGTGGAAAGATACTTTTGAAGATGATTTTTATGTTCAGATCCAGAACCATAAACTGCCCGAAGAAGAGCATCTTAACGAAGTGCTACTGTACTTCGCAGATAAATATAACGTTAAAATTTTAGCCCAAAACGAGACGTATTATACTCACAAGGACGATTCCAATATTCAGGATATCGTAAGCTGTATCAAAGATGGTGAGAAACTGTCAACCCCGGTTGGGAAAGGGTTTGGGAAAAGAAGAGGTCTTGCAACGGGAGAATATTATATTAAAAATGCCGATGAAATCAAAGAAGCCTTTCTGGCTTATCCGGATGCGTTTGAAGCGTATGAAGAATTTACGGCAAAATTTAAACCTTATACCCTGAAGAGAGATGTTCTCCTTCCTAAGTTTGATATTCCGGAAGAATTTATCCATGCCGAAGATGAGGTAGATGGCGGTAAAAGAGGGGAGATGGCTTATCTTACCCACCTTACTTATGAAGGTGCAAAAAGAAGATATGATCCAACAGGAGGTATAACAGAAGAAATCAGAGAACGTCTGGATTTCGAACTGGAAGTTATTGCCAATACAGGATATCCGGGATATTTCCTCATTGTACAGGATTTCTGTAACGAAGCCCGTAATATGGGCGTTTGGGTAGGCCCTGGAAGGGGATCTGCTGCAGGATCTGCGGTTGCTTACTGTATCGGGATTACCAATGTGGACCCTATTAAATATGATCTCCTTTTTGAGAGATTCCTGAATCCTGAAAGGGTTTCGATGCCCGATATTGATATCGATTTTGATGATGAAGGAAGAGACCGGGTGATCAAATGGGTGATTGAAAAATACGGACAGAGCCAAGTGGCACAGATCATCACGTATTCTGTACTGGGAGGAAAATCGGCAATTAAGGATGCCGGAAGGGTTCTTGATGTACCGATTCCCGATACCAACAATATTGCTAAACTGATCCCATCCACTCCGGGAATGAACATTGCCAAGGCGCTGGCCAAATATGATAAACTGAAGCCGGAAGAGCAGATGCTCGTTGATGAGATGAGGTTTGTGCTCGACAGCCCTGCAGATCCCCGGCATGACGTTCTTGCGAGTGCAAAAAAGATGGAAGGATGCATCAGAAATACCGGGATCCACGCCTGTGGGGTGATTATTACGCCGGAAGATGTAAGTAATCTGGTTCCGGTAACCATTGCGGCTAAAGATGCGGATATTCTGGTGTCCCAGTTTGACAACTCGGTGGCGGAAAGTGCAGGTCTTCTGAAAATGGATTTCCTGGGACTTAGAACCCTTACGATCATTAAAGATGCCTTAAAGCTTGTGAAAGCAAGATATGGACTGGACATTGATCCTGATCTTATTCCGCTTGATGATACCAAAACCTATCAGCTGTTTAAGGAAGGAAGAACAGTCGGGATTTTTCAGTATGAAAGTCCCGGGATGCAAAAATACATGAGGGAGCTTAAGCCGACGGTTTTTGCCGATCTTATCGCCATGAATGCATTGTACCGTCCGGGTCCTATTAAATACATCCCGAATTTCATCAACCGGAAACACGGCATTGAAGAAATCGTTTATGACCTTCCGGAAACAGAAGAATATTTAAAAGAAACCTACGGAATTACCGTATATCAGGAGCAGGTAATGCTTTTGTCCCAGAAGCTGGCCAACTTTACCAAGGGGGAAGCTGATACGCTGAGAAAGGCGATGGGTAAAAAGCAGATCGACGTTCTGAATAAAATGTATCCCAAATTCATTGAGGGCGGAAGAAAAAATAACCTGAACGAGGAGCGTCTTGAAAAGATCTGGAATGACTGGAAAGCTTTCGCGGAATATGCCTTCAACAAATCCCACTCAACCTGCTATGCCTTTATCGCCTATCAGACGGCTTTCTTAAAAGCGAATTATCCGGCAGAATATATGGCGAGTGTGATGAGTAATAACATCAACAATACGGATTCTATTACCATGTTCATGGAAGACTGTAAGAGTATGGGCGTTGATGTACTGGGGCCTGACGTGAACGAATCGCAGTATAAATTCTCGGTAAACGAAAAAGGACAGATCCGTTTCGGGCTGGGAGCAATCAAAGGAATCGGGGAAGGACCGAGTGAAGCCATTACAAGAGAACGGGAAAACGGCAGATTCAAAAATATTTATGATTTCTTTGAAAGGATCCTGCCTTCTCAGATGAACAAAAGAGTAGCGGAAAGTTTAGTGCTGGCCGGAGCTTTTGATGAACTTGATAATTTCCACAGAGGCCAGTATTTCGATATAGACATGGCCGGGAGAACCAATCTGGAAAGACTGATCCGCTATGGACAGAGCTTCCAGGAAAGCAAGCACGAAATGGAAAATTCCCTGTTTGCCGATTTTGCCGAAGAAGTACAGATTGAACAGCCTAAACTGCCACCATGCCCGGAATGGCCGAATATGCATAAGCTCAATAAAGAAAAAGAAATCATCGGATTCTATCTTTCTGCGCACCCGCTGGATGAATTTAAATACCAGTTCCAGTTTATGCAGGGACAGCTTTCCAAAAAAGCCGTTCTTGAAAAAGAAGAGGAAGAGAAGGTAACCACTGATGAGGCTCCGGTCCTGGAAGCAGACAGCCAGGATGATACTGCTGATCTCACCGAAATTGTTTCTGATGAAATGTCGATAGGAGAGGAAGAAGTTGTTGAGGAAGTCGTTAAAAAAGCAGAGCCGAAAGGGAATTTCCTTTTCCTGAATCTTGATGAGGTGGATGCTTACAAAGAACAGGCTTTTTCCAATAAGCAGGAAGAGTTGTTTGAAGAAAAAAAGAAAGACTGGAAAACGATTCAGAAAGAAAGAGAGAACGGTGGTGGCGGAAAAGAATATACCGTAGCCGGACTGATTACGGAGTACAGAGTTCAGGATGGTTTCAGAAGTGGTGAGAAAGTCGCTTTTGTTACACTGGAGGATTATTCCGGGTCCTATTCCTTCAGGCTGGGAGACCGGGATTATATGCGTTTGAAAGAAAAGCTGGAAGTTCAGCGGTTTGTGATCTTTAAAATAAAATTTGCCCAGGTGAAAGACGGGCGGGTTTTTGTGAATGTAAACGATGTGATTGAGCTTCAGGAAGCCTTTGAAAGATTTGCCAAAAGCATCTCTCTGGTAATGGATGTGATGGATGTAAGACCGGAAGATCTGGATTTCTTCAGAACAGTTCTTGACCGGAACAAAGGAAATCAGAAACTGAAATTCTTTATCAAAAACATAGAAGACGATTCTCATCTTGAAGTACAGTCGATGAAGCATTCGGTAGATCTCAACGGTGATCTGATCAAGGAAATTCAACTTTTGAATAAATATGAGTTTTACCTGAATTAAAGATATAGGATGGAATTCTGAAGAGGGGTGATATAAAAACTTCCATCATTCTTCATCCCAACCATAGAAATAAGAAAAACCAATCCCTGGATCAGGTGAAAAATATAAATTTTGTGGTATGTAAAAGCGGCTTTTTTGCCGCTTTTTTTGTTTTTAATCAGTCTGTTACGCAAATAGTCTATAAAACTTATCAGGAATTATATTATGTTAAATGCGTGTTTTTATGTCCTATTGTCATGATTTAATTTTTTCTAAAGTCTATAAAATCAATAGGTTATATTTAAACTCTTGATTGTGAAATATTAGTTAAAATTAAATAATCGTTTAATTTTTGTTATGATTATAAGATATTTTAAATGTCTTTATTTAATATTTTAAGAAAAATTTTGATTTTTAATTAAATATTTAATTACTTTTACCACCCTAATTTTTATTTTACGAGCATGAAAAAACTTTTACTCTCGTGCCTGATGTTTCTCGGAATTGGAGCATCAGCACAGACGGTACTGATCTCGCCCAACGTGAATAACGGAGGTTTTGAATCGGGTGCCGCAAACTGGACCGTCGTTAACGGATCCCAGGTTAATAAATGGCAATTTGATACAGGAGCGACTGCCGGTTTCTCCGGAGCTAATTCAGCTTATATATCAAACAGTACGGCAGCGCCCTATGCGCAGGCCTATACAACAGGAACTTCATCAACGACATTTTTTTATCAGGATGTGACCTTTCCTGCAGGAGAAACAGATATTAATCTGTCATTCAAATTACTTGTACAGGGTGAGGGAACTTCAACTCTTTATGATTACTTAAGAGTCTATCTGGTGCCTACCTCATTTACACCTACAACCTCAGTACCCAGTACAACAACTTACCCTAATAACTGGACATTCAATTTAAAAGGCGATGCCTGGACAAATCAGACAATCGCTATTGCAGGTTCGCAAGCCGGAAATGCTACGGCGAATTCAACTATGCGTCTGGTCTTTATGTGGAGAAATGATCTTAGTGGCGGAGTTCAACCGCCTGCTGCTATTGATGATATTACATTAACCACCAGTGCTATTACGAGTCCTCCGCAGTGTACAAGTGTAGTAACACCTGCTAACGGAGCCACGGGTATATCAAGAACTCCTACGATTACTTGGAATGCTGTTGCAGGCGGAGTTACCAGTTATAAACTGAGCTTGGGAACAACACCTGGCGGTACGGATATTATGAATGGAACAGATGTAGGTAATGTTACTTCATATGCTGTGCCTGCTTCTGCAGGTTTATTGTACAGTACAACTTACTATGCAACGGTAGTACCGGTAAATATTCTAGGCGAAGCAACAGCTTGTAACCCAAGTAGTTTTACTACACTGAATATAGCTTGTCCTTCAGTGTCTTCTCCTTCAAGTGATGCACTGAATGTAAGCGTTACACCGGCTATTAGCTGGAGTACTGTTTCAGGAGCCACAGGATACACAATTTCCATAGGTTCCACTCCAGGGGGTACTGATGTTGCTAATAATATTGATTTAGGAAATGTTTTAACCTATACTGTTCCTTCAGCCTTAAACTATAACACTTCTTATTATTATACAGTAAATGCTTACCAGGGAACTACCAGTAATTCAGCATCGTGTACGAACAGAAAATTTACAACCAAATCACCGCCACCAGCTAACGATGATTGCGCCAATGCTGTTGCTTTAACGGTGAACTCAGATTTAAACTGTGCTGTAAAAGGATCAGGAAATACACTGGGAGCAACATCGGTTGCTTCTTCAGGAACATGTACCGGAGTGACTGCGGATGACGATGTTTGGTATAGTTTTGTGGCTACCTCAAGTAGCCACGTTGTTAGAATTTCCAATGTGGTTTCTACAGGGACATCAACTACTACAGATATGTATTTCCAGGTATTAAGCGGAACGTGTGGCGCTTTTACGAGTCTAAGATGTAGCGATCCTGATGTAAATCTTATTTCAGGGCTTACTCCTGGAGAAACTTACTACATTAAAGTCTTTACTTATGAGCAAGGTGGGGGATATGCTGCAAGCTTCGATATCTGTGTAGGAACACTTCCTCCGCCTCCTGCAAATGATGATTGTGCTAATGCCACTTCGCTTACGGTAAACCCTGATTTGAGCTGTGGAGTGGTAACTTCAGGAACAACATTGTCGGCAACCAATTCATCAGTGCCGGTTGGCTCCTGTTCAGGAACTCCTGATGATGATGTATGGTATTCATTTACAGCTACGGCTGCTTCCCATACGATCTGGCTGAAAAATGTAACTGCTGTGGGAACCAGTACTTCAACAAGCCTGTATGCCCAGGTATTCACAGGAGACTGTGGAAGTCTTGTCAACAAAACCTGTATCACTTCAAATACAACATATACTGTATTAAGTGGCCTTACTCCGGGAACAGTTTATTATGTAAGAGTGTACAACAGTAATGCTAATTCCTCTACGATAGTATATGCAAATACATTCGATATCTGTGTGGGAACTATACCTCCTCCTCCTGTTAATGATGATTGTGCTAATGCTACTTCGCTGACAGTGAATCCTGATTTGAGCTGTGGAGTGGTAACTTCAGGAACAACAATGTCGGCGACCAATTCATCGGTGCCGGTTGGTTCTTGTACAGGAAGCCCTGATGATGATGTATGGTATTCATTCACTGCTGCAGCTGCTTCCCATACGATCTGGCTGAAAAATGTCGTTGCTGTGGGAAATGCTACTTCAACAAGTCTGTATGCTCAGGTATTCACAGGAGACTGCGGAGGTCTTGTCAGCAAAGCCTGTATCACTTCAAATACAAATTATACTTTAGTGACCGGTCTTACGCCGGGAACGGTTTATTATGTAAGAGTGTATAATAGTAATCCAAATACGGCTACTACAATGTATGCAAATACATTCGATATCTGTGTGGGGACTTTGCCACCTCCTCCTGCTAATGATGATTGTGCGAATGCTATTTCACTTGTTCCGAGCACTTCAGGAATGTGTACTAATCCGGTATCGGGAACAACAATGAGTGCTACTCAAAGTACAGGAACTGCACCTACTTGTGCTGCATCAGGAATAAATGATGATGTTTGGTATGCTTTTACCGCAACAGCTGCAACACACATGGTGAACGTTACCTATTCAGACAATGCGACTGCCACACAGGTTTATTTAGGATCTTGCGGAAGCCTTACGGCAATTGGTTGTTTTAGCGGGGATTACAGTAACTCTAATGTGTTGCTGGAGAATTTAACGGTTGGACAGGTTTATTATGTAAGAGTATATTCTACTTCAACATCCGCAACAACCAATTCTAATTTCCAGATTTGTATTACCACGCCTTCTGCTCCTGTAAATGATACATGTGATAGTGCTATAGCAATTCCTTGTGGAGGAACTGTAGAAGGTAATAATGCCCTTGCTGCCAATGAAACGTTGCCATCCACTACCTGTGGAGGTACAGGAACTACGGCAAGCTACAAAGGAGTTTGGTATACAGTAACTACACCAACAGCCGGATCCGTTACCATAAGTGCATGTGGTTCTGAGTTCGACGGATATTTAAGAGTATATACAGGAAACTGTGGCAATTTCACTTGCGTTGGGTCTGCTGACGGTGGATGTTCAGGGACCAATACCTCTAATTCTCCTAGTTATACCTTCACGGCTACTGCAGGTTCTACTTATTACGTTCTGTTTACGGGGTATTCGGCAACTCAGTTTGGAAAATACACAATTTCTGTAACACAGGATTGTTCAACAATGGGAACTTCTGATGTAGCCAAGAAAGAAAATAATATTAAGGCTTATCCAAACCCGTTCTCAGATGTTCTGAATATTTCCGATATCTCTAAAGTGAAATCCGTTTCCATCATAGATATGTCAGGAAGAGTAGTGAAATCCATTGATAATCCTGCCGCAGCTCTTCAGCTTGGAGATCTGAAACAGGGAATGTATCTGGTTTCTCTGAAAATGAAAGACGGATCGGTACAGACGATTAAAACTATTAAAAAATAATTTACAGTATTTTCAGTGTTCATCAACCGCAGCTTCTGGGCTGCGGTTTTTTGTTGATTTCAAGGGCTATGATGGGAATAAATCAAAATTATTTTTATTAAAAAATATACTCAAAGTAACCTAAAATAGGATATTTTTTTAATTTATAATACTTTAATGATTTTTATAATTCGTTGATTTTTTCATTTTAATGTTTAATATTTCCTTTATTATTTTTAATTTAGTTGCTTGAACACTAAAGTATACTGATTATGAAGAAACTTCTACTCTCATGCTTATTAATGCTAAGTATGATTTTGAATGCCCAGATTGATCTGGGAACAGGAAGTACCACTGTCGGACCAGCTCCGGTAAGTACTTATTTTGGATACTCCTATGTACAACAGATTTTTACTAAACAGGAGATCAATGCCAATGCAGCCGGAAATATTACCGGACTTAAATTCTATCTCGGCCCTGATGCTACTTTGGATAACTCCTCCGATTGGGTCGTTTATCTGGGACATACTGCAAAAACAAGCTTCGCGTCAGACAGTGACTGGATTCCGGTTTCTGAGCTTACACAGGTATATGCAGGAAGCGTTACCCAGAATAATGGAGTCGTGGAAATTACTTTTGCAACCCCATTTGCTTACAACAATACCCAGAGCCTGGTGATTGCTGCTCAGGAAAATATGGATGGGTATGACTCCAACGATTCCAGTGAAGCGTTCTATGTTTACAGCGGTAGTGCAAATTCAACTCTTTATTACAGAGATGATTATGATCCTGCTGATCCTGCAGATCCTCCCTATTATGGAGATTTAAGCAGCAACAAATCTGTTACCACTATTATGGGGCTTACAGCAAGTCCCCTTCCTCCTTGCCCTACAGTGACTTACCCGGCAAATAATGCACAGTTTGTGCCTCTGTCTCCGGAAATTACATGGAGCGCAGCAACAGGTGCCCAAAGTTATAAAGTGTCTATAGGAACAACACCTGGAGGAACAGATGTTGTTAATCAGCAGTCTGTAAGCACGGAAACCTTTACCCCTTCTGCACCTTTAGCTGCCAATACTACTTATTATCTTAAAGTAGTTTCTGTAGCAGCGGCAGGTGAGTCTTCAGGATGTCTTGATATTACTTTTAAAACAGCACCCCCTCCACCAGCTAATGATGATTGTGAAAATGCTGTAACATTGACCCCTGGCGCAGATATTCAGTGTACGGGAACCGTATCAGGATATACTTTGGGAGCAACGGATTCTGGTTTGGCACCGGATCCTTGTTATGGAAACCCTGATGATGATGTATGGTATAAATTTACCGCTACTTCTACCGGACATGTGATTACCCTGAGCAATGTCGTTTCTTTGGGAAGCAGCAGCTCTACGGATACTTACTTCCAGGTGCTAAGCGGAACATGCGGTAATATGGAGAGTAAGCTTTGTTCTGATCCTCTGTCAGGATCTGTGAACGGACTTACTGTAGGGGAAACTTACTACATCAGAGTATACAGCTATGGAGGAGAAGGAAGAGCTCAGAGCTTTGATATCTGCGTGGGAACTTTACCACCTCCACCTACTAATGATGATTGTGATACTGCTGTACAGTTGACGCCAAATGCCGGTGTTCAGTGTACCAACCCTGTAGCAGGACATACATTGGGGGCTACAGATTCAGGAATGGCTCCGGATCCTTGTTATGGAACACCTGATGACGATGTATGGTATAAATTTACAGCTACGTCTACTTCACATATCATTACCCTTAGTGACATCGTTTCTTTAGGTAATACCAGCTCTACGGATACTTACTTCCAGGTTTTAAGCGGAGTATGTGGAGGTACTATGGAAAGTAAGCTTTGTTCTGATCCTGAAACAGGAACGGTAACCGGACTTAATGTAGGAGAGACTTACTACATCAGAGTATACAGCTATGGCGGAGAAGGAAGAGCTCAGTCCTTTAAAATCTGCGTGGGAACTTTACCTCCGGCCCCTGCAAATGATGCCTGTTCAGGTGCTTTAGCAGCAACAACATTCCCTTATAGTTATACACAGACTGATGGAATTAGTGCGACCAACAATGATGGATTCATTACAGCATGTGAGGATGGAGAAATGAATGACGGTACCTGGTTTACCTTTACCGGAGACGGATCTACCCATAATATTACCGTTAACAGCTCATTTGACGCTGCGATCGGAGTATACAGCGGAAGCTGTGATAATATGACTTGTGAAGGAAACGTAGATAATGCAGGATCCGGTTCTGAGGAAACCATTGCTGTTCCTACGGTTGCCGGAACCGTTTACTATGTAAATGTAGGGTACTACAGTGGAACTTATGATGAACCGGAAGGAGAATTCACGATCACCATCAATAAAGATAACCTTGCTACTTCAGAAGTTTCCAAAGGGAAAGATGCAATTAAGGCGTATCCGAATCCGTTTACCGATGTGCTGAACATTTCAAAAATAGAGCAGGTGAAAACTGTTTTAATTACAGATGTTGCCGGAAGACTGATAAAAACAATTGAGAATCCTTCTTCAGCCCTTCATTTGGGTGATCTGAAACAGGGACTTTATTTTGTAACGCTTCAGATGAAAGACGGATCTAAACAGACTTTAAAAGCAATTAAAAAATAATTTATTAAAATTTTTAACTTAAAAGACGGCTAATGCCGTCTTTTTTTATTCAATAAGAAAAAGTAATATAATTTTTTTATTAATTTGGCTGAGATTATAAAATAATAACACATGAAAAAGTTTTTACTTGCGAATTTCTTAACGATTGGCATGTCTGCCTTTGCACAAACCTATTGTATACCCGCTTTTGCTGAAGGATGCGATTCAGGAGATCAGATTAACAGTTTTGAGATTCCTACCGCTGGATTCAGCCAGCTGGAAACAGGTTGTTCACAAAGTTCATACGAGGATTTTACCGCTCAGATTATTAGCTTAAATGCCGGGGTCAATTACCCTTTCACCATTACTCACGGCTATGGAACCCAAAAAGTTAAGATCTGGATTGATTTTGATAACAATGGAATATTTGATGAGGATGCTCAGGAATTGGTTGCCTTTGCAAGCAGTACAGGAAATGGAGAAGATACCGAAGCAATTACCCATGGAACCATTCTGATTCCGTTGACTGTTACGCCCGGAAATTACCGGATGAGAGTAGGAGACCGGTTTTCCAGTAATCCTGAACCTTGTAACGAATTGGGCTATGGAGAGGTTCACGATTATACTGTGGCTGTAGGCGCAGTACCCAACTGTCTGGCACCGGGGAATCTGGCAGCCGATGCCATTACTTCCAATTCAGCAGTGATTACATGGACGGCTTCTTCCAGTACACCCGGTACAGGCTACGAATATTATTATTCTGTGGACAATACAGCTCCGTTGAATACCACTGCGGCTTCCGGAAATGTAGGAGCTTCCGTAGTTTCGGCACCTTTATCCAACCTGGCATCCAATACCACGTATTATGTATGGGTGAGATCGGCGTGCAGCACTTCAGAAAAAAGCGGATGGAGTATAGGCACTACTTTTACAACACAATGTGGTGTGGTGGTACCGGCTTACACTTTTGATTTTTCAGATTTCCCGAACGATTGCTGGTCACAGGCTTCAGGTGGTGATGCGACTAACGGACCAACGGGAGATGATGAGAACTGGTATGGCAGTTATTTTTTAAATGATTATGATGGGGAAAATGAAGCTGCGGCAATCGGTTTATACGGCTCAGACAATGCAGGCTGGCTAAAGACGGTTGCTTTTGATCTGTCGGCAGGAAACTACACCGTAACGTTTGATTATGGAGCAGTGGATTTTTGGGATGTAACATTCTCAGGAATGGGAAGTGATGATGTTATCCAGTTTCTGGTATCCGGTGATGGCGGGACAACCTGGACGGTTCTTCAGGAATGGAATGCAGAGAATCCACCTTCTGAAACCTCAGCAAATTATTCCTATGGCCTTTCGGCATATACCGGAGCCAATACGGTCTTTGCATTTTACGGATCAAGCGGAACAGCTGAAGATGATGCAGATTATGAATTTTTCGTAGATAACTTTAATATAGAAGCCTCATCTCTGGGAACCTCAGAAACAGCTAAACCAAAAGAAACCGTTAAAGCCTATCCGAATCCGTTTACCGATGTTCTGAATATCTCAAAAGCAGAACTGGTAAAAACAGTCCTGGTGACAGAGGTTTCAGGAAGGCTGGTAAAAACGATAGAAAACCCTTCTTCAGCCCTTCATCTGGCAGATTTAAAGCAGGGACTTTATTTTGTTACCTTAGTGATGAAAGACGGATCTAAACAAATGATCAAAGCCATCAAAAAATAAACAGTAAATACATATTAACCCAAAAAAAAGACGGCAACTGCCGTCTTTTTATATTACTTATCATTTATTACTCGTCTATTTATCCGGTACCGGCTGTATTTTTCCCGTATTCATCAGATCAAAAACAGTAGGGAAAAAAGTGACCAGAATAAAATAAATAATGATCATTAGTACGACCAGAGCAAAGAGAATGATGACCAGGCTATTCGGTTTGTTTTTCTTTTTTGGTTCCATGATATTGTGATATTTGGTTAATAGATTACATGAATATCAAATATTAAGCTAATTTCTTGCCACACTGTTTGCAATAGCGGGCATCATCATCAATATCTTCATTTCCGCAGCGGTCACATACCTTTTCCAGATTCTGTCTTTTATTCCGCATTTCTGCCGTTACGATCCCGGTAGGAACTGCAATAATGGAATAACCGGCAAGCATCAGAATGACCGCAAAAAATTTACCCAAAGGTGTAATCGGAGAAACATCACCATATCCAACGGTGGTTACGGTAACCACAGCCCAGTAAATAGACTGGGGAATCGTTTCAAAGCCTGGCCTTCCACCTTCCACCATAAACATCATAGAGCCTACGATCACTGAAAAAATAATCAGGAATAGAAGAAAGATATAAATCTTTCTGGAACTGTTCTTCAAGGCTCTTACGATAAGATAACCGTCGTTCATGAAATCAAGGAGGTTGAAAATCCTGAAAATCCGCAGCATTCTCAGCATCCTGAAGATCAAAAAATATTTCGTAACTGGGAAAAAGAAGCTGAGGTAGAATGGTACCAAAGCGAGGAAGTCAATAATTCCGAAAAAACTGAATATATAATGCTTCTTATTCTTCAGCACGGCAATACGCATCAGGTATTCTGCGGAGAAAAAAAGTGAAATAATCCATTCTAAAATCAGGAACGTGTAATGGAATCTCTTATCGAGTTTGGGAACACTTTCCATCATAATAATGGCGGTGCTCACAAGAATCAAAGACAGTAAGATGATGTCGAACAGTTTTCCGAGTCTTGTGTCGGAACGGTAAATAACACGGTAAAGGAATCTTTTCCAGAGCTTATCTTCAGGAACAAGGTTGTGTTCTCTCTCCATTTCAGTTGTTAAATTTCATATCGAAGTTAATCATTTTCTCGAAAGCCGGATAAATATAAGACTGTTAACAGAGAATTACAAATGTTGGCCATATTTTATCTTCTGCCAGACATGAGTTAAGAAATAAATACCTTCCGGGTTTTTCCAAAAATTAATATCTTCGTTGCAACTGAAAAAATTATTCTAATGAAGCTAAAAACTGTTATTTCAAAAATTGAAGAGGAGATCAGCATCAGGCAGGCGGAAAGTTTTGATAACGTTGGATTGCTGTGCGGGGTTCCGGACCGTGATGTCTCAGGAATTCTGGTCTGTCATGATGCCCTGGAGAATGTGGTGGAAGAAGCAATTCAGAAAAACTGTAACCTGATTGTCTGCTTTCATCCCATCATCTTTTCCGGATTGAAATCGTTAACCGGGAAAAATTATGTAGAAAGAGCCGTTTTAAAAGCCATCGAAAATAAAATTGCCATTTATGCCGTACATACCGCATTCGATAATGATTTTTTTGGAGTGAACCACGGAATCTGCAGTCACTTAGGATTGAAGAATATGAAAATCCTTCAGCCAAAAGAAAATAATTTAAAACAGCTGACGGTTTTTGTTCCGAAAGATTATTCTGAAAAAGTAAAAGAAGCCATGTTTTCTGCGGGTGCCGGAAATATAGGGTTCTATGATGAATGCAGTTTTACCGTGAACGGAAACGGAACATTCAGACCTGTAGAAGGTTCAAATCCTTTTTCAGGACAGCAGAATATCCGTGAAAATGCAGATGAGGACATGATTTCCGTGATTTTTGAAGACCATAAGCAGGGACAGGTTGTAGGAGCAATGAAGACGGCGCATCCCTATGAAGAAGTGGCTCACCAGATCTATAGCCTGGATAATAAAAATCATCATGCCGGACTCGGAATGTACGGGGAATGGGAGGAAGGAATCGATGAAAAAGATTTCTTAATGCTGGTGAAAGAGAGGTTCGGTCTTGATATGATCAGGCATTCCGCATTCATGAATAAAAAAATCAAAAGAGTAGGGGTTCTGGGAGGTTCCGGAGCAAGCGGAATCAGATCTGCTATATCCAAAAAATGTGATGCCTATCTTACCGGAGATATCAAATACCACGACTTTTTTCTGGCAGAATCCAAAATGCTGATCTGCGACATAGGCCATTATGAATCAGAACAATTGGTAACCCAACAATTATTTGAAATTTTGTCACAAAAATTTAGTACATTTGCAATTTCAAAATCTATTGAAAAAACAAACCCAGTAAATTATTTCATTTAAATATGGCAAAAACCAACGATATTTCAGTTGAAGAAAAATTAAGAGCTTTATACGATTTACAGATCATTGATTCAAGATTGGATGAAATCCGAAATACCAGAGGAGAATTGCCAATTGAAGTTGAAGATCTTGAAATCGAGATTGAAGGACTTGAAAAAAGAGCTGAAAAATTTCATGCAGACATTAAAGATCAGGACGATCAGATCAAAACAAAGCATGAAGTAATCAACCATGCGAAAACTTTAATTGAAAAATACAAATCTCAGCAGGATAATGTAAGAAACAATAAAGAGTTTGAAGCATTAGGAAAAGAAATTGAATTCCAGGACCTGGAAATTCAGCTTGCTGAAAAAAGAATTAAAGAATTCGGAGCTAAAATCGCTCATAAAAATGAAACTTTAAGCGAACTGAATGCAAAGATCGATGATCTTAAGAATCACCTTAAATTCAAGAAAGAAGAATTAGAAGGTCTGATCTCTGAAACTCAGAAAGAAGAAGAATATCTGATCGAGCAGTCTAAAGAATTTGCCGGTAAAATCGACGAAAGATTATTGGCTTCTTACAACAGAATCAGAACAAACTCTATCAACGGTCTTGCTGTAGTAGGATTGGAAAGAGGAGCTCCAAAAGGATCTTTCTTCACCATTCCGCCACAAAAGCAAATGGAGATTGCACAGAGAAAGAAAATCATCATTGATGAGCACTCTGGAAAAATCCTTGTAGATGACGAGTTGGTTATGGAAGAAAACGAAAAAATGAAAACGGTAATTAAATTCTAATTATTGATTTTTAAAATAATAAAACTGCTTCAGAAACGGAGCAGTTTTTTTGTATTCAAAAGATAGGCTATGATCAGGTGCAAAGGTTGGGCAAAGAAATTGAGATGACAGTAAGCTGAATTTTATGGATGTTGTGGTTAAAAAATTTTCCCACAGATCGCACAGATCGCACAGATCGCACAGATTGCACTAATGCTTGTGGATTTTTTTTCTCACACAATTTTTGCAGATTACGCGGATTTTTGTTTTTAAATCTGTTAGATTTTCTCTCTTCATTTATAGTAAAAGTCGTAGATTTTTAAAACCTTTAGTGTACTTCAGTATATCATGCATTAAACTTAAGGTTACACTTACGTGTTCAATTTCTTTTGTGCCTGGTGCGGCTAAATATGCATTCAATCCATAAAAAACCGCTTCAGAAAATGAAGCGGTTCCTTGTATTATTCGTGATGTTCATACATCTTATTGTACAGGTCGATAAATTTCTCTTTAACGGCCTTCCTTTTTAATTTTAACGTAGGCGTGAGAAGCCCGGTTTCAATGGCCCATACTTCGGGAGTAAGTTCAATTTTTTTGATCTTTTCCCAGTTTCCTAAGTGCTCATTAATCCCTTCGATTTCCTTTTCAATTCTTGCCTTCAGTTCAGGACTTTTAGCGATTTCGGCAGGTGAGGAACCTATGTTCAGGTTGTTTCTCATAGCCCAGCTTTTGGCAAATTCAAAATCAGGCTGCACCAGGGCGCAAGGCATTTTCTCACCATCACCTACCACCATGATCTGCTCGATGAACTTGGATGCTTTAGCCAGGTTTTCAATGGTTTGCGGAGCAATATATTTCCCTCCGGAAGTCTTGAACATTTCTTTCTTACGGTCGGTAATCTGAAGGAATCCTTCACTGTCGATGTGACCGATATCGCCTGTTTTAAAGAATCCGTCTTCCGTGAAAGCCTCTTTGGTCATCTCTTCGTTTTTGAAATACCCTTTGAATACGGAAGGACCTTTTACGGTAATTTCACCGTCTTCCTGAATTTTTACCTGTAAATTATCCAAAGGAACACCTACTGTTCCCACTTTCATTTTCTCAAAACTGTTCACAGAGATCACAGGGGAAGTTTCCGTTAATCCATACCCTTCAAGAATAGGAATTCCGGCATTCTGGAACATCAGGTTCAGTCTTGAGGATAAAGCGGCAGATCCCGAAACCAATGTTACGATTTCGCCTCCAAGACCTTCTCTCCATTTAGAGAAAACCAACTTGTCTGCAATGATCTGCTGTAGTCCGGATGGTCTTGAAACTTCTTTTTTCTTGGTAATCAGGTTCAGTGCCCAGAAGAATATTTTTGATTTTAATCCTCCGGCTGAAGATCCGGTGTTGTAAATTTTATCGTATACTTTTTCTACAAGTCTCGGAACAACGGTCATGTAATGAGGTTTCACCTCCTTTACATTTTCACCCATTTTTTCTATGCTTTCGGCAAAATAAAGGGAGAATCCGTTATACTGGTACAGATAGAAAAGCATTCTTTCAAAAATGTGACAGATCGGAAGAAAGCTCAGTGCTCTTGTTTCCTTATAATCCAGGCTTCTTTTCTTCGGAATTCTCGGAATAGACCCCAATACATTGGATACAATATTGTGATGGGTAAGCATTACCCCTTTCGGTCTTCCGGTGGTTCCCGATGTATAAATAATGGTTGCCAGATCCTCCGCATTGATTGCATTGGAAAGGTCATCTACTTCAATCTGCGTGGAATCATCTTCACCCAGATCCAGAATCTCCCTCCAGTTGGCGGCTCCGCTTACCGTATCGAAAGTAAAAATCCCCTGCAGGGAAGGAATATTGTGTTTTACCTTCATGACTTTATTAAGAAGTTCCTTATCGGATACAAAACAATACTGGATTTCGGCATTATTAAAGATAAACTCATAGTCTTCCGGGGAGATACTCGGGTAAACAGGTACCGAAACAACACCGATCTGGGATAATCCAAAATCCATGATCGCCCATTCCGTACGGGAGTTCGTGGTAATCAGAGCAATTTTGTCACCGGGTTTTATGCCCAGCTTCAGAAGTCCTCTTGATATTTTATTGCCTTCATTAATAAACTCCTGTGTTGAAGTTTTTTTCCATTCACCCTGGTATTTGGTCACGAACATATCCGTTTTAGGAAATTTCTCTAAAGCGTAATGTGGAATATCGAATAATCTTTTGATCGTCATGATTTTTTAAGTAATATTTAAAGAAATCTAAATATAAGCATTTTTTTTAATTGTAGGGGTTACAAACTTTGAATTGAAAATTAATTGAATGCCTGCCATAATATATAAATCAGCAAAAGCCGTGCAAAGGTTCAGAATCATTGAAAATGAATCCGGATCCTTTTTACTCATCCCTAATTGCTATTTCTATTTTCAGATTTCGCTAAAAAGTGTAAATTTACGGCTATCTAATTATTATTTTTTATGGACTTTAATTTATCCGAAGAACAGCTGATGATTCAGCAGGCTGCAAGAGATTTTGCACAAAACGAACTATTACCTGAAGTGATTGAAAGAGACCGCGACCAGAAATTCCCTGCAGAACAGGTGAAGAAAATGGGCGAAATGGGACTTTTGGGAATGATGGTGGACCCTAAATACGGAGGGGCAGGTATGGACAGCGTTTCTTACGTTCTGGCAATGGAAGAGATCGCAAAAATAGATGCTTCTGCAGCAGTGGTAATGTCCGTAAACAATTCATTGGTATGTGCAGGTCTTGAGAAGTTCGCTTCTGAAGAGCAGAAAGTAAAATACCTTACCCCTCTTGCCAGCGGAAAGGTAATCGGTGCTTTTGCATTATCTGAGCCGGAAGCAGGTTCTGATGCCACTTCTCAGAAAACAACCGCTGAAGATAAAGGAGATTATTACCTTCTGAACGGGATCAAAAACTGGATCACCAACGGAGGAACCGCTTCTTACTATATCGTTATTGCACAGACGGATCCTGAGAAGAAACATAAAGGAATCAATGCTTTCATCGTAGAAAGAGGTTGGGAAGGTTTCGAAATCGGGCCGAAAGAAGATAAACTGGGAATCAGAGGAAGTGACACGCACTCTCTGATCTTCAACAACGTAAAAGTTCCGAAAGAAAACAGAATCGGTGAAGACGGATTCGGGTTCAATTTTGCTATGGCGGTATTGAACGGAGGAAGAATCGGAATTGCATCCCAGGCTTTAGGAATTGCTTCAGGAGCTTATGAACTGGCCCTGAAATATGCTAAAACGAGAAAAGCTTTCAAAACGGAAATCATCAACCATCAGGCGATTGCATTCAAATTGGCGGATATGGCTACTCAGATCACAGCGGCAAGAATGCTTTGCTTCAAGGCTGCATGTGAGAAAGATGCAGGAAAAGATATCTCAGAAAGCGGTGCAATGGCAAAATTATATGCTTCTCAGGTAGCAATGGATACTACGATTGAAGCAGTACAGATCCATGGTGGATACGGATATGTAAAAGAATATCACGTAGAAAGACTGATGAGAGATGCGAAAATTACGCAGATCTATGAAGGTACTTCCGAGATCCAGAAAATTGTGATCTCCAGAAGCATTGCAAAATAACACACTATTTTAAAACACACTGCTTATGAAAAAGACTTTGTGGATTACCCTGGGAGTGGTCCTGTTACTGATAGGCGTATTCGTCTGGTATAAATTTTTCTTCGTTTTCGGAGAAGGAGTAAAATCCGGTTATCTGAATTACGCCATGAAAAAAGGCTATGTCTTCAAAACCTATGAAGGCAAACTGATCCAGGAGGGCTTCGGAAGGGGCAAAACCGGTACGGTAACAAGCTACGAATTTGAGTTTTCTGTAGAAGATCCTGAAATTTTCAGGCAGCTGGAAACCAATAGCGGCAAAACCTTTGATCTTCATTATAAAGAATACAATGGTGCGCTTCCGTGGCGGGGAAATACAAAGTTTATTGTAGATAAAATAGTGAACATGAAATAAAGATGAAAGGCTCCCGGAAGGGAGCCTTTACACTTACAAACCACTTTTATAATATATTGCCGTCTGACCTACTGACTATGAAACAAGGGTCAGACTCTATATTCGGAATCTGTCATAAACACTCATTGCCGGCTGAATTCAGGCTGCATTTATGAATATCTAAATTTATAAATAACAAATGGGATCAGAGGTCTGTTTTTATTAAAATAATATTAAAAATCCGCCTCTATAGAGACGGATCAGAGAAATTAGTTAGAATGGTTATCAGAGATTTTTTTGTTTCTTTTTTTGTAAAAATAATATCTGATACCGCCAATGATAAATAGAGGCCACAGCGGAAGAAGAAATAAGAAGATAGAAGTGATAACGTTCCATCCGGATGAAATGGCAGCCAGCGATTTTCCTCCAAATGTTTCAGGCTCAGTCCCCATCTTATCTGTAATGCTTATATTAATACTGCAGATGGTGTTATCGGCGTAACGGTGTCCCGAAACCTGGATGTCTTTAGTATCGATATCGCCGACGTTAGAATTAAGCGCATTCATTAAGCCATCGAAATGCTGAAGAGGAACCTTGATGTCCATGCTGTATATTTTCCGGTTTTCATCCTGATGATTTGCAGATTCCACATAAGAAAGATTTTCGCTTTTAATGTAGCCGTTATTTTTAATAGCTTCCTCCCGGATGATCTCTTTTACCGTTTCTGGATTATTGGCCTTCATATCGATATATCCGGTTTTGACCATTTTGTCTTTGGACATTTCCAGTTCATAGCTGTCATTCTTAGGCTTGTCTTTGTATACAATCTTGGTTTCTTTGATCACCTTTGGAGCAGGTACATTCACCACAATCTTTTCAGGCTTTTTTTCTGCCGAATCTTTTTTCTCAACCTTTGATTCAAGTTTCGTTGAAGCTATTTTGTCTGACAGAGAATCTACTATTTTAGCCGTACTTTCTATCGTCTTCTTGATATCTTCTTTAGAGTTATCAAAATCTTTGATACGGACGTTGGCTGAATCCATTGCCTGCTCAGCGGCATGATGAATGTTGCCGGCAGTTTCTGTTATCACTGATGCTGTACTATCTGCTGAATGTACGGCATCCTCTATCTGTGATTGCGTATGTTCTCCCTTTTTACAGGCAATAAATGTAAGAGATACGGCGGCTAGTAATACGAACTTTTTCATAATATTATTTTTTGATGAAGTAAAGGTAGGCCCGAACCTCCGGAAGCATTTGTAAATGAAGTGTATTATCTTAGTAAATTTTTAATTATCACATTTTCAGTTGATTGTGTTTGTTTTACAAAAGTTTTACAAAATTGTCCTAAAAGATGAATGGTTGGATTTCTTGTTGATTTATTTAGTTTTTTTTAAATTGATTTGTTAATTTTTTAAATATTTATTTATTAATTGTTTTATAAAATTCTGTTTTCATTGTGTTTTTTTTATATTTTGGTTTTTGTGTTTAAATAATATTTATTTTTGAAACTATGGTTTCACTATTACAATATACTTTTTTTAGTTTTTGCTGTTTTCTGATGTTGAACTGTATTCATTATAAAAGTAGAATCCAGGAAAGTCATGATAAAGAAAATCAGCAAGAGGTCAGCTTTTCGGAAATCCGGAGACTTAATCACAGTATTGATTTAAAACCATCCACGGTTATCAGTTCTAATGAAGGAATCCTTGTTTTATATGAGAAGCTGCGTGATCCAAGATATTCCCGTTCCGCTCCAATTCCAATGTTAAAAGATGATGAATACTTTTTAGTACTGAAACCTAAGCTCAGCCAAATAACATATGGAGATATTGAAATTGAAAAAATTGAAAGAAAAAATACTGTTTTAAAAGTTTATTATCAGGAAGTTGAAAACGCTGAGTATGCTGAACAGAAGAAAGGAGAACCTATACTGATTCTTAAGATTTTTGAAAAACCTAAAAATGACAATACTATTATATTAATAAAAAAAGACTTATGAAAAGAAAATTATTATTCCTGGCAGGGTTTCTTATGTTTTCCGGGGGAGCTTTTGCTCAGAAGAACCTTTGGAACCGTGCTTCACTGAAAGAAGTGAAAGAAACAAGAGAGAGGGCTGTAAGAACTTCAGAATATCAACTGGTCAGTCTGAATATAGACGACCTGAAAGATCAGCTGGCTCATGCTCAAAACAGGAACAGAGCATCTTCCGCAAAAGGTGTTTTGGTGAAATTCCCTAATGACAAAGGTGAGTTTGATACCTACGAAATCTATGAAGCTTCCACTATGCATGATGAATTGCAGGCAAAATATTCTGATATAAGATCTTATGTTGGTAAAAAGGTTGGAGATCCTACAGTTAACATCCGGTTTTCTCTCGACCCTTATTTCGGCTTTAATGCAGCCATCAGAAGTACAAAAGGAATATATTATATAGATTCTTATTCTTCTGATAATAAGGTTTATATGGTCTATGACCGTAGAAATGCTATTTCTTCAGGTAATTTCAGTTGCTTGTTCAATGAAGGTATGGTAAAAAATAAACTGACAGAATTGGAAGCTGAAAATAAAAGAACTGTGACTGATGGTCTAATGAGAAGATATAGACTGGCGATCACAACAACTACAGAATATACTGCTTATACTGCACAGCAGGCAGGAGTGGCAAACGGGACAGATGCACAAAAAAGAGCGGCAGTGCTGGCGGCTGTTAATTTAGTGATTGCACGCGTCAATCAGGTATTTGAAAATGATATAGCGGTTACATTGCAGCTTATCCCGAATACAGATCAATTGTTTTTTATTACTACAGATACTTTTGATGATCTGAATGCCAATCAGATGATTAATGAAAATGTTACAGTAACCGAAAATATAATTGGGGGCAATAATTATGACATTGGGCACCTGTTTTTCAGAGCAACCCAGAATAATGATAATGGACTGGCGTCAACACCATCAGTTTGTCAAACTTATAAAGCCGGAGGGGTAACCGGATCAGCAAATCCGGTAGGTGATCCCTTCAGTATTGATTTTGTAGCTCACGAAATGGGGCATCAGTTTGGGGCTAATCATACCCAGAATAATGGCTGTAATAGAAATAATGGAACCTCTGTTGAGCCGGGTAGCGCAAGTACAATCATGGGATATGCCGGAATATGTCCACCAAATGTGCAGAGAAATAGCGATGCTTATTTTCATGCAGTAAGTATTCAGGAAATGTATAACTATATTACCGGAGAAGGAAATTGCGGAGTTAATACCAATACAGGAAATAATGAGCCAACAGCCAATGCAGGACCTGACAGGACCATTCCTATAGGAACTCCGTTTGCTTTAACAGGCGTTGGAACAGATCCTGATGGAGATGCTATTACCTATAATTGGGAACAAACAGATACTGGTACTGCAACAATGCCTCCAAGGCCAGCTAACGCCAGAGGAGCAATGTTCCGTTCTTTGTGGGCAGACACATCACCAACCAGATATTTTCCTAAATTATCAACCATCATTGGAGGATATGATGCCAGTATAATAGATCCGCTAAATCCGTTATCTTGGGAAAAACTTCCTACAGTGGCCAGGGTTCTTAATTTTTCATTACTGGTAAGAGATAATAATCCGGCAGGGGGACAAAGTGCCCGTGATAATATAAGGCTGACAGTTTCTGCCGGTGCCGGACCATTCACGATTACCTCTCAGAATACTGCAGGAGTTGTCTGGAATACCGGACAATCCCAAACAATTACCTGGGATGTAGCCAATACCAATGCTGCACCTGTGAATACAGCCAATGTCAGTATTCTGCTTTCTACAGATGGGGGACTTACATTTCCTCACACATTGGTAGCGAGCACTCCCAATAACGGATCTTATACATTCAATGTTCCGCAAAATTTAGTTGAGACTTCCAATGCAAGGATTATGATTAAAGCAATTGATAATGTTTTCCTGAATGTTAACAGCGTAAACTTTGCCATCAGAGCAGCTTCTTTATCAACAAACGAAATTGAAAAAACAGACGAAGGAGTAAAAATCTACCCAAATCCTTCCAAAGGAGTATTTACCATTGAAACAGACTCCAGGAATGGTATTTCATATACTGTTTTTGCTGCTGACGGAAGATTGATAAACGCTACAAAAGAAATTAAAGGGCAGAAAATTAAGGAAGAGATTAGCCTGTCATACTTGCCTTCAGGAGTATATATAATTCAGGTAGATAAAGATGGACAGAAAATTTCCAAGAAAATGATTATTAAAAAATAGAATTTTAAATTTTATTGTAAAAAGAAACCCGTTCAGTCATTTTGAACGGGTTTTTATATAGAACATTATTTTTAGTTTTCTTTGAATTCACTGATAAAATGCAGCTTCACATTCGGGAACTTTTCCTGCGTCATATGGATGGTGAATGAAGAATCTGCCAGGAATACCAGTTGGTTATATTTATCTCTGGCCAGGAATCTCTGCTTTAATCTTGCAAATTCCTTAAACTCTTCTGATTTCTCATCAGCTTCCACCCAGCAGGCTTTATGCATGGAAAGAGGTTCATATGTGCATTTTGCACCGTATTCATGCTCCAGACGGTACTGAATTACCTCATACTGAAGAGCTCCTACCGTTCCGATAATCTTTCTGCCGTTCATTTCCAGTGTAAATAGCTGGGCTACCCCTTCATCCATCAGCTGATCGATACCTTTGGCCAGCTGCTTGGCTTTTAGCGGATCATTGTTATTGATATAACGGAAATGCTCAGGAGAGAAACTCGGCACTCCTTTAAAGCTCAATTTTTCACCACCGGTTAGTGTATCACCGATTCTGAAACTTCCTGTATCGTGAAGACCTACGATATCACCGGGGAAACTCTCATCTACCACTTCTTTTTTATCAGCAAAGAAAGCATTTGGCGAAGAGAATTTCATTTTCTTGCCTTCTCTTACCAACAGGTAATTTTCATTTCTTTTGAATGTTCCGGAAACAATTTTTACGAAAGCCAGTCGGTCTCTGTGTTTGGGATCCATATTCGCATGGATCTTGAAAACAAATCCGGTGAAGGTGCTTTCTTCAGGTTTTACCAGACGGAGGTCACTTTCTTTGGGTTGTGGCATCGGAGCAATATCGATGAAGGCATCCAATAATTCACGGACCCCAAAATTATTCAAAGCAGAACCGAAGAATACAGGCTGTAAATCCCCTTTCATATAATCTTCACGATTAAACTCCGGATAAACCGACTGTACCAGATCAAGCTCTTCTCTTAAAGTACTGGCTGCTTTTTCACCAATAGCATCATCAATTGAAGCATCGTTGATGTTATCAAACTTAACCGAATCTCCAACTTTCTGCTTTTTCTCTTCCAGGAACAGCTGAATATTGTTTTCCCAGATGTTATAAATTCCCTGGAAGTCGCTTCCCATACCGATGGGTAAAGAAAGTGGACAAACCGTTAGCCCTAATTTCTGCTCCACTTCATCCAGAAGATCAAAAGCATCTTTACCTTCACGGTCAAGCTTGTTGATGAAAACCAGCATCGGAATATTTCTCATTCTGCATACCTGAACCAGCTTTTCAGTCTGTTCCTCAACCCCTTTTGCAACGTCAATCACAACGATTACAGAGTCTACGGCAGTTAAGGTTCTGTAGGTGTCTTCAGCAAAATCTTTGTGACCCGGAGTGTCCAGGATGTTGATTTTGTGATCTTTATATTCAAATGCCAATACGGAAGTCGCTACGGAGATCCCTCTCTGTCTTTCGATTTCCATAAAGTCGGAAGTGGCTCCTTTTTTTATTTTATTGGATTTTACGGCACCCGCTTCCTGGATAGCGCCCCCGAAAAGAAGAAGCTTTTCAGTAAGCGTTGTCTTTCCGGCATCCGGGTGGGAGATGATCCCGAAGGTTTTTCTTTTTTGTATTTCTTTGATTAAGTCTGACATATCGTATTTTGAAGTTGCAAAAATCGTGATTTTTTATGAGGTTTTCAAATCTCTCTAACTTCTATTTTGAAAATAACTTTATAAATAAGTAAAATACATAGATCAGGCCTAAAATAATGGCGAAAGCAATCACTGTGATGACCCATTCAAATTTTCCGAATTTAGGGACTTCGGGAGCTTCAGGCGTGAGAGCGTATTCTTCAAGAGTCCGGTGGCCTATCTTAAGATCCGGGCGGAAAGTCTGTATACCCAGCAAAAAATGCCGGTACAGTTCATATTTATTTTTAAAACTGTAATAATTATGATGAAGACTGATTGAATGCATGACCGTTTCCCCGGATTTATTGGGTTTAAAAACAAGGAGGGATTGTGCAAAGACCGGTTTATAGCTTGTTTTGCCACCAATGTCCGGAAAATAGATCTCATTGGATGGGCAGAGCTCAGCATAGAGAAAAGCAGAAATGATTGTGTTGCCGGAATCATACATATAAATCCCTTTTTCATCCACAACAACTTTGCGGTAATCCCTTTTTCTGCCCCGGATCATATAAAAAATCATCAAAACCGATAGTGCAAGAATAACAGCTCCTGCCACCACGAGTGTGAAAAACTGCCCGGTTTTATAATACAGATAATCTGTAAATCCGTAATCCAGAATATCATAGGAGAGGATAAGTACTACACCGGCGGTGATAAGGATTCCTATCCAAACCAGGATAATCCCGAAGTAAGTTAGTGGCCAGTTGATTTCCGATTCCATAACGGTAAATTTCTCTGTCATCTCAGTTTTATTTCAGATATTAAAAATGCAATCGTAATAATAAGGCCGGTAATCCCAATCACTGCTAAGATGAACAGCCAGCCTCCCAATGAAGTGCCTTTACTGCTCACCTTCCAGGTATGCGGATCAATGGAAAAACTCCTGAGTGCCATGGGGTCTATTTTTAAATCAGGGCGAAATACCGTAATTCCATGCATAAAATGTGCATATAAAGCTGGTTTATTCCTGACCACATGAAGAGGGAGATTCATATCGATACGTCTTGCTGTTTCTTCTTTTTTCTCCGGCTGTACCGTTACTTCAAGCATCGGAACAATACTGCCTCCAACCGGGGTTACCGTATAAATATCAAAATTCTTCCCGGAGGATTGAAGCTCGGTATACAATAGCTGTTCTGTAATTTCATTTTTTGAATTGTAGAATAAGAGTCCGGTGTGATCTGCAATGATTTTTCCGGGCAGACTTTTCCTTCTGATTATATAATACCGGGTGGCCGGGATAAGGATCAGTAATGAAATTCCCCAGCATACCAATGCCACTGTAAGCATGGCTTCAAAACCTCTTCTGTAGATCCCGTAAACAGGCCCCAGAACAAACAGACAGAAGAAGACAAGTAATATCCCGAAAAATGTGGCTTGCAGGATAAAAGTGGCAAAACGGCTGATTTTAGATTCAACGCTTGAAAATGGCAATTCAGAATGGTTTTTAATATGATTCATGGGAATGAAGCGAATTTAAGTATTTTCTTTTTTAGTTGCCTGTAGCATTCAAAAAAATTATCTTTGTTTCCATAAACTTTTACAGCAAAAAGAATGGAAAATAGCAGATATCCGAAATTTACTTTTACATGGATCGGAGGTCTTGTTTTACTGGCAGGACTATTCATCGGAACGATGTCTGTTTCGTTTTTTAATCTGTTCTGGAAAATTATTTTCAAAGAAAATCTAGAGCTTAAAGAATGGTACCTTATGACCACCAATGCCGTAGGTTTTCTTACAGCCATTGCTTTCTTTGATTTTTTCATCGTAAGACCTTCTACAGGAAAAAAGCTCAACTTTAATTTTTCCACCACGAATTTTTATACCTATGTCCTGATATTTCCTATGATGATCGGGATGATGTTCATTGCGGAATTTACCACCTCGCTTATTCCTACATCAGGTCCTTTCTGGGGTAAATATTATGAATTTTTTTCAGAGCTGATGAACCAGCTGACCTTTGAACCGGTAGCAATGATCATTATGACTGTGATTATGGCTCCCATTTTTGAGGAAATTATTTTCAGGGGAATTATTCAGAAAGGCTTGATCAATAAAGGAGTAAATCCTCAAAGAGCCATTTTTTATGCTTCCGTCATCTTTGGACTGGTGCATGGGAATCCGTGGCAGTTTGTAGGAGCGGTACTCTTAGGATGTGTGCTGGGACTGGTATACTATAAAACAAAATCACTGTTGTTACCAATGCTTCTGCATGCTTTTAATAACCTGTGTTCATCACTGCTGATCACCTATGTGAAAACAGAAAGTTTTGCCGATGCCTTTAAAGTGCCTGAATGGGCTGTACTCATAGCCGGAATCATATTATTCTCCCTGTTTTATTACCTGTTCACAAGAAAGTATAAAGTGCATTACGCAGAAATTTAAAAGCGGAGAAATCAGGATAAAGATTAAATGAAAGAAAAAATGAATATAGATATGGAATTATTGGTGGCTACCCACAACGAGCATAAAAAAGAAGAGATCCAGCAGATTCTGGGAAATGATTTTACGGTAAAAAGCCTTACAGATTATAATATTCATGAGGAAATTATAGAAGACGGAGATTCCTTTAATGCCAATGCCCTGATCAAAGCCAAATACTGTTTTGAAAAGACAGGCGTTCCAAGTCTGGGAGATGACAGCGGATTGGTGGTTGAAGCTTTGGACGGCAGACCCGGAATTTTTTCCGCCCGCTATGCAGGAGACCATGATTTTGCAAAAAATATTGAAAAAGTTTTGAGCGAAATGGAAGACATAAGCAACAGAAAAGCTTATTTCATCACGGTTCTTTGTTATTATGACGAAAACGGAGCCCGGTATTTTGAAGGAAAGGTTCATGGAAATCTGCTGACAGAAAATAAAGGCCATAAAGGATTCGGGTATGATCCGATCTTCGTTCCTGAAGGATATGACAGAACCTTTGCAGAAATGAATCCTGAAGATAAAAACAAAATAAGCCACCGCAAGCAGGCATTGGACATTTTCCTTGATTTTCTGAAAGTAAAAGACTAAGCTGACAATATAAAATTCCCTTCCGTTGGTTGGGAATTTAATTTTTCAGGGAACAGGAACGTATAAAAAGGCAGAAGTATCCCTGTAAAGAATTATTTTTAGATTTTCTGTCGTACATTTGTTTATAATAAACTATTGATTTGAGTACTTATTTAACGATATTAGGCTTTAATTCTGCGATTCCCACTATTAATTCTTCCCCCACGGCCCAGCTGCTGGAAATGGAAGAGAGACACTTCCTCATCGATTGTGGAGAAGGAACGCAGGTACAGCTTAGAAAAGCCAAAGCAAGATTTTCAAAGATCAACCATATTTTTATTTCGCACCTTCATGGCGACCATTGTTTCGGACTGCCCGGACTCATCGCTTCATTCCGCCTGCTTGGAAGGGAAAATCCGCTGCATGTATATGGCCCGAAAGGAATCAAAAAAATGCTGGATACCATCTTTGATATTACCGAAACCCACAGAGGTTTTGAAGTGGTTTATCATGAGCTGGACAAAGATTATTCAGAAAAAATTTATGAAGACAACAGGGTAGAGGTATATACCATCCCATTGGATCACAGGATCTACTGTAACGGATATCTTTTTAAGGAAAAACCGAAGGAAAGGCATCTCAATATGAAAGAAATAGCCAAATACAGCGAAATAGAAACCTGTGATTATCATAATATCAAAGCAGGAAAAGATGTTGTGCTGAGTGATGGCTACGTTCTTAAAAACGAAGTTCTGACCCTGGAACCGGCCCCTCCGGTTTCCTATGCTTTCTGCAGTGATACCCGCTATCTGGAAAGTGTGATCCCGATCATTAAAAATGTTACGGTTCTTTATCACGAATCCACCTTCCTTCACGATCTGAAAGAAATGGCAGATTATACAGGGCATTCCACCGCACTGGAAGCCGCCATGATCGCTCAGAAAGCCCAGGTAGGAAAATTAATTCTGGGTCATTTTTCCAACCGGTATGCGGATCTCACCGTATTTACCGATGAAGCAAGGAATGTTTTTCCTAATGCGTTTCTTCCAAGAGCACTGGAAAGTGTAAAATTTTAAGATGAATATGCTGAATTTTGAAGAATTAAAAAGTTTTTTAGACGAAAAGGCGGACCGTTATAACAATCCCGATTTTATAGATCATGATCCTATCCAGATTCCGCACCGTTTCTCTTTAAAACAGGATATTGAAATTGCCGGATTTCTGGCAGCTACTATTTCCTGGGGAAACCGGAAATCCATCATCAACTCAGCAGAAAAAATGCTTGCCGTAATGGGAAACTCTCCTTATGATTTTGTCCTGAACCATTCAGCGAAAGATCTGGAAAGTCTACAGGGGAAAAGTATCCACCGGACCTTCAATGGAGAGGATTTTGCTTACTTTATCACGCAGTTCCGCAGAATTTATACAGAAAATGAAAGCCTTGAAAACCTGTTTCTGATAAAAGATCAGGAAACCAGTTTTTTACATGCTATTGAACGATTCAGAGGAGGATTTCTTCAGGCAGAAAAGCACAGAAGCCATAAGCATGTAAGTTCTCCGTACAAAAATTCTTCGGCCAAAAGAATCATAATGTTTCTGAGGTGGATGGTGAGGAAAGACAAACGTGGCGTAGATTTTGGAATCTGGGAAAACATAGATCAGAAAAACCTCTCCATTCCATTGGATGTTCACACAGGGAATATTTCGAGGAAGCTCGAACTGATTCAGAGAACCCAGAACGACTGGAAAACCGTAGAGGAGCTTGATACCGCTATCAGGCAGTTTGATGAACATGATCCTGCCAAATATGATTTTGCCCTGTTTGGCCTGGGAGTGACTAAAGAACTTTTATAAAGAGATAAGGATGAAAAAATACAGTGAAAAAACAGAAGTCTTAGAAAAAATTGCCAACGGGATTACATGGTGGATCGGGTCTATACCGTCTCTGATTGCCCATACCTTATTTTTTATTATCTCATTTCTCCTGCCGTTGCTTCATCTGGTTGAATTTGATAAAATGCTGCTGATCCTTACCACAGTAGTTTCTTTGGAAGCCATCTATCTGGCTATTTTTATCCAGATGTCCGTTAATAAAAGTCACGAAAAAATAGAAGATATTCAGGAAGATATTGAGGATATCCAGGAAGATATCGAAGAGATTAGTGAGGATATTGAAGAAATCAGTGAAGATATTGAAGAGATCAACGAAGATATTGAAGACATTCAGGAAGACATCGAGGAAATCAACGAAGATGAGGAAGATGAAGATCATAATGAGAGAGCCAGAAATGTGATGCTGAAGAGTAATGTGAGCTCAAATAAAAATGAAATCAAAGCCCTGAAGGACATTATTGTCCAGTTGCAGAACCAGATTGAGGAGCTGAAAAAAGATTAACAGCTGATTGATAATATCTTAAAATATGAAGACAGGTCCGGAAATGGCCTGTCTTTTTTGTGCAGTTCATTTTTACATTCATAAAAAATAACTCTACCAAATTTGTGGAATATTTATCAATATAAAGTATTTAATATTAATTTGTTAAAAAAGAGAATGAAATACACTTATTTGGGATATAGGTTTAAAATTTTTTTCTAAATTTGAACAAACAAGAATAAAATGTTGAATTATAGACTGAAAAACTACTTTTTTATTACAACGTTTTTATTGTCTTCTATATCGGTATTCGCTCAGAACAATATCCGGAAATCACATCATGAAAAGTTTACGGCAGCAAGTAAAAGAGCCGGGGCATTTATAGATGTTAACACACCGGCTTATGCTCCTTCTGCCTATACCATAGAACAGATGGTAAAAAACGTATTGATTGCCGGAGGATCCACCTGTGCGGTTCCCAATGTAAGCAATGTTACCATATCTCCGGCACAGCCGGCTACCGATGCAGACAGGGCCTGGGGGTATTTTAATAAAGGGGCTACCAATTTTCCTTTTGCTGACGGGCTGGTATTGGTGTCCGGTAAAGCGAGGAGAGCCGGGAATACGCTGGAAGGACCTACTGAATTAAGCGATGCAGTTCCGGGAGCAGAAGTGAATGATCCGGATCTGGTGGCTGCTATCGATCCGCCTGATGATCTGAAGGATGTTGTTTCATTGGAATTTGATTTCGTTCCGAACAGCAGCCAGGTAAAATTCAATTATCTTTTTGCTTCAGAAGAATATACGGGAACATTTCCTTGTGGCGATTTTGCCGATGGTTTCGCTCTGCTTTTAAAGAAAGTGGGAGATCCCAACTATACCAATCTGGCCATACTTCCCAATGATGCCGGCCCTGTAAGTGTAGTCAATATCGTATCGGATGATTTTAGCTGCGGACCTATCAATGCCGAATATTTTGACGGATTAAATTCTGAAAACATCCAGACCAATTTCGCAGGCCGTACCATTCCTCTTAAAGCCATGGCAACGGTAATTCCGGGCGAAACATATCATTTTAAGCTGGTTATGGCCGATGCAGTGGATACCCGCTATGACTCTGCGGTATTTATCCAGGGAGGATCTTTTGATATCGGGATGACCATTGTTGACAGTAACGGGAATACCCTCGGAGATACCATTAATATGTGTGATAATACACCGATCACCCTGAAAGCCCAGGTGGCAGCCGCTCCGGGAACGACCTATAAATGGTATAAAAACGGAGATGTGATCCCTTATGCCAACAATGCCGTTTATGTAGCCAACTCGCCGGGCTTTTATGAAGTGAAAACATTTGTAGGAAATACAGAATGTCAGAAAGCAAGTATTACCATTATAGGCGGTACGTCTCCAGAGGCTCAAAATGCTACACTAAAGCTTTGCGCGACTCCTACACAGAGTACTTTTAACCTGGAAGATGCAAAACCGCTGATCAGCACAACGCCGGAAGCCACTTTCCGTTTTTATGTGAATCAGGCAGATGCCCAGGCCCAGAACAATAATTATATTACGAATCTTACAGCCTATAACGGAACAGATAACCAGGTGATTCATGTGGTGGTAAAGAATGGGGGCTTCTGTAGAAAAACGGTTACCTTAACTTTAAGAAGAGAAGAAACACCGATCGTTCAGCTGAACGCCTCTAAACTAAAAATATGTGCGGGAGAAAGTATAGTTTTAACAGCTACCGGAGGAGTAACCTATCAGTGGGAAGATACCTCATCAACCGCAGGGGTGAGAACATTAAGTCCGACGCAGACAACTTCCTATGTTGTGTATGCAATCGGTGCACAGGGGTGTAAATCCTTACAGCCTGCCAGAATAACCGTTGAAGTGGTTCCGGCTATTGTTTCCGTACTGAAAGGTGGCCATATCTGCCAGGGCGACATGATCCTTTTAGATGCAGGTTCAGGTCCGGGATATACCTATGAATGGAATACAGGAGAGAATACACAGGCTATTACAGTAGATACTCCGGGTGAATATACCGTTAAGATCAGCAATGGAGTATGTTCTAAAGAATTTAAAACCCAGGTGTTCCGTGCGGTAGTTCCGCAAATTGTGAAAGTGGATTACAATGCCAACGGAACAATGGTGCTTACTGCAAGCAACCCAAGTAACGGAACCTTGGAGTATTCCGTGGATAACGGCTTCACATGGCAGTCTTCCAATATTTTCAGCAATGTGCCAAAAAATAAAGTGATATCCATCAGGGTAAGAGTGAAATATACAACCTGTGAAGGATTCCTGGAATATTTTACCTTCGTGATGAAAAATGTAATTACCCCGAACGGAGATAATGTAAACGATATTATTGATTTCAGCGGAGTGAGTGATTACAAGGATTTTAAAGGATTTGTTTTCGACCGTTACGGTAAGGAAGTGTTCAGAGCCCAGAAAACAAGACTGTATTGGGACGGATATTTCCAGGGAAAACGACTTCCGTCCACATCATATTGGTATCAGGTCACCTATGAAGACCCGGCAAGTAAGGAACTGAGTGTAAAAACAGGTTGGATCCTGCTTAAGAATTTTGAATAATAATTGATTTTTTATCAATATAAGCCGGCATATTCGCCGGCTTTTTTTATAGAAGAACTTTTTATTGTAAAATAAATAAACTTGTATTAATGATAATGTAAATTAGATTCGATAAAGTTTAAATTAAAAAAAATAGTATTTTTGTTTAAAATAATATAAAATGTTAAACAGGAGGAGCAGAAATTTATTTTTGACATTATTTTTTGCATTGATGGGAAGTTTTGCCTTTTCACAAGTCAGGCAGGGGTCGGGTGAGACCAACAGACCCTCAGCAGCGTCTTTGAGAGCCGGAGCCTTTATCGATGTAAATACCCCCAATCACCCTGAATCAGGCTATAGTATTACCCAGCTGGTAAAAGACGTATTGATCTCCGGAGGAGCCTGCTCTACGTCTAATGTAAGCAATGTAAATGTTTCTCCGAACTTATCTGCCGGTAATGCCAACCGCAGCTGGGGATTTTTTGATAAAGCATCCACCAACTTTCCGTTTGCCAAAGGGATTGTCCTTTCTACAGGATATGCTGCAAAAGCGGGAAATACTTTTCAGGTTACGCTGGAAGATCAGCTTAATACCGGGGGAGATATAGATCTGGCAACCGCTTTGAATGTACCGAATACTTCTCTGAAAGATGCTACTTATATAGAATTTGATTTCGTACCCACTTCTACAGAGATCACTTTCAAATATTTATTCGCATCCACAGAATATCAGGGAAGTTATCCCTGTTCCATCACGGATGGCTTTGCTCTGTTACTGAAAAAAGCTTCTGATCCTACCTATACCAATCTTGCGGTATTACCCAACGGGGCCGGCCCGGTAAGTGTAACAAATATTGTTCCGTCAGGTTTTAACTGCCCGCCTAAAAATGCACAGTATTTCGGAGGATTGAACAACCCTCAGATTGAGACCAATTTTAAAGGACGTACAGTCCCTTTAACAGCTTCAGCAACAGTGATACCGGGAGAAACCTATCATTTCAAAATGGTTTTGGCAGACTATACAGACTATCGTTATGATTCTGCTGTTTTTCTTGAAGCCGGATCATTTGATATCGGAGTAAGAATTCTTGACCCGGCCGGTGTGCAGCTGCCTTCTTCCATCAATGTATGTGATAATGAACCGGTAACTTTTACAGCATCCGTACAGGCTCCTAATGTAACCTATCAGTGGTATCTTGGTAATAATGCCATTCAGAATGCAACGAACGCAAGCTATACGGCAACGCAACCTGGTGTATATAGTGTAAAAGTATTTATTCAGGGAAATACCTGCCCGGGAACCGCAACCATTACCGTTGTGGGAGGAACTTCTCCTACTGTGCAGAACGCAACCCTCACCGCGTGTTATGCACCGGGAAATGCTACGTTCAACCTTCCTTCTGCGCAGGCTTCCATCAGTACCACTCCGGGAGCTACTTTTTCGTTTTATGCCAATCAGGCTGATGCCCTTGCAGGAAATGCCAATACGATTCCCAGCCCGGCAACATATCAAAGTGCAGGAGGGCAAACCGTATATGTTCTGGTGAAGAACGGCTTTTGCTCTAAAGTGGCAGAACTGCAGTTGGTAAAAGCGCCACAGATGACCGCAACAATAGCACCTCCGGCAGTGCTTACCTGTGTTAATTCGCAGACTACCCTGAACGCTTCTGCTTCTGTTTATCCTACAGGATCAGTATTCAGCTGGACAACCACCGGCGGAAATATCGTTTCAGGAGATAATACATTAAATCCTGTGATCAACGCTCCGGGAACCTATACTTTAACGATTTCAAACACGCTGCAGCCGGGAGGCCTGGTGTGTACAGCAGTTGCCAATGTAACCGTAACCGGAGACAGTGCTCCGCCGGTAACAGGGCTTACCGCCAGTAAAATCCAGATCTGTAACGGTGAATCTGTAATTTTGACCGCTTCAGGAGGTGTTACTTATAACTGGACCGGACTTCCGGGGACAGGAAATACCCAGACTGTATCCCCAACTACCACCACTACCTATACGGTAACGGCTGTGGGAGCAAATGGCTGTGTTTCCCAGAATCCGGGCACGATTACTATTGAGGTTTCACAACCGATTACGGTACAGAATGCCGTATTACGTCAATGTTATGCTCCGGGACTTACCTATGACCTTACCACAGCGCAAAGCCAGATCACTACAGTAGGAGGAGTTACCTTTACTTATTATGTACTGCAGGCAGATGCTGTTGCTGAAAATAATAATACAATCCCGAATCCTACTACCTATGCACCTCCCGGAAACCAGACCATCTATGTTCTGGTGAAAAACGGAGGCTGTCATTATGTGGTTTCCCTGGAACTTATAAGATCTGCTGAAACAACCCTTACCATAGCCGCTCCGCAAACCATTACCTGTACTACTCCTCAGGTTACTTTGAATGCTTCTGCTTCTGTGGTTCCGGCGGGATCTACCATTTCATGGGCTGCAACAGGAGGCGGAACCATTGTGTCCGGAGGAACTACCCTTAATCCGGTTGTAAGCACCGGAGGGGTTTATACCCTTACCGTGGCGAACGTTTTACAGCCGGGGAATTTAAATTGTTCCTATACCGCAAGTGTAACGGTAACCCAGGATACAACGCGTCCAACGGCAACCCTGGTGTCTTCACATCCGAGAATATGTGAAGGAGAGTCGGTGACGTTGACTGCTTCAGGCGGAGCAACCTATAACTGGTCCGGAGGGCTTCCCGGAAATGGAAGTACGCAGGTGGTTTCCCCTACAAATACAACGGTATATACAGTTTATGCAGTGGGGGCTAACGGATGTGTATCTGTTACGCCTGCAACGGTTACGGTGGTGGTAGGACCTCCTATAGTAGGTGTTGCTGCTTCCAGATCAAAAATCTGTGCCGGAGAATCGGTAACACTTACGGCAACAGGAGGTGTTACTTATGAATGGGTAGGACTTCCCGGGAATGGGAATACTCAGGTTGTTACTCCGGCGATTACCACTGAATATGAGGTGTATGCATTGGGCGGAAACGGTTGCCGTTCCACTCAGTCTGCTAAAATAACCATACAAGTGGTGCCGGCCATTGTATCTACTTTAGCGAACGTTTATGTGTGCGCAGGAGATACAGGGACACTGGATGCCGGAGCTGGAGTTGATTATACTTATCTGTGGAGCAACGGAGCCACTACGCAGACTATTTCTACCAATGTGGCAGGAACGTATAGCGTAACCATCAGTAACGGGGTGTGTTCCAAAACATTCTCTGCCGAGATCATCAATCCTGAACTTCCTCAGTTTACCAATATTGTTTATGAAAACCACGTTCTTACCCTTACCTCCAGCAATCCTACAGGAGGAACCTTGGAATATTCCATAGATGGGGGACTTACATGGCATTCATCCAGTATTTTCTATAATATTTTGGATAATACCAATTACACCATGATGGTAAGGGTAAAAGGTGCCAAATGCGGTTCCACAACAGAGTACTTTACCTTTGTGATCAGTAATGCCATTACACCGAATATGGATGGCGTAAATGACGCCATAGACTTTACCGGAATAAGCGGTTATAATAATTTTGCAGCTTCGGTTTTTGACCGGTATGGAGCGGAAGTTTTCAAAGCTAAAAAAGGAGATGCCATCTGGAGAGGTTCCTTAAAAGGATTAAACCTGCCTACCGGTACCTATTGGTACAGAGTACAGTGGGAGAACCCGGCCAGTAAAAAACTTGAGCAACGATCAGGCTGGATCCTGTTGAAAAACAGAAACTAAATAATAGTTACCTAAAAATAATGAGCAAAATCTTTCAGAAATGGAAGATTTTGTTGTTTTTAAGAACCTGTTTAAGTTTTATTCGAAAAAAATGTATACATGATTATCAATCCTTTGATTTCTTTAAATTCGTCGAATCTTAGGTTTGGGATTAAAAAATTTCCCACAGATTGTACGAATTTCACTGATGTTTATGTATGTTTTTTCACGCAGATTTTACAGATAACGCAGATGAAGCGGTACACTTATGCATACGCTTAGACGAATCAACGAAGTTGATTCCTTTTTTGTATCCTGAATCAATGGCATGATTCATAAAGCTTTACGTGGTAAAAACCATCATCTTTATTCTCAAGAATATAATTGAGATAAAGATTAGAATGTTCTACAAAAAATTAAATTTAGAAACTTAAACAGGCTCTAAGAATAGGTGATTTTTTCTTCGGTTCGGTAAGCTGCAAATGGAAAGCCTCTGCACCTTTTTATTTGTTGTAAACGGAAAACGGTAAATGACTGATGAAGAGAGAAGGGAATTTTATGATCAGGAATAAAGCTGATTAGTCTTAATATTTCTGCCATAAGCGACGCTTATAATCAATCTCAGATGGATTACTTCTAATGGATCATGCTGAAAAACAGAACATAGATACCACAAAAACGATAAAAAAACTCTTTTTCCGTATGTGAAATAGATTAATGAAAACATCAATCAAAGTTTATTTTTTATACTTTTTTCATAAAAAAATGAAATATGCATATGGGATATTTAAAAAAAAATTAAATTTGTTGAAACAAAAGTATTATGAGAAGAATTCTATCAGTTTATTTATTCTTTTTAGTCGTCCCGACTTTTTTATTTTCACAAACCCCACAACCACGGAAGCCGGCAAAGAGAGTGGCAACTGAACAGTCCAGAAGAGCCGGTGCTTTTATTGATGTGAATGCAGGCGGTTATGCAGAATCCAATTATTCCATTGCCCAGCTGGTAAAGGATGTTCTGATCTCTTCAGGAACCAATACCTGCGTAACGCCTACCGTAAACAATGTAAAGATTACTCCCAACCATGCCGTGTCTAATAATAACAGGGCCTGGGGATATTTCCATAAAGGAACAACGAATTTTCCTTTTAAAGACGGTATTGTACTTTCTACAGGGTTTGCCCGTGAAGCCGGTAACGGTTTTGTAAGCAGTCTTGATGCCAATAACGGGGGTGGGTCAGATCCGGATCTTGCTCAGGCTATCGGCTCCACAGGAACGCTTGCTGATGCGGTACTTCTGGAATTCGACTTTGTACCGACAACTTCTCAGATCAAATTTAACTATCTTTTGGCATCAGAAGAGTATTACAGCACCTTTCCCTGTGATTATTCCGATGCTTTTGCCATATTATTAAGACCTACCTCAGGAGGCCCGTACCAGAACATGGCCGTACTTCCTGCCGGGGCCGGGCCCGTAAGTGTAACGAATATACGTCCTCAGATCACAGGATTCGGGGGATGCCCGGCGGTAAATGAACAGTATTTTGCAGGGTACAATACCACCGATACTGAAACCAATTTTAACGGGAGAACCATTCCTCTTACCGCCACTGCCACGGTAATCCCCGGGCAGGAATACCATTTTAAAATGGTTATTGCAGATTATACTCCGTATTCTTTTCCTGACCATGTTTATGACTCTGCGGTATTTCTGGAAGGAGGATCTTTCAATATCGGGGTAGAGCTTTTAGACCCGGATGGAGCAACATTACCTTCAGATATCAACGTATGTGATAATGTACCTCAGGTGATTACGGCTTCTGTAAGTGATCCGAACCTTTTATACCAATGGTTTCACAATGGGGACCCGATTCCGGGTGCTACTTCCAATACTATTACCGCTACCCAGCCGGGAAGCTATACGATTGAAGTAAGCGTACCTGGAAATCCATGTCCGGGTAAAGCTACCATTGAGATCCACGGGGGAACCACCCCTCAGGCCCAGGATGCTACCTTGCTGCTTTGCTCAACGCCGGATATTACCACTTTTGATCTTACCAATGCGATGCCGACGATAAGCCCGACTCCGGGAGCGGTATTCAGGTTTTATGAAGATGAGAATGATGCCTTGGCTAAAAATGATAATTATATTCAGAATGTTCTGAACTACAATGGTAACGACGGCCAGATTCTGTATACGGTAGTATCGGATGGAGGTTTCTGCAACAAATTGATAGAGCTGACCCTGTTAAAAGAAACTACCCCTAAAGCCGGAGTAAAATCTTCAAGGATTAAAATCTGTCCGGGGGAAACTGTAACCCTTACCGCTGAAGGGGGCGCTTCTTACCAGTGGGCTAATTTCCTGGGAACAGGGGATACTCAGACCGCAACATTGTATCAGACGACTACCTTCACGGTATATGCGGTAGGAACTAAAGGATGCCGCTCATTAAACCCTGCAACCATCACGGTTGAGGTGACTCCTGAACTGACTTCGCCGTTAAAAGACGTAGAAATGTGCCTTGGAGACCGTGTTATCCTGGATGCCGGAGCCGGTCCGAATTATAAATACCTATGGAATACAGGAGCGACTACCCAAACAATTCCTGTAAGCGATTGGGGAGTTTACACCGTAGAAGTGGATAATGGTTTCTGTAAAAAGATCTTTACCGCTAAAGTGGGAGGTGCTGCGACGCCTTTCGTGATTGCTGTAAACTACGAAAGCAGTAAGAAAACCCTTACCATTACAGCAGAAAATCCTTTGATGAACAATATGCCAAGCACATTGGAGTATTCTGTAGATAACGGAATTACCTGGCAGGATTCCAACGTGTTTACCAATCTTCTTGAAAATACCAATTATACGATCCAGGTAAGAAGAGTGGGAACTCACTGTGTAGGAACATTCGATTTCTATACCCTTAAGATCAATAATATCATCACTCCGAATGATGATGGGGTGAATGACGTGCTGGATCTGACGGCTCTTGGAGATTTCAGTAACTTTACCGGTTCCATTTACGACCGTTACGGGGTTGAAATGTTCCGTTTCTCGAAGCAAACCCCTATCTGGAACGGAACCGTAGGAGGAAAGAAACTGCCAACGGCGACGTATTGGTATAAATTCAATTTTGAATATCCGAAGTCTAAAGTGCAGATGGACTGGTCCGGATGGATCATGTTGAAAAACAGAGAATAATTAAAGACAGATACTATAAAAAAAGCCTTTCAAAACTGATTTGAAAGGCTTTTTATTTTTTCTGAATCTACAGGTTTTCTTTCCAGAGATTGGCAAAACTGATAAAATCTGCCACGCTGAGTTCCTCAGCTCTTTTGTCTAAAAACTCATGGGTTTTCAGGGCTTCAGGAATCTCAAGAACTTTCAGCGAGTTGGAGAGTTTTTTTCTCCTTTGGTTAAATCCTGCCTTCACGATCTTTTTAAAGAGAATTTCATTTCCGGCCAGGCCTTCTTTTGGATTTCTTGTCAGCCTGATGACTCCTGATTTCACTTTCGGAGGTGGGTTGAATACGTTTTCATGCACCGTAAAAAGATAAGATACGTCATAGTAAGCCTGTATCAGAACCGAAAGAATGCCGTAATCTTTGGTTCTCGGAACCGCCGCCGTTCTTTCCGCCACTTCCTTTTGGAACATGCCCACCATTTCAGGAATCAGGGTATAATGATCCACAATCTGGAATAAGATCTGTGAAGAAATATTATACGGGAAGTTTCCGATAATGGCAATCTGTTCACCGTTCACGAATTGGAAATCCTGTTTCAGGAAATCTCCCACAAAGGTATTTTCCGTAATCTTCGGATAATTGTTTTTCAGGTATTCGATAGATTCGGTATCAATTTCTGCCAGATATACGTTCTGATCTTTTTCAAGAAGATATTTGGTCAGGACGCCCATTCCAGGGCCTACTTCCATCACATTATTATAGTTCTCGAAACGAAGACCTTCCACGATTTTCCGGGCGATATTTTCATCGGTCAGGAAGTGCTGTCCCAGATGTTTTTTTGCTTTTACACTCAAAGTTTTTTATGATTTTATTAACAATGATTTTCTTTATTTGGTCCCAAATTTCGGAAGTTTTTTTCTATTTTAGCCAAAAATTTTAATATTAATGGCTAAATCTGTAGAAGAGTTTAATAAGAAAAGGCTTCGGTCCAGCAATATTACGGTGGTGATAAGTATTGCCTTGGTGTTATTTTTGTTGGGTTTAATGGGGCTTATCCTGATCAACGCACAAAAGTATTCAGACTATCTTAAAGAACAACTTGTTGTAAATGCATATTTCGATGAAAATTATGATGTAAAAGATTCAGCTAAAATATTGAAACAGGAAAGTGAGGCGGTTCAGCAGATCCAGAAACTGGAATCGGTGAAGCGTACCACCTATATTTCAAAAAAAATGGCTTCGGAAGAGGCTGAGAAAAGTCTGGGAGCAAATAGTCAGGCTCTTTTTGAGAAGGATATTTTCCCGGCTTCTGTAGAAATTGCACTAAAGCCTGAGTATAACGATTCGGCTAAAATCGGAAAAGTACTGGCGGAGATCAAATCCGTACCCGGAATTGTAGATGTAAAGAATGATTCTGATTCCCAGAAAATTTATGATAAGCTGAATAAGATCCTTAAATGGATTCTGGCATTCTGTATCCTGTTCCTGGTTCTTGCTATCGTGTTGATCAATAACTCGATCCGCCTAAAAGTATTCTCGAAAAGGTTTATCATCAAAACCATGCAGCTGGTGGGAGCGAAGAGAAGGTTTATCCTGATTCCTTTTATGAAAGAGGCCCTGATCCTTGGAATTTTAGGAGCCATACTGGGGCTTCTGGCCTTATTCGGACTTTGGTATTACTTCACAACAACCATCAAAACGCCTTTCGTACAGGATACCAATCAGTATGTATGGCTGGTGATCCTGGTATTCGGTGTAGGTATTTTTATCAGTGTATTAAGTACAATCATTGCAACATGGAGGTTCTTAAGATCTAATGTTGACGACTTATATTATTCTTAACATGAGCAAAAAAACAAACAAATTTTCCGCTTCAACGTTTGGCAAGGAAACCGAAGTAGCACAGGAAAATACTTTTTATTTCGGACAGCAGAACTTTAAGTGGATGCTGATAGGCCTTGCATTTATCGTAGTAGGATTCCTGCTGATGATGGGACCGGATGCCAATACGGTAGATGGAAAATTTGATCCCAACTCATGGAATGACGGTATTTTCTCTATCCGCAGAATCCGGATTGCCCCTCTGTTTGTGGTGATCGGCTTTGTGATAGAAGTCTATGCGATTCTTAAAAGGAAGTAAGTAATAAATTCTTTATTGAGAGATTAAGAAATGATGGGATCGGGAATTTTTCTGAATCTCAGCGTCTCTTAATCTTTTAATTTTTTTACAGACACAAAATATGGATTTAATTAAGGCAATTATTATTGCTATTATCGAAGGGCTTACAGAGTACCTTCCGATTTCGTCTACTGCGCATATGGGTTTTACAGCCAATCTTTTGGGGCTGCAGGATGATGAGTTTCTTAAAATGTTTCAGGTTTCCATTCAGTTTGGGGCGATTCTCTCTGTAGTGGTGGCTTACTGGAAAAAATTCTTTGACCTGAAAAATCTTCAGTTTTACTTTAAACTGGGTTTTGCAGTTGTTCCGGCGCTGGTTTTAGGATACCTTTTTGATGATAAGATCGAAGCTGTTCTTGGGAATCAGATCGCCATTTCTGCTGTTCTTGTATTGGGAGGGGTTGTTTTGCTGTTTGCCGATCAGTGGTTTAAAAATCCTACCATTGATGATGAGAAAGGAATTACGGTGAGAAAAGCAATTACCATAGGGTTCTGGCAGTGTCTGGCGATGATGCCGGGAACCAGCCGGAGTGCCGCTTCCATCATTGGCGGAATGACACAGGGGCTTACGAGAAAGGCTGCGGCTGAATTCTCTTTCTTCCTGGCTGTGCCTACCATGCTGGCTGTGACGGTATATTCGGTATTCCTTAAAACATGGGGAAAAGGGACTCCCAACCCACAGAAAGGATATGAAATGATCATGGCCTCTCAGGATCATATTATGATTTTTATTGTAGGAAATGTAGTGGCATTTATTGTGGCACTGATCGCTATCAAAGCCTTTATTGGTGTCCTTAATAAGTATGGATTCAGACCGTGGGGATGGTACCGTATTTTTGTAGGAGTAGCTTTGCTGATTTACTTCTACTACTTTAAATAAATATTCCTCAAATTAATCAGCCGACTGAACGTTGAATATAAGCCTTCGTGCTTAAAGTATGACAGAAATTTTAGAATAATGACTGCTGAAGAACTGCAATCAGGATATATATTTTTATTGGACAAACCTTTGGACTGGACTTCTTTCCAGGCAGTCAATAAAATGAAATATAAACTTAAACGGGAGTTTAACCTTCCCAAAAAGTTTAAAATAGGGCACGCCGGTACGCTGGACCCCAGAGCTACAGGGCTGCTTATCGTATGCTGCGGTAAGTTCACCAAAAAAATTCCTGAGATTCAGGATGCTCCCAAAGAATACTGGACGGAGATCAAGGTAGGGGTACAGACTGAATCTTATGATACCGAAAAACCGGAAATCCTTCATCAGGATATCTCACATCTTTCGGAGGAGATGATTAAGGAAGTCCTTGATCAGTTTGTTGGAGAAATAGATCAGAAACCGCCCATTTATTCTGCCATAAAGGTAGACGGTGAGAGGGCTTATAACCTGGCAAGAGCAGGGGAAGAGGTGGAAATGAAATCCAGAAAGACCACGATATTTTATCTTAAAGACATTAAAATAGACCTTCCTCTGGTAAGTTTTACAGTAGGATGCTCCAAAGGAACTTATATCCGGAGCCTTGCTCACGATATCGGACAGAAGCTGGGAGTCGGGGCTTATCTTACTCAGTTGAGGCGTACAAAAATCGGAGATTATCTGATTGAAGATGCCACCTCTGATTTTTTGGATAATGAATTCAGATTTGAGACTTTATGAAAAAAACTTTACTCCTGTTCATCGGATTTCTAGGCTTTTCCAAAATTTTTTCACAGGAAACAGAAACTAAGAAATCCAAAATGGATTTTTATTTCAACCCGTCCCTGAATATCGGATACAATGTAGGATACAAAGAGCCGGAAGTAAATAATACCCAATATATTAAAGCCCCACCGATGGGTAAGGTCACTTATGGAATTACCGCGATAGGAGGTTATAATTTTCTTCCTAACTTTGCATTGGGGACCGGGCTGAGATACAGTTTTGTGGAAGATAATAACCATCTGGTATTCTGGATGATCCAGCCGAAGATCATTTTTTCGCCCGGAGACCGCCCTTTTTATATAGATCTTAATTATGGCAGGCAGATCAACCATTCTGCTGTTTCCGATTCTGAGCTCTGGGGAGCAAGGCTTGGAATGATGGTTTCTTACTCGAAAAGGCTGAGCCAGGAAGGAGGAATTGTATTGGAGGGACAAAAAATAAAAGATAATCCTAATGCTTTCTTCATTGGATTAAGCTATGGAATTACGATTTTCAGCAATAAAAATTATACCGGTTACGGAGAAGATTAATGGAAAAAACGCGCATCAATAAATATCTGTCAGAAGTAGGATACTGCTCGAGAAGAGCGGCAGATAAGCTTTTGGAAGAAGGAAGAATAACGATCAACGGAAAAGTTCCGGAACTGGGGACAAAAGTTTCTGATGAAGATCTTGTGGAAGTAGACGGTAAACCTATTCGCGAGCCTCAGGACCAGCCGGTGTATATTGCCTTCAACAAACCTGTGGGAATCGTATGTACTACAGATACCAAGCGTGAAAAAAATAATATTGTAGATTACATCAGCCATCCCAAAAGAATTTTTCCGATCGGTAGACTGGATAAACCCAGTGAGGGGCTGATTCTGCTGACCAGTGATGGTGACATTGTGAATAAAATCCTCCGGGCAAGAAATAACCACGAAAAGGAATATATTGTTCGTGTAGATAAACCTGTTACCCCAAGATTCCTTGAAAAAATGAGAAACGGGGTTCCTATTCTGGATACGGTTACCAAAAAATGTGAGGTAGAAAAAATTGATGATATGAATTTCCGCATCATCCTTACCCAGGGGCTGAACAGGCAGATCCGCAGAATGTGTGAATACCTCGGCTATGAAGTGAAAAAACTGAAACGAATCCGCATTATGAATATCAAGCTGGATATTCCCATCGGAAAATGGAGAGATCTTACTGATCAGGAACTTTCAGACCTGAATGTACTGCTTGAGGATTCCAGTAAAACAATTGACTAGAAGGATGAGTTTTAATCCGGATGTATATTTTCTTTATTCAAATTTATAGCCCGATTCATCGTCGAATTTTTTTCTGTCCTCAGGACTCATTCTGTTTCTGAGAACCCGGATGGTATAGCCACCCTGTAAAATTTCGTGATCAAAATACATCCAGTCCGAAATTTCATTTTTTTCGATTTCTACAATATCATCATGCTTCACTTCTTTGGTGTGGGCAGGAGGGCTGTTGATGATTCCTACATATCTGTTTTTTTCCTTATGAAACAATACAGGGGATATCCATATATATTCCGGACCCTCATCACTGCGGAATGCTTTTTTGATGGCAAAATTGTTAAAGTCAGGATTCTCACTTTGGATAGCGGTCTCGAATTGAGCCAGATTTTTCCGGGCGGTATGCATGGCTGCAGTCATTTCCTTGTCAGAAGCGTCCACTTCATAAATGGCATTTTCAAACGTCTTTTCCTGACCTTTGCCATTCTTCTCTTTGTTATTTACAGATTGGCCCGTACAAAAAGCAAATAACAATACGGATAAGATGGTGATGATATTCCTGTTCATATTTGTGTAATTAAGATGTTATAGTTCTGTTTTGAAATGATGTTTGAAAAACTGGAGTGTTATTAGTAATCATTTATAAAATTAATTTTTAAGACTGGTAAAAGCATTCATCGCCCATCTGCCATCATCTAACCTTTATTTTAACTTTCAGAATTACTTTTCAATCTTAAATTCCCCGGTCACTTCATAAGAGATAAGGTTCGAATTATTAATAAATTTCCTTGCCACTAATCCCGGCTGATAAACCTCTGTAAAATTGTCTTTATGTTTTTTAGCAAATGTTTTTTTCTCAAACTTTTTCGACTTCCCTTCATACCGCTCTGTGAAATGGATCGTATCATTTTTAATGCTTCCGTTTACATAATAGTAGGTTTCTTTATTGGGGCTCTGTCTGCTTTTTCTTGTCTTAATCGTATTATGCGTTAATTCATAATCGCCGAAATATTGAAGATAAATAGGTTGTAATACTTTTACAACTCCGTTTTCCGGAAAACTTAATATTTTCCCATCCATATCCAAATCAAATGTGCTCAGACAGAAAGTTTCCTCATCAGAATACACTACAAACTGTACCGAAGCAGGGGTGATATAATGGATATATACTTTGTTGACTTTTAAATAAGGGTTGGATTCTAGTTTTAGCTTTTTCTCATAATATAAAAAATCACCATAATAAGCACTGAAAACACTGTCATTTAATTCTTTGAACGGGATTTTTTGAGCATTTAAATATTCTTTGAATGCTGTATTTCTTTCCTCTTTATATTGCTTTTGCTTTTTTGTCTGACTGCTGCAGTTTTCAAAACAAAACAAAATAAGAACTAAAACAAATATTTTATTTATCCTTGTTTTCATTATTTTTATTTTCGGTTTCATTTTTGAGCTCAAATCTATAAAATTCTTGTAATTCTTTATTAGGAATATCTGCTTCAAAATATTTTCTCAGGCGATTAAAATTAGGCTTACGTGAGCCATCTGAATAAACAACAAATAAGTGATGAAACGTTGAATTGGGTTTTAGTCTTACGCTGATTTTATAATCCATCAATCTGTCATAATATTTATCCATATCTTTTTTATACTGAATTCTTGCCTCTTCAAATTTATCACGGGTTTTATAGTCGCTTTCTACAGGGGCTTTCGGCTTTTTGGGCTCATGGGGAAAATCAATAGCATTATGCATATTGTTGGAAGGCCAGAAGGTGCCATATCCGAATTTGGTTCTGGTATTCAGATTGCCCTGAGCATCTGTAAATGAAAAAGTTTCCTGACCACGGTTTAACAATAAATCGAACAGCCTTTGGGTATCATAGTTCTGCCCGTCAATATTCTTATCCAGATTATAGGGATTCTCATTATTGGATTTTCCGTAATACAGATCGAAGGCATAGGACATATTGATTTTATCCGTAATCTTGGCCTGAATATTGACCCCTGCAGACCAGTACTGATCAGAATCCATACCAAAGAATAAAGGGGGTTTAAAAATATCATTGTAGGACGAAATCATAAAATTTCCCACTTTTACAGAGGAACCGCCAATGATCTGGTGCCGGTGAGGAGTATCAAACTTATTATACCTGTCTTGTATTCTTTTTCCGTCTTTATCATATTCACTAGTCACTCTTCCTGAGCTTAGAACACCTGTTGATCCCAATGTAAATGCATATTCATAAGGATTATTGACTCCTGATCCTGAGAACTGGTTGAAGAGATTCATATTAAGTGAGTTTCCGGTTTTATAGCCTAAGGTGATTGCAGGTGTTCCGCTTAAAGTGATCAGGTTCCGGCTCATCGGGGAAGTTCCCGGTGTTCCGTATCCATAATAGGTAAGGGCTGCATTAAAGCTTGGCATCACCCCAAAATCACCCATTTTAATCTGTTTGGAAATTCCTGCATATAAACTTGCAGAAAACCCGCCTCCCAGACTAAAGCTGAACTTCATGCCGATATTAAAAGGCGGATCTCCGGGACCTCCTCCTGAATTGCTGGCTTCAGCATCGGGAGCATCATAAAATCCATCAAAGCTCCCTGCACTGGGACCTCCTCTTTCTTTCTCTCTTTCCCTGAAATAATAAGGCTCAGGTGGAGGAGGTGGGGCTTCTGTTTCATATTTGGGGAAGTTGATGTCCAGATTTCCTTTGTATGTGGGAGATTCCAGCTGTGCAATGGTTACTGTAGATTCTCCGGATGCATCAAATCTGAAAAGATCATAATCATAGGTGTCGAACTGGTCTTTCTGAGGGATTTTTTCTTTTAAAACAGTATTGATGTATTGCCCATATGATTCGGCAAGGGCTGCAATTAATTTGATTTTTTTATCGTTATCTTTTTCGATATCGTCGAGCATGTTTTCCCAAATGAGGATGCTTTTGCTTTCCTCATCATAAAAAGCTTTTAAAGAAGGCCTGTTTTTGGTGACCACAATCGGTGGGTTGGCTATTTTACCTTCTGAGACTTCTTTATAAAACTGATAGACAATACTTGTATTATCTGCATCAAATTGAGCGATGATCTCGGAAGCAACCATTTTGATATGGTGGTGGATATAAGAACTTTCAAGCTTATATTTACCTTCATCCGGGGCAGCAGGTGTAAATTTTTCGGGACTGCCGTAAATTACACCGCCTTCTTTGCCAACCTGTATTACCTTTGAGCCTATATTCTCAATCTCATCATTGGAGTATCTTTTATAATTTCCACCGATGACTTTGGTAATATTTCCTTTTACAATCCTTGTTCTGCTCATGATTCAGGCTTTAGAAATTATTACTTTTTTCCGAACTGTTGTTCTTGACGATCTTATCAGAATGCTGTTCATTGGTTCCGGTACTTTGGGTAATAATTTTACCTTCACTCATCTCGTTTCTTTCGTGTTTTGTTTCGCTGTGTACGTCACCATCTATCATTTCGGTGAGTTTTCCGGTAATAAACATGCTTGCATCTCCGGTTACGGAAGTTATTTTCATGGCACCAATGCTCTGTGTTTCATTCATGGTGACTGTTTCTGTTTTGTTCATGCCCACCGTATTGCTCTGGTTGGCCATCACATTGGTGGTCATATTCTGTCCGACATTGATGTCCAGATTGGCGCCCACATTGAAGGTCATATTTTGAGGAGATGTTACGGTAATATTTCCTTTTCCATCCATAAAATAAGTGTTCCCACTGGGATCCTCAATATGAATGCTGCCTTCGGTATCGTTGAAAATCACCTTATTGCCGCTTCGGGTCTGTATGGATTTGATGTGATTGTTCACGCCGCCGCCTAAACCAACCCCGCCGTGGAACATTCCGCCCATCGCAAAAGGAAAATCGGGATGATGATACTCAAAACCAATCATTACCTGATCACCTACCTCCGGAATGGCTACAAACCCTCTGTTTTGGGTAATCATATCCGTACCTCCCGCATCAGGGCTCATCATCCGTATAAAATAGGTGGTATCGTTGAGCTGCCAGTCAAACTGTACCTGTATCCGCCCCTGATTCAGAGGGTCTGTATTGGAAATTACCGTGGCGATCTGAGGTTCTGCATGGGGGAGCTTAAATTCCGGAGCCGGAATATATCCTGTTCCTTCGGCAATGGCTTCAAAAGATCCTGTGTAATATCCTATGGCATCTACTTCGTGGGTAACTTCTGTCATCATAAGTTTGGTGAAGTAAGCAGTATCGTTGGTGCTGGATTTTCTCATATGAATGTCCGCTGTACAGCCAGGATACAGAAAAGGGACGGTTGTATTTCCGGAAACCGTAAAAACCTCAACCGCAGCACTTCCTGCTATGCTTTTCTGAGTGTCGTCCACATTTAAATGCATATTGGCATTGGCCGGAGAAGGGATGAGTGATCGGGTGGTAAAGATTCCCTTGTTCAGTTCATATGATTTTGAAGCGAGATGTCCCAGGTGCTTAATATGGGCGGTGGAACTTGTCAGTTTCTCATTTTTAGGACTGTTATACCCGAAAAACTCAGGTTTGGTATGTACAGCTTTCAGTTTAACTTTTACATCATTGATGTTGCTGCCATAGATCAGCTGTATAGACTGTTCTCCGGGAGAAAGTTTTCCGAAGTGTACTATTTCTCCATCATAATAAAACTGTTCGCCATAGGTTTCTGCCAGTCTCGCCAGATAATTGTAATGGGTTTCCCTGTATTGTGCACTGTAATTAATCTGGCTTGCATTTTTTGAATCTACTTTGTAATCATATTTAGAATTCAGGGTTTCCTTGAAAATTTTGTCTGCAATAATTGATGTATTAACAGGCTGGTCGCCCCCAAAACTTTGGGTATGGCATGCTGAATCCATCAGAATGGTAGGGCTTTTTCCTTTCAGGACGATATTGCCGAGGCTCATTTTTTCCTGACTGAATCCAACTTCTGTAATAAGGCCTACAAAAGTTCTTTCCGGACCGTCATTCTCGGCATCCTTATACATAAAGGTTACCGTGAGACGTTTTCCCAGGAATAAGTAAGCATCCTGTAACTGATGGTCCTGTACTTTTTCCAAAGCGTCATGAGCCAGTATAAGTTCAAACTCATGATGTTTTCTGATGCTTTGCTGTAGCCGGAAATGCTTGAAATGGTCAATAATTTTGCCCTCAATCACAATATCAAGGTTAACGATACGGTTGATTCCCGGAATTTCATTTTCTGAAATCTTTTCTGAATTTGAGATAATTTTTTTCATAGTCTAGTGCGTTTTGATGGTAATTCTATAAAGTTAGAAATATTATTTTGTTTATAATCAATACTTGGGAACAAATACAAAAAGTGTAGTAGTTCTACGACTTTGATAGGTTGGAAGATGGGTTAGGGAACGTGAATAAAGAGCAGGAGATCGTGATGAAAAGGGAGTTTTGCCTGTTTCAGTGGGTCTTATTAACTTAGATCTACAAAATGCCAGCTCCTATGGATAAATTGATTTTATAGCGAGCATTATCTACTTAGGGTATTATAATAAAATTTCCTCCTGAGTTTAATCGGGAGGAAATTTAATTTTCAAGAAATAGGTTGGTTGAAAAGTCTATTTCAGTTTTATTCTTTTATAAATTTAGAAAGTTCTGTAGGTAGTGGAGGAAGTTTGTTTTTATCTTTAATAAATATGTACTTTTTCCCTTCTGTAATAAATACATTAATCTCTTGGTAATCTGTATTATAAAACCATATCTGACTTTGGTTATCAATATAAATAGTCCATTTCATATGATTACTGATTGAATTATTAATATTCCTTTGGTATAACAGATTATTGTAATAATCAGAAATTCCATAAACGATAGTATCATCTTTAAATTCTTTTACAATAATATTAATATCTCTGAAGTAATATATTCCTGGCGAATCTATAAATGTATTTTTCTTAACAAATTTTCCCGTCTCCTTATTGTTTCTCATAAAATCAGAATTCTTATCACAACTGATCATCATAAACAATGCTATAATTATTGTAATCTTTCCCATTCTTTGTTTTTTATAATAATTGTTTGAATCCACTTAATAGTTATCCAATAATCTTTAGGATTAGCAACAGCTCTTGTAATGCCGTTGAAAACCCTATCCATTAAAACTTTTCTATTGTAGTTTATCTGGTCAGTCCATTTCAAATTAAAATTGAAAATATATGAATTAGTTAGTTTATCATATTTTCCGTTCATGATATAGCTAAAATATTGAGTTCCATGTAACATTCCATATCCTGTATTATATGTATTATCTATCTCAAACCAGAAATTACCTGATACTTCAGAATATTTATTTTTTTTACCCGAATACATAGTATAACTTCGTGCTATTGCCCTTTTGCGAAGTTCTTGCTGTAAAAATCCATTTTTACCCATATATGTAGTCCAACTTTTGTCATAGCTAAAGTTTAAATTTTTCCCGGATCCTCCAAGCCAATGATTCAATAATTCTTCACCTTTTTTATCAAAAAACCAAGGAGCTGCTGGGTCTTCTGATCCGGAATTATCCAATCCATATTCTCCATCATTATAATCGGGTGATATAATAAATTTATATCCTACATCAACAATTTTCGTTGAAGTTACCTTATTCTCAAATATATTAGCAGAATACGCTAATCCACCAATGGCTCCTCCCAAGAAATTAGACCCGTTAAACGCTGAGTTCAATCCTCCGGATACAATTCCCGGCAGGAAGGTTTTAATGGCCCCTGCGTTGTTAACAATATTTCCTAATGTTCCGGAAATGGCTGCTCCGCTTATGGCTCCTCCCAGTACTGCACTCCATGTATCCTGCCAGTTCCAGTTTCCGTTACATACATCCAGTCATTAAGAAAACAAAAGTAGGAATGCTCCTACTTTTGCCTATTTTATTAAAAAAATATTAATCTCCTTTAACATTACCAAAATCCCACCACAACTCTTTATCTTTCATTAATTGTTTTTCAACTCTTTTAAAAATACTTTTGAATGTTATACTCTTGTTATTTAGAAGTTTATCCTCCAGTAATAAATTTAAATTATAGAACGAAAACTGCCGTTTATCATAATAAAGACCTACTTCAGAAAATGGTTGAAAATAATATAGAGTATCAAATTGCCATTCTGCATTAGGACATAATCTATGCAAATCTTCTCCAATAAAATATAACGCTGGTATCAAAAAAGTCATTTTATCATCTAAAGACAGCGTTTTTACAAATTTTTCAGCATCTGCATAAAATGTATCTTTTCGATAATTGAAATTTAATTCGTCAAATATTTTTAACATATTTACTTTTGTAAAACCTTCTTTATTCATTAGTTCTCTATATCTATAATAAGGAGTGTCATTTTCTGGAAGTAAAGGAAATTTATTATTATCAAAATCAGAAATACTCATTATCAAAGAATGTTTAGCTGCCGGAATGTTCGCCTGTACAAGCAAATTGTTGTCATCAATGTAATAGGCAAGACTCTCGTTATAAAGTGACATCTTATAAAATTTTAAATCTCTTAGATTATTATTGGTTTGTTCTTGTTCTCTTGTTACAACCTTAAAATTGTTTTGTGCCATCATAATATTGGTTTTTAGAATAATAAATATAAAGACTAATATATTCTTCATAATATAAATTATTTAATGTAAGCTGAACTTGTTACTCTTCCCCATCCTTGGGAAAATCTGACTTGCATGGCTCCAGAGATCATTCTGTATTGGCTTGTCATATGAACAATACTAATTGAACTCTTGCCAAAACTCGCTCCTAGTGAATAAATGCTAGGTGATATAACAGTATCTGATGTTGTTCCTATTAAAAATTGACCTCCATATCTACTAACACCATTATTACTATGCATAGAGGTGATCATTGCAGACAATTGCCCTTGATTGGAGCTAGTATACAATGTACCGTCCATTGCTTTCACTTCAGCGAATTGAACTCCTCTAAACCTCTGAGTATTGACTCCTGTAGGGATTGGAATTCTAATGTTAAAAGGTCCTAATTTAAAATTATCTTTTCTATATTCTACCTCATCTCTTATCAAATCATATACTCCATCTGGAATTGTGCCTCTTGATCTTCCTTTATACATTCCTGCAATTTTTTTATCATTTCCAGAATAATTAAATGAAGCCAAATCAGAACTCATAATTGTATTAAAAGCATTCTCAAACATAGTTCCTGCTTTTTGTTGCAGTCTTCCATAAGAACAGTCTTCACAAAAATTATCTTTAATATAGTCTAATAAAGTACTTTTTGTTAAACCTTCCCATCCTCCTCCTAAATTTTCCTCAGGTGAAATAATATACTTATACCCGGCATTAAGACCGTCTGTAGAAGTCAAACGATTTCCCGATATATTAGCAGAATACGCTAATCCACCAATGGCTCCTCCCAAGAAATTAGACCCGCTAAACGCAGAGTTCAATCCTCCGGATACAATGCCTGGCAAAAAGGTTTTAATGGCCCCTGCGTTGTTAACAATATTTCCTAATGTTCCGGAAATCGCTGCTCCGCCTATGGCTCCACCTAGTACTGCGCTCCATGTATCCTGCCAGTTCCATTTTCCGGGGTTCCACTGGCCGTTGTTGGCTGAAACACCATTCAAATATCCTCCTACAATAGCACCTGCAAACCATAGCCAGAACTCTCCGTCAGGATCATTATACATCAAAGGATTATTCATCACATACCCGTACTTATTGTAGTTTTGGGTATTGGTAGGGTCCTGTATGTTTTCATCAGCATTTAAGAATCTTCTTAAGAGCGGATCATACAGCCTGCCATTCATATGAATGATTCCTACTTCTGCAAAATGTTCATGGCTCGTATAGCCTCTGTCCAGTATTACCTGTTCCTGCAGGGCTTCTTTTAATTTTTTTGTTTGGGTAATTATTCCATCATTCCCAATTTTAAGATGAGTAATATTTCCCCAAGCATCAAAATGTCTCTGCTCCAGCTTATTTCCTGCTTCATCACTTATCGCAAGGATACTTCCTATATAGTCCTTGTGAAGGAATTTATAAGAGCCGTTTGCCTCATCAAAGTTTTTCAAATATAGAATATCAGATTCATAAGGGGTACCTCCGATATATAAAATATGCTTTTCTTTGCCTGTTGTATTATCCTTAACAACTTCAGAACTGCCATCCTCATTATAGAATTTGTTATACCGCTCGTTATTCCCGTATGTGACTTTTTGCCTCATGCTGCTCAATCCGTACTCGAAATAGATCTTGCCTTGTTCTCCAATAATCTCCACCGGATCATTATTTTCATTGTACACAATAGTCTGTATAAGATCATTATCGTACTTTTGTGTTCCGGATGTATTTAGGGTCATCCCGGTAGGCTGATAGATTTTGGCAGGATTTTCAAATTTAATACTTCCTACCTGATCATTTTCTGTAATTCGACCTTTCTGATCATAGATATTCCTGTTATCATTCGGTTTAATTCCCGTCACCGGATCTGTCCAGTTAATAAGCCGGTTGTTATCATCATAATCAAAGGATTCCGTAATATTAAAATCCCCTCCGGTTGTTCTGTTCCTTAACTCATTCTTAATGGCGTCAAATGAATAAGATAACTGTAGAATGCCCGGTTTCACTGCCGATGAATGGTTAACACTGGTTAAAAAGCCATTCTGATTAAATGTATTGTCTATTTCTGCGGCTCCTAATTTGGCTTTCAATACCTGTCCTCTGGCGTTGGCTTCTTTAAGTTCCCATAGAATTTTCCCTGAGCTTTTATCTTTAATCTGATACAGTTCCCCGTTCCAGGTGCTGTATAGGTTTTCAATACTAACCTTAGTTAAAGCTCCGGTGGATTGTATTTCCTTTTGATAAGAAGCTATTCTTCCCTCATCATCATAAACAATCTCATTTTGTGCAAAAGTTTTTCCGTTGCTGTTCTCTAAAGTAGATATAAGCCTTCCGTGAGGATCATGCGTGAAAGTAGTACTGTACAGTTGCCCGTTTGACGTCCCGGATTTTGAGGTAAGAATACCTTTATTGTTATAGGTATAGGAAATATGTTTGTCGGTAAGTATTCCACCATCATCTTTGGTAAGCTCTATTTGTGAAATCAGCTGTCCCAGATTATTATACGTGTATTCTTTAGTTCCTTTCGGGCTTCTGGTTTTTTTAGGTAGCCCAAGTCCGGTATATTCATACTTATAAAAACCATTAGAAGGGTCGTTAAATGTAGATTTTCTTCCCCAAACATCATATTTTGTAGTAACAATATTTTCAGCATATTTAGCCTGAATCTGATCTCCTGTTGCATTATAGGAAAACTGTATTGTTCCTCCTTTATCTGTTGTAGAAATTAGATTGCCTAAAGCATCAGCTGTTTTGGAAGTAGTTCTGGCATATCCGGTTGTCTCTTTAACGGTGGTGGTGAGACCTGAGATCGTTGTCTCTGTCCGTTTTCCATTAAATGCAGTCGCTGTTACCTTAGCAGGATACACAGAGTCATCATATGCAAGGGTATTCCACTGGCTGGCACCCTGTCCATCAAAATATGGCTCAGATTCTTTAGTTTTTCGTCCCAATAGGTCGTACTGGGTTTCTTTGGACACAAACTGTCCCTGCCCAAAAGCTTTAGTAGAAGTTTTATATTCCTGCCCCAGCTTATTGGTGAAAGTCTTCGATACATCTCCATCAGCATCAGATCTGGTGATTGTAATATTCGAACTACTATCCCGGTCATAAGTGTAGGTAGTCGTTCCAGTGAGATTGGTTTTGGAAGTCAGGAGTTTTCCCCAGTCATCATATGTATTGGTGAGGACATTGCCTAATGGGTCTGTCTGGGTTAATACCTGCCCCCAGTCATTATAGGTAATCAGGGTTTCCAGTCCCAGATTATCGGTTTGCTTTACCACAAACCTTCCTTTGGCATCATATTCTGATTTTGTAGTGACAGTCTGGGCATCAACACTGTTGCTTATTGTCTTCCCGCTGATATTCCCAAAACTATCATAGGTATAAGTGTCCAATAAATAGCCTGAATTGGTGTTGTTCATTTTTTTACGGTTTTTAACCGGTTATTCTCATAGGTATATTCCTCTTTACCGGATTTGGTATCACCATAAGCCTGAGCTGTTTCAGTCTTGGACTTTGGAAGCCCTATATAATAATTGGCACCTGTTCCGGCGGCATTATTATTATACTCATAGGCAGAAGTTGTTGTGGCGTAGGAAGTATTGACTTTTGAAGTACTTTTGACCGGAAGATAAAATTCACCATAATCAACTGTATTTTCGGCAGTGGCACCTGTTAAGAAATCTTTTCCTTTGGTGGTTTTCGGAACTATAGCGGTCACTATTTTAGGCTTATCAGCATCCGCAACAGTGGCTACCACCTGACCGTTTAAAAGCTTATCGATCTGATAGGTTGTGGATTTAAAACTTAATAACTTGGTGTTATTTTCTGAAACATCTGCCGGGAATATGTTAGTTTCATCATTGGTTCTGATGGACCAATCTTTCACCGGAACGCCTTCATTCAAAGGATCAATTTCCACCCCTGACCATATCTTTGTATTTTCAAATCCATCGGCATACCATGAGCTTCGGGCTGATTTTCTGAAGCCGATCATTCCCCTTCCAAGTATATTGGAAGTAAGTCCCCTGTATCTGAAGTCCTGCTTTAAATTTTTATTGGGTGTGGTAGTACTCTGAGTTAATTGTGAGACAACATATATACCTGTTGACTGGCTGATTTCGACATAAGGATAATTAACCGTCGCAGAACCGTCATACAGACCCGGGTTTATTTTTTTGTCCAGTTGTTTATAGGTAATATCAGTAGTAATGCCGCCTTGTGATATGCTTTTTATGCGGCCTGCCTTTGCAATATCATAATATTGATGTGATACAGTTCGCTGTACATCACCAACATCGCTACCCCAGCCAATTGCAGAACCCAAAGCAGCTGTTCTTTGCATGGCTCCTGTCCATTGATCTACAGATATACCCATCAGGTCTCTGGAATTGACAGCCATTTCTGCACCAATATTACTGTCATTAAGGTAAACAATATATCGATCGGCCTCAAGATAAATTCCATGTGCATTTGAGCTTTCCATTGTACCATAACCACCTGTGGTTGAATAAACCATTGTTCGTACTTCAGAGACCGTATTATATCTTGCCGAATTATTGTTATCCTGAAGGTCGGTTAAACCATAACGTCTTTGTGATTGAAGAGATAATAATTCTGATTTCCCATCATTGTTAAGATCGTAAGCAAAGAAAGTTTTTGGGTTTTCAATTGATACATTGGGTCCATTTTGATAAATTTTTCGTTGCATAGGTGCCTCGAACTCTATTCTTTCTTTATTGAAACCATTTCCTTTTGAAGTATACTTATTCCAAAATCCAGAGGTACTTGTTTCCGGCATCATAATATCACTTAAGCCATCTCCATTATAATCACCTGCCACACTCATTTCCCATGCACCTTCCAGAATTTCACTGCCAGCAGGGTTAAACGGTGATAATGCAGATTCATATTGCCCCTGATTATTTTTCCGGAAAGTGATAAGTTGTGGTTTCTTATTTTCGTCGAGTTTCAGAAGGTCAAATATCCCGTCTCCGTTAAAGTCCCCGCCTCTATACACTATGAATGCATCCTTATCTCTCTTGTCAAAATCAGGATGAAGAGCTAAAGGGTAGAACCACCCGTTATTCTGGATAGATCCATCGGGGTCAATAACATAATACCTCATATAATCTTTACACTCAAAAGGAAGCTTGCCAGAACTGTGTACAGGTATGGGACTGCATACTTCATCATTAAGCCTTAAAACCAATTCACTTAAACCGTCCCCATTGAAATCAACACCTGATAATCCTTTGATGGTTGTTTTTGTTCCATTTTGGCTTGTTCCTGAAGTTTCGTCCCAACTTATACCCGGGATGGTTTTCTGGGTATCAAGGTTCAATTGATTATTCTCAGAAATGCTATAAAATGAAAGCTCCAGATCAGATTTAGAGCTGGAAGGTATTGGAATTTTCTTCTGTACGACAAACCCCTGACGGTTGTGGATAAGGTTATTCTTTTTTAAATTCACCGCAATGGCATCTTTTAGTCCCTGTAAAGAACTGTTAATAAATACCGGGGTCTCTGTATTGTATGTAATGGAATAAAAATCCTTGTAAAGATACAGTCCGGACTGTGGTATTCTAGCCGATGTTGTGGAATGATACCTTAATAAATCAAGATTACCGTCACCATCAAAATCTCCTACAACATCATTATCCTTGTTAGGCCTTAATGAAGTACTTACGGTAGAAGGGATAGAATCGCTTTGCCCTGATTTTTCATAAGTAAAAATAACCGGATTTGATGCTTCATTCTTACTGTTTAAAACAGTAATCTTATCCAGATACCTGTACGTTGTCCCTTGCAAGTCCTTTTTATAGGTAACATTATATTTCTTATATTGGCTATCTGCTGTCGAAACAATAATGGATTCCAGCAGTTTTGACTGGGAAAACCCGATGCCTTTTATGTAGGCTGTTTCAGATCTGGGCCTTGTCCCAAAAACAAACTCAATTTTATTAAAATGCTGGGTGTTCTGGGATTCATTGCCTCCCCACTGGATACTATTGATAACCGATACATTACCGTCAGAGACATAATTGTAAGTAATATAATTACCATTAATATCTTTTGACTTTACAATATTATAGTCTATAGGGGTTCGTGCTGAACTGTTTCCTGAAGCGGTGGCTCCATACCACGCCTGAGCACCGTCACTGAAGGTAACCTCCCAGTATTCCGGTCCCTGCCACTGTTGTCCTGAAATGGCACCAACAGATTTAATCTTCATATTGGAATATTTCTCCGTCACATATTCAGCACCATCTTTGCCATATTCTCCCGATTTCAGGATGAGCCGCTGGCCACCAAAGCTGTAATAATCTGAGTAATCCAATTGAACCCCCTTAGTGATTCCGTCTTTCTCAATATTTTTACCTATTCTGGAAATAGAGGTTAAGCCCGAAATATTTCATCCGTAGCCAGCAAGCCCGTTTTGTCCGCCACTTGTATAAATAAGGCTGACATCCGGTGCCGTATTTTTAACTCCGGGAGGAAGGTCAATGGGCAAAGTATACTGAAGCTGTCCGGCTTTGGTTACTTCAATATTTCCTTTGGTATCATGGAAGTTCTGCGCAGGAGTGGTCTGTGAAAAACCAAAAAACGATATACTTAATAGTATGAAGGATGAAAATAATTTCATCTGTTTGTAGTTGAATCTCATCATGGTACTATCTTTTGGTTATGTTTTTACTGAAAACCCTTCCGTCTTTTAAAGTGAAGCGCAGAACATACACTCCCCAGTCATAGCCTGTCATATTAATCTTAAGCTGTCTGTTAAGATCAGGTATGATCTGCTGCTGGAATTTCCAGTGTACGGTACTGTGCTGGTACAAAGAAACCGATTCTACCAGCCCGTCGACTTCTTCTGTCCAGTCAATGGTTAAGAAATCATTAACCGGAACCGGGTACAGGCGTATCTGTTTCCAGAATGTTTTTTCATCCATTGCCTGTGGTGTGGTTAATGAAGTAATTTTAGATTCAGCAGGAGCCTGTCTGGCATTCGTCTCGGGTCCCCGATACCGTTGGTTACCGGCTTCATCATATTTGAAGTAAACCTCGGTTTGAGAGTATCCTAAAAATCCTATTGATAAGGAAAATAAGGAAATAATTCTTTTTTTCATAGGTATTATTTTAATTAAGTATTGAAGGGATGATGGAACTTTATTTTAATCCCTAGTTATCTAAATAGATTGTGAGTTTTTATTGAATTCATAATTTTATGACAGTGTTATTTAAGATACAGTTTCATTCTCGCCTCATATTCCGGCTTAAGCTTCAGCAGTTTCCAGATCTTTTTATCATCTGAGTTGCTGATGCGGTAAAACAGGATTTTATCAGCTGAATATTTGAAATAAGGATGATTCTTCAGCCATTCTTCAGGAGCGTCCGTTAAGGCATATCTGGGAACGCCCGAAGCATCTAAGGGGCAGATTGAAACCAGTTTCTGAACAGCTTCTTTATCGATATTATAGGTTTCAAGAATCTGTTCTTTATTCACGAAGCCGCCCAGTTTTTTCCTGAAACCGATGATGTATCCTGCGCTTTTTTCATCCAGACCGAATTCAAGGAGCTGTTTATAGGTAATGATATTCAGGTCTGTTTTCGAGAAATCTGTCTTTTCCTGCTGCTTTTCATCCTTTTGAGCTGTTGCAGGATTCAGTCTGATATAGGGTTTTAATTCACGGAATTTCTCAGGTGAAATAACAAAGCATTTCTGAATATCTTCGAAGCTTTTGAAGCTTCCATGTAGATTTCTGTCGCGGTAATTCACAATGGTAGCTGCCTGTTTTTCTGAGAACCCAAGAGCTTTCCATCCGTCGAGGTTTAATGTATTAGGATCGAAAGGACGGTATGAAATATTTGATTGTACTCCATCATTGCTGTCGGAATTCCCAAAATGATCCGGTGCTTTCGACGGAAGAAGCAAATGAGGGTCAAGCTGACGGTAAACCTCATCGGATATGATAAAACATTCTTTGAATTTTTCCTTGCTGATAAAGCTTCCTCCCAGATACTTTCTGTATTTGAGAATAGCCAGAGCCTGTTTTTCACTGAAGCCCATACGCTCCCAATCTTCAGCTGAAAGTCTGTCGGGATTAAATTTTCCGGAAACCCTGATTGTATTCTTCTCAAAGCTTTTGAAGTCCTTTGATCTGTTTTCTCCGGTTTCGGAAAGTAGGAGATAGGGCTCCAGTAGGGCAAACTTTTCAGGAGAAACGGCATAACATTTTTTAAACTGTTCTTTAGAGGTAAAAGTTCCACCAATCATCTTTTTGTAATTCAGTATCGTAGCGGCCTGCTTTTCTGAAAATCCCAGCTTTTTCCATTGTTCGCCGTCTAAAGTGTTGGGATCAAACTCTGATAATCCGGCAGGAACGGCAGTTTCTGAGATGAACCTGACCTCAGGGAAATCCGGTTTTTCTCTGCTCATATAATTCTGAAAGGCCATCAGGACAATCAGCAGCATTCCCAGGAATGCCAGTTTTCGGTAGTAGGTTTTTCTCATCATCCCTTAAATTTATTAATTAAAACAAATCGGGACAATGGAGGAGGATCAATTGAATTATTTTATAATGCAGATCATTTTGACTGCTTGAAAATTTAAATATAAACCGGTAACATGCTGAAATGGTTTAACATCAGCATTTTATGGTTTACCGTTAAAATCTGTGAATCGTGTTTATTCAGGAGTATCAGCCAGCGAATCTTTCAGCTTAAGAAGTTCAGCTCTTACAAATTCCAGGCGGTCTATTAGAGTAACAGTTTCGGATATTTTGCTATTGGTGGTTAACGCAACCCGCGCTCCGTCCAGAGTATAGCCTTTTTCTTTCACCAGGTGGTAGATCATCTGAAGATTTTTTATGTCTTCCGGAGTGAAGTAACGGTTTCCCTTTTTATTCTTTTTAGGTTTGATGATGGGGAATTCCTGCTCCCAATAGCGTATTAATGAAGTGTTTACGTCGAATGCTTTGGCCACTTCTCCAATAGAATAATACAGCTTATCAGGTAGATTTATTTTCATTTTTATGAATCCTAAGGGTCAAAGATAAAAATTTTTCAAAATCAGTTGCAAATATATTCGGTCAAATCTCTGAATCGATGTAAGCGTACAGATCTTTAGGTTAAATTTTATACAGTTCATTTTCAGAATTAATAGAAATTTTGTATATTAAATTTCACTTTATGATGATTTTTTTTCGTTAAAATTTATTAAATTGTGATCGTAAAATAACACACTATGAAGCATTATTTCTTTATTTCCATGTTAATGGTTCCTTTTCTGGGCTATTCGCAATGGACAAAAACAGGGGTCAGAGGGCAGACCGTTAAAAAATCTCAGGAAAAACTTGAATATTCAGCCCTTTATTCATTAGATACCAATCAGCTTAGATCTTCATTAAAAGAAGCTCCGGGACGTTTTTCAGGGGGTAAGGGAGTTATCATCACCATTCCTTCTGTGAACGGTGGATTTGAAAAATTTCAGGTTTGGGAGTCTTCCAATATGGATCCTGCTCTTCAGGCCAAATATCCGGATATCCGGTCTTATGTTGGGATTGGGATGGATGATCCTTCTGTTTATCTAAGGTTCAGCCTTTCTCCGGTAGGTTTTTCATCCATGATCACAAGATCCGGAATCTCTGAATTTATTGAACCTTATACAAGCGACCGTAAAGTGTATGCGGTTTTTGATTCAAAAGCGAGAAAATCGCAGGATAAAGATCCTTTTGAATGTACCACACCTGATAAACCCGGGAGAGACCATTTTGAAAGAAACGGTGAAGCCGTAAACAGAAAAACAGCGGGTTTTAACAATTTCAGATTGGCAATTACCTGTACAGGAGAATATGCACAGTATCACCTGACGGAAGCAGGAACTCCGGCTACTGCTACAGAAGGAGAGAAAAAAGCAGTGGTTCTGGCAGCAATGAATGCTTCTCTGACCCGTTTAAACAGTGTTTTTGAGAAAGATCTGTCTCTTCACTTCAATCTGGTTGCGAATAATGATGCCGTAATCTATGTAAATCCGGCTACGGATCCGTACGGAGCATCAGGCCAGCAGAATTCACAGGGACAGACGGCGATTACCAATGCTATTGGTGCGGCCAACTATGATATGGGACATATTTTTGACAAAGAAGACGGAAACGGATTTGCTCCCGGCGATCTTTGTGATGACAGTTCCAAAGCGATGGGATGGACGGCCAGTAATTTTCCGGAAGGAGATAATTTTGATATCGATTATGTGGCCCACGAAATGGGACATCAGTTAGGGGCCAATCATACCTTTAGCTACAGTACTGCATCTGCTGATATGGCCTCTCTGGTAGAGCCGGGTAGTGGTTCTACGATTATGGCATATACAGGAATTACAACCAACTATGATGTACAGTTTAACTCCAATGATTATTTCCATGGATTCAGCTTACAGGAAATTAAAAACAGAATAAACAGTGTTTCATGTGGGGTTACTACTCCTTTTACAGATCCTGCCCCTTCCGTAGATGCCGGAGCGGATTATATTATTCCAAAATCTACGGCTTTTGTACTTAAAGGAACTTCTGCGGATGCCAATACCGCTTCTTATACCTACACCTGGGAACAGATGGACTCAGGATCTTCCCAGACCGGAAACAATTCAATTCCTTATCTGAATAAGCCTACCGGTCCTACCTTCAGATCTTTCAGTCCGGTGAATACTCCTGTGAGGTATTTCCCTGATTTCAATAAAGTTTTAGCCGGTGTCCTGACGACAAAATGGGAAACCGTTTCAGGGGTGGGAAGAAGCCTTAACTTTGCACTTTCTGTAAGAAATAATAGCGTTACAGCTCCTCAAACCAATAAGGATGCTATGATGGTAACGGTAAATGCTAATTCAGGACCGTTTAAAGTGACTGCTCCTGCATTCGGGCAGGCTGCCACGTCAGGTTCAACAGTGAACGTAACCTGGGATGTTGCCAATACCACACAGGCACCTGTGAGTACGGCCAATGTAAATATCAAGCTGTCTACTGACGGAGGACAGACTTTTACAACGATTGCTGCCAATACTCCTAACGATGGAAGTGAGCAGATTACGATTCCGGCAGGATCTACTTCTACCAATGCTTATATCATGGTAGAGGCGGCAGGAAATATCTACTATGCGGTAAGCCCGAGTTTTGTTATTGATTATACGGTAGCAGGAGAAAGCTGTACAACCTATACCTATGGGGGATCAGCAGTAGCCATTACAGACGGTCCGGGCGGACAGGCGGCAATTGCCTCTCCTGTAGTTTTTGCTCCTATGACCGTTAACAATCCGGGAGTCATTACTAAAATTAAAGTAACTCCTTCTATCACCCATACCTATGTAAAAGATCTGTCCGTGGGAATTGAAGGCCCTATGGGAACCTCAGCTTTGATCTGGAACAGATCATGCGGATCTCAGGATAATATTGTTGCTACTTTCAGTGATACAGGTGCAGCTGCGACATGCAGTACTCCAATTCAGGGAGAAGTAAAATCCAATGAATCTTTGGGTATTTTTGTAGGACATCCGGCACAGGGAGAATGGAAATTATTTGCATCAGATAATGGAACGGGAGATATCGGTAATATCAATGGATGGAGCCTTCAGGTATGTACCCGCCAGACTCAGACGTTAGGAACGAAAGAAGTCTCTTCTGCACTTGAAGATGATATTAAAATCTATCCGAACCCAACCGACGGTAATTTCTTCATCAAATCCCAAAACATAAAAGGAGAAATGAAGGTAACGATGTTTGATGCAAGCGGAAGACTGGTTCATTCATCAGCGTACCAGAGTGAAAATAACACGACTAAAGAATTCAATGTAAACGTTCCGAAAGGAGTGTATATCATCAGTATCAATTCTGCAAAAGGCGTGTATAACAGCAAGCTTGTTGTGAAATAGTAAACTACTTTTCATATAGTAGAAAGGATCGGTGTTTACCGGTCCTTTTTTTGCTCAATATTTTGCTGTTTGATTTTTTTTCTGTGTGAATAGTGTTTTTATGAAAAAAATAAATATAATATTTATATTTTGTTTATTATTTAAAATAAATGTATTTTAATTGTTTAATTAATTTGTTTTTGTTTATTTTGTTGATTTTTAATATAACATATCATTTAATTTTTTATTAATTTAGTAAAAAACAAAAATGCACGTTTATGAAACATTATTTCTTTATTTTCTCCCTTTTGCTTCCTTTTTGGGGATTCTCTCAGTGGTCCAGAACTGAGCTTAAGTCTCAGAAAGTAAAGCCATCACAGGAAAAACTGGAATTTTCAGGACTTTACACTTTGAATACGGATCAACTTCAGCAGAGTTTACGAAGTGTTCCTGCACGTTTTTCCAAAGATAAGGGAGTTGTTATCTCCCTTCCGACAACAAGTGGAAAGCTGGAACGCTTTCAGGTGTGGGAATTTTCCAATATGGCTCCTGAACTACAGGCAAAATATCCGGATATTAAATCCTATGTAGGAACAGGAATTGATGATCCAACCGTATATCTGAGGTTCAGTCTTTCTCCTGTTGGATTTTCATCAATGATTACCAGGTCAGGAATTTCAGAATTTATTGAGCCTTATACGGAAGACCGTAAAGTATATGCTGTATTTGATTCCAATGCCAGAAGAGGCCAGGATAAAGAACCTTTTCAATGTTCCACGGAGGATGGTCTGGAAAAAGCAGCAACCGAAAAAAAAAATGATGCTGCCGGCAGAAGAACAGCTGGTTTCAATGTTTTCAGAATGGCATTATCATGTACAGGGGAGTATGCGCAATATCATCTGACTGCTGCCGGAACTCCTGCTACAGCTACCGATGCACAGAAAAAAGCTGTTATTATTGCTGCTATGAATACTTCTTTAACCAGAATGAATGCTGTTTTTGAAAAAGATTTATCTCTGCATTTTAATCTGATTGCTAATAATGATGTGATTATTTTTTTAGATCCTGCTACAGATCCCTATACCACTTTTGGTACTGCTGCTGCACAAAATGCGATATCCTCCCGTATTCAGTCAGGTGATTACGATATGGGACATTTAATCGATAAAAGAGACGCTAATGGAGTAGCTGGATTAGGAGTAATCTGTGGAAATAGAAAAGCAGCAGGTTATACATCGTGCAACTTTCCGGAAGGAGATGCTTTTGATATAGATTACGTGGCCCATGAGATGGGGCATCAGTTGAACGCCGAGCATACCTTTTCTACTTATTTGGATGGTAACGGAATTTCAGAAGTAGAACCGGGCAGTGGTACTACAATTATGGCTTATACGGGAATTACCGGGGGAAATACAGATGTTCAATTTAACTCCAATGATTATTATAACTCTTTTAATGTTACGGAAATTAAAAATAAAATAAACAGCGTGTCTTGTGGAGAAAACACTCCTTTTAGATTTCCTGCTCCTACTATTAACGCCGGAGCAGATTACATTATTCCAAAGTCTACTCCTTTTGTACTGAAAGGCACAACATCTGATGATGTTAATGCATCATACACATATACATGGGAGCAAATGAATGCCGCTGTAGATGCTGTAACGTATGCTAATTCTATTGCCTATCCAACAAAGCCTGCGGGGCCTAACTTCAGATCTTTACCTCCGATCAGCAGCCCAATAAGATATTTTCCGGCATTTAATACCGTATTGGCAGGCGTGTTGACCACCCGATGGGAGTCTGTGTCAGATGTAGCAAGGACTTTTAACTTTACACTAACAGTAAGAAATAATAACCCTAATGAGCCACAAACCAATAAGGATGAAATGGTGGTAAATGTGAATGCAGCAGCAGGTCCTTTCCAGATCACAAGCCCTGCATTCGGACAGACATTGAATTCAGGAAATACATTTAATGTAACCTGGGATGTTGCCAATACCAATCAACCTCCGGTTAATACGGCCAATGTTAATATCAAACTATCCACAGATGGAGGAAATACATTTACTGTAATAGCAGCAAATACTCCTAATGATGGTAATGAACAGGTAACAATACCTGCTGGTTCTATTTCTGCCAATGCTTTTATTATGGTAGAAGCGGTTGACAATATTTATTATGCGGTGAGTCCGAGTTTTGTCATTGATTACACTGTTACAGGAGAAAACTGTACAACATATACATTTAATGGCGGACCGGTAGCTATTAATGATGGCCCTGGCGGGGTTGGCGGAAATCCTATATCTTCAGCAAAAGTGTCTGTTCCCATAATGGTAAATAATCCAGGAACGATTAGTAAAATTAAAGTTACCCCATCAATTGCCCATGCGAATGTGAGGCATTTATCTATTGGTATTGAAAGTCCTGTTGGTTCCTCTGCTCTTATCTGGAACCGTCAATGTAACAATAATTCAGGGATTACTGCTTCATTCAGTGATACAGGAAATGCTGTAGCCTGTGCTTCCCCGGTGCAGGGAGAAACCAGATCATTTGAATCTTTAAGTATATTTAAAGGGCATAAAGCACAGGGAGAATGGAAACTTTTTGCTTCTGATAATTATCTTGGAACTGCGGGAACAATCACAGGCTGGTCTCTTGAAGTATGTACAAGAGCAACCCAAACTTTAGGAACTCAGGAGATTTCCTCTCCGTTGGCAGATGATATTAAAATCTATCCGAACCCAACCGACAGTAATTTCTTCATTAAATCCCAAAACATAAAAGGAGAAATGAAGGTAACAATGTTTGATGCAAGCGGAAGACTGGTTCATTCATCAGCGTACCAGAGTGAAAATAACACGACTAAAGAATTCAATGTGAATGTTCCGAAAGGAGTGTACATTATCAGTGTCAATTCTGCAAAAGGCGTGTATAACAGCAAGCTTGTTGTGAAATAATAAACTGTTTTTCATATAGTAGAAAGGATCGGTGTATGCCGGTCTTTTTTTTGTGCCGATTTGTGTTTTGTCTCTATTTATAGTACTTTTATACAGTAAATAGTGACTGATCTTCTGTAATGAAATCCATTTCTGTTCTCCATATCGATCTTTTCCAGCCCGGCAGAAACTCTCCGGATTTCTATTTCAACACCCTGAAAGACCATCTGGTGCTGGGGCATAAGCACATAGAAAAACCTCACAGACATGATTTCTATGCGGCAGTCCTTTTTACACAGGGAAACGGAATTCATGAAATTGATTTTCAGAAGTATTATGTATCGGCGGGAAGTCTGTTCTTTCTTTCACCGGGACAGATACACAGCTGGGAACTTTCGGATGATATTGGCGGTTATATCTTTTTCAGTTCACAGGAATTTTATGAAATACATTATGTCAGCCAGAAGCTTAGAAATTTTCCTTTTTTCGGCTCTGTAACGTTCCCAAGGAAGATTCAGCTGAATCAGGAAGAGCTCATGGAAAATATCAGTCTGTTTCAGGAACTTGAAAAAGAGCATCATAGTCAGTTGATGATGAGAGAAGGGCGTATTCTCTCACTGATGTCGCAGATTTTCATCAATGCAACCCGGCTGTTTTCAAAAGATCTGGATATGCTTTCTGCTTCAGCAGGACTTTCTTACTTTAAACATTATCAGGATTTTGAGGATCTTGTAGAAGAGCACTTTACAATGCAGAAATCTATTGCCTGGTACGCTTCCCGGCTGGGAATTTCTCCAAAGCATCTGAACAGGGTAGCAAAGACTACAGTCCGGAAAACAGCCACCGAGGTGATTACGGAAAGAGTCGTGCTGGAAGCGAAAAGAATGCTGATGTATCTGGATGAAAGCCTCGTTGAAATCGCCTTCAGGCTAGGTTATGAAGAATACTCATACTTTGTAAGAGTCTTCCGGAAAAACTCCGGAATGACCCCTACGCAGTTTATGAGGAAATATAAGGCTTAATATTTTAAAATTCAGGGTTGAAAGTTAATGTATAGTTGCTGGTTTTCTTGTTGCTGGTTGAAGAACTATTTTTGGAAAGCTTATTTTAATTTTAGCCCCTGCACCTTTCTTCAATAAAATGGTCTGTTCACCTGCGAAGCAAAATTCACTGTTGATATTAATAAGCTTTCATTAATATTTCATAGAGTATTTCTCCTAATTCCTGTAACCTATCCCTACAATACCAATTTAAACGGTCCTTCAAATGTGGTTTCAAATGAATCCACCATTTTCCCTTTCTCATCAAAAACGCCGATCACCATATTCTGCTTGGAAAGCTTGATTTCTTCTTCCGGAAACGAAATATTAATGTTTCCTTTTAAAATTTCATCGCCTTTCAGAATGATCTTTTCAGACCCGAAATACGTAATTTCTGCATTGGAAGGACTGATGACTTTAATGGTAAGGGTCTTTTTCTCATTAGACTTATTCAAAAGCGTATAGATAAATGTATTGGTGATCTTTCCGTCTTTGATGAAGAACGTAGATCCGGCAGGTTTAATGAATTTAGCTTCCATAGATCCGCGGTCATACATTAAAAACCCAAGGAATCCTACGAGAAGAGCGAGAATAATTGTAGTCGCTTTCATTCTGGACGTAAATCTGAACTGTTCCTGGTTCTCAATCTCTGATTCTGTAGCGTAACGGATGAGTCCTTTCGGAAGTCCTACTTTTTCCATCACCTCATCACAGGCGTCGATACAGGCTGTACAGTTTACACATTCCAGCTGCTGTCCGTTTCGGATATCAATACCGGTAGGGCATACCACGACGCATTGGTGGCAATCAATACAATCACCTTTTCCAGCGGCTTTACGGTCTTCATTATTTCTCCATTTTGATCGTCCTTCCCCTCTTCGAAAGTCATAATAGACATTAATGGTCTGCTTATCGATCAAAACACCCTGTAATCTTCCGTAAGGGCAAACAAGGGTGCATACCTGCTCACGGAGCCATGCGAAAACAAAGTAGAACGTTAAGGTAAAGAAGATCATCGTGATAAATTTCAAAGGATGTTCTGAAGGGCCCTCAATCATGATCTGGAAAACCTGTTCATATCCCACGATATACATGAACATGAAAGTAGAGATAGTCAATGAAATCAAAAGAAATACTCCCCATTTTGTTAATCTTTTTCTGATCTTTTCCGAATTCCATTCCTGTCTGTCCAGTTTCATCTGCTTATTCCGGTCACCTTCTATCCAGTATTCTATTTTACGGAAGACCATTTCCATGAAAAGCGTTTGCGGACACAACCAGCCGCAGAATATCCTTCCGAAAACCACTGTAAACAGCATGACAAAAATAACAGAGGTTACCGCGCCCAATGCAAGAATAAAGAAATCCTGAAGGTAAAACGGCTGTCCCAGGATAAAAAATTTCCGGTCGATAACATTGATCAGAAGAAAAGGATTGCCGTTTATTTTTACAAAAGGTAGTCCGAAGAATAAGGCAAGCAGAAAATAGCTGGTGTAATTTCTGTAATTGGTATATTTTCCTTTGGGCTTCCGGGGGAATACCCATTTTCTTTTCCCGGTTTCATCCATGGTTCCCACCGAATTTCTGAATTCTTCAGTATCGGTTTCGATGAAGTTATTGTTCACTGATTCTGCACTCATTGCATTACTTTATTAAGTTTAAAAAGTATTAAGAGGATATTGGAAGTTGAATCAATGAAGTTTCACTCAGTTTTTTTAAGGAAAATTCCGTTGATCTCCTGCCTTTGCAAAGGTCAGAATTAAACTTTTCGGGGACTAATATGATCTGCTTCCAAAATAGGATAATTCGGACATTTTTAATTTTAAATCTGAATTGATCAAAAGGGGAAAATAGATTGGAAGACTGATGCTGATATTGTAAATTGCAGTCCTTAAAAATGAAGTATGAAAAATATCTGCAGAACAGTCCTGATTGGTTTGGTTTTCGCATTGGTAAACTGTCAATCTGTAAATACTAGCAAAATGTTTTATGATGGTGTGCAGCCTGAACAGGTTTCGGATCAGTTCAGTTTTACCGAAGGTCCTTCATCAGATAAAAAAGGAAATGTTTATTTCACCGATCAGCCTAATGACAGGATCTATCTATGGAACTGGAAAGCCAACCGGGTGATTTTGTTCCTCGATAAAACCGGAAGGGCAAACGGGACCCATTTCGATAAAGATGATTTTCTGATAACCTGCTCCGATGATCAGGGTGAGATCTGGAAGATTTCAAAAGATAAGAAAATAGAAGTTCTGTCCAAAGGTTTTAACGGAAAAAGGCTGAATGGTCCTAATGATGTCTGGAATGATAACTTTGGCGGAATGTATTTTACAGATCCCCTGTACGAACGGGATTACTGGGTTGATTTTAAACAGGAACTGCCTCACAAAAGTCTTTATTACCGAAGCAAAGAAGGAAAAATTACCTTACTGGAAACTTTTACCCAGCCTAACGGAATTGTGGGAAGTGAAACCCTTAAAAAACTTTATATTTCAGATATAGATTCCGGAAAAACCTATGTTTATGATATCCTGGGAGAAGGTAAACTCTCTGAAAAACAACTCTTCTGTGAAATGGGCTCCGATGGAATGACCATTGATAAACACGGAAATCTTTATCTCACGGGTAACGGAGTACACGTCTTCAACCGCAAGGGTAAAAAGATCTACCATATTCCGATTCCTGAAAAATGGACTTCCAATGTGACCTTTGGTGGGGAAAATAATGATATTCTGTTTATTACCGCCTCTAAATCAGTATACATTCTGCCAACAAAAGTGCGGGGAATAAAGTAGTTACCTGGAGATGCCTCTGATAACACTAATTTTATTTTTTCTCGCAGATCTGGCAGATAACGCAGATTAAAAAAAAACTTTAGTGAATTTCTATGCATGGTATTTTAAATTTACTTAAGTCCAAATTTGCAACAACACCAGAATTAAAAATCCGACAATAAAATGATTTCGAGGGAGTCCCGAAGGGACGATTTAACAAAGAATCGGATGCAATCCGATTACTCCACGAATATAAAAGAAACCAAAGGATTGCTAATCATATATACATTTTTTTCAAATAAAACTTAAACAGGGTCTTAATAAGCAACCTCCATTTTCACTTTTTTTCCCTTCAGTTTTTCATTCTGAAGTTTTCTCAGAACTGAATTTACCTTATTTCTGGCAACAGCAACGTATGAAGTCGTGTCTTTTACTTCAATAACACCAACATCTTCTTTCTGTAATTCTCCTTTTTTAATCAGATATCCTACAATATCTACTTTGTTTACTTTATCTTTTTTTCCAGCACTGATATAGATGGTTTGGAAAGGTGTTTTTTGAGGAACTTTTGTAAATCCGGCAACACTTTCTTCAGATACATCATTTTTGATGAAAGGGAAGTTGTCATCCTCATTCATAATCAGGTACACAAAACCTTTGGCATTCATCCTTGCAGTACGTCCGTTTCTATGGATGAAAGCATCTTCTTTTGGAGGCAATTGATAATGTACAATAGATTCAACCTCAGGAATGTCAAGTCCACGGGCTGCCAGATCGGTAGTGATAAGGATTCTTGCTGAATCATTTCTGAATTTCAGCAAAGCACGCTCTCTTTCATCCTGCTCCATCCCTCCATGGAAGGTCTCTCTGTCGATACCCATCTGGTGAAGAAGCTCAGAGATGCGGTCCACGGCATCACGGTGGTTGCAGAAGATCAAAGTTCTTTTATTTCCGATTTTACAAACCAGGTTGAATAATGTATCCAGTTTTTCTTCCGGGATGGTCATTACTTTTCTCAGCTGAAGATCCGGTTTTACGTCATTTTCTTTTAAAAAGCTGATGATTTTTTCATCTTTTAACCCTGTAAATGCAGGAATTTCATCCATAGCGGTTGCAGACGTTAAAACCCTTTGAGAAAGGCCTTTTAAAGAATTACAGATGAACTCCATATCATCATGGAAGCCCAGTTCCAAAGCCTTGTCAAATTCATCCAGAACTAATGTCTTAACCGTTTTAGGATCGAAATTATTATTTCTTACGTGATACGTAACTCTACCCGGAGTTCCGATTAAAACAGCCGGAGCTTCAATTAAATTATTGACTTCAATTTTTTTATCATGTCCACCATAGCAAACGGAAACCTTAAAGTCCGTTCCCATCGACTTAAAAACCTGCTCAATCTGTAAAGCCAGTTCTCTGGCCGGAACCAATATCAATGCCTGTACACCCTGAACATCTTTTTTCAGATTTCTGAGAACCGGAAATAAAAAAGCCAGTGTCTTCCCTGATCCGGTAGGAGAGAGTAAAACAATATCCGTGTTGTTCTCAGAGGCTTTGTAAGTAGATTTCTGCATCTGATTCATGTCCTGAATCTGCAGTTTTTGGTAGATTGATTGTAGTTCCATGGTGCAAAGGTAGTGATTTTATGGGTGGGGAGGGTTGGGGAGTTTTAGGGTTTTAGGGTGGGAGAGTGAGAGTGTTAGAGTGTTAGAGTGTTGGAGTGTTCGAGCGTGAGAGGTTGCTTGCTGTCATTCTGGACACAGACTGAAGGTCTGCGAAGGTAATTCAAGAGCATAGTGAAGAATCTTTGTGTTTAATTGTAGTGATGCTTCGACTTCGCTCAGCATGACAACGCATAAATCAACGACATAGTATTAGAGCTGTCATGCTGAGTATAGGCTGAAAGCCTGCGAATAAAGTTCATAAAGCTTTTTTATTATAGATTCAACATACTTTCGAAAGCGAATAATCCATTTGCTGAACCGATGATTTTTTACATTATAATAAGTAATGGTTCTTAATTCTTTAATAAGTATTGACAGTCAGTTGCTTATGGGTTAAATAGGTAAAGATAAAACTCTTGCTTATCTCAAATAAAATTCCTATCTTTGCACCCACTTTTTGTGGTAAAGGTCTGAGAAAGTAAAATAGTATATATTAATAACTTCCGTATTTTTCAATCACATTTGTTAAGACCGTTGAAAGAGAAGGAATACAAATTTATTTAGAATTATGTCAAAAGAGACAAATTCAGCAGAATTATTATTAAACCAAAACGTAGCACCTGAACAATTTGACTGGGATTCTTTCGAATCTGGTCTTGATGCTGATGCTAGAAAAGAGAAAAGCGATTTAGAAGAAATCTACAACGGATCTTTAAACAACCTGGACGATAATGACGTTTTAGTTGGTAAAGTTGTAAGATTAACTGACAAAGAAGCTATCGTAGACATCAACTTCAAATCTGAAGGTGTTATTTCTCTTAACGAATTCCGTTACAACCAAGGCCTGAAAGTAGGTGACGAGGTAGAAGTAATGGTTGACAAGAGAGAAGACAAAACTGGTCAGTTACAGTTATCTCACAGAAAAGCAAGAACGCTTAAAGCTTGGGATAAAGTAAACGAACTTCACGAAACTGGAGAAATCGTTAACGGTTTTGTTAAATCAAGAACTAAAGGTGGTATGATCGTTGACGTTCACGGAATCGAAGCATTCTTACCAGGTTCTCAAATTGACGTTAAGCCAATTAAAGATTACGATCAGTTCGTAGGAAAAACTATGGAATTCAAAGTTGTGAAAATCAACCCTGAGTTCAAAAACGTAGTAGTTTCTCACAAAGCATTGATCGAAGCAGATATCGAAGGTCAGAAAAAAGAAATCATCGCTCAGCTTGAAAAAGGTCAGGTTCTTGAAGGTACTGTTAAGAACATCACTTCTTACGGTGTATTCATTGACTTAGGAGGTGTTGATGGATTAATTCACATTACAGACCTTTCTTGGTCTAGAGTGAACCACCCATCTGAAATCCTTGAGGACGGACAAACTGTAAAAGTTGTAATCCTTGATTTCGATGATGAGAAAACAAGAATCCAGTTAGGTATGAAGCAATTAGAAGCTCATCCTTGGGATGCTCTTTCTGCTGACATGAAAGTTGGTGACAAAGTAAAAGGAAAAGTAGTAGTTCTTGCTGACTATGGTGCATTCGTAGAAATCGCTCCAGGTGTTGAAGGATTAATCCACGTTTCTGAAATGTCTTGGTCTACTCACTTAAGATCTGCTGGAGATTTCGTAAAAGTAGGTGATGAAGTGGAAGCTGAAGTATTAACTTTAGACAGAGAAGAAAGAAAAATTTCTCTTGGTATCAAGCAGTTATCTAAAGATCCATGGGAAAACATCGAAGCTAAGTATCCGGTAGGATCTCAGCATGTAGGAACGGTAAGAAACTTCACTAACTTTGGTGTATTCGTAGAGTTAGAAGAAGGTATCGACGGTCTGATCTACATCTCTGATCTTTCTTGGACTAAGAAAATCAAGCACCCATCTGAGTTCTGTGCAGTAGGTGATAAATTAGATGTTGTAGTTCTTGAGCTGGATATCCAGGCTAGAAGATTATCTCTAGGTCACAAGCAATTGACTGAAAACCCATGGGATAAATTCGAAACTAAATATGCTGAGGGAACTATCCACGCTGGTAAAGCAGTAGAAGTTCACGATAAAGGAGCTTCTGTACAATTCGAAGATGCTGAGGTTGAAGCGTTCTGCCCTTCAAGATTATTAGAGAAAGAAGATGGATCTAAAATCAAAAAAGGTGAAGAAGCTGATTTCAAAGTAATTGAATTCAACAAAGAATTCAAGAGAGTTGTAGTTTCTCACACAGGGATCTTCAGAGACGAAGAAAAGAAAAACGTTAAGGAATCTTCTTCCAGAAACGTATCTTCTTCTTCAAACAACGAAGAAAGATCTACTCTTGGAGACATCGATGCATTAGCAGAGTTGAAAAGAAAAATGGAAGAAGGTAAATAATCTTTGAACCATTCATACATAAGGAGCCGCTCATTTGAGCGGCTTTTTTTTATTTCGTTTTCAGGAGCTTTTTCCCGCTATCCACTCATACTCCTCGCGCCCTTGCTTTCCATCCTCAAACCCCCGGCTCTCTTACGCCTGCTGCGGGGTAACCGTTCCTATCGGGGCTATTATTGTAACGGAATATTGGATCAATCTGGCAGGGTTTCAAAAACCGGTCTGGTTTGGTAATTCACCGCAGCAACCTTACATTCCCAAAAAAGCAGATCTGAACGTCTTTATTTTCATATTTTCATGTTTTTTACAGATTATGTTAAATTATTTCACTTAATAAGGAAATTTGGTTATTTTTGACCGGTTAAAACAAACTAATAACTTATGAAAAAAACATTTTTATTTTTCTTCACGGCATTCATCACGTCGTGGAGCAGCATTAATGCACAGCAGCCTTATGATTACATTATCATGCTGGATAACGGTTCTTCCATTACTGATGAAAACTATGCTGATATGAAACGCGGTGCCATCAAGCTGATGGAAAGGCTGATGGCGTGTAATGAAAGAAACAGGGTAACGGTAGTTCAGTATGGCACCGGGGAATATGGAAGTACCAGTGGCATCTATAAGCCTTTGATCTACATTGAAACCGAATTTACAAATGCTCACTTTAATGTACAGGACTTTAAAAGACGACTCGATTTCGGAGATCATTTTAATGAATCTTTAGAATTGGTAGGAGAGGCCCTTGATGGGAATGTGAACGCGGATGTTATCAGTCTTCAGAAAACACTACACCCTGTGCATCCTTTGAAAGTTGTCGTATTTACTGATGCTGAGCGAAATACGGGACTTCTCGATGGTTCCTATCTTGTCAATTATGCCAATACTACCTTCAATGATCCTGATGCCTTCAGAAATGTAATGAGGTTTAAAATAAACAGACAGGCACAGTTTACCATGATTCACGCCAATACAAACAGTTTTGCAGTGGAGGCTGCGGCATCTATTGCAGGTGCGGGAGGTTCATATTCCGGGCCATTGGAATATAATATGTCAGATCCGGATACAGGTCAGTCAAGACTGTATTATAACAGACCTAATGGTTTTTTTGTGGGTCATATGGAAATCGACTATTGGAAACAAATGGCAGAAACTATTTGTGATTCCAATACTCTGGCAACGTTCGGTTTTTATTATGAGCCCGGATGTATAAATCAGCTGTCCAATATTGGAGGTTATCTTAACCTTCCTCCCGGAGCTATTGTGCAGGATATCAGAGCCGAACTGATGAATTTAGCAACAGGAGAAACCTATAAAGTCCCATTCAACCCTACCTATGGACCCAATAACTATTTCAGCAATCAGTTTCAGCTTTCTGACTTTGCAGATTTAGTCAATGCCGGAGCAACGGGAGAATTTAAGTTTAAGTTAACCCTGTTCTATTCACAGAATGGGTATAACTTCCGTACAGTGAGCTGGAACCATTACCCGTTCTTTGATTACGACATTACCACAACGTGCCCAGTAAATAGAGTGGCTAAATCAGCAGAAAAAGAAAAGATTTTCAAGCTGACTCCAAATCCAACCGCCGGATTGTTTAAAGTGATTCTGAACAAGGAAATTCAATCAGGAAAGCTTGAAATCAGAGATGTAAGCGGAAATGTGGTTTACCATAAAATATTGCGTGGAGTGAAAGAGGTGGAAGCAGATCTGAGCACCCAAAAACAGGGAGTCTATATCGTCAATATAACGACAGATAAAAATGAAATATACTCAGAAAAAATCATCAGAAAATAATGAGAACTGAAACTGTCCGAAAGGGCAGTTTTTTTATTGTTAGAAAAATAACAATAAAACATTATGGTTATTTAAATAATTTAATTTTTAATTATATTTCACTGTATTAATAAAAAAATACTATTTTAGCCGGACTAAATTTAAAATTTTTAACTATGAAAAAAACATGTTTATTTTTCTTCATGGCACTGATGATGTCGTGGAGTGGTCTTAAAGCGCAGGGGCTTGACTACATTTTCATGCTCGACAACGGAAGTTCCATTACCACTGCTGAATACGCTAACATGAAACGTGGTGCCATTAAACTGATGGAAGAGCTTTTGGCCTGTAATAACAGAAACAGGGTAGCAGTCGTACAGTATGGAACAGGAAAGTATGGAGACACCAGTGGAATCTATAAGCCCATGATTTATATCGAGTCCGATTTTACCAGCGATCAGTTTACCGCGCAGAACTTTGAAAGACGCCTTGATTTTGGAGACCTTTTTAACGAATCCCTGGGAATGGTCGGTGATGCTTTGGACGGGAATCCCAACGCCAATATTATAAGTCCTCAGGCAACTCTGGGCAGGATACAGGATCTTCGCGTGGTGGTGTTTACCGATGCCATGAGAAATCTGGGCAGCCCTCTTACCGGCTCTTATCTTGTGAGCTCTACCAGTCCGGCCTATGGGACTACAGCCGCATTTGTGAATGAGCTGAGATTTAAATATGACAGAGGAGCCAGATTTACAATGGTTCATAGTAATACCGTGAATTCAGCAATACGGGCTGGGGCAGCAATTGCATCACATGGGTCGGGATTGTATTCCGGACCGGTAGAGCCTGTTCAGGGAGACCCTAATATTAATTCAACTCCAAGATTATATTTTAACAGACCTACTGGCTTTGCAATTGTCTCTGGTGAAATGGAATATTGGAGAGAACTGGCACAGCATATCTGCGATACGAATGGTATGGGAACAGTAGATTTCAGATACGAACCGGGAGAATGTATAGGATATACACAAGGTGTTGGCGGTTATTATCACCTTCCTCAGGGAGCTGCTTTATTGAATTTTAAGCTGGAACTGGTAGGCTTGCAGAACGGAACCGTTTTCCCTGTACCGTTTAACCCTACATTTGGTCCGGGTAACTTTTTTGTTTACTATCCTCAGATTTCAGACTTTGATGCTGCCAAAATTGGGGGAGCTACAGGAGTGCAGAAGTTTAAACTGACGATGGAATACTCTTATAACGGTCAGACTGAAGTAGCGTATGCCTGGAATAACTATCCGTTTTTTGATTACGATATCAATATGGAATGTCCGGTGCTAAGAACCACAAAACCGATAGCAGAAGAAAAAATCTTCAAACTGACTCCAAATCCTACCAGCGGTATGTTTAAAGTAATCCTGAAAGATGAGACCCAATCAGGAAAACTGGAGATTAGAGATGTAAGCGGGAATATGGTTTACAATAAGCTGTCCCGTAAGGAAAAAGAAATAAACGTAGATATCAGCTCCCAGAGAGAAGGTGTATATATCGTTAATTTTATAACCGATAAAAATGAAAGGTATTCAGAAAAACTGATCAAGAAATAATTACAAAACAGACTGCCCGAAAGGGCAGTTTTTTTATGAATAAAGGATCGTTTTGATTTATGAAATTGTTAAAAAATTATTTAATTAAAATTTTAAATATAAATTAGCTGTAGTGTTTAATTATTTTCATTAAAATAATTGTTGATTTTGAATTATTTGTAAATTTGCCACTTTATTAGTAAAAATGAAAAAAATAACTCTACCACTATTGTTTGCTGTTTTTACAGCATTACCTTTAAAATTATTATCACAAGATAATAATACCCTGATTAAAAATTATATTTCTCAAAACCAGATCAGAGAATATAAAAAAGCAGATCTTGCCCGTTTTGTAATTGATAATACCGACCGCTCCCAATCGATGAACGGAGATGTTGTTAAGTTTCAGCAGACCTATAACGGACTTCCTGTATATGGTACCGCAGGAACCGCATTGGTAAGAGACGCGAAGATTATTTATTATACCGATAATTTTATTAAAGATTACAAAGCCTCTTCAGAAGCCAGCCCCGGTATCACCAAAGAAGATGCATTGAAAAAAATTGCCGGAGACCTGGGAAGTGACAAAGTATCACGTCTTCCGATTATTGCCTTTTTCGAAAAAAGTGCTAATAAAATGACTGCAGCCAAACAGCGCTTGGTATATACCGCCGATGATCAGCAGGACATGAAATTAGCCTATGAATATTTACTGCATGAGCCCGGAACCAACAACCACTGGAATATTCTGGTAGATGCCCATAACGGAAAAATCCTGAGTAAAACCAATCTGACACTTTCCTGTAATTTTAACGAAGGTGCTTATGCCCATGATGAACACATTACAGCAGCATTGCCTCAGTATCAGGAATCGTATCAGAGCCCTCTTACCAATTTGGTAACGCTGGCTCCCGATAATGCAACGTATAATGTATTTCCTTTGCCGGTAGAAGCACCTACCTTTGGTTCCAGAGCTTTGGTGAGCAATCCGTGGATCCTCGCTTCCTCTCCGGAAGGATGGCACTCCAACGGAACAACCCATTATACCATCACAAAAGGAAATAATATATATGCCTATGATGATAAAGATGCAGATGAAGATACATTCGGAGCTTCCCCCGACGGCGGAGCTTCCCGAAATTTTGATTTCCCGTATAATCCTGCCGCTTTAACGTATACCAATTTATCCGCTGCAACCACCAACCTGTTCTACATCAGCAATATGGTGCATGATATCTTCTATAAATTCGGGTTTACGGAATCTGCCAAAAACTTCCAGAGCAATAACTTCGGAAACGGAGGATTGGATGATGATGAAGTTTTCGCAGAGTCTCAGGACGGAGGCGGGTTCAACAATGCCAATTTTGCTCCATATCCGGATAATTACAACCCTGTTATGCAGATGTATCTGTGGCTGGTTTCAAACCGTAAACTATTCTATGCTGCTCCTTCTGATGCGGTGAACCGTAATGTAAATGCCGGTGTTGCCCAGTTCGGAGCTCCGGTAAATGATATAGGAATAACAGGCGATGTAAAGCTGGCCAGTGTTATTGATGGGTGTTCTGATCTTCCGGCTGGTGAACTGGCTGGAAAAATAGGACTGATTGAAAGAGGCGGAGCCTGTGGATTCTCTGTGAAAGTAAAAAATGCCCAGAATGCCGGAGCAATAGGAGCTGTCATTTATAACAATGCAGCGAATGGCTCTAATATAGGAAATATGGGTGGTGATGATGATACGGTGACTATACCGTCTATCCTGATTACCAATGCGGAAGGAGAATACATCAAAGCAAAACTGGCGGCTAATACAACAGTAAATATTGCTGTAAGAGCTGACACGAAATACGATGGAAGTTTTGATAATGGTATCGTTACCCACGAATATGGCCACGGAATTTCCAACAGACTGACAGGTACTGGGTTTAACTGCCTGAACTCAAATCAGGATAAAGAGCAGATGGGCGAGGGCTGGTCTGACTTTTTTGCCTTGATGCTCACTAACAGACCGGGTGATAATGCTTCAGTAGCAAGAGGAATGGGAACTTATACAATAGGGCAGCAGCCTGCCGGAGGAGGGATCAGGCCTTTTAAATATTCACCTGATTTTTCGGTGAACGGGGTCACTTACGGGGATACCAACGGCCTGGAGTATAATAATGGCTCAGCCATTGTTCCTGATGTACACTCTATTGGATTTGTATGGGCAACCATGTTGTGGGATCTTCACTGGAAATATGTTGAAAGATACGGATATTCCTCCAATGTAATGTCTACTAGTCCTAATGGAAGTACGAAAGTATTACAGCTGGTTACCGATGCTCTTAAACTTCAGGGCTGTAACCCTTCTTTCATCGACGGAAGAAATGCGATCCTGAGTGCTGATCTGGCTATAACAGGCGGACAGGACAAATGTATGATCTGGAGAGTATTTGCCAAAAGAGGGCTGGGTGCAGGAGCGTCTGCAGGCTTAAAAAACAACATCAACGATCAGGTGGAAAACTTTGACCTTCCTGAAGGATGTTCTGCACTTTCAACAGAAGAAGTGAAAGCGGCTAAAAATAAGATTTCCGTTTATCCTAATCCTGCCAAAAATGAATTCTACATTAACTTCCCGGACAGCTTAATCGGGAAAGTAAATATCGAGATCTATGATATGTCCGGTAAGCTGGTTTCCTCAGAAGATAAAGTTTCACCGGATGCTAAAAAAGCGGTTTCTACCCAGAAAATGGTAAGCGGAACTTATATGGTAAAAGTGAAAGGCCTTGGCTTTGAATCAGCTTCTAAAGTGATCGTCAACAAATAATCAGAGATTTTACCCTTTATACATCGCCGCAGGTATTTCCCGCGGCGATTTTATTTATCTATCATCACAACATCACCGGATATTTTAATTATTATATCGTACATTTGCAGGCTGTTTTAAAAAAAGATTTATGAAGAAGAAAAATATCCTGAAAGGAGTTTTATTTGTAGGGATCGGAGCCAGTATATACGGTATGCTGGCCACATTTGTAAAGATGGCTTACCAGGATGGCTTTACCACTTCCGAAGTAACCACGTCCCAGTTTTTATTGGGATTAACCGGTCTTTTGGTGCTGAATTTTATTCAAACCATCACTTCAAAGCAGAAACTTTCGTCGCCAAGCGCCAAAGAAGTAAGAATGCTGATGCTGGCAGGAACCTCATTAGGATGTACCAGCCTGTTTTATTATATCGCTGTTCAGTATATTGATGTTTCCATTGCGATCGTATTGCTGATGCAGTCCGTATGGTTCAGTGTGGTGGTGGAAAGCTTTATATCCAAAAAACTGCCCAATGCAAGAAAGGTAATCTCAGTGATTATTGTTCTGGCGGGAACCGTTCTGGCAACCAATCTCATGAATATGGATATTGAACTGGACTGGCACGGAATATTCTGGGGACTGATGGCGGCGGCTTCCTATACCCTGACGATGTTTACGTCCAACACCCTGGCCACCCATCTTCCGGTTTTCAGAAAAAGTATCATCATGCTTTGCGGGGGTGCGGTAGTCGTATTTGCCTTCCTGTTTTTTGCACAGATAGGCCCGATGCATTCAGAAGCTCTGAAATCATTTTATCTGAATTTTACAGACAATACAGCCCATATTCACTCTTTCAACTATTCCATTTTCTGGACGTATGGATTTGTGCTTGCTTTGTTCGGTACCATTATTCCGCCGATTCTTTTCAATATTGGCTTCCCGAATGCGGGACTGGGACTGGGAAGTATCGTTTCCTCACTGGAACTGCCGGTTTCGGTAACCATGGCCTTTGTTTTACTGGATGAAAAAGTGATTTTCGTACAATGGATGGGAATTGCTCTGATCCTTTTTGCCATCGTCCTTATGAATCTGCCTTCAAAAGAAGAATATAAAGCAGTGGAATTATCTTAAAAAAATAATAATTAAATTAAAAATACTAATATTAAACCGTTCCCTTTGGAGCGGTTTTTTTAATTTTATCCTTAAAATATGATGTTCATGAGAAATTTCAGAAATGCAGTTACGATCATAATGCTGTCAGCAGCTCCAGTCCTTATGTTTTCACAGGTTAAACCTTTAGATGCCGTTTTGTCAGAATATCAATATCCTTATGAAGTTCATTACCTCGATCTGAAATCTCAGGATAATGATCTGAAAATGGCTTATATGGATGTACAGTCCAAAAAACCAAACGGCAAAACCATTATGCTTCTTCATGGGAAGAATTTTAACGGTGCCTATTGGGAGAGAACAGCCAGGGATCTTTCAGATAAAGGCTTCAGGATTATTATTCCCGATCAGATAGGATTCGGAAAATCTTCAAAACCTCAGCATTACCAGTTTTCTTTTTCCCAGCTTGCCGAAAATACCAAAGCGGTTCTGGATCATCTGAAAATAGATAAAACAATTGTTCTGGGACATTCTATGGGCGGAATGGTAGCGGCCAGATTTACCTTGCTTTATCCGGAAAGAGTGCAGAAGCTGATCCTTGAAAATCCAATCGGACTTGAAGATTATAAAACTTTTGCCTCTTATCAGACCATTGATCAGGCTTATCAGTCCGAGCTTAAAAATACCGCAGAAACCTACAAAAATTACCAGCTGAAGTTTTATTACGACAATAAATGGAAAGATGAATACCAGCCGTGGCTTGATCTGATTGCAGGATGGACACTACACAAAGACTATCCGAAAGTAGCCTGGGATGCTGCCCTTACCACAGATATGATCTATAATCAGCCGGTGTGCTATGAGTTTAAAAATATCAAAACCCCTACATTGCTTATCATCGGAACCAGAGACCGGACTGCTATAGGGAAAGACCGGGCACCTAAAGATCTTCAGCCGAAAATGGGCCAGTATCAGGAGCTTGGGAAAAAAACACAGCGTGAAATTACCGGTTCAAAACTCGTGGAACTCAATAATGTAGGGCATCTTCCCCATATTGAAGTGTATCCTCAGTTTTTCAGTGCTTTATATGGCTTCATACAATAGTTTTATCAGGGTGAAATGCAGGAAATGATAAGTTTACAACAAAACAGTCCTACATTTCATCTTAAATCTGCCTGTTTCCTTTCTCTGCCAAATGCAAAAAATGAGACAAGCCCGATGCCTGAAAAGAGTATACAGGAAATCCCCAGATTCTGGATATATCCAATGCTTACGAGCCCCAGACCGATAAGGATATAATAGATCAGTCCCAACAAGGCACCTGCACTTCCTGCTTCATCCTTATACCGGATCAGAACGGTACTCAGAATATTGGGAATGGCCATACCGAAAGCTACAACAATAAAGCAGAAGGGAATCAGGAAAAGCAGTCCCTGCCCGGAAATCCATACCAATATTGAAGAGGTAAAGGCAATGCAGACTCCTGCCTTCACCAAAGTTTCGGGAGCGGTATTTCTGAATATTAAATATCGGTTAAGCTGTGCGCCTGCAAATGTTCCGGCTGCCAGAACAAAGCTGCTGTAGCCAAAATCATAGGAATCCAGATGGTTTGCCATGAAAATAAACGGAGCCAGAGCATAATAGGAGAACAACAGTACATTGAAACTCATGATCAGCAGACAGCTTCTGATGATTCCGGGATCGCTGAACATCCGTTTGAGAAGGCCGGATAAGGTTCGGATATTCATCTGCTTTTGTACGGTAAGTGTTTCTGAAATTCTTTTTCCGGAAAGGAACCAGAACACAACAGCCAGAAAAAATAAGACGACAAATATCCCCTGATAGCCGGATAAGGAAGCCAGAGCTGAACCTGATATCATGCCGATTACAGGGCTTACCGAAAGGCCGATTCCGATCCACGAAAATGCTTTGCTGATGTTGTCCCGGTCATACATATCCCTCAAAATCGTCTGGGCAATGATAGAACCTACAGAAATCCCGAAGGCGGAAACGATTCTGGCCACCAGCAGAGTAGTGAAATCAGGAGCCAGAAGAGCAGCCAGTGCTCCGGCTCCATACGTGATGAGACCATATTGAAGGGCCTTTTTTCTTCCGATCCTGTCACACTGAATACCCCAGAAAGCAACCCCCAATGCAAAAGAGATGAAATACAGGCTGATCGTAAGTGCGGCAGATTCTTCCCGGACAGAAAAATGCTCCTGTATCATGGGAAGAACGGGGCTGTAAATGGTTTCTACAAACTGTGGAAGCATTACCAAAAGAGTCAGCAGCCATAGTGGATTCGTCTTTTTCATTTTTTTTCTGCAAAGTTTTGAAAAATAGAACGTATATTTATAATGATATAAATACAAAAAACATCAAAAATAAGACATGGCCATCCTCCAGCAGAATGAAGAATTCAATGCCGACCGTATGAATGAGAAAGTAGTCGGTATTGCATCGGATATGGTGATGCACGATTCAGGGTTTCATGTTCATCATACAAAAGCTCAGCTTCTGTATGCGCCTTCAGGCTGTATGACCGTTACGGCCTCCGACAGGCAGCTGGTTTTACCTCCTTTCAGAATGCTCTGGATTCCTGCCAATGAAATACACAGGGTGAATTTCCGGAATGTGGTGGCTTACAGATCCATTTATTTTGATGAAGATTATGCCGGAAAATATTTCGGTTCAGCATTGAAAGTGATGCAGGTGAATCCGTTATTAAAGGAAATTATTGAAAGAATATGCTTTTGGGAATGGGTTGTATTGGATCGTTCTCAGGAAGATATTCTGAATGTATTCTGGACTGAGCTGAAAGCTGCCCCGGAAGAAAAGCTGGAACTCAGAATGCCGGTTGACAGACGTTTAAAAAAATCAACCGAAGAATGGACCCGGGGAATTTCAATGCCTCCAAGATTGAAAGAGCTGGCTTTGAAAATTACAATGAATGAAAAAACGATAAGCCGCATCTTCATAAAGGAAACCGGGCTTTCCTATCAGGAATGGAGGCAGCAATGGCGTTTACAGCGTTCAATAGAGCTTCTTGTAGATGGCAATTCGATAGGAGAGATGGCGTACATTCTGGAATTTTCATCGGATAGTGCTTTTATAGAGTTTTTTAAAAAGCATACAGGATCTACACCGTTACAGTATCTGATGAAGAATAGATAAAACCAAAGTACCGGAATTAAATAAATGAAATTCTGTTCATTCCGGACGATTTCTTGTCCTATGTAAAGTCAGTTGATCAATATTTTACATAAAATTGCAGCAGAATAATCTATGTATAACTCAAAAACAGTATTTATGGATCATTACACTCAAACCATTGATATACAAACAACCGCAGAAAAAGTATATCATGCACTGACATCTGAAATTCCTCTTTGGTGGACGGAAATGTTTGAGGGCTCATCAGAAAAGGCTGATGACGTTTTCACGATCAGATTCGGGGAAAATATTCACAAAACAATGCGGGTGAAAGAACTGATTCCCAGCTCAAAAGTAATCTGGTCTGTTGAAGATTCACTGATTGCTCTTCCCGAATTAAAAAACCAGACCGAATGGATTGGAACAACCATTGTCTGGGAAATAACACAGAAGGAAAACAGTACAGAAATAAAGCTTATCCACATAGGCCTGCATAACGCTGTTGAATGTTACGACATATGTTCGGGAGGCTGGTTACAGTTCACCGGCAGCCTGAAACAATTCCTGGAAACCGGAAAAGGAAATCCGTTCAGAAAATAAAACCTTAACCGTTTATTCAATAGGGACGGACTTTAGTCCGTCCTGAATTTTAAAAACAATGAATGTTTATTATGTCTGTTATCCATTTTACATTTGGTCTAAATCAACCCCCCAATTTAAAATCTTAACCAATTTATTCAATAGGGATGGACTTTAGTCCACCATCACCTAATCGCAATCCAACAAAAAAAGAAGCTGCTCACATGATGTAAACAGCTTCTCTTGTATGTATTGTTGTCTGAATTATTTCTTCTTGTAAGCAGCGTCTTTAATTCTCGCTTTCTTACCTCTAAGATCTCTGAAGTAGTAAATTCTAGATCTTCTAACTCTACCTCTTCTGTCAACTTCAATTTTTTGAAGTGCAGGCATGTTGATTGGGAATACTCTTTCTACTCCTACATCACCACTCATTTTTCTGATGGTAAATGTTTTCGTAGCGCCAGTACCTCTTAGTTGGATAACGGTACCTTTGAAGAACTGAGTTCTTGTTTTTTGTCCTTCTTTAATTTCGTAATACACAGTAATTGTGTCTCCTGCTTTGAATTCAGGGAAATCTTTTTTAGTAATGTACTGGTCTTGTACGTACTTTAATAAATCCATTATTAATAAAATAAAATGTTAAAGCTAAGCAACTTACACGTTTTTCGTCAGAGGTTGAATAACAGGTTGCAAATGTACGAAATAGTTTTTGAATGCACCAAATAATTTATATACTAAAAACTATAATTTTTCAGGCTCTTTTTACCTCAAAAATTAACACTTCTTTCAGGTTTTCATCAAACTGAGTTTATATGCGAATTCTACTTTTGCCGGAAAATAAAGAGCCGAAAGCCGTTTTTTATAAACCGTTGATTTACAATTTGAAAATCAAAAATATTTATATATAACAAACCACTATGAAACATTATTTTTTCTTTTTCTGTTTCGCCGTCCAGATGGCATTCGGGCAGGTGTTATTTCCCTACCTCCAGAATCCGACGCCGAATTCAATGATTGTTACCTGGAAAACATCTTCTGACAATGAAACAACGGTCATCTACGGAACCTCCCCGAGTCTTCTGGATGTAACCGTTACAGGAACAACCAATATCTTTTCAGATACAGGGTACAATAATAATTACTATTACCATACGGCGAAGATTAATAATCTTCAGCCCAATACAAAATACTACTATAAAATAAAGACCGGAGCCAGTGAATCGGCGGTATATAATTTCAGAACACTTCCTCAGCCGGGACAGCCTGTAACAGCGGATGGTAAAATCCGTTTCCTGATCATGGGCGACAACCAGATTAAGGCAGAACCGAGATATGACAGTCTTACCCTGAACGCTTTTAAAAAGCTGAAGCAGAAATTCGGAGCCGCTTCCGATCCTTCCGATAATATTGCCCTTACCTTTATGGTGGGAGATCAGGTAGATGTCGGAACGCTGGATCATTATGAAAACGTTCACTTTAAAAAGAATATCAAATTATCTCCTTATCTGCCGATTCAGACAACAGTGGGAAATCATGAAACTTACGCACCCATACCGGGAGGTATTCAGGGGATGGAATCTTATTATGCCCATTTTTATATCGATGAAATTAAATATAAGAATATATCTTCCGGAAACGAAAATTACTACGCCCAACAGGCCGGGAATGTATTGTTTATCAGTTTAAGCTCAGAACATACCGGAACAGCCCAGCAGAACTGGCTTTCCCAGATCCTGAATGCAGCCAACAGTGATTCTACGGTAGACTGGATTATTTCCCTGAGCCACAGACCGTATCAGGCAGAGCAGTATGTGGGAGATATTTCCGAATGGGTAAGAAACAATGCCGTTCCGTTGCTGACAACTTCTTCCAAATACCTGATGCATGTTGGGGCGCATCATCATCTGTACCACAGGGGACAGCTTAAAAATACCCCGAATTATCAGATTATTTCGGGAGGAACTGCATGGAACCAGTATTGGGGAATGTCTAATGAGCAGGATTTTGATGATGTACAGAAAACCCTGACCGACTGGACGTATCAGATCGTAGAAGTGGATATACCACGCGGGAAAGTTGATGTGGAATGTTATTCGATTGGAGGAATTTACAACAGAAAATACAACGAACTGGTGGATTCTTTCCATCGTTACAAAAATCAGCCAAAACCCACAAAACCTGTATTAACGAATACTTTTTCAGGTCCTGTCACCCTGCCGCTGACATTAGAGGGAAGTGCTTTCCAGTCAACCAACGGAGAGCTCCTGAATACAACACAGTTCATGATCAGTAAAGCGGCTGATTTTTCGGTCATCGAAAAAGAAGTTTACCGTGATTTTGAAAACTGGTTCGGAAAAGACGGAAACGGTACCCCGGACAGAACTAAAAACTTAAATGCCGGGGTAGATATTACCAAAGTTACTTTTGCGGCCAATTCCATTTCAAACGGGACCTATTATGTGAAAGTCCGGTACAGGGACAGAAACCTGGAATGGAGCGAATGGAGTGATGTAAAGCAGTTTGAGGTTACAGGAAGCGTGGTGTCCAATCCTGAATTTACTTTAGATAAAACAGAATATACCCAGAATGAGCCGATCACCGGAACGTACACCGGAGGGCCCGGAAATCAGCAGGATTGGGTGGGAATTTATAAAAAAGGACAGAATCCGGCATCGGTAACTTCTCAGGGGTATGTGTATACCAATGGGCAGACGGCGGGAACAGCCTTGTTCGGCAGCGGCCTTCCGAATAAAGGACAGTATTTTGCGGGATTCTTTGCCAATAACGGCTATACAGAGATTACTCCGAGAAAAGATTTCTATGTAGGGCCGAAAGTAGAGTTACAGGCTACAGCAGATAATTATCCGGTAGGGGGAACCGTAACCATTAATTTCAGCAACGGACCTAATCTGGTAAAAGACTGGATCGGGATCTACAAAATGGGTCAGACTCCGGGAACGACAACTTCCATTAAGTGGAGTTATGTGACAACACCCTCCGGAACCCTTAATTTTACAGGACTTCCCAAAGGATATTATTATGCCCGGTATCTGCTTGAAGACGGGTATACAGGCATCGGAAATAAAGTATTCTTTAAAGTAGGAGATCTCGTTACAGAGCTGTGGATTAACAAACCGATATATACATTGGGGGAAAATATTACCGCTTCATGGACGGATTCTCCGGGAATCATTAAAGACTGGCTGGGAATCTATCCTCAGAATATTCAGAATCCGGATGATAATTTTGTTTCTTATACCTATTTTGACGGGATTGCCCAGGGAACAAAATCCATTGAGGGGGCAGCCGTTCCTTCCACACCGGGGAACTACTATATGGTGATGTTTACCAACGATTCCTATACTGAAGTTTCCAACAGGGTACAGTTCCAGGTAACTTCTACTACATTGGGAACAGAGGAAACCAAAGCTACAGAAAAGAATGTTATTTTGTATCCGAATCCAACCAAACCGGGAGAACCTACCTTCATCAAAAGTGATTACCCGATTGAAAAAATAGAACTTGTATCTGCAGCAGGTGAACTGTTGTATGAATCAAAAAATATCAACAATCAGCGTTTCTCTCTGGTGAACGAAAACCTTCCGAAAGGAGTGTACTTTGTAAAAGTCCATACCAGAAAATTATTTACCTTAAAGCTTATTGTACAGTAAAATCAGGTAAATCCTTACATAAAAAGCGACCGTCTCAACAGGCGGTCGCTTTCTTTATCATTCATCTTTAATCATTAAAGGAATAAGATCAGAATTCGTTCAGCAGATCATCTTCATTAAGGTTGGTCTGAAGAGTACTGTAAGCATCCTGCTCTTCTGCATCTGCCAGTACTTTGGTATCCTGAACCAGCTTTCCGTCTGTATTGTAAATTTTCAGTAAAATCCACTTACCGCTGCGTTCCAGCTCTTTCATTCCCGATTCTGTCCGGTATTTCACTTTTCCGGTCTGTAGAACGCCGTCCTTTACGGTTGCTTTATTTCCCGGCTTACCCTTTACAAACTGTACGATTTGTCCGGTAAAGCCGTCTGTTTCTTCCAGAGGCTGGGTATAAGTATAAAGTACAGCACCTTTTTCATCATATACGGTAGAATCATACCCGGTCTGTTTGGCATTCAGCTTTTTCTCGGATTTTAATCTTTCCTCCTCTTTATATGTTTTTGACAGCGTTAAAACACCGTCTTTATACTGTTGCTCACTGTAATCTTCATATGCCGTTCCGTTATAAGGCATTTCATCTTTGTAGGTGATACTACCTTTTAGCCTGCCGTCCGGATAATAATATTTGATCTCCTGAACAGCGTCATCCGCAGAAATTTTTTCAGATGAAAGTTTCCCCTCCTCATCGAAATTTTTGTTAAGAACAACAGATCCGTTTTTGTAAACATCAATCGTTGAAATATGGGAGAAATCATAGTTATATTGATAGTCTTCTCCTTCCCAGGCCGTATAGTAATCAGATTCTTTGTCATACTGATAAACAAGATTACCTATCTTTTTGCCGGCTTCATCGTAAGTGGTTTTGTAGCCGTCTTTCTTGTTTTTCTTTTCTTCCTGAAGGATTTTTCCGCTCTTCGAGTAAATGACACCTTCTTTTACCGTACCGTCGCTTTTATATTTTTCGATCTTGGAAACCCTCATCGGATCATAATAGTACTCTACCATGATATTGTCCGCAGAGCTTCCTGCATTGCTTGTTCCAAGGTGTTTTCCCTTTTCGCCGTAATATTTGGTTTCATACTTTCCGCTCAGGTCGGTGGTTACTTCATACCGGATCCCTTTTACATCTTCATCATAGATGATCGTTTTAAAATTTTCTTGACTTTCATAGATGGTGATACTGTTATAATAGGAAAAATTTTCAGGATCCTTATAAGTGTATATTTTTCCTTTGAAAGTACCGTCTGCCTTATAAACAAGATCCTCGGTAGGTCTTCCTTTCTCATCAAAAGTCTGGGCCGGTCCTACCTGTTTTCCGCCGGAAAATGTACCTGTGCTCGCCACTTTACCCTCAGGAGTATACCAGGTTACCTTACCTTCATATACTTCGCTGCCTGGAATGATATTGGAAGCCAGACCTTCCATCTGAAGCTTTCCGTCTTTATAGTAATCTTTAATTAAAGTGAATTTTCCTTTGGGTGCGGTTTCACGGTAAAACTCCATTTTGTCCTGCGTGGTTTTCTCCCAGTTTTCATCAAAATAAGTTTTCTCCTGTGCCAATACATGGAAGCTGAATACGAATACAAACAGCGCCGACGCAAATAATTTTTTCATGTTTTTATTAAGTTTAAATGATTTAAGGTGGTATGGAATTCTGAAACGGCGGAAACTACAGAGGAATCTGAAAAGAGACAGCCGGAAGCCGTCACAGAATAATCTTTTTACATAGCGTTGTGTTAAAATAAAATGGCATTTGAAAGGCCGGAAATACTTATTTTTTTCCGGATTTGAACGCCAAATATAACTCAATTTCATGAGAAAAGATGAAAAGTGAACAAGTTTGTTCATTTATTGGTTTTAATTACCTGTATATTAATTATTTAAATATCGAATGGAGTCAGTATGGAAAAACAGAACATTCAGAATCAAATTCGGCCACCCGATATACGGGAAAAATTTATTAAATTTAGCCAACAGAAAAATCTAATATTTCATGATAGATAAAAGAGTACAAAATGCAAAGGAAGCCATTGAAGGAATTAAAGATGGAATGACCCTGATGCTGGGCGGATTTGGTCTTTGCGGAATCCCTGAAAACTCCATCAATGCATTGGTAGAAAGTGATGTGAAAGATCTTACGTGCATCTCCAACAATGCCGGTGTAGACGATTTCGGATTGGGATTGCTGCTTCATAAAAGACAGATCAAAAAGATGATCTCTTCCTATGTAGGAGAAAATGCAGAATTTGAAAGACAGATGCTTTCAGGCGAACTGGAGGTAGAACTTACCCCTCAGGGAACTCTGGCGGAAAAATGCCGCGCTGCACAGGCGGGAATTCCTGCCTTCTACACTCCGGCAGGATACGGAACAGAAATAGCCGAAGGTAAAGAAGTAAAAGATTTCGACGGCAAACCTCATATCCTGGAGCATGCCTTTAAAGCCGATTATTCTATCGTAAAAGCGTGGAAAGGTGATCATGCCGGTAACCTTATCTTTAAAGGTTCAGCTAGAAACTTCAACCATCCGATGGCGGGAGCGGGAAAAATTACCATTGCTGAAGTGGAAGAGCTGGTGGAACCGGGAGAATTGGATCCCAACCAGATTCACATCCCGGGAATCATGATCCAGAGAATTTTCCAGGGTGAAAAATTTGAAAAGAGAATTGAGCAGAGAACAGTCAGAACCAAAGAATAGTTTCTGGTCTTTTTAACTATAAAAATAAAGCGCTGAACAGATTTTCAGCGCTTTTATTTATGCCTGCGGAGCCGTCATTTTCCGTTCTCCGATCTGCTGTCGCCACATCGCGTAATACAATCCTTTCTCAGCAATCAGATCATGATGAGAGCCCATTTCTACTACCTGTCCGCGCTCCAGTACATAAATTCTGTCGGCATGCATAATGGTGCTCAGGCGGTGTGCAATGAGAACGGTGATCTGCTCTCTTTCTTTTGAGATGTCTTTGATGGTGGTGGTTATTTCCTCTTCCGTAATACTGTCCAGAGCAGAAGTGGCTTCATCAAAAATCAATAGGTGAGGCCTTCTCAGAAGTGCCCGTGCAATAGCTATTCTTTGTTTTTCTCCACCGCTCAGCTTCAGGCCGCCTTCACCAATAACGGTTTCAATTCCCTTCTCAGCTCTTTCCAGTAAAGCAGTACAGCTCGATTTCTGTAAAGCCAGGGCCAGTTCGGATTCGGTGGCGTTGGGATTTACAAAAAGAAGGTTTTCCCTGATAGTTCCTGCAAAAAGCTGGGTATCCTGGGTAACAAATCCAATCTGATTTCTGAGTTCATCAAAATCAAACTCTTTTCCGTTGATCGAATTATAGAAAATATTTCCTTCCTGAGGCCTGTAAAGACCTACCAGCAATTTAACCAAAGTACTTTTTCCTGAACCGCTTGGTCCTACAAAAGCAATGGTTTCCCCATTTTTTACCTCAAAAGAAATATTGTTTAAAGCCTTATATTGCGCAGACTGATGTTTGAAAGAGACATGTCTGAATTCCAGCTCCTCAATAGCACCGATCTGCTTAGGGTGAAGCGGTTTTTCTTCCACTTCTTTCTTCATCAGGCCATCAAAATTCTGAAGCGATGCTTCTGCTTCACGGTAAGAAATAATGATATTTCCGATTTCCTGCATCGGTCCGAAAATGAAAAAACCATAGAACATCAGCGACAGATATTGTCCCGGAGTAACTATATTTTTAAAGATCAGGAACAGTAACGTAAGGGTGATCAGCTGTTGAAGGAAATTCACCATCGTTCCCTGGATAAAACTTAGAGAACGGATGCTTTTCACCTTTCTGAGCTCCAGACCGAGAATCTTATAGGTATTATTATTTAAACGGATCACCTCCTGATTCGTTAGTCCCAGACTTTTTACAATTTCGATATTTCTTAAGCTTTCCGTGGTGCTGCCTGCCAAAGCTGTTGTTTCCGAAACAATATTTTTCTGAATGGTCTTGATCCTTTTGCTCAGTAAATTGGTAATAAAGGCAATCAGGAAAATCCCGCAGATATAAACCGGCATGATCGACCAGTGCAAACGGATGGCATATACCGAAACGAAAATAATGCTCACTAAAATCCCGAAGAAAATATTAATGAAATTATTGATGAATTTTACAGAATCCTCCCTTACTTTCGTTAAAATAGACAGGGTTTCTCCACTCCTCTGATCTTCAAACTCCTGATAAGGCAGCGCCATCGAATGCCTTAAACCGTCTGTGAAAATTTTAGCACCGAATTTTTGTGTAATTACACTTACGGCATAATCCTGAAAGGCTTTGGCAATTCTGCTGATCATCGCTGTTCCGATCAGCAGCCCTAAAAAATAAAAAGCACCGTGATAGGCTTCACTTCCGTATAAATATTCGTTAAGGCTTCTCGGCAGCATCTTTTCCTTATCAAAGAAATTGGGATGGGTAACCAGCTGATCCAGGATATTCCCTGTAATGGCGGGTGCAAACAAAGAAAAAACCTGATTAATGGCTGCCAGTAACAAAGAAATGACAATTAACCACTTGTAGGGTTTGAGGTATCTTAAAAGTATTTTCATTGTAATAAATAATGCTGCAAAATTAAAGATATTATTTTTACTAACGGTGTTAATTATTAAGCATAATAAAGCCTTTTGTATTCAGCTGAAAATAATTAAATTGCAGTCTAAGTTTTTATTATGCTTACAAAAGAACAAATTGCCAAAAGAATTTCAAAAGAACTGAAAGATCGCTATTATGTAAACCTGGGAATAGGAATTCCTACTTTGGTTGCCAACTATGTTCCGGAAGGTATTTCCGTAGAATTCCAGAGTGAAAACGGAGTTTTGGGGATGGGACCTTTCCCTTTTGAAGGTGAGGAAGATGCAGATATCATCAATGCCGGAAAACAAACGATCACTATTCTGCCGGGAGGATCATTTTTTGATTCTGCATTCAGCTTCGGGATGATCAGAGGCCAGAAAGTAGACCTTACCATTCTGGGAGCCATGGAAGTTTCCGAAAACGGAGATATCGCCAACTGGAAAATTCCGGGAAAGATGGTAAAAGGAATGGGCGGAGCCATGGATCTGGTAGCTTCCGCAGAAAACATCATCGTAGCGATGATGCACGTTAACAAAGCAGGAGAGAGCAAAATCCTTAAAAAATGTACCCTTCCGCTTACCGGTGTTAATTGTGTAAAGAGAGTGGTTACCGAGCTGGCTGTTCTGGATGTTACTCCGGCAGGCTTCAGGCTGGTGGAAAGAGCACCTGGCGTTTCAGTAGAACATATTGTGAATGCTACAGAAGCAGACTTGATCATCGAAGGTGAAATTCCCGAAATGCAATTCTAAATACAATTAAAAACCTTGCCGCCGGCAAGGTTTTTTTATGTAAAATCAAATCAGAATAAATATTTTTTATCGCAAAGGATGAGTGACTCAGAAGGTGAGAAGGGTAAAAAAGAAAGGATATTTCGTTGTTGTAGGCACAGTTATACCATCCGCTTTATCCAATCAACGGAGTTGCCTTCTTTGCCTCCTAAAATCAGCGGTGTAATTCACAAGGCTTTGCGTCTGCAAAAAATACTTCAGCTGATCATTCCACTCAAGGATAACTTATTATTGAAAAGTCTCAAAAAACCTGTCAGGCTTAAACCATACAAAATTTTCCTGTTTTCAAAGATAAAAGAAAGAATTTGCTTATTCTAAAAACACTTTCATCAGGAATTTCTGATCCGTTGGTTATTTATTTCTGATCTTGCGCTCCAAAAACCTTCTGCAAAATACTCGTCGTTCTCATAGCCGGCGTATTCCTGATTCCGCTTTCTTTATCAGCCACCATTTTGAAAACTCCGTTAATGGTTTCTGTGGTTACATATTCATTAAGATCAGTGGTTACAGACTGTCCTGTAAAGGTATTGTATTTTGAGATCAGATTTTTCCATACCGTATCCGCACCAACTTTACCCAGAGAAGCCTTCACTTTAGGTTGAAATGCTGTAAACAACTGGCTTTGGGTCTTACCCTGAAGATAGCTGGTGGCAGCATTATCACTTCCCAGTAAAATATTTTTGGCGTCCGTAATCGTCATTGATGTAATGGCATTGGTAAAAATAGGAGCTGCTTCCGTTACGGCATCTTCAGCCGCTCTGTTCAGTAATTTCACTCCTTCATCAGCAAGACTTCCCATTCCTATGGAACGTAAGGTATTGTCGATCTTTCTTAATTTCTCGGGCATCAATATCTTAACGGCTTCATTTTTGAAAAAACCATCAGTCAAAGCCAGTTTCTTCACTCCGTCGGTCACCCCGAGACTTAAAGCTTCTTTTAATCCCGATGAAATCTGGGTAGAAGTAAGATTCCCTAAATTAACATTTGAGTTTTTAGCCGGAGTAGAGGTAACCGGAGCTGTAGTGCTGGAGTTTTTTGTTTTCGAAGGATGTTCAAGATCCACTCCCGTTTTATCTTTTACCGTAGATTTGATGATATCGAAAAGTTGTGCCTGAGCAGAAACTGAAAATAATAATCCTGTTACTAATAAAATGTTTTTTTTCATCGTATTTTTTTACAAATTTATAATATTTTATTTTTTTTACTGGCTTACATTTAGCAAAAAACAAACCACAAAAACTCCTGTTTGAATAAGCTGAACCTCTGTTGTTTAAAAAATACATAAAGTGTTAAAATTTAATTATATTAGCATCAATCTTAACGAAGTCCCATGATACGAACAGTTTTCATTTTGTTTCTATTTCTTACAAATGTAGTTTTTGCTCAGAATAAACTCAATTTAATTCCCTATCCCCAAAATATAGAAGTAAAAAACGGAAATTTCACGATTCCTGAAGTATTAAAGTTAAATAATGATTTACCCAAAAATGAAACGGAGTATTTCAGAAAGCGGATCAGCTCAATCGTGAAATGTCAGGATTCAAAGAAATCAGAGGCACAATTGGTATATACAAAACTGCCAAAAACTCCTGCCGGAAAAGAAGAATTCTATATTCTGGAGGTATTGTCTGATCGTATCCAGATTCAGTCATATACCCAACAGGGATACTTTCTGGCCCTGCAGACTCTGATTCAGTTATTTGAAGAACATCAGTCAGATCGTAAAATTCCGGTCTTAAAAATAGAAGATCAGCCGAAATTTGCATGGCGGGGAATGCATCTGGATGTATGCCGTCATTTTTTTACCGTGGATGAAGTGAAACAATATATAGATTATCTGGCGATGTACAAACTGAATACTTTTCACTGGCATCTTACGGATGATCAAGGATGGAGAATTGAAATCAAAAAATACCCTAAACTTACCCAGGCAGGGGCAAAACGTAAAGAATCCATGATCGGGGCTTATGTTGACAATACATTCGACGGAAAACCTTACGGACCTTTTTTCTATACTCAGGAGCAGATTAAAGATGTTGTAAAATATGCACAGGCCAGGCATATTACTGTGGTTCCGGAAATTGAAATGCCGGGACATGCTCTGGCTGCCCTCACGGCATACCCTGAGTTAGCCTGTACCAAAGGACCTTTTGAACCCGCTACGAAATGGGGCGTTTTTGATGATGTTTTCTGTCCTAATGATGAAACTTTTACCTTTCTGGAAAATGTGCTGGATGAGGTGATCAGGCTTTTCCCGTCACCCTATATCCACATCGGAGGCGATGAATGTCCGAAAACGAGATGGAAAGAATGTGCCCACTGCCAGAAACTTATTAAAGACAATAACCTTAAAGATGAACACGGCCTTCAGAGCTACTTCATCCACAGAATTGAAAAATATGTAAACCGCAAAGGAAGGAAAATCATCGGATGGGACGAAATTCTGGAGGGTGGACTAGCTCCGAACGCAGCGGTAATGAGCTGGACTGGCGTAAACGGAGGAATAGAAGCCGCAAAATCAGGGCACTTCGCAGTAATGACACCGGGAGCCTATTGCTATTTCGACCATTATCAGGGGGATCCGCAATCAGAACCAAATGCTTTCGGAGGATTTACCCCTCTGGATAAAATTTACTCTTACAATCCCGTTCCTGCTGAACTTAACGCCGGACAGGCCAAATACATTATGGGCGTACAGGCCAACCTGTGGACCGAATATATTACAGATTTCAGACAGGTACAGTATATGATATTCCCAAGACTGATGGCACTTTCCGAAGTAGGATGGGGAACATCAGACCCTAAGAATTATAAAGAATTTGAAAACAGAGTGATCAGCCAGTTCAAAGTTTTAGACAAAATGAACGTCAACTATGCTAAAAGCATTTACAACATCTCAGGAAAAGTTATTCCTGCCGGTAAAGGGATTGCCTACGAACTTTCTACATCACAGAATTCAAACGGAATCCGCTATACTGTAGACGGAACGGAGCCTTCCGTACATTCTGAAGCCTATCTGAAACCTGTTTCAATTCCGGGATCTTTAACCGTTAAATCCGCTTATTTTGAAGAAGGGCAACTGAAAAGTGCCGTGTCTTCCCAGCAGTTTACAACTTTCAAAACAACAGGAAAAAAGATTAGCCTGGAACAGCAGCCCAGTGAAAATTACTCTTTTGGGGGAGCCTTTACCCTGGTTGACGGAATTATCGGTAATCCCCGACAGCTCGGTAAAACATGGCTGGGCTTCCAGGGCAAAGACGTGAATGCTGTCATTGATCTGGGACAGAAAACAAAATTCTCAGAAGTTTATTTCAATACCCTGGATAACAAAGGAAGCTGGATTCATCTGGCCAAATCCGCACAGATCTTTATTTCCGATGATAACCAGAAGTTTAAAATGATCAAAGAGACCGGTAAAGAAGAAATTCTAAACGCTAAAGGAAAGGTCAAACTGGGAGTAGGGAATCAGAATGCACGATATATTAAAGTTAAAATAGAGAACGCAGGAATCATCCCTGCTGGAAATCCCGGTGCCGATTCAAAAGCATGGCTCTTTGTTGACGAAATTGGCGTAAATTAGCCGTAAAAGTATCATAAAATGCAAGATACCATACTTTCTTCCGAATTTTCTTCCTCGCCGGAACTGGTAGAAAAACTCTACCGGAATGGGATCACTAAACAGTATAGGGAAGGAGATATTATTTTAGACGAAAACGCTTCAATACGTTCGATTCCGATTGTTATGAAGGGAATGATCAAAGTGATCAGAACTGAAGAAGACGGCCGTGAAATCCTGTTGTATTATATCAGATCCGGAGAAAGCTGCATTATGTCTTTTCTGGGCGGAATGCACAATGAAAAAAGCATTGTAAAAGCCGAAGTGGAAGAAGATTCAGAAATTCTTTTCCTGCCGGTAGATAAAGTATCATTGTTCATCAAAGAACATCCCGAGTGGCTCGACTATATTTTCAGACTTTATCACAAACGTTTTGAAGAGCTGCTGGACATCATCAATGCCATCGCCTTCAAAAAAGTAGATGAAAGACTGCTGCATCTGCTCCATAAAAAATCCGAACTTACCGGTTCAGAAATCCTCATCGTCACCCACGAGCAGCTGGCCAATGAACTGGGAACCGCCAGAGTGGTCGTCTCAAGGCTCCTCAAGCAGCTGGAAGACGCCGGGAGCTTAAAACTCGGACGAAATAAAATTATTCTCTTACCATAATAAAATTAATTTCATCAATACTTATTAAAAATCTGCATGAGATGCTCGACAATAAAAGCATATAGATCTGTGTAATCCGTGTGAAATAAAAACACTTTAGTTCAGGTAAGTTATCATCTTTGTGTAATAAAGTACACTTTAGTTTCTGAAAATCTTTGATTTTCTTCTTACGTGAACTTTTTTATGCAGTCTCATTTAAACTTCTAAAGTGCACTAAAGTGTTCAAGAAATCTGCAAGATCTGTAAAATCCACGTGACAATAAAAAATAAAGATCCGTGGGAAACCCATCCAATATTTTTAATCTGATCCGTAAAAATATCTGTGTTTAAAAAAAGCTATGTAACAAAAGTAGCTGTACACCTCTCAAAATAATTCCAATTTTGCCCTATACAATTTCAAAAATGGAAATCATAGGGTACGTATCGGCTGTTTTAATAGGAATATCACTGGGACTAATAGGTGGTGGAGGAAGTATTCTTACCGTACCGGTTCTGGTATATTTCTTCGGAATAGATGCCTTTCTGGCTACAGAATATTCACTCTTTATTGTGGGAATAAGCAGTGCGGCGGGTTCAGTGGCTTATCTGAAAAATGGACAGGCCGATCTTAAGACAGCACTGGTTTTCGGTGTTCCTTCCATCGTTTCTATTTTTCTGACTCGGGTGTATATTGTTCCGCTAATTCCTCCTGAGTTATTGAAAATAGGAAATTTTACCCTGACAAGAAGCATTTTTCTGCTGCTTATTTTTGCCCTTCTGATGATCGTTGCCTCTTATAAAATGATCAGAAAAGTTGGAGAGGAAAGGCTGAAAAGCAGAAGGGAAAATACTTTTCTGGCAGCGGGAGAAGGTATTCTGGTAGGTGCTTTAACGGGGTTGGTAGGCGCTGGCGGCGGTTTCATGATCATTCCTGCCCTGGTAGGTCTTTTGAAAATGCCTATGAAAAGAGCGGTAGGGACTTCACTGGTCATTATTTCTTTAAACTCATTAATCGGGTTTTTGTCATCCGTAGGGCAAACGGCAATAAAATGGCCGTTTCTGATCTCTGTGGCAGCAATTGCGGTGGGAGGGATTATTGTAGGATCTCATCTGTCAAAGAAAATTGATGGCAGAAAGCTGAAACCCGCATTCGGATGGTTCATTTTGGTGATGGGAATCTCTATCATTTTGAAAGAAGCATTCCTTTAGATTTCTTATGTAACAAAAGTAGCTGTAGGAAAAACCGGAAAGCCGGAAATTTGAATACATAAAACAAAAAATATGAAAATAGAACAGATTTATACAGGATGTCTGGCGCAGGGAACCTATTATATAACATCAGCAGGAGAAGCAGCCATTATAGACCCGCTTCGTGAGACCCAACATTACCTTGAAAAACTGAAAAAAGACAGCGTACAGCTGAAATATATTTTTGAAACCCATTTTCATGCAGATTTTGTAAGCGGACATCTGGATCTGAGTCAGAAGACCGGAGCCCCGATCGTATATGGACCTACGGCTGAACCTGAATTCAATGCTGTGATTGCAGAAGACGGACAAGTGTTTGCCATAGGAAATCTCACGATTAAGGCGCTGCATACCCCCGGACATACTTTAGAGAGCTCTTCCTATCTGCTGATGGATGAAGAAGGCAATCAACATGCTCTTTTTAGTGGAGATACTTTATTTTTGGGTGATGTGGGACGTCCGGATCTGGCTCAGAAAGCAGCGGATATGACCCAGGAAGAACTGGCCGGTCTGCTGTATGACAGTTTATATGAAAAAATCCTTCCTTTGAGCGGTAAGATCATTGTATATCCTGCTCATGGTGCAGGTTCTGCTTGTGGTAAAAATATGCAGAAAGAAACGGTAGATACGCTGGAAAATCAGAAAAAAAACAATTATGCGCTGAATCAGCCGGATAAAGAATCTTTCATCCGGGAGGTTCTTGAAGGATTGCTTCCGCCACCAGCCTATTTCGGAATGAATGTAGCCATGAATAAAAAAGGCTACAGGAGTTTCGATGAGGTTTTATCAGGAGGGCTGCATCCTCTTTCTCCAGATCAGTTTGAAGAAATAGCCGAAGCTTCGGGAGCTTTGATTTTAGATGTAAGAAACAGCCGGAATTTTGCTGAAGGATTTATTCCCCAATCGGTAAACATTGGTTTGGATGGTGATTTTGCCCCATGGGTGGGAGCGCTTATTGCAGATGTAAATCAGCCGATACTGCTTGTTACCGATGACGAAAACGAAGAGGAAGCCGTAACCAGACTCAGCCGGGTTGGCTTTGATCATATTCTGGGGTATCTGAAAGGTGGCTTTACAGCATGGAAAAACTCAGGAAAAGAAACAGATCTTGTCAGCCGTATTACAGCAGAACAGTTTGAAAAAGAAATGAAAGACAACAATCATAAAATCATCGACGTAAGAAAAGAAAATGAATATCAGGCAGAACACGTCGAAGGAGCTTATAACAGACCATTAGCCTATATCAATGACTGGATTAATGAAATAGATTCGGAAGAACATTTTTATCTGCATTGTGCAGGCGGATACAGAAGTATGATGGCGGCAGGAATCCTTCAGGCAAGAGGATATCGGAATTTTACCGATATTGAAGGCGGTTTTAATGCAATGTCCCGGACCGGCATTCCGAAAAGTGATTTTGTATGCCAGACCAGAATTTTAAATAAGATTAAAAAATAGATACCTATGTTGGAAATGATAAAAGAACCGTGGCCGTGGTATATAGCCGGTCCACTGATCGGACTTACCGTTCCGGCCCTTCTGATTCTTGGGAATAAATCCTTTGGCATCAGCTCTTCGTTAAGGCATATCTGCGCTGCCTGTATCCCTGCCGGAATTCATTTTTTTAAATACGACTGGAGAAAAGAAGCCTGGAACCTGTTTTTTGTGCTCGGAATATTCCTTGGAGGACTTATCGCATCACAGTTTTTGCTGAATCCTGCAGAAATCACCGTAAATCCGGGACTGAAAACAGAACTGGCAGGATATGGAATTACAGATTATACCAACCTCGTACCCGTTCAGCTGATGAATTTTGAAAGCCTTTTTACCCTCAGGGGATTTATCATGATAGTCGTGGGCGGATTCTTAGTAGGCTTCGGAACAAGATATGCCGGAGGATGTACCAGCGGACACGCTATTATGGGGCTTTCTAACCTGCAATGGCCGTCATTGGTAGCAACCCTATGCTTTATGATCGGTGGATTTTTAATGGCCAATTTTATTCTGCCTGTCATTCTTTCACTATAACCCAAACAAACCTTATCATGATTAAAGAAAAAGAGATAAGCCACACTACATGCACCCCTGAAAGGAATCCTGAACACCAATGGTATCATAACATCAAATACCTCGTTGCCGGAATGATATTCGGAATCATCTTCGTAAAGGCTGAGGTGATCAGCTGGTTCAGGATACAGGAAATGTTTCGTTTACAGTCCTTCCATATGTACGGAATCATAGGCAGCGCAGTTTTAGTGGGAATGATCTCAGTTGCGCTGATTAAAAAATTTAAAATAAAAACCATTGGCGGGGAGCCTGTCACAATAGCTCCCAAGAAATTCAGTAAAGGCCAGATCTATGGCGGACTCATCTTCGGCTTTGGCTGGGCCATTACAGGAGCATGCCCGGGGCCTCTCTTCGCCCAGATCGGAACAGGAGCGCTGGCGGTAAGTGTGACCTTACTGAGCGCCATTGCCGGGACCTGGGTATATGGATACTTCAGAGACCGGTTACCGCATTAATTCTCGAATTTTCAACCTGAAAAAGACTGCAGAAAAAGATCTGTGGTCTTTTTTCCTTTTCTGGCCGCGGGAAAATCATTAATTTACAGGCCTAATAATCTAAGTATGCATACCCGACGAAATTTTATTAAAAAAGCTGCTGCCGCTTCTTTAGCACTCACTATAAATCCACTTGATCTGATGGCAAAGGATATACCTGAAGCTCAGAATACAGTAGGTAAGCCCATTGTTCTTTCCACCTGGAATTTCGGACTGAAAGCGAATGAAGAGGCATGGACGATTCTCGGAAAAGGAGGAAAAGCATTGGACGCGGTAGAAAAAGGAGTCCGTCTGGTAGAATTGGATCCCAATGAAAGAAGTGTAGGCTATGGCGGACGCCCGGACAGAGACGGAAGGGTAACCCTGGATGCCTGTATTATGGACGAAAATTATAATATAGGATCCGTGGCGGCTTTGGAACATATCAAAAATCCGATTTCTGTTGCCAGAGCCGTAATGGAGAAAACTCCGCATGTAATGCTGGTAGGAGACGGAGCTCTTCAGTTTGCCCTTTCGGAAGGCTTTAAAAAAGAAAACCTGCTTACCCCTGAATCAGAAAAAGAATGGAAAGAATGGCTGAAGTCAAGCCAGTACAAGCCCATCGTTAATATCGAAAACCACGACACCATCGGTATGATTGCGCTGGATGCCAAAGGAAACCTTTCCGGAGCCTGTACAACCAGCGGGATGGCTTTCAAAATGCATGGAAGAGTAGGCGATTCCCCGATTATCGGAGCCGGATTATTTGTTGATAATGAAGTAGGAGCCGCAACGGCTACCGGACATGGTGAAGAAGTGATCAGAACCGTAGGAACCCACCTCGTGGTAGAGCTTATGAGACAGGGAAGAAGTCCTCAGCAGGCCTGTAAAGAAGCCGTGGAACGAATTGTAAAGATCAACCAGAGAAGAAATAAGAATCTGAAAGATATTCAGGTGGGCTTTATTGCTTTAAATAAAAAAGGAGAATATGGTTCTTACTGTATTCAGGACGGATTCAATTTTGCCGTCTACGATCAGAAAGGAAACCGTCTTGAAACACCGGGATTCGCAGTGAAATAATCATGGTTTTATGTAAATCAATAAATTAAATTGAAAAAAAGGCTCAGACGGAATTAAATAAACAAAGAAAATGAAAAGAATGATCGTCGCTTCCCTGTTTTTAATAATAGGATGTAAAGAAGAAAAGAAAGATGCAGCAGTAAGCCAGCAGGAACCGGAAGTAAAAGAAAATGTGGTTCAGGAAACAAAACCCCAGATCAATGAATCGGAAGAAGCGAAAAAGTGGCTGGAGAAAAGTATTGAAAACTACTTTAAATCAGATCTTGGTAATCTGGATAAGAATATGCAGAAAATGACCACCAAAGAATATTACGATTATAAAACCGATGCCATGAATGTGGATATGGATGTAGACGGAAGCCTTACGGAAAAAGAGTTCAACGATAAATGGAAAGGTAAATTTAATACAGAAAAGGCAGGAGTTGGTTCAGGGTTTCTTATTTCCGCACAGGATTGGATTAATGTTGAGGTTTCAGGCTGTGAATTGGTATCCTCTTCAAAAGATTCATACCTGTTTAAGGTAATTTTATCCGACGATGGCTTTAAAGCGAAATATCCCAGCCAGATCAGGGTCATAAAAGAAGATGGTAAATTCATTATAGCAGACGTTCTGGAAGACCACTCAAATTAAATCAAAAATAAAATGTCAAAAATAGAAATAGCATGTTTTAATCCTGAATCAGCAATAATTGCTTTTGAAAACGGAGCCGACAGAATAGAATTATGCGACGGATTAAGTGAAGGAGGAACCACTCCCGGTTTTGAAACAGCAAAAGTACTCAGAGAAAAGATCAGCATCCCGATTTTTGTGATGATCCGTCCGAGAGGGGGTGACTTTACCTACTCGGACGCAGAATTCAACAGGATGAAAGAAGATCTTCTGCAATTAAAATCCTTAGGCGCAGATGGCTTTGTATTTGGAATTCTGGATGAAAATGATGAGGTAAACACGGAGCAGAACAAAATTCTGGTTGAGCTTGCCCAACCTCTTCCATGTACTTTTCACCGTGCCTTCGACAGGGCAAAAAACCTGGAAGAATCGCTGGAAAAAGTAATTGATTGTGGATTTAAAACAATTCTTACATCAGGGCAGAAACCCAACGTATCAGAAGGCCGGGAAAACCTTAAAAAGTTGGTAGCGCTTTCAGGAAAAAGAATCGAAATACTGGTTGGTGGCGGGCTCCGCTCTTCCAATATTGAAGACATCAGAGACTTTACAAAAGCCTCCTTTTTCCATTCTTCTGCCATTACAGACGGAGGCTCTTTCGCCAATCCTGATGAAGTTTTAGCTTTGAAAAGAAAATAGTTTTAGAATAAAAACCTTTGCAATTCAAAAAAATAAACGCAAAGTTTAGATAACAAGCTTTCAATTTAAGGAGGCAAAGAAGGCAACGATGTCGCTGATGAAGCTCAAACGTCCGCTTCATCAGATCAATGAAATTGATCCCTCTTTGCTCTCTTAAAAATAAGCAGCAGGATAGTAAACCTTTGCGATTAAAAAAGAAACGCAAAGTTTAGATAACAAGCTTGCAATTTAAGGAGGTAAAGAAGGCGACGGTGTCGCTGATGAAGTTCAAACGTCCGCTTTATCAGATCAATGAAATTGATCCCTCTTCGCTCACTTAAAAATGAGCGGAAGGAGAATAAACCTTTGCGATTAAAAAAATAAACGCTAAATCTCTACATCATAAACTTCCGATTTAGGAAGTAATTAATAAATAAACACACAAATGATGACAGAAAACGAATTGTCCTACAAAATAATAGGAGCAGCGATAGAAGTCCATAAAAATATTGGAGTTGGACTATTGGAAAATGCTTATGAAGCCGCTTTAGCCTATGAACTGAAATTGTTGGGGCTGAAGGTCCAGCAGCAGGTATCATTACCTCTGCAATATAAGGGAATGACGGTCCAAAATGCTTATAAAATAGATCTCATTGTGGAAAATAAAGTTATTGTTGAAGTAAAATCCGTGGTTGAACTGCATTCAATTTCCCAGGCTCAGGTTCTGACCTATCTGAAACTATCCGATTTGAAGCTGGGACTTCTTATTAACTTCAATACCGAACTGATCAAATACGGAATCCACAGGGTCGTAAACAAACTTACCGATGAATAAAACTACTTTTTTTCTTTTTATCCTTCTCTTCATTCAGCATACCGTTTCGGGGCAGTTCTCAGAGCGCAATCTGTCTTCCGAAAAATGGCAGTTCAGAAATGTAAAAGACAAGAACTGGCTTACGGCAAAAGTTCCGGGGACTGTTCATCTTGATCTGCTGGATAATAAGGTGATTCCTGATCCTTTCAAAGATGAAAACGAAAAAAAAGTACAATGGATAGAAAATGAAGACTGGGAATATCATACCCGGTTCAGAATTTCTCAGAAAGAACTGGGAAATCAGCATATCGATCTTGTTTTCAACGGGCTGGATACCTTTTCGGAAATCTATCTGAATGGCAGGCTTCTGAAAAAAACAGATAATATGTTCAGAAAATGGGAAATCCCGGTAAAGGAATTTTTAAAAGAAGGAGATAATGAACTGAGAATTCAATTCAATTCTGCGGTTAGAGAAGGAAAAAAGCTTGCTGAGAAAGTTCCGTTCACCCTGCCCGAGTCGCCGAGAAGTTTTGTAAGAAAAGCACAGTATCAGTTTGGATGGGACTGGGGCCCGAGACTGGTAACAGCCGGAATCTGGAAGGACGTCAAACTGGAATTCTGGAACAGGGCAAAAGTTAATGCCATTCAGGTACAGCAGCACCGCGTAACGGAATCACTGGCCGAAATTTCTTTTAATATGGAAATCTTTGCTGAAGAAGAAGGGGCTTATTATGTGGGATTCAACATCAACAGAGGAACCTACCGTTTCAACCTTAAAAAAGGACTGAACACCATTGCAGTTCCCTATACCATTAAAAATCCCAAACTGTGGCAGCCCAACGGATGGGGCAAGCCGAATATAATGAGTACGAAGATTACGCTCTATACCTCAAAAGGAAGCTGGGCCGTAAAAGATATTGATGTAAGATATGGCCTTCGGACCGTAGAACTCGTTCAGGAAAAAGATGAAAAAGGGAAATCTTTCTATTTTAAAGTCAATGGAAAACCCCTGTATGCAAAAGGAACAAACTGGATTCCGGGAGACAGCTTTTCGCCGAGAATGACCACAGAAAAATACCACAGGCTCATCAAAGATGCCAAAGAAGCCAATATGAATATGATTCGTATCTGGGGCGGGGGAATCTATGAAGATGATGAATTTTACAAAGCCTGTGATGAAAACGGAATTCTGGTGTGGCAGGATTTTATGTTTGCAGGAAGCTTCTATCCGGCTGATGATCATTTCCTGAACAACGTAAAAGAAGAAGTGAAAGACCAGGTCCGCAGACTGCAGAATTATCCTTCGGTGGCTTTATGGTGTGGAAATAATGAAATTGATGAGGCGATTGTCAACTGGGGCTATCAGAAACAGTTCAAATACTCCAAAAATGATTCCCTGCAGGTATGGAAAGATTACAGGAAGCTTTTCCATGAAGTGATTCCCAATACTCTGAAAGAAAACCTTACGCCTGATAAGAATATATATTGGCCGAGCTCTCCGTCAGTAGGATGGGGGCATAAGGAAAGCCTTACCGAAGGAGATTCGCATTACTGGGGAGTCTGGTGGGGCGAACAGCCTTTTGAAATATATAATGATAAAGTAGGACGCTTCATGTCTGAATATGGTTTTCAGGGAATGCCTTCTTTGGAAACCGTTAAAACAATGTTTTCAGGAACTCCCGATCTCAATCTGAAGAATCCGGTCGTTAAAGCCCATGAAAAACATTCCAGAGGCTGGGAGATCATCAGCACATACATGAAAAGAGACTATAAAGTGTCCGAAGATTTCGTGAAATACAACTACATTTCCCAGCTGCTGCAGGCCCGTGGAATGAAGATTGCGGTAGAAGCCCACCGCCGGGCAAAACCTTATAATATGGGAACTTTGTACTGGCAGCTGAACGATTGCTGGCCTGTCGTTTCGTGGTCGTCCATAGATTATTGGGGAAACTGGAAAGCCTTGCATTACCAGATGAAACGAAGTTTTGAGCAGCAGGTGATCCTGGCAGAAGAAAAAGAGGGAATCCTGAATTTTTATGCTGTTAATGACGGTTGGGAAAAATCAGGTAAGGTTGATGTTGAGATTCATGTTATGAATTTTGACGGTAAAACCTTAAAACGGATCAACGCAGTTTCGGATGAAAAAACATTGGAAAGCATTATCAGATTCGATCCGGTTGAAATGAAAAACCTGATTTCCGAAGCAGATAAAAATAAAACCCTTTTACTGCTGACTTTAAAAAGTGAAAATGGAACAGTGCTCGCACAGAATATTCATTTCTTTTCAAAACCCAATGAAATGAAGCTTACAAAACCGAATCTGCAGATTAAACAGATCTCTCCTACTGAAATTGAAATTTCTACCGATGTTCTGGCCAAAGATGTTTACCTGATAGGAGACACCCATTTCAGTGATAATTTCTTTGATATGCTGCCTCATACCTCAAAAAAAATTACCCTTTCAAAACCCCTGAATACCGTTGAGGTGATGAGTCTTTGGGATGCCATGAGAGATTAAACAGAGAATTAAATAAAGCCAATTTACACAATATAATTTTTAATAGAAAAGTTGATTTGGTTACCAAAAATTGGTAACTTTGATAAGCTAATTGTAAAACGTTTTGAAAATGGGACGAAATACCTCGGTTTCTTTGGGAGACTATTTTGAAGATTTTGTTGATCATAAAATTTCTGAAGGAAGATATAAAAATGCCAGTGAAGTTATCCGTGCAGGGTTACGGCTGCTTGAAGAAGAAGAAAATAAAATTCAGTTTTTAAAAAAAGCAGTTCAGGAAGGAATAGAAAGTGGCATTGCTCATGACTTTAATCCCGGTAAACATCTGCAATCATTGAAAGCCAAAATGAAAAAATAGTGGCTAAATTTTTTCTAACTTATAAAGCAATTGAAGATCTTTCCGGAATTTATGAATATACCTACGAATTTTGGTCCGAATCACAGGCTGATAAATATTACGGGGAACTGATATACTATTGCGAAATGCTTGCAGAAAACCCAAGAATTGGAAAAGTATATAGTGAAATTGGCCCTGATATTTTGGGTTTTGTTTCCAATAAACATATTATTTTTTATAAAATTACAGATATAAAAGAAATCGAAATTATCAGAATTCTCGGAGCTGAAACGGATCTTAAAAAACGCATAGAGGAATAGAACTTTATCTGCCGGTTGCAAAACAAAATAATAACCTTTCACGTTTTATCTAACCGGAATCCTACCTGAAAAAATATAAATTTTACTCCTTCAACTGAAAAATCAGCCGTAACTTTGCCCCATATTTCTTAATGTTATGGTAAATTTTGTTCTGATTGCAGTGTGCATTATTGCAGGAATGATATTCAAAGCAACAAAATCTATCCACCCCGATGCCCATAAAGGCATTAATACCTGGATTCTTTATCTTGCTCTGCCGGCAGTTTCCTTTAAATATCTGCCAAAAGTAAAATGGACTACAGAAATGCTGTTTCCTATCGCAGCAACTTTCCTGATCTCCGTTTTCTGTTTTTTCTTCATGATGTTTTACAGCAAAAGCAAAGGATATTCAAGGCGTTCCAGAAGCACCCTTGAACTGGCAAGCGGCTACAGTAATACTTCATTCATAGGATTTCCTTTAATCAGTGCTTTTTATGGTGAAGGTCTTTTGAGTATTGCCATTATTTGTGATCAGACCATGTTTTTTGCCCTTTCCACCCTGGGGATTATTGCCGCAGTGAAAGGCGGAAGCAGGTCAGGAAAAGTAAGCGCAGCCTTTATTTTTAAAAGGCTCATAACCTTTCCGCCGCTTATAGGGTGTATTGCGGCTTTGGTATTATCACAGTTCATCGATTTCACTTTGGCAGAACCTTTTTTTGATAAGCTGGCTGCCACCGTAAGTCCTCTGGCCTTATTTTCCGTAGGATTACAGCTGAAATTCAATGGCTGGAAGAAGCTGATTCCTCAGATGTTGGCGTCTATGCTCTACAAACTGATTCTGGCTCCGGCCATCGTTCTGGGACTTGCCCTTCTTTCAGGCGTAAAAGGAGATGTGGCTAAAATTACCATATTTGAGGCCGCCATGCCAACGCTTATCACCTCCAGTATCATTGCAGAACAGTTCAGGCTGAATACAAAACTCACCAACCTTATCATCGGTTTCAGCATCATGGTGGGCTTTTTCACTTCAGCATTCTGGTATCAGATCACAGAGCTGCTTTTCTGATGATAATAAGAGAATGAATTGTTTTACATTGTAAGAATACTCAAGTTATCTTTTTGAAATCGCAAAGCCTTATGGAACGTACTGTTGATTTTAGAGAGCAAAGCAAAGAATCAACTCCGCTGCTTCGAAAAAGCGATAGGCATCTAGCTTGATCAGTGACGAAGTCACGTTACTTCGCTCCCTGAAATAAACATCATAATATTCAGGCTTTGCGTTAATTTTTTATCATCTAAAGCCTTATGAAACGTACTGTTGATTTTAGAGAGTAAAGTAAAGAATCAACTCCGCTGCTTCGAAGAAGCGATAGACATCTAGCTTCATAAGTGACGAAGTCACGTTCCTTTGCTCCCTGAAATAAACATCATAATATTCAAGCTTTGCGTTAATTTTTTATCATCTAAAGTCTTATGAAACGTACTGTTGATTTTAGAGAGCAAAGCAAAGAATCAACTCCGCTGCTTCGAAGAAGCGAAAGGATAAACATAAAGCTTCATCAGTGACGAAGTCACGTTGCTTTGCCCCCTGGAACAAACATCATAATATTAAGCCTTTGCGTTAATTTTTTATCTCCTAAAGTCTTATGGAGCGTACTGTTGATTTTAGGGAGCAAAGTAAAGAGGCTGTCCAAAAAGTTTGGGCAGCCTCTAATTTTGTTAATTTTGTTCGTACCCCTATACAGAAGATATATTCAATTCTCAAGAGGTATGTCTGACTTTTAAGATAGCCTCGAAGAAGTGAAAGGATAAACATAAAGCTTCATCAGTGACGAAGTCACGTTCCTTCGCCCCCTGGAATAAACATCATAATACTAAGCTTTGCGTTATTTTTTTATCATCTAAAGCCTTATGAAACGTACTGCTGATTTTAGAGAGCAAAGCAAAGAATCAACGCCGCTGCTTCGAAGAATCGGAAGGATAAACATAAAGCTTCATCAGTGACGAAGTCACGTTGCTTTGCCTCCTTGAATAAACATCATAATACTAAGCTTTGCGTTATTTTTTTATCATCTAAAGCCTTATGAAACGTACTGTTGATTTTAGGGAGCAAAGCAAAGAATCAACGCCGCTGCTTCGAAGAAGCGATAGGCATCTAGCTTCATCAGTGACGAAATCACGTTCCTTCGCCCCTGAAATAAAGCGTCCTGATATTCAAGCTTTACGTTAATTTTTTTAGAAGCAAAATACTCATGAATTTAAAAAAGTAAAAACAGAATTATCAACCGTTAACTGAAATGAAATAAAGCTTAACCTTACGTGTAAACTTAAAAAACATCAGCTTTCAACGTCAATAAAAATTGCAGTTCTCTGAAGAAAAATCTAATTTTACACTTTAAAATTTTCCCTTGCAGTACGCCCAGATTGTTTTACCGCTTAATTTAAAAGGATCTTTTACCTATAAAGTTCCGGAAGAACTCATGTCTGATATACAGACCGGAATGCGTGTACTGGTACCGTTCGGAGGGAAAAAAATCTATACGGGAATTGTTTTTGAACTCCATGACAACGCACCGGAAAGCTTTGTAGCCAAAGAAGTCATCAGCATTCTTGATGAAAATCCGATTTTACCGGAAGAACAGATCAGTTTCTGGAACTGGCTTTCGGAATATTACCTCTGCGGTTTGGGTGAAATCTACAGATTTGCATTTCCTTCCTCGTTGAAACTGGAAAGCGAAACCTATTTAAAGCTGAAACCTAATGTAACCGTTGATTTTGAGAACCTGGACGTGAATGAAATGTATCTTATCCAGGCACTGGAAGTCCGCCAACTTATTAACCTTACAGATATTGAGGCCTTTATTCCTAAAAAAGAAATCATCAGAACGATCAACTCACTGATTGATCTTCAGTATATCGAAATTGATGAAAAAGTAGCTGAAAAATATAAAGCAAAGGAAGTCGCTTATGTTAAAATAAATGATGAGGTTTTGAGCAATCAGAACCTTACGGATATTCTGGTCAGACTAAACAGGGCTGCCAAACAGAAGGATCTTTTCCTTGCTATTCTTGAAAAACAGACGGAACATCCGGATAAACCCATCAGAAAAGCAGAACTTTTTGAAGACGGATATTTCGGAAGCTCCCATTTTAAATCCCTTGCAGATAAAGGTCTGGTGGAAGAATACTATATGCAGAAAGACCGGATTGAAAGCTATGAAGGGGAAATTGAAGAACTTGAAGAACTTTCGGAACAGCAGAAAGAAGCCAAAACGGAAATTGATGAAGCATTTGAAGAAGGTCGGAATGTATTGCTTCATGGGGTGACCTCTTCAGGAAAAACCCATATTTATCTTGAAAAAATTGAAGAATGCATCAGTGAAGGTAAAAATGTACTTTTCCTGCTGCCTGAGATTTCTCTGACCAAACAGATTACCCGGCGTTTGGAAAAAAAATACGGCAGGCTGCTCGGGTTCTATCACCAGAAACTCACCGATTTTGAACGTGTGGAAGTATGGCGCAGAATCAGGCAAAATGATATAAAAATCCTTATCGGGACACGGAATGCTCTGTTCCTGCCATTTCAGAATCTGGGGCTTATTATTGTAGATGAAGAACATGATTCTGCGTACAGGCCGAGGGAAGTTGCCCCTTATTTTAATGCCAAAGATGCAGCATTGGTATTCGGAAATATCTATGGAGCAGGAGTGATTCTGGGATCTGCGACACCCTCTGTGGAAAGCTATTATGCTGCTCGGAAAGAAAAAATGAAATACATCTTCCTGAATGAAAGATTTGGGAATGTAAAGCTGCCGGAATATGAACTGATTAACTTTAAAGAAGCCCAGGAATCCAAAAAAGTGTCCGGGAATTTTTCTTTACACTTAATAGATGAAATAAAAAGAACGCTGGCTGAAAAAAATCAGGCTATTATCCTTCATAACCGCCGTGGCTATGCCAATGTAGTGGAATGTGAAACCTGCGGCTACGTTAATTACTGTTCCAATTGTGATGTGGTGATGACCTATCACAAGGCGGCCAACGAAATGAAATGTCATTATTGCGGGCAGAAAGCCTCAAAGCCGAAGACCTGCCCTAAATGTTACTCTGAAAACCTGAATGAAAGAGGAGTGGGAGTGGAGCAGATTCATGAAGAAGTCTGCAAGCTGTTCCCTGAAAATGAAGTAGACCGGATGGATGTGGATTCCATGCGTAAGAAATTCGCGTATGAAAAGCTCTATGAGAAAATAGAAGAAAGGGAAACGGATATTGTGGTGGGAACACAGATGATTTCCAAAGGTCTTGATTTTGATCATATTGAGCTGGTAGCCATTCCAAAGGCCGATTCGTTGCTTTATGTGCAGGATTTCAGGGCGGAAGAAAGGGCTTATCAGCTGATTACACAGGTCTCGGGAAGAGCAGGAAGAGTGTCGGGAAAGGGAAGGATTTTAATTCAGACCTATAATCCTGAGCATTCTGTTTTCCAGCTGATCAAAATGAATAATCCGGCAAAGATCTATAAATACATTCTTACCGAGCGTCAGAAATTCCATTATCCGCCGTTCACCAAACTCATCATGATCGAACTGAAACACCGGAGAGAAGATAAAGCCAACCGGGCTTCCCAGTTTTTAGGTTCGGTATTGAGAAAATACCTTCCCGGAGATTGTGTGCTGGGACCTGAAAAAGCGCAGATTGGAAGATTGAATAATTTATATCAGTTCCAGATTATGCTTAAACTTCCACGCGGAAAGAACTATGAAAAGTTCAAAGCAATGGTTTTGTTAAGTCTGAAAGAATTTGATGAAATCACTGCTTATCAAAGCATTAAAAAAGATATTTTTGTTGATTTTTAACAATTTTTAACAAAATTTACACTCTTTTATAATAGCCTCATGATCCTTTATCTGACAATAATTTCTACTTTTGGTCGTTGATTAAATGTTTGGTTTCTGTATTGAACGATTTAACTTATCGTTTTTTATGGTCTCAAACTATAGAACAAAAAAAAGATAGATGGTAAATTTCAGAAAATATATTTCATGTACAGCGGTATTGGCTTCTGGGTTTTTCCTTGCTCAATCTACCGTTTCTACCGTTCTTTACTCACATGCTTACGACAGTCAGAAAAACAGTCTGAACCTTCCTTCTCCTATCTCATCGGTAGCAGAAAAGGCGGTTTTGTCGGCCAAAGAACTTGTAGACATTAATGTAAACACAATGATGGCGGATCCCGTGCTGAAAAATGCAGACTGGGGATTCGTGGTGTACGACCCTAAAACGAAGAAGATCATTTCTTCGTACAACGAAAGTTCTCCTCTGGTTCCGGCTTCTACCACAAAACTTCTGACGACAGAAACAGCCATGAGTTTGTTGGGCGAAAATTACCGGTGGATGACGCAGCTGGAATATTCAGGAACTGTAGATGAAAACGGAACCCTGAACGGAAATCTGTATGTGGTAGGCAGCGGCGACCCTTCTCTGGGAACCAATAAAGCAGGTGCCTGGTCATACAGGGATATTATTTCAGATTTCATAGGTGGATTATCACGTGAAGGGATCAGAAAGGTAAATGGTGATATTATCATTCAGACAGCGCTTTTCAAAGGCAATATTACAAGGCTTCCGGAAAATGTTGTATGGCTTGAAACCAATAATTACTATCTGCCTGTAGGAACTACACGGGAGATCAACCCTGCCAATGAAAAGCTGATCGTAAAAAAAGCAGGATTTTCTCCTGAGAAAAAGTTCTTCTATGTTTCTCCGTATGCCAACCAGATGGTGTATGCTGAGAAATATGACGGAAACGGAACTTTAACAACCAAATTACCCGATGCTCCGGCTTACCTGGCCAATTCATTCAGAACAACCCTGGTGAAAAGCGGAATTCCTGTTACAGGAAAAGTAAGTCCGAAAATGACAGACGCCACCCCTGAAAACAGAAAAATGCTGGCCGTTTACAAATCTCCGACTTTATCCGACATTATTTATTACACCAACCAACGCAGTGATAATTCCCTTGCTGAAGCCTTACTGAAAACCGTTGGCTTCCAGAAACTGGGAGATCAGACATCGGAGTCCGGAAGAATGGTGGTAACCAGTCATCTTAAAGAATCAGAATTTGACATGCTGGGACTTACCTATATGGATGGCAGCGGACTTTCAAGAAGCAATCACGTAACGCCAATTTCTCAGGTGAAGTTCTTATCTTCCCTGATGGACGAAAAATATTACAAAACGTATCTGAGTTCACTGCCGATTGGCGGACAGTCCGGGACACTGAAAAGAATGTTCCTGGGAACAGGAAACGGGCAGGTTTTTGCTAAAACAGGAACTTTAAACAAAGTGAAAACGCTGGCTGGATATCTGAAGACGAATTCCGGAAAAACCCTGGTATTCTCTCTGATGGTGAACAACTATTCAGGATCTGTAGATATGGTGAAAAAAAGAATGGAGAAAATTCTTGAGCCGGCTCTGGACCTTTAAAAAATATTTATTTTAATATTATAAAAACCTTTTAATCAATGATTAGAAGGTTTTTTTTATCTTTGAGTGAATCTAATGATCTGAATATGAGAAAAATTTATCCTCTGCTTACAGGTGTGTTGATTTCCCTGCAGCTTTATGCTCAGAAACAGGATTTCAATATCGAGATGAAAGGACTGATCACAAAAGAAAAGAATGCTTTTGCGAAAAAAATGACCACTTTCAACATCAATCCCAATACCCTGAACTATGATCTTCAGTATCAGCGATTAGATATAGCCCTGAATCCGGAAGAACATATGATTACCGGATCAGCTACGTCACACTTTAAGCCGAATCAGAATATGAGCAGCATCTATTTTGATCTCACCAATGTTTTAACGGTTTCCCAGGTGAAATACCATGGAGCGGATATTCCTTTCCAGCAGCTTGGCACCAATGAGGTAAAAATAGATTTTCCGGCTTCTGTTCCTGCCAACACATTGGATTCATTAACGATTCATTATTCGGGACCGCCTTCACAGCAGTATAATGCTTTTTCAGTGGGACTTCAGAATAATGTACCGGTTCTTTCCACTTTAAATGAGCCTTACGGAGCGCAGGACTGGTTTCCAACCAAACAAAGCCTTAATGACAAGATCGACCGTTTTGATTTTAAAATTACCACCCCTTCACAATACAGCGTTGCAGCCAACGGAAAAATGATGTCGGAAACCACCCTTCCCGGAGGGCAGAAACTGACCTTCTGGAGAACCATGTACCCTACGGCAGCTTACCTGATCGCCATCTCCATTACGAATTTTATAAAGCTGAACGATACTATAGGAAATCCACCATTTCCCTTCGTGAATTACGTATATCCGGCTACTTTTGCCAATACGGAGAGTATGGATAATATAGAATGGACGAAGCAGATCATGAATACTTTTGAAACCTATTTCGGACCCTATCCTTTCCGTGATGAAAAATATGGGCATATGGAATTCAAATATGGCGGAGGAATGGAGCATCAGACGATGACATCGATGGGCGGCTGGACCAAGCATCTCATTGCCCATGAGCTGGCCCATCAGTGGTTTGGGGATAAAGTAACCTGTGGTGCCTGGAATGATATCTGGCTGAATGAAGGGTTTGCAACATTCGGAACCCATGTTTCCAATGAAAAACTGATCATGACTCATCCGGAGTTTATGAATTATCTTATCAGTCAGATCAATATCATCACCGCTTTTCCGGATGGCAGCGTTTATGTGCCGGATGCGGGGCTTCCAAGTGTAGGAAGGGTTTTTGATAACAGATTATCTTACATAAAAGGAGCCTACATTTTAAGAATGATCAAATGGATTCTTGGAGATACCGCTTTTTATCAGGCACTCCGGGAATATCATGCAAGACCAAACCTTGCTTATAACTATGTGACGACTTCAGATTTTAAGGCATCCCTGCTGCAGTCTACCGGAAAAGATTTTACGGAATTTTTCAATGACTGGTTATATGGTGAGGGATATCCTACCTACACAACGAAATGGAAACAGACCGGAAATCAGATTCATTTCAAAGTTTCCCAGGTCCAAAGCTCTTCCACGGTAAGCTTTTTTGAAATGCCTTTACCGGTAAAAGTAACCGGAACAGCAGGAGAGACCGCCTATTTTGCATTGAATAATACCTTCAATAATCAGGATTTTGTGGAAACGGTAGCTTTTCCGGTTGCCAATGTTGAATTTAACTATGAATATCAGATCGTTGAAAAAAACTCAACCGTTACTCAGGATAATACGTTGAGTATCGCTTCCGCAGAAAAAGAAAATTTCTCATTATATCCGAATCCTGCTAAAAATGAACTGTTTATAAAAGGAATAGACAGAGCAGCTGATTTTTCTATTCATACAGTGGAAGGAAGACTCGTGAAAAAAGGTACTTATCAGCCGGAAAAGACCATCAGTATTGCTGATCTGGTGCCCGGAGCCTATGTTTTCACGATAAAAGAGAAAAGTATAAAGTTTTTAAAATACTGATATGACGCCTGCTTAAATTTAAGCAGGTAATCATTTCAACGGTAGCATCAAATCAATCATCTTCTCTTGCTGTCTTTCAATGATTATTCAGATAACTTTGAAACCATAGTTCCATAGTTCAATGGGATAGAATAAAAATTGCCTAAACTTTAAATCCACATTCAACGCCGGATGCTACTGCACCTGTAAAATCAATTTAAAATACCATTGCAATTTCTGATAAAAATATTTATTTTGTCAATATTCTATTAAATTATTATATATAAATTAATTATGGCTAAAAAATTTTCTTTTTTATTATTGGTTATTTTCACCATTTCATGTTCTGATCCTACAGAAAAACAAAAAATCGCTGAAGAAAATTTTCAAAAAAAAGAGATTGCAATGCTCGATAAACTGGAGTTTTCCGGCAGCCCCCAGCTAATCATTAAAACGGCAGAAGAAGCAAAAAGAACTGCACAAAAAATAAACTATAATTATGGCATATTTAAAAGTAATATGTCTTTAATATTTGCCTATAATGCCAGTGACAAGTATAAAGAAGCAGTACTTATCGGGAGGGAAAATGATGAATTGGTTAACAAAATAAAGGCTGATTATATTGTTTGCCTCAATTATACCAATGTTGCTTCAGCCTATCTGTATTTGGGCTTATTTGATGAAGCCAAAAATTATCTGAATAAAGCATTAGCCTATAACCAAAAATTAAAAAATAACAATAATAAATTCTACTCACTAAGCTTGATCTATGGAGGTTTTGCTTATTTGGAAGGAGAAAAGGGTGATTCAGCTTCCGAAACGATGATGATGCTGGAATATGGTCTGAAACAACTTGAAGCGCTTCAAGAGATAGATGAAAGTAATGAAAAAATGGCGCAAAAGAAAAATTCACAACTTACTATACTTTATGTGAATCTTGGTGTTTTAAATCAAAGTTTGAAAAATACAAAGCAAGCCAGAGTTTATTTTTACAAAGCTTTAGATCTTTGCAATAAATATAAATTCTCAAACGCTATGCTACTACATGTACATCTTGCTATTTCAAGGTTTTTCTTAGATGAAAAAGAATATGATCAATGCATAATCTATGCAGAAAAAGGAATTGTACTTGAGAAAGAAAGTAATTCTCCAGATTTCAGGGCAGATCTTTACAAAATACTTTATAAAGCAAATTTAATGCAGGGAAACCGCGAGAAATCTGAAATGTACACCAGTCTTTATATGAAGCTCAATGATAGCTTGATTACTGCCGAAAACAGAGCAATCAATACCCCTGTAAAATTAATCGTAGAAAAAAAAGAAAAAGAGAAAAATAATACCATAAAAAATGTAATTATAATTTCTGCCGTTATATCGTTCCTTCTTTTATTATGCGGCTGGCTGTTCTGGAGGAGAAAAAATAAAAAGCTTCAGAAAGATTTTAAAAAACTGATCGAAAAATCTAAATCTGATCATCAAAATACTGCAATTTCCTTAGGCCATGTTTCAACAGATGATAAGATCTATCATGTTGTACGTCTTTTATATTTTGATCCGGAATCGAGAGTATACAAGGCAGATGATCTGGCTAAAAATTATGGGTTTAATTCAAAATCAGAGTTTACTAAAGCTTTTAAAACAACAACGGGCATCCACTTTTCTTATTTCATCAAAAAACTTGAAAAAGAATCCAAATAAATATTTATTTCTTTTCTCACAGATTGTGTCTGTTCTCAGAAAAATAGGGACTTTATATTCATAGCTCAAACCTTATATGTAATCATTAAAGTGAATTAATATTGAGTAATTTTTAGTGAAATTTAATATTGATTGAAAATATCTTTTAATTTTAGAGTTAAAAGTACTTATTTTGTATTCGGAATTAACTTCTGAATATGAAAACACTTTATTTTTTTGTTAGCTGTTTGCTGATCTCATCATCTGTGTACAGTCAGAACCAGAGAGACAATCTTGAAAAAAAAGGTCTTGCGGCCAGGGAACAGAACTCTTTTGCCAACAGAATGGCCGCGGGGAATACCAATCCTAATACACTCAACTATGATCTGCAGTATCAGAGAATGGATCTTACATTAACGCCGGGATCTTATAATATTGCCGGTTCGGTAACTTCCCATTTCAAGCCGAATCAGAATATGAGCAGTATTTATTTTGATATGACCAATGATCTTGCGGTTTCTCAGGTCAGTTACCACGGAACGAACCTTGCGTTTCAACAGCTGGCTACCAAAGAAATAAAAATAGACTTTCCTATTTCTGTTCCAGCCAACACCCTGGATTCTTTAACGATCCATTATGCCGGGGAAACAACAGCACCTGATGTTTTCTTTAATAATATGCAGAACGGAACCCCGGTTCTTTCAACTTTAAGTCAGCCCTACGGAGCACAGGACTGGTTCCCTACGAAGCAAAGCCTTAATGACAAGATCGACCGGTTTGATTTTAAAATTACTACGCCTGCACAATATAACGTGGCAGCTAACGGAAAACTCATGTCTGAAACCAATCTTCCAGGCGGACAGAAACTGACTTTCTGGAGAACGATGTATCCTACAGCAGCCTATCTTGTGGGCCTTTCCATTACCAATTTTGTAAAACAAAGCAGTACTATAGGCAACCCGCCGTTTCCGTTCATTAATTATGTTTATCCTTCTACAGCGGCCAATACAACGGTCATGAATAATATAGAATGGACAAAACAGATCATGACTACTTTCGAGACTTATTTCGGGCCTTATCCGTTCCGGGATGAGAAATACGGACATATGCAGTTTACCTGGGGAGGAGGGATGGAGCACCAGACCATGTCTTCCATGGGAGCCTGGAGCAAAGACATTATTGCCCATGAACTGGCTCACCAGTGGTTTGGCGATAAAATTACCTGTGGAACCTGGAATGATGTATGGCTGAATGAAGGTTTTGCTACCTTTGGAGAACACCTTGCCAATGAAAAGCTGCTGATGAGCAACACGGAGTTTTTAAACTACCTGGCGGGAGAAAAAAGTTATATCACAGCAGCTGTGGGAGGAAGCACCTATGTTCCGGATACATGGTTATCCAACTCCAACCGGATTTTCGACAGCCGCCTGTCTTATTCAAAAGGGGGCTATATTGTAAGAATGATCAAATGGGTCTTAGGAGACGCTGTTTTCTATCAGGCAGTTAAAGATTACCTTACAAAACCAAATCTGGCCTATGGGTATGCAACTACTGCCGACTTTAAAGCTTCATTGCTACAGTCTACCGGTAAAGATTTTACAGAGTTTTTCAACGACTGGCTGTATGGTGAAGGATATCCTACTTACACCACCCGTTGGAAACAGACCGGAAACCAGATTCATTTTAAAGTATCTCAGACCCGGAGTTCTTCTACGGTAAGCTTCTTTGAAATGCCTTTACCCGTAAAAGTAGTGGGAACCGCCGGACAAACCGCTTATTTTGTGCTGAATAATACGTTCAATAATCAGGATTTTGTTGAAGCCGTAACTTTCCCGGTTTCAAGCGTTCAGTTCAATTATGAACACCAGATTCTGGAGAAAAATTCAACCGTAATTCAGGATAATACCCTGAGTGTTGCCTCTGTAGAAAAAGAAAATTTTGCATTATATCCGAACCCAGCCAAAAATGAGCTCTACCTGAAAGGCGTTGACCGGGCCACAGAATATACGATTCATACCGCAGACGGAAGACTCATCAGAAAAAGCATATATCAGCCGGGACAGGCGATGGGGATATCAGATTTAGTTCCGGGAGCTTATATTTTTACGATAAAAGAGCAGCCGATAAAATTCATAAAACGTTAAATATATTTTAAAAACAGATGTTGATCATTTAACCATAATCTGTTTTTATTATTTTTGGTTACGATAAAAATGAATAACCAATACTTTAAATAATGAGAATTTTATTACTTTTTGGCCTTTTCGGAAGTTCCCTTTTGTTTTCCCAACAGGAGAGCTGTGATCTGAAAAAATCTGAATGGATAGAAGCAAAGACAGTTGATAAAAACGATATCCTGTGCGTTGCCAAAAATTCTGGGAAGCCTAATACCGTGTTTTATACGCTGGCCAGCTGGTGCGTACCATGCATTCAGCATCTTCCGGATGCCCTTGCTCTGGAAAAGGAGTATAATACTGATGTTTATGTGGTGCTGGTAGAAGGGGAAGACGACCGGAAAATCAATAATGCCATAAAGATTGTTAAAAGCAGATCTGAAGATGCTAAAATTCTGGTTCTGAAAAATACAGCCTTTCCGGGAGGAGTCAAAAAGCGGAACCGTGCTTTTGCAGAGCAGATGACTCCGCCGCAACTCGAAATGATTCCTGATTTCTCAAAGTTTATAGTGGTGAATCATCAGGGAGAAGTAAAGATGGTCACCAACTGGAAAGATTACAGGAAACCGGATAAGAAAACCACGGAGAATGTACAGCAGATGCTTGCTCATACTGTTATTCCTCTTATTAAATGATCTGATTTTCAGTATTCATAAAGAACAGAGCCGTTTTCATAAGATGGAAACGGCTTTTTTTATTAAATTAGCACATCTAAAAAATTTACTAAAATGATCTCTGAAAAATATCTTCAACATTTACAGAACGAACTTCAAAACATTGAAAATGACGGTCTTTATAAAAGAGAAAGAATCATTACTTCTCAGCAAAGTGCCGAAATTGAAGCCAACGGAAAAAAACTGCTGAACTTCTGTGCCAACAATTATCTGGGATTATCCAATAACCCGGAAGTGATGAAAGCTTCCCAGGATATGATTGAATCCCATGGGTATGGTATGTCATCTGTGCGTTTTATCTGCGGAACTCAGGATATTCATAAGCAATTGGAACAGAAAATTGCAGATTTCCTGGGGCTTGAAGATACCATTCTGTACGCAGCCTGTTTTGATGCGAATGGAGGAGTGTTTGAACCTCTATTTACAGAAGAGGATGCCATTATTTCAGATGAACTGAACCATGCTTCAATCATTGACGGGGTGCGTCTTTGTAAAGCGGCAAGATACCGTTACAAAAACAATAATATGGCTGACCTTGAAGCCCAGCTGATTGCTGCTTCAGAAAAAGACCACCGTTTCAAAATCATCGTTACCGATGGGGTTTTCTCTATGGACGGTATCGTAGCAGACCTGAAAGGCGTTTGTGACCTTGCCGATAAATACAATGCTTTGGTGATGGTAGATGATTCCCACGCAACCGGTTTCATCGGGAAAACAGGCCGTGGAACCCATGAAGCCAATGAAGTGATGAGAAGAGTGGATATCATTACTTCCACTTTAGGAAAAGCTCTTGGAGGAGCCCTTGGAGGGTTTACTTCCGGTAAAAAAGAGATCATCGATATGCTGAGACAGCGTTCAAGACCTTATTTATTCTCCAATTCATTAGCTCCGGGTATTGTAGGAGCTGCTTTGAAAGTCCTGGATATGATCTCTGACGATACCACGCTTCGTGACAGGGTAATGGAGAATGCAGATTATTTCAGAACGCAGATGAAAGCCAAAGGATTTGATATTCCGGACGGAGATGCCGCAATTGTTCCGGTTATGCTGTATGATGCGCCGCTTTCCCAGAAAATGGCGGAAAAGCTTATGGATGAAGGAATTTATGTAATCGGTTTCTTCTATCCTGTAGTACCGAAAGGGAAAGCAAGAATCAGGGTACAGCTTTCTGCTGCGCATACCAGAGAACATCTTGACAAAGCCATTGCTGCTTTTGAAAAGGTAGGAAAAGAACTGGGTGTGATTTCTTAATCAGATTAAAATACAGATGCTTCGGCTTCGTTCAGCATGGTGACAGGTATTGTTTTTTCATTCCATAGAAAAACAGTCCGTATAGATAAGGTCATACTGAATAAAGTCGAAGCATTTTTTATATTTATTGCCTTTTCTATCAAATATTTTTTCTATTAACGTTATATTTGCCATTATTTTTCAAAAATGCTTTATACAATAATAAAAGCGCTGCATATTATTTTTATGGTAAGCTACTTTGCGGGGATCTTCTATCTGGTAAGGATCTTCGTTTACTATAAAGATACCGATGAATTTCCTGAAGAAAAAAAGAAAATCCTTCGGGAGCAGTATACCTTTATGGCCAGAAGACTGTGGAATATCATTACGGTTCCGGCCGGGGTCATTATGGCAGTATGCGGGCTGGTGATGATCTTTCTGAATACCGGGCTGATGAAAATGCCGTGGTTTCACCTGAAGCTGACCTTCCTGATCGGGCTTGCCGGCTACCATTACTGGTGCTGGAAAAAAGTGCTTAAACTGAAAGAACTGAACGGGAATACATTGGAAACAGCCAACATCAAACTGAGACAGGCCAATGAAATTGCGACCTTCATTCTCTTCCTTGTGGTGTTTACAGTGATCCTCAAATCTTCAGTAATCGAGTACTGGTGGCAATTAATTGCAGGATTTTTCGTTCTTGTATTTCTGATCATGATGACTGTGAAACTCGTTAATAAAAATAAAAAGAAACCTTAAAGGATGACCTGTAAAGAGTGATGTGAAAGCGGAACATGAATCCGTATGATCCCACTCAGTACTTATCATTCATAACTCATAACTATAAAACATGTTTGCAATTTTAAAGAAAGAACTTTGGAGTTATTTCGGCAACTGGAGCGCGTGGGTAATCATTGCGGCCTTCAGTCTGATAACGACTCTTTTCCTGTTTTTTTTCGAGAATGATTCTAATATTTTTGAGATCGGAATGGCCTCTCTTCAGAGCTATTTCGTTCTTGTTCCGTGGCTGCTGATGTTCATCATTCCGGCCCTTTCCATGAAGACCTTTGCCGAAGAGCAGCAGACGGGAACCCTGAACTGGCTTTTTTCCCAGCCGCTGAAAGTTTCGGAACTCGTGACCGGAAAATTCCTTTCCGTATGGATCGTAGGAATCTTATGTCTTATTCCTTCGCTGATCTACCTGTATACGGTATATGTTTTAGGAGTTCCGGCAGGAAATATTGACCTGGGAATGACCTTTGGCAGTTATATAGGCCTGATCATTTTAATTGCAGCATTCTCAGGAGTGGGGATCCTGGCTTCTTCATTATCGCAGAACCAGATCATGGCTTATCTGCTGGGGGTTTTCATGTGTTTCATCATGTATTTCGGAATAGAGCAGCTGGCGAGCTATAAACTTTTGGGCGGAGCCGATTTTATTCTTCAGAATCTTGGGTTTTATCAGCATTTTCTGGGCTTTACCAGAGGTCTTGTTGACCTTAAAGATGTTGCCTATTTTATCCTGATCATCAGTGTTACTTTAGTATTGTCCAATTATTTTATCAATAAAAAGAAGTAGAGTTATGAAGAAGATACACGCTAAATCTCCGCTGGGAATTTTCCTGTTTGCCATTATTCCTTTGGTAATTCTGCTGACGTATTCAGGCATCAGACTGGATCTTACCAAAGAAAAAAGATATACGCTTTCTGACAGCACTATAAAAGTTCTTGAATCGGTAAAAAAACCGGTCACTGTTGATGTTTATCTTGAGGGAGATTTTCCGGCAAGCTTTAAACAGCTTCAGAGCGAAACCCGTTTTATGCTGGAAGAATTCAGAAAGATCAATCCTAAGATCGATTTTAAATTTATTGATCCTATCAAAACAAAAATGTCCCAGGATACGCTGATGGCGATGGGAATGCAGCCTTCCGTACTTCCGGATGTGAAAGACGGAAAGATCTCACAGATCACCCTTTTTCCTTATGCAGTCATAAAGTATGATAAAAGGGGAGTTTCTATTCCTCTTGTGGTACAGCAGGCAGGAATTGATGCCGATGAGCAGCTGACAAGATCGATTGAAGGACTGGAATACAGCCTGGTTTCAAATATTAAAAATATTGCGGCCGATAAAAGAAAAAAAGTGGGAATTCTGGTGAACCACGATGAGCTGAGTCCGGATGAATTTCAGGGATTTGTACAGCTGGCAATGGAAAATTACGATGCCGGACCGGTGATTCCAAAAAATCAGACCGAGCTTACCCAGGATGATGTTCCTTTATTAAAGCAGATGAGCGCACTGGTCATCGCCAAACCGAGAAAGCAGTTTACAGATAATGAAAAGGTAATCCTGGACCAGTATATCATGAACGGCGGAAAAACCCTGTGGATGATTGATGCCGTAAATGCTGAAATGGATACGCTTACCAGATCCAAAAAAATCATGCCTTTCCCGGTTGATATCAATATGACGGATTTCTTCTTCAATTACGGTTTGAGAATTAATCCTGCGCTGGTAAAAGATGTAAAGAAATTTGCGCTGCTGAGGCTGGTAACCGGTGAAGTAGGAGGGAACCCTCAGTATACAAGCCTTCCGTGGCCGTACTTCCCGCTGGGAATTGCTGAAAACGATAATCCGGTAACCAAAAATATCAATCCTGTAAAATTTGAGTTCCCGACTTCTATTGATACATTGGGAGGAAGAAAAAATATCAAAACCAAAGTTCTTTTTGAATCCAGTGAAAGAACCCTTCTGAAGCAGGTTCCGAATTATGTGGATTTGAAAGAGATTGCCAGCGTAGACAGTCTCGGCCAGATGGAAAAACCAAGCACTCCAAAAATCTTTGCCGTGGCCCTGGAAGGGAAGTTCGGTTCTGCGTATGCTTCGAGAATCGAAAGGAAATCGTATCCGGGCTTTAAAAGCCAAAGCCCTGACAATAAAATGATCGTTATTGCTGATGGTGATGTAGGAAGAAATAAAGTCATGAAAGGGGAACCGCTTCCTCTGGGCGTTGACCTCCTGACCAACCAGCAGTTCGGAAACGAACAGTTCCTGAGAAATGCCCTGGATTATCTTCTGGATGACAGCAATCTGATGGAACTGAGAAACAGGAATATCGAAGAAAGGCTTCTGGACAGAAACCGCATCACCGAAGAAAAGACCAACTGGCAGTGGCTGAATTTATTGCTTCCACTTGCTGTAATAGGACTTTTAGGAGGATTGTTCTTCTGGATGAGGAAGAGAAAATTCGGATAGAAAATAAAAAGGAGAGACTTAAATTTGAGTTTCTCCTTTTTTATTGTTCCCGGCTATTTCATCGCATCACAAGCCAGATAAGACACGGCCTTATTCAGAATATCACTTTCCCCGTCCTTAAATAGATTGATGATGTAGACAGATGTATTTTTATTCTCAAAAAAATAGATAAGGTTGTACTCGTATTTTTTATGATCACAGATTCCCAGTTTATAAAGATAGAGATTCTTTGAGGTACCGATATTTTTACCGGTTTTGGGATGTATAGAAATCGTTTCAACTACTTTTTCAAGATATTCCGGGGCGTATTTTCCTTTAACTTTTTCTGCAAAGAAATTACTTATAATAACAGTATGCATACAATTGTAACGGATTTTTATAAATATAATTATTTTTTGGTTTCTTTCAGCCGGACCTGATATTTTTCCAGCGCATTCCAGATGCCATAAAAAGCATCATTTCCTTTTTTATCTGAAAAATTGGTGTTGAAAATCATAATTCTTCCCAGGTTATTTTCAGGATTGAAAAACATCATCGACATGACGCCGGGATCCCCACCGGTATGGCCTATGTAGCCCGTATAACCAAAGCCGATGAAAATTCCTGTGTTATAGGATTCGCTGTAGGGGTTTTTATCATTCCGTTCGGTAAAATGGGAAGCGGTAAGCTGTGGGGTAAAATAGAGTGTATAGCTTTCTTTGGAAAGAAGTGTTCCGGTGCCGTTATAACCTTTAATCAGTTCTTTCATAAACAGGCTCAGATCATGGATATTCGTGATCAGCCCGCCATCGGGATAAGAAATGGAAAAATAATAAGGAAGAACCGTTCCCGGGTTTTCATAAAGCCTTGAGAATGTAGAAAAACTGATGTCTTCAAATTTCCATCCGGAATCATTCATATGTAAAGGTTTCAGGATATATTTCCCTGTAAAACTGCTGAAAGACTGCCCGGTGGCCCGTTCCACAATATAGGCGGCCAGTGTGGTTCCCACATTGGAATATTCATAGACGCTTCCCGGCTTGTGGGTAGAAAAGCTTCCTTGGTTCCATTTTCCTTTTTCGGAAAGAACATGCTCTAAATAATGGCTCATTGAAATCACGGAATCGGAAGGATTAAAGACCTGCTCATCGTCAAAATTCAATTTAACTCCGGTGAGGTCCTGATCCGGTTTCAGAAAATAGGTTTTAGATAAGTAAAATTCATTATCGAGAATGGAGGAAGTATGTGAGGTTAACTGCCGGATGGTAATTTCAGTTTTAGGAAAATGCGGATTAACGACTTTAAAAGGCAGATATTTATTAACAGGATCGTCAAGATTGAGTTTTCCAAGTTCCTGAGCTTTTAAAACTGCGATTCCCACGAAGGTTTTGGAAACGGAAGCTATATTCTGAATCGTATGGTCCGTATAAGGTTTTCTTTCTTTGACATCTGAAAATCCAAATCCCTTCTGGTAAAGAACAGAATGATCATCCACAATGGAAACAGCAAACCCGTTGAACATTCCTTCACGGTGAATCCTATTGATCGCAGTATCTAAGGAATCCTTTATACCTTTACCTGCAAGGGCTGAGTCGGTTTTCACTGCCCGGCAGGACAAAAAGATGACAGAAAGCAGGATAAGAAACGCAATTCTTTTCATATGTTTTTTGATAATAAGACAGTGGCAAGGACGTTATTGTTACAAATATATAGGTTTGATGCCGGAAGCCGGCCCCGAATAAGTAATTATCTTTTTAACATCATTTAATGATATACTCACTATGAGTAATGAAACTTATGGTAACTTCCCGCATCCCTTTTCCAGCTTTCAGTCTTTTAAAACCTCAAATTAATAATACTCTATCTCATAAAAATATTCATAAGGATTTACCGTTACATCCGGTCCGGAAGCCTCATAAATCTTATTTCTGAATTGGTCATATCTGAACTCCGTAGATCCGGAAAGCTTACTCACAGGATTTTCATGGGAAAAACGAATAATGCTGCCGTTTTTGTCATAAGTTCTGGTGCGTACATCCCATGTTTTACCCAACATAATGCTTATTTCTCTGGTCCTCCGGTTATATCGGTCATAGCAGAAAAAAGTGTTGTACTCCCTGGATTTTCTGCTGATCAGATTATTATTTTCCGAGTAAATGAATTCATGCCCGGTATTCTGCAGCACCGCTCCGTCTGCATAATTTTCTGTTTTTACTTTATTTCCGTCATAGGTGTATTTTACGACCAGTCTGGAGGTCCCATCCGGTTGAAGGGAATTCAGCAGTATAGAATGAGGTTCATACACAATTCCCCACGGCCCGTCTCTTCGCTTACCTTTTTCAAAATACGACTCTGTATACCTGGTGATCTGGTTTTTATCATTATAAGCGTATTGCCTGATATTCAGGGTGTCATTCTCTCTGAGGGTTTCTTTTCGGATAAGCCTGTTCCGGGTGTCATAATGGAAATAAGTATTGCTGTTGAACATGAAGTTTACTTTCTCCAAAAAACCATTTTTATTGAAAAAGTGAATATCAACCATCTGTTTTTCGGTCTCTTTGGGAAACTTACGGAATTTTGTGATTTTTTTTATTTTCCCGTTCAGCGTACGGTTTTCATACTGATTCGGAAGAGGAGATTTTGCTTCGGGAATAAAATCATCCACCATATTGCTAAAATCAAGGGTGGGATTTACAAATTGATGCTGAGGAAGATAAACTTCTTTAAATTGAGCAGGCTCATAAACATTGATTCTGGCATAAATACTGTCAGACTGGGCATTCCCCTGAATATAGCAGAATATAGCAGAGACTAATGATAAGACTGTTTTAGCGATTTTCATGGTAAATAATTTTCAAAAGCGGATGGATTTCAAATATAGAAAAATCCGGGATGTGTTTTAACAAAAAAAGAAACCCGAAGGTTTCTCTTGATATCATTTTTATTCTTTGATGAATTTAGAACTCAGTTCCCCGATTCTGTAAATATAAAGCCCTTTGGCTAGGTTTTCAACATTCAGAGAAATAAGGTCTTCCTGGCTGTTGAAGGTTTGGGAAATCACCAGCTTTCCTGAAGTATCAAAAACATCGAGTTTATTGTTTCCGGTTTTAGGGTTGGTAATCTTCAGTATGGTTTTAGCCGGAACCGGAAATGCCGTTAATTTGTTTTTTAGAGTAGAGGCAATTTCTTTATTCGCCAGAACGGAAGTCGGAAGAGAATAGATCTCGGTATTTCCGGTGGTTTCATTGTGTAGTTTTATTTTATTAACGTTGTCTATCGGATCATGATAGATCACAGCATCTTCCAGGTAATAGGTTCCGGGGAAGTCTTTTATCGTTTCACCGTCTTCATTGATGATTCTCACCTTGGATTCAGGAGTGTTTCCTGAAAAATACACCAGGAATTCCAGCTTATTATCTGAATTGAAAATATGCTTGGAAACATCAAATTCATTATCAGTAAACAGGTTCATACGCAGATATCCTGTGGGAATGGCGGTATTAACGGTTTTCTGCAATACAAAATCTGAATTGTAGATCTTGATGGAAGGTAGATTGTCTACCTGTGTGTAATAATAAAGTTCAGTCTGATTGCTGTAGATACCAGCTCTCTCTGAAGTCGGGAAAGTGTGTTCCAATGTAATCTGTCCGAAAGCCAGGCTGCCTGCAAAAGCGGCCATGGAAAATAATAATTTTTTCATGGTTAAAATTTAATTGATATATTTTTGAATACTTTACAGAAATGTAAAGGATGGATGAATTGAGTTTTCAATGTCTGGTTTTACTTAGTTTTTTTCGAGCTGCTAAAATAGCTAAAAGCTTTCAATCCCTAAAAAATCAAATGTTAAATTTTTCCTTTAAATAAAGCTTTTTGGACTCTAATGTAAATTAACAGATCCATATAAAGCAGGTTTCTTGAATAGGCTCATCCCGCTTAAAGTAAAAGTGATTCGACTGTTTTATTAAAGCGGCAAAACCTTGTGACTTTGAAGGCGCCAGCTTCATCGGATCACCGGCGTTGATTCCATTCTTTGCTCCCTGAAAATCAACAGTATGATTCTTAAAACTCTGCGTGGAAAAAAATCCTTTGAATAGTCACAATAATAAATAATACAACTATATCATTAATTTAATTTTTTGTGTAGCCTTAGACCTTATTTTCTGCCTAATTTTTACCTGATAAAAACAAAAAGAGAAGCCTGAGCCTCTCTTTTTACTTTAATTTTAATCTTCCAGAACCGGAATAATATGTTCCCAACGAAGCTGTTTAGCATAATCGAGAGCAGTTTTCCCGTTCCTGGATCGTATATTCTTATCTGCACCAGCATCCAGAGCGGCCTGTACGGAAGTAAGATTCCCGGCAATGGTTTCCCGGTGGAAAAGATTCAGTCCGTTTTCATCAATATTGGTGAGTTCATCAGGATATTCCTGAATAAACTGAACGAATTTTTCCTTCATATTCTTACTCATCGGATGCTCAACGAGGTTTTCAGGTTTTTCCTTCTGTTCGTTGACAATCTCAATATCATTGAAATCACCGAAATCAAGCTGCCAGGCATCATCGTGCTCTCTTCGTTCTGATTCAGACATGTCGGCACGCATTTTGTGGATCGTAAAGCCTCCGTACGTCTTTGGAAACGAAGGAGCCGGGGATGAAAATAACTTCGAAAGTCCTTTCGGTTTCTGTTCCGGCTGTGCTACAGCAAGAAGCCAGTCGCTGATTTCATTCAAAGGAATCTTAAAATGATCTCCTGCCTGAATGTGAGTGAGCTTATTGGGCTCATTGATCAGGTAACCGCTTACTGTATCCCCATCGAAATCAATATCGTTGATCCACATATGTTCTACGATCTGCTCTCCGGTTTCCGGGTCTTCCTGGCTGAATGCCGCTTTTACGCAGGACAGGTTCAGGGCGGGAATAATTCTTCTGTATTCCCACGACTGTTCACGCCAGAAATATTTAAAAGTTTCCTGAGCCTTTCTATAGGCTTCAATCATTTTCGGATCGCTTCCGTCAGTAAAAATAAACGAGTTTTTTTCCATAGTGATGATATTGGTTAGTACGCAGCCGGTTATGATTTTTGGCTTATGAAAAAGCAAAAATGGCCTTAATTCCAGCTAAAATACGAAAAATATCAGGTTTTAGTACGATGCAATCCTGGGTTGTTCCAGATCTGCATATTGAGGAAGGAGCACTGCGGTTTTGTAATAGCTCATATCTGTTGGAAATCTGTCCTGAAGTTCCTGGAAATTATTGTAGTCATAATGTTCCCACTTCAGCTCATCTTCCGGATCAGGAGTTTTGTCTACGGCAAGTTCAAGTTTTCCGTCTTCCTGATAGCTGAACTCTATGGCTGCGTATTTTTCACCGTGTTTATCGGTAGTATACCAGCATTTTGTTGTTCTTTCCAGAACCGGTTCTCCGGTTTCATTATCAATGATCTGTGAACAGATAAAGTTTTCGGAGTCATCCTGGTAAAAGATGGTTTTGGAGATCAGCGGTTCGTCATCAGAAGCCAGCGAGAACATTTTATTGGTCGCAATAATGAATTCTCCCGCGAATTCTCTTTTTTCAATATCAAAAAGATCAGATTTTTCTGCCAGATAGCTGATAATCTGCTCTTCGTTTTCACTGCCGTGGAGGTAGTAGCTGATACTGTAAATGCCTTCTTCGGTAAGGAACTCTATCTCTTTGAGTCTTTCAGAGCCCTTTTCGTAGTAGTATAAATGGTAGTCGTCCAATTTTTCGGCCTGAGCTTTGGAAATCACCTCGCCGAAAATGTTTTTGTATACCTTTTTCATGGATAATTGTGTAAATTATGTTATCAATAGTGTGTTCATCACAAAACAGAGGGGAGTAAGACCCCTGTTTTTTTCATCCCGGTTTTTAGATATAGTTTGTTTAGAGTTAGTAAATGGATGATAAAGGTAATGCAAATTCAGCAAATAAATGTTGAATTGAATCAAGATTTATTTGTTGTCTCAAAATGGGACTAGTATAAAATAAACGTGTATCTAGTAAGCTGTATATGAATATTCTATAATTTATATTAATGATTGAAAAAAATGATATTAAACTTCAATTTTATAGTTTAAAAATTATTTTCAATTTTTTATAAAATATTTCAATTTGTTGAATTATGTGGTATGTTTTTAAATTTTGAATGTATTTGTGATAGGGATTGGTACGGTTACTCCTGTTTTGTCGTAATATTGGGTGTTTCCCATGATTGCTGTCGTATGAACTATCGATTTTTAGGGTAGAAGAGACTCTGATTTTTAAAATCAGACGTCTTTAATAAAATCCTCGTATTCATAATAGAACCTTTCAAACCCTTCCATTTTTTCTACGAAGAACTCAAATATTTCCTGCCATGAATTTTTATTGAAAACAGAAACCCCATGCTTTTCAGTCCAGATTTTACTGATGACTTTGCCGTTGTCAAGTGTAAAATATTCTTCTTTTTGAAAGTCTCCTATAAAATCTTTCAGAATATCTTCCAGAGACCAGATCTTTTCATAATAGGCATTCCTGAAAATTTCATCCTTCATTTCTATATCCAGCGAAACTTCGGCTTTTTTGTTATCGGCATAAAATTTAAATGACATATCCTTGATCTTCGTATCATATAAGATCCATTTTCTGGGAAAAGATTTTCCAAAGGCAGTCCAAAACTCCTTTTTTAGCTGTTGTGCTTCCTGTTTACTGAACATAAGGACAAACTTAATGATTTCATAGAGAAAAGTCAAGGGCAGGTAAGTTTAAGAAGAAAGAAGACCATTATGTAAAGCCTTACTTTCATTCGCAGGAATTTCCTTTTTTTCTCCTTTTCATCATTCTGCTATACATTTCAAACTATTTTCTTATTTTTGCTGTAATGCTTTCAAAAAAATCCCAATATGCTTTTAAGGCGCTGTCCTATCTTGTAGAAAAAAGAAATGACGGCCCGGTGCTTATTTCCGAAATCGCGGAACATAAGAAGATCCCTTTAAAGTTTTTAGAAAATATCCTGCTGGAACTCAAAAAGGCAGACATTCTGGATAGTAAAAAAGGCAAAGGCGGCGGATACTTTTTAAGAGAAAATCCTGAAAATGTAAAACTTGCCAAGATCATAAGACTGGTGAACGGACCTATTGCCATGCTGCCATGCGTAAGTCTGAATTTCTATGAAAAGTGTGAAGACTGTAATGAAGATCACTGCGGGCTGCACGATGTACTGATAGAAGTCCGCGATGCATCGCTGAATATTTTAGAGAAAAAAACTTTAATGGATCTGGTCGACTGACCCGGTCCTTTTTTTTGAATAATTAGTCTACTTATTTGGTAGGATAATATTTTTATTGGATATTTGCAGGACTTCAAATGAACAGACTATGATTTCAAAAGAAGATAAAAATATCCGTCAACCAGCTTCACTGTTGACTCTTTACCGTTTTAGAGGTGATGAACACGTATTAAATGCAGAACAGAACAACAAAACCGGTCATCCTAAAACACAAGCCCCCGTTCTCCTATGATTATGACAAGAAAAATACAGATAAGGCTTAACATCCTTTTTGTAACAGCAGCAGTCGTACTGGCAGTTATTTTCTGCTTATACGGAACGGGATATCTGGATGAGCTGCAGACCGTTCTGGCCAAAGATCATTATGTATTTTACTGGATGCTTCTGGTAGGGGTTATCGCAGAGATCGTAGCCGGATCTATGGGCATGGGATACGGGGTGATCTGTACCACAACGCTCTTATTCCTGAATATTCCGCCGCATATTGTAAGTGCAAGTATTCATTCTGCAGAAAGCTTTACGACAGCAGCAGGAAGTGTGAGCCATATCAGACTGAAAAATGTAAGTAAGAGCCTGGTGAAAAAACTGGCGATCCCGGCAGTGATCGGAGCAATTATCGGAGCAGTCTGCCTGACGTATCTCGGGGAATATTATGCCAAGCTGACCAAAACCATCATCGCTTTTTATACCCTTTACCTGGGAATTCAGATCCTGTCGAATGCTTTTAAGGAAAAACAGAATAAAGCAATGAAGAAAAAGACCCATCTTACCCGGCTGGGGGTGATCGGAGGCTTTATAGATTCCTTCGCCGGAGGAGGGTGGGGCCCTTTGGTAACCGGAACTTTAATAAAAAATGCATTCACTCCCAGATTTGCAGTCGGAAGCTCTACCGTCGCCAAATTCATCCTGACCATTACCGCTGCTGTTACCTTCTTTTTTACATTGGGAATTCAGCACTGGAACATTATTCTCGGGCTTCTGATCGGAGGAATCATTACCGCCCCTTTTTCTGCTATGCTTACCGCAAAGCTTCCCGTAAAGAAAATGTTTTTCATCATTGGCGTGCTGGTTATTGTGATGAGCAGTATAACCATCTATAAATCAGTATTCAGTTGAAAAATATGTTGTCTGTGGAAAAATAAAACTTCCGAAATCCTTTTCGGTTTTGAAAATATTTTACTTTTACACTACAAAACAATAGAATATGAATTTACATATCGTAGCACTTTTTAAGTTCAACGAAAACTATCTGATGGAGGCCGTAGAGCTGTTTCAGAACCTGGTAAAGGAAACCAGAAAAGAAGAAGGATGCCTTCAGTATGACCTTATTGAAGATAACGAAAATAAAGGAACCTTCTTCCTGATTGAGCTTTGGGAAAGTGTTGAGCACCATAACCGTCACAACGGTCAGGATCATCTTCTGGATTTCCGTAAAGACGCTTCGAAAATGATGGAAAGCTCCACACAGGTGTATAAAGGCTTTAAGATTTATTAGAAATGCCGGAAGCCGGAAGTTATTCGTTCATGAAGAATAACTTTTTATCATTTTTAATAGCAGCTTTCGTTCTCTGCAAACTTATGATCCGGACTATTCAAAAAGATAAAAGGCGGTTTCAGCATGCTGAAACCGCCTTTTGATTAGAAAAAATAGAAAGTATTAAAATTGAGTTTTATTTCACGATAAGCTTTTTAGTCTCAGTACTGCCGCCATAAGTAATCTTTACGATATAATTTCCTGCCGTAAGATGGGATAAATTCATATCCTGTCGGTATAATCCTGCCTGATTGGTAAGCTCTGCGCTGTACACTTTTCTGCCGGTTACATCAAATACTTCAACATTCCCCTTATTGTCAGCTTTTTCTTTAACATCAAACAGGACGGTAACTTTTTTGTCAGCCGTCGTTGGATTCGGGTAGATCCCGAAAGAAGCCTTTTTACTTACTTCTGTAATTCCCAGAGTAGCTGTTATTTTTTTGTATTTGAAATACATATTTCCCGTTTGGGCACCCCCATTGGAAATGAAATACATTCTGTAATAATCAGAACCTTTTTTTACATAATAGACCACATCGGAGAAAGGAGCTCCCATTGTAGGTTTCCATGAATATCCTATGGTGCTGATGTTTTTTGAAAACGCATTGGAAGCCGGAAGGGATGCTGTTGCCGTTTCCTGAGTTTCCGGCTGTACTTTCGCAACACTGATGGCCGGATTCTGAAGAACTCCCGACATTCTGTATTTCATGGTCTGTGGCTGGCCGGTATCAGGATCTATATAAGGATAATCTGTGTAGAATCTGGTGAACATCATGTCCCAATTGGCTTTAGGCGGTTCAAGATCTGCTACTTTTTCATTGGTCGTGAATGAGAAATAGTTGAAATAGGCATCATCGGAACCGTTGGCAATCGTTTTGGTCTGGGTGGCATCCCATGAAGCGGTTGCTGTATTCCATTTGGCATATTTAAAGGTATATCCGAAATAATAATCTTCAATCATGAATTTTACCGTCGCCCCGGATGCATATTTAAGGATGAAAATTACTTTACCTTCCACATGATGACTTCCACTGTTATATTCTCCCCAGCCAGAAGATTCGCTGCCCTGTTCAAAAGCCCCGTTCTGGATGAAATTGGTATTGTCAAGGTTAAAAAGAGGATCTCCATAGGTAGCGATGCTGTTGCTGGTAATATTGTTCCAGTCTGCCGGGTTATCAGATGCCTGATAAACTTTAATGTCATGGGCATCATTGATTCTTGTTCCCATATTGGTGCTGGAAGCTCTGTAAAAAGCAATATCCCACGTATTTCCCGGTTGGGAAACCGTATTGTTTGTTCCGAAATCGAAAAATACCCTGTTCTGATACTGAGGGCCCATCGTCATATTCACAGTTGTATATCCGTTGGCATCGGTCTGGGATAAAACAGTCTGCTGGATACCCAATGTTAACAGAGAAGCCAAAAGTAGTTGTGTTTTCATAATGCTCACTTTTTTTTAGTTTCTTATTTAGAATGATTCCACAAAAGTATATTAATTATTTTTAATCATTCTAAATAAAAACATGATTTTTATCGTGTTTTGACTTTGGAATGTTAAAAGATCCCGCATTAACAAAGAAAAAGCCGGCTGATCAGGTGACCATCCGGCTGTATAAAGGCAAATAATAGTCTAATAAACCTTATTTTTTGATGAATTTGGATTGGATAACAGAACCTTCTGCAGTTTCAATCAGCATATAATATACTCCGGTCTGAAGTGAGCTGATGTCTACTCTTTGATTGTTAAGCTTTCCAGCTGCTGTTTTCTGTCCTGTTGCAGAATAAATCTCAATATTTTTCGGATCTTTTCTGGTCATGAATTGCAGGGCAGTATTATCTGAAGTCACCGCGAATTTAATCTCGTCTTTTGATTTTACAGCATCTGAAACAGCCAGTGAACCCGCTGCGGTAAGGATAATATTGTCTAAACGTAAAGCCTGGTGAACGGATGTTGCCGAAAACTTAAATGCAATATATTGTTTCGTGGATGCAGGAACATTCAGAGTCGTTACGGTTGGTGTGGAAGTCGACATGATAATAGGGGCTCCCAGTGAGGTAAAGGTAGACATATCGGTTGGGCTGGTGACAAGACCAATTTCCAGAGAACCTCTGCCGCCGGGTACTCCTCCGATTCTTAAAGTAGTTACTGACAGGGTCTGTCCTCCTGCAGGTGCAGCAATCTGAGGCGAAACAAGGTAGAAATCCGTGTTGGGTGAAGTCAGGGAATAAGCCTGAATATACTTATCTGCCGCTCCGGGAGCTTCTACACTAAGTACTGGAGCAACGGAAGGATCCAGCGCCGGCATTACTTTAGTCCATCCATTCTGCGGAAGAGATTCTTCACCTTCATTTACTACAAATGAATCAAAGTTTTCATTAATAGAAGCCAGCTGTGCGTTGGCAGTAATGGCTGTAAATACTAATGAGGCTAGAAGTAATTTTAATCGCATAACGTTATTTTTATTTAGAATTATTCCACAAAAATAATATTTTATTTTTAACTATTCTAAATAAAGCATTATATTTGTCGAAAATTTTTTGTGTCTATGAAGAAGAAAGTACTTTCAATACTGTCATTATCTGCCGTTCTATGGGTGAATGCACAGGAAAAAGATTCTCTTAATCAGAAGAAAATAGAAGAGGTTGTCATCACCGGACAATATAAACAGCAGTCTATCAATAATTCCATTTATAAAGTAGAAGTGATTAATGCAGAACAGATCAAGAATATGGCGGCTACCAATGTGTCGGATGTTCTTAATCAGAGTCTGAATATCCTGATTATTCCGGACAGGAATTCCGGGAACTCAACCGCTAATTTAATGGGTCTCGGAGGAGAATATACCAAAATCCTGATCGACAATATTCCGGTAGTGGGTGATGTAGGTCTCGGAAATAATATTGACCTTACTAAGCTTAATATCAATAATGTTGAGAGAATAGAAATCGTAAGAGGTTCTATGGGAGTGGATTACGGAAGTAATGCGGTAGCAGGGGTGATTAACATTATTACTAAAAAAGGAAGCCAGAAAAAACTGACCCTGAATGCTTCGGTACAGGAAGAAACGGTTGGCAAAGAATACGACTGGTACAAGAAAGGAGAGGGAAGACACATCCAGACCCTGAACCTGGGCTATAATATTAATGATAACTGGTATGTCGGTGTTAATTTTAACCGCAATGATTTTCAGGGATTCAAAGGAACACAGGAAGGGTATAAATACTTTGAGCAGGACGGAAAAAGAGGTTATCTCTGGCAGCCGAAAGATGTGCTTAATGCAGACGGAGTGGTGAGATACACCAATAAAAACACAACTGTTTTCTATAAATTCGGGTTTTTAAATGAAAAACTGAACTATTATAATCCTGTTCTCGGGGAGCATTTCTATGATGTAGATACCAATACCTATGCTGCCAAAGACAGAGATTATCAGACAACAAGATACCTTCACCAGCTGAATGTACAGACCAAACTGGGGGCCATTAACTATACCGGGGATTTTTCTTATCAGACCCAGGACAGAAAATACAGAGACTTTAAATATGATGTGCCGAACAGAACAGTCATTGGTAATAAAGATAAATACCAGTCTTATAATAAAGCGGATGTTTTCTATTCAAGAGGCGTATTCAGTAACTTTTTAGACAGTAAAAAGATTGATTTCCAGTTGGGATATGAATTGGACCATACGTCGGGATATGCCGGAAATATTGCCGGATTCTTCAGAGAGACCGATAATGTGAAAAGAAAGATTTTCAATTACGCCAACTTCATGTCCGTAGAATGGAATGCTACCGACTGGCTGTCCGTCCGTCCGGGATACCGTCTTGCTTTAAGTGATAAGTTTGATGCACAGCACAACTACTCTTTAACTGCACGAATGAAGGCTGGTGAGAATGAAAATTTAAGATTGGTTGTCGGAAGTGCTAACCGTTTCCCCAATTTTGATGAGCTTTATACCTATAGAGTAGACACCAACCATGATATCCAGGGAAATGAAAGCCTGGTTCCTGAACAGGGAATGACCGTCTCCCTGAATGGCGATAAAAAATTTACCACTGCTTCGGGATGGGATTTCAGAGCCGGAACAAGCGCAACCTACCTGGATGTAAAAGACCGTATAGAGCTTGCCGTGGTGAGCCAGCAGCCGCTGAAATACAAATACATCAATATCAATAAATACAGATCTTATATTTTTGAAGCCAACTTCAGAGCTCAGAAAGATCAGCTAAGTCTGGCTGCAAATGCCACCTATTACGGGATTTCCAGAAAACTGTCTGAAGGAGGAGTTGAATCACCGGATAATTTCTATTACACTTTTGAAGCCAATGCGGCGGTAAACTATACCCTTCCGAAAACAAGCACGACATTCTCCCTGTTCTATAAATACACAGGAAAAACGCAGATGCCTGTTCTGGTTTCTCCTCTGGGGGAGGAAGCTTATTATAAGACAGGAGAGCGGGGTGATTTCCATATGATGAATTTCATGGTAACACAGCCGTTCTTCAACAAACATCTGGAACTTGGGCTGGGTGTAAAGAATATTTTCGATGTATCCTCTGTGAGAGATACTACCATTAACGGAAATGCTCACGAAACAGCCGATACCAATTCCAACCTTTTCTATGGCAGAAGCTATGTTGCCAGATTAAGCTATAATTTCTAAAATTCTAACAATGAAAAAAATACTATTTTATCTTCTGGTAGGTTCATCATTTATTGCACAGTCATGTATCAATGATAATGAAGATCCTGTAGCTGTTCCGCCCTCACAGGGAAGGATTGTGGATCCTTTTATAGGAGGTGACACAGAGCCTAATCAGGTTTGGATAGACCTTAGTGATGTGAATGCTGACGGAGATCCCAAACAGACGGTTAATCAGAGAACAGACTGGGACCTGGCGTTTTATTCAGGAAATGACGGGTTTAAAGTGGTCTTAAATTCATCCATTACAATGGCCGCTGCAAAAATCCCGAATGCAACAGATATTACAACGGTAAAAGACTCGGATTTAACTGCCTTGAAAGCCAAAGTGAAAGTAGGCAACTACAATCCTGCCAACTCAATCTATGTTGATGATGTAACAGGAAATTTCCCTTCCGGATATACGGCTATAGAAGACATCAAAGCAACTGATGCTGAAAATGGAGTGTATCTCGTGAATATGGGAAGAGAGCTTTATGTAGGAAACGTTGCCCTGGGATCTGTATCTACAGGAGGAGCAGAACGAGGATGGATGAAAATACAGGTGGTAAGAAGCGGTAACGGATACAAAATAAAGTATGGTGGTCTTAATGATACCACCATGAAAGAGGCCACCATTAATAAGTCAGGTAATTACAATTATTCTTTTTTCAGCTTAAAAAGCGGGAAGGAAGTCATCATTCAGCCTGAAAAAAATAAATGGGATATCAGTTTTTCAGTATTTACCAATCTGATTGAAGGTGCGGGAAGCTATAGTTATGCCGATTTCGTGCTTACCAATACGATGGGTAAAGTAGGAGCTTATGAAGTAAAAGTGGCCTCGGGTTCTACGATTGAGGCTTTTAATAAATTCGAGAAAACGGATGTGGTAGACTCCAAGCTGGTTTATAATGATCAGAGAGTAATCGGAGGTGGATGGAGAGAAGTAGGACCTTCAGGATATCAGGTGATGGGGAATGTATTCTATATTATTAAGGATGCAGAAGGAACGTACTATAAACTGAGATTTACCAGACTTACCAGTGATGAAGGTGTAAGAGGACATTCCGCTTTCCAGTATAAAGCATTAAAATAATCAAATAATAGTATATCATGAAAAAATTCATTCTGGCCGCTTCTATCTTAATGGCAGTATATTCCTGCAAAAAAGAAGAGGGTGCTAAAAAAGAAAATACCACAGAAACCTCTTCCGAGGCTCCGAAAAGCAATAATAAAATTGTAACCCTGAATGGAGGAATTACCGAAATTGTAAGCGCATTGGGGCACGAAAAAGAAATCGTTGGAACCGATGTAACCAGTACCTATCCGGAAAGCTTAAAAGCCACCGCAAAAAATCTGGGGCACGTAAGATCTATAACGATTGAGCCGATCATGGCGGTAAGCCCTACTCTGATCCTGGCATCTGATAAAGACATCAATCCGGAATTGATGGGAAAAATCAAAGCTTCCGGAATCAAAACTGAAGTATTTAAGCAGGAATACACGGTGGACGGAACCAAAAAGCTTATCGCTGATGTTGCTAAAGCAGTAGGAAATACAGACTATCAGAAGTTAAATGATAAGATTGATGCTGATCTGAAGCAGGTACAGCCTATTGAGAAAAAACCAAAAGTACTGTTCATCTATGCCAGAGGAAATATGCTGATGGTAGCCGGGAAAAATACCCCAATGGCTTCCCTGATCAGCCTTGCAGGCGGAGAAAATGCCGTTAATGATTTTGAGGATTTCAAACCTTTAACACCGGAAGCCGTTGTAAAAGCTAACCCGGATGTATTGTTCTTCTTTGCAACCGGACTTCAGGGTGCCGGAGGAAATGAAGGAGCCCTTAAGATGCCGGGAGTTTCCCAGACCAATGCCGGGAAAAATAAGAAGATCATCGCAATGGACGGAGGATTGGTTTCAGGTTTCGGACCGAGACTAGGAGAAGCAGTATTAGGATTAAACAAACTTTTAATTGAGAACACAAAGTAAACTATACTTTTATTTAACAATAAGCACAGTACTGCTGATCATCATTGCAGTACTGTCGCTTAATACAGGCGTCTATGATTTTGGAGGAAATTCACCCTTCAAAGTTTTGTGGCAGTATATAAAAGGAGAACCGGGATTATCTTTAAGCGATCAGTATGTGATCTGGGATGTAAGGGCAGCCAGGATCGTGATGGCTGTTTTGGTAGGGAGCATGCTGGCGGTGTCAGGAACAAGCCTGCAGGGACTTTTCAAAAATCCTCTGGCAACAGGAGATTTAATAGGACTTACATCGGGCGCTACATTGCTGGCGGCCATTGCTATTGTTTTAGGAGGACATTTCAAAGAGTATCTTCCTGAAGCCGTACAGTTTTCACTGGTAGGTATCGCTGCTTTTATAGGATCTTTTTTATCCATGATGCTGGTATACAGGATCTCAACCAACGGAGGGAAAACCAATGTTGTGATGATGCTTCTTACAGGAGTCGCCATTACCGCCATCGGTTTTTCTATCACAGGTTTTCTGATCTACATCGCCAAAGATGAGCAGCTCCGTGATCTGACATTCTGGAACTTGGGAAGCCTTGCTGCGGCAACCTGGACGAAGAATATTATTTTAGCTATTGTGCTGATCATTTCCTACATCATCCTGCTTCCGAAAGGAAAAGCACTCAATGCCATGATGCTGGGAGAAAAAGATGCCCAGCACCTTGGAATAAACGTGGAAAAACTGAAAAAACAGATCATCATTACCGTGGCCCTTATGGTGGGAATATGTGTGGCATTTTCAGGAACAATAGGCTTTGTAGGACTCATCGTCCCTTACATTTTAAGGCTGCTGTTCAAATCCAATTATACGTTTATCCTGCCTCTGTCAGCATCATGCGGAAGTATCCTGCTTCTTACTGCAGATACCTTCAGCAGAAGCATTGTGGAACCTTCGGAACTGCCGATCGGGATTCTTACAGCATTGATGGGAGGTCCTATTTTTATTGCTATTTTAGTTAAATTCAAAAAATCACTGTAATGATAAAGGCACATCAGATCAGCTATAAACACAAAGAATTTCATATTCTGGACGGCGTGGATGTTTCCGTGGAATATGGTGAATTTCTTGCCATTGTAGGACCTAACGGAGCCGGAAAATCAAGTTTGCTGAGTGTTCTTGCCAATGAAGTGAAGAACAGACAGAAAGTACTCTTCAAAGATAAGGCGATCAGCGAATGGAATGTTATGGAACTTTCAAAACATAAAGCGAAGTTTTCCCAACACAACAGCAACGACATTCCTCTTGAAGTAAAAGATGTGATCATGATGGGCAGATATCCGTATTTCGATGCCCAGCCGGGAAAAGAAGACGTGGATGCCACGGAAGGAATGATGCATGAAACCGATATATTACACCTTAAAGACCGGGAATACAATACCCTTTCAGGAGGCGAGAAACAGCGTGTCCACCTGTCAAGAGTAATGGCACAGCTGCAGAATGATATTGCCCATAAACTGGTTTTTCTGGATGAACCGCTTAATAACCTGGATATCAGACATCAGTACAAAGCTTTGGAGATCATTAAAAACTTTACCCAAAAAGCCAACAGCGCCATTGTAGTACTTCATGACCTGAACCTCGCCGCACAGTTTGCAGACAAAATTTTATTAATGAAATCAGGGAAAGTCTCCGCATACGGAACCCCGGAGGAAGTTTTTACCGCTGAAAATATCAGCAATGCCTACAACTTCCCGTGCACCATTTGCGGACACCCGATTACCAATAACCCTATGATCATTTTTGGATAACCATGGAAAAAGACGATTTAAAGATCCTCGCACAGCATCTCGCCAATCCTCAGGGCGAAAAAGGAATAGAGATCGGTGAAATGATGAATGCTACCAATATCGGAATGACGCTGGAAAGCATCAGAACTCTGGCCATAGAAGATCATGAGCATATTCTGGAAATAGGACACGGAAACGCCGGACATCTGAGAGAAATCTTCAGCAGAGCCGCGCACCTTAAATATACAGGCATTGATATTTCCGAAACCATGCACCGGGAAGCTAAAAAGCTTAATAAAGAATTCGATGGTCAGGCGGAATTTGTTTTGTATGAAGGAAAAAAACTTCCTTTTGAAGATAAAACCTTTGATAAAATATTCACCGTCAATACCCTGTACTTCTGGGAGGAACCGGTGGATTTTCTGAATGAAATATACAGAGTCCTGAAAAATGAGGGAACCGTAGCAATCACATTCGGACAGAAGGATTTCATGGAGAAGCTGCCATTTACGGAATACAATTTTACCCTCTATAATAACGATGAAATGGAAGAACTGGTCTCCAGAAGCCATTTCAAAAGAATGAAAATCTCCGAAAAAGAAGAAGAAATAAAAAGTAAAACAGGAGACGAAACAATCAAAAGAATTTACACAGTTTTAACCATAAAAAAATAAAATAATGAGCACATTAGTACATGATCTGAAGGAAAAATGGGAAGCTCTGAAAGCAGAAAACCCACACATCAGAATAAGAAATGCAGCAGCACAGCTGGAAGTAAGCGAAGCGGAACTACTGGCAACAAGCATAGGAGAGGGAGTAACGGTTCTGAAGCCTGAATTTCAGAATATCCTTACAGAAGCAGAACAGCTTGGAAAAGTAATGGCTCTTACCCGTAATGACGAATGCGTACATGAAAGAAAAGGGACTTATCAGAACGGAGACTTCAGCAGTCCACATGCACAGCTTTTTGTAGGCGAAGATATCGACCTCAGAATCTTCCTGAACCACTGGAAGTTTGCATTTGCTGTCGTGGAAGGAGACAAAAAAAGCCTTCAGTTCTTCGGAAAAGACGGTCTTGCCATGCATAAAATCTACCTAACGAAAAACAGTAATGAAGCTGCTTTCGATACTATTGCTGAAAAATATAAGGCAGACGATCAGAACGAAGCTTTAGTTTTTGAAGCAGTCGCTCCAAAAGCCGCCGAAAAGCCGGATTCTGAAATAGATGCCGAAGGATTTAAAAAAGCATGGACCGAATTAAAAGATACCCATGACTTCTTTATGATGACCAGAAAATTCGGAGTAAGCAGAACACAGGCTTTAAGATTAGCTCCGGAAGGCTTTACAAAGAAAATCGACAACGCTAAAGTTGTGAATGTACTGGAGGATGCTTCAGAAAAAAATATTCCGATCATGGTATTTGTAGGCAACAGAGGAATCATCCAGATCCATACCGGAAATGTGAAGAAAACCCTTTGGCACCAACAGTGGTTTAATGTAATGGATCCTGATTTCAACCTGCATATGGATGTTACGAAGATTGCAGAAGCATGGATCGTTAAAAAACCTACGGAAGACGGGGAAGTAACGGCGATTGAAGTCTTCAATAAGGAAGGTGATTTCATCGTTCAGTTCTTTGGAAAAAGAAAACCGGGAATCCCTGAACTGCAGGAGTGGAAAGACCTTGTAGCAGAACTGGAAAAATAATAATTAGATGATTTTGAATGAGCCGTTTTGTTTTTTTAATTCAAGGCGGCTTTTTTTTGAATGGATTCGCAGACGGATTCTCAAAAAAATGTAATTTGTGATTATAATTAAATAAAAGGAAATGAAGAATATTTTCATCGCCGTATTGCTGGCCGGATTCTGTAAACTCAACGCACAGGATTTTAAAGCCTATCAGTTTTATGATAAAAAAGGAAAAGAAGTAAAGACCGATAAACTCGTTAAAGAACTGGCAGAATATGATGTGGTTTTCTTTGGCGAAAATCATAATAGTTCCGTCAATCACTGGCTTCAGCTGAAAATAACGGAAGCGGTATCCGAAAAGAAAAACGGACAGATCATCCTGGGAGCCGAAATGTTTGAAAGAGACAACCAGTCCCAGCTGAACAACTATCTGAGCGGAAAATTTGATGCCAAAACCCTGAAAGACTCAGCCCGCTTGTGGAACAATTATGCCACGGATTATAAGCCGCTGGTAGATTTCGCAAAACAGAAAAAACTGAGCTTTATTGCCACCAATATTCCCAGGAGATATGCATCACAAACCGCTAAAGAAGGTATAGAATCGTTAAATAAGCTAAGTGCACAGGAAAAAAACTACATAGCCCAGCTGCCGATCAAAGTAACCCTGGACACTCCCGGATATCCCGAAATGAAAGCCATGATGGGTGACCATGCCGAAGGCACAAAAGTGATGAACTTTATCTCAGCCCAGGCGGTAAAAGATGCCACGATGGCTGAATCGATCCTGAAAAATATCCAGGCCGGAAAAACGTTTATCCATTACAACGGAAATTATCACAGCAAAGAATTCGGTGGTATCTACTGGTACATCAAACAGAAAAACCCAAACCTTAAAATGGCGGTCATCTCTGTTTTTGAATCTGAAGATCCGGAACTGAAGGTGCCTGCAAAGGATTATATTCCAACAGATTTCAATCTGATCATTCCTGCGGATATGACGAAGACTTTTTAATCATGTTCAGGCTATTATAAATGAAAACAGGCTCCGGTCTGTTTTTTTATTTTCCCGCAGATCACACAGATTTCGCAGATATTCGCTCTGTAATATATAATAGATAACGTTCTGCTATTAAAATCTGTGTCATCTGGGAAATCTGTGGGAACCAAAATATTATAACTTCGATCAGATGTAGACATTTTTTATTTTCCCGCAGATCACACAGATATCGCAGATATTTGCTCTGTAATATATATAATAGATAGCGTTCTGCTATTAAAATCTGTATCATCTGAGAAATCTGTGGGAACCAAAATATTATAACTTCGATCAGATGCAGACATTTTTTATTTTCCCGCAGATCACACAGATATCGCAGATATTCGCTCTGTAATATATAATAGATAGCATTCTGCTATTAAGATCTGTGTCATCTGGGAAATCTGTGGGAACCAAAATATTATAGCTTAGATCAGATGTAGCCATTTTTTATTTTTCCACAGATCGCACAGATTTCGCAGATATTCGCTCTGTAATATATAATAGATATCGCTCTGCTATTAAAATCTGTGTTATTTGTGGCATCTGTGAGAACCCAAATATATGAATTCACCAGGTCTGAAAATTATCAATATTCATCTATCTTTGTACCATATTCAGTACCAATGAAAAAAATATCCTTTCTGTTTGTTTTGTTGATGGGAATCGTGAATGCCCAGAAATTTACACCGGCTGAAATTTCCATTATCAATCAGGGTGATCGTACCACCGCACTTCCGATTTATCAGACTACCGATGAACATCAGCATAAAACACTCTTAAGTCCCTCTTCAGAAATTGAGGCTACAGATCCTCATACAGCCGTTTTAGTCAAAAGGATGAAAGAATCGCTGCTGTCAACAGATGGAGGAGTGGGTATCGCGGCTCCTCAGGTTGGGATCAACAGGAGAGTGATCTGGGTACAGCGTTTTGATAAAGACGGAGAGCCCCTTGAATATTTCATCAACCCCGTGATTGTCTGGAAATCAGATATACAGAACCTGGGCCCTGAAGGAGATCTTTCCATTCCGGATTTCAGAGATCAGTTTTACAGAAGCAAAGTCATTCAGTTAGAATATGTTGATTTGAAAGGACAGAAATATACTGAAATTGTAGAAGGTTTTACAGCAGTGATATTTCAACATGAAATCGATCATCTTTTCGGAATCCTGATTTCAGATAAAAAAGAACGGGAAAAAAATGATGCTTACAGAAAAGTGGATGCTTATCAGAAAAGTGATTTGAAGAGAAGATAATTTCTGTTTCCAACAGATTTCACAGATTGGCACAGATCTTATATTTTTATGATCTCGCGGATTTCGCTGATTATGCAGATTTCTTGAACACTTTAGTGCACTTTAGAAGTTAAAATGAGACCGCATAAAAAAAGTACGCGTAGGAGAAAATTAAAGATTTTCAGAAACTAAAGTGTACTTTATTTGCACAAGGTGATGGCTTACCTGAACTAAAGTGTTTCTGTTTCCAACAGATTGGCACAGATCTTATGTTTTTATGGTCTCGGCTGATTGAGCTGATCCCGCAGATTTAAAATTTCACCCATAAAAATCTTTGATTTTTATTCTTTTGTGAGCTTCTATGCACGGAACATTAAACTTAAAGATGTCCTTTTGTATTTCTTTTGTGGTTAAAAAAGTTTCCCACAGATTGACGCAGGTTTTTAAAGTGGGAAAACGAACCTTTACCTATTTCCATTATCTGATCTGTTGAGGGCGAATTTTGAGCATAAAAAAACATCTTACTTAAAAAAATAAGATGTTTTATAAATATAGTGCATTATTAATTATTCGTTACAGAAAGTTTTACTTCCATATTGTTTCTTGTTGCATTGGAATATGGGCAGATTTCGTGTGCTTTTTCCGTAAGCGCCTGAGCTTCTTCAATAGAAACATCCGGAATATTTACATCCAGTTTCGCTGCCAGCCCGAATCCTCCGTTTTCAAGCTGTCCTATACTTACCTGTGCTGTAACGGTTGTTTCTCCGGTTTTTATTTTGGAAAGACTGATCACACGGTTTAAAGCACTGTCGAAACACGCTGAATAACCGGCTGCAAAAAGCATTTCAGGGTTGGTAAAGTCATCATTCCCGCCGCCTAGTGCTTTAGGCATTCTTACGTCAAGGTTCAAAACTCCGTTTTCACTTTTTACATGGCCGTTTCTTCCGCCCTGTGCAGTTACTTTTGTTGTATATAAGGTTTTCATTATTTTTCTATTTTGTTTAATATTTTTAAAATCGTGTCTTTCAGATGCAGAAGATCTTCAGGCTGTACCCCGATCTTATTCTGAATTTTTACCGGAATTTCACAGGCTTTTTCCTGGAGCTGTTTGCCGGTTTCTGTTAAAAATACTTCAACGACCCTTTCATCCTCTATTTTCCTTTTCCGGATAATATAGTCCTTGCTCTCCAGTCTTTTGAGAAGAGGAGTTAAGGTTCCGCTGTCCAGATACAGTTTATCCCCGATGTGGCTTACTGTAACCCCGTCATTTTCCCACAGCACCATCATGACGAGATACTGGGGATAGGTAATATCGAGCTCATCAAGAAAAGGACGGTAAAGACCTGTGATCTCTTTGGCAATGACATACAGTGGGAAGCAGATCTGGTTATCTAATTTAGGCGGTTTTGAATTTTCCATAAGGCTGAACGTGAAAGAAATGATGAAGATATTACTTTTTTATGATAAATTCCTCCATAGGAACCCTTACTTTCTTCATAGAAGCCAGCCAGTCATTCTCTTCATCTCTGTATCCCAGATATAAAAGGCTTACACTTTTCAATCCCTGTTCTTTTAAGCCAAGAATTTCGTCTACCACCTGATTGCTGAATCCTTCTGCCGGGGTACTGTCGATTTTTAATTCTGCTGCCTGCGCAAGAGCCATTCCCAATGCAATATACGTCTGGCGTGCAGTATGGGCGAAATGTTCTTCCGGACTCTGGGCACCGTACATTGTTTTGATCTTATCCGTATAGCTTCCGAAGCGTCCTCTCGGTAAATCCCTTACATCGGTATGATAATCGTATACTTTGTCGATTTTTTCATCAGAGTAGCTGTCCCAAGCGGCAAATACCAGTACGTGAGAAGAATCTCTCATGACCTCAGGGTTTAAGGCTCCGGCTACCATTTTATTTTTTAATTCCTGATTTTCCACTACAATAATACGGAAGGGCTGCAGTCCGGAAGAGGTAGGTGCCAATCGGATAGCTTCTAAAATTTTGTTTAAATCCTCTTCAGATACTTTTTTATTGGGGTCATATGCTTTTACAGCATGTCTCCAGTTCAGGTCTTCTATTAATGACATTTTTTATTTTTTTTAAATTAAACTTTTCCAACGCATATTTCCGGTTGTTTCCGAAAATTGACTAAGCAAATATACGAACAATTATATTGTGTGCAATTTAATTTTAGAAAATTTAATTGTGCTTTGCATAATGATGGTTTAGATAAGGTTGAGTGATGGGTGTTTTGAGGGTTATAAAATGGTGATTGTTCATCTGTTTTTAACCGGATGACAGTTTATAGGTTGGATGATGGGTGATGGGTGTTTGACGGTTATAAAATGTTGATTGTTTATCTGTTTTTAACCGGATGACAGTTTATAGGTTGGATGATAGGTGATGGATGATGGGAGATGGGAGATGGGTATTTTGAGCGTTATAAAAAGATGGTTATTCATCTGCTTTTCATTTTTTTTATTTATTGAATGACGATGCTTCATCATGATAATTACATTTAACATCCATCTTCCTTTCATCCATCTTCCATCTCTTAAAAAATTTACCGCAGGAAACGGATTTTTTGTACACATCTGTATTCCAATCTTTGCAGATGAATTTTAAACTTAAAACAATGGAAAGATTTAAAGACAAAACGGCTCTGATCACTGGAGGAACCAACGGAATGGGCTTTGCAACAGCAGAACAGTTTATCCGTGAGGGCGGAAAGGTGGTAATTACCGGAAGAAGTGAGGAAACCGTAAACAAAGCTTTGAGAAAATTAGGTGAAAATGCCTTTGGAATGGTTTCCGATGCCGGAAACATGAAAGACGTGATGCAGCTTCGTGAGCAGGTAATGAATTATGCGGAAACACTTGATTTAGTCTTCCCGAATGCAGGGTATGGCCGGTTTTCCCCGATTGAAAATGTAGATGAAGGGCATTTTAATGAGCTTTTCAATATGCTGGTGAAAGGTCCTTTCTTTACCGTTCAGCAGATCCTGCCGTTGATGAAAAGAGGGAGTTCAGTTGTCTTTAATACTTCAATGGCTACAGAAATAGCGATGCCCAGCTTTTCCATATATTCGGCAGCCAAATCGGCAGTACAGTCTTTTGTGAAAACCTTTGCGGTAGAATTAACGGATCGCGGAATAAGGGTAAATGCAGTAAGTCCGGGACATATCAAAACCAATATTTTCCATAACACAGGGCTTACGGAAGAACAGATCGGGCAGGCAGTAACCGACATTATTCCTACCATCCCCTTTAGAAGACAAGGGAACCCGGAAGAGATCGCCAATACCGTATTGTTCCTGGCTTCAGATGAGGCTTCTTATATTCATGGAGCGGAAATAAAAGTAGACGCAGGAATATCCGTCATAAGATAAGCACTTTATGATTCGGTTGTATTGCCTGACCATATTCTGTATTTTTTTCCGGTATCAGTATTCAATACTTTTCTACAGTTCCGGCCACCTTTTATCAGAACACCACAAAGACGGTACCGGATCATATAAAATATTAATTAAAATAAGCTCCTGCAGTGATGGGTATTGCAGGAGCTTTATAAAAATTAGTTAAATACAGGACATTCATTAAGTACATAAGTATTGCATCCGGATAAAGGATAATAGGTATTTAAAGTACAATTGGTACTGATGAGGTGATCATCGTAGAGGAATAAAGAGCCGGTTGGATCTCTGTAATAAACATCTCCGGCAGTATTTACAAAAGAAGAGACAGAAGAAGATCCACATAAAGAATTAACGCAGGCATCTCTCCATACCGCATCAGGTACAGGTCCGTTGGAAAATAATGAAGGATCTATAATTCTTTTTTCAATCACTCCTGAAGCATTTTTAAAACTTACGAGAATCGCAACGTGGAATGCCCAGGCTACACAGCATGTACCGGTAGATGCTTTTAGATTACCATATACAAACTGTTTTTCACATTCATACCCTGCCTGATTCAGTATTTCTCTCATTTTGTGTGCTCTTGCATAGCAGCCATCTATAGGATACCTGAATGTGATACAGGGAGAAGCGGGAGATGTTTCGCAGGACAGGTTTTTGATTTGAGCAAATAAGCTGTTCAATAGATTTACATTAGGAATCACCCTGGATAATGTATTTATTGTTTCCTTTTTTGCTCTTTCAGATAAGGCAGACTTAAAATACCGCAGATCTTCCTCGGTTACCTTTTCTACTCTGACAATTTCAGGTGTGCCGGCTTTAATAAAAATATGTAAAGGGAACTTGTCCCTTATAGCCTGCCTGATCATTGAAATAAAAACCGTGTTTTCTTTCGTATCTTTTATTTTAAAAGGCTGGGCTCTGATCATTAATGAAACTCTGAAGGTATCATTTTCTTTATCGATTCCTACCGGTATGGTCTTTCCGAAGTCTTTTACAGTTATTTCTCCGGATTCTTTCAAGTCAGGATGGGCTGTTGGGTTCATATTGGAGTCTGAACAGGCATTAGATGACAGTAGTATTATACATGCCATCATAGAAAACATGAATTTTTTCATAATTTGTTATAGGTTGTGGGTGAGTTATTTCAAATAAGCATTTCGTGATTTAGTATCAGTAAAACTTGTTAATTTTTGAAATAATTGCAAGTTATTATTGGTGAAAATTGGTGAAATATGTGAAATTATGAAAAATAGGGCTGTTGAACTGATGAATTTTTCACGTTTTAGAGAATTGAATTGAAAAATATAACCTGCAGCGTTTACAAAGTTTTGGGATTGATTTTAATAGGGGGTATAAACTTACAGATTATAGATTTGCAAAATAGTGAAACAACACAGAAATAGCTTTCACTGATAAAAACAAAGGATCCCGCCGAGAACCGGGCGGAATCCTTTTAAGGACAGCCTGCAGAAAAAGCAGTCTGTTTTTGAAATCAATTTTTTAATCGAAACTTATAAAAAGAGGAAGGCTATGGTGTATTTTTCACCTCTCTCATTTCTTTAATGATATTGGTATTATTTTCAATGCCTATATCAAATGCTTTTCCGCTTTTAAAGCTTTGGTTAACTTTATTTAGAATCATACGGTCCTCATTTTTTTTAGATACGTAAAATACCTGTTGGCTGATTCCGATGGCTACCCGCATGACCGTTTCAGGATGATCCGGATCTTCAGTAACATCACTGATGGTTGCATTTTTATACCATGTAAGGTTTTTCGGGGCTGAATGGCCGGAACATGAAGTGATCATAACAAGTAATAAAAAGAAATAAGTCCAGGTTTTCATAGGCTTTTGAGTGATTAAAAGGTTCCTGCAATTTATAATAAAAATAAATGCGGAATCCATCAGATTAAGTTAAGGACAGTAAGTATCCGGTGCAGGGGAAGGTGAACATCCCGACAGAGGAGCAAAAGTGGTTAATGTACAATTGGTATCAGCATAGCTGTTGTCGTATATCACAGAACCTGCAGGGTTTCTGTAATACACATTTCCTGCTGTATTGGCATAAGAACTTACCGATACCGACCCACAGGTAGAATTGGTACATGCCGCTCTCCATGCTGCATCTGTTACCGGTCCGCCAGGGAAAAGGGAAGGATCTATAATTCTTTTCTCGGTAACTCCTGACGCATTTTTATAGCTTACCAGAATCGCAACATGGTAATTCCATCTTACACAACAGGTTCCGGTGGAAGCTCTTAAATTACCGTAAACAAACTGCTTTTCACAGTCGTATCCGTTGCTGATGAGGATTTGTCTCATTTTATGAGCCCTTGCATAGCAGCCGTCAACAGGATATCTGAAGGTAATGCAGGGTGAGGATGCTGTTGAGGTACCACATGCCTGGTTTTTGATCAGGGTAAACATATTGTTTAAAGTGGTAACGTTCGGAAGTACACTGGTCAGTTTATTCGCCTCAGTTTTTATTTCTTTTGTTAAAAGAGATTTGAAGTAACGAAGGTCTTCCTCATTCACTTTTTCAACCTTTGCAATTTCTGTAGTCCCCGGCTTAATGAAAACATGAATCGGAGTCTCATTTTTCACGGCCTGTCGGATCATTTCAACAGTGCTTTCATTTTCTTTGGTAGGTCTTATGGTAAAGAACTGTGCCCTGATGATGAAGGAAACCCTTAATGTTCCGTTTCCATCTTCTTCAATTCCTACGGGAATAGTTTTTCCGAAGTCTTTCAAAGTAATATTACCTGTTTCCAGGTTTTCTTTGGAAGTCAGATCCTGATTGGCGCCGGAGTCAGCGCAGGCACTGAGTGACAGAACACTCACGAATGCCATCATTGACAAGAAAAAGTTTTTCATAATTCTCATGATTTTGTGGTTTAAAAATATATTTATTGGTGTATTTTTTTGCTTTCCATTTCAGTGACCTGACTTATTTTTAAAAAAAATGGTTGTGTTAAAATAGTTCACTTTAATGTGATATTAAAGTTAAAAAAAAATAAAATGTGTACAAGTTTATTTTCAAAAAAAATGAAAAAAGTGAAACGTTGTCTGTTTAAAAATGTTTGAAAATCAATGGTGTGGGCGACTTCGGCAATTTGTGAATTCTTCAGGAGAAATTATAACATCAATAGCGAAGAAAAAGGTTTCCTGTTTGTTCAATAAGGAAACAAATCTATTTTCTCATGTTTTCGTTATGGTTATTCAATAGAATAATCCCTATGCAAAATGAAGATGCATAGGGATTATATGGTATTAAAATCGTTTTATTTATAAAGGATTTCTGCCTGGAATACATCTGCAAAGTGCTTTCTGATCCTGGCTTTTAAGTCTTCCATTTCCTGAGGGGTAAGTTCTCTTTCAAGCTCTCTTTTCAGGGAAGTTACCTGCTTGTCTCTGATCCCGCATGGAATAATATATTCAAAATACCTCATATCCGTATTCACATTCAGTGCGAAACCATGAAGGGTAACCCAACGGGATGCTTTTACGCCCATGGCACAGATTTTTCGGGCATAGGGCTTGCCGACATCCAGCCAGACACCGGTTTCTCCCTGGGAACGTTCTCCTTTCAGCCCATATTCTCCAATGGTTCTGATGATCACTTCTTCCAGGTTTCTCATATACAGGTGAATGTCTGTAAAGAAATTTTCAAGGTCCAGCACCGGATATCCTACAATTTGTCCGTACCCGTGGTAAGTGATATCACCGCCGCGGTTGGTCTTTACGAAAGTAGCCTCTATTTCCTTCAGCTTATCGATTCCGGCAAGCATATTCTCTTCGTGCCCGCTTTTCCCCAAAGTATAGACGTGAGGGTGTTCTACAAAAAGGAGATGGTTGGGTGTGGTAATATGCTGTTCTGCAGGTAGATCTCTGTTTTTAATTTTGGTATCGATGATATTCTTCATCAGGCTTTCCTGGTAATCCCAGGCAGGCTGATATTCTTTAATGCCAAGATCCTCAAATTCTACTGCTTTATTCTGATTTGTATTCATATGCTGATGCCTCTTTTCTTTTAATAGGATGAATGCTCGTTCATTCCATTTTCTGACGTACAAATTTAATGAATTTTAAGCTTTTACAGCATGGATAAAATCTATGGCAGCATTCTTCCAGTCTTTATGGTGCAGCAGAATATTCACAAAAGCAGTTCCTATGATTCCTCCGGCTGCTTTTTCCGTCACATTTTCAAAGTCTTCTTTCGATTTGATACCGAACCCGATCATTACAGGATTCTGAAGGGGAAGTGACGCCAGCTTAGCCAGATAGCTCTCGTTTTTCAAAACCGTGTTGTCGTTACCGGTTGTAGATGAGGAGCTTACGGCATACAGGAATCCGGAACTTAAAGAATCCAGATACCTGATTCTTTCGTCTGAAGTTTCGGGAGTCACCAGAAAAGTGAAATTCAGATTGTATTTTTTTAAGATCTGCTGATAATTTTTCTCGAATTCAATAGGAGGAAGGTCCGGAATGATCAATCCTGAAACACCGCTTTCCGAGCATTCACGACAGAATTTTTCAAATCCGAAACTCAAAACCGGATTGATATACCCCATCAGAATCACCGGAATTCTGATTTCATTTTTAATGGTTTTCAGCTGGGAAAAGAGTTTTTCAATGGTCATCCCATTTTTCAGAGCCTGTTCATGAGCCTGCTGTATCACCGGTCCATCTGCTACAGGATCAGAATAAGGCATCCCGATCTCAATCATCTCCGCACCGGAATCCTGAATCAGTTTTATGATATCCGCAGTATCTTCCAGCTGTGGAATACCTGCCGTAAAGTATATATTTAGTTTTTTCATATTTTTAAAAATTTTAATAAAGAGCCCAGCGCTTCCTGAAGTACGGCTAATACTACAAAAAGTCCAAGAATGAATAAGATACTCAAAATTTTCCGGGTACCCGGAATATTGAACTCAATGGCTGCACTTTTAATCATAAGCATTAATTTTTCCCTGTTGAACCAAAGTACTCCCATAACAAGGAGCTGATAAAAAACGGCATTGGCCAAGGCTCCACGGTGGACTCCATAAAAGTAATCCTGTAAAATAATATTAATAAGAATACTGGATAAAACAAAGCATCCTATCAGTCTTGTTTTGGGAATCAGCAAAAGCAATGCGCCAAGAATTTCAAATATGCCCAGAATAACGGAGTAGCTTTGGGAATATGCATAAAAAGCCCACATTAAATTCATTCCGTCGTAAGAAAAAAGAGGTCTTGTGTATTGGGAAATATCCCCGAACTGTACATATTTCGCACTTCCGTAAATAGCCATGTTAAAGGCTACAAATACTACAAAAGACCATTCCAGTATGCCGGACAGGTATTTTTTACTCATTCCCGATGTGCTTTAAATAGGTTTCCATGTCTTTATCACCGCGTCCGCTCAGGCAGATCACCACAATATCATTTTCAGTGAATTTCTTTTGGTCCAAAACCGCCAGGGCATGTGAGCTTTCCAGAGCAGGAATGATTCCCTCAAGTCTTGTGAGCTCAAACGCCGCTTTAAGAGCTTCATCATCATTGATGCTGAAAAACTCAGCTCTTTTTTCTTTAAACAGATGGGCATGGAACGGCCCGATTCCCGGATAATCAAGTCCGGCGGAAATAGAGTGGGGCTCAATAACCTGCCCGTCTTCCGTCTGCATCACCAGGCTTTTGCTTCCGTGAAGCACTCCTGAAGTTCCCAGAAAGGTTGTGGCAGCCGATTTACCGGAATCAATACCATAGCCACCAGCTTCGGCAGCTATAATTTTCACCTCTTTTTCATCCACAAAATGATAGAACGTTCCGGCTGCATTGCTTCCGCCCCCTACACAGGCGATTACGTAATCCGGATTTTTCCTTCCGGTCTGCTCCAGAAGCTGTTCCCGGATCTCTTTTGAAATAATACTCTGAAATCTTGCCACAAGATCAGGAAAAGGATGAGGTCCTACAACGCTTCCGATGACATAATGCGTGGTTACCGGATGATTGATCCAATCCCTTAAAGCTTCATTTACAGCGTCTTTAAGTGTTTTTGAACCGGATGTAGCAGCTATCACCTGTGCCCCCAGCATTTTCATCCTGGCCACATTCGGAGCCTGCCTCTGAATATCAATTTCCCCCATATAAACGATGCATTCCATCCCTAAAAGGGCACAGGCTGTAGCGGTAGCCACACCATGCTGTCCGGCACCTGTTTCGGCGATAATTCTGGTTTTTCCTAAACGTTTGGCCAAAAGAACCTGCCCTAAAGCATTGTTGATCTTGTGTGCTCCGGTATGGTTGAGATCTTCTCTTTTCAGGTAAATCCGGGTGTTGTATTTGTTACTTAAATTTTTAGAAAAATAAAGCGGAGTAGCCCGCCCTACATAATTTTTAAGCAGATCCTGGTATTCTGACTGAAATTCTTCAGACTCAATGATGGTGAGGTAATTTTCCTGAAGTTCTTTTACATTAGGATACAGCATTTCAGGAATGAAAGCGCCCCCAAATTCTCCATAATATCCGTGGTCATCGGGATTTCTATAACTCATTTTAATATTTTTTTATTCCTTGTTGATTAAATATGCTTTTTGTTCATGGCTGAGCATTTCCAGCACTTTTTTTCTTTCTTCTGATAAATAAAAGACTAAAATATCATCATCCTCTGAAGGCATCCATTCCGAATCATTATTTTCCATGATATTTTTAGCTTTATTTTCCATAATCCGGACAGAGCATTTCCTGTAAAACGGACGCAGTTCCCTTAGGCAGAAGCCTATCGCTTCCAGACATCTCTGTTCTGTATTTTCTCTTAAAAGCTGTACCAAAAGACGGCCATACCCTTTTCCTTTCTCAGCAGAAACCAAACCTACGATTTCAGCAAATCCATACAGCTTTCCGGAGATCTTAAGAATGAAATCCAAATTGATCCGTCCCAAAGCCATTATTTGATCATCAGCTCCCAAAAGGAAATGAAACTCGGAATGTTCAAAGGAATTCCGAAATTCCGACGGATTCATTCCAGCCCACCCGGGAATATTCCAAAGCTTCAGGATGAGACCGATCTCAGAGCCGCTCAGCTCATCCGTTTTTCTGATCAAGTAATTCATGGATAAATTTATTGATAAAGTCTTGATTATACTTGTATTGCTGCACAGGAATCAGTTTTTTGTGATAAAGAAGTTCAACTTTATTCGCCAGGTCAATCCAGGTGGCTACATCTATTTTTGAATCATATAAAGTGACCGCAATTTCCAGATTATCAATTAAAAAATACGGATCAGAATCTTCATAAAGCAGAAAAACCTTAGCATATATTTTTCCCAAATCATATTTCACATTGGCCTTAACATGGCTGTCTAAAAATTTATCAGAAATAATCACCAGATAATAACTGTTCCATAAGTGAATCCTTTCAAAGAAATACTGAACATCACTTTCTTCAAAACTTTTAATGATGTTGATGAACTCAAGAAGAGGCCCGTCTATAGTCCAGTATTCCACATCTCTGTCATTCTGTGAAACAAAATTGTACAGAGCCTGTATTTTCTCATTTCCGAATTTCGGCGGAAAGAGTGTTTTATAAAATGTTTTTTTTAATTGATGGATATTCATCATTTATTTGTTTTTTTTTAGAGAGTCCCGAAGGGACGATTTAATTTTCGGCGCAAAGGATGGAGTCCTTTGCGGGGTATCATCATCTGTCGTCAGATTTTCATCTTTGTTTCAGTGATTAGTCCCAAAGGTATTTTTCATCATATTCAATCTCGTGCTGATCCAGTAATTCAATCACTTCATCTTTAAATTTCTGTTTCTGATGATGAAGACGCTGATTTTTTATATAATCAGTGATTGCACGAACTTCTTTTCTGCTTACCGAAAATGCAGCATATCCGTCCTGCCAGAAAAAGTTCTCATACTTCGGTCCTTTGGTTTTGATCCACTTTGATGAATGAGACTTAACTTCCTGAACCAGCTTCATTAAAGCAATCTTTCGTGAAAGCAGACACAGAATATGAATATGATCATCTGTTCCTCCGATCTGTAATGCTTTGCTTTCAAAATCCCGGCACAGAACAGCAATATAGGAAAACAGTTCTTTTTCTATGGCTTCATCAATGAAATCTTCCCGGTATTTGGTGCTGAAAACCAGATGAAGATAATTTTTTACTAATGATTGTGGCATTTTTTGTGTTTTTTGTGTTTTTTTTGTGTTTAATTTAATCGGATGTTATCCGATTCTCTGTACAATCTAATCGGACGTTATCCGATTCTTTGTTAAATCGTCCCTTCGGGACTCTCCCGGAATAATTTTTATTTTTTTTTAATCGGATTGTTATTTGGTTTTGTGCTCAATCTAATCGGACGTTATCCGATTCTTTGTTAAATCGTCCCTTCGGGACTCTCCCGGAATAGTTTTTTTATTTTTTTTACATCTTTATGTCCCGGAGAGGTTTCAAATTTTGAGTTGATATCTATTGCGAATGGCTTTTGTTTGAGATGTTGAATATTTTCAAAATGATCTTCGGAAATACCGCCGCTCAGAAAATAGGGAAGGGGGATTTCCAGTTCATTTAATAGAGACCATTCAAACTGTTTTCCTGTTCCTCCGAATGCAGAACTGTCTGTATCGAAAAGAAAATAGCTTATCGACGTGCAGAAATCGTTCAGGAGGTTCTGTATTGTATGTCTGGCTTCCTGATCATGATTTCCGATCCGTATGACCTTTATGATTTCAGTTTTCGGTGGAAGCTTTTCTTTTAAATGATGGACGAAATCTTTATTTTCATCGCCATGCAGCTGAATAAAATGAAGACCTGCTGTGGTTGCAGATTCCACAATCCGGTCTGTTTCTTCATTAACGAAAACACCTGTTTTTCCGGGATGATCAATCTCAGAAATATCTTTTAAGGACAGATGATGAAGCACATATCTTGGTGATTTTTCATAAAATATAAACCCCAGGAAATCGATTTTCATTGAAATAAGTTCCTTGATCTGATCAGGTTGCGTCAGGCCGCAGACTTTAAGTTTGGAGGAAAGGTTGATCATTGTTATATTCATTATAGCTATTAAAAATAGAGATCAGGTTATTTTATTTGCAGGCTGAATTCTTCAAATGCTTTCATGGGGTCTTCATTTTTCATAAAATATTCTCCCATCAGAAAACCGTCGAACCCTTTATCCTTTAAATACTGAAAATCCTCCAAACTGTAGATGCCGCTTTCCGCTACAGACAGGGTATCTTTTGGAAGCAGTTCTTTTAACTGTACTGAATGCTGAAGATCTACCTTAAAATCTTTTAAATTCCGGTTATTGATCCCAACGAGGTCAATTTCAGGATTAAAATGCTGAAGCTCTTCTTCAGTATGAATTTCCAGCAGCACTTCCAGCCCCAGTTCATGGGCAAGGTCCGTGAATTCCTGAACCTGTAACGGTGAAAGACAGGCTGCAATCAATAGAACGGCATCTGCTCCAATACTTTTCGCTTCGTAAAACTGATATTCATCAATCATAAAATCTTTTCTGAGAACAGGAATATGAACGTGGTTTCTGACGGTCAGAATATCATCAAAGCTTCCCCCGAAAAAATCATGATCCGTAAGAACTGAAATTCCGGAAGCGCCATACTTTTCGTATGCGGTCGCCACATCTAGTGGCTGTACCTGATCATTGATGATTCCTTTGGATGGAGATTTTCTTTTAAATTCAGCAATAATTCCATTTTTATGATGGATGGATTCTTTCAGGGAGAGACTTTTTCTTCCAAAAAATTCTGAATTTTTCAGGTGTTCTATCGAAATTTTTGCTTTGGATGCAGTAACTTTCTCTTTTTTTCTCGCAATAATGGTATCCAGTATCGTCATGTTTTTTCTTTTTTAATGAAGCATATAAGATGAATTGAATGAGAGCACTAACGGTTGACCAGCAATTCCAGGCTTTTCAGTGCTTTTCCGCTGTACAGGCTTTCGCGGGCCAGTTCGAGGCTCTCAGTATACGTGCCGGATTTACCGGTGTGATAAAGTGCGGTAGCCGCATTGGCTAAAACTACCGAATTCTGAGCCTCCGTACCTTTGCCTTCCAGTATATTTCTGAAGATTTGCGCCGATGCTGCAGGAGTGTCACCTCCTTTGATACTTTCAGGACTTACCGGATGAAAACCAAGATCCTCAGCTGAATAAATTTCCTCACTGTTTTTGGTGATTATTTTACTGTCATGAGTAAGGCTGATTTCATCATAGCCATCCAGTCCGTGAAGGAGAATAAACTCCCGGTTTTCTTTCTGGAGTAAGTATTGATAGATCCTCGCAATTTCCAGATTATAAACACCAATAACCGAATAGTGAGGTTTCGCAGGATTCACCAGAGGCCCCAGAAGATTAAAGAATGTTCTCAGTCCCAGAGACTTCCTTAAGGCGCCCACCGATTGCAGGGCAGGATGAAAAAACGGAGCATGAAGAAAGCATATATTGGCTTTTTCAAGATCTTCATTCAGGGAGTCGGAGTCACTTTTAAAACGGTAGCCCAGCTCTTCCATGACATTGGATGATCCGGTAGTGGCTGATGCTCCGTAGTTTCCGTGCTTGGCTACCTTTTGTCCTGCTCCGGCTACGATAAAGCTTGCCAGTGTTGAAATATTAATGGTATTTTTTCCGTCACCACCCGTTCCTACGATATCCATGGTGTTGTGGGTATAAAGCTCTACGGGAACAGCCATCTGCAGCAAAGCTTCTCTGAAACCTTCCAGCTCATGCAGCGTGATATTGCGCATCAGGAATACACTGATAAAAGCAGTGACTTCCGCGGAATTAAATTTATTTTGGGCAATTTCAATCATGATTGCTTTGGCCTCAGATTTAGACAAAGTATGGTGATTAAACAGGTATTGAAGAATTTCTTTCATCTGTGTGTTTTATAGAGGTTGAAGATGAGGTTTTCATTTTAGGGATTTAAAAAATTTCGGATAATGACTTCTCCATCAGGGGTTAAGATACTTTCCGGGTGAAACTGTACCCCGTGCACATCATAGGTTTTGTGCTGCAGGGCCATGATCATACCGTCTTTATCTACGGCAGTAATTTCCAGTTCCTCCGGGAAACCTTCAGGATTAACGGCCCAGCTGTGGTATCTGCCGACTTCAAGTCCACTGGAAAGGTTCCTGAAAAGCTTGGTATTTTCTTTTACCAGTTCTGCTGAAGTGGCTACGCCATGGAAGATTTCTGACAGATTGATCAGGTTTCCTCCGAAAGCTTCCGCAATCGCCTGCTGACCCAGACATACTCCCAAAATACTTTTACTGGAAGCATATTCTTTGATCAGATCCAGTAAAATTCCTGCTTCCTCAGGAATTCCCGGTCCTGGGGAAAGAACGATTTTATCATATTTTCCGATTTCTTCCAGGGTAATTTCATCATTTCGTACAACATCTACTTTTTCCCCCAGAATCCGTTCAATGATCTGAACAAGATTGTAGGTAAAGCTGTCATAATTATCAAAAACGAGCACTTTAACCGGAGAGGTCTGATCTGTTTTTATATCTGTAGTATTGTTCATTTTTTTAATTTTAATAATAATGGATTTCTGTTAATCTTAGATTTTGACCAGCTTATCTGCTTTATCTACCGCTTTTTTCAGGGCATTCAGTTTATTGTTGACTTCCTGCAGCTCATTTTCAGGGACAGATTTAGCAACAAGTCCTGCTCCGGCCTGGTAGTACAGGGTATTGTTTCTGCTCAGAAATGTACGGATCATAATGGCCTGATTACAGGTTCCGTTTAACCCGATCATGCCGATGCAGCCTCCGTAATAGCCACGGGAATCTTTTTCATATTGATTGATCAGCTGAAGGGCTTTATGTTTGGGAGCACCGCTTAAGGTTCCCTGAGGAAAGGTAGCCGAAACCATATCCAGAGGATTGATGTTGTCCTGAAGTTCTGCGGTGACTTCACTCACCATATGAATAACGTGGGAAAAAAACTGGATTTCTTTCAGCTTGGTAACCGTTACATTCTTACCCAGTTTACCGAGGTCGTTTCTCGCCAGATCGACCAGCATGGTATGTTCCGCGTTTTCTTTCGGATCATTTTTTAAAGCTTCAACGGACTGAAGGTCGGTTTCAAAATCTCCCGTTCTTTTAAAAGTTCCGGCAATAGGATGGATGATGGCTTTTCCGTCTTTAATGATCAGTTGGCTTTCCGGGCTGGACCCGAATAATTTATAATTTCCGTAATCAAAAAAGAAAAGATAGGGTGAAGGGTTGATATTCCTTAAAGCGCGGTATACATTGAATTCATCGCCTTTAAACTTCTGCTCGAATCTTCTGCTTAAAACCAGCTGAAATACATCGCCCCGCATACAGTGTTTCTGTGCTGTTTTTACCAGTTCTATATATTCTTCATCAGTAAGATTGGAGGTTTCATCGCTGGTTTTTTCGAAAGGGTAGACCGGTGTATTCTGATTATTGATCAGGCTTTCCAGTAAATATACCTCTGATTTTACACCACCAATCAGGTTTTCAATGATATGCATTTCATCATTATAGTGATTGATGGCAATAACATACTGGTATAATCTGTAACGGAGGATCGGAATTTCTACTTCGGGGCTTTGTGGCTTCAGGCTGATATTTTCAAAAAACTGTACGGCCTCAAAACTGGTATATCCGAAAAGACTCTGGGCAGTCTGCTCAACAGGATCAGTTGAAGGCTCACACTCAAAAGCCGTCCGGAAATCTTCAAATATTTCAGTGATATTTCTCTCTCCGATCAATTGTTTCACAGGAGCAGAATCCGGAAGTTTGATTTCAAACTCGCTGAGGTTTTTCACTTCTATTCCGGCAACGGCATTCACGGCAATAAACGAAAAGTTATGGTCGATATTTTTAGAATCCGAACTTTCCAGTAAAATCGTATCCCGGAACCGATCCCTGATCTGAAGATACATATTCATCGGAGTATGAAGATCTCCCAGCATTTTCCTGGAAATGGTCTTTATTTTAATTTTTTGAATAGACATTTGCTGTTTTATTTTGTATTTAGATTAAATCATAAAAAAAGGCTTCAACGGAATCCGTCAAAGCCTCTATATTGTTTTTGCTTATTTCTGCTGTAAAACTAACAACATGACAATACTTCCAGACCCGACGAAGAGTTTGAAAGCCACCACCACATATTGTTGTTGATATTTAACATGGGACAAATGTAGAGATTTTTTTTGATACGGAAATAAAAAACTGAAAATTTAATATATTTTCTACCGATAGTGGTTTTTGTAATATTGCGCTCCTTTGATTCCTGCAAACAGCATAAGAAGTGCTAAACCTCCAAAAAAAGAAATCATTAAATACCGGTTCTTCTGATGCACCTCGTGGTAATCTTCCAAAGTCAGGTACTGAAGACTTCCTTGATGAACGGCCAGAATATCGATGGTATTTTTCCGGAGATAATTGTCTGGAAAAGGAACTTTTTCTGATTTTAAAATTTTACTTTTAAATTCTTTATTTTCAATAGAAAAATGGAGGCTGTCATTCGCTTTTTTTTCAGACATTAACTCATCAACATAGGTTTTCCCTGTCGCAATATTGCCAATTTCAAATTTAATTTCCGGATATTCTTTTAACAGAATCACTAAGGTTCTGCTTCCTCTTCTTCCTTTTCTGATTGTAATATCTTCTTTTAAAACCCCTTTTATTTCTACGGTCTTATCCGGACTTGTGAATGCAGTAATGGAGATTTTAATAGTGAAAAATAAGAGGATGAAACCCGAAATGAAGCAGATCCAGATCATTTTCATGTTGGATTTCCTTTCTATATAATAATCTATTTTCAATGGGTTTTTGTTTTTTTTAGTAATTAAAGGCAATTGAGTTATAAAATACCTGATTTCATCGTTCAATCCTCGTTTCTAAAGACCAAATTAGAGAAAAAAATTGAATGATCATGAAACCATATTGATGGCAAACAAATAAGCCGGGAAAATGTTTGCAGATATAAAAACAGTATGTAGCGGATGATTTTAAAATAAAATATGATCATTGTGGGCAGATGTCATGAGCTAAAACACTTATTTTTTATATTTTTGTCTAAATTTTATAGAAAAAATAATGAAAAAAGTATTAGCAATCGCATTTATCGGAGGTTTATTAGCTGTAAGCTGCTCTAAAAAACCAGATCATTCATTACAGGACAGCAATACTATGCTCCCTGAACCTGAGGCTCCAACTGTAGCTGCTGACTCTACGGCTAAACCTGCTGCAACACCGGCTGCCGCTCCTGCAACGGCTGCTCCTGAAGCTGCTAAAACAGATTCTACAGCAAAGAAATAATGAAAAAATTACTTTTAGCAGGGATGACGGGATTTCTGATCCTTTCCTGTTCTAAAAAAGAAAATGCGGCTGTGGAAAGCCTGCCTTCTGAAACCGCTGCGGCTTCGGAACCGGCAAAGGCTGATCTTTCCGGCGAACAGATTATCGGAACATTGGACTGTTCGGGATGCCATGCCGTTAATGAGAGAATGATAGGACCTTCTTATAAGGAAATTGCAGAAAAGTATTCTGAAAAGGATATTGAACTGCTGGCTTCCAAGATTATAGAAGGCGGAAGCGGAGTTTGGGGAAGCGTTCCGATGGCGCCCCATCCACAGGTCTCTAAAGAAGAAGCCAAAAAAATGGTTGCCTATATTTTAAGCCAGAAGAAATAAAATATGGCCAATGAAAAATTCAGTCTGCACACAAGAAATCTGCATCGTGATCCCTATGATTTTGAGCAGCTCATTTCCTGTGTGCCAGAACTGAAACATTATGTATTTGTGAATGCCTATCAAACGGCAACTATCAATTTCAGCCTTCCTAAGGCGGTGAAATTACTCAACAAAGCACTGCTTTTACATTTTTATCAGGTCAGAAACTGGGATATTCCGGAAGCTAATTTGTGTCCGCCTATTCCGGGAAGAGCAGATTACATCCATTATCTTGCCGATTTACTGGCAGAACATCTGCCTGCTGTTCCTACAGGTACTTCCGTAAACGGCCTGGATATCGGAACAGGCGCCAATCTTGTTTATCCTTTGCTTGCAAACCGGTCTTACGGGTGGAAAATGACCGGAACCGATATTAACAGGGATTCTCTGGACAATGCACAACGTATTGTAGATCAGAATCCTGATCTTTTACCGGTGATTCAGTTAAAACATCAGCCCGACTCCCGTCATATATTCAAAAATATTCTGGATTCCGGGGAAAAGTATATGTTTTCGATGTGCAATCCTCCTTTTCATGATTCCGAGGAAGCCGCTTTAAAGGGAAATTTCAGGAAAAGGAAAAATCTGGGGCAGACAAAATCCAAAAAGCCGGTGTTCAATTTTGGTGGTCAGCAGTCCGAATTATGGTGTGAAGGAGGAGAGCTTGCCTTTATCTCAAACATGATTACAGAAAGTTCTGCTTTTTCATCACAGGTTTTATGGTTTACCTGCCTGGTTTCAAAAGGTGAGAACCTTTATCCGTTAAAAGCCCTCATCCGGAAAGTAAAAGCCGTTGATTTCAGAATCATTGAAATGGCTCAGGGCCAGAAAATCAGCAGAATATTAGCCTGGACATTTATTCCTCAAAAGGATAGAACATCGTTTAAAAGGCAATCGTGAGCCACTGCAATATTCCAAAAATTCACAGTGAAACCAATTGACAATTGCCCTTTTCAAACTTCCTTGTCTCTCATCTATCCGTCTGTTATCTCTCCGTCTTCCTCCAATTAATAAATTTCTGATAAAAGACATTGACGGTCAGCTCAAAAATGCCTAAATTTGTACGCTTTTAGAAAAATAAGAAATGCAATTATCAGAACAAGAAATCATTAGAAGAGAAAAGCTGAACAAGCTTACTGAAATGGGGATTAATGCTTTCCCTGCGGACGAGTATACCATCACAGATACTACAGAATCTATAAAACAGGATTTTTCTGAGAGTAAACAGGTGAAGATTGCTGGTAGGCTGATGTCCCGCAGAATTCAGGGAAAGGCTTCTTTTGCGGAATTGCAGGACTCTAAAGGAAAGATCCAGGTTTACTTCAACAGAGACGAAATCTGTCCGGGAGAAGATAAAGAATTATACAACGAAGTATACAAACACCTTTTGGATATCGGTGATATTATCGGTATTGAAGGCGAACTGTTTACCACTCAGGTAGGCGAGAAGACCGTTTTGGTAAAAAACTTTACGCTACTTACAAAGGCTCTACGCCCGCTTCCTCAGGCTAAAACAGATGACAATGGAGTGGTGCACGACGGATTTACAGATCCGGAACTAAGATACAGACAGCGTTATGTGGATTTAACTGTAAACCCACAGGTGAAGGAAATTTTCGTAAAAAGAACAAAACTGTTCAATGCCATGAGAACTTTCTTCAACGATGCCGGATACTTTGAAGTGGAAACGCCTATTTTACAGTCGATTCCAGGGGGAGCAGCTGCAAAACCGTTTATCACCCACCATAATGCACTGGATATTCCTTTATATTTAAGAATTGCTAACGAATTATACCTGAAAAGACTGATCGTTGGTGGATTTGACGGTGTTTATGAGTTTTCTAAAAACTTTAGAAATGAAGGAATGGACAGAACGCATAATCCTGAGTTTACCGCGATGGAAATCTATGTAGCGTACAAGGATTACAACTGGATGATGGATTTCACTGAAAAATTATTGGAATTCTGTGCTGTTCAGGTCAATGGAACTACAAAAGCTACTTTTGGTGAGCATGAAGTGGATTTCAAAGCGCCTTATCCAAGAGTCTCTATGACGGAGGCAATCCTGAAATTTACAGGGTTCGATATCACCGGAAAAACTGAGCAGGAATTATATGATTTCGCTAAATCTATCGGTATTGAAGTGAATGAAACGATGGGGAAAGGAAAATTAATTGATGAGATCTTCGGCGAAAAATGTGAAGGAAACTTTATTCAGCCGACTTTCATTACGGATTATCCGATCGAGATGTCGCCACTGACTAAAAAACACAGAAGCAAAGAAGGCTTAACGGAGCGTTTTGAATTGATGGTTTGTGGTAAGGAAATCGCTAATGCCTATTCTGAGCTTAACGATCCGATTGACCAGAGAGAGCGTTTTGAAGCGCAGATGGCCCTTTCGGAAAGAGGGGATGATGAAGCTATGTTCATCGATCAGGACTTCCTGAGAGCTCTTGAATACGGGATGCCGCCAACTTCAGGATTAGGAATCGGAATGGACCGACTGATCATGTTCTTAACGAACAACGCATCGATCCAGGAAGTATTATTCTTCCCTCAGATGAGACCGGAAAAAACGGTTCCCCAGATTGAATTGGGTGAAGATGAAAAAGTAATCCTTGAAATCCTTAATTCGCAGGAAGAGCCAATGGCTTTGGCTGAAGTAAAAGACAGAAGCCAGCTTTCAGGGAAAAAATGGGATAAAGCATCTAAAACTTTAACCAAAAATAACCTGGTTAAAGTGGAAAAGATTGAAGAAAATCTTTTGATGAAACTGGTTTAGTAATCATCAGAACATATATATTAATAAGGCTGCCAATGGTAGCCTTATTTTTTTATCTTATGGTAAACGAAGCTTTGTTTGTTGTATATTCGCCTTAACTGAAAAACACAAAATATGTCAGGAAGAATCAAAATCAATCAAACGGTATCGGTATTTTCTGCCTCTGATGAAAGTTCAAAAACAGCAACTTTTCTATATAGAAATAACATTGTTGAATTTAACCGCGAAAAAAGACGAAATGGAATTAATTGGATGGAAATCTATTTACAGGGAAAGAAAAGTTATATAAAAAAAGATTTTTCCAAAATGTATATTCTAAAAAAAGCGAAACTCATTGATGATGCCTGTACTGTAGTGTTCTTTGAATCAAAAACGGCTGAAGATTACGACTTTCATGATGTATTTACCCCTCATCAACTCGAAGATATGAATCAGGAATCCGTACAAATGAAAAGGATTTATGATCAAGCCCAAAAGGAAGTATATGTCAATCTATATTATAATAAATCTACTGTGGATGTTTCTAAAAGAATTTTTGCCAGTGGAGAAGAGATTGTGATTACCAGTGAAAAAGGGATGTTTCTGGAAGTTTTATATGGTAAAAAACTGGGCTATATTTTGTCAGATGTTACTTATTATGAGACCAGAAACTGGTGGATAATTATTGTGGCAGCTGTGGTTGTTTTAGGCATTACGGGAGGGAGTTTCTACGCATTAATAGACACGGGAAGAACAATTACAGGGCCAATTCTTGCTGTTCCTGCCCTTATTATTACTGCTGTAATTGTGGTTTTTATAAAGTTTTTTCTGGCATTATTTAATATGATTTTTCATAATATAAGAAAACGTTTTTGAAAGTAAAACCATCTCAGATTGGTGTTTAAAAAATACCGGTGACTCAATTTACAACTGCTTCCTTCTTCCACTTCCGGATCTGTGCCCTGAAATTCTTAAAAGGGGCCACTGTATTGATATGAATCCATTTCCACACCGGCCATTTTGCAGGAGTGGTTGCCCATTTTCGCTGTTCCGGGACAAACAGACTTTTATCATCCATATTTTCTACCCAGAGAATAATTTCTTCTACCTGCTTTTTCAGCAGATCTCTTTGCTGCTGAAGGGTGTAGGAGCCATATTTTTCATAAAAAGATTCGTAAAGCCCTTTTAAATTATTCCATTTGTAACCCGCTGCCGGGGTTTTTACTTCGAGACCTTTCTGTTCGTCAGCTTCCCACTGCAGAAGAAGAGCAGTCCAGCCCAGCTGATAGGAGAGGTTTTGAGAAGGATTCTTATCTATTCCTGTTTTTATCAGGTTTTTTTCTTCTTCCTTTATATCATCAAACTCCAGATCATAAAGCTGATATCGGTTCCTGAGTTCTGTGATCAGATCGGTTTTATTTTTATATTCCTGCATCGTAGTTTTTAAATGGTTGGTATCTCGAAAAGAATTTGATATTCAATTCATTAAGTAATGGATTAAAATACTGCAAGATAGCAAGAAAGAAGGAAATAAATGGTCTCTGATGCCCGGATGATGAAATTTTTTAAGATTTAAAAATAAAGACATTCAATTATTAATATCACTTAGGCCGGATTCGTGTTGAGCGATATAATATCAGGGTTTTATTTTAATGTTTTGTATAAAATCTTCGATGCTTTCTTCCTTTCCGATGCCTAATTTCTTTTTCAGTCGGTGTTTGGCCACCCTTACTGCATTCAGGTCAGATTTGGTGTAGCTTGAGATCTGGTGATTATCCATATGAAGATAAATAAAGGAAGCATATTTTATTTCCAATGGGGTTAATTTGTTTTTCGACAATATTTTTAATTGGTTAAAAAAATCGGGATGAATATTAATAATAGTGTTTTGTATGGTATTAAAATTTTGATCCTGAAGGTGTTCTTCTTTCAAAAGTTTATCAATATCATGTTCTTTTGTTTTTCCTTTTATTTCTGTAAGGACAGAATTTTTATGCGAAAGTTGTAACTCAGCGATCATGTATTTTTTCTTCGTGAGCTCCTGTTCCGCTTCCATGCGAATATGTTCGGTTTCTAACAGCGCGTTTTTCTGTTTATTAATCTTTCTCCGGTATCGAATTAAAAGTGCTAAAAGAATAATGATAAGCGTAGAAAAAATAACAATACCTATGTAGAAATACCTTTCTCCCCTTAGATCTCTATTTTTTCCTTCAAGAATACTCTTTCTTTTTTCGGATTGATGAAAGGCTTCAAGAATTTCATTATCATCTTCAGCACCCTTTTTAATCAGCATTGCTTTTTCCGTTTCAAACTGTAGGGCTTCTTTATATTTTCCGGAATTTTTATAGATGATTGAAATATTGTTTAGTAACGGGATTAAGCCATAAGTCGGGATTCTTTTGCTGTCCTTAAGTGCATAGGCTTTTAAATAATAACTGAGTGCCTGTTCGTAATCCTCATTTAACTGATAAATTCGCCCTATATTATTGTATAGTATGAATAGCATATCTATCATATCGGGATTATTCTTGTTTTCTTCCAGTATCTTCTTTAGATTCTTTATTGCTTCGCCGTTTTTCTGTTCATAGACTAATGTTGTAGCATGATTAGTTTCATAGGTAAGAAACATCATTTTTTGAGCGGGTAAATATTTGACTTTTGCAATATTTTGGTAATATTGTTGCAGATAAAAATTAACAGAATCAAGTGATTTTTTATTTACTTCAGTTCCATATTCATACCCATGGAATTTTGCTAAATCATTGATTGCTGTATTAATATTCACTGGGTTTTTAGATTTTTTAGCATATTTCAGGTTCCTTATAAAATCCTGATACTCCTTCTTTTGATCAATCTCGGCTAATGTACATCCGTTTTTTATAAAGTATAAATTGCAGAACAGGAAGTTTTCATCAGCATATTGATTTAGTATATTCAGTGTGCGGTTGAAAGATTCTATAAAAAGCTTTTTTTTATGTAAGCTTTTATACAATAAAACATGGGCATACTCTGCATAGGCTTTATAACAGGGATTATTTCCTTTTTCAGCCAGCTGTTCTATCTTTTCAGCCACTTTGATCTGCTGGTAGGGAGTGTTTTTTTCATGTTGTAAAGACAGGTAATAGCTCAAAGCAACATAACCCAGGATTTGTTCGGTCTCGTTTTTTGATGCAATCAGTTCAAAATCGATCTGCTGTTTTGCTTTTTCATATTCTCTGGCAAACAGCATGGCATAAATCTGCTGAAATTTCTGGTTACGATCGGTTTGTGAAAAGCAGATCTGTGAGAAACATAGAATCACTAAAAGGATAGATCTTTTATACATCTTTTTTATATATGTTACATAATTACAAAGAAAAATTAAAAACATTATTTGAAAAATTTCCCTCTGATTAAAGCTTTTTATGGATGGTAATACGCTGTAATTCCTTATGTAATGAAATGTAATGATTGTTTTTTCTGATAAATATGGATTTGATTCACATTTGTAGAAGAAACTTTAACAGGAGAAAAAAATGAATAATCTAAAAAACATCCATGTGGGACATATGATTGAAAAAGAAGTGAAAAAGCGTCATATAGAAATGTCCCGTATCTGTAACTTTATTGCATGTACAGAAATAGAGCTCATGAACATGTACCAGTCTAAAAGTCTTGATGCTGACATTTTATTGCGCTGGAGCAAAATTCTGGAATATGATCTTTTCAGAATCTATTCTCAGCATCTTATCCTTTATGCTCCGATTGTAGGAGCGGAGCGTAAAATCAGGAAAAGAAAGAGCTCAACATTACCCCAATTCCGTAAAAGTATTTATACCCAGGAAATTATTGATTTTATCCTTGAGCAGTTTCGTTCCGGAATGACCATCACCCAAATAATGGAACGTTATGGAATTCCAAGAGCCACCATTCACGGATGGATTTATAAGTATTGAAGAATGGGAATGCAGATTGGATGATGGAAGATGGAAGATGGAAGATGGGTGTTTTTGATCGTCGTAAAAAGATACCTTGTTATGGGCTTGAATTTGTAATGGTAATATAGGGTAACTGTCTTCATGATAACTAACCGTAACTTCCAGCACCCTTTCTTCCAGCTTCCAGCCCTTTACAAACTCAGAAATAAATTCTAAAAATACAGAATATGAAAACGAATGAACCTAAATACAAAATCATCTACACCGATATTCTCACTAAAAAATGCCCTGAAAAAATGGAAATATGCCATGATTTATTAGAAAAGTCTGATTTTTCTTTCATGGATATCCTTGAGCTTAATGAACTGATTTTTGGAGATAATCCGGAAAACAGAAATATGAATGCCCGATTTCGTTGTTACAGCAAGTCTGATATTCTTGGAATTCTGGAGTATCAGAAAAAGAATAAGCTTAATAACAGCGCAGCGGCCCGCCATTTCAATTTGAGCAGAACAACTCTGCTGAGCTGGAAGAAGAAATTGATTAAATAAGCTGAATTCTGAATACAGTTTAGAATTCAAAAAGGTTTGATAATAGAAGATCGAAGCTTTGAGAGCAGTAGAAAGTAATTGCTATCTTTTTTAATGGATTGGTAATAATCATTAATGATAACTAACATTAATCCCCCGGCATTCTTTCTGACAGCTTTTAATAGTAATTTCTTAACCTAATTGTGACTGCATAATAATATTTTGGTGTTTTTTTTAGAGGTTGGAAGCATATACTTGTTCCCCATTTAAGTGATTAAATAAGTCTTTTTTCCCAGGACTCTTCCTTCCAACCTCTTTTTTATCATTCAAATACTGAAATAGGAATGCTCTATTTTCTCTGTCTGCTGAAGGATGCCATCAGGTAAAATAAAAACGGCAGAATAAACAGGGAGCCCAGCATCAGAGCCCATCCCAGTGCTGCAATAGTTTTGGGAGGAGCCGTATGAACCAGTAACGATAAATGCTGTCCGTTTCCTAATAATATAATATCCGGATTATGCTGATAGGTCGCGGCAACAAGGATCATCACCATCTGGAAACCTGCAAGAGCCCTTACCGGAAGCAGCTTCTGACGGTTCATCGCTCTGAGAATCAGGAACAGCGCAATGGTCGCAAAAGAAATGGCCATAATGCCCAAAGGTTTTGAAAATACCCACATCAGAAGAGGGATATCTGAAATATAAGCTGTAAAAAAAACCAGAATACCTGTTATCACCACAAAGATCATCGTTTGCTTGGATTTTCTGATCATCAGCATCAGATCAACTTTATCTCTTGTTTCTCTTAATGAAAAGATTGAAGCCAGATAGGCACAAAGCGCTACCGTAAACAATCCGACAGAAACCCCGAACCAGTTCAGCCAGCTGAATATGTAAAGATCCAAAAAACCGACTGCATCAGGATTAATGGAATGCGAAACTGTGGCAGCCGCGATCAGGCCAAGAAAAAATGGCGTCAGAAGGCTTGCATAATAGAATATCAGGGTATATAATACCTGCCAGTTGTCTTTTACCGCATCATAATGCCTGAAAGTGAAAGCCGTTCCTCTTGCAATGATTCCTAAGAGCATCAGCACGAGAGGAATATGAAGATAAGTAGACATCGTGGTGTAAATTTCAGGAAATCCTACGAAAAGAATCACAATCGCAATAATCAGCCACATATGATTGGCTTCCCAAACCGGAGCAATCGATTCGTACATGATCTCTTTCGTTTTGTGACGGGCTTTTTTATTCGTAAAAAGTTCCACAATTCCGGCCCCGAAATCAGCACCGCCCAAAATAATATAAAGACAGATCGAAAGCCAGAGAAAACCTATAACAATGTAGATCATGATTTTTTGTTTTTATCGTTAAACTGAGGATCGGTAGGATCATAAAGCTTCGGAACCATCTGGATCTGCCTTCTGAGAAGGAAGATGATGATGAGGGACAGCGACACGAAAATAGCCGTAAAGAAATAGAAGGAATACTGTATGCCCGGCATGGGCGTTACGGCGTCTATCGTTCTCATTACGCCGTAAATAATCCAGGGCTGACGTCCTACTTCCGTCACCGTCCATCCGGCTTCCAGGGCAATATACCCAAAAGGAGTGGCAATCAGGAAGGTTTTTAAAAGCCAGCGCTGACTCAGCCATTCTTTCCGGAAAAACAAAGCATACAGATAAACCCCTCCGATAGCAATCATTACCACCCCGAAGAAAATCATAATCTGAAATGCATAATGCGTAACCGCAACAGGAGGCCATTCATCTCTTGGAAAATCATTCAGTCCTTTTACTTCAGTATTAAAATCATTGCTTACCAGGAAACTGAGTACTTTGGGAATCTTTAAGGCATATTTTATTTCCCCCTTTTCTTCATCAGGAATACCGCCGATAACGAATGCTGCTCCTTTCTCTGTTTCAAAGTGGGCTTCCATTGCGGCAAGTTTAATAGGTTGTCTTTTGGCCACGGATTTAGCCGCTACATCACCGCTGAAAGGAGCCCCGAATGCCCCGATTAAGGCAAAACCGGCTGCAATTCTGAAAGCTTTGGTATGAAACTCCACATTCTTTCCTTTCATCATTAAAAAAGCATGTACTCCCGCTACGGCAAATCCGGTCGCACAGAATGCGGCTACACTCATATGGAGCGCCTGCGGAAACCAGGCTTCATTAAACATCGCTTTGATAGGATCAATATTCAGATACTGTCCGTTGATATAATCGAAGCCGGCAGGTGAATTCATCCAGGCATTGGCGGCAACCACAAGAATCCCGGATGCCAGACCGCTTAATCCAACCAGAAATCCGCAAAACCAGTGGAACCATTTATTGAACCTTTCCCAGCCATATAAAAAGAACCCGATGGCAATCGCTTCAATAAAAAATGCAGTTCCCTCTAAAGAAAACGGCATCCCGAATATAGGTCCTGCATGCTTCATAAATCCCGGCCACAACAGCCCCAGTTCAAAAGACAGCATCGTCCCGGAAACCGCCCCGGTGGCAAACAGGATCGCAACCCCTTTGCTCCAGGCTTTGGTAAGTCCTTTATAAACTTCATTTTTGGTCTTAAGGTATTTCCAGTGGGCAAAGGCCATCAGAAAAGGCATGACCATACCCACACAGGAGAAAATGATATGGAAGCCCAGAGACAGAGCCATCTGGGCACGGGCAGCAATAAAATCATCCATAATAATCAACTTTTGAGTAAATAAATTTACGTATAAATTCTTGATCTCTAATATGATTTACAACAGCAGAAATCCGGAAAATCAAGTTTAACTTTGATATTTTTTCAATAAAAGATTTTTTTGAAAATAATCCTATGTAAAATCATCAGGCCAATAGAAGTTTACGTTAGAAACAGCATTTTAATATTAAAAAGAGCACTGGCCATATCAATACCACCCAACTCAACAATGGAATTTTATGGTAAAATTCACCAGAAAATCCGATGCCGTTATTTCCGGACAGGCAATAAAAAATTGATTGTGAAACACTAATGAATTGACGGATTACTCTAAAAAATACAAACACGTTCAGGTCTGCTTTTTTGATGCTGATAACAATGTTTTTTTGACATATTTTAACTTTCATACCTCAAAAAAAATCACGATATTTGTAAGTCTTTGCTAAAAACAAGACAAGAGACCTGCGGGGGTGTTGTAAGAAGTTGAAAATCAATATAAAAACTTCTTATTTGCCTCTTTTAATCTCAAATCTAAAAAAATATATGAGTCAGAAACAATATACAGCTAGTAGTATTCAGGCATTGGAAGGAATGGAGCACGTACGTATGCGTCCTTCAATGTACATTGGTGATGTGGGAGTAAGAGGTCTCCATCATTTGGTTTATGAAGTAGTAGATAACTCTATTGACGAAGCGTTGGCAGGATTCTGCGACACGATCTTTGTTGCCATCAAAGAAGGAAACGGAATTGAGGTAAGCGATAACGGTAGAGGTATCCCGGTTGATTTTCACGAAAAAGAGCAGAAATCGGCCCTTGAGGTTGTTATGACGAAAATCGGTGCCGGAGGTAAGTTTGATAAAGATTCTTACAAGGTTTCGGGAGGACTTCACGGAGTAGGAGTATCGTGTGTGAACGCACTTTCCAATGAGATGATCACTACTGTTTACAGAGATGGAAACGTTTATCAGCAGATCTATTCCCGTGGAAAAGCACAAACCGGAGTAGAAGAAATCGGGCACAGTGAAAAAAGAGGAACAAAGCAGTTTTTCCAGCCGGATGATTCTATCTTTACAGAATTGGTGTATAACTACGATACGCTGGCAAGCCGTTTAAGAGAATTATCATACCTTAATAAAGGAATTACCATTACCCTTACTGACGAAAGAGAAAAACTGGAAGACGGATCGTTCAAAACAGAAATTTTCTATTCTGAAGGAGGATTAAAGGAATTTGTGGCTTACATCGACGGAAACAGAGAATCGATCATGGAAAACGTTATCTTCATGGAAGGTGAAAGAGACGATATTCCGGTAGAAGTAGCCATGCGTTACAACACATCGTTCAATGAGAATCTTCACTCGTATGTAAATAATATCAACACCCATGAAGGAGGGACTCACTTGGCAGGTTTCAGACGTGCTTTAACGAGAACACTTAAGAAATATGCAGATGATCTGGGAATTCCTCAGAAAGAAAAAGTAGAAATTACCGGTGATGACTTCCGTGAAGGACTGACTGCCGTAGTTTCTGTAAAAGTAATGGAGCCTCAGTTTGAAGGGCAGACCAAAACAAAGCTGGGGAACTCAGAAGTTTCAGGAGCGGTAGATAAAATTGTAGGGGAAATGCTCACCAACTTTCTGGAAGAAAACCCTACAGAAGCAAAACAGATCGTGCAGAAAGTCGTTCTGGCAGCAAAAGCAAGACAGGCTGCGAAAAAAGCCCGTGAAATGGTTCAGAGAAAATCTCCGATGGGAGGTTCAGGACTTCCGGGAAAACTGTCAGACTGCTCGTCCAAAGATCCTGCTGAATCAGAAATCTTCCTTGTAGAGGGAGATTCCGCAGGGGGAACGGCAAAACAGGGAAGAGACAGACACTTCCAGGCCATCCTTCCTTTGAGAGGTAAGATCCTGAACGTAGAAAAATCAATGCTTCATAAAGTATATGATAACGAAGAGATCAAAAACATCTATACGGCACTTGGAGTTTCTGTAGGAACAGAAGAAGACAGCAAAGCTTTGAATATGGCTAAGCTGAGATACCATAAAATCGTGATCATGACCGATGCCGATATCGATGGTTCCCACATTTCTACGCTGATCCTTACGTTCTTCTTCAGATATATGAAAGAACTTATCGAAAACGGATATATTTATATTGCTCAACCACCTTTATATCTATTAAAGAAAGGAAACAAGAAAATATATGCCTACAACGAAAAAGAACGTGAAGAATTTACACTGGAAATGTCCCCGGACGGAAAAGGAGTAGAAGTACAGCGTTACAAAGGTCTTGGAGAAATGAACCCTGAGCAGCTTTGGGAAACCACCCTGAATCCTGAACACAGAATTCTGAAGCAGGTGACCATTGATAATGCAGTAGAAGCAGACAGTATTTTCTCTATGCTGATGGGAGATGAAGTACCACCAAGAAGAGAATTTATCGAGAAAAATGCAAAATATGCTAAGATTGATGCATAATTTGTTGAAAATATAAACCTGGAAGGCCTCATCACTGAGGCCTTTTTTGATCAATATCTTTCAGGATTAAAATAAAAAATTTAACAGTTATAAGATTTTAGTATTTTTGTCTCCATTTAATAACTATGATGAAATTTTTGATTCTGGGGGCACTTTCTACAGCCTCATTATATTTTGCCCAGACCTATCCGGTTTCTGCAATTCCTGAAAACTTAAAAAAGAATGCCGATGTTGTGATCCGAAAAGATTTTACAACCATTCAGATTAATAAAATTGATGAAATACAGTATCTCACCAATACTGTAACAACTGTTCTGAACAAAGAAGGCGATTCTAAAACCGCAATATATATTCCTTATAAAAAAGGAGACCGCATTTCTGATATCAAAGTTACCGTTTATGATGCATCCGGCAAGAAGCTGAAAAGTTTTTCAAAATCGGATTTTGGAGATTTTGCCAATAACAGGCAAGGGGTATTTTATTCAGACAGCAGAGTTTTAGCACTATCATATACGCCGGTCCAATATCCTTATACGATTGACTTCTCCTATGGCATTGAATTGGAAAATACTATTTTCATTCCCGATTTTGTGCCGTTTTCTGGAACAAACACCTCTTTAGAGGAAAGCCAGTTGAAAATCATCAATACATCAGGAATTGAGCTGAGAACTAAAACTTATCCTTCAAAATATGATTATGCCTCAGTCTCATTGAATGATACCGGGGTTGAAAAGATATATTCCTATAAAAATATTCCGGCTATCGATGATGTATTAATGCTGCCGCAACCGGTGAAAATTTTGCCCAGGGTGAGCTTTGCCTTAACCCAATTCAACTTGCAGGGAAAGCAGGGTACTTTAAATAACTGGACAGATTTCGGAACCTGGTACTATAATAATCTGGTAGAACCTGTTTCGGTGTCTACTCCCTCCATTAAAGCTGAAGTTGAAGCGCTGAAGTTATCAGGCTCCACAGAAGAAAAAGTGAAGGCACTTTACCAGCATATGCAGTCAAAAACCCGTTACATATTTGTAGGGCTGGGGATTGGGGGCTGGCTTCCCATGCTTCCGGATGAGGTTCAGAAAAAAGGTTACGGAGACTGTAAAGGTCTTACCAATTATATGAAAACCCTGTTGAATGAAGCAGGAATCCCTTCTCATTATTGTGTGATCAACTCCAGTTCATCCCAGGTTTCTTTCGATCCTGATTTTCCAACGATGGGGGGAAATCATGTGATTCTTATGGTACCGTCCGAAAAAGGAAATATATGGCTGGAAAATACGTCCCAACAGATGGCTTTCAACCACTTGAGCTATGATACTACAGACAGGAATGTGCTTGCTGTTACGAAAAAAGGAATCGAACTGGTGAATACCCCGTCCTATACAGCTCAGCAGAATAGTGAAAAACAGACGATGAAGATTCACCTCAATGAAGATACCGGTATTACCGGTGAAGCCCAGTTGAGGTATACCGGCAGCCAGTATGATTATAACCTTCCTTATGTCTATAAATCTCCACAGGAAAAAACCGAAACGCTAAAAAAACGGTTTGATGTGCTGAATTTTGAAAAAGTTGATATGAAAAACTTTGTCAATGATAAAGATCAGGCAGCAATAATGTTCGATATAGATTTCAAGGCCGGAAACTATTCCAAAAGCATAGGAAATGGGTTCATATTCAGATCGGTGCCGGTTTTCAGTAATTATAATTATAAAACGGATGAAAAAAGGGAACTCCCTTTTGAAATAGGGCAGTCGTTTGAAGATGACTATGAGATCAGCTTTATCCTTCCCAAAAACTATAAAATTGATGAGATTCCGGATAATGTGCTGGTCAGTTCTGAATTCGGAACCTACCAGCTGAATTTTACCCCCAATGGCAGTGAAGTAAAAGTCCGGAGACTAATGAAAGTTAATAAAGGTATATTCCCGAAGGAAAAATACAATGATTATATCAGCTTCAGAAAAAAAACGCTCAACGCTGACAATTCAAAAATTCTAGTAACAAAAATATAAAACATAACCATGAAGAAAGTCCTTTTACTGGCTTTTTGCTATTGTAATCTGGTGTTAATAAACGGTCAGAAACATGAATTTTTAGACCCTCCTAAATTTAATAATGAAGATCTGAATAAGGTTAAATCTGCTCTGGACGAAAATGCACCCGCTGAAATTTTGTATCGTTCGGTGCATTATAATATTGATGGATCGAAAGGGGAGTTCCACAAAAATGTTTTTTGTCGAGTGAAAATTTACGATAAAGATAAAGCAGAAGATTGGCTTAATCTTGAAATTCCACTCCATCAAAGTTCTGGCGCCAGAGAAACCCTGAACAAAATAAAAGCATTTACCTATAATCTTGAAAACGGCACTGCTGTTTCTACAAAAGTGGATAAAAGCTCGAAATATAAAAGTAAGGAAAGCAAATATACCAGCGTTACAAAATTTGCCTTTCCCAATGTGAAAAATGGTTCTGTAATAGAATACCAGTATGAGATTTTATCACCGTTTCTATATTCAATACCCGAAATACTGATAGAGCTGGATACTCCTTCGCTGTATACGGAATATGTACTGGATAGTCCTGTTAATATTGCATATAACCTTAATTATACCGGATCTTTAATGCCAAAATACAAGTCTGTTGAAGATAAAGTCTTATTTGGTGCCGATTATAAGACCTATCGATTAGGTTTTGAAAATGTAAAAGGGTTCAAAACTGAAAAATATGTGAAAAATGACCGGAATTACCGTACAAAAATAAGTGCTGAAGTTCATTCCTCCAATTTCGGACAGCTGAAAATGCATTCGTCATCGTGGGAAGAGATAAAAGAAAAATTGTATAAGGACGAAGATTTTGGAGAGGAACTGAAAAAAACAAAACTGGCAAAAGAAAATATGCCTGCTGCCGTCGCCGGATTAAAAACAGAGGTAGAGAAGGCCAATGCTATTTTTGATTACGTAAAAAATACATTTACCTGGAATAATGACCGGGGAATCTACACCGAAGACGGATTGAAAAAATTAGTGGAAACCAAAACAGGAAATGCCGCTGAAATCAATCTTTTTCTAGTAATGATGCTTAGGGAAGCCGGCTTAAAAGCAGATCCGCTTCTTATTTCCACAGTAGATCACGGGTTGATTAATCTGGCCTATCCCAGCCTTATGAGTACCAATTTTGTATTGGCTGTTGTAGGAAATAAAGATCGGTACAGCCTCTTTGATGCTACTTCTAAACAGTCTTCAATGGATAACCTTCCGCCTAGAGACTGGAATGGGTATGGAATTTTGCTGGCAAAAGAAAAAGTATTACAGATGCAGATGGCCAATGCTACAACCAGCTATAATTATCTTACAGCACAGGCTAAGATCAATGCAGATGGCAGTATCTCCGGCACCTATTCAGATAGAGATACAGGTTCTTTTGGGATGTTCGTTAAAGAAAGCTATGATGAAAATGCTGAAAAATACAAAAAGCAGTATAAAGAAAACTTCTCAATAGATTTTACAGATATTGATTGTAAGGTTCTGGAAAATGGAGAATTTGAAAGTACCATGAAGTTTTCTTCTGAAAATCTGATCGACAGAATTGGAAAAAAAATGATCATCAATCCCATGCTTTTTCTGGGTAAAAGTTCCAGTGAATTTGATCAGATAGAAGCTCGGAAACATCCTATTGAACTGGTATCTGCTTTTACAAAGGTGAAAAAAATTACTTTAGAAATCCCGGAAGGATATACCATTGAAGAAATGCCGAAAAGCAAGAAGATTATTACCGATAATAAAGAAATTGAATATAATTATATTGCTGAACTGAAGGGAAATAAGTTAGAGATTACTTCCACCATAAAGGTTGCAAGCCCGGATTACCCAAAAGAATATTATCCTGCCTTCAGACAAATCTGGAACACCGCCTCAAAAAGTGAAAACCAGGTTATCAGCCTGGTAAAAAAGTCTTAAAAATCAGATTTCAATAAAAAAAATATAAATTTTTTTCAAAACCATTCATCTTTTTGAATGGTTTTTGCATTGCTAAGGAAAATTATAATTATGAAAAACTATATGGCTGCTCTGGCGGTTTTTTCTTTTCTGGCTTTTTCTTCCTGTAAGAAAGAGCAAAAAAATGAAACGTCTGCAGATAAAACAGATTCCTCTGCTCTTGTAAAACTAACGGTAGATTCGGTACACGTATCCGATTCTGTAAAGATCGGCGATTCCCTCTCAGCGCTTTTCTCTTCCAGAATGCTGGTGTTCCCTGAACTAAAAAGCAAACCACTGCTGGACAGTATTTATCTTTATCATAACGGCATCCAAGACTTTTCCAAAAAAGGACTGGAGGCTTATCTGAATGATCAGAAAGATCAGTATTTCAGTTCTGTGAAAAATGAAAGTAAAGATATCCTTTCCGATATTACCTTTGCTCAAAGCTGGTATACCGATTCACGGATGAAACTGATTTCCAATATCAGCGATTATATGCATCTGCAATATGCGCAAAGCTCATACATAGGAGGAGCTCATGATCAATATGCATTCGCAGAAAGGGTTTTTGACCTTAAAAAGAATCGGAGACTGTTACTTAAAGATATCACCACCATTCCTACAGCCAAACTTGAGGCTCTTCTGATGAAGAACGTGGATAAAGTGCCCAACGGAGCTACAGACGATAAAGGAGAAGTGAAAAACTCTGAAATGCTGCTTGTGGAAGTGATTCCGGTATCACAAAACTTCTATTTTGACCAGAAAAACCTATATTTCCATTACAGTCCTTATGAAATCACCGCTTTTGCAGCAGGCGATATCATAATTCCGGTTTCCTGGGAGGAGCTTAATGATACATTGGTTCCCGAGTTTAAAGAAAGAATGAAAATAAAATAAATAAAATGCTTCCCGATCAGGAAGCATTTTCTATTTTTGCGGTAATGGAAAAAGCAGCTTTTATCATCAATCCCTTTTCGGCCAAAAAGAATTATCAGCCGTTCCTGAATGAACTTAAAAAAAAGGTCGATAATCCTTTATATTACATCTCTGAATCTATTCCGGGAACAGATGATTTCATCAGAACCCATTTTGATCAGGTAGATATCTTTGTGGCCATCGGAGGGGACGGGACAATTTCTACGGTGGCCAAAAATCTGATCAATACAGATAAGATTCTCGCGATATTTCCGGCAGGATCCGGGAATGGTTTTTCCAATGAAACCCGCTTCAACAAAAACCTTGATGAGCTTTTGGCGAAAATTAAAGCAGAAAAATCGAGGAAGATCGATACCTTTATGGTGAATGAAAGGCTTTCCATTAATGTATCCGGTACAGGTTTTGACGGTAAAGTGGTGAAAGAATTTGAAAAAACAAGCCGCGGATTTAAAAACTATATTAAAGTTTCCCTTAAAACATTCTTCAATTATAAGCCGATCAAAGTCAAGTTCTCTGACGAAAAATACCAGCAGTACAACGGGAAATACCTGATGCTGAATATTGCCAATACCCGCCAGTTTGGAAACAATGCCTATATCGCTCCCAATGCAAGCAAAAGTGACGGACTTGTCGATATGGTGCTGGTGAAAAAATTTCCGCTGACCTATTCTGCGCTTTTCGCCTTCAGAATGTTCACGAAAAGGCTGAAAGATGACGAATATGTAACCTATCTTCCCGTTTCCGAAATTTCATTTTCAGTGAATACCAAAAACTGGCATCTCGATGGTGAATTCAATAAAATAAAATCCCCGATTCACGTGAAAGTACTTCCTGCAAGCTTAAATATCCTGGTTTAATGTTTGATAAGTGATCTGATCGTGTTATTGATCAGAGTAACATGGTTTCTGTACAGTAAATTAAAACTTTGACCAAATAAACACCCATCATCCTTCTTCATATTCTCACCCCGACATTTTTTTTCTCAATCTCGGCAGGATGATCCGGACGGTATTGCAGCTGTCTTTTGCCGGTTGCTTTTGAACCGCCGTAGCTATTGAATTAATGAGACAGGTTATCTTTAAGGCTGTCATGACCATCCATCATCCATCACCCATCACTCAACAAATTACTCAACCGCAACTGAGTCATCCCCGCGGCCATCTGCTACCGCATGGATGTTACCGTTATCATCAAGGACGATCATTTCTGTTTTTCCGATCTGTTTTACCTTTTCAATCACATAATTTTTGCTTTGCAGCTCAGAAATGGTGCTTTCAGGGAAATTATTTTCCACTTTTATGGTTTCCGGAAGCCACTGATGATGGAATTTAGGAGCATTCACTGAGATATTGGCATTCAGCTTAAAATCTACAACATTTACAATCGATTGGTAAACGGATGTGGGAATTGTTGTTCCTCCCGGCGTTCCGACCACCATATAAGGTTTGCCGTTTTTCAGAAGTATCGTAGGCGTCATAGAAGACAGCATTCTTTTATTAGGCTGAATGGAATTGGCCTCGCCGCCCACTGCTCCGAACATATTGGGAACTCCGGGTTTGATGGAAAAGTCATCCATTTCATTATTTAAAAAGAATCCCGCTCCTGAAACCACAACCTTGCTGCCGTAATATCCGTTGAGTGTGGTCGTCACGGAAGCTGCATTGCCGTCTTTGTCGAGAACCGAGATATGAGTGGTTTGGGTAGATTCTTTTGGTTGAGGAATAATCTTTCCGACTTCCGAACTTGGAGTGGCCTTATTAAAGCTGAAGCTTTTCCATCTGCCTTTCAGGTAGTCATCAGAGATCAGGTAAGCGGTTTTATCCTGAATAAAATCCGGATCTCCCATATATTCCGCTCTGTCGGCAAATGCTCTTCTTTCCGCTTCGGTCATGATCTGAACAGCCTTTGTGGAGTTCTGCTGGTATTTCTCCAGATTTTCAAAACTGGCCATTCTGAGCATCTGGGCCAGAAGAACCCCGCCACTTGAAGGAAGAGGCATAGAGACCACATGATTTCCTTTATATTCAAATTCCAAGGCCTTTCTTTCTGCAACCTTATAGTTTTTAAGATCTTCCAGTGTAATGATTCCGTTGCCTTTCTTCATTTCTGCAATCAGAAGTTGCGCTGTTTTTCCTTCATAAAATCCTTTGGCTCCCAACTTCTGAATCAGCTTTAAGGTGGCAGCCAGTTCTTTCTGAACGAGAATATCTCCGGCCTTCCAGGGAGCATCCTTTACAAAAACAATAGAAGAAGTATTGTGTTTTTTGAAGTATTCTCTGTTGTTATTGAGCATGTCAGCTTCCTGCTCTGTGATTGAAAATCCCTGTTCTGCCAGATCAATGGCAGGCTGAATGATTTTTTCCATAGGAAGCTTACAGTGTTTTAAGGTGGCAAAAAAACCGGCCACACTTCCCGGGATGCCTACTGCCAGTCTTCCGTTTTGAGAAAGATCGGTATCGGCTTTTCCTTTTTTATCGAGGTACATATCCCTTGAAGCCTTTGAAGGAGCTGTTTCCCTGTAGTCCAGTGTGAACTTTTCCCCATTGCTTTTAACCCCGACTAAAAATCCGCCACCGCCGATGTTTCCGGCCTGAGGATAAACTACGGCTAAAGCATATTGGGTGGCAACAACGGCATCGTAAGCGTTTCCGCCCATTTTAAGCACTTTTGCGCCGGCTTCACTGGCTAAAGGGTGCGCAGATACCACAACGCCCTTATTCTTTACTTTTACCTCCTTTACAATGCTGATATCAGTAAACTGGGCCTGGTAAAAATGAGCGGCCAGCAGTACTGTTGCCATAAAAAACTTCTTCATAGGATTTTCTTTACAACAAAAGTAGATATTTTTTTCATGTAAATCACTGCCCTCTAAACAAATAGAAATGGAGGAGTAGCCACTGTAAATCAATAATCACAGGGGAATGCCGCCTATTGATATTGAGTTGATATTAAATAATAAATATGATTGATTTCCTGATAATCAATGCTGATGAGATTATTTTTTTCAATTAAGCTGATGGAAGATGTTTTTACCGCCTGCTTTTTTATTATGATATGCATGATTTTTTTACTTTTGTACAACTCTAAAAAAATATTTAAATGGAATCCTATACGGAAAGAATACTGATTACAGGTGCCCTGGGGCAAATAGGCACCGAACTCACCAACAGACTTGTTGAAATTCACGGAGCGGACAATGTTGTTGCTTCAGGACTTGACCGATGGCAGGAGGGAATTACCTCTGCGGGGCATTATGAAAGAATGGACGTTACCAATACCCAACTGGTAAGACAGATTGTTAAAGATTATGATATCACGACTGTCTATCACCTGGCTTCACTTTTATCCGGAACCTCGGAAAAGCAGCCTGTTTTTGCCTGGAAACTGAATCTGGAGCCGCTTCTTCACTTCTGTGAAATGGCAAAAGAAGGACTGATCAGAAAGATTTTCTGGCCAAGTTCAATTGCCGTATTCGGAAAAGGAATCCCAAAAGAAAATGTGGGGCAGGAGGTTGTTCTGAACCCAACCACCGTATATGGAATTTCTAAAATGGCCGGAGAAAAATGGTGTGAATATTATTTTGATAAACACGGAGTAGACGTAAGAAGTATCCGTTACCCTGGATTGATTTCATGGAAGACACCTGCGGGAGGCGGGACCACGGATTATGCAGTGGAAATTTTTTACAAAGCCATAGAAAACGGAACCTATACGAGTTTTATTTCCGAAGATACAGGAATGCCGATGCTGTATATGGATGACGCCATCAATGCAACATTGAAACTGATGGAAGCTCCGAAAGAAAGTCTGACCGTTCGTTCTTCATATAATCTGGGAGGAATGTCATTTACCCCGAAAGAACTGGCAGAAGAAATCAAAAAAGAAATCCCGGATTTTACCATTGATTATAAGCCGGATTTCAGACAGGCTATTGCAGATTCATGGCCGGCTTCCATTGATGATTCTGTAGCTAAAAAAGACTGGGGACTGACCTACGATTTCGGAATTTCTGAAATGACAAAAGATATGATTAAGAATCTTAAGGTGAAATTAAATAAAAATTAATTACTTCAAGTTAAAGTTTAATTGAAAATTTATTTAACATCTGGTTTTTAATTGGTTGTGAAATTTATCTAAAATTTAATTGATATGATATTGTTGACTTTTAACATCCTGAATATTGAAGCTGAAGCCCAAAAGGAGGCTCAGATCTCCAATGATGAAAGGCTGAAAATTACAGAAGACAATACCAAAGCATTGTTGAGAATTTTAGATATTCACGACATCAAAGCAAGTTTTTTTGTGGAGGTTTCCATTGCCGGAAAACTTCAGCATTTAATAAAAGCAATTTCATCCCAGGGGCATGAAATTGCTTTTTATAATAAGCACTCTGATCTTCAGGAAATTGAAGAAGCAAAGAAAAATATTCAGGATCTTCTGGAAAAACAGATTCGCGGAATCCGGCAGAAAGATCACAAAGAACCGCATGAAAATCTGAAGATGCTGGAGTTTAATTATGTCTCCAATATCGATAATGCGGATATTCTTTTTCCGTTCAAAAGACTGAAAAGAGATACGGAGATCTCAGAAGAAGACGGACTGAGTATTGTGCCGGAAAGCATTTCACCCTACAGTCAGCTGCCTTATAATGATTTCGTATTCCAGATCCTGCCGATGAAGTATTATCAGAATATGGTATTTGAAACTCTGAAAAATGATGATTTCGTGCTCATTTACCTGAATTCCTGGCAGTTTACCGATTTTAAAAAGTACCGGTTCGATATTCCTTTCTACCGCAGGCTGTTTTCAGGCAAAAAAATGGAGGACAAATTAGATGCCCTCCTTACCTGGATCAACGAGAAAGAACTGGCTACTTCCCGTATGAAAGATTATATTTTTTAAACAGATTTCTGTAGATTTTTATAAAGTGTACGCAATCATCTGCCTGATCAGTTGAATCTGCGAGATCCTTTTTAAGAGAGTTCAAAAAGCGTAATTTCGGGTAAAACTCCGACTCTTCCCGGATAGCCCAGTACTCCGAACCCTCTGTTGACGTACAGCAGCTTGCCTTCACTTTCATATAAATCCGCCCACTTCGGATAACGGTACTGTACCGGAGACCATTTTACATTTTTAAGATCAAGCCCGAATTGCATTCCGTGCGTGTGTCCTGAAAGGGTTAAATGGATATTTCCAGAGTGTTTTTTTACAACGTAATCAAAATGGGTAGGGTCATGGCTCATCAGGATTTTCGGAGCAGATTCAGGAACTCCTTTTAAAGCGTCGTCAATTCTTCCGAATTGGGGAAAAGGTTTCAGTCCCCAGTTTTCGACTCCCAAAATATAAAGCTTCTCACCGTTTTTTTCAATGATCCGGTGCTCGTTTCTCAGCATATCAAATCCTGCCTGTTTTTCATAATCAATAAGGGTATCGAGGTTTTTCTTTTTAGCGTCCAGAGAAGTCCAGGTAACATAATCACCGTAATCATGATTTCCCAATACGGCCAATTTTCCGTCTTTCGCTTTGATTTTTGAAAACAATGGGATGAAAGGTTTAAACTCATCCGCTACATTGTTGACCATGTCTCCTGTGAAGAGAACGAGATCAGGTTTCTGCTCATTGATCAGGTCGATGGCATGTTGTAATTTGCCGGGGTCGGCAAAGCTTCCGCTGTGCACATCCGAGATCTGAATCACTTTATAACCTTTGAAGCTTTTACCAAGACCCGGGATCTTCAATTTGATTTTTCTTACCTTATGCCTGTATTTTCCAAAAGTAATCCCATCGATGAAAAGTGCGGAAAGCACTCCTCCGAGGCCTAATCCTACCAGGCTCAGGAACTTCCTCCTTTCCGGGAAAAAGTTTTCTTTCGGCTGCGTTAAACCCACAAGATAGCTTCCGGTTCTGAAAATATCATCAATGAATAAAAACAGAACAATGAAAATTTTAGGCAGAATAAAAATAAGAAAGAGCGAAATGGCGATCTGAGCTCTCATTGATGTCCTGTCTGACTTCTGGAAATGGGAAATTTCATAGGCGAAAAATCCGTAAACCGCTAATGATACCACCCAATAGCCGAGCCGGGCCCAGAAATTGTCGGTTAATGTTCTTATTGCCTGGTAAATATATACTTCTAAAAATAAGAAGATGGCGGCAACAATTAAAAAATTTTTCATAAATCAGATAAAAAAAGCACAAAGAAGACTTCCTTTGTGCTTTTATATTTTTAATTAAAATTCAGTATTAAGGAAATCTGTAAACGATAGCATTGATATTCATTCCGGCACCTACCGAAGTCATCACAATGTTACCCTTATCTTTAAACGATTGACCCTCCATTTTTCCTTTAATTATTAAATCATACATGGTAGGAATCGTTGCAACAGACGTGTTTCCAAGATCCTGGATCGTCATAGGAGAGATCGAGTGATCATAGTCTTTCACGTCATAAAGCTTATGAAGTCTTTCAATCATGGCATAATCCATCTTGGCATTGGCCTGGTGGATCAGGATCTTATCGATGTCTTCAATAGAAAGGCCGGCTTCGTCAATAGTTTCTTTGATGGCTACAGGAACATTTTTCAGGGCGTATTCATAGATTTTTCTTCCCTGCATTCTTACGAAAATACGGCTCTGGTCAGCATCTTTGTTAATGGAAGGCCCGTTAGCCAGGTAATTAAGCTCAGGTCCGTTGTCGCAGATGGTGTTGTGGGCAATGATGCCTACGTTTTCATCATCCGTAGCTTTTACCACTACAGCACCGGCACCGTCAGCAAAGATCATTCTGTTTCTGTCGTAAGGATCGGTAACCCTGCTTAAAGTTTCCCCTCCGATGATCAGGATTGTTTTTGCCGTTTTAGCTTTGATCAGGTTGTTGGCAAGGATCATGGCTTCTACCCATCCCGGGCATCCGAAAAGCATATCATAGGTAACACATTTTCTGTTTCTGATGCCTAATTTATTTTTTACCCTTGCAGCCATTGTTGGCATAAAATCAGCATATCCGTTTTGAGTAACCTCCCCAAAATTGCTTGCATAAATGATATAATCAAGTTCTTCACCGTCTATTTGTGCATCTTCAAGAGCCTTTTTTGCGGCTTCGTAACCAATCTGTGAATTGGAAAGATCGTCCTCAATAAATCTTCTGTTTTCTATTTCTGTGATTTCTACAAACTTTGCAATAGTTTCTTCTGCAGGCTTTTCAATCTTCACCCCGTCTTCCGTGTAGAACTCAGAATCCATGAAATAGTCTCTACCAATAACTCTGTTAGGAATATAGGATCCGGAACCAATAATGATCGTATTCGGCATTCGTTTATATGATTTTTTTTAAAGATGCAAAGTTAATAATTAATATTAATAACGGAGAATTAAAAATATTATTAAATTTGCAAAAATTGTACTTTACAGTCTATGAAAAACAACCCGTCCTTAAAAGGCTTACTCATTGCAGCTGTGGCGTTTATCGTTGCCTTTGGGATCTACTTCTTTTTTTTGGCGAAGAAAAACTATTATGTAGTAGACAATCCTACCCCCGATACGTATTACTTTAAGATCAATAACGGCTCCGAAGGCATCATTTCGGCAGGGCAGTTTGTAAAAGTTGATCTGAATAAAGGAAAAAACTCAATCAAAGTTTTCGATAAGAATAAAAAAATGCTGTATGATTCTGCATTTGAAGTGAATAAAATCCGGGGCCTGATCAATATTGCGCATCAGGATTATTATATCAATGACCAGTACTACGGCTATAATCTTAAAAAAGATTCACTGCTTATGGTGCTGGGGAAGACCACTATCGACGGTAAAGAGTATTTTGGAGGGGCAAAGCACTTCAACAAACTGTATACGGACGATTTTTATTACAATGTGAATGAAGATTATGATCAGCTGATCAAGAATATCCAGAAAGTGGAATCCAGATCAAAAATCTTCAGAAAGCAGGATTACCTTAATTATTATAAAGAATATTACAAGTTTTAAGTTTTGACAAAAGATATTACCAAAGTTACGCCCTACAATTCTGAGGCTACAAAGAAAAGCCAGGTAGAGGATATGTTCGACAATATTGCACCGAAGTATGACCTTCTGAATCATGTTTTATCTATGAAAATTGATGTTTTGTGGAGAAATACGCTGGTGAAAATGATGAAAAATGATAACCCGCAGGAAGTGCTGGATGTGGCTACAGGAACGGGAGATCTGGCAATCACCATTGAAAAAGGAACCGGTGCAAAAGTAATTGGTTTGGATTTATCACAACAAATGCTAAATGTTGGCGTTATTAAAATAAAAAAACTTAAATTAGACGGCAAAATTTCCATGCAAAAAGGAGATGCAGAGAACTTACCTTTCGAGGAAAACAGATTTGATGCGGTTTCCGTTGCATTTGGAGTGAGGAATTTTGAGAACCTTACCAAAGGTTTGGCAGAATTAAGAAGAGTAGTTAAAGATAACAAAAGTGTTTATATACTGGAGTTTTCAAAGGTTGAGGGTTTCTTAGGACCGCTTTATATGTTTTATTTTAAAAATGTATTACCTGCCATCGGCAGACTGGTTTCCAAAGATAATAGGGCATATACGTACCTTCCGGATTCTGTAAATGCTTTTCCTTTCGGGGAAAAGATGAAACAAATTCTTTTAGATACAGGATTTAAGAAAGTAGAATATAAAAAACTAAGTTTAGGTATAGCCACAATTTATAAAGCAACAAAGTAACCTATGAATAAATTTTTATTAAGAGCACTGGTTTTAGCCTCAGTAAATATCGCTGTTTTTGCAGACGCACAATTCAGAACCCGTAACAGGATGGATAAGTTGGAAGACTTTGACGAACAGAAGTTCAGCTGGGGTTTTTACTTGAATGGCAACAGACTAGACTACCGTATCGTTCTTCACCCCACATACGGTATGGATGGGAATAAGAATCTTGTTACCTCCAAAGAAAGTTACAGTTTCGGCGCAGGACTTATCGCCAAATGGAGACTGAACGATTATTTGGATTTAAGATTGGAACCAGGCTTACAATTTGCTCAGAGGCAATTGCTCTTTGATACACAATCCAATGATCAATATGCGGCCGGAACCCGTACAAACCCTGCATTTACCCCTTTTCCTTTAACTGATAAAGACAGAACAAGAGAAGTGAAATCCACTTTAATTGATATTCCTGTATTGCTTGAACTTCATGGCCAGAGATGGTACAATTCAAGACCATATGTTGCTGCTGGGGTAAACTATGTGGTGAACCTTCAGTCTAATTCTTCAGCTGAGGATGATAACCTTCAGCAGGTATTCAGATCCACCACCCACAACTTTGCGTGGTCTGCTGAAATGGGAATCCAGTTCTACTTTAATAAATTTAAACTGACACCGGCTATCAGAGGAACTTTCTTCATGAATAATGAAAAAGTGGCAGATAATGCGAATACACCTCCTTACTGGGCAACGGCCATGTCTACCCTTCAGACAAGAGCTGTAATGTTCGTTTTGAAGTTCGAATAAAAAAAATAACTCGTAAAAATACAGAAGGAGATGCATTTGCGTCTCCTTTTTTGCGAACAGATCAAAATATAGGGACATTTATTTTTGTTAATGTCAATATTTTTTTATTTTTGCTATTAGTTAGAATATACAAAACCTGAAATGCTTCAAGATTTAGAAAACAATTTTTCAGAATTAGAGAAAAAGATTTTGAATTTACAAAAGAATTATAAAAATCTTGCTGAAAATTTATCAGAACTAAATAAAGAGCATGAAGAACTGAAAAGGAAATACGACGAGGAGAGGAGGAAAAATCAGGTATTAGCAGAAGAACAAAAAAATATAAAACTTTATTCAGCAATATCAGGAAACCCGGAACATAACAGACTGATGAAAAATCATATCAACAGACTGGTGAAGGAAATAGATTTCTGTATTGCACAGCTTCAAAACAGTGGATTATAATGGAGGTAAGAAGAATAACCGTAAACATTGCAGGAAGAGTGTATCCGCTGAACGTACCGGCCGCAGAGGAAGAGACTTTGCGTAAGGTAGGGAAGCAGATTGAAAATATGATTAAAGATTTTGAACAGAACTTCGATGTAAGAGATAAACAGGATGCTTTGGCGATGTGCGCCCTTAAACTGGGAACCAACGCAGAAGTAGTATCTCTTAACTACGAAAAAAATATAAATTCTACCAACGAAAGATTAGCCAAAATTAATCAGTCGCTGAATGAAATCGGGAAATAGATTTTTTTTCCCGCAGAACTGCCTACAATAATTCTAACACATTAAAGGTAAACTCAACGCTAAACAATTACCGAACAAATGTCCGCTGAATGGCGTGCCGGCCTGTCCGGATTACAGACAGCAGAAATCAGTTCAAATCGTGTTGATTAGGAGTTTACTCTCAATCTTTGAATTGTTGTAGGCTTTTTTTATTCAGATATGAAGACAATTAAAACTCAATATATATTATGACAACAGCCATTATAGTCGGCGTTATTTGTTTAGTCGTAGGAGCAGTAATAGGGATGTTTTTCTCCAGAAGCTCGCTGAATACCAAAGCAAAATTTATTATAGATGATGCAAAGAAAAATGCCGAAAACCTTATAGAAAAAGCAACCGTTCAAGCTGAATCCATAAAGAAAGAAAAAAACCTTCAGGCAAAAGAAAAATTCCTGGAGCTGAAATCGCAGCATGATGCAGATATTCAGGTCCGTGAAAAGAAAATGCAGGAAACAGAAAAAAGAACGAAAGACAAAGAGCACAAGCTGAATGACGAGCTGAGCAAAGTTGGAAAGCTTGAAAAAGATCTGGACAGACAGATTGCTGATTACGCTAAGAAAAACGAAATCTTAGATAAAAAGCAGCATGAACTGGATACGGCTACGGCTAAAAAGGTGGAAATCCTTGAAAAGATCTCCAACTATACCGCTGAGGAAGCTAAAGCAGAACTGGTGGAAACCATGAAAGCTGAAGCGAAGACAAGAGCTCAGGCACACGTTCAGGGCATCATGGAAGAAGCACAGATGAACGCTAAAAATGAAGCCAGAAAAATCGTTATTCAGACGATCCAGAGAATCGGAACCGAGCAGGCTATCGAAAACTCAGTATCTGTTTTCAACATAGAATCTGATGAGGTAAAAGGTAGAATTATCGGTAGGGAAGGTAGAAATATCCGTGCTTTGGAAGCTGTAACAGGAGTGGAAATTATCGTTGATGATACTCCTGAAGCCATCCTTCTTTCATGTTTCGATCCGGTAAGAAGAGAAATTGCAAGATTATCCCTTCACAGACTGGTAACAGACGGTAGAATACACCCGGCAAGGATTGAAGAAGTGGTAGAAAAGACAAGAAAACAGATTGAAGAGGAGATTATTGAAGTAGGAAAAAGAACGATCATTGATCTGGGAATCCACGGATTACACCCTGAGCTGATCAAGATTGTAGGGAGAATGAAGTACCGTTCTTCTTACGGACAGAACCTGCTGCAACACTCAAGAGAAGTAGCGAATATTGCAGCAACAATGGCTGCTGAGCTGGGATTAAACGTTAAATTGGCTAAGAGAGCAGGTCTTTTACACGATATCGGAAAAGTTCCTGAACAGGAATCTGAACTTCCTCACGCTTTACTGGGAATGCAGTGGGCTGAAAAATACGGTGAAAACCCTGAAGTGGTTAATGCCATCGGAGCTCACCACGACGAAATTGAAATGAAATCGCTTTTATCCCCAATCATCCAGGTAGCCGATGCTATCTCAGGGGCAAGACCGGGAGCAAGACGTCAGGTACTGGAATCTTACATCCAGAGACTGAAAGATCTTGAATCTGCGGCATTAAGCTTCGACGGGGTATCCAGCGCCTATGCCATCCAGGCAGGTAGAGAACTGAGAGTGATGGTAGAAAGTGGAAAAGTAAATGACGAAGTAGCTTCTCAGCTGTCTTATGACATTTCAGAAAAAATCCAGAACGAACTTACTTATCCGGGACAGGTAAAAGTAACCGTGATCAGAGAAACAAGAGCTGTGAATATTGCAAGATAACAACAGATCAAGATATTTAATAAAAACCTTTCAAGAAATTGAAAGGTTTTTTATTTTTATCAAAACTTAAAAATGCAAGAACTGACCCTGTTTCAAAACTGAAGTACATTTTTTCTATTCCCGTTGTTATTTCTGCCCTGGGCTATTTCGTAGATATTTATGACCTGCTTTTATTCGGAATTGTGAGAATTCCCAGCTTAAAGGCATTAGGCCTTAATCCTGATGCCGATGGGACATTCATTCTGAATTGCCAGATGGTAGGGCTTCTGATCGGCGGCGTTTTCTGGGGAATTTTCGGAGACAAAAAAGGGCGGCTCTCCGTACTTTTCGGTTCCATTCTGGTCTACTCACTGGCGAATATTGCCTGTGGCTTCCTGCCTTATTTTCCAAAAGAACATTTGGTGTACCAATATGCCGGCTTAAGATTTATTGCAGGGGTTGGGCTGGCCGGAGAGCTTGGAGCCGGAATTACCCTCGTTTCTGAAAGCCTGCCGAAGAATCTCAGGGCGATCGGTACCTCGGTTGTGGCCGGATTCGGGTTGATGGGGGCAGTGGTGGCCCAGTTAACGGTGGAATTAGCCGGCGGATGGAATATTTCCTATATTATCGGCGGAGTGATGGGAATACTGCTGCTATTGCTGAGGATAAGCGTTTCAGAATCGGGGATTTATAAAAACATCGAACATAAAAATGTCTCCAAAGGAAATTTTCTTTCCTTTTTCACCCATAAAGACCGGTTGATAAGATATCTGAAATGCATTGCTGTAGGCCTTCCTACCTGGTTCTGTATCGGTATTCTGGCTGTTCTGGCCAACCAGTTTGCTCCCGAACTGGGAATTAAGGACCTTAATCCCGGAAAAGCCATTATGTGGGCCTATGTAGGGATTTCTGTGGGAGATTTATTGAGCGGCTTTATTTCTCATGCCTTAAAATCCCGTAAAATGGCGATATTCTATATGCTGCTTTTCACATTGGTTGGAGTAGGCATCATGCTCTTCGGAAATACCAATACAGAAACCAGATATTATATGTTCTGCGTATGGCTGGGATTGGGTACCGGCTATTGGGCAATGTTTGTTACGCTGGCAGCAGAACAGTTCGGAACCAATATCAGAAATACGGCTACCACTACGGTTCCCAATATGGTAAGAGGACTGGTTCCGGTAATGATCTTCGCTTTCGATCTTTTAAAAGGGAATTTCTCCGTCATTATGAGTGCAGCTTTGGTAGGAGTAGTGGTTTTCGGGCTGGCTTTTTATTCTGCGCTGACGATCTCAGAAACCCATGATAAAGATCTGGAGTTTATTGAATAATATCAATATATGATAAGTGTAAGTGGAAGAAAATGAATAAATTAACATTTTTTAGGGTTTAAAATAATGATTATTTCTTTACTTTTGGTTAAATAAGTTTAACGTTATTGTTTAATTTAAAATCAAATTCAATCATTATGAAAAATGCCAGAAAATTAACAAAGACAGACCTTAAAAACATTACAGGAGGAATAAAAGTTGGACCGGTCACACCAGACCTTTCACAATGTGGCTGCAGCTGCACAGGAGCAGTAACAGGTCCGGAATATTGTAAAGAGTATAAAAGATGCCTGCAGGTGATGACCTGCTGATAACAGCATTTTATTGACTGAAACCTTTCAAGTAATTGGAAGGTTTTATTTTGAAATATCTCCGGATTTTTGTGAAGCTACTTTACTTAATACATTATTTAAACTGAAAGTAGGGATGCTCTGAATAATAGGGGGCATAGCTGTTTTTTGGAGTTTGAAAGTTTGTTAAAAAGGCTGTATTCTGACTTTGTTTAATAAATAATAAGATAAAGAATGATATGAATAGTCTAATAATACTAATGAAATCAGGGTATTATTAAATTTTATATTAAATTATGTTGCGAATAATTAATATTTGTTTAACTTTGGAAGGTAACTAAACGATATTGTTTAATCTCAAACCAAACCACAACCATTATGAAAAATGCTAAAAAATTAACAAAAGCAGATCTTAAAAACATTGCAGGAGGCATAAGCGGAAATCCGGATTTATCCCTTTGCGGATGCAGCTGCTCAGGTTCCGTAACAGGACCTTGGTATTGTGTACAGCATATTGCCTGCACTCAGGGATACAACTGTGACAATGCTGCCATTTAAGAAATAAACATTTCCACATTTAATATGCAAAAGCCTTTTGGATTTCCGGAAGGTTTTTGTGCTTTATAGATCGAGGTAGCTTTTAAGGTTCGTATCGGGCTGCCTCAAAAAAATTGAACTATCTGCAATGGAGACATAGATTGGAGGAACCTGTGGAAGATTATTTTTTAACCAGGTTCTTTAAAAAATTGCTGATTAGAGAATTCTAACACGCCTTTTGAGATCTGGTAGATTAAAATCTGCGTCATCTGCAAAATCTGCGAGCTAATAAAAGAGCCACGCAAATCTTGTGAACGATTCAGTCGATTTTTAGTGTGCAGAAAATGAAAATCAACTGAGTTGATTCGATGCAGCAATAGGATATCCGCAAATCTTCATCCGCGGCGTAGTCGCAACTCTTTGCTCCCTAAAGTAAAGCGTCATTTTAATTAATCTCTGCGTTAATTTTTATTGGAAATATAAAACTCAATTAGGATATCATCTCTTTTTCAAAATATTAATGAATGATATAAAGTAAACTCCCCACACTGATTGCCGCCCAAATGATTACAGCCATGGCCAGCGGTTTAATTCCTATCGTTTTTAAAGTCTGTAGTGAAAGCGTGGATCCGATCAGAAATAAAGTCAGATTCAATCCGGATTTAGCCACAGAAGTTACCGCAAAACTGAAACGGTCAAATACCGGAAAATAAGTATTCAGCAGAATAGCGAGCACAAACCATCCGATGAACCAGGGAATTTTAATTTTTGATTCTTTACTTTTAAAAATAAACATTGTGATCACAGAAACCGGGATAATCCATAAGGCACGGGCCAGCTTTACTGTGGTGGCTGTTTTTAAAGCTTCATATCCATATTTCCCGGCGGCACCCACCACAGAACTTGTATCGTGAATTCCTACAGCGCACCATAACCCGAACTGTTCCTGGGAAAGGTGAAGCAGATGCCCGATGGCAGGATAAATAAATAAGGCAATGGAATTCAAGGTAAAAACAATGGCAAGTCCCAGTGATATTTCTTTGGTATCAGGCTTAATAATCGGGGAGACGGCGGCAATGGCACTTCCTCCGCAGATGGCTGTTCCGGCAGAAATAAGATAAGAAAGCTTTCGTTCAAGCTTAAATATCCGTCCGAGGATATACCCCAGGATCATCACTGTTATAATACTGACCACGGTCAATAGAAAACCTGATTTTCCGGCCTGAAGAGCCTCGTCCAGCTTAAGCCCGAATCCCAGCCCGACAATGGAAACCTGAAGCAGCAGATGAATATACCGATGTAAATACTGCTCAAAAGGATTTCCAATGATAATCGCTAAAGCAAATCCCAGTGCCAGGGCAATAGGAGAGGAAACCCAGGGGCTAAGGCATAAAACAGCAAGGATAATAAAGGCGGTTTTTCGTGTCGTATGGTTTTGGATGAAATCTTTCATAAAATAAATATTGAAATCAGACTTCAAAATTCCGCAATTTACGATTACAAAGTAAATCGTATTTTGTTATATAAGATAACTTTTAGTTATAACATGAGGCGGGATTTAATCCTTCAGATGTGAAACCTGAATAACCATGTCTATCCGAATGCATCAGAATCAACTGACAAACCTCAGAAACAGTCTGATCAGCTCCGATTGTTCGCCCTTCGGAAGAATAAAATGAAAATTTCTTTCAATGCTGAAACCTTTGATGTCCACAACGGTAAGCGTGTTGTTTTTCAGTTCATTGAGAATGGTACTGATGGATAAAAATGCCATACAATCCGAATGCAGAAGGTAATTTTTGATACTTTCACTGCTTCCTAACTGAATAACCGTATGTAGTTCTTCAGGATTAATCCCTTTATCTTTCAGTCGGTTATGAATAAATTCCAGAGTGCCGGAGCCTTGCTCGCGGAAAATAAAATCAAGCTGATAAAGGTCCTTCAGGTGTAAAGTTTTATGAGCTAAAGAATGATCAGCCTTTGCGGTAAGAACAATTTCGTCTGCTTTAAAAGATTGATAGTCGAAAAAAGAAGACTGAGATTCCCCCTCAATAATGCCAAGATCTATTTTACCCTCTTTGAGAAGATCGGAAATGATTTCAGTATTATGCGCAATCAGCTCAATCTTGATATCCTTATAATAAGTGTTGAATCTGGCCAGGATTTCAGGCAGAACATATTGAGCAACAGTTGTACTCGCCCCGATGATCAGCTTTCCTTTATGCTGTTCATTAATCTGGCTGATCTCAAACTCCAGATCCCGGTAAATATTCCGGATCTTTTCGGCATACTGATATAAGATTCTGCCGCTTTGGGTGAGCTGCACAGAAGTTCCTTTCCGGTCAAAAAGTTTGGTACCCAGTTGATTTTCGATTTCCTTAATGTGTTTGGTTACTGCCGGCTGGGAAATGTAAAGCTCTTCTGAAGCTTTGGTAAAACTCAGTCTGGAAGCGGCCGTATGGAAAACTTTTAACCTGTAATCAAACATGCTGTGGAATTATGGGGCAAACTTAATGAATTTTTTGAGAAAGACGGATAGATGATAGACAAGGAAGTGAGAAAGGTGAATTGGTTTCCCGGGGAATGGACCGTTCACTATTGATAGGTATAGCAAAATTGAAGATTCATATTTTACAAAAACTCCGAAACCGACTTATCCTCCTGGCTTGAATATCTTCTGTTCTTCGCTTCCCCGATCTTCTGTTGGGTATAGATACTGTTGTGGCCGGAAAGTAAATAAGAAACTACACAGGCAATGGCAATGTAAACCCCGGATTCTGCCCCGAAAAGCTCAATTCCCATCAGCATACAGGCCAAAGGAGTATTGGTGGCTCCCGCAAATACGGCTACAAACCCCATCCCGGCAAGCAGCCCGAACGGCAACGGAATAAACAGGGATAAAGCACTCCCCAAAGTTGCTCCGATAAAAAATAAAGGCGTTACCTCACCCCCTTTAAATCCGGCAGAAAGGGTAACGATCGTGAAGATCATCTTCAGGGCAAAATCATAAAACGGAAGCTGCTTTTCAAAAGACTCCACAATAACGGGCACTCCCAAACCAATATAGCGCGTGGTTCCCATTGCAAAAACGGCAAGAGCTATAAGAATTCCTCCCACTACAGGACGGAATGGGGGATATTGAATCCTGGATTTAAAAACAGAGCCGGCCCAGTGAATGAGTCTGCTGAAACCGGCAGCACAGATTCCAAAAACAATACCTGCCAGAATGCTGTACAGAACAGGGAGAAATTGCAGTTTAGGGATAAAGTCAATAGCGTAATGCGTATGTTTTACGTTCCAGAGATTAGTGGTCAGGTCGGCTAAAACTGCAGATGCAAAAGCAGGGAAAATAGCATTATAACGGATCCTTCCGATCAGGAAAACTTCGAGTCCGAATACGGCACCGGCCAGGGGCGTTCCGAAAACCGATCCGAATCCGGCGGCAACAGCTGCAATAAGCAGAATTCTGCGTTCATTCTTATCCAGTTGGAAGGGTCCGGTAAGTTGGTCGGCAATAGCACCTGCCATTTGAAGAGCAGTTCCCTCACGGCCGGCAGATCCCCCGAAAAAATGAGTGACAATGGTTCCCAGATAAACAAAAGGTGCCATACGGAACGGAATAATCTTCTTCGGATCATGAATATTCTCAATCAGTAAATTATTACCGGCTTCCACATCTTTACCGAAATAATAATACAAAAGACCGATGAGAAAACCTGCAACAGGAAGAAAAGCGATCAGCCAGAGATGAGTTTCCCTGAAATCGGTAGCCCATTCCAGTGATTGTAAAAAACCTGCTGAAGCCGTGCCTGCCAGCGCTCCGAGGATTATACTGATAGATAGCCACTTTAAAATATAAGGGAGAGCAGGATATTTCCTGAAGAAAAATCGAAAATGAAAAACTGCTTTTCTGTTAAATTGACGTTGTTTTTTTGACATGCTTATCCTGATTAATTATTGGTTAATAATCTCTTAATCAGGCGTCATCAGCTTCTGTAAAGCGGTTGGGTAAGGAAGAGCACCATTTCCTTTTGATACTGCAAATATAACAATAAGAATAGAGTTCCGCAAAAATTACAGGCTATTCTTTATAATGAATTGCCTTATCGATCTCGATCGGGTTGTTATATTTCCGGATCACTTCCTGCATACTTTTCGTCTGGGTGTTCAGCTCGTCTACGGTACGGATCTCTTTTCCATTGATATTGATCTTTAAATCCGTATTGGATTTGCTGAAATTATTCCTTTCAAACGCAAACGGATCATTATAAAACTCCATGATCAGTTTATACTTCTGCTTTTCATTGATCGGAACAGCTTTATTCCCGAAATTGGATTCTATAAAATCTGCGGTGGAATAGACGTTGGGCAGTTCACGGCTGCTGCTGAGGTTGTAAATGAAATTCTTTTTAGAATCATACAGTTCAAAGATCAGCCCGGGGAGTCCGCGAAACTTAAAAGGTCCTTCATTGAAAGGAATATCTTTGCAGAACCAGGCGGTCCAGTTTCGGCCACCGAACGTGGTGGTGGCTTTTTGTAAAGTGTAATGATCAGACTGTTTCGTTTCTCCTGAGATTAACCAGCTCATCTTATCCGTTGTTTTAAACGAATAATAACCGTTTTTGATGTTGATGAAATTCTCATGATCAGAGGTATTGAGCCTTCTTTTGACTACCTGGCCGGACATATCGGTATGACTGTTATTCATACCGAACTTCTTATTCAAAGAATCGGTAACCAGAAGGTTTTGCCCGTAAAATTTAACTTCTTTCGGGCCGATATCCAGAATCATATTAAGTTTTTCATACCCCGCTTCCGTTGAATCCATTTTATACTGAAGCTGGTAAACAAAACGATGGGTCTGTGATGAGATATAAACAGCCCAGAAAAAAATAATGAATGTGAAAATATTTTTCATAAATTAACTTTTTTACTATTTATCTTGGGTTCAGAATAAGAGATTAAGTTCCTTTGAAGAGTTTTTATGGATCGTTAGGATAAAATAAACCCTTATCCTTTAGGATATTCATAACACCCTTCTTCCATCTTCCCTCATCCAGCCTTACAAAAACGGCTTCATCTCATCCTCTATCTGCGTCCTCAGCTCCATCAGCCGTTTGGCATATTGTTCCTGCTGCTTTTCCTCTTCAGTTCCGGGAACCCATTTGGGAACAGGAAGTTTTTTTCCGTTCTCATCCACCGCAACAAAAACAATAATGCAGTGGGTTTTTTTATCAAAAGTAGGCTGTTTAAGGTTCCTTGAAAAAACGTTGATCGCAATATGCATACTGGATGATCCCGTATAAATCACCTGCGCATCTACCTTCACCACTTCCCCGATTTTGATAGGCTCATAAAAACGGATCCCGCCTACATAAACCGTTACTGAATAATTGCCGCTCCATGTGGTAGCACAGGCATAACCCGCCTGATCAATCCATTTCATGACACTTCCACCATGTACATTCCCACCGTAGTTAACATCCGAAGGTTCAGAAATAAACTGAAAAGTAATAGGCTTGTTCTCCATCTTTATAAAATTTGAATAAAGTTATTCAATAATTTCCGGATTTTTAGATTAAATCCTACTTTTGAACTGCGAAACTTCAAATGAAGACCGAATTTAACCCATAACAGATTTAAAAAACAATGAAGAAAGTATTTTACCTTAATACCTGTGACACCTGCCGAAAGATTTTAGCCCAGTTCGACCTTACAGGCTGGGAGCTTCGTGAGATTAAAAAAGAGCCGGTAACCAAAGAAGAACTGGCCGAAATGTATAAAAAAACCAAATCCTATGAAGCGCTGTTCAGCAAAAAATCCACCCAGATCAAAGCCAGAGGACTTGAAGTAAAGTCTTTGGGCGAAAAAGATTTTAAAGAACTGCTTCTGGACCATTACACCTTTCTGAAACGTCCGGTTTTTCTTACCGATAACGAAATATTTGTTGGAAATGACAAGAAAAATGTAGAAGCTTTAAGAGCTTTTTTCGGCTTGGAAGATTAATTCTGATCATTATATAAATCAGTATAGGCTCCGCTTGCGGAGCCTATACTGATTTTAACCTATTGATGGTGAGTTGTTTAATTATTTATTCATATATTTAAAATACCAAATATAGTATTATGAATAAAAACAATTTAAAAGCAGGCAAATTAAGCCGGGCGGCCCTGAAAAAAATTTCCGGTGGCGAAAGAGTGATCATCGTAAACTGTTACACGCTGTGTGGTGAAGCTGGAGGAGTGGTATCCGGCCATCCCGGCAGAGGAGATATGTGCACTCCGGACAGATCACTATGCTGCTACTGCAGATAAGAAAAGAATAAAGAGGCTGTACATTTTACAGCCTCTTATTGATTTCCCACAGATGTCGCAGATTCCACAGATTGATAGATTGCCAATTTTAAAACATAATGCTATAAAATCCCAGCCTTAGCAATCAGTTCCTTTAAAAATCTTAATTGTAAAGAACGCTTCATCAAATCAACGGAGTTGATTCCTTCTTTGCACCCTAAAATCAACAGTCCAATTTGTAGGACTTTGCGTGGTAAGTTTGCAATAAATCAAAAAGAACTAATTTTAAGAATAACCTTATTGGAAAAAGGAATAGGAAAAAGATAGCCTTTGCGGTGATACTTATGATATCGATTTCAACGCTT
>JAITMC010000039.1 GCA_031277615.1 Chryseobacterium sp. | reverse complement strand
GTTTATTTCTTAAATACTAATTCAGGATTATTAAAAAGGATATGAATAGAACTCTAACAGACGATATACTTAAGGTTATCTTGGTTTATAATTTACTCTCATATCCCGTTACTCTTTTTTTGATAATAACAAAGTTCTTCTTTTTTTTGTAGTTCTTATATGATGAAACAAACATACGAGGTTTTAATAAACGATGAACAAAAATTGGAGGTGAGGCAAAAAGTTGAATTAATCCACAGGAAAATAAAAACTTAATCCTTATTTTTGCATTGTTCAATGAAAGATTACTACTATTTTCTCGGAATTTCCCAGGATGCTTCAGAAGAAGACATCAAAAAGGTTTATAGAAAGCTTTCCTTAAAATACCATCCGGATAAGAATGAAAATGATGATTTCTTTGCCGACCGTTTTCGCGAAATTCAGGAAGCTTATGAAACATTAAGTGATCCGGCCAGAAGAAGAGCCTATGATCAGAATTTGGAAAGCCATCAGAAAAGCTTCAGGTACAATGTTCCGCCTGCGATCAAAACATTTACGGCGAATAAAATTCATGCTAAAAAAGGAGAGGAGATTATTATCAGCTGGCAGACCAGCAATGCTGATGTCGTGAAAGTGTTGCCTTTCGGGTTGGAGAAACCTTATGGGGAGAGAATATTTAAGATCACCGAATTTAAAGACGGGAAATTTCAGCTGTTGCTTCATGCTACCAATTCTCTGCTGCATAAAACAGTGGTACAGGGAATTACTATTACAGAAGTTTTCGACAATGATACTGAAAAATTCAAAAATACCGTAGAAGAAATGTTTAAGCCTCAACCACGAACATTAGCCAACCGATACGGTCAACCGAAAATCGTCATGCTGATCTGGGGAATCATTCTTCTGATTATTGCGGTGTATGTGCTTTTCAATAACTTAATGTAGATTAAGCCATCTTTTTTCTGCCGGGACATTTCTTACATCTTTTCCCTTTCTTGAATTTTTTGCAGCAGGATTTCTTTTCACAGAACATCTCTTCATTATTGAACGCATATACAGGAGATAAAGGCGGTACTTTAAACGGGACTATCATATTCATGGTACAAATATATTAATTTAGAATAAATATAATTAATAAAAATTCATAAATATTACAAAACCTGATGATTAGCAGGTTTACAGGGTAAATTCGTCTTATTTGCCGGAAAGAAATGTGCGTTTTTTTTGATAACTATTCCCCTTTATAATACTAGAACCGGAAGACTTTTAGATTTACAGACCAAGCATATTATGAAAAAAGATAATCTTATCAGTAAAGCTGAACATCATATGCTCTGCATATCGCACCATCCTGGCTTTGAGGCCTCAGGAAAAGCTGGTTTTGAATTTTGTTTAATAAAACAGCGTTGATTTGTTTGTTTGAAAATTCATATTGAATTTTTGTTGTAATATTGATAATTTCAGATTATTGTACAATCCTGTAAAAAATTGTAATTTTACGAATCTTTTTTACAACAAAAATCTAATAAATAAAAATGAATACAGAACAGTTTGTGAGCCGCCACATTTCCCTTAATGAAGCCGATAAACAGGCGATGTTGGAAAAATTGGGCGTTTCAAGTATTGAAGAGTTAATTTCTCAGACTATCCCTTCTTCTATCCGTTTAGAGAAAGATCTGGAGATCTCGGAACCGCTTTCAGAATACGAGATGCTGAACCATTCTAAAGAATTGGCATCAAAGAATACTGATTATACAAGCTACATTGGTTTTGGTTACCATAATACGCTTTTGCCGTCAGCCATTCAGAGAAATATCTTTGAAAATCCAAGCTGGTACACAGCATACACCCCATACCAGGCGGAAATTGCACAGGGAAGGCTTGAAGCGCTTCTTAATTTCCAGACTGTAGTATGCGACCTTACAGGCTTTACACTGGCTAATGCTTCTCTTTTGGATGAATCAACAGCGGCTGCAGAAGCCATGCACATGTTTTTCAACAACAGAACAAAAGACCAGAAAAAAGCTGAAGCCAACAAATTCTTCATCTCTGAACTGGTACTTCCTCAAACCGTTTCTGTTTTAAAAACCAAAGCTGAAGGACTAGGTATTGAAGTAGTGGTAGGAGATCATAAAACCCATGCATTCGATGCTTCTTATTATGGTGTTTTATTGCAGTATCCGGGTAAAAACGGAATCGTCTTAGACTATACGGAAGATATTGTAAACTATAAAAAGCTGGATTTACAAGTGGTAGTAGCTTGTGATCCTATGGCTTTGGTAAAGCTAAAGTCACCGGCTTCTATGGGAGCTGACTGTGCTGTAGGAACTACCCAGAGATTTGGTATTCCATTAGGTTACGGAGGTCCTCACGCAGCATTCTTCTCATGTAGAGAAGATTATAAAAGAGATATTCCGGGAAGAATCATCGGGGTTTCTCAGGATATGTACGGAAGACGTGCATTGAGAATGGCATTACAGACCAGAGAACAGCACATTAAAAGAGAAAGAGCAACATCAAACATCTGTACGGCTCAGGTTCTTTTAGCAGTAATGGCAGGAATGTACGCAGTGTATCACGGTCCTAAAGGATTAAATTATATTGCAGATCAGATCCACTTTAAAGCCAACGCTTTGAAAAACGGTCTTCAGGCATTGGGATATCAGACTGTAGAAGAGCCGATTTTCGATACGGTAAAAATCCTTTTAAATGAAGATGAAAAAGGAAGACTGATGAGAATGATGCTTGATCACAGATTAAACTTAAACTATTTCACAGAAGGAGTAGTAAGTATTGCGATCAACGAAAGCACAACATTGGATAAATTGAATTATCTGATGGCTTCTTTCGCCCAGTTCAAAGATAAGCAGACCTTCAAATTAGAGATCAAAGAAGGATACAGCATTCCTGAAGAGAACTTAAGAAAAGATGAGATTCTTACGGAGCAGGTATTCAACAAATATCATACAGAAACTGAATTGATGCGTTACATCAAGCGTCTTGAAAGAAAAGACTTATCATTAACGCACTCTATGATCTCTCTTGGTTCTTGTACCATGAAGCTGAACGCTGCTACTGAAATGCTTCCGCTTTCGTGGGATAACTGGGGAAGTGTTCACCCGTTCGTACCGGTAGATCAGGCTGGCGGATATCAGGAAATGATCCGCGAACTGGAAAAAGATCTTGCTGAGATCACCGGATTTGCAGGAACTTCTCTTCAGCCGAATTCCGGAGCTCAGGGAGAGTACGCAGGATTAATGGTGATCAGAGAATATCACATTTCAAGAGGTGAAGGACACAGAAATGTAGTACTGATCCCTCAGTCTGCCCACGGAACCAATCCTGCTTCTGCAGCCATGGCCGGAATGAAAATCGTTGTCGTGAAAAACCTTGAGAACGGAGAAATTGATTTTGAAGACCTTAAAGCTAAAACAGAACAGCATTCCGCGAACTTATCTTGCGTAATGATTACGTATCCGTCTACTTACGGATTCTTTGATGCCAATATTAAAGAAATTACAAGCCTGATCCACGAACATGGCGGACAGGTATATATGGACGGTGCCAATATGAACGCTCAGGTTGGATTTACAAGTCCTGGAAACATCGGAGCAGACGTTTGTCACCTTAACTTACACAAAACTTTCGCGATTCCTCACGGAGGCGGAGGTCCTGGAGTAGGCCCGATCTGTGTGGCTAAACACCTTGTTCCTTTCCTTCCTTCCAACGCGAATATCAGAGTCGGAGCAAAAGAAGCTATTGACGGTATTTCTGCCGCACCTTACGGTTCAGGTCTGATCCTTAACATTTCTTATGCATACATCAAGATGTTAGGAACTGAAGGACTGAAAAAAGCAACCGGACATGCCATCATGAACGCGAACTACCTGAAAGAAATACTTGCTGAACACTTCCCGATCTTATATTCAAACGAAAACGGAAGAGTGGCTCACGAATGTATCGTAGATTTCCGTCAGTTCAAATCTTTAGGAATTGAAGTGGCTGATGTAGCGAAGAGACTAATGGATTATGGTTTCCATGCTCCTACCGTTTCATTCCCGGTTGCCGGAACATTAATGATTGAGCCTACGGAATCTGAAAGCAAATCAGAAATCGACCGTTTTGCTGAAGCTTTAATCTCTATTAAAAAAGAAATCGATGAAATTGCCAACGGTGAAGCAGATCAGGCCAATAATGTCCTTAAAAATGCTCCTCACACAGAACAGTTAGTTGTTTCAGATTCCTGGGATAAGCCATACAGCAGAGAAAAAGCAGCCTATCCGCTGGAGTGGGTGAGAGACCACAAATTCTTTGCTTCTGTATCAAGAGTTGACGAAGCCTACGGAGACAGAAACTTAGTATGTACCTGTGAGCCAATTGAAGCTTATATGTAATCTGAGTTTTTTTAATATAACAAATCCCTTTCAGTAATGAGAGGGATTTTTTTGTCATTGGCACTGAAGCAGCAGGTCTTCCGGTATAGATTATGAGTTGTTATCTATAATTTCACCCAAAGCCGTTACAACTTCATGATGCTTGCCGTCCGGATATTGAGTCGAGTAAGTCTGGTTTAATGCTGAAGAAGTATAGTTGTTACTGTCTTGTAACGCTCTTGTTAAGTTAAAAATATAATTCAGTTCTTTAGCTTCTCCAATGTATTTTCCGGAAGGAAAAAGAATTTCATATTTTTCAATTAAATCATTAGCAGCAATAAATTCCTGAGTATCCGTATACATGAGTGCCGAAAAGCCTTCTTCACTATCAATAAGGAATTTATAGGCATCTACTGCCGATTCCCAAATATTATCTTCGCATGCGTCTGTATCAAATCCATACTCTAAAGCTTTAGAATAGTGTTTTGTGGCATTCCAGTAATCATGTTTGCTGAGATAGATCATGGCGCCAATCTGATTGTGATAGATGGCTTTGTTGCTGGGGAATTTTTCCAGTAAAGCTTTGGAAAGATGTAAAGCTTCTTCATAATTTCCGGCCTGAATCGTATTCGAAAGTGCCCGGAAATCATTTTTTTCTTCTTCTGATGTAAAATTGATGGCCATAGTTTTAGTTTAAATGGTATTCGTTAAGCTGTAAATATATGTTATTTAAACTTAAGTTTCAGATATAATAAACTATGCTATTCAAAGTCTATCAATCAATTTTATTGTAAAGGATCTGATTTCTAGTGATAGCAGTATGCTACGCAAAGTCTCCTGACTTTGAGTAATGTGTTTCCACTCTAATAAATTATTCCCGTCCTCAATTGAAAAAATTCGTTCAATAAACAACTATTTTTATGCCGCAAAGTCGGGAGACTTTGCGGAGCGTCAGCACAATTCATTAATACAAGACTGAATCATTCATCATCATAATGATTATATTTCCAAAATTCAGAACTGTTATGCGTATTAATAATCGGGTTTTCTGCAATTTCAATCAGGTTGATTATTCCCTTTCTATCAGAGTAATTACTTGCTGAAGAGTAAATATATTGATTTGCTTTAGCTACAATTCCTGACCGAACAGGATTTAAATGTATATAATTTAATTTGTCCCACATAAATTTTAAGCTGTAAATTTCTTCAGGATGATTTCCATATTGCCAAACCTGAAAATTCTTATTTCTGGAATGAGTTGCGGTAGCTTTTTTTAATCGTTCTAAAATCCATTCCCTTCGGCTTTCCGGCTCCGTCTGTAATCTTTCTAGTATTTGTTTGGCTGTAAATTTTTTGAAATCTCTGATTAAGTCAGAAAGTTTTCCTTCCTTAGATTGTATAATTAAATGTAGATGATTGCTCATGATTACATAACCGTAAAGAATCATTCCCTTATTTTTTATACAGAACTCCAAACATTCTATAACAGTTTCGCGATAGGTCTGCCGGGTGAAAATATCGATCCAGTCAATGATGGTACAGGTCAGGAAGTGAGGTTTTTCCTGGTCTCTGATAATATATCCTTCTTTCATTATTTGGTTTTTATCAAATATACTTAATAAAAATAATAGCGAATGTGAAGTTTGTGATGGAATTAGCTTAATGCCGCAAAGTCTCCTGACTTTGCGGAGCGTTAGCACGTTTCTTTAATATAAGACAGATATAGTAAATTTCTCCCAATAAAAAGGTTTTCTATTTCTAATGATAACTGTATGCTACGCAAAGTCTCCTGACTTTGAGTAATGTATTTCCGCTCTAATAAATTAATCCCGTCTTCAATTGAAAAAAATCATTCAGTAAAAAAACTTTTTATGCCGCAAAGTGAAAGAGTTTACGGAGCTGTTCTTCAAACCTTATTCCCCGTTCAATACCGTTTTCACATGCTCGGTCCATTCATGGAGCGGAATACTTCTGTCTAAATAAAAATCAGGCTGCAACCCTTTCCCGTCAATGGTGAAATTTGGAATACGCATGCTTCTTGAAAGAGAATAGCCTAGTTCAAATTCTTTGCATGGAGAAGAAACAAAGTACATATTGGAAACATCCAGAACCCCAAAAGTGGTGGTTCCGAACAGCTTCACTTTTCTGCTTTGTTTGGCGGCCAGTAAAAACTGCTCGTCAGTACTACCGTTTCGTTCATTAATGATAATTCCTACATTTTTAGGATAAGGATAGACCGTGTCATATTTTGTAATACTGACTACACCGTCATTGAGATTTACAAATTTACCTTGTTCTTTTTCCAGTTTGTCGAATGAAGCTTTGGCCCATTTTTTACCTTCTTCATCAAATCCGTACTCAGGTTTGTTGATGAAATCCATCATTCTCTGGTTGTTCAGTTGGGTAGATAAAAATTCTACACCCACGGTTCTGATGGGATTGGTGTAGATCAGAGGGAGAATTTTGTTATAGCTGGCATCACTTCCTCCCGTTCCGTTCCTGATATCGATAATCAGGTTTTCAGTGGATAGAATTTTATCCCTGTTAGCAGCAATCACACTATCTATTTTCTTTTTCTCGGATGTTTGAAAAGACGGGATTCTGAAATACAGCGTCTTTTCATTGAGCTTTTCTATATAGGGTGTATTGGCGCTTGCCGATTTGAAATACTGGTCATATTTCGGATCATCTTTAACCTTGGGATAAACCCTTGAAAGGCTGAAATCCCCGATTTGTAAATGATTTTTCCCAATCATGGTTATCTCTTTGGATTCCACGGCAGAATGATCACGCATATAAAAAACAGAGTTCGTTTTACCTTTTGCAAAATCTAGTTTTAATTTTACCTGTCCTTTTGTCCAGGTTTCTGCACCTGATTCTATGATAAATCCGATATACTGATCTCCCTTTTTCTTAATACCGATTGTATAGGGTTCGGTTTCCCAGATGCCTTCATAGTCAGTGGTTTTATTCTGATCCAGGTATTTTTTTAAATCCTGAGCTTCCATCGGAAAAGTTTCCCAGTTGGAATAGGAATTTTCAGATTTCTGAGGAGTTGCAGAGGGTTCTGCTGTTCCTTTATTCACCGGTCTTATGGCAATATGCCCTGAACGGAAAAAAGATAACCATTCATATAAAACAGGTCCGCATTCCGTGAATGTTTTAACTGCTTTTACTTTCTCTGCTATTCTTTTATTATGGTCTTCGTAGGCTTGTTTTCCTTTCTGTTTTAATGCATATTCAAAACCTGCATCATTTTCTTCAAAAGTTTTCTTTACCCATTCGAAGTTTTTTGCACAGTCGCAGGTTTGGGCGTATAAAAAGTTGGTAGTCAGGATAAATAAAGATGAAATGAATACGGCTTTTAAATGCTTCATTGGGTCAGTTTATAATAGGACATTCCATTGACCTTAAATATTACATTTTCTGATGATTTTCTTCATCATTATAATGATTGAATATAACAATTTAAGGCGAAATTAGTTTTTTGATAAATTTAAAGAAATTATATTAGAAAAAATAGTCATCCATATAAGAACAGACAGGCCTACGCTACGCAAAGTCTCCTGACTTTGAGTAATTTATTTTTACTCTAATAAATTATTCTAGTCTTCAATTTGAAAGAATTTGTTCAATAAAAACTATTTTTATGCCGCAAAGTCGGGAGACTTTGCGGAGCTGTTATTTCGTTTTTTAAGAACAGACAGACCTCTCAAAATCCTGAGAGGTCTGTTTTAATAGATTGTTTTAAAACCATTTATCTTTTTTTATAGCGGTAGGCTATAAGAATGGCTACGCCCATTCCCAGAAAGGTGATCATTGAAATGGTTTTAATGGAAATTTCGCTTTCGTTCATTTGTGAGGCAGAGAGCTTTTCACAAGAAAAAAAGAATAATGCCGCGATAAGCAGGCATTCAGAAAGTAGTTTTTTTGCCATAAGTGTATTGGTTTGGTTATTAATAAATTATGAGCAAAAAATGTACCGTGTTTTTAGAGATTATCAATCACATGATGTTAACTTTATTACAGTTGTTAATATTGCTGTTTTTTACAGTAATTCCAATATATTATTTTTAGTATGTATACAATAAAATGAGAAAGGGAATGGATTATTTTTTTCCTTCATCCCAATAATAACTGTCCGGATACACGCGTGCTCCAAATACAGCTGTTCCTACCCGCACAATAGTGGAACCTTCTTCAATGGCTGTTTCCAGATCTCCACTCATTCCCATGGAAAGTTCTTTCATCTCCACATTCGGAATATGCTCAGAGATGATATTCTGCTGTAGGTTCTTCAGGATTTTAAAACAGGTTCTCACTTTTTCTGTTTCCGCGCTGAAAAGGCCAATGGTCATCAGTCCTTTAATTTTTAAAGTATTGAATTCCGCAATTTTCCGGATAAGGTCTATGGCTGCATTGGGATGAATCCCGAATTTACTTTCCTCCTGTGAAGTATTGACCTGGATCAGAATATCCATTGTTTTACTTTCCGGTAAAAGTCTTTGGTGGAGCTTTTCAGCAAGGTCTAGCCGGTCAACAGACTGAACACACGTTACATCATATTTCAGGATGTCTTTGATTTTATTGGTCTGAAGATGTCCTATAAAATGATTTTCATGTGGAATGTTTTTTAATTCCTCATACTTTTCTTTCAGTTCCTGCACCTTATTTTCCGCAATTAAAGTCTGCCCGCTTTCCAGAGCGACTCTGATGCGGTCAGCAGATACGGTTTTTGTGGCCAGCAGTAATCTGATCTCTTTAGGATCTCTTCCGGCTTTTTTACAGGCAGTTTCTATTCTGTCATTAATGATTTTGAGATGGTAGAGGATATCTTCTTTCATGGCTGTGAGATTTTCCGGCTTTCCAGTTTTTTGATCAGGGCAGATTTTACAGAAGTCAGGGCATGGTCTTTAGCTTCGGCAAAAGAAATTTCATACCTGCGCTCAATACTTTGGAATTCTTCAGGAAACCTGGACAGAAGATCATCGTAAAAAATATCAAGAAATTCAGCAGAGGGCATTTTATAATTGATTTTAAGCTGAAAACGTCTTAGTATAGCTGTGTCAATAATTTCCGGATGATTGGTTGCGCACAGTAAAAGGGCATTTTCCGGATAATAATCAATCAGCTGGATCAGGGTATTGACCAGTCTCCTCATTTCACCTACATCTTTGTCATCACTTCCCCTGGCTTTTCCGATCTGGTCCAGCTCATCCAGAAAAAGAACCGATCTTTCTCTGGCTGCTTTGTCAAAAATCATTTTAATATTCTGGGACGTTTCGCCGATGCGGGATGAAACAATATTGCTGAGATTCAGAATGATGATGCTTTTGCCTAAAGCGTGGGCAACAGCTTTGGCCGTCATGGTTTTTCCGCATCCGGAATTTCCCTGAAGAAGTACCTTATTGTTTACAGGAAGTCCGTATTCCTGCAGTTCTTTGATGTACGTATGCTCTTTGATAAGCTGTGTAAGCTGTTCCCGGTTATGGCTATCAAGAAATACTTCATTAAGGCTTATCTCTTCTTTATCCTGAATAATAAGGTTATACAGATTCATGCTGAAATTTATAATCTGTACAAAGATAACGCTTTATTGAATGCCGCTTGGGTCCTGAAACAGAATAAAGTACTGGTCCAGTTGAAGTATACCTTTCGATTTTAATAAAAATAAGAAAAGCCATGCAAAAGCACGGCTTAACTTGGATATATAAATTTGTTATGAAGCGGGTCCGAAGTTATGTTTTTGGGCCCTTTTACTCCAATGAGTAAAAGAGCGTGATCTGATTGGATCAGATTAAAAACATAAACAATACAATTAATATAGTTGTTCTATAGGCTTATCTGCTTTAAATAGAACTTAGTTTCTCTCTTCTCTCTTTACTGTTGCGAAATAAGAAGCGAATACTATTAAACATGTTGCGATACCAATGTAAGTTACCATTTTTGTTTTATTTTTAATTATTTGACTTTATTTTATCAATTTTCTAATTGCAATATTACAACTTTCAAATCACGTGCCAAAGCAAATAATCATGATGTATATCAGTGTGTTATGTTTGTTATTTTTAAGTTTTAAGTGAATTTTTGTTTACATTAATTTAATGTATTATTGAAAATTTATTAATATATTTATTGTCTTATTCGTAAGTTTTTAAAAAAATGACAATGCTTTGAATGCTTCTATATTGGAATTGATAAAACAAAAAAATAAAAATGCACTGCATAATACTGTCGGATTATTGAAGCTAAAGACAACATAATTTCATCCGATCTGAATTTTTATGTTAATAAAATTTATTCCTGGTCAACAAATTTTAACTTTCCGAAACATCTGTTAATGGCAGTTTATATGACATCAATGGATGACTTTGTCACATCCGGTTGAAATAATGTCATACTATTGGCAGACTGTCAATTATCGAAAAGATTTACTTAAAAGACAGGGAGCTGGAAGAAGGGATGATGGAAGTTGCCTTTAGTTATAATTCGAAAACCATTTACAATTCAAATAATAAAGCAGATTGAAACAGATGATCAGGTTACTTTTTACGACGTTTAAAAACATCCATCTTCCATCATCAAAGCTGTAGAAACTTAAATGACCAATTCGGATTCAGATAAACGATTTAAAGCAGCCTTCTAAGAAAAAGAAATTGATTTTCGTTATTTTTGTATAAAATCATCCGTATGGGACGCAGTTATATTTTTCTTGCTTTAGCAATCATATTCGAAATTATTGCCACCAGTTTTCTGAAAAAATCCGAAGAATTTTCCAAATTATGGCCTTCTGTGATTACCGTAATAGGATATGCTTCAGCTTTTTATTGCCTGAGCATTACCCTCCGGCAGATTCCCGTAGGAATTACTTATGCCATCTGGTCCGGGGTAGGAATTGTCTTTATTACCCTGATTGGAGTGATTGCTTTTAAACAGGTTCCGGACCTCCCGGCCATTATCGGCATTACTTTCATTGTTATCGGGGTGATTGTGATTAATGTGTTTTCTAAGATGGGAACACATTAAGAATTGGGAGGGAGTAGGCAGATGGTAATAGGTGGATAGATGATAGACGGATAGATAATAGACTTGGAAGGTTAAGTTTATCAGAAGTCAGGATATTTTTTACTTAAGTGTTGCTGATTGTTTGAAAAATTTTCAGGCTATTGTTCAGGATTAAATTTCAGAGAGAAATTGATGACTTCTGAAAGCATGTTGCTTATAAAAATCTTTCATTTTTTCCTTAACGATTCTTTATTCTTATTGAATCTTAACGGTTCAAAAAAGTCGCGTTCTTGTGGAAATAAGTAAACATAGAGTCCTCTCAGTGTTTTTTCTTAGTCTTATTTTAGTTGCTGGATTGCAGACTGGAAAAAATTAAACCGGAATATTCTGTCATAAAGTAAGTCGGTGCTGTTTTCTATGATAAAATCAGTATAGCGGGCAGGGTCGGTAACAACGTCTTCCTCTACAAAAACAAACCAGAGCTCTTTAAGCTGATTTCGTCTTTTAAATTCCTCAAAAGCATTCCAGTCAATCGGTTGGGAATGTCTCACATCATAAAACAGGATCCCTTTACGGATATCCTCGTTTTCTATAATATTAATAGGATGATGAATATAATCAAGAATTCTGATCGGATCATGATAACATTCCACAAAGTGATGCAGATCGATCAGCTGTATGATCTTTTCTTCCTGCTGGGAGTCTGTCATATAAAAACATTCTAAAGTTATTTCTTCTGTTAATTCCTGAAAAACGGCTAATTCCATACACATAAATTGAACGCAGCAAAGGAAGCCATAAAAAAGGCTTCTCCGGAGATTTTTATACAAAACCGCTTTTATTTTATACCAAATCCGTGTCCTGAAAAATTGGTATAATAAAATAAAGGGTTGGTATAATATTATAGGAATAATTCATGTTATTCTCTAATTTTGTATTTATACAGAGACAGAAAAATATGAACTTCACTCACTACAGGTTTAAAGAAACATTGGTCATGGACTTTCTGATAGAAGACCGGTTCCGATTGTTCAGGCATCTGCTGTTCCTTGTTTTCTTTTTTCTGCTGCTGTACAGTGCAAGGTTCTGGCATTGGTATTCGGGAATGTATCAGTACTATATCCTGCTTTTTGTATATGCAATCCTGATCACGATGGTGTACATCAATATATATGTTATCGTACCGAAATTCTTCTTCAGAACCCGGTATATAACTTATCTTATATTGCTTGTACTGATGGGAGTGATTGGGCTGAATCTTATCGGATACGGTTTTAAAACCCTGTTTGCCGATTACAGGGTAACCAACATTCAGAAGGAAGGAGAGAAAGGAAGCATTTATGAAGGTGTTCTGATGTGTATCCCTATTATTCTGACAACGACTACCGTAAAACTGCTTCAGAAATGGATTCATGATAACAAAAGAATTACTGAGCTCAGCAATCTTACCTTGCAGATGGAGCTGAATGAGCTCCGGAACCAGATCAATCCGCATTTTTTGTTTAATATGCTGAACAATGTAAAAGCCTTAACCCGCACAGACCCTGAAAAAGCATCTACGGTAATTGTAAAGCTTTCGGAATTTCTCAGGTATCAGCTCTATGAAAACAGCGAAGAAAAAACACTGCTGGCTTCAGAAATAGATTTTCTTTCCAACTTTCTTAATCTTGAAAAAATAAGACGCGAAAACTTTAACTTTAATATCGAAGCTGACCGGGAGAATAAGGCTGCAAATAGTATTTTCATTCCTCCGAACTTGTTCACCACCTTTGTTGAAAATGCAGTAAAACACAGTGTCAACATCAATGATGGAGATTCCTATATCAGAATTATGATCAGTGTTGAAAATAAAGAACTCTATTTTACCTGTGTGAATTCCAGAGATCCCGGCTTCACTGTTTCCAACGGAACATATAATGGATTGGGACTTGCCAATATCAAAAGAAGACTTGAGCTTTTATATGGAAATACCTTTGACCTGAGAGTGGTTTCCGGAGAAAAAGACTATACTGTAAACTTAAAAATACCTGTATGAACTGCATTATTATAGACGATGAGCCATTAGCGAGAGCAGAAATGCGTTCCCTCATCAGCGAGGTCTCAAAAACAGACATCCTCGGAGAATTCTCCAATGCACCTGCTGCCTTGGATTTCCTTAAGAATAATGATGCCGATCTTATTTTTCTGGATATTGAAATGCCGATGGTTACCGGACTGGAATTTGCAGAGATGCTGCCCAAAAAGTCACTGATTATCTTCACGACTGCTTATGCCCAATATGCCCTTAAAAGCTATGAACTGGAAGCTGTAGACTATCTGCTGAAGCCCGTTAACCCGGAAAGACTGCAAAAAGCAATCGATAAAGCGGTTCTGTATACTGAACTTTTATCCAAAGACACCATAAAAAATACCATAGCTTCCAATACCGCTGATTTTCTCTTTATAAAAGCAGACCGCAGGTTTTATAAGATCGGTTTCTCTGATATAAAATATATAGAAGGCCTGAAAGATTATGTCGTAATCCATACCCGGCATCAGAAACTGATCACAGCCATGAACCTGAAAACAATCCATCAGAAAATATCATGGGACACCTTTCTTAGGGTCAGCAAATCATACGTTGTGAACATAGACTGTATTGACTCCTTTGATAACCACAATATTTACATCGATGAATCTGAAATCCCGATAGGAGAGGTCTACCGTTCAGAATTCTTTACGAAATATGCCGGTGGATTTTTAAACTCTGATCAGTAAGGAACCTGTAATTGAATAGGATCATATAAGCAATGATTGCTTAGGCACTTCAGATAGGGTAGAACAGTTAAACATAAAGCTTCTGATCCTTTTCACAGTAAAAGCTCCTTCGTTTTCCGAGACCGGTTTGTTTTTTTACCAATTTCTGCCCACATTCCGGACAAGTTGTTTTCGTATGAACCAGCCAGTGTTTCTTCAGAACAAATGCTTTTTTCCATTCCAGAAAATCAAAGCTGTAGTTTCTCGCTTCTTTGATGAGTTCCTTTCGTTTTTTAGCCGGCAGTTTTCCGACAAGGCTTTCCGGCTGAACGCCGATTCTGAAAAGAACTTCATTTTTGATGATATTTCCTACTCCTGAAAAAATATCCTGATTCATCAAAGCATCGCACACCATCATTTCAGGTCTGGCTTTCAGTTTCTGTTCTGCTTTTTCAGGACTCCAGGCTTCACTCATCACATCCGCTTCCCAGTCGATGGACTCCAGGAAATTCTTGTCAACAAGTTTTACAGAACAGGTATAAAAATACATACTTTCTGTGTGGAATTGAAGCGAAAGGCGGAGGCTTTTATCGGGCTTGGTCTGTTCGTCAACACTGTAAGAGCCGAACATCAGCAAATGAATCCGGACCGCATATTCCCCGAAGACAAGATAGGTTTGTTTTCCAAAAGTACGGATCTCAATGAGAGTACGGCCAATCAGGGGGTCTTTATCGAATTGGGCATTACCCGAAGCTTCTGTCACGGTTTTCCCGACAAAATGCTGCAGGTTTTCTTTCATAATAAGTATGGATGGACCTTCAGGCATAGCTTTGCTTTTCAATAAAAGTTCAAATACTATTCCGTAAAAATAAAATTTGGAGTAATTTTGAAAAATGATGAACTTAAACCAGATTTTTACCAATCAGCGTACAGGGAACAATCCACATACTAAAGCTTCAAGGACTGATTTTCAGAGAGATTTCGACCGTATTATTTTTTCTTCCGCCTTCAGAAGGCTCCAGAATAAAACCCAGGTTTTTCCTCTTCCCGGAAGTGTTTTTGTGCATAACAGGCTGACGCACTCCCTGGAAGTATCATCAGTAGGAAGAAGTTTGGGAAGTATTATCGGTGAATTTATCTCTGAAACCTATAAAAATGAGCTTACAGAAGACTCCAGAAACTTCTATCTCCATAATTTAGGAAATGTGATCGCCGCGGCATGCCTGTGTCATGATGTGGGAAATCCCGCGTTCGGACATTCGGGGGAAGATGCCATTGCAAGCTATTTTGAAAGAAATGAAAAAGACCTGAAGCTGAAGTTCAATGAAAAAGAATGGGCAGATCTGGTTAATTTTGAAGGAAACGCCAACGCCATCAGAGTATTGGCTCAGCAGCAACAGGGAAAAGATGCCGGAGGAATTCAGCTTACCTTTTCTACACTGGCCAGTATTGCAAAATATCCGTGTGAAGCGGTGGCCAGAAAAAAAGGAATTATCCACCGGAAGAAATTCGGATTTTTCCAGAATGAAAAAGATATATTCCTTGAAATAGCGAAAAGCACCCAGCTTATTTCCGAATGTGATGAACCGCATATTTTCAAAAGACATCCGTTTGTATGGCTGGTAGAAGCAGCTGATGATATCTGCTACAATATCATCGATATGGAAGATGCCCACAGACTGGGAATTGTCTCCACGGCGGATTGTGAAAACCTGTTTTTCGAACTGGTAAAATCAGAAGGCAGCGATATGGACCGGGTGAAAAACAAACTGGCTTCCATCTCCAACGAAAATGAAAAAATATCATACCTGAGAGCAAAAGCGATTAATGCCCTGATCAATAATTCTCTCGAAATCTACAGGAATAATTTTGAAACCATCCTTGAAGGAAATCTGGATAAAGCCCTCCTCGATATCTATAAAGCTGAAAACAGAGCTTTGCACGACATCGAATCTTTCTCCATTGAAAAGATCTACAACCATAAAGCGGTCGTGGAAATTGAGAACGCCGGCTACAATGTAATGTATGAACTTCTGGATCATTTTATCCCATCCATTCTGAAACCGGAAGAGGAAAGAAAGTCCTACGATAAAAAGGCCCTTAAACTTCTTCCGAGACAGTTTGTATACGAACAGGGTACAGACTACCAGAAAGTTCTCGGAGTCATTGATTTTGTTTCAGGAATGACGGATAATTTTGCCACTGACCTGTACCGTAAAATCAAAGGAATTGATATCGGAATGACCGTTTAATTAAAGCTGAAAGGGTACTTTTACAATAAGAATCGAACTTCTGGATTCAGTATACTCATCATTGTGATATCCGGTTGAAGCAGGGTAAAGGGCTTTGACCGATAGTTCATCATTGATGAATTCAAAAACCAGCTTTTTGATCTGTAAACTGTTTACTCCGCTGTCTTTCAGATAAAAAGCTTTACTGAATCTTCCTGTAGCAATAAAAAATGTTTTTTTTTCTTTATCGATAGTGGTGTCGATTGACGAGACGAAAAATTCTACGTTCAGATCTTTATTCGTTATAAAAGGATTGAGCATGCGGAAAGGAAAAGAAAGAACAACCTTATCCTGGTGGGAGAGTTGCAATGTAGACTCCATTTTGTTAAAGTCCCTGTTTGTTCTCTGCTCACCGTCATTCTGAAAAGACTCGTTATAGGTTAACGGGATATGTACTTTTTTATCACCCAGAAGACATAAATTAATCCCTGTAGAAAAAAGATTATCAATATTTTGCTGTAAAGGAATGATTTCGAGGTCTGTAAAAGAACTGACCCCATACTGGCTATAACTGGAAGAATAATTATTATAGTATGTTTTTTGCCTGATTCTTAATAATTCTGTGATCAGATTGGTTTTATTGTATACAAAATAATTGTAAGACTCCTTTTTATTGTTTAAAAACAGATTGTCGAGATGCGGATAATAAGGCTTGTGTTCCTGGCTCTGCAAACCGGATATGGTCAGTAGTAAAGTTAATAGAATAATTTTCATGGTATAGTTTATTAGGTGTAAATATAGCAGATTTAAGACTAAATTATTTTATCTTTATCAGAACTAATAAAAATTAAACTATGAGTCTTTATTTAGCGCCCATTATTTTTTTCGGGTTAATTATTTTATTCGCTTCCTTTTTTGTGGTGAAACAGGAAACAGCAGCTATCATTGAACGTTTTGGGAAATTTCAGACGGTAAGACATTCCGGGCTGCACCTTAAACTTCCGATTATTGACCAGATCGCAAAAAGGCTGAATCTGAGAATCCAGCAGCTGGATGTGATGATCGATACCAAAACCCTGGACAACGTATTCATCAAAATGAAAATATCCGTTCAGTACCAGGTGATCAGAAATCAGGTAGGCGATGCGTATTACCGTCTGGAAAATCCGGAAAACCAGATTACCTCTTTTGTATTTGATGTGGTTCGTGCTGAGGTTCCCAAGCTGAAACTGGATGATGTTTTCGTAAGAAAGGATGATATTGCCGTAGCCGTAAAAAGCGAACTTCAGGAAGCCATGAACAGTTACGGATATGATATTATCAAAGCTCTGGTAACGGATATTGATCCGGATGAGCAGGTAAAACATGCCATGAACAGAATCAACGCTGCTGAAAGAGAAAAAACTGCCGCCGAATATGAGTCTGAAGCTCAGAGAATCAGAATTGTAGCGGTAGCCAAAGCAGAAGCGGAATCTAAAAAACTACAGGGACAGGGGATTGCAGACCAGAGAAGGGAAATTGCAAAAGGTCTTGAAGAATCTGTCCGCATGCTGAATAATGTAGACATCAATTCTCACGAAGCATCTGCCCTGATCGTAGTGACCCAGCATTATGATACCTTACATTCCGTAGGGGCAAGCAACCGAAGCAACCTGGTGCTCCTTCCGAATTCACCCACCGCAGCAAGCAATATGCTGAATGATCTTGTAGTGGCTATGACGACTGCCAATACGGTAGGGGAAGCCAATAAAGGGAAATATCCGGAACCTCCGAAGAGAGAGTTTTAGGAAAGGGTGATGGGAGCTGGATGCGGGATGTTTTTGGAGGTCTGAGGTTCAGAGGTATTTATGTTGTGCTGATGCAGTCTGTAAAATGGGGTTGTATGGATGCGGAAGGATGATGGATGAAGGATGTTTTTGGAAGTCTGAGGTTCAGAGGTGTTTATGTTGTGCTGATGCAGTCTGTAAAATGGGGTTGTATGGATGTGGAAGGATGATGGAGGATGGATGCGGGATGTTTTTGGAGGTCTGAGGTTCAGAGATATTTTACTAAACTATGCTGAAACTGTTAATCAATTGGCTGCATCATGTTTTCAGACTGATCGTAACTTCCATCTTCACTCATCCCTCTTCCCTCAAAAAATAATAAAAAACGCCCGGCGCAGCCGGGCGTTTTTTATTATTTTTTCGTTTTAGAAACCTGTTCTACCAGGGTGTATTTTATAGAAGAAGCATCTGCCGGCGGGTTGGCGATCTTTTCTGTTTTTACTTTCAGAACATATTCATATCCCGGCTCATAATTAAATCCTTCGATATTGCTGTAGAAATTGGTCCAGCTTCCGGAAGCACTTTCTTTTACCTGCATACATTTCATACGGCCTGCACCTGCTGAGCAGTCTACAGTCTGCGGTCCTACGATTAATGTTTTTTCAGCGGAATCAGCAGTCGCTTTTTTAGTTTTCGAAACCTGCTTTACCAGGATATATTTTTCAGAAGGTGCATCGGCTGGAGGGTTCTCGATTTTTTCTGTTTTTACTTTCAGAACATATTCGTAACCCGGTTCATAGGTGAATCCTTCGATATTGCTGTAAAAATTAGACCAGTTCTCCGAAGTTTTTTCTTTTATCTGAAGACATTTCATGGGAGCTACGCCAGTACAGTCTGCTGTTTCAGGCCCTACGATGAATGTTTTCTCGTTTGCTGCATTGCTGACTGTATTACATTGCGTCATGGTAAACAATGCCAATGCGGGTACAGCTCCTTTTAGAATGGTTGTGATATTTTTCATAAACTTATTTTAAACCCTAACTGACAATTTCCGTGCCGTAATTTTGACGTAGTTCTTCTATTGTTTTTTAGTTTTTAATTATTTAATTTGAGCGCTTCTAATGATTTAACCAAAGATCACAATTCTTAAATATTATGATGAATAATCCGATTCAGATTGAAAATTATAAAATTCAGAAACCCGAAATATGGGCAGGCAATCTTGACGATGCAGCACTGATCAGTAAGATCAGAGACTCAGAATTTGCCAGAAAACAGATTGATGAAGGGAAAGACTACTGCTATTTTCTGGATAAAAAATATTTCACCAGCAATGAGGAAAACAGTGAATATGCCTGTATGGCTTACACGCTCAATGAGCCGGGAAATCTTGAAAGAGCTTCCGTTTCAGATGTTATTGTGGAAGAAAATGAGGTGTATCTTATTCACAGAATCTCCGTTTTAAGGGATGGGGTACTCATCGATAAAATACCGGATACCGGTATAAAAGTGCTGGACAGTGAAAATCAAAGCAGCGGCGGGATTTTAAGCAGTAATAAAAAGATCAATATTACCATCAGGGATTTACGGCTTTATGATGTTTTGATTCTTGAAGATTCACGGGTGAAAGCTTTTACGGAAAGGGATTTTCTCAGAAAGGAGTTTTCAAAATATGTATGGGTAAGCCCGGATAATTACTGGGCATATGGCAGCTTTAAATTTACGTTTATCAATGAACGGGAGCAGACTATTGCCTATAAAAAGACATTTTTCAGGGACGGGCAGGGAAATGTCCTGGAACCGGAAATCGGCCATCTGAAAAAGGGTGAACGGTTTGTAATTGAGGAAGAAAATTACATCAATCCTGTGGATGCAGGCCGTGAAATCTTTCCATTTATTGATTTTGCTACGGAAAGTACCTGGAAAGACCTCTCCAATTATATTGTACCTATCTATAGTGATATTTTCAGCAAATCCTACCTTCCTGATTTTGCTCCGAATCTTATACAGAAGCTGGATGAAATTACCGGTCAGGACGAAAAATTACAATTCGCTATCGAATACGTTCAGAATCATATCTATTATATCTTCAATGCAGATGAAATGAATGGTCATAAGCCGCAGGAACCGTCCGTAACGTATGAAAACAAGCAGGGAGACTGTAAAGCGAAATCGGTTTTACTGAAAGTTATTTTAGACTATATAGGAGTGGATGCTTCCGTGGTTCTCGTGAATTTTCATACGGATTATTATATCCGGTATTATCTTCCGTCACTCCTCAGTTTCAATCATGTCGTGCTGAAAGTGAACTACAAAGGGCAGGAGTATTTTGTAGATCCTACGATCCGCGATGAATTCGGCCTTATTGAAAACCGGGGCTTCATGTATTTTATGCACTATCTGGAAATAAAACCGGAACAGGTACTGAAAGAAAGGGCTCCTTACCGTTTCTCCTACTATTGTATTGATGAAAAAGTGGAGCTGAATGCCCGGAATTCAACCGGACTCCTAACGCTGACCACACTATATAAAGGAAACCGGGCCAATGCCATGAGAAGATATTTTAAAAGTACCCATAAAAGAGAAATCATAGACAGCTGGAACAATTTTCTTTTTTATGGACTGAATTATTCCAGCGACCGAAACGGGACAGATGTAAGAACTGTTTTTAAAGATGCTACCATCGATATCATCAGCGATGATAAAAAACTGAATGAATTTAAGATCCGATATACTGCGAACATCGACAATCCTTATTATACGGATCCGCAGAATAACCGTTTTCTGATGTACTTTGACCGGAATGTTGTGAAATCGGCAGCCCGCGATTTTATGCATAAAGATCTCCCGTTCTGGCATAATTTCGACCGTGAAAAATATGAAATTCACCTCAGTACAGATCAGAAAATCGATACGGAAGAAAAATATACAGTGCAGGAATGTACTATCAATAATCCTTATTTTGACTATAAAAGCCGTAAAAAGGTCACTAAAAACGGAGCTTCGGTGTTTATAGAATATCATCCGCTGGTGAACCTTGAAATTCCGCAGGAAGAGTTTGAAACCTTCAGAAAAGACCATCATCAGGTTGCCGACAGCAATTTTGGACTGGGAATTGATATCATAGAACCGGGATTGATGAATATGATCCGGTTTAGTTTTAAAAAGAGGTTTAAGTAATTGATTATACGGATTTAAGAGTGTTTTTTGGATTCTGGGGGCGGCCGGAGGCCGCCCCCGGAATCCAAAAAACATCAATACTGAACAGTAAGATGATGATATTTTCGTTCGTTAACAAAAAAAAATCAGATAAAATGAGAGGGGCTGTTATGTTGCTTTTTGTGGCGGGTTCACTGTTGAATGCGCAGAAAATAAAAAAAGAAGAGGTTACGGGATTCTGGAAGTTGAAGGAAGCCGGATTTTATGAGGATGGTAAAAAGGAGGTGAAGGCTTTTGATAACTGCCGGCTGATGAGAAATTATTCGATCAGGGAAGATGGATACGCTGTTTATAATTATGTAGAAGGGAAAACAGGTGACTGTATTCCGGGTGAGCCGCGGCTTTCTTTCTGGAGGCTGACAGAAAACAGAATTCAGTTTTTTGTAGGCGATCAGATTCTGGAAGAGTCGGTGGTTATGGTGAATAAAGATAAGACCATTACCTTATCATCCTATATTCCGGAACGCATCAAAGTAGATGGGGATGCTATGACAGAGAAAATGATGAATACCATTCATTATGACATTCTTGAAAAGCAGTATTAATGATAAAACCAGATCTTGGAAATATGAATAATGTTACGGTTACTTATCTTATCAGTCTGTTTTTTTTCGCTATGTATTTCTTTATGAGACCCTCCGGTGGCGGAATGGGAGAGGATACCAATGCTCTGGATTATATTGTTTCAGGAGTTTTAACGCTTCTTCCGGTCTATGCGGGATATCTCAACCGGAAAAAGAATATGACGTATAAATCTGTACTTTGGATATTTTTCATCAACGTTTTTCTGTTTGCCTGCTCGGGATTATTTGACCATTTCGGAGGCGGTTTTAATATTCTTTCAACAGGTAATAAGAGCAGTTTTGTTTTTACGATGGCATTTATAGCCTTCAATGCCAGTTTCTATCCTTTCATCCTCCTTCTGGATGGTTCAGGACTTGATTTTATTTTGCCGCTATTATTGTCTTTTATCCTTCCAACTATAGGATATTTTATAGCGAAACCGGAATCGCTGAAAAAATCTGAAGAACATGAGTAAAAGCCTGGAAGCTGGAAGAAGGGATGCCGGAAGTTATTTTTAGTTATAACTACTAATCGTTTTACGGATGTGAAAACTTCCGTCTTCCATGATCAAATCGGCCTGAACCAGAAATTATTATTCCTGATTCTGGGTTAAGAACTCAGGTTTTTATGCTCTCCCGGCTGGCTTTCAATGCCTCTGAATTTCTGCTTACCGATCAGAAGCTCAAAAAACAGCCTGAAATCGGAGATTAAAGACCATAACGGATATTTAAACGTAGCCGGCTTATTTTTTTCAATAACGGCATGGCTGAACCAGGCGAAACCGTATCCAAAGATCGGAATGTACCATAAAAAGCGTTCTTTCCCGGAACTGATAACATACCAGATTACAGCAAATACAAGCAGGGTTCCGATAAAGTGGAAGATCCTTGTTCCCATTTTACTGTGCTCGGTAAGATAAAACTGATAGAATTCCCTGTAGGTTTTTATTCTTTCTGACATGGCTGTATAGTTTAATGTTTCTCAGGAACTTAAAGCAAGAATGCTGCCGGTTTTTTTCTGATCCGTTAAAACTTCAGGCAAAATTGTATTCTAATGTAGCTGTTACGATGAATGCAGGCTTTTTGTAAACATTATGGTCGCTATTTTTTTTATCGTGTTGTGGATATTTTTTGTTCGCAAGGGCATTTCACTCAGCAGAGTTCGCAATTCATATTCCTCTTGTAAGATCGTTGGAAGCCTTTGCTGAATTGAGTGCCTTTACGGCCGGAAAGTAATTTCAACAATAGCATCCTTTGTGGGCCTTACGTTAAAAATAATCTAAAATAGATGAATGCAAGGATAATTATAAAGCTTCTTCAGCAACGAATTCGCCCAACTTTGTTTCCTCAAAATAAAGCATCAGTTTCATAAAACTTCGCGTTAAATTTATTAAAGTTCACCACACAAAACTTCTTCAGAGGCAAAATCGGTTTTCCTTTACACTCTAATAAAACTTGGTGATTAGTATTTCTTTATAAAATATTCATGGGGATCTGAAAAACAAATGTATACCTACGGATCTCATTTTTTACTTCTGTTGTTTCCTGGTCATCATGGCAAAACAAAAAAGGGCGAAACCGCAGATCTGCCGTTTCGCCCTTGATGTATTGTGATATTATTTATTTTACTTCATTTCTGAGTTTACTGTTTCTGTAACCGTAGCAGAAGTAGATCACCATTCCTATGGCAAACCACAGCCCGAACCAGAACCAGTTATCGTGGCTCATTCCGGTAAGAAGGTATAAACATGAACTTAGCCCTATTAAAGGTATCAGGGAAAGATTCTTGATGAAAGTTACTACACACAGAACCAGGTTGATTAGGATAAAGAAGAAAATAGAAGCTCTGAATTCCCCTTCTTTAGGATCTTTCCAGTCCATAAGATTCTGAAAAAATTCCGGCTGCCAGTAATAGAAAGCAACCAGTCCACCGATAAAAATCACAGGGAAGATGATTTTCCCGTTTACATACGGAAGGTGGAATCTTCCTTTTAATTTCTCTTTGGCCGGCAGAAGAAGCACACCTGCACATACCAGTACGAATGCGAAAATAGTTCCGATGCTGGTAAAGTCAAGGATAAAAGTCTTATCTGTGAACAGAATAGGGATTCCTACCACAATTCCCGTTACAATGGTTGCATAGGAAGGAGTTTTGTATTTAGAATGTACTTTCTGAAATCTTTGCGGCATCAGTCCGTCACGGCTCATGGCATACCAGATTCTCGGCTGTCCCATCTGGAATACCAGAAGTACGGTCGTAATGGCTACGATGGCTACAAATGAAACCACAAGTTCCATCCAGGCAACGTTGGCGTTTGTTTTTTCAAATATAAACGAAAGAGGGTCTCCTACACCGTCAAACTTTCTGTAATCCACCATTCCTGTCAGAACAAGGGTGAGTGCAATATAGATGCATGTACACAGAACAAGAGAAATGATCATTCCTTTCGGTAAAGTCTTTTGAGGATCTTTTGTTTCCTCGGAAAGGACACTTAATGCATCAAATCCGATATAGGCAAAAAATACTCCTGAAACGGCACTCATTACTCCTGCAAAACCATTCGGCATAAAGGATGGCGTTCCGGATACAGGGCTTACCGGGGTCCAGTTATCGGTATTTACATAAGCCACACCAACAAGGATTACCAGTACAATCACAGCAAGCTTTAAGATCACCAGAGAGTTATTGAAATTCTTACTTTCCTTTACGCCCACATAGCACAGCCAGGTAATTAAGCCATTGATGACCAATGCCGGAACATCAACGATGAATTTTAAACTGCCGATTAAAGGAGCTGTTTTCCAGGCGTTTAATAATTCTCTGTTTTCAGAGCCACTCATGAAGGCTTTTTTAGCTTCCGTATAGCTGCAGGTAAGATAATCGGGAATATGCATTCCCAGACGTTCCAGGAAGCTTGTGAAATAATCCGACCAGGAGAAGGCAACATAGATATTCCCGAAAGAATATTCCATGATCAGGGCCCATCCGATGATCCAGGCGATAAGTTCCCCGAAGCTGGCATAAGCATACGTATAGGCTGATCCGGCAGTAGGAATTCTGCTGGCAAATTCAGCGTAACACAGGGCTGTAAATCCACAGGCAAATCCGCAGATCAGATAAAGAAGAATAACACCGGGACCGCCTCTGAAAACGGCTTCACCCAAGCTGCTGAAACTTCCTGCACCTATGATAGCCGCAATCCCAAAAAATACGATGTCCCACACACCCAATACTCTTAAAAGACCTGTTGAAGTGTCTGTATCGGAATAGATTTTTCTTCTGAAAAGTTGATTCATTCAATAACAATATTTGATTTGAAAAAAAGCAAATGTAATGATTTTTTATTTTGATGTTAACAGTCGTTAACAACATTTAGATAAAAATACTTTAACGGGAACCTTTAATCTTTATATACAGGGATTTCCACATAACTGTCGTTGTACCATTTAACTTCCAGGGGAATTCCTGAGTCCTTAATGGTCTCATCGCTTACATCTTTGCCGGTTCCGTAATTGATCTGCCAATCCGGACTTTTATTAACGCCTACTACCAGCAGGAGCTTGCTCCCTTTTATCACTTTTCGGCTCATAAACATCGAGTTCCTGATCGGGATCTGTTCTTTTTTGCCTGGTTCAAGAAGCTGGCGGACCGCATTGTTTTTGGCGTAGCTTGCTCTTACCATGTGAGTGGACAGCATAAATGCTTTGCCATCCGGCTGTATCTGGTATAAAACCATATTGGTGTCAAAATCTTTTTTATTGATGGAAATATTGAAGAGGCCCGACAAGTCTCCACTGATGATAAGGTCCTTATCCAGAACTTCACTTTCAAATTGAATGGAATTCGTTGTGCTGACACTGTCTTTTTTACCTGTGGCATAATAAGTGTCTTTCGTATCCCTGTCTTTAAAATCAACAGTCTGTGTTGTAAACTTCTGAAGTTTTGGCTGGGTGAAGACGGAAGGACTGCTTTTACGGTCCTGAAGATAAAACCTGAGTGTGGAAGAATGCATTTTCTCCAGATTCGGAACATGTTTCCAGGTATTGTCTCCCATCACCTGGAAGTTAACCCTGTCTTTTAAGATATCAGGTTTTTTACCATCTTTCAGGATATAATCAAACCATGAAAAGGCAAGATCGTCAATACTTATCCTGGCTACCGGATCAATAAGGTTTCCATAGGCATAATTGTAGCCGTAGCTTTGGGCACCTGCATGGTCATAAGGCCCGATCACCAGATAATGGCTGGCATTTTTGTTATACCTGTGATGCTGTTGATAATAGTACATGGCTCCGATCTGGTCTGCATCATAATATCCTGTCGTGGTAAGGACGGGAATATTTATTTTAGCAAAATCATCTTTATAGGGAACCATTTTCTGCCAGTACTGATCGTAACCGGGATGATCCAGCCATCTCTGGAATATTTTATTGGGATTACCGCTTAGGGTATCTAAAGCCCTGAACGACCTTCCGCTTTTATACCATGCCGTATTAATAGAGTCCCATTTTTTGTGGTTGCTGAAATCTGCTTTATCAGTGAACTTATTATTGGTAACATACCGGATCCAGCGCATCATATAGCTCATAAATATATTATTCTGGGAAGGATAATCTATCCCGATTCCTACAGATACCTGCGGTACAATTGTTTTTAAAGCCGGATGTAAGTTTTTTGCAGCGGCCCATTGGCTGAAACCCAGATAACTTCCGCCAATCATTCCCACTTTCCCGTTGTTCCATGGTTGCTTACTTACCCAGTCGATCACTTCATAAAGATCCTGAGATTCATGCTCGAAAGGATTGTTTTCATCGTTGCTGTCTCTTTTGCCCCGGGTATTGACGACAACCCCCACATAGTTATAGACGGCTGCTCTTTTCCCAAAGAATTTATCTAAAGCTTCTCCTGCATAGATATTATTGGTAAGAATAGCCGGAAGCGGCGTGGTATTTTCTTTTTTCCTTACAATGGTTATCGTCAGGGTGTTTCCACTTTTTAAAGTTAGGTTTTGGGTTTCGATGATGAAGCTTTCCTGCTCCTTCAGTGTCAGTGATTTCATGACCAGAGGCTTGGTACCGGCATAAGCCTTAAAGTTGATGTAGGCTTTGCACAAAGCCATGGCAGAAGAGTAATCTATGCTGTCTTTGTCTTTCTGTTTTGCAAGAGCATTTATCAGAGTATTTTTATAATCACCCACATCGCCGTCCATAATAGTTCCTACTTTGGGAGTCAGTTTAGCCGGCAGGGTTTTATATTTGGTATTAAAAGCTGTTGTAACGGCCTCAGGAAATGTGATTTTTTTATCTTTTTCAACCAGTTTGGCCATGCTGTAAATCTCATAGGCAAGAGAACTGCCTCCTGCCATATTGTGATCGGCATATTCTTTACGGTAATCGGAAAGGGTGGTGATCGATCTTTTATAGTCTTTCGCAGCCATCTGAAGACGGAAAAGGTTATCCAGATAGGTGATGTGGTATTTCGGTTTGTTTTTAGGAAGCCGGTATCGGGCCATCACCTGTAAGGCCAGTCCGGGGATCTGCTTTTCTAAAATAAGAGAGTCAGTTGCCGCTGTTTTTGGAAAGTAAAATTTCTGAGCGTGCATCATGTTGACAAAAATTAATGCTAAAAGAATCTTAATTTTCATGTAATGGTATGTTTTTAGCTGCTGTTGAAAAAGTATCTTACCAGAACTTTTTCTCTGATAGGCGATACTGAAGTTGTTCATGTTTTTTTAGCAGACTAAAGTAAGAAAATTTATCATGAATCGGTGAAATGATTTTATGATGATTCTGATGAGGTTTTTATAGGATTAAATCTGCTAAAACTTGCTTAAACAATAAGTTTTTAATATTTTCGTTAACTTATATAGACTAATTTTCTTATATCAAGAAGAATGAAATCAAAAAAAATACTCTTAGCGGCTGCTGTTATTTATTTCGGAATTTCCGATGCTCAACAGTCCCAATATTTTACCCAGAAAGAAAATTACAGATTCAATCTCGCTGAAAATCTTTATCAGACCAAAATATACAACGCCTCCCAGTATGAATATGCCAGACAGTATTTCTACAATCAGAATCTGTCACGTTCAAAAAAGGAGGCGGCGCAATTTTTTGATAATGTGATTGGGGTGATCCTTCAGAAAAATCATGCTGAAGAAGGGTTGACGGCTTTCATGAAAGAATATCCGAATTCTGCTTATTTTGCCCAGGCCAATCTTCCGCTGGCAGATTATTATCTGGCTAAAAAAGATTTTGATAAGGCATTGGAAACCCTGAAAAAGGTGAATCAGTATCAGCTTTCAAAAGAAGAAAATACACAGTATATTCTGAAGCTGGGTTATGCCAAATTCATGACCGGTGATTCCAAAGGAGCTACAGATGCTCTGGAAGAAGCTTATAAAACGGCAGACCAGTCGCAGAAGGGGGATATTGCCTATATGCTGGGGCATCTTTATTATTCCAACAGGCAGAATGACCGTGCTTTCCAGTATTTTGATTCTGTAAAAGAAGATCCGAAGTTCTCCAAGCTTGTCCGTCCTTATTATGTGCAGATGTACTATAATGACAAAAACTATGATCAGGCAATTACGGAGGGAACAGCGTTACTGAACGAAAATATTTCGGAGTCTTATAAGGCGGAGGTTCACAAGATCATCGGGGAGAGTTACTTCATGAAAAACGACTATAATTCGGCTTATCCGCATCTAAAGGATTATCTGAGTGTTCAGCAGAACCCGTCTGAAAATGACCTTTATGAAATGGGATTTGTGGCCGCTCAGCTAAAAAAATATGATGAAGCGGTTTCTTATTACAACCAGCTTCTCAACAGCAACTCCGCGTTGGCTCAGAATGCCTATTATCAGCTGGGAAATGCTTATCTGGCAGTAGACAAAAAACAGGAAGCCCTTTCCGCATTCCGTTCTTCTTACCAGATGGATTATGATGCGAAAGTGAAAAAACTGGCCCATGAGCAGTACGCGAAACTGAGCTATGATATCGGGAACCCTTTTGAAAGCCCGTCTGCGGTAATTCAAAGCTATATCAACAACAACCAGAATGATGCGAATGCTCCTGAAATGAGAGCACTTCTGATAAAATCTTATCTGTATTCCGGAAATTATCAGGAAACACTGAATGCGATTGACAGATTGCAGAATTCCACTCCGGAGATCAATAAAGTGGATCAGGAAGTTTCTTATCTTTTAGGAACCGAAGTATTCAACAAAGGAAATTATGATGAGGCGGAAAAGTATTTCCTGAGAAGTTTAGGATTCAGCATCAACAAAGAATTTTATAACAGAGCATTATACTGGCTGGGACAGGTGTATTACCAGAAAGGAAATTATCCGTCTGCCATTGTCCGTTACGAAAAGCTGCTGAACGAAAATTTCCCTGAAAAACAACAGCTGCCTTATGATCTGGGGTACGCTTATTTCAAGGCTAAAAAATTTGATCAGGCTAAAACGTATTTCAAACAGTACCTGAGCAACCCGAAACCGGAATTCAAAAATGATGCGGAACTTCGTCTGGCAGATATTCATTATGCCAACAATGATCTGAATGAAGCCATTGCCATTTATGACAAAAATGAAGATGCAACGGATTATACCCTGTATCAGAAAGCTATGGCTTTAGGATTCAAAGGAGATACCCAGGCAAAGATCACCAGCATGAAGAGCCTGTTATCCAAATATCCGGATTCTGAATATTTTGACGATGCCCAATACGAAATAGGAACGGCTTATGCTGCCCAGGATGATTATACCAATTCCAATGATTATTTCGGAAAAGTGATTAAAACATCTTCCGACAGAGATCTTATAGCCAATGCTTCTATTTACAGAGCCCAGAATTATATCGATCAGAACCAGAGTGACAAAGCACTTTCCGAGCTGAGATCGTTGGGAGAGCAGTATAAAAATACAGCGTACGCTGATAAGATTGTTCAGGCGGCAAAACCAATCTTCACGAAAAACGGTGATGTTTCCGGATATGAAAACTTTGCCAGAAATATCGGCGTGAATGTTGATGCCTCTGAAATTGATGAGATCAATCTTTCTACCGGAAAACAGTACTTCACGAAGAAGGACTATAAAAATGCCATTTCTTATTACGAAAAATACCTGACTCAAAATCCTACGGGAGAGGGTCTTTACCAGGCTAAATATGAATTAGGGGAAAGTTATTATCAGACCAATAATTCAACAAAAGCTTTACTTGTGTTACAGGAAGTAGCTGGAATTCAGAATGATTACCAGGATGATGCACAAACTCGTTTAGCTCAGATTTTCATTGCACAGGGCAATACTGCTGAAGCGAAAAAGTACCTGGAGAACATCAAAAACTCTTCCAACATCAGCATCAGAAACTACGCCAATGTAGAGCTGATGAAGCTGTATGCGGGTGAGAAAAATTTCTCGCAGGCTGAAAAACTGGCCGATGCTGTAATTGCGAATACGAAAAACTCTGCGGCTGTTATTGAAACCGCTAAAGTGATCAAAGCAAGAAGTCTGATGAATTCAGGGAAAGACAAAGAGGCACAGACTGCCTATACTACTCTTGAAAAATCTTCCAATACTTCTGTTGCCGCGGAAGCACTGTATGCAAAAGCCTATTATCAGAATAAAGGAAAAGCCTATAAGTCTTCTAACGAGACGATCTTTAAGCTGGCCAATAACTATGCTTCAGAAGATTACTGGGGTGCCAAAGCGCTGGTGCTCATGGCGAAAAACTATATCGGACTGAAAGATAATTACCAGGCGAGTTATACCTGCGATCAGATCATCGAAAACTATAAGGATTTCCCTGAGATCGTAGCAGAAGCAAAAGAGGTTAAAAAGCAGATTAAAAAGTAAAAATGCAGTATCCTGTTCGTGTCGGTACGCCTGGCGGTCCGGCATGAATACATAAATACACTCATAGTAATGAACAGAAAAATTCAATTATTATCCATCATATTCTTAGGGGTTTCGCAATTTGCGTTTTCCCAGATCAAAGAAGAAAAGCTGATTCTTAATAAGAAAAGAGAACCGGAAGTGAAGAAGATCGAGAAGAAGAAGACTTCCGTAGAAACGATCAAGAATTATCCGCCGGAAGAGAAATCCCAGAATCCTGTAAAATACACGATTACAGATGTACCTGCAGTTTCGGATTTTAAAACGTCCACGATTCAGGGAGAAGATGTGGCTCCGAAATTTGACGGAACAGCCCAGAATAATTATTTCCAGTTCGGAATGGGGAATTACGGAAAGATCCTTGCCGATGCCAATATTTCCAAAACCCTGGAGAATAAAATTGAAATCGGAGCTGATGTGCATGTGCTTTCCACGAACGGTCTTAAAAAAGATTATGACTGGAAATCCAAACAGAGCACAGCGACATTGGGGGCATTCCTTAATTCTTACGGTGAAAAAGGAAAATTCAATATCAATGCCGAATATGGCCTGAATAATTATAACTATTACGGGATCTATGCACTTCAGCCGGATGCAGGAGTAGATCTTAAGCAGAAAGTGAACCAGTTTAAGGTAAACGGATACTACGATTTCTATTCCAATGAAATCCTGAATGATATCCGCGTAAAATCCTCTTTCCTTAAAGATCATTTCGATGCTCAGGAAAACCAGGTTTCCATTCTGGCTAACCTTTCCAAACATGCGGTTGAGATCGGAAAATCCGGCATCAACCTGAATGCGGACCTTGGCGTGGGACTGGAAGCGGTAAAAACAGATTTTGCCATTGCAGATAAGAATTCGTCGAATTTTGTGAACACCAATTTACTTCCGAAAGTTACATTCAGAAAAGGAGATTCCTACTTGATGTTAGGGTCTTCATTTGCTTTCCTGAACGCTAAAAATTCAAACGATTTCTTTGCCCAGCAAAAAAACAACAAAACGTACTGGTTCCCGGAGGCTGAGTTTCAGTTTGCGGCAGCCAAAGAATTTAAATTCTACGGTGGGGTAGACGGTGGTCTGAAACTGAATACTTATGGAGATATGCTGCAGGCCAATCCATTCATCCTTTCTGACCAGTTTTTAAAGCCAACAGAGACGAAATATCATTTTTATGTAGGATTGAGAGGGGATATTGATGAAACCTTCAAATATGACTTCTCTGCAGGATACGGAAAAATGAGGGATATTATGTTCTTCCAGGCGAACAGCCTTCTGGATAACACGTATACCCTGAACCGTTCTGCCTACAACTATGCCAACACTTTCTCCGCAGTATATGACGATGGAAATGTAAGCGATATTAAAGGGAGTGTACAGTATTTTCCGCTTGAAAACCTTATTCTGGACGGTGAAGTAAGGTTTACCAAATACGACCTGAAAAACTATGAGGATATCTACAACGTTCCTTTACTGAACGCAAGCATCGGAGCCAAATATACCATGCTGGACAAGAAACTCCTTCTTGGATTTAAAGGAATCTTCGCCAGCGACAGAACGACCAACTCATTTGCGCTGGAAGGAGTAGGAACTCCCGGAGGAATGGTTTTCCAGTCTACAGAAGACCGTAACGATAAAGTAGGAGGGTATGCCGACCTGAACCTTTCCGCCGAATATAAGATTCACAAAAACTTCAGTATTTTCGCTCTCGGAAACAATCTCCTGAGCTCCAAATACCAGACCTATAAAGGGTATAAAGTATTGGGAGCACAGATCCTGGGAGGGGTGAAAATTACTTTCTAAAGCTTTAAAGATTTTAAAATATGATAAAACCTTACATTTCCGGATGTAAGGTTTTTTGTTGATGCTTTAAAATATTTATTGAAGATAATAACAAAAGTTATGTATTAGCTATATCATTGCTATAATTATATAATGGGTTGAATGGTAATGGTTTGTCCTGTTGGATCTTTTTGTAAAAGCAGTTGTATCCGGTCTTTACTGTGTTTTGCGCAAAAGGTTTTTTGGAATTAAGTCTTTATAATTAGCAAAAATTGTAAAAAAATCATTATTTTCGCACTCGAAATCATAAGCAACAGGCTGGTTTCAGTCTTTATCGCTGCTCATGAATCAGGCTGCATAGTTTAATGGATAGAACTTCGGATTTCGGCTCCGACAGTGGGGGTTCGAATCCCTCTGCGGTCACTTTAATGAGACTGTCTCAAAAGGCAGTCTCTTTTTTATTACATTTTTTGCTCGGAGCTTTAATTTTTCTGTTTAAATTATACCTTCAACAAAATTAAAATACACCTATCATCATTGTTCACGGATCTTGTGGATGAAGGTTGTGAAAAAGTAAATCCCTGTGTAGGAATAAAAATCAGAAACATGCGGTAGAAAAGAAGGAAATATTTACTGATGAGGAATTAAAAATAATATCCACACTTTTACAACTTCTTCCAGATTTTCTTTATGTTGGGATGTAGGGTTCCTGAACTTCTTGAACTTAAAAAACTGATGTCAACATTGAAAGGGCTAAATTTACCATTACATTAAAAAAGGTGGACTGTATGTAAGAGAAAAAAGAGCAATCGTTCCAAATGCTTACCTTTCTGGGAAGAGCAATTAGAAAATGCAATATGAAGATGATTATATATTTTCATTTTTCTACCAACCTGGAGAGAATCCCATGAATCGTGATCATGTTTACAGGTTTTGGAAAGAAAAAGTAGTGCCCATTAAACATAAACAAAGCCATATATAGTCTAAAACACACTTTCCTTCTTAATTAACGGAAATCAGCCACTATTCAGCCAAAAAGCAACTATGGAGAAAGCCGGGATCAAGGACGTTGAAAAGATGCAAGAGGAGATTAAGAAAGAAATGCCAGTAAAAACAAAATCGAAAGATCTTTAAAAAATTTGTGGGATATATTTGGTTATGTTATTTTTGGAAGAAATGAAATATGCTATGACCAAGAAAAATTTGCCACTTTCAGTATTAAAGGCTTTAGAGCCTTTCGTTGATTTACAGGGAAAACTATTCACTATTGAGGATCCGGGTAAGGGTTTGCTTCACGCAAAAGACAAGGATCCTTCTTCAAAATTCTATTATACTATTGAGAATTATGAAATTGCAAAAGATGGTAGGGAGATATTTTCCATAAACTATGCTCCAAAAGATGAGAGAGATGTAAAATCGTTGACTATAAGGGTTTATCGTGATGATTTGCCAAAGTATTTTAGTATGTGGGTGACAACTTTAGAGAATTATTCGAAAGTAAAATCATTCTTTGATGATCCAGTACTTGAATCCTATGAAAACGAATTCTTTTCAAACTTTGAATTTATTGAAGAAGATGCTGAAACGCGCCCTTTTAGGACAACTCAAATTTTACAATTAGACTACCTTTTAGAGCAAGTAAGCACCAGACTTATAGAGATGGTTGATGATGATAATAGGGAAGAGGTTGAATCTATTATTGCAGAAATAAATGAAGTTAGGGAAAGCCTGCCAACTAGATCTCAAAAATGGATTGCAGAACATATTTCAAAAATTTATGCAAAAATTGCAAAACAAGGGATTAAATTTATGAAAGAGTTTTGGTCAGAAGGAAAGAAAGAAGTAATTAAGAACGTAGTAAAAGGATTAATTGAAGCCGGTACCGACCTATTAAATTAAATAATAATATTCTCTTTGATAGGGGATTTTATTATATTTGTTTAATACTAATAATATGGATTTTAAAACATTCTACAATTCTAAAATAAATTTCAAATACATTATAATCGCATCATGCTCAGTAATCATAGTTACAATTGGCCTTACATTACTATTTGGATTAAAGACTAGTGATAGTAAGAGAGGAACATTTGGCGATATGTTTGGATTTGCTAATTCCTTATTTACTGGTCTCTCTTTTTTGGGGTTAATTATAACAATTTTATTACAAAGACAAGATATTAATAATCAAAGGGAGGATGCAAAAATTCAAAATTTCGAAGGGACATTTTTTAATCTATTGAATTTTCACCGGGAAACAAGAAATACCTTAGAAAAACAATATACCAAACGCGTGCAAGCTGGATTGTCAATCAATTCAGAAGAGTACAGTAGAAAAGGTGTTCAATTAATTTCTAGAATATACCAAGAATATTTAGAAGCATTACCAATAGATAAAAAATTTGATAAATCTGTTTATCAAAAAATATACAAATTGAATTGGGATGTTTTGGGGCACTATTTTAGAGGAGTTCAGGCTCTGCTTGATTTGGTTGATAGATTATCCCTAAAAAGTGAGGATGCATTAAATTTTAAAAAGACATATTTCAACCTTATAAAATCACAATTGTCAGAATATGAAACAGTAATGCTATTTTATCATTTTTTATTCTTGGATGATGTACGCTATAAAAATTTAGCTGAGCAGTATTGCTTGTTTGAGTATGTTAACGATGAATTGGTTACGGAAGATAAAAAATTGTATAATAAGAGTGCTTTTAATTTTAATATATAGCAAACAAGCCCCAATTAAGGGGCTTTATTTTTGAGTTATTTTTTCCAATCCTTTAGATGTCAGCTTATATTTTTCGACATTTTTATTATATCCTGTAAAATTCAATCAATCCATTAGATTCAACAGAAGATATATTGACTTAATTCTTTAATTGTAAAATTATCAATTTCGTCTATGATATTTCATTCATAATTTATTTGTCTATGTTCTATTTTAATGTTTATTAAGATTTGAAATCAGAATAAAAGAGACTGTTATCATTGAAAAAAGTGTCAAGCTCTTCAAAACTGTTAAAATTGTGCAATTCATCCCTTGTATAAGATGATTCATCATATATTGATCCTGAAGGACTTTCTTCCCAGGTTAAAATAATCAGGCCCTTATATAGCCAAACACTTATTAAGCCGGTATTTTCGTTTCGTTCGTTTTTACTGTAAATATAATAACACGATTGATGTGATTGAATTTTAGAAATAAACTTTTTCCTATCCATTTTTTTTCTTTACTGAATAATGCCAGATATTTTCTAAAAATAATAAATATTTTCGTTGATATTGGCCATAAAAGATACTTTTCAATATTTCTTTTTTTAATAACCATTAAAGTGGTGCTCGTTGAGCAATTTTATTTAAATCTTCTGCAAAATTTTTCGAAAAATGTACTGCTTACAATACTTTAATCCCCTGTTTTAGGGGCATTTTTACACCCACTTTTATCCCATAGCCATTTCTTTTATTTCTATGAATACTGTTTAAAAAACGAATATCCTTCATATCCGCACGAATATGTATTTAAACAAAAGGATATTTCCCCGCTCAATTTTAATTGATATATTGCGCTTCCGTTTTCGGCGATTTAAAGGAAATTTAAATCCTGCTAACGAACTTAAAAACTAATACAATGAACCTGCTGAAAAAAATATTGTGGTACAATATGTTTGACCTTGAAGTAAGGGGAAAAGACCTACCGCTTGCCAGAAAAGGAACTTCTATGATACTGGCCGGAACAGCCCTTCTATTCATTATAGATTATACCTTATGGAATTTAGAATCTTTAAGTGGCAGCCTTTCCGATGATGCATTTGAAGCCATGAGTATTTTTGGGCGAAGGGGAAGATTCTTAGGCAGTATATTGGGACTCTTATCGATTGGTTTGTTTTATCTGTGCGTTTTTGTGATGATGGGCAGAAAATGCTTTTTTGAGCAGACATTGCAGGAGTACGAAGCCATGTCTTTGGGACAGAAAACACAGGCAGCCCAAAAAGGAAAATTCCTCATTATAATCCCATTTGTATTGGCCTTGCTGTTGTTATTCTATATCATCCTTTTTAGGTTAGACTAATTGATAAGCTCAGAGATATAATTGAAATTACTTTTAGCCTTGCAGGATGAAAGTAAAGTTAAGGAGAAAACTTAACGTAAATATTAAATTAATAACATAAAAATAAAGAATAAACCACATCTTATATAACTCAAGAAAATTAATGAAACCAAGACTAATAACTAACTACAAAAAAGTAGATCCGGCAGGCGATTCACAAAGCTTGTCCCGAACAATGCTGACGAGTTATCCGACAGAAACTCTGGTAGAAAAAGACAAAAAATATACAGAACAAAAGATTTTAATTCCGGAATTTTCCGTTCCCGGAATTCTTGCAAAACAGGAATGGGAAGGTTTGGTATTCCATTTCATGGCGTTCCCTACAATTTTTGAATATACTGATTTCCGTTTGGTTGATGAGAATAAGTACGAATTACTTGGTTTTAACGGGAAATCTGTTTCGGAATTCACAGCGGAGTATATAGCCGAATGTATCAGCGCCATGCAGGTACATTTCGAGCAGGTTGACGAACCTTCGGCCTATTGTAAAGACGACGAAACTGATTATAAATATGATAAACAGGATGTTCGTTTACTTACGGGTAAAGTGAAGTGGCATTTTGGAACCTATCTTCGACAAACTACGGACGACGAGAACAGAATACTGGAAGAGCTTAGAGAAGCCGGGGAACTCGAATATGAAAAATTCGATGAAGCCTTCAACTATACAACCAATTATGATCTGCCTGTTTTTAAAGATGAACATGGAAATACCTTAGTGTTTGTATGTCGTTTACATGCAGCCCATTTTCCGGGTTCACATTATCTTTTTTATTCACCGGAGACAAAGCTTGTACGTCAGTTCTCGCAATTTCCGAAAAGAAAACAAGATGAGATTGATTTTACAGAAACCGATGATCCGGATGCTTATACAAATGTCATTGAAGCACTTACTGACCCGTCAAAAGTCCTGACGGACAGATCTTATTTCGATAAAAATATTATCTTACCGAAATATAGTTTTCCTGGTGAAATCATCAGCAGAAAATACGAAGGTTTGGTTTTTCATTTTGTAATTACCCCTATTTTCAACAGCTCGATTGATTTCAGGCTCACTGATAACAATAAATATGAATTATTGCGTTTTGACGACAAAATGCCGGGGGATTTTACACCCGATTTTCTTGAAGAATGCAAAATGGAAATGCAAGAAGATTTTGAACTCATGGGGGAAAAAACAGTCTATTTTTTCAATATTGATGAGTCTTCTGATAAAGAATGGAAAAGAACTGATTTGAAACTAACCGTCGGTACTGATCCTTGTTGGGCTCAGGCAACATTGATGCGCAGAAAGAATGAAGAAGAAATCCAATCAGATCATGATGCATCGAATATGATGATGTATGAAGAACCGTTTCGGAATGATAGGTATGTTACCGATTACGATTTGCCTGCATTTAAAGATGAAAATGACGATAAAATGGAATTGGTGGCAGAGCTGAATTCGGATGATGTATTTGGAACTTACTATCTCTATTTTTCACCCAAGACACGGCTGGTAAGACAGTTCTTCCAATGTACATAACCTGAAACCTTAACCTTAAAAATAAATAACCTTATGAAAAAACTCTTAACTTTTGCGGTTATCGTAGCCGGCATTTCATTAGCAGGCGCCCAAACTATAGAATCAGGAAGCCGTAACACGGCAGGCTATATCAAATCGGACGGAACGATAGAAAACAGTAGCCACTCCACCGTGGGTTACATCAAAAGTGACGGCTCTATTGAAAATAAAAGCCATGGCACGATTGGCCGTATCAAAAGTGATGGAACGATAGAAAACAAAAGCGGTTCTACGGTTGGATATGTTAAAAAAGACGGAACCGTAGAAAACAGCAGCCATTCTACGATTGGTTATATCAAAGACAATGGAACGGTGGAAAACAGCAGCCACGGTACTATCGGCTATGCCAGCGGTGTGAAAAAAGAATGGGCTGCGGTAGCATTTTTCTTCTTTAAACTTTAACCGAATATGGCCTCTTTATACCATGTAAAAGTAAAATCCCTGATTTGTTGACTTTAGGAGTGAGCGAATTTAACCTTAATGACAGTTATAAAGCTGTGAAATTTGAGGTCTGACAAAAAACTAAATAACACAGGTTATAAAACAGGCTGTCTCAAAAGCGAGACAGCCTGTTTTATATTGTAATAGCCACGACTTTATCTGACAGTTACAATCAAATTGAATAACTTTAAAACAGATTAAGTATTATGACAACACAACAAAAGATCATCAAAAACAAGTTAGGTGTACTTGAATTA
>JAITMC010000010.1 GCA_031277615.1 Chryseobacterium sp. | reverse complement strand
ACAATTAATTTTCCTGCTGATGGACTATCTTATAATTTTATTTATAGCATTGGTACAAAGCCAAATATAAATTCAATTGTCTTTATCTATAGTGGAACTAATTGTGGAGTAGGCTGGGGGAAAATTCTCTTGAAAAAACTTAATGCTACGGAGGTTTCATGGACTTATAGAGCCAATAGTTTAGTAATCACTGATCAGAATTGCCCCGGAAACCCTGATCTGACAATATATCTTCCTGTCACTAAAGATTTAATTTTCACCAAGCAATAATGAAGAGACTGTTATTTTCAGGAGCAGTATTTGCTGTGTTTTATTGTAAGGCGCAGCAGGTATTTCCATTAAATACTGATTATGAAATTATACCTGATCATTCATATTTAAAAGATCTTAATAAGGAATTATTACCTTATATTGGTATTTATAAGGCTAATTATCAGGGAAATGAAATTGCTTTATTTATTGCAAAGGATAATCAAAGACCACTTAAGAGAGTAAATAAGGATTTTTATCGCGATATTCTTATAATAAGATATTTAATAAAGAATTCATCGGGTCATGTATTGCAAGATGTTCAAAATACGCAATTCCCAAGTAGTGATTCTTCCTATCATTTTATTGAAAGTATTGCAACCAACCCTTTGCAAAATACTGTAACATTTATCTATAGTGGAACTAACTGTGGAGTAGGCTGGGGGAAAATTCTTTTGAAAAAACTCAATGCCACACAAATTTCATGGACGTACAGAGCCAATAGTTCAGTGATCACCGATCAGAATTGCCCCGGAAATCCGGATCTGACAATATATTTACCTGAAACAGAGAACTTGATTTTTACCAGACAATAAAAAAGTGTCTTTATTATTCTAAAAAAGGCCGTCCGAAGACAGCCTTTCATTATTTAAAACAAACATTTTCAATTTATTCATTATCTATGCGGATCCATTTTCCGTTTTCCACTCCTTCGTAGAAATGGTCGTTGTGGAAAATTACAGCGCCCTGAGCATGAGGCTTCTGAGCGGGTAGTACCAGCGTTTCCGGAAGTGCATTAAGGTTCCGGATCATGAAGACATCATTTCCTTCCTTTACGGTGATTCCGGTTCCGTGGATAAGTTGGGTTATTCCGGCTCCGGCAGGCGGATTGGCTACCGTTACCGGTTCCAGTTCAGCAAGCCGTCTGGCTCCCATAGCAGCTGTACATCCTCTGAGAACACCGTTCATCAGCATGGTAACACCCGGAACAGGACATTCAGGGTTGATGGTGACAATAATATCCTTGTTATTCAGCACAAGAGGACAGGCGGTTCCGCTGGCAAAACGGATGCTTTTCAGGCGATAAACAAAGGTTCCGGCCTGGTTTTTCGGATGAAGCACTACAGCTTCACCATTTGCTGCTGAAGTGATCTCCTGATCCGGACCGTTATTCACCGAATACGTAAAAATATAGGTTTGAGCCAGAGATCCCCTGAATTTTACCTGAACATCTCCTGCTGCCTGCTGTACTGCAGTTACCGGAGTCGTTGCCGTGTTATCTGCCGGCATTGTCACCGAATAGACCGTAAAATTTTCGGTGATGTTGCACCCATCCTGGGCATAGACCACTTTCACCGTATAATTGCCGGGCTGGGTAAATGTTACCAATGGACTTGTGCTGATCACTCCGTTGCCCGGTGCATTCAGTTTTGTCCAGATATAGGACGCATTGGCATCTGTTCCGAAAAGGGTGGCAGCATCATATGTTTTTGGGAATTCCGATGAACAGAGCGTTTTATTTCCACCAAACCCTGCTGCCTGCACATTGGTAGGCACAATCGTAAGATTAGACGTATTTCCAAGATCCTGGCTGTTTCCGTAAGCACTTACGGCACGGGAGAAATTCATATCACGGACAGACGCATAAAACATCGTATAAACCGCCGCAGGATCCAGGTTGATCAGACTTTGTCCGGATGTGGCCGTTCTGCTGATATTGATCCTGTTACAAGGAGTTCCCGTCATAAACAGATTTTCCGTAATGATTTGTCCGCCGGCAATCGTATACGTTCCCGGATTGAAATATAATGTTTTATAACGTCCGGCAGAAGCTAAAGTACTGGTTCCTGCACCTCCCAGAAAGGTTACCTTATTAAAACTGTGAAGCGTAGTTCCATTGTTCATCGTCCCATATCCGGTAATGGTTACCTCATTGAATGCTGAAACGGTAGGAATATTGACCGTAAAATTCTGGCTGGTGATTTTAGTTCCGTCCGCATAAACCGTAACCGGATATACTGAATTAATGGAAAAAGCATATGATCCCGTATTGATTGCAGACTGTCCGAAATCCAGCACCGGACTTGCGGCCTGGCTGTAATTGAAGCTTACCCCTCCGGTCATCGGGTGGTTATTGGATTTAAAACCTTTGACATTCACTCCTCCTATATTTCCGAGATAAGGACTCATCAGTTCAAAATAATCCTTATTGGCGCTGATGCTGATATGAACGTTCACTCCCTTGGTATCTATATACCGGGTTCTTCCTTCTTCAGGTCCCTGTTGCATATTGATAAAAGAATTACTTGAAACAGTGGTCATATCGCTCTGCAACACAAGGTTTCCGTAAATATTCAGGTAATATGAATTATTATTGCTGTAAACACCCAGATTCGGTGTGTTGGGAGCATTGCTGAAAGTTACATTATGGGCAAAAGCATGGGTAGAACCGATGGTGATCGCTTTTTGAGATGCCGTAAACCCTGAATTCTGATCAAAAAATACATTGTCGTTGGATCTCGGAGGATTACAGCCCGTAATAGGGGTGCCACCCGAAGAAAGCGACCAGTGAAGCGGATCATTCCAGTCGCCCTGTCCGCCAATCCAGTAAAGGTCTCTTGGCGCTGAAGTCAGCATATCTGAAAAGCTGAAACCATTGGTATTTCCCAGATTCTTACTGTTGGAGGTAATATAGGTCTGCCCTCCCGAAGAGGAAATATTTTTCAGCTGTGCCCGGTCTATGATAAAATCCGTAGAATTGTAATTGGGAATGTTGATCGGTCTCACCGTATTATCGCCGGAGATAATCACACGCTCATCCTCTACACAGCCGCCCTGAATAAGCATTGACTTGTTCACGGTAACAGCATTTGATAAAAGGGCATAATTGGATTTTTCAATATTGAGATGATTCACGTTCAGTCCGTTGATGACAAGAGGATAGGGCTGGCTGTAAAAAGTACCCTGTACCATATTAAAATGATTGATGAGCCCTCCCTGAAAGGTAAAATAAGAAGACGTATTGAGATTCGTACTCTTATAGTCGATTCTTTCAAAATAATGCGGCAGGTTATTGGCAGAAAAATTACTCTGACCTCCCAGAACAGCACTCATCCTCAGAATACTGTTGTTGGAAATAACAGGCTGTTGCGTATTAACGGTAAAAGTCCGTGCACTGATATCGGAATTGCTCAATAATACCTCTTTTCCGCTGAACGTAACATTATTAAGATTAAGAATCGTTCCGGTAAGATCAAGAGGTCCCGCCGTAGCAGTCTGGTTGATAGCCCCACTGATCATATCATTAACTCCCGTTCCTCGATATACCTTCCAGCTGGCATTGCCGGTAAAGATGAAGCTTGAATTGGCTCCGTTAGGATAAATAGCCTTGTTCAGCCCGGCCGCCTTTCCGGCATCGTTGATGAAAGTAAATCCACTGAAATATCCTGCGTCATAATATCCCGGATGTAAAGTAAGATCCCCATTGATGCTGATGCTGTAATAATTACTGTTTCCAGCAAAATGAGACTTTGCCGAAGAAGTGACCGGAAGCCCGCTGAAAGTAAGATTATTGACCTGTACATGATTATCGAGGCTGATGGCCGTAATTCCCGTAGTAGAAAACCCTGAATACTGATCAAAGAATACATTATCATAAATAGTCGGTAACCCGCAGTTAGCCGTGGTTCTGGCAGGAGAAGGATCAAGAGACCAGTGGCTGAGGTCGTTCCATGCTCCGTTTCCGCCTTTCCAGTAAAAATTTTTGGCTGCAGGAAGCGTAAAATTAATCCCACTGTTGTTCCCGTTGTCCACAGAATTATTGGCATTAACCGGTTTTGCCCCTGCAACCGGAGTCACATAAACGGCATTGATTCCGGAAATAAGCATCCTGTTCAGAGTCACCAATCCCGTTCCGTTGATATTATTTCCTAAAATCAGATTATTCCCTCCGTTTCCGTTAAAATTGAGCTGAAGATCACAGTCAGCCCGGGGATAAAGGAAAGTATCCGTTACCGTAAGACTGGATGACTGGGCAAAGCTGATATTCGACGGAGCACTGATATTGACATTTTTCGCAGTATTGCTGTTCTGGAAAAGAGTCAGATTCCCTGCATTGATCTGAAACAGGTTGGTTTTCATTTCAGAAAAGATTGCCGAAGGCGTTCCTTCCTTGTAAACACTCCCGAAAAAATGACCGGAACTTGTCAGAGAATAGAATTTACCGTTGTACGCGGTACTGATATACACTGAAGTATTGGGAGCATTAATAGCCTGTGCAGTAGAAACATACAATGATGCTGTTCTGATCAGGGCATTATTTACAGATACCGTTTTCCCGCCGAGCCTGAAAATATTGCCTACCCATATTTTGGTGCCGTCAGCAGAAAGATTGCTCACTAGGGTTAATGCAGTACTGGCCTCATTAAAACTAAACTCCGTACTTACATTTACATCATAGGGAGCAGCCCAGCTTGCAGGAAGCAGGCGGAAATCATCATTGATGTTGGCTATGGAAATTCTGCTAACAGTCTGCCCTTCAAAATTCATATACCGCGTTGCCGGGGGATCCGTATTGATGAATTTCTGAAAATTAAACACAGCGGTTGGAGCTGTCATCTCTTTCTGAAAATAAAGACTTCCGTAAATATTGGAGTTGGTCACCGCATACACCGGATTTCCGGGAGCATTATTCCAGGTCATATTCCGGAAATAGGCAACATTCCCTATAGGATTGCTGATCACATTATTTCCGGCTGTAAACCCTGAATTGGCATCGAATACCACATCATCATACATCGTAGGAACACAGCTGGCAGGTGCACCGCCGGAAGAAAAAGACCACTTCAAAGGATCATCCCAGGCTCCGGCTCCGATCCGGTAATAGGTTTTTCCGGTAAGCCCCGTATAGGTAATCGGTCCGGTATTGCCACCACCATCTATGGAAGCGGTTACCGCTGCGCCACCGCTTACTTTTACATTATAAAACGTATATCCTTTAAACTGAGCTCCTGAACCTCCATTAATGCCGGCAGGAATCACAAGACTGCTGAAATACGTATTGTTTACTCCTCCGAATACCGGCAGCGCTGTATTTTTACATGAAAGATTGGAGGTAATCGTCTGGTTTACATTAAAAGTTCCCGAATTGGGTATGGCATTAAACAGGCAGTCACCTCCGTTCAGGATAAGATGGTTGATGTTATATTTAGCCAGATATCCAAAATAAAACCGATGCTGCCCGTTTCCTAAAGCCAGCGTGTTGAGTTCATTCTCTGAGGCATAAAAATTGGTACTTCCGCTGCCTGTGGTTAGCGTATTTACCTTTAATTTCGTGATATTGGTGGAACTATTGGAAGTTCCGACATTATAATTTCCGACAGGTAAATTCAGGGTATTGATTTCATACTGTCCGCTTCCGGTAGTGGTCATCATCATTCCGCCTGTAGTTCCCGTAATCTGGTCCGCTTTCAGATAGGTACCCACAGAAATCTGGCTTCTCATGATGATATTTTTAATATCCTGTGTGGAAGGAACAGATAACTGGCCGGACACGGTAGCCTGGGTAAGATTGATATTCGGATTAAACGTTAAAGTTCCCGAAGTGGAGGTAAGCTGTGAAGATCCAAAATCAGAAACAGCCGTTGAACTGTAGTTGATATCACCGGTGACCCTGATATTTTTATTATCGGACTGAAAAATCGTGCTTCCACCGATATTAAAAGAAAAATAACCGTTTGAACTGAAGTCGTTAACCAGTCTGAAACTTCCCGTTCCTGAAAAGGTAATCGAGGATGAATAGCTCGACGAAACATAGGCTGGTTCTAACAGATTGGCCGGAATATCGATAAGGTTGGGCGAAGGATTACTGCTGTCTGAGTACAGATTCATCGTGATGTTGTAATACGCACCCACATTTCCACGCCATCTTAAGTTTCCATAGATATTGAAAACCGTTGCCTGTGAGAAATTTAACTTTCCTGTAAAAGAATCTTCAATAATGAAATCTTTACAGATAATGGAAGGAGTCGCGCTGATGGTTCCGCCTGAAGCTGAAAAACCACTTCCTGATGTAATATAAACGTTATCATAGCGGGAAGGGATGATGGTTGCCTGCTGCCCGGTCGGAGATCCGATTCTCCAGTGGTTCAGGTCGTTCCATGTACCGGTGCCGCCTATCCAGTAATAATTATTCTGTGCAAAGAGACTGATCCCTGCCAGAAGAAGGAGAGTAAAATATAATTTGAATTTCATGTTTTTTTGGAATTACAAAATTAATAACTGACCGGAACCAAAGTCAATTGGTCCTGATCTGAGCTGTTCTGTTGTGCCGGAAATCAGATGATTCCGGGCCCTCATTATTTTGATTTCTTCAGCTTCTGTATTTCGTTCTGTAATTCGGTGATTTTTTGCCCCTGTTCCTGAACGGTCTGAAGCAATAAAGGGATGATTTCGTTGTAGTTGACAGATTTGTAGCCGTCATGATCCGTACTGACAATATTCGGAAGAACTTTTTCCACTTCCTGGGCGATCAGCCCGTACTGAAGCTGCGCATTACCGCCTTTCTCCTTACCTTTCTCATTCCAGAAATAGGAAACAGGCCTCAGCTGGGATAATATCTTATCGGAAGATTTCAGCTGGGTGATATTTTTTTTCAGACGCTCATCAGAATTGTAATCGATGGCGCTGGCTTTTACCGTTCCGGCTACATCAAGCTTAGCTGTTGCAGAAGGAGCAGTTCCGATTCCGACGCTTCCTGTTCCGGAAAATACAAGATTTTTGCCGTTAAGGTCTACATTTCTCGCAGCAAGGGGAGTGGTGATACTGCCATCAGCGGTATACAGGTTGGAGCTTACGCTTTCCCAGTTGGTTCCGGACCAGTAATAATAGCCGGATTGTGTAATTTTGGCTACCTTCGAGGTGGGAGAAGCAGGAACAGATGTGGCATAAATCATCAGTGATTCTGTTCCCGGCAGGATATTTCCGGTCATCGTCTGAATCTGGTCACCCGTGAGACGCGGAATCATAAGTCCTTCAGTACGGGAGCCGTCGGTTTTAGCCCTGATATCAAGGGTTGCTTTGGGATCAGGTGTGTTAATACCGACTTGTGAAAAGAAGAGTGAAAAGGAAGAGATGCTGCCGATCAGGCAAAGCTTGGCCATTGCAGTGCTGCCGGCCTGCAGAATTGTAGAGTTTTTCATAGTTTTTTAATTGAGTAGTATATGTTAATTCCTTAGTGTAGTTGTTTTATAAGATCATAGACGATTATTTTTGATTTTTCAATTAATTCATTGGATCTGTAGAGTTGGCTGGTAATGATGGAGCTTTCAAACAGCAGGTAAATATGGGCAGCCAGAACTTCATCTCTGATTTCGCTGCTGAAAGTCGCTCTTAAGCTGTTTTTATGATCGCGGATCACTTCGTGAATGGCTGTTTTCTCTTCCGCAACATCAGACAGCAGGTTGAGAAAGCTGCAGCCCCGGAAATTTTCCTTTTCATTCATATACATCAGAAAATCGAAAGACTTCAGCAGTTTATCTTTAAGATCAGCAGAACCGGAGGTGAAATTAACCAGCTCCGAGACCCAGTAATCATATCTTCTGTGCAGAAATTCAATACACAGATCATCTTTTGATTTAAAATGCTGATAAAAGCTGGCTTTTGAAACACCGGAGTCCTCAATAATCTGATTGATTCCCGTATTGTTATATCCCTGTCTGTGAAACAGAACAGAAGCCGTATTTAAAATTCTTTCGCGAGGTCGGTACATTTGTGAGTTTATTTTTCACAAATGTAAATAAAAAATGAACTGACTGGTCTGTTTTGTTAAAAAATCTTAAAAATAATTTAATATGAATATGAAAATACTCATATAAAAGCCTTTTAAATGAAGGATTTAAAGGGAAAAATGATTATGATGTTTTTCCTGTCCGTTTCATCAATCAACGGAGTTGATTCTCATCTTTGCTTCCTAAAATCAACAGCAGGCTTGAGAACCCTTTATGTTTATTCAAAAATCAGACCTGACTATGCTAACACAAGCATTTTATTCCTGCTTTCAATAAAAAAATAAAAACCCTTACAACAACGAGAGCTTGTTTTTTATCACAATTCCAATCCTTATATTTGGTCTATGAAAAAAACAGGCATACTCGCATTATTTTTAGTTGTTTTCAATAGTGGATATCATGCACAGATGAAGTCCTTACCTAAGTCAGAGCCGGGAGTTTCGTATGAATTGGCTCAGTTTAGGAAGACGGTGTTAAGTGATATTAAATACGAACTTAATCTGAAAATTCCGGAAAGCAAATCCGAAAGAATTTCGGGAACAGAAATGCTGTCCTTTACCTATAAAAAGCAGAATAATGCCCCGTTGCAGATCGATTTTAAAGAAGAAGCTTCTTCACTCCTTGCCGTATCGGTAAACGGACAATCCATAAAACCTGTTCTGGAAAACGAACATGTGATGATTGAGGCACAATATCTGAAATCAGGAACAAATCAGATCCATATTGCCTTTCTTGCCGGAAACGGTGCACTGAACAGACGTGACGGATATTTATATGCCTTATTTGTGCCGGATCGTGCGCGAACGATGTTTCCGTGTTTTGATCAGCCTAATCTGAAAGCGAATTACTCTTTAACCCTTACTATTCCTGAAAAATGGAGTGGAATTGCCAATGGTAAACTGCAGGAAACAGTTTCTCAACAGGGACAAAAAACCTTAAAGTTTGCCCCGTCGGATCTGCTGCCTACCTATCTTTTTTCATTTGCGGCCGGAGATTTTAAAAGTTTTACGGAGAAAATCAGCCAGCAGGATTCCAGAATGCTGTACCGTGAAACCGATTCTGTGAAAATCAAAAACAGCATGGATTCCATTTTTACGCTGTACCGGAATTCCCTTGATTATTATGAAAAATGGACAGGTATTAAACATCCTTTCCAAAAACACGGCATGGTGGTTATTCCTGATTTCCAGTTCGGAGGAATGGAACATCCGGGAGCTATTTTATTCCAGAATTCCACCCTGTTTTTAGATCAGAATGCAACTCAGAATCAACTGAATAACAGATCCAATCTGATTGCCCATGAAGTAGCCCATCTCTGGTTCGGAGATATGGTGACGATGGACTGGTTCAATGATGTATGGATGAAAGAGGTATTTGCCAATTTTATGGCGGATAAAAGTACCGGAGCCTCTTCGGATAAAAGCGTGTATGATCTGAAATTTTTAACTACCCATTTTCCGGCTGCCTATGGAGTAGACCGTACATTGGGCGCCAATCCGATCCGGCAGGTGCTGGATAACCTTAAAAATGCAGGGATGATGTATGGACCCATTATTTACAACAAGGCTCCTATCATGATGCGCCAGCTGGAATTACTGACCGGTGAAGACAATTTCAAAAAAGGAGTCAGTGAATACCTTAAAAAATATGCTTACGGCAATGCAGGCTGGCCGGATTTAATTGCTATCCTGGATCATCATACTCCGGAAGACTTACAAAGCTGGAACAAAGTATGGGTGAATGACCCCGGAAGACCTGTGATCGGTTATGATCTTCAATTAAAAGGCAATACAATCCAGCATTTTACCGTTTCCCAGCATCCGGAATACGGAAAAGAACAGAAATCATGGCCCCAGGAATTTCAGATCAGTTTATTCTATGCGGATAAGGTTGATAAGGTTACAGTAAAACTTTCCGGAAAGCAGGAAGACCTTTCCGCATTAAAAGGGAAGCCGAAACCTCTTTTTGTGTTGCTGAATTCATCAGGGATAGGGTATGGGGTGTTTGGGATTGATAAAGCCATGATGTCCGGTTTTTCTTTAATAAAAGATCCGGTAAGCCGTGCCGGTGCCTATATTTCTCTGTATGAAAATATGCTGGCAGGATCAGGAATCAGTCCGTTGGAATTATTTCAGTTTTTGGCAGGAGAATTACCGAAAGAAGATACAGAGCTGAATCTGCGTCTGATAACCAATTATATTTCTACAATTTATTGGGAGTTTTTACCTGAAAATATACGCCTGAAAGAATCCGCAAATATAGAAAACAGGTTATGGGAAGCTTTACAGCTACAAAAAGCTAAGAATAATAAGAAAATTTTGTTCGATGGGTATCAGGGAATGTTCCAGTCTCAGAAAGCTTATGACAATCTCTATACAATCTGGAAATCTCAGACTCCGCCACAGGATGTATCCCTGAATGATGAAGATTTTACAAATCTTGCCCTTTCTTTAGCATTACGGAACGCTAACAATAATGATCTCTTACAGGAGCAGCTTGCCAGAATTAATAATCCGGACAGGATGAACCGTTTTAAAATTATCATGAAAGCGGCATCATCAGATCCGAAAATTCGTGATGACTTTTTCAATGGCCTTATGGACAAACAAAACAGAACCAATGAATCGGCTGTGGGGGCAGCCCTTGGCTATTTACATCATCCGCTAAGACAGCAGACTTCTGTTCGTTACCTCCCGAAATCGTTAGAAATTGTACAGGAAATCCAGAAAACAGGCGATATATTCTTCCCGGATAGCTGGCTGCGTTCTACTTTCAGTAATTATCAGAGCCCTGAAGCATTGGAGGTGGTGAATCAGTTCCTTTTACAGAATCCTGATTACCATCCGATTCTGAAAAATAAGATTCTGCAGGCCACCGATAATCTGAAAAGAGCCCAGACGCTGGTGAAATAAGTCAATGTAAAACAAATCAACTCCGAAATTGAATAAACGATGAATACCTTCCCGGAAATTTTATCAGATAAAAATATCAGCGAAAGACATGTGGATTTCAGGAAAGCTTTATTTGATCTGAAACCAGAGCATATCCAACCCGAACATATCGGCATACTCACCGGCATTTATCTGGCGACCAAACAAATCGATTACCGGAATAAAATCCTGAAATTACTGTATGATTTCGACCATCCGGAGCTTAGGTCATTTTTTGAAACAGCTTATAAAAAAGAAAGATACCTGGATATGAAAATCCATGCTTTAAGAGGGCTGGCGAAATTTTCGGAAGAAAAAGACATCGCAAAACTGATCAGCAAACTGAAAATCATCCTGGCAAAACGGGAAGAAACAACCCCTTACAATTACCAGGAATACGAACTGCTGAGAGGGAAAAATGCATTACCGTATCTTGTCGGAAAATATGATTACTCCTGTTTTAAAGATATTCTGTGTCAGGTGAACGAACAGTATGAAAGAATGCCGGATGCATTCAAAGGGCACATTACAACCGATGAATCCGGAGAAACCGTTCAGTTGAGATCTCCTGCTGAAAGCTCTGCAATGATCAGGAGTTTCTTTGATAGTCTGAAAGAAAAGATGTAATTTTCAGTTGGTTTAGTTTCCAGCCCGTGCTAACCTGTATTTTAAATTATATTGCTTTTTTAACGAAAATAATTAATAAAAATTAAAATTTTAATTAAAATAATACCTTGTTTTTCCAGTAAATAATAATGGTATTGCCTGGCGGAAACCACTCTGTTTCTCAGAAAATAGCTATATTCGGCTTCATAAAAAAATAATATGCAAATATATGAAGGGATTTCTGTGGGATTATATCTGTTATTGATGATAGGTATAGGCATATATTCTTATAGAAAATCAACCAGCAATTCAGAAGAGTTTTTAATAGGCGGAAGAAAAATGGGAGCAGCTGTTACGGCACTTTCTGCGGGAGCTGCTGATATGAGCGGGTGGCTGCTGATGGGAGTTCCGGGAGCGATGTATCTGTCGGGAATTTCCAGTTCATGGATTGCGATAGGACTTACCATCGGGGCTTTCCTCAACTATATTATTGTGGCCCCCAGACTCCGGATTTATACCGAGGTGGCACAGAATGCGATTACGCTGCCTGTATTTTTTGAAAACAGGTTTAAAAACAAAAACCATCTTCTGAAAATTACTTCTTCTATTTTTATCCTGGTATTTTTTACCCTTTATACGTCAGCGGGAATGGTTTCCGGGGGTAAGCTTTTTGAATCGGCATTTGGGATGGATTATACGGTGGGTCTGCTTGTAACAAGTTTAGTAGTGGTGCTGTATACCTTTCTGGGAGGGTTTCTGGCGGTAAGTCTTACGGATTTTGTGCAGGGAACGATCATGGTGCTGGCACTGGTTATTGTTCCGATTGTAGCCATTTCCGAAATAGGAAGTTTTCAGGAGACCTTTTCATTAATTAAAGCTAAAGACCCTAAATACCTTGACTTATTCAGGGGAACCACCACGATCAGTATCGTATCTTTGCTGGCGTGGGGACTTGGATATTGCGGGCAGCCTCATATTCTGGTCCGTTTCATGGCTATTGATAAGCCAAAAGATCTGGTAAAAGCAAGAAAAATAGGAATTACCTGGATGATCTTTACGGTAGCGGGAGCATTGGCGATCGGTTTGGTAGGAATTGCTTACCTGCAGAAATTTGATCCGCAAACGATGATGAAATTTGACGGATCTAAGACAGAGGCAGAAACCATCTTTATCTATTTTTCCCGGATTTTATTCCATCCGTTGATTGCCGGATTTTTGCTGACTGCAATTCTGGCAGCGGTAATGAGTACGATTTCTTCCCAGCTTCTGGTGACTTCCAGTTCATTAACGGAAGATATCTATAAGGCATTTGTGAATAAAAAAGCAAGCTCAAAACAGCTGTTGATAGCCAGCAGACTTTCTGTTTTACTGGTCGCTGTTGTGGCCGTGCTCTTATCGCTGGATCCTAAAGACAGTATTCTTAATCTGGTCGGAAATGCCTGGGCCGGTTTCGGATCAGCATTCGGACCCTTGATTCTTCTGTCTCTTTTATGGAAAAAAACAACCTGGCAGGGAGGCCTGGCGGGAATGCTGGCCGGAGGAATAACAGTATTGGCATGGGTTTATCTTCAGCATCCGTTCAAAGACTGGTTTGAGATCATTCCGGGATTCACCTTATCCCTGATTACCAATATTGTGGTTTCAGTACTCACTTATCAACCGAATGCATTGATTGAAAGTGAATTCGATGAGGTAAGCAAAATCATGCAGGAATAGCTTTTATGGCATTGTTGGGTGATGGATGATGGGTGATGGATGATGGATGATGGAGGTTTTTGGGAGCCGTAAAATCGTAAGTATTTATCTGTTTCAGTTTTTTTCTTATGAATTGAATACTGATTGTTATTATGCTTACTAACGTATTTCCAGCATCCTTTCTTCCAGCTTCCTGCCTCAATAAACTACCTATCAGCATAAAGTTTTCTTCAATTCATAATGAAAATTCTTTATATTTAAGCAGCCATAAAAATTCAAATGAAAAAACTAATGCTCATCATGGGCGGAGTTCTCGTGCTGGTTGGTATCGGGCTTTATCATATATACGATTGGGATGTATACCTGATGAATAAGATGAACCGTTCGGTATTACCTGAAAAATATAAAAGCTACGGGAATATTAATACCGCTAAACCAATCGTTTTCGGACAGCATGAAATGAAACTCATGTGGGACGAAAGCTTTGAGCCTATCCAGCATTTTATAAATTCAAAAGGCGAGGTGATCGTGATGACGAGTGAGATTCCTACAGACAGAGATCAGGAAGAGGTAAAGAATGACGCTTCGGCGGTTCATTTTTATCAGGATTTTCACTTTTATAAGCTTGACAGCAACGGAGAGGTAAAAGACCATTATGTTTTTAAACGTACCCGTGAAAATGGGGATGAAAAGGTTTTCGGAGACTTTATTGTGAATGAAGATCAAAAATATTACCGGACATGGATTGCAGACGGTGATACCCTGGCTAAACCTATTATCATTCAGAATGAAAATTTGACGTGGGATACTGAGAAGCAGGCTGAAGTGTTTAACAAAATATTTGAGGAAGCAGAATATTTCAACAATGCAGACCATAATTATCCGGGACAGAAAACCACTTATTACAGAGACGGAAAATGGTATCAGCTGTTTACCAACGCCAAGCTGAGAGAAAGGATGTATAACAGGCGGAAACCGCAAAGATTCAATAATCTTTTCAGGCATTATTCTTCTCTTAGAATGGAAATGACCAATAAAAGCTTTCCACAGATAGTCCCTGTTTATTTTCAGAGAACAGAATTGGTGAAACTTACCCATAGCATAGGAGGAGGATCGGTATCTTCTACCGCCAGAAACTGGAAAGGAGATCTGTACTGTGAGTTGGGAGTTGATAAAGATACCCTGAAATTCAAAGTTCCGATCATGTTTGAGGAAGATTTTACTACCCAGAAGTTTTACGAAACCTCAGGAGAGAAGATAGGAAATTATAAAGCTGAGCTTGAAAAACAATATTCACCTTACTACTATTTTACGGATAAAAACCTGAATTTTCAGCTGTTTACCACCAGTGACAGTAAATTATACCTGATCAGGAAAACCAGGTAAAAAATCACCTTATTTATTAAAGAGAACCTCAGAACCCCTTGAAAAAATTAATCAGCCATTTCAGATTCAGAATCAGTCAGAGCTTCAGACTGCTCAACCTTAATCCAAGAGCCAGCGTACCGGCTTTGTTTGTATTCATCCTTTTGATCGTGATGAAGCTTCCCAAAGACTATTACTATCCCGCAGGATTTTTTTTGCTCACCCTGCTGTTTCACTATGAACGGAAAGACATTCCTTTTCTGAAGAAAGTTTTTGTAAAAAGCTGGCGGTGGGTTATTGTAGGAGAAGCTGTCTGTGTGTACAGTATCTTATTATGGGGAAACATTCATTATACCGTTGAAAAAACAGGATTGGCAGGGTATATCCTGCTGCTTTTGTTGGCCGTCCTTGCTCCGGGAAAAAGACCCTGGCTGACATTAAAATGGGACTTTATTCCCGATGATCTGTTTGAATGGAAAAGCTTTCTGAGAAAAAACACGTGGATGTTTATGATAGGGTATATCATTATCATATCGTCCGCTTATCAACCCTTAACCCTCATTCTGGCAGGAGCTTTTGTTTTGGATTATCTGTCTCATATTTATGAGCCCCATGAAAGTAAGGAGATGCTTGAAATGTATTTTAAAAAATACAGCCTGAAAGAAAAGCTGCGGAGAAATTCCCTGTTTCTGAACGCTTTGCTTTTGCCGGTTTATATCCTGTATCTTATCTTAAATCCAGCCGAAAGCTTTTACCTGCTTTATTATTTTGCTTTTATGAATCTGTATTTCCTGCTGATCATCACCAGAAAATACAAAAACTATAGCTATAAAGAAAAAAACTCTTATTATAATATGGGCGTTTTTATTGAGTATTCCATCTGCAGTTTAACCATTATCCCTGCATTGCTGATCCTGAATACCCAATTAAAATCGGCCGCTCAAAACATCAGAACCTATGTTGGAGATTAATCATGTACATGTTGAATTTAAAAACCAGAAAGTTTTAAACGACCTTAATTTATCAATAGAAGAAGGAACTATCATCGGAATCCTGGGAAAGAACGGGGCAGGGAAGACCACCCTGTTTGAAACCCTCTACCAGACTGTGAAATGTTCCGGAACTATTACCTGGAAACAGCAACGTTTGAAAAGAGAGCAGATTTCCTATCTGGAAACAGAAAACTATTTTTATCCTTATATCACCGGAAAAGAATATCTGGCTTATTTCACCTCAAAAAAAGAAGCCGAAATTTCCGGAATCATAGAAAAGTTCAATCTTCCACTGCATAAATATGTACAGTATTATTCCAGTGGAATGAAGAAAAAGCTGGCCCTGATCGGAATGCTGATGCTGGATAAGCCCGTTAATATCCTTGATGAACCTTTCAACGGGATAGATTTTGAAGGCGTACATATTCTGTATGACATCATCGGAAAGCTCAGATCGGAAAATAAAATCGTCCTCATAAGTTCCCACATCATTGAAACCCTTTTTCATACCTGTGACAAAATAGCTGTTCTGCAAAACGGAAAAATTGAGAGAGTATATGAAAAGGAGGAGTTCGGTGAACTGAAGACCCTGAAATTTTAACCCAGCTAATGCTCAGTAGTTATGAATAATAAAGTAAATCAGCTGTACGTCATTACCGGAGGCCCCGGTGCAGGAAAAACAACCTTGCTCGAAGAATTAGGCCGCAGCGGATTTGCCGTGGTTCCTGAAGAGGCGAGGAAGATTATTAAAGAACAGATGAGTAGTGGTGGTGACGGATTGCCCTGGAAAAACAAGGGAAACTATGCTGATCTGATGCTGAATGCGTCAGCAGAAACTTACCAACAGATTAAAAAAATGAATATTCCGGGAGCCATTTTCTTTGACCGGGGAATTCTGGACACCATTTGTTATATGGAAATGGAAAAAATTCCGGTATCCGAAGCCTCGGAAGCTGTAATCCGGGAAACCGTATACAACGATCCTGTTTTTATTCTTCCTCCCTGGAAAGAAATCTACGAAAATGATCAGGAAAGAAAGCAAACCTGGGAAGAAGCGGTATTTACCTTTGAAAAAATGAAGGAAACCTACCTGAAATACGGCTGCATCGTTATTGAAGTTCCCAGAGATACCGTTGAAAACAGACGTGATTTTGTCCTCAGCAGAATCCTTCCCTGAATCGGTTTTCAGATTTCCGTTGACAGCTTTTCAGTGCTTTCCCGGGAGATCACATTCCACTTTGCGAAAAAAGTAAGCTTCAGTTTTTGGGCCAATGCCACCGATGATTCATTGTCAAGCTGGCAGCGGTACTGTGGTTCGTAGCCTTCCTGAAGAGCCATTTTTGAAATGGCCTGTACCGTTTGTGCAGCATAACCCTTTCCTCTGAAATCATGGAGCGTAAGAACCCCCATATCGGCAATGAACGAGCCTGTTTCCCACGGATATATGCTGGCGGCAGAAGCCAGCCTGTTATTCTCAAATGTTCCGCCTACTTTCCAGTGGTCCAGCTCAACATAAGCATCATCCAAGTCCTGTTCACTGGCACCGGCTTCAAAAGCAGTAAAAAATGCCCTGTCATCCGGAGTTAAGAGGCGGGTGGATTCCGGAAATGTCTGCTCAGCAAGCTTCTTTTTTTCACTTTCAGGAAAATAAAAAACATAATCAGCACCGTGTAAAGTGATCTGATTTTGTTTTAAAAACCCAATAAAACGTTCAAGATCTATGAATTCAAATTGCTCTGGATCCAGTATTTCCAAAACTTTCGGACTGATGACGGCCCAACCTGTTCCATCAGGAAATTCGAGCGTCATCACCTGGCTGTCTTCAGCAAGTCGGTCGTTCACGCAGAGAATAAAGGTTTGGTCGGTATGGATAATTCTGCCTTCAAACTGCTGTTTCCAATAGGTTTGAACCGCAGGAGAAAATAAATCAATTGTTGTCATGGTTATGAAAAGTGATCGTTGTTGTTTAAGTATGTGATAATGTCGGAATCTTAAGCGGTTGCTGCCCGAAAAGATGTTGAAGTTCGGGAGACACAAAAAGCTGAAGATCCTCATCTTTCCATTCCCGGTATTCAAAATTTTCCTGATTGGGAGAAAACCCGGGAATTACTTCTGAGAAAAGCATTTCGGAAAAAGCCGGAATAATCTCATGAATACTGACCTTTTCAGGACTGAATATTTCAATAATCCGTAATGCAGATCCTTCGGCTTCTGCTACCACAGCACAGTTCAGTTCTTCTATAAAATAAATAAGATCTTTATAACCTATTTCCGGATTGGCGTAACAGTAAAAGAAGGTAAGGCTTTTGCTTTTTGCCGGAAATGCAGTATTGGGAAAGGAATTTTCAACCAGCTTTTCAAATAAATCAAGGTCGTGCTGACAGTCAAGATCAAGCTTTCTTATTTTGAGATTTTTAGAAAAAATTCCATTTTCAATGCGGAGAAAAGCCTCATATTCCTTTACCGGAGCGAAACCAAACCTGGGATAAAAATCGAGGACAGTTTCATTGGCAAAAAGGAACATACCGCCATTTTTTCCTTCAAAATCCTTTTGTATCCTTTCCATTAAAAAACGGCTTAACCCGCGTTTCTGATACTTCTCATCCGTCATTACCGTTCCGATCTGAACCAGGTTTTTCTCTTCCCCGCCTGTATTTCCTGCCAGCAGACTTACCGTTGTATGAGCCACAATCCTGTCGCCGTCAAATAAAGAATATAAAATACAGCTTTCGTCCCAAAACCCTGACTGGTAATAATTTTCAAAATCAAAATCCCAGAATTCCCGGGTCAGCCTGTTGAATTCAAACCTGAGTTTTTCATGATGCTGATACTGAATATACAGCGTGTAATTTTTGCCGTGTAAGGAAATTTTTTCTGTTTTCATCGGATCGTTCTGCATATTGTTTCTTGTATTGGTCTCTTCAGAACAGGATCTGTTACAGATTAATCTTGTTTTAATGGGCTGGAAGTTACACTTAGTGAATTAGTATTAGTATTTTAATTAATGGGGAATTGAAACAGATAACCAATTGCTGCTTAAGGACAGTAAAAACACCCATCAACCATCACCCATCATCCAACAATCTAAGTCCCCCACGATAACTTCCGAAAAATTCACCATTCACAACTTGTTTATTTAGTGCATATTTGTAATAAAAACAACTATGATCTTAAAAATTATCAATGGTATACTGATCCTGGGCGCGGTTTTTATGGGCCTTAAACAGGGAACCGCAATGGTTATGGGAAAAACAGAGATGATGGAAATGTTCGGAAAGTGGGGTTTCACCAAGATCGGCCTCATGATCAATGGCATCGTCACCATTCTGGCTGCCGTCCTCATCCTGTTTCCGAAAACCTTTATCTGGGGGAATTTTCTGATGGCAGCCGGGATCCTGCTGATCATCTGCTTTCATCTGGAAGATAAAGATTTTAAAGGAGTCATGATTGAAATCCCGTTTCTGCTGCTTAACCTGCTGATCATTTATCTTCAGCATCCCCTTAAAAACTGATCCGTATGGCAAAATATATTATGATCATTACAGCAGCTGTTTGCGGAGTATTTTCCGCCTGTGCACAAAAGACCAACGAAACACAAAACCGGAATCCGGTAGAATCAACAATAAAAAAACAACAGATTATGGACCTTTCAACAATTACAGATCCGGAAGTGAAAATGGCAGTAGAAGCATTACAAGCCGGAGATAAAAGCTGGTACAGCTTCTTTACGGAGAACCCGGTGATGACCGATGACGGCAATACCGTTAATTTTAAATCATTTTTTGCCAATGCGCTCGGAAAAGAAAAATTCCTTACCATTGATAAAGTAGAAAACAATGGCCTGGATATTTATGGAAATTTCCAGGCAGGGCAGTGGGGTACATTTCCTGTTTTCTTCAAATTCCATAAGAATAGTGAAGGAAAATTTGACCGGTTGGATATCGGGCAGAACAAATAAAAAACAGGTACTAGCCTGACACTGAACCCTTCAAAATACTCAGCCTTATTGAATCTTAAATTTTTTTCGTGACAGGCTAAAAAAATATTTGGCCGGTTACAAAAATCTTTCTATATTTGCACCACTGAAAACGACGATATCGTCGCACTTCAGGAGAGTTGGCAGAGTGGTCGATTGCGGCAGTCTTGAAAACTGTTGACTGTAACAGGTCCGGGGGTTCGAATCCCTCACTCTCCGCAGAAATCCTTGTAAATCAAGTATTTACAAGGGTTTTGTTTTTTTATGTCTTTGGACGTTTTTGCGCTTGATCCCATTTAAGATAATTTCAGATTTTAGAGATTTTCAAGTAATCTTCTATCAAAAAAAAGTTTATTATTGAATATAATTGAAGGAAGAAGCTACAAACCATTTAAACTTTCAAAATAAAATATTTTTAGAATATAAAAATAATTATATTTGCGACACAATTTTAATAAAAACTAAATTAATCTACCATGAAAAGAATCTATCTTATTTCATCTCTTGCATTAGTGATAATGACAAGTTGCAAAAAAGACCCAGCTACAAATGTTGATACAAACACAGCAAAAGACTCTACAGCCATTAAAAAAGAAACTACGGTTGATAGTGCTAACACTGCATCAGCAGAAAAACCTGCAGGTACAATCGATACAGCAACCGGAAAATTATCGATATCTGAAAACAAATGGGTTTTATCAGAATTGAATGGAGCCGCTGTAACAAACAAAACAGATAAAGATTATTTCATTTCTTTAGATTCTGGATTAGCAAAATTTTCTGGATTTACAGGTTGTAATACTGTAGAAGGAGATTATCAAATTGTTGAAGCCGGGAAATTATTGTTCGCCAACGTTAATAGCACAAAAGTGGCTTGCGACCAAACTAAAATGGAAAATGAATTTATTGCAGCTTTAGAAAGCACAGATAGTTATACGATTGAAGGAGATATGTTACAGCTTCAAAAGGGAAAAACTGTAGTTGCTAAATTTGCAATCAAAAAATAATTATTATAAAAAATTTGACTAGTCCTAAATAAGCATTACAGATTAATAGGATAAAATTATTAAAGATAGTTGTCGTTTTATTTGGGCAACTATCTTTGTTTTTATAGGTTTTTATTTTGATATTCAACAATATGAGAAGCGTCGTTCGAAGCCTCACTCTCTGCGAAAACCCTTGTAAATAAAAAGGAATAAGTTGAGAAAAATTTCTATTTTTGTAGTCTGTTATACTATATCTGACATATTATCTGCGTCTTAACCCAAAAAGACGAACTCTAAAAAGAGTAATTAATGCGTGAAATCTTTGGATTTTCAATGCACAAATAATTATATCCACTTATTTTATTAAATCATAAACAAACAATTGGTTATCAAATCGATTAGCTTGTCATTTTGTAATGTATTCAGCATTTTAAAATGATGATAATACAAGGAATATAATGAATAGTAAACAGTTAATAAGTAGAGAAATAGAAATATTCTACAATAAAGCATCCGAAGAAACCCGACTTGATAAGGGAATGGGTGTATTTGAGTTTGAAAGAATTAAATCGCTCATAGAACAATACATCTTTTCTTCACCTTTAACGATTATTGATATCGGTGGCGGTACAGGAAAGTATTCGGAATGGCTTGCAAAGAAAGGGCATAAGGTTCATTTGGTAGAGCCCGTTTCAAAACATATAAAAATAGCCCGAAACAGAGCTGATAAATTGAAAAACAAATTTTCTGTGCACATAGGAGAATCTCGGAAATTGGAATTCTCAAATAATTATGCAGACCTTGTTATACTACACGGGCCGCTTTATCACCTTCAAAAGAAAGAAGACAGGGAATTAACCATTTGTGAGGCCAAAAGAGTTTTGAAAAACAACGGAATTATATTGGGCTTTGCCATTAATTATACTGCATCAACTTTGGCAGGTCTTTTAAATGGCTTAATTCACAAAAAGTCATTTTTTGAAATGTGTAAAGAAGAACTTACAATTGGAAAACATAATCAGCCCGATGATTTCCCCTGGCTTTTAGCTGAAGCATTTTATCATAAGCCCGAACAGTTAAAGGATGAATTTGTAAATCAACAATTAACTTATCTAAATACCTATGCGGTTGAGGGTATGGCGTGGCTGGACAAAGACTTTTTTGCCAATATGCTGAACGGCAAAAGACGGAAAACATTGATGGAACTTATCCAAATTACTGAAAATGACAGCTATCTTCTACCGTTCAGTCCCCATATGATGATCGCTGTACAAAAAAAAATATAATGATGGAAAATAAAGAGAAATATTACAAAGTACTAATAGACCATGCTGGTCGACTCAACGAAATTGACCTCGGAGAAAAAGTAGGGTTGAACGAAAATGAAACCAACAAAATAATAGCAGAGCTTCTGTCTGAATATAAAATTGAATATACAGAAAACAGCTCCTGTAATTACAGTCCGACGAAAAGAGCGAAGAGAAAAAATAAGGACAAGTAACGGCATAGTAAATAACAAATTAACTGGAATAGCATTTTCATTAAACCATATTATCTCGAAGATACAGCGATAAGAAAACGCAATTTCGCCGTCTGCACCTGATACAATTGATGAAGCGTACCAAATGACAATATACCGGCAAGGAATTCTTGGGTTCGATAAAGAGGATATTGGAAAGCAAGGCTTTAAAAACCATTGGGAGGAGATCAATTTTTTTCGCAACATTAAACCATACTTTCTTCCCCGTACCACATACTTGGTTCAATGGCAATGCAAGCATTGAACAGGGTGGGATAGTTGTTCAAAATATCTACAGCAATCCACCTAAAGAGTGGCATGCAAGTATTCTGTATGGTGCAGCATTATATTTGTTGTCAATAAACGGAATAAGTTCCTTGGCCAAAAATGGTACAAAGGCCGGAAGTGATGATTAGCAGTATGAGCATAATGGAATAATGCGTTTTGCTGTAGTCATACAGATTTGAAAGATTCATGCCCATATATACATTATGGACAGCAACGGGTTTAAACAGGCTAAATATAACCGTTTTCTTGTTGTGTTAATTAGTAATCTAACGAATCCTTAACTCTCCGCAAGTATTCAAAAAACCTACTGAATTTCAGTAGGTTTTTTATTGTACTTTTTTGTCCCACATTGATCACCACTCCTTCTTTAAAAAATTACCGTTTAACACCTTCAAAGTTTACATTAAGGTTCAGTATTATAAATCGGAACGTGTTTTTGTTTTAATTGTATGATTTTCAGATGATTAAATTATGCTCATTTAATAGGTTCACATTTATCTTGCAGAACATTTCAGGTTTTTCTTATGCTAATTTTGCATTATAAATATTTCTATTCTATTAAAAAAGCAAGAAAAGAGATACCTGTCAAAGTCCATTTCCAACCATCAACGTACATCAATAATTATTTTAAAGAATAAAGACAATGAAAGCATTCCTGATTTTTTCAATATTGTTGCCCGGTTATTTCCAACCCAATATGACAATGCCCGTTACCAGAGAATATCTGAATTATTCTATTATAAAAGATGATAAAACCATTGGTAATATCCGTGTGGAGCGTTCTTTGAAAGACGATACCACCGAATATCTTTTTGAATCCAGAGCTAAGGTGAAAATTCTCTACAGCATTGAGGTTTACGACAAAATGGGTGTTACTTTTAAACAAAATATTCTACAACAGGCAAAACTTTACCGGACAATGAACGGGAAACTAAAAGTGAATAATACGGCTACCTGGAACGGGAGTTTTTATAATCTTTCGGATAAGGATGGTGCCAATGGCTTTTTAAAACAATCTATTTTCTGTTCTACTGCAAGCCTCTACTTTAATGAACCTGGAAATGTAAAATCTGTTTTTTCGGAAAAATTCCAGAAAATGATTCCTATTCAGAAGATTGATTCCAAAAGATACAGAATTAAACTTCCAAACGGAAACACTACTACTTATACATACAACAGTGGAATTTGTACTTTAGTTGAGGCTGATACGGATTTTGCAAACTTAAAGTTTGTTCTTAATAAACCCGGATAAAAACCATGAGGATTATTCATCAAATTTAAAATGCTTTTACTCTTGATAAAGGTATACGAGCGATACACTCGCACTAATAAGATAATCAATCATTTACAGAGTTTTTATGCCATTGACGTTTTGTGGTTGGTACAACAAAGAAAGGGACTTATTGTTCATATAAAGCAGGTTTAAATACTTCGCTTTCTGGATGAAACTAAAGTTCCCTTAATATTGTTTTGGCATTTTAATATTTAGAACTCAACCGTAGTTTACGACACTTTTTAAATTTTTTCAAAATTTGTAGAAGTGGTATTCTCTATTTATCTATATTTGGTGATATAAACACAAATACCACAGTATTAATGAGAAAGAATATTTCCAATTCTGAAAAGATTTCAGAGAGCCATATTGCAGGCATTAACCGTGTGGTTAAGCTTGATATTGTGATTGAAGGGAAATCTGTCAGTCATTTTAAACACTTTCGTTTACAACAAAGTGCCAGAACGCACCATTATTTTGAACTGATTCTGGCTTATGATTCTTTAGGTGAAATACAGAACCATAATCTTGAACAAGCTCAACAATTTTTAGGAAAGCGGATTACAGCAACTTTCAAATATAAAGATACTGAAAACGAAAGTCCCGAAAGAACATTTGTAGGAGTGATTACAAAAGTTGCATTTAGTCAGGAACAAATGAGCCTTGGTAACATTTTTCTGAAAGGATATAGCCCGACTATTTTGATGGATTCAGCTCCTCATACCCAAAGTTTCAGAGGCAGTCAGTCTGTAAATACTTCTATTATTGCAAATAGTATTATTAAAGAGTCATTAGGAACGAGTAAATTTGATTTCAGGATAGAAACTCAAAACAAAAGTTACATCAATTACAGCTCACAATATTGCGAAACACATTATAATTATCTTGCCCGCTTAGCAGAAGCTTATGGAGAGCAGT
>JAITMC010000019.1 GCA_031277615.1 Chryseobacterium sp. | reverse complement strand
ATTACTCCTGCGCTCCCGGCGAACCGGACTGCAAAGGTAATCCTTTTTTAAAAACCTCACAAATTTTATTTCTGAAAATTTATAGGGAAGTTTTTTGATTTATTTAAAGTTAAATACTGCCTTCTGCGCTTACTGATCTACTCTCGTTTTCAGTGGGGCAAAGATAGAAACTTTTAACAACGCAAAACAAACTTACTTAACATAAAGTTTACATTGGATATCAATTGTGGATAAGTATACATTTTAAAATATTTATTTTGTGATCGTTACAGATATTCCGGAGTTATCCACAAAATAGGGAAAGCTTATTTTTAGAGGAGATGGAGATGGAAATTGATCAATAAACAACAGGAATATGGCGGAGAAATGGGTTGAAGCGGGCTAAAGCCCGCTTCTATTGAATATAAACACAGAGCAAGAGGATGAATGGCTGGGATTGTTATTATTGGATTGAAATGGTGTTTTGGGGATGTTGTTTTTGGGTAAACGCAAAGTTTGATAATGCGGGCTGATGATTTTAGGAGGCAAAGGAGGAATCAACTTCGTTGATCTGATGAAGCGGGGGATATAAAGCAAGGAGTGACGATGGATGTATTGTTTTTGGGGTAAACGCAAAGTTTGAGGATGCAGGCTGGTGATTTTAGGGGGCAAAGGAGGAATCAACTTCGTTGATTCGATGAAGCGGGGGGGGGGAGAAACAGAGGGATAATTATGGGGTTGAATGGGTATCGATTGGATTTATTGGATGTCTTATAGGCTCGATGAGTGAAAAGGAAGGGCTGGGATTATTAATCGTTGGGCATACTATAATAATAGGCTGTCTACCCTAGTCCCGATAGAAACGGTTACCCCGCAGTAAGGATTGGAGAGCTGATGGGTATAGGCGTTGGAGGGATTGGCACGAGGAGTATGAGTGGATAGCGGGGAATAACTCCTAAGAAAAATCTTTAGAGGAAATGAATGAATATCGGATGTGTTTTTTTGTAGCTCTATTCAGGATTTGTGAAAATGCCGGTAAAAAAACATTCCGTAAGAATTCAATATTGAGATTCCTACGGAATGATTATAAAAACGAAGTTATATTTTAGTTCAGAACATAGGAGGTTCCGTCTCTTCCGTCTTTTAATTCGATACCTTCAGCAAGGAGCTTGTCTCTGATCTGGTCTGAAAGTTCAAAGTTTTTGGATTTTCTTGCCTGATTTCTAAGTTCAATTAAGACTTTCAGGGTCTGATCAAGCTTTTCATTGTTATTCTCTTCTATGGTCTGTAATCCCAGCACATCGAAGATGAAGGCGTGTAATGTTGATTTTAAATATTCAAGATCTGCTGTTGAAATGGTTTCTTTACCGTCGTTTAAAGCAAAGATATATTTCACGGCCTCAAATAAGTGGGCAATGAGAATCGGAGAGTTGAAATCATCTGTCAGTGCTTCATAACATTTGTTTTTCCATTCTGTAAGGCTGAAAGCAGATGTTTTGCTGTCATCAGGAGTAATAGAATTCAATACCTTCACGGCTTCCATTAATCTGATGAATCCTTTTTCGCTGGCTATCATCGCATCATTGGAAATATCCAATACGCTTCTGTAGTGTGCCTGCAGGAAGCAGAACCTAACAATTGACGGGTGGAACGGTTTCTCGAAGAAGTCATTTTCTCCTGTTACCAACTGCATCGGAAGGATATAATTGCCCGTGGATTTGCTCATACGCTGGGAATTCATCGTCAGCATATTGGCGTGCATCCAGTAATGTACCGGCGCAGCTCCGTTGCAGGCTTTTCCCTGTGCGATTTCACATTCGTGGTGTGGGAATTTCAAGTCCATTCCGCCACCGTGGATGTCAAAAGTTTCTCCTAAATATTTTGTACTCATTGCAGTACATTCAAGGTGCCATCCAGGGAAACCTTCTCCCCATGGAGAGTTCCATCTCATGATGTGAGCCGGGGATGCTTTTTTCCATAGCGCAAAATCCTGTGGATTCTTCTTCTCTCCCTGCCCGTCAAGATCACGGGTATTCGCAAAAAGTTCTTCTATATTACGTTTTGAGAGTTCACCGTAGTTTAACCCCCGTTTGTTGTATTCTAATACATCGAAGTATATGGAGCCATTGCTTTCGTAAGCGAAGCCTGTATCGATTAATTTTTGAGTAAGCTCAATCTGTTCTACAATATGGCCTGTTGCTGTAGGTTCGATATTCGGAGGAAGCAGATTGAACATCTCTAATACTTTGTGGAAATCAACGGTGTATTTTTGTACGATTTCCATAGGTTCCAGCTTTTCTAATCTGGTTTGCTTCACGAATCTGTCGTTATTTACATCTCCGTCATCGGTAAGGTGACCGGCATCGGTAATGTTTCTTACATACCTGACCTTGTACCCCAAGTGCATCAGGGTACGATAGATGAAATCGAAAGAAAGGAAAGTCCTTACGTTTCCTAAATGCACATTACTGTACACGGTAGGTCCGCAGACGTACATTCCAACGTTTCCTTCCAAAATAGGTTTGAATATTTCTTTTTCCGCGGTAAGCGAGTTGTATATTTTTAGTTGCATTGATTTTTAATTAAAAGATTTAATGATCTGGATTCAAAAATTAGTCAAAATAATTCTATCCACAACAAATAATTGTTGTGATGAAGATCTTATCTGAAACTTTTTTAAATTTTATCATACTTAAATTGCTTTTAAATGATACTGCAGGTGATCAATATAATCCTGAATAATGTACTCCAGGGTAAAGACCTGGTGATCTGTTTTTGTTGTATCGCAGGTTCTTTGTAAAGCTTCATCCGGAATATTTTCTACCGTATGAACGATCTGCAAATTAAGAAATTTCCAAAGACTGATGATATCCTGTGTGGGAATATTCTGATAGTTCTGAGCTTTCACCCAAAAATCCTGATCATAAACGATATTATCATTCTCTTTATACTGAGTTACGACAAAACGTCTGATATTGGTTAATGCACTATCACAAAGATGGCCTAAAATTTCTTTTTTCGACCATTTTTCAGGTGAAATTTTATGGGACCATTCTTCTTCTGAGATATTTCCGAATCTCAGGAGTTCTTGTTCTATGATATTTTTAAGGATCTGATAGTTCATTTTTTCTCCTTTAATCAAGTTTTGCATGGCTTCCGACATAATGCAGGAATTCCTGTCTGGTAATCGGGTTGGTTCTGAAGATACCACTTAATTCTGCGGTGATGGTGGAACTTGCGGTATCTTTTATTCCTCTGCAGTTTACGCAAAGGTGTTTGGCATCGATGATACATGCTACATCTTTTGTGCCAAGCGCTTCTTTAAGTGCATCTACGATCTGCATGGTAAGCCTTTCCTGTACCTGCGGTCTTTTTGCATAATAATCCACAATTCTGTTGATCTTTGAAAGCCCGATTACTTCCCCATTGGAAATATAGGCCACATGCGCTCTTCCTATGATCGGCAGAAAGTGATGTTCACAGAAGGAATATACGGTAATATCCTTTTCCACCAACATCTGGCGGTATTTATATTTATTGGAAAATGTAGAGATTCCCGGTTTATTTTCAGGCAGAAGTCCTCCGAAAATTTCGTTTACATACATTTTGGCAACACGCTTGGGGGAATCTTTCAGGGAATCGTCTGTCATATCCAATCCCAGTGTTTGCATTATCTCTCCGAAAAGTTCTGTGATCTTTTCTATTTTTTCCTGTGGCGATTTATCAAAAGCATCTTTCCTTATAGGCGTATGTTCTTTTCCTGTGAAAATATCATCATCGTTATCCGTAAAATCAACCATTTTTATTTAATTTGCAGCAAAAATACGGATAATATTTATTCAATTATTTTAAATTTGAATGAAAATAATTACCCAATACCATCTATTCTGATTAAAAAAACTATGATTATTGTCGAAGAAGTACAGAACGAGAAACAACAGAAAGAATTTTTAGAATTTCCGGTAAGGCTTTACCAGCACGACAAAAACTATATCAGACCCTTAGATCAGACGATCAGGGAAATTTTTGATCCTCAGAAGAATAAGTTTTTCAGGAACGGAGAATGTACGAGATTCTTATTCATGAATAAACAGGCAGAAACAGTAGGAAAAGTTGCTGTTTTTATCCACCATGATTATGAACAGAAGCAACCTACAGGAGGAATTGGTTTTTTTGACTGTATCCAGGACCAGAAGACGGCCGATTTTATTTTTGATCACTGTAAGAGCTGGCTTCAGGAAAGAGGAATGGAGGCGATGGACGGACCGATTAATTTCGGTGAACGGGATAAATTCTGGGGGCTGTTAACGGAAGGTTTTGCGGAACCTTTGTACGGAATGAATTATAATTTCCCTTATTATCGAGAGCTTTTTGAAAATTATGGGTTTAAGGTTTATTTCGATCAGCTTTGTTTTTCGAAACCTATTTTCAGTGAGGTTCCAAGGGTTTTTACGGTGATGCATACCAAACACAGCCGGAATCCGGATATTTCTTCCAGACCTATGAAAAAAAATAATCTTCCGAAGTTTGCAAAAGACTTTACAGAAATTTATAATCAGGCGTGGGCCTGCCACGGAGAAGGCAAGCAGCTGGAAGAGGCTAAGGTTCTGAAAATGTTCAGAACGATGAAACCTGTCATTAATGAACATATTTCATGGTTTGTGTATGAAAACGAAAAGCCTATTGCCATGTGGATGAACCTTCCTGATGTGAACCAATGGTTCAAATACCTTCATGGGAAGTTCGGAATCTGGGAAAAGCTCAGGTTTCTGTGGATGAAAAAATTCACAAAAAACGAAAAGATGGTGGGGCTTGTTTTCGGGGTTGTTCCTGAATGGCAGAAGAAAGGGATTGACGGCTATATGATCTGGGAGGGAACCCAGCATCTGCGAAAACATACGGATTTTAAAATAACTGAGCTTCAGTGGATCGGAGATTTCAATCCTAAAATGATCAAAATTGCAGAAAGCCTGAATACGACGGTGACCCGAAAACTGTCTACTTACCGGTATTTATTTGACCGCAATAAAGAGTTTGAGAGACATCCGATGCTTTAACTCATGTTGGAAGCTGGAAGAGGGATGCCGGAGGTTAGTTTCAGTTATCACTAATACGGATACTCTTTATTTAATTTATATTTTCTTCAACCTGTTTAATCAGTAAATTCTTATCATTAACCAGCTTTACAATAAAACCCTGCTGTTGAACAGCAGGGCTCCTTTCACTTTGACTTTATTAGAATAGCTCACCGGCTACTTTTTTAATATTATCACTTTTACCCATAGAGTAAAAATGCAGTACAGGCACTCCGAAATCAAGCAGTTCCCTGCATTGGGTAATCGCCCACTCTATTCCGATCTGCTTTACGGCTTCATTATTTTTTGCATTTTCCACTTCGTTGATCAGCTCTTCAGGAAGATCTATTTTGAATACCTGAGGCAGTATTTTCAAATGTTTTTTGGTGGCAATCGGTTTAATTCCCGGAATAATCGGCACCGTGATTCCCATTTCCCTGGCTTTCGTTACGAATTCGATAAACTTTTTATTATCGAAGAACATCTGGGTCACGATATAGTCTGCTCCGGCATCTACTTTCTGCTTCAGCCATTTCAGGTCATAATTCATGGAGGGAGCTTCCATATGTTTTTCCGGATATCCGGCAACTCCAATGCAGAATTTGTTGAGCTCATCACAAACCGTATCTTCATTATGAAGATATTTTCCTCTTCCCAGATCATTGATCTGATGAACGAGATCCATGGCACTTGCATGTCCTCCCTGGGTGGGCTCAAAATACTGATGTCCTTTCATGGCATCTCCCCTTAAAGCCATTACATTATCAATCCCAAGATACATACAGTCTACCAGAAGGTATTCGGTTTCTTCTTTGGTAAATCCTCCACATAATAAGTGTGGAACAGTATCTACATTATATTTATGTTGAATAGCTGCACAAATTCCCAATGTTCCAGGACGCATTCTTGTGATACGACGCTCCATCAATCCGTTTCCTTTATCCAGGTAAATATATTCTTCTCTTGAAGTGGTCACATCGATGAAGGGAGGTTTGAATTCCATCAAAGGATCTATATTCCGGTACAGATCTTCAATCCCGATTCCTTTTTGTGGCGGAACCACTTCTAAGGAGAATAAAGTTTTCCCATTTGCGTTTTTTATGTGTTCTGTTATCTTCATTTTAATTTTGATCTAAAATTTCATTAGTTTTTATAAATCCAATCTGTAATTAAATAGTTAGATTCTCCGCAGTTCTTATTAGAACCTAATGAAAAAGTCAATTTAAATCTGTATTTTTTATCATTGAAGGTTTCAAAGAACCTGTTCTTTTGTAATATGTCAAAATCAGATTTAATATTTACATCGTAGATGTAGGTCTGGCCTGGTTTAAGATTTATATTTTTATCCTGATAAGTGAAACAGTCAATATCTTTTTTAGACATTGCAGCAGCTTCAAAAACCTTAGTTTTTTCATTATAAAATTCTAACTTTTCTAATCTCATATTACAAAAATTAAGTTCTTTATGAATTTTAAAAGACTTATCACCCTCATTCTTAATCAATAATTTAACCTGTCCTGTTTGCTTTAAATTTTCAGTATTTACAGCAGCCAGATAATTACATTCCTGCCCATAAGCAAAAATGTTAATCATTAAAAACAAAATGAGGATTGCTTTTTTCATATTTTTATATTCCATCTGCTAAGTTAGGAGACAGCCATTTCTTTGCTTCCTGTAATGAAATTTCTTTTCTCTCAGAATATTCTATTAACTGATCTTCCGCTATTTTCCCTAAACCGAAATACTTTGCATGTGGGCTTCCAAAATAATATCCTGAAACAGATGCTGTAGGGAACATTGCCAGGCTTTCTGTCAAATAAACTCCGATATTTTCTTCAACCTTCAGTAAATCCCAGATTGCGTGTTTTTCCAGGTGATCAGGACAAGCCGGATATCCCGGCGCAGGGCGGATTCCTTTATATTTTTCTGCGATCAGTTCTTCATTGCTTAAATTTTCCTGATTGGCATAACCCCAGTATTCTGTTCTTACTTTTTTGTGTAAAAATTCGGCATAGGCTTCTGCAAATCGGTCGGCCAGAGCTTTTACCATGATGGCGTTATAATCATCATTGGCTTTTTCGTATTCAGCAGCGAGTTCATCAGTCCCGAAACCGGTTGTTACACAGAATGCTCCTATATAGTCTGTTTTACCGGAATTTTGCGGTGCAATAAAATCGCTCAATGCCAGATAATCTTTTCCTTTTGATCTTTGGGCCTGTTGTCTCAAGGTTAAAAATTTCGCCTGCTCGTTGTTATTTTCATCAAAAACGATGATATCATCTGTTTCATTGGCGTTGGCTTTAAAGATTCCAAAGACGGCTTTTGCCTGGAGAAGTTTCTCATCAAGAATTCTTTTAAGAATGCCCTGAGCATCTTTGAACAGTTCTTTTGCCTGGGCACCTACTACCTCATCTTCCAGAATATTCGGGTATTTCCCATGAAGGTCCCAGCTTCTGAAGAACGGAGACCAGTCTATGAACGGTAATAGCTCTTTCAAATCCTGATTTTCAATTACAGTTATTCCTAAGCTATTCGGCGTAAAGATTTCTTCGTTTTTCCAATCTATTTTGAAGCGATTTTCTCTTGCCTCTTCAATGGAAACATAATCTTTATCTACCTGTCTGTTCAGGAATTTTTCGCGGAAATCAGAATATTCGTCTTTCAGGCCGGAAACGTAATCTTTGTTTCTGTCGCCTAAGAGAGAGCTTACTACATTTACTGCTCTGGAGGCGTCATTCACATGAACCACGGCATTTTTATATTTTAAATCGATTTTCACTGCGGTATGGGCTTTTGAGGTTGTTGCCCCACCAATCAGCAATGGAAAATCCAGATTTTGTCTTTCTAATTCTGAAGCGATGTATACCATTTCATCCAGACTCGGTGTAATCAGTCCGCTTAATCCGATGACGTCTACTTTTTCTTCAATAGCGGTCTGGATAATTTTTTCGGCAGGAACCATTACTCCCAAATCCACAATTTCATAGTTATTACACCCCAATACAACGCTTACAATGTTCTTTCCGATATCATGAACGTCTCCTTTTACGGTAGCCATCAGAATTTTTCCGTTAGCTGGTTTGGAACCGTCTTTTTCGGCTTCAATAAAAGGCTGTAAATAAGCCACTGCTTTTTTCATTACCCTTGCAGACTTCACTACCTGTGGCAGGAACATTTTTCCGCTTCCGAAGAGGTCTCCCACAACGCCCATTCCGGTCATCAGATTTACTTCAATCACATGAAGGGGTTTTTCTGCCTGCTGACGGGCTTCTTCCACATCTTCTTCAATGAAACGGTCAATCCCTTTAACTAAGGCATGGGTAATTCTGTCCTGAAGAGGCTGATTTCTCCATTCAAGGTCTTCGGTTTTTTCTTTTTTAACGGATTTATGTTTTTCTGAATAATCCAGAAGGCGCTCCGTGGCATCTTCCCTTCTGTCCAGGATGACGTCTTCCACGAGTTCGAGAAGTTCTTTATTGATTTCGTCATAAACTTCCAGCATGGCCGGGTTGACGATCCCGATATTCATTCCTGCCTGAATGGCATGATAAAGGAATACTGAGTGCATGGCTTCTCTTACGGTATCATTTCCACGGAAAGAAAAGGAAACATTGCTCACTCCCCCACTTACGGAGGTGTAAGGAAGGTTCTGTCTTACCCATCTTGTAGCTTCAATGAAATCCAGAGCGTTCTTTCTGTGCTCTTCCATTCCTGTGGCTACCGGGAAAATATTAAGATCGAAAATGATATCTTCCGCAGGGAATCCTACCTGATTGACCAGGATGTCATAAGACCGTTTGGAAATTTCAATTCTCCGTTCAAGATTATCTGCCTGCCCTACCTCATCAAATGCCATTACGATCACGGCCGCTCCGTATCTTTTAACGGCTTTTGCCTGTTTGATAAACTCCTCTTCACCTCCTTTCAAGCTTATGGAATTGACGACACATTTTCCCTGTGCCACCTGAAGGCCTGCTTCCAGGATTTCCCATTTGGAAGAATCCACCATGATGGGTATTCTTGCGATATCCGGTTCTGAAGCAATTAAGTTCAGGAATTTGATCATGGAAGCTTTTCCATCAAGCAATCCGTCATCGAAATTCACATCCAGAATCTGTGCACCTCCTTCTACCTGATGGCGGGCAATATCAAGGGCTTCGGAGAATTTCTCCTCCTTGATCAGTCTTAAAAACTTTTTGGAACCGGCAACGTTAGTCCTTTCACCTACATTGATGAAGTTACTTTCCGGTGTTATGATAAGAGGCTCGAGGCCTGATAATCTTAAATATTTCATTAATTCTTTATTCTTCTAAAATATAGTAGGCATTGTTAGCATTCTGCTTCAGCAGATCTACGTGTTTACCCAAAGCTTTAAAAATCGGGAATCTTTTATAGGCCAGGCCGTGTTCTTTTGCAAATGCCTCGATCTCTTCGGTAATCTCGTTATAATACATATAACTGTAATTGGGAAAGAGATGATGAGCCACATGAAAGTTAAAATTCCCCAGTACATTTCTTACCAGCCAGTTATTTTCCTCCAAATCATTCGTGACTTCCATCTGATGACGGAGCCAGCTGAACGGAAGTCCGTTTTTCCGGTCCAGTTTCGGAAAGGCATTATCCGGAAGCGGATGCAGCGGCAATAATACAAACAAGGCAAAAATACTTGCAGCAATCACCTGCAGGAACCAAGCTCCCAATGCCAGACCTATTGATACTTTAAAGAACACCACCGGCACCACGATCTGATAAAAGAAGTAAAACAGCTTGTAGCTTACCATTTTTACTTTTTCACTCATGGGAATGGAGCCCTGTGTTTTCAGGATGACTCTTTCATTATCAAAAAAATCTCTGAAATCTCTGATAAACATCCAGTTGAACAGATAAAGCGGATATACCAGAAAGAAAAACCTATGCTGGTATTTCTGAACTCCTTTTGCCTTTATCCAAGGAACAATTAAAAGCAGCCCACTCTGTTCGATATCCGTATCCCATCCGTCCACATTCGGATAGGCATGATGGCTTGCGATATGCCTTTTTTTCCAGATATAGGAATTGGCTCCTACAAAATCAAACAGGTGCAGCACCAGCGAATTCAGCTTTTTGCTTTTGTAAATATTGTTATGAGCGGCTTCGTGAATTAAATTCAGATAAATCAAAACCAGAGAAATTCCCATCAGGATAAAGGCTGAAATATACATCCACGGCTGACTGGCATTAAAAACTGCGAAAAAATACAGACCAAAATAAACCAAAGGCAGAATCACTGCTTTGATCTGAATATAGAAGTCCCTGTTCTCAGGAATTGCGTCTAGTCTTTGGTTCACTTTCTTTCTCAGTTCGTTAAATAATTTAGCATCATCTGAATCTTTTAAGTAACTCGGCTTTTCCATTATATTAAATTTTGTGGTTTATTTAAAGATAATATTTATAACCTAGCCCTCATTCCCTGTTTTAATTAAAAAAATCTATCAAATCAAACAAATTCCTTCAATCTTCTTGGCGGATACTCTTTCACTAAATCCGCAATTGCTTTTATATGATCCGGAGTGGTACCACAACATCCGCCAATTATGTTGATCAACCCTTTTTCTGCATATTCCCTGATCTGTCCGGCCATATCTTCGGGTGTTTCATCATATTTCCCGAAAGCATTTGGAAGTCCGGCATTCGGATAAGCTGAAATGTGGAATTCTGAATTATGGGCCAGCGTTTCCAGATAAGGAGTCAGCTGATTGGCCCCCAAAGCACAGTTAAAGCCTACGCTTAACAGGTTCAAATGCGATACGGAGATCAGAAAAGCTTCTGCCGTCTGCCCGCTCAAGGTTCTACCCGAAGCATCTGTAATGGTTCCCGAAACCATGATTGGAATGCTGATATTCCTTTCATCCTGAATTTCATCGATCGCAAATAATGCTGCTTTTGCATTCAGCGTATCAAAGATGGTTTCTACCAGAAGAATATCTGAACCTCCATCCAGCAAAGCTTCACACTGCTGTTTGTAAGCTACCCGAAGCTCTTCAAAGGTAATTGCCCTATAGCCAGGATCATTTACATCCGGACTTAAGCTTGCCGTTCTGTTGGTAGGTCCGATTGAGCCTGCAACAAATCTTGGTTTATCCGGATTCTGAGCGGTAAATTCATCGCATACTTTTCTGGCAATTTTTGCTGATTCATAGTTCAGATCATATACCAGATCCTCCATATGATAATCCGCCATAGCAATCGTAGTTCCCGAGAACGTATTGGTCTCGATAATATCGGCTCCTGCTTCCAGATATTTCCGGTGTACTTCTTCTATCGCCTGAGGCTGCGTAAGGGAAAGCAGGTCGTTGTTTCCTTTTACAGGATGTTCCCAATCTCTGAAGCGTTCGCCGCGGTAATCTTCTTCCTCAAACTTGTAACGCTGAAGCATGGTTCCCATAGCACCGTCGAGAACTAATATTCTTTCGGATAGGGCTTTGTATAATTGTGGTGAATTTTTCATGTTTTTGTTTTGATAATAACAATGTGAAATTTGTTTTAATGATAATAATACACAATATGATGGGTAATAGATAAATAGATGGGTAACAGATAAATAGGATTTCATCCTATTCTGTGTTAAATCGCCCCTTTGGGGCTACTTTTGTTTAATTTAAAGCATGTTTCAGATCGGTGAAATGTTTATCTATTCCAGTAACATATAAGATCAGCTTTGATTCGGACTTTTTCTTTTATTCAATCATCAGACTTTGACATATTCTTTTATTAAATTGTCCAAAGGGAGATTTTTGTTTAATCTAAAGCCTGTTTCAGATCGGCGATGATGTCGTCTACATATTCCAGTCCTACTGAACAACGTACTAGTCCGGCTGTGATCCCTACTTCATTTCTTTCTTCATCACTCAGTTTTGAATGGGTGGTTGATGCAGGATGTGTTACGATCGTTCTTGTATCACCAAGATTGGCTGAAAGGGAACACATTTTTATCTTATCTAAAAAGCTTCTTCCTCCTTCTATTCCACCTTTAATTTCAAAGGCCACAATATTCCCTCCCAATCTCATTTGTTTTTTTGCCACTTCATACCCTGGATGAGACGGCAGGAACGGATATTTTACCAATTCTACATTAGGATGTCCTTCTAAAAACTCAGCTACTTTCAAAGCATTTTCACAATGTTTTTCCACACGGATCGCCAAGGTCTCTAAACTTTTTGAAAGGACCCATGCATTGAAAGGTGACATGGCCGGTCCCGTATTTCTCGCAAACAGATAAATTTCTCTGATCAGATCTGCCTTTCCAACGGCTACCCCTCCCAGTACTCTTCCCTGTCCGTCAATCAGTTTCGTTGCAGAATGTACAACAATATCTGCACCATATTTTACAGGCTGCTGTAAGTAAGATGTTGCAAAACAGTTATCTACAATGAAAATCAGATTATGCTTTTTGGCAATCTGTCCAAAGAATTCAAGGTCTAGAATCTCAATAGCCGGATTGGTAGGGGTTTCCAGATAAAGAATTTTGGTATTCGGCTGAATATACTGTTCTACATTTTCAGCATCTTCTGCCTTAAAATAGGTGGTCTCAATATTCCATTTCGGGAAATATTTTGTAAATAACGTATGGGTAGATCCAAAAACAGACTGGCAGCTTACAATATGATCTCCCGCATTCAGCAAAGCCGCAAAAGTGGAATAAATAGCTGCCATTCCGGTAGCAAATGCATATCCGGATTCTGCACCTTCCATTTTGGCAATTTTTTCAGTGAACTCACTTACATTCGGATTGGAGAAACGGCTGTACAGGTTTTTGGATTTTTCTTCTGCGAAGCTGGCTCTCATATCTTCCGCATCCTGAAAAATAAAGCTTGAGGTAAGGTATAATGGTGTGGAATGCTCATCAAACTGCGACCTTTCGGTTTGGGTTCTTATGGCTGATGTTTCAAAATTTTCCATAGGGGTTTTATTTATAATGGGAGGGTTGGTACCTGATATATTTGATATTTGATATTTGATATTTGATATTCGGTATTTTATATTTTATAGATAGGACTTCGTCCTATCCTGGGTTAAATCGTCCCTTCGGGACTTTTTTTGGGTGGTTTTTATAGAGCGGTGTAAGAATCCGATAATGAATTCAGGCTATAATCTAATGTATTAAAGATATTATAGGGAATTCATTAATTTATAGCGTACCAATATGATAATGGAATCTTTATTTAGCTTAATCATTATTTTATTATTTATGGTAGACTCTTACACAGCTTTATTTTTATGTTGATTATTTGGTTTCACTTACTCTTAAGATATCTCCGAATACGCCTCGTGCGGTTACCTGTGCTCCGGCTCCGGCTCCCATGATTACAATAGGGTTTTCGCCGTAGCTTTCCGTATAGATCTCGAAGATGGAATCTGACCCTTTTAACTGTCCTAAGGCCGAAGTTGCAGGAACGGAGATGAGTTTTACATCCAATTCACCTTTGTCTTTCTGTAAATCGCCGTGTAAATCTCCTACATATCTCAGCACATGGCCAGGTTCCTGATTTTCTTTTATTTTTTGATATTCGCTGTCTAATTCGTCCAATCTGGAAAGGAATTCTGATTTTGAAACTGAAAGTAAGCTTTCCGGAACCAGATTCTGAACCCTGATATCCTCGAATTCATTGATCAGGTCTAACTCTCTTGCGAGAATCAATAGTTTTCTTGCTACATCATTTCCTGATAAGTCTTCTCTTGGATCCGGTTCTGTATAGCCTTTTTCAAGAGCTTCATTCACGATTGCTGAGAATTTCTCATTTCTCAAAGAGAAGTTGTTGAAAACATAGCTGAGGGTTCCGGAGAATACGCCTTTGATTCTGGTGATGTTTTCTCCTGAGAGGTGAAGAAGTTTAATGGTGTCAATTAACGGAAGCCCTGCTCCTACATTGGTTTCATACAGATAACGTCTGTTGTTTTTGTTCAACGTATATCTTAGTTTCCGGTATTCTTCGATGGGAAGGGTATTGAATATTTTATTGGATGATACCAGATCAAAACCATTTTCTGCCAGAGCATGGTAATTTTTCACGAAATCCTTACTCGCTGTATTGTCTACCACGATCAGGTTTTCCAATTGGTTTTCTTTTGAGAAGTTAATCAGTTCCTGTACATTTGACGGATGTTCTGCTGTAAGCACCTCATCATTCCAACCTTCACCGAATCCTTTTTTACTGAAGGCTATTTTCTTTGAATTGGCTACAGCAACTACTTTAAGGTCTATTTTTTTACGTCTTCTGATTTCGTCTGAAGACTCCAGCACCTGTTCAATCAGGGTTTTTCCTACATTTCCGTGTCCGATAATTGCCAGATGAACGGTTTTGGGTTTTTTGAAAATTTCGGATTCAATGATATTTTTCGTTTTCTCATCCTGCGAGGAAGTAACAACGATATTCACTCTGTTTTCTGCTGCCACCTGGTTTAAAAGCAACGGAAAAACATTGTTTCGGGCCAGCTCTGCGAGTACTTTATTGAAATCTTCCGCTACAAATCCGAGTACGGAAACGTTATTGATACTGTAGATCTGTGATACTTTTCCGGATGTTCTTTCGGCTTCAAACTCATCAATAAGGCATGCTACTGCTTTTTCGGCATCGTTTTCATGAACCAGAATGGAAATTCCGTTTTCTATAGCCTGTTGAGAAATGACTCCTACACTGATTCGTGCTAAAGTAAGTGCTTTAAAGATTCTTCCATCGATTCCTATTTCCCCAAGGAAATCTTCTCCTTCAAATTTGATAATTGATCTGTTCTTCAAAAATTTTATTTCGTTGGCATTTTTCATCTGTTCTTTAATAATTTTTTTGTTGGTTATTTTCAGAAAGAGTTTCTCTTTTGTTGGGTTCTTTCCGTAAAATATTTTTTATGATTGTATTTAATTGTTCGTATTCCATAAGGAAGGCATCGTGTCCATGAATGGACTGGATCTCGTGATAAGAAATATCTTTGTTTTTTGCTTTCAGGTTTTCAAAACACATCCGGATTTCGGATGCAGGAAAGAATAAATCTGTATCTACGGAGATCATGTGCATTCGTGCCTCTATTTTCTCCAGTGCTGCCTCATCAGCATCAATATTCATCAGCAAATGGTTCATCAGCTTGTATGCTTTTAAACTAAACCTTTCGTTTAGTGCGTTTCCGTGATAAATCAGCCAGTCTTCCGACTCCAGGGTTTCTTTTTCAAGATGATAGCGGTTTTGGAATCTTTCATTTAATGACTGTGGTGTCCTGTAGCATAACATGGCATGAATTCTTGCTTTCTGTAAGGGTTCTTCATCACTGTTTAATAAGAATTTCTGAACCAGGCACTGTGCATGCAGCCAGTCATGTGTTCTGTAATCACAGGCTATAGGAATAAATATTTCGGCCAGATCAAGTTGTTTGGCTAGCATTTCCCAGGCAATTCCGCCGCCCAGTGAGCCTCCGATAATGGCATATAGTTTTCTGATATGGAGTGCTTCCAATCCTTTCAGGAATATTTCGGCGATCGCTGAAGGAGTAAAGTCTTCATATCCGTCAATTAAAAAGTGATCATATCCGTTTCCGGGGATATTGAAACACAGAACAGTATACTGATGGGTATCAATAACCTGATTTTCCCCGATAAGTTTTTTCCACCAGCCTTTTTCTCCGGATACGTTTGAATTTCCGGTAAGTGCATGATTGATCAAAATGATCGGGGCTGTAAACAGGTCTTTCCCGAAGATCTGATACGTCAACGGGATATGGTATTCCTTTTGGGAATGGGTATGATACGAAAGATTAATATAGTTTAGTTCTGTTTTCAATTCTATTATTTTTAATACAATTGAAAATGCCACAGGAAATGGCTGAAAAGAACTTCAGTAAGTTATCTGTCCAAAATAATTCTGGTAGAACGTAGCACCTTCTTTGCTTGCACAAAGGGTTGCTAAGGTTTCATAGGGTCTAATCCCTCAACCTTTCTTGATAACATTTTCAATATTTGAATGAACGAATGGTGCAAAGGTAGTTCTTTTTTTTAAATTCTTCAGAAAAATTTAATTTAATATTTAAAAAGCCTATAAACAGAAGAGTTCCAGAGGCATATTAAGGATTGTTCAGATGAAAAGAATTGGAATTATTTTTCAAAAAAACTACCTTCGTATTGAAAAAATGGAGAGATATGAGTGTTGAAAAAGAAAGACTACAAAATATACAATGGAAAAACTGGGGTCCTTACGTAAGCAACCGACAGTGGGGAAACGTGCGTGAAGACTACAGCCCGAACGGCAATGCCTGGAATTTTACCAACCACAATAATGCTGAAAGCTATGCTTACCGCTGGGGTGAGGAGGGTATTGCAGGAATTTCTGATGTGAAGCAGCTTTTCTGTTTTGCTTTTTCCTTCTGGAATAAGAATGATAAGATGGTAAAGGAGCGTTTCTTCGGATTGAGCAATCCTCAGGGAAATCATGGCGAGGATATCAAGGAAATTTTTTATTATCTGGACAATACGCCTACACACAGCTATATGAAAATGGTGTATAAATATCCGATCAATGCTTTTCCTTATGATGAGCTCCTTGCTGAAAACGGCCGACGCAGCAAGAAAGAACCTGAATATGAAATTTTTGATACGGGAATCTTCAATAATGATGAGTATTTCGATATTTTTATTGAATACTGTAAAGCTGATCACAATGATATTCTGGCAAGGGTTACCATTTGCAACAGAAGCCAGCATGAAGCTCCGATTGTTGTGATCCCGACGGCATGGTTCAGAAACAACTGGAAATGGGGTTATAATACATATAAGGCTCAGATGAATGCTTCGTATGACGGGTGTATTGATGTGGGGCACGACAGTATTTCGATCAAAAAGTTCTATTCGAGAAACCTGTATGCTAAAAGTGTTTTCTGTGATAATGAAACCAATAATCCAAAGCTTTACGGTACTCCCTCAACGGAGAATATCTATTATAAGGATGGAATCAATGATTTTGTGATTCATCAGGGACATACGATAAATCCTGAAAAACGGGGAACTAAAGCTTCTTTCTTGATTGATGAGATCATTGGTGCGGGACAGTCTAAAACTTTTGATTTCAGATTATGTCCCGAAGAGTCGGATGAACCTTTTGAACGTTTTGATGAGATTTTCAATACAAGAATTGCTGAAGCCCATGAATTTTATGATGAAATTCAGAATGAAACAACAGATGAGGATGAGAGAAATGTTCAGAGACAGGCTTTTGCAGGACTTTTATGGAATAAGCAGTTTTATCATTACAATATCGGAAAGTGGCTGAAGGGTGATCCTAATTTTGATGCCCCAAGGAATTTTAACGATTATGTACGGAATACGGAATGGAATCATCTTCACAATAAGGACATCATTTCTATGCCTGATAAATGGGAATATCCATGGTATGCAACATGGGATCTTGCCTTTCACTGTGTTCCTTTTGCTATCATTGATGCTGAGTTTGCAAAAGGGCAGCTTCTTCTTCTTACCAAAGAATGGTATATGCATCCGAACGGGCAGCTCCCGGCCTATGAATGGAATATGAGCGATGTAAATCCTCCGGTGCATGCCTGGTCGTGTTTCAGAGTCTTTAAGATTGATGAAAAGCAGAATGGCAAGCCTGATCTTTTATTCCTGGAAAAGGTTTTCCAGAAACTGCTCCTGAATTTCACCTGGTGGGTTAACCGGAAGGATAAAAGCGGAAATAATATTTTTGGCGGCGGATTCTTAGGCCTGGATAATATCGGAGCGTTCGACAGAAATATGGAGCTGAAAGACGGCCAGCATCTTGAGCAGGCAGATGGTACGAGCTGGATGGCGATGTATGCCCTGAATATGATGCGGATCGCTATGGAGCTGGCCCAGTATTACCAGGTTTACGAGGATATGGCCATCAAGTTTTTTGAGCATTACCTGTACATTGCGGAGGCTATGGAAAATCTGGGTGACGGTAAGGAAGGTTTATGGAATGAAGAAGACGGATTTTTCTACGATGTTCTGCAGCTTGGCAACGGGGAAAGTGTTTCTCTCCGGTTGAGAAGTATTGTAGGACTGATTCCTTTATTCGCGGTAGAAATCGTAGATCACAGACTGCTGGAAAAGATGCCTAATTTCAGAAGCAGAATGGAATGGATCCTAAAAAATAAGCCTGAACTTACGAAGCTGGTTTCCCACTGGGATGAGGAAGGACACGGCAGAAAGCACCTGATGAGTATTCTGCGTAAGAACAGGCTGACTAAGGTTTTAACCAGGATGCTGGATGAGAAAGAGTTCCTGAGTACTTACGGAATCCGGGCGATGTCTAAAGTATATGAGGAAAATCCGTTTGTATTTTCTGTACACGGCACCGAAAATGTGGTATACTATACTCCTGCGGAAAGTGACAGCAGAATGTTCGGTGGAAACAGTAACTGGCGCGGTCCTATCTGGTTCCCGATTAATTTCCTGATTGTTGAAAGTTTACAGCGTTTCCACTATTATTACGGAAACAGCCTGAAACTGGAATTCCCGACCGGAAGCGGTGATAAAAAGAATCTGGATGAAGTGGCACAAAATATCAGCCACAGGCTCTGTTCTATCTTTTTAAAGGATGAAAACGGGCAGCGCGCATTCAACGGAGGAAATGCAAAGTTTAATTACGATGAACATTTTAAGGATTATATTACTTTCTTTGAATACTTCCATGGAGATAACGGCCGCGGCGTAGGAGCATCCCATCAGACGGGATGGACTGCTACGGTGGCCAAACTGCTTAAACCGAGACTTACTTTTTAAATATGTAATGATTATTAAGCAATTAGCAATAAGGACCGGATAAAAATATCCGGTTTTTTGTTTATATATTCCATGAAACAATAGTAGGAAATGGAAAAAATCAGTCAATCGTGTTTTTTATATTGAACATCCCTTAATATCCTGATTGTTTGATTTTATTTGATTAGATTTATCCCTGATAAAACGATACAAATATGAAAACAAAATTATTTTTGTTCACCTCTCTCGCCTTGTCGCTTGGGGTGAGTGCCCAGATTGTCAATATTCCTGACAGCACCTTAAAAACAATCCTATTATCTTCTTCCCCCGGTAATACAGTCGCCAAAAATCTGGCCGGAAATTATTTTGCCATCGACAGTAATCATGACGGGCAGATCCAGCAAAGCGAAGCTGAACAGGTAGGATCACTGGAAATCATCAATCTGGATGAGAATGCCACAGGCGCTGAACCTATTCAGAATTATCAGGGAATCTTATCTTTTACCCATATGAAAAGCATAAAGATTGATTATTGGAATGTTCCCGGCAGTACCTTTACGATCAGTAATCATGCTGCCTTGGAAAATGCAGAGATCTCTTTTTATAACTCTGATCCCGGAAATGCCTCGGTAACCGATTGCGTTAATCTGAAAAACCTTTTCATAAAAGGGATTTCACTGCAAAATTTCACCAATACGCCTTCTTTAAAAAATCTGAGCATCGGATTTATGTCTAATACCTATCAGGATATTTTATCAACCATTGAAGGGTTATCTTATCTGGAAACGTTAGCATTAGAAGGCTATTTTTATTCTTTAGGGACAACATCCGGATCATTAAATCTGAGTAATCATCAATACATAAAGCAGGTTAACATCAATTATTTAGAATTATCTTCTCTGAATCTGAGCCACTGCAATACTTTGAATTCGGTTCATATCAATATGGGAAGTACTTTTCCGGGATCTTCTCCGAGATACTTCGGAACTCTGGATATCAGCGGCTGTCCGCTTTTTACCAATCTTAACATCAATGAAGATTCCAATATAACGGGACTTATTGCTGAGAACAGTCCGAATCTGCAAAGTATTGTCTGTGATTCCAGATATCTGGGTACTTTAAGTGTTAATCATTCTCCGCTTTTACAATCGGTAACACTGGCGGGCAATGAGTCATTAATCATGAATAATACTCCTGCGCTAAAGACTATTAAAATCACCAAATATACAGGAACTTCTTTTGATGCGACCCCTGCCGTTAATCTGGAAAATTTAGAATTGGGGTATTCCGATTATTACACAGGCCCTGTTAATATGTATGGTCAGCTTCAGAATTTAATAGTTAACAATAATCTGAAACTGAAAAAGCTGATTGCAGATCATCATCCCCTGACGCAATTTACCTGTAACGGATTGCCCCAATTAGAGCAGGTATCGATCAATGCAGGATATTTTAACCCTAACAGCAGTCCTTTGCCTGATTTCAACACAGAATTTCTACAGTCTGTAAATATTCAGAATTGTCCGGCCCTGACTTCGGTTTCTTTTAATGAGCAGAAAGGTTTAAAATCCGTCATGTTTAAAAACTGTCCGGTTTTACAGGAATTCAATCACAGCAATCCTGATAATACTACGTCGGTTTGGGGATTACAAAGCTTAGAGACGGAAGATTGTACTGCCCTTCAGGCCATAAATGTAAGCTATAATCAGCTGAGCCATTTAAAAATAAAAAACAGCCCGAATCTACAATCAATTAATGCTACTAAAAATGCATTAACGGCTTATGAGCTGGTCAACACCAATAATCTTAAGAATTTAAAATTAACAGGAAATCAGTTCAACAGCCTGGATATGGCAACTCTTCCAAGTGTTGTTTCATTAGATGTCGCCTTCAATTCATTAAACACCATTACAGGAACTTCCTCTACCCTTAAAAATCTGAGCGTTTTCAGCAATCATCTTACCCAACTGAATATTCATCATTTTCCGAACCTGGACTCTCTGATCATCGGAAGAAACCGGATGACGGATGTAGATTTCAGCGGACATGCCAAAATCAGAATGATTTATGAGCAGGATCCTGATTATGCATACAGCGGGCTGAACATTCCTTATGCCAATACGCCTACCTATACCAAAACATTTAATGTAAATAACTGTGGTAATTTGCAGCTGGTAGCCTTCTCTTCCTCATCAATGGAACGAATATATGCCAAAAACGGAGCTGATGAATGGTTATCTCTGCCTTATGATGCAACAAATCTTCAATATATCTGCTGCGATTCCAACCAGATACAGAATGTGCAGAACGAGGTTGATATGAATGGTTTAACAGGATGTACGGTGAACAGTGACTGTAACCCCAGTACGGTTTTGGCAGCTGCTAAAGCCAGAGAAACTGTTTTGGCCAAAGTTTATCCCAATCCTACGAGAGGAGAGCTCCACATCAGCTCTGACACTAAAATTTCATCTGTGGAAATTTATAATGAGCTGGGCAGAATGATTCAGTCCCGTACAGGAATTAATGATTATACAGTCACTCTTTCTATTCAAACTGCTCTTTCAGGAACTTATATGGTGAAAATTGTTACCGAAAAAGAAACTTTAATGAAAAAGATCATCAAAGAATAATACAATTACATAGAGTTGATCAATACAAAAACCGGAACAGAAAGTCCGGTTTTTTATATTATTAAAGAATGATAAATCAGACTTGCTCTCCGTTCACAAAAACTTCATATCCTATTTCTACATTCGGTTCCAGGGTCTTGGATACGGAACAGTATTTTTCAAAAGACAATTGGGCGGCCTTCAATGCCTTTTTAGGGTCGATAGTTCCTTCTAAAAGAAATTTTACTTTGATGGCTTTAAAAGGTTTTGCATCTTCTACAGGAACTCTTTCCCCTTCTACCTCTGCCTGAAATCCTGTAATTTCCTGGCGCTGTTTTTTAAGGATAGAAACTACATCAATACCGCTGCATCCGGCTACCGCCATCAGAACGCTTTCCATCGGGGAAACCCCTTTGGCTCCGGGTTGGGTAGTATTGTCCAGCAGGATAGAATTGCCCTGGGAGTTAGTACACTCAAATAAAAAATCTTCGTTTATTCTGTTTAGTGTTATTTTCATTGTTGCTTGTTGCTTGTTGCTTGTTGCTTGTTGCAAAATTATAAAATTCCTCTCGCTTTTATCTCCAGATATTTATTGATAACATCAATATTTAAATTTTCGGGAAGGGTGTATACGGTATAGATTCCGTATTTCCGTAACTCCTGAATGATCAGTTTTTTTTCAAATTCAAATTTCTCTGCGATTACTTCATCATAAATCTCCTGCATGCTTTCAGGGTTTTTATGGATCAGGGTCTGCAATTCTGAGTTTTTGAAGAAAATCACAACCAGCAGGTGATTTTTAGCAATTCCCCGGAGGTATTTCAACTGACGGTTCAGTCCATCCAGCGTTTCAAAATTAGTAAAAAGCAGCACAAGGCTTCTCTGATTCAGTGAATATTTTACATCCTGATACAGACGGTTAAAATCACTTTCAAAGAAATCTGTTTTGATGTTATAAAGGGCTTCAGAAATCTTTTTCAGCTGTCCGGATTTATTTTCAGCGGCTACTTTATTTTCGGTTTTCTTTGAAAAAGTCATCATTCCGGCGCGGTCACCCTTCTTCAGAATAATGTGGGATAAAGCCATCGCCGCATTGATGGAATAATCCAGCAGGCTCAGTCCGTTGAAAGGCATTTTCATCGTTCGCCCTTTATCGATCAGTATAAAAATACGCTGTGATTTTTCGTCCTGAAACTGGTTCACCATCAACCGGTTGGTCTTGGAGGTAGCTTTCCAGTTGATGGTTCTGATATCGTCTCCGGGAACATATTCTTTGATCTGCTCAAATTCCATAGTGTGCCCCAGTTTTCTGATTTTTTTGATTCCACCCAACATAAATTCGCTTTGCAGCGCCATTAATTCATATTTTCTGAGGTGAATAAAAGAAGGATAAGCAGGCAGCATGGCATCTTTCTGAAAGTTAAATCTTTTCGCGACCAATCCTAACGGTGAAGAAGCATACACATTCAGACTCCCAAAGTGATACTCCCCCCTTTCTTTAGGCTCAAGACTATACTGGAAATAGGTGTTTTTCCCCGGATCAATCGTTTTTAAAATCAAAAAATCTCTTTTTTGAAACTGAAAAGGAATTTCATCGATGATTTTGGTGTTGATCTTAAAGTTATAATTATTTTTAATATCAATTTTAATGAAGTTTTCATCTCCATTCGACAGCTTTTCCGGAAGGATTCTCTGTGCCTGCAATCCGCTTTTCTGATTGAATAGCAGCAGATAATCCACCATCACCGCAAGGAAACAGATGACAAGAGCAATATGGGCTACCATCATCAGAAACGGAAAGAAAAATGCCAGGACATACAGAATCCCCACTCCGATGAGTGCAAAGAAAAAACGTGTATTGATGTATAGGTTTTTCATATTTCATGCTGCAGGAATCAGAAATAACGATTCCCTGTCATCTATCGTGGTATTTCTATTCCTTCTAAAATCTGGCGGATAATTTCATCAGCCGTAAGCCCTTCCATTTCCCGTTCCGGAGAAACGATCACCCGGTGTCTTAGTACAGCGTAACTGGCTTCTTTAATATCTTCAGGAGTAACAAAATCTCTTCCTCTTAAAGCAGCAAAGGCTTTTGAAGCAGTAAGCAATGCCAGTGATGCTCTCGGAGATGCCCCCAGATACAGGAACTGGTTTTCTCTGGTATTGATGATGATTTTTGCAATATATTCCATCAGCTGAGCTTCCACAATGATTTCTTTTACAAGATGCTGATAGTTTTTCAGCTGCTCAGCCGTAATCACGCGGTTTACGCCTTCCGTTTTATCTTCTTTTTTACTTTCGTGCTGATTCTTAATGATGGCAATCTCCTGTTCAAGATTCGGATATCCTACATTAATTTTAAAAAGAAAACGGTCTAACTGGGCTTCCGGAAGTCTGTAAGTTCCCTCATGCTCAATCGGATTCTGGGTGGCTACCACAAGAAAAGGCTCATCCATCGTGTAACGGGTCCCATCCATCGTGATCTGCCTTTCTTCCATTACTTCAAACAGCGCCGCCTGAGTTTTTGCCGGGGAACGGTTGATCTCGTCAATTAATATAAAGTTGGAGAAGATCGGTCCTTTTTTGAACTCAAATTCTGAGTTTTTCACACTGAAAACCGAGGTTCCCAATATATCGGAAGGCATCAGATCCGGAGTAAACTGAATTCTGCTGAAACCTACATCAATGGTTTTAGCTAATAATTTTGCAGTAATGGTCTTGGCCACTCCCGGCACCCCTTCAATCAGAACGTGGCCGTTTGACAGCAATGCAGCCAGAAGATGCTCAATCATATTTTCCTGCCCTACAATGACTTTTCCGATTTCGGATTTTACTTTATCCAGACTTGCCCGAAGTTCAATCATGTCTATTCTGGACTGGAACTGGTCTTCGTTTTTATTAAGATTGATGGAGTTTTTATTTTCTAAGTTTTCGTTATCTAAGTTTTCCATATTATTTTATTTTTATGACGGGCATATGATATGATATGATATGATATGATATGATATGATATGATATGATATGATATGATATTGATAGGACTTCGTTCTATCCTTTGTTAAATCGTCCCTTTGGGACTCTTTTGTTTTTCTAATGTCTGTAACAGTATGAAGGCTGTATTTATTGTTACATTGTTATACTGATCAATTGGTATATTTATTTTAATATTTCATCCGGGAACTTATTCATCTCTGATAGGTCTTCTTATTATTTTTTATTGGATAGGACTCTGTTCTATCCTTTGTTAAATCGTCCCTTTGGGACTCTTTTGTTTTTCAAATGTATGTAACAATGTGACAATGATTAAAGGCTGTATTTTTTGTGCACTCTTCTAATCATCAATTGGTACATTTATTTTAATATTTCATCCAAAAGTTTATTCAGTCTTGACAGGTCTTCTTTCATTACGCTTGCATACGGGTCCTGCGCTTTTCTGATCAGAGTGATGGCTTCTTGGATCATTTCTATATTTTTCCCAGTTTTCAGTTGTAGTTTTTTGGCAAACTCAATATCTAAATTCTGGGTATCGATCAGAAGATCCATTCTAACCTTATTCAGGAAATACTGAGATTTCTTGGCCATCATATCATGAAAATCGCCTTCCTGAAGATAAAGATTTCCTATGCTTTTTACAAAATCTACCGAAGTATTTTTTAAAGGCTCAATAACAGGTACCACCCGTTGTTTTCTTTTTGCATTGAAGAAAATAAACAGAACCAATCCTCCTAAAAATACCCACCACGCATATTTAAGTGCGGGATTGGCCAATATAAACCTCATGAAAAAGCGTGATACTTTCCGGTTTCCGTCTACAAACCAAAGGGTCTCTTTATCTTTAAGATATGAAAACACATCCTGTGCATATCGGGTATTTCCCGGTTTCAACAGGTAATAATTGGTAAGAAACAAAGGTTCACAATGAACATATACCGTTCCTTTTCCAAATGGGGCTTTAATAAAATTAACCTGGTCCGTATTGTTTTTTTCCACGGTCTTTCCCAGAATCTGTATCTGAGGTTTGAGATATGAAAAACCTCTTCCGGAAGGAAATTTATCAAGCCGGATAAAATCATTCTGATATTTTTTATCGGTGAGTTTCAGCACGTTTTCTTCTGCAAAGGAGATATCGGAATCATAATAACCGATCGTGTCTGAAATCTCTTTAGGCATACGGCTTACAATCAGCATGGCATCTGAGCCTTTTGATACCTGATCCAGTATTTTATACCACGATTCCTTATCGATATCATGCTCAATGATCACAATATTATGGGTTCCTTCTTTATGGCTGTCGTAATAGTCATAGGGAGTCTGCTCAATCTTTTTCAGACTGCCGTTAAATAAATCTGCTGCCTCATTATTAAAAACAAACAGCCCGAACGGTGACTTCTCATTGATGTCAAAATTTTTCCGCCAGTTTGTTGTTTCTTTTTTGTTGACTTCAAGCAATGCCAGAATAATCATCACAATGATGAATATGACAGCATATATTTTGAAGGTTTTATTCATGATTAATTCGTTTAAAATTAAGGTTTAAATGCCTGATACTGATTTTTAAATTTCAGATAACTCTGTTCATCGATATTGAATTCTCCATACCATACATAATCAAAGATGTAGGAAAGTTCAGAAAACTTATTGTTCAGAGGGGAATTTTTCAGTTCTGTGGCATAATCTTTATTGGTTTTTTCAGGATTCCAGTTGATGATTTTTTGATCACTCAGTTTTTTCAGAGTCAACAGAAACTGGTAGCGGACTGCCGAACGGTAATCTCCTTCTCTTTCAAACCGGGCAATGCTTTCGGAGAAATTAATCTCATGGATGTTCTCATGAAGTTCCTGGGCTTCAATATCCAGTTTTTTATTTTTCCGGCCGAAGAAAAGATTCCCTTCTTTCCCCATCAGGTATTTAATCACAAAATAAAGTAAAAATCCTACAAGAATAATGGCAAACAGGCGGATAAAAATATCGGTGGTTTTAGCAGATTTGCTGAAAACCGTTTCCCCGAAAATACTTTCGATCACCTTAACGATTTTTCTCATCAGTTTCTGAAAGAAAGATTCCCGCGGCTTGGAAGCTGAATAATCGAATTCATTTCCTTTATATCTTGACTGTAGATTTTCTCTGAACTTTTTAGGATATACCGTATTCTCTGAAACCGGCTTCAGAATAAGGACGGAATCTGCACGCAGCATATTCCGGTAATGTCCTGTATACAGAGAATCCCCCAAATATTCTTCCACCACCGTTGCATCGTTGTCATTTTGTGCATGAAGACGAGCTATGGAGAAAAAGATCATCAGAAAAAAAATCAGTTTATTCATTGATGCCAATTGTGTCTATTTCTGCGAGTTCAACTTTTTGATGAAGGTCTGTTCTGCTGTCGTAATACATCAGTCCGGCATTTACGTACATCAGATTGGAAAGAAACATTGAAATAAGGGTTGAAAATCCATAAAATACAAAGAAAAGAATTCCCAGTACCCCGCCAGCAAAAGGATTGGCTTCAAAATTTCCATCCGGAGCGGTTGTAATCAGTGATCCATATAGAAAAAATATCGGAAAAAGACTGAAGATCATCATCACGGCATACATAATGATAAACATGATGAGCGTTGCTCCCCAATATTTCCAGAAAGGTGATTTCTCATTTCCGTTGGGATAGGAAAACTGTGACCTTAGTGAATAGCTCAGGCTGTCCAGAAATTTCCTGTCTGTATTAAAGTAATCAAACATCAGAAAAGCTGCGACATTCAAAGCAGTAGGATACAAAAGAAGTATCAGAAAAAAACCTATAAAGATCAGAAGCAATGCATAGGCAAATCCCATAACAATCATCAATACAGGAAGCACAATAAAAATCATCCCGAAGCACAGCTTAAAGATTCTGCCGGCATTTCTTTTGAAATCACCCAGAATCTCATCCGTTTTTATTTTTCCGGCTCCTTCTGCAATCCTCTTCATATAAAAAACAGGGTACAGATAGTTGATAATCGCCAGCACGGCAAAAAGAAGAAATACTAAAACTCCGGCAACGATCAGCATTCCCGAATTTTCTGCAAAATATCTTTCAAAATAATAGGTTTCTCCACTCAGATTGGATCCTACAAGCTGTCCGAAGATCTCCCGGAATCCGAATAGCAGGATGGCAACGGCTAAGATCAACAATAAACCATTGATCAGAAAGTAGTTTTTAAAATAATTTTTACCGTATAATTTGAAAAAATTAAAACTGTCACTGATAAAACTTCCAAATTCTCTTTTTTTATAGAACTGTATCATTGATCTGATTATTAGTTTTTTTATACACTATCAAAGGATAAACGAAATAGTAAAACCCTATAATAGCCAGTGAGCTTAAAATGATCACTATATTCAGGGCCAGCGGCATTTTTAAGGCATGTCTCGTGACATAGCCTTCTATAATTCCGGCACAAACTGTAAATGGAATGGTACTCAGGAATATTTTAAATGAATCTCTGAAGCCTCTTTTAAAAGAATTGAATCTTGAAAAAGTTCTCGGAAAAAGGATACTTGCTCCCAGGATCAGCCCACACATCGCTTCCACAACCATCGCAAAGATTTCAAAAACGCCATGAAGCCAGATTCCTCTTGCACTGTCTTTCAACGCTCCGTAATCATAGAAAAAATACTGAAAAGAACCCAGCATTACACTATTGGAAAGAAGAGCAAACAGGGTTCCTACCCCTCCCGTAATCCCGTAGATATAGAGTTTTGCCCCTACATTGATGTTATTAAAAATAATCCCGATGGTGCTTCCCCAGGTAGATCCGCTCTGATAGACGCCTACCGCATTTCCTTTTTTAATATTTTCGATGGTTTCATTCACATAGTTTTCACCAAGAATGATATTGGCAAAGTCTTTATCATATATTCCGGAAAGTACCCCTATAGAGGTAAACAGGATAAAGAACAGAAATGCATACATCAGATATCTTCTGTACTGATAAACCAATAAAGGGACCTCCGTTCTGAAAAAATAAACCAGCCTGTTCTCCTCTACTCTTTTGGTTTTATAGATCTTCTGGAAAATCTGTGAGGAAAGATGATTCAGGTAAACCGTTGTATTGCTTTTCGGGTAATAGGTCTGTGCAAAAGAAAGATCATTGATCAGGTTAATATACAATGAAGACAGGTCATCCGGATTTTTTTTTATTTTCCCTTGAATAACCTGTTCAATTCCCAACCATTTTTCTTTATTTTGTTTGATGAAATAAACTTCTCTCATATTGTATAGGCTAAAATAATAAAAATTATGTCTCAAATTGCGATAAATACTTCTCAAAATGTAAATATTAATTTCAACATTGCCAGTGTCGGGGAAAGAATGCTTGCATTTATCATCGATCTGCTGATGAAGGTAGCCTATGTTATTTTTATTTTATACCTTTTCTTCAATATCCTTGATCTGGGCTATCTTTTAAGAGGGCTTGACCAATGGTCTGTAATGGCCGTTTATATTGTACTCACTTTTCCGGTCTATATTTATCCGCTGGTTCTTGAAAGCCTGATGGAAGGACAGACTCCCGGTAAAAAAATCATGAAGATCCGTGTTGTAAAGATCGACGGATACCAGGCCGGCTTTGGAGACTATCTCATCCGCTGGGTCTTCCGACTTATAGACACGACATTTTTAGGATCAGTAGGGATCATTTCCATGATCGTTTCTAAAAACAATCAGCGTTTGGGAGACATTGCTTCCGGAACCGCTGTGATTTCATTAAAGAATAATATCAATATTTCCCATACCATTCTTGAAAACATCCATGAAGACTATGTTCCGTCGTTTCCTCAGGTTATTGCGTTAACCGACAATGATATGAGAATCATCAAGGATAATTATACGAAAGCCCTGAAAGTGGACGACCGACAGATTATCACCAGACTTTCCGATAAGATCAAAAGTATTTTGAAACTTGAAATTGATCCCGCCAAAATGACGGAAAGACAGTTTATCAGTGTCATCATTAAGGATTATAACTATTATACGGGGAAAGACAGCTGATAAAGAGTGAATGGTGAATTTTGCTCCATGTGTGAATCGTCCATTAAATTATTTAAAGCTCAATATTACTTATTACTCATCTTAATTACTTTACAACCCGGTGCAGTTTTTGTATCTTTATCTTAAAGTTTAGATTATGAAATTCGAAAACAACCGATCAGGCAATGGCGGCGTCCTAACCCTGAATAACGAAATAAAAGAGGTGGGCAGACTTACCTATACTATTTTCCCGGAAGATGATAAACTGATCATTTCCTTCGTTCTGGTACATCCGGAATTTGAAGGAAGGGGTATGGGAAAATACCTTGTGGAAGAAGCCATAAAATTTGCCAGAGAAAACAGCTGGAACGTTTACCCACACTGTTCTTATGCAAGATCTGTAATGATGAGAATGAATGATGTGGATGATATTTTTTTAAAGAATTGAAAAAAACAATAGGTACATCAGGATCTGTTTCTGTTACATAAAAAAGACTGCTTTTTAGAAGAAAGCAGTCTTTTTTTAATTTTAACTCAATTCCGGGCATACTACATCCAGACAGTAAAAATCATCACAAGGAGGAATCCCCATTGGGACCTTAGGGCAACAAATCCTGTGGCAAAGCATAGGTTCATCGGTAAAACCGTTACCTGTAATATTTTTCAGCTGTTCCCGGGAAAGAGACTTTTTTCCGTTTAATGTTCTTTTTTTCATGTTAATGATTTTTGAAGTTAGTGTTATTTAATTGTTTATTAAATGTAAGAAAAAAAACTTTAAACACATACGTATCAAATACTTAAAACAAAAAAAAAAGAATAAACAAGGACCATTCAGGCATCCTTCTTCCATCATCTATCACCCAACACTATCTCAACCGGAGATTTATCGCGAACTTAGGCTATTTCAAATAAGAAGTCAAAACTTCATTCACCAGAACTTCTTCAATATCATCCGGATAACTTACTTTCAGATGCTGATCGGAGGCCACCCATTCCATAATTTCCTGCAGCTTTAAAACTTTGGAATTCGGAATTCCCATCAGGTCAAGAGCACAGGCATTGCATTCCTGTTCATATTGGTTATGGATAGGAATGACCAATAGTTTTTTATCCATAAAAAGGGCTTCGGCAGGTGTTTCAAAGCCTGCGTTGCAGAGAATTCCTTCGCAGTTCCCGAAATATTTCAGATACTGTAATTCATCAATAGGAAAAACTTCTACATTTTTTACTTTCACCTGTACTTTACTGTATTTTGAAAATACTTTCCATTCTACAGGAATCTGTTTTAATACTTTAATGATATTTTCATCAGCAAAACTCGGAAGATAGACCAGATAATAGCCTTTTTTATCGGGATTCAGTTGGCGGATTTTTTTTCTGATCACCGGCTTTTTAATTTTTGGATGGTAGCTTTCAAAATGAAATCCGATCTTTCTTTTGCCGGGAACATAGTATTTAAGGACCATTTCTCCTAAAAAGTCCCCTTTTTTGGGTTTAGGGGTTTCAGAAAAGCTCATGGAAGCCTGATGGCTGAGTTCAATCAACGGAAGGTCATTTAATTTCGCGGCCCAGCCTGTCAGAGGCTCATAATCATTAATGATCAGATCATAGGGTGACAGATCGAGCTCTCTGATTGTTTTTGCTGCTTTTAAGAAGTGATTTTCAGTGAATGTTTTGCGGTAGGATAAACCGCCTGTTTTGTTGTAAAGAAGAGAAATTCCTTTATGCTGGAAATTGATGTCAAAATCAGCCTTTAATTGAGATTGATGGCCACTGATCAGTGTATCTACTGAAGCATATTTTTTAAGAAGGGGAATAATTTCCTGTGCTCTGGCCATATGTCCGTTACCGGTTCCCTGAAATGCATATAAAATTTTCATTTAGGAAAAATTGGTTACTATTTTCAACAGTTCAGAACTGTCTATCTCCTGAATCTCTTCGGCTTCATCATCTTTAAGCAGATGTTTGTGATCATCATAGTAGAAGATCTTCCACTCTCTGTTGTCGTATTCCAGTGCCGACAGATTTTCTATCCAGTCTCCGGAGTTCATATAGGTGCACGAGCCTTTTTTATTGGTTACCTGCCGTATCTGAGGCTGATGAATATGGCCACATATCACATAATCATACTGATTGTCGATAGCCAGCTCAGAGGCTGTCAGCTCGAAATCTCCGATATATTTTACGGCTTTCTTTACGTTATTTTTTATTTTTTTGGAAAATGAATACTTTTCACGACCCATTTTCTCCAAAAACCAGTTAACCACATTATTGATTACAATCAGAAGATCATATCCTTTCCCACCCAGTTTGGCAATCCATTTAGAGTGCTGTACCGAAGCATCAAAAACGTCTCCGTGAAAGATCCAGGTTTTCTTCTTGTCAATATCAAGACAGATTTTATTACAGACTTTCAGTTTCCCCAATTCAAAATCGGTAAACTTCCGGAACATCTCATCATGATTTCCGGTAATGTAATAAACAGCCGTATTTTTAGTAGCCAGCGAAAGGATCTTTTTGATCACTTTCAAATGAGGTTTAGGGAAGTAAGACTTTTTGAACTGCCAGATATCAATAATATCACCATTCAAAACCAAAGTTTGAGGCTGGATAGAATTAAGATATCTCAACAATTCTTTAGCCTTACATCCATAAGTTCCCAAATGCACATCCGATATAACAACCAGTTCAACGTTTCTTTTCATTCGTATAGTTTCAGCTTTTAAATTCTGCCGAATGTAATCTTCCCCTCAGGGAACATTTCATTTTATACAAAGAAACTAATTGAAAGTTAACTGTATATGAATGCTATATTATTTTTTACAAAGAGTTCATCAGCTCTTCGGTGATTTCCATATTGTGGTATACATTCTGTACATCATCATCGTCTTCAAAACGCTCAAGCATTTTCATATTGGCTTTGAACTGTTCTTCATTCACCTCTTTCGTATTGTTTGGAATTCTCTGAAGTTCTGCACTTTTGGCTTCAATTTTCAGTTCATCCAGCTTGTGGGATAAAGAACCGAAATCTTCAAATGCTGTAGTAATCATTACTTCTTCTTCATCTTTTTCAACGTCTTCGGCACCTCCATCAATCATTTCCATCTCGAAATCATCCCAATCCATTTTGATCTGGGCCATATCGATGGTAAAAATTCCTTTTCTGTCGAAGATAAATGCCAGTTCACCGTTTTTCCCGAGGTTTCCGTCAAACTTATTGAAAACCGCTCTTACATTCGCCACGGTTCTGGTCGGGTTATTGGTTGTACATTCCACGAAAAATGCAACACCACCCTGTCCGTATCCTTCATAAGTAATTTCTTCATAGTTTTCTGCGTCTGCACCACTTGCCTTTTTGATGGCTCTTTCCACATTATCTTTAGGCATGTTGGCACCTTTCGCATTCTGGATGCATCTTCTTAATGCAGGGTTGGCTTCAGGATCAGTTCCTCCGGCCTTTACTGCCAGTGCGATGTCTTTACCGATTTTAGAGAATGTTTTGGCCATTTTATCCCATCTGGCCATTTTAGAAGCTTTTCTATATTCAAATGCTCTTCCCATTTTAATTTTTAAATTTTCAACAAAATTAATTAAAAGTCAACGAAAAAAAAATACCCCCAAAAAATTGGAGGTATTTATTATTTAGAAAAATTAATTATTTTTTCTTTTTAGCTGGAGCTTTCTTAGCTGGAGCTTTTTTAGTAGCCTTTTTAGTTGCTTTTTTTACAACTGGCTTAGTAACAGTCATGTCATTTTTCTTGTAAGTTTCCCACTCAGATCCTGAGATAGCTCTTACGATAACTTTTCTGTCTTTTTGTCTTACAGCGTCAGAAGCAGTAGCTGGTTCAACAGCTTCTTGAGATCCGATACCGATTGACTTAAGCGTGTTAGGGTTGATACCTCTAGTTTCAAGAGCAGAAACTACAGCAGCAGCTCTTTGTCTAGATAGGTTCAAGTTGTAAGCAGCAGAACCTTTAGCATCTGTCATACCAACTACTAGGAAGTTAGCAGCTTCAGCTTCTTTGATGATTCTTGCAGCAGCATCTAATTTAGGGCTAGATTCTGGCTTGATTGTAGCCTTGTTGAAATCGAATAAGATATCTTTCAATGTCTCATTGATTTTAATTACTGGTGGTTCAGCAGGCTTAGGACATCCGTTGTATTCTGGTAAACCAGGAACTGTAGGACAAGCGTCATCTTTATCTAAGATACCGTCACCATCCTGATCTGGCCAAGGACAACCGTTGTTTTCAGCTGGACCTGCTACTGTAGGACAAGCATCATCTTTGTCGATAATACCGTCACCATCTGTATCTGGCCAAGGACAACCGTTGTTTTCAACTGGTCCTGCTACATCTGGACATTGATCGTCTTTATCTGGAACTCCGTCACCGTCTGTATCAGGACATCCCTGGAATTCTGGTAAACCTGGAGTATCAGGACAAAGGTCATCTTTATCTAGGATACCATCTTTATCTCTATCTCTGTTTCCGAATCTGAATAAGATGGAAGCAGAAGCTTGCCAGAAGTTAGCAACTGTAGATTTGTCACCTGGAGTTGAAACATAATCTCCCTGAATACCAAGACCGAAGTTTTTAGTTACCCAGAAGTTAGCACCAGCACCGGTAGAAACTGTAAAGAAGTTAGCTTTACCGTTTTCGTTACCATCTTTTCCGTTAGAAACAGATTCACCTTTGTAATCGTTTCTTGGGAATGTGTAAGCTGTATAGTCATGTCTCAGGTAGTTAGCACCTACTCTTAAGTAAGGATCAAACCAAGACTCTTCATTCCATAAAAGACCAGCTGCTTTCGCTTGGAAACCAAGACCTGTCATTAGGAAAAATTCTTTCCCCATACCGAATCTCTTATTGTCTACATTACCTACGGAAGTCTGCCAGTCAATAACTAAACCTTTACCGATGTTTCTAGCAACTGTTAATTTAGATAATGGAGGAGTAATAGAGAAATTGTTCAAATTGAACATTCTCTTCGTAAGATTATTAGCAGAGAACGTGTTACTGAATTTACTCTGAGCTGCTTTGTGGTTTTCACCATGAGCACCAACCCCGATCAACCACGGATTGTTGGTAGTCTGCGCAAAAACAGTAGAGGCAACAGTAAGCGCCAATGCTGAAATTCCTAATTTTAGATTTTTCATAGAATTAAATGATTAAATAATTGATAATGCAAAATAAATATAATTTTTCTTTATATACAAAGTTTTTTAAATGATTTTTAACTTTTCTTTAATATTCTGTCCAGGTTTCGTTTATTTTCTCTATCTTTTATCGCTTCCCTTTTATCAAAGAGTTTTTTCCCTCTGGCAAGGGCAATCAGGACCTTTGCTTTCCCTTTATCGGTGATATATAATTTCAAAGGTATGATTGTGTTCCCGGCATCCTTTAACTTTTTCTCAAGTTTAAGTAATTCTTTTTTGTGCAACAGCAATTTCCGTTCCCTTTTTGTTTTATGGTTATAAAAAGTTCCTAATTTATACTCGTCAATCATCATGTTGATGATGTATAATTCCCCATCAATAAACTGACAGAAGGATTCTGCAATGGATGCTTTGGAAGAACGCAAAGATTTTATTTCGGTACCCGTCAAAACCATGCCTGCTTCCAGTTCTTCAAGAATTTCATACTCAAAACGGGCTCTTCTGTTTAATATATTGACTGTTTTTTCGATCTTCATCATTTTAAAATTTCGTTAATGAAATATATAAAAAATACCTCATAATTAAAAACTTGACTATTATATTATTACGAAATACCCAAATTCTTTTTGTATTTTTGCGCCAAATTTACAAAACTATATGTTAACAGTATCTAACTTATCTTTACAATTCGGGAAAAGAGTTCTTTTTGACGAGGTAAATATTATGTTTACCAAAGGAAACTGCTACGGAATTATCGGAGCAAACGGTGCGGGAAAGTCTACATTCCTTAAAATATTAACAGGAAAGCAGGATCCTACAACAGGACATGTATCTCTGGAACCAGGGAAAAGAATGTCTGTATTGGAGCAGGATCACTTTGCTTACGACCAATATACTGTTCTTGAGGCTGTTTTAAGAGGAAATAAGAAATTATTTGATATAAAAGAAGAGATGGACGCTTTATATGCTAAAGAAGACTTCTCTGATGAAGATGGAATCAAAGCAGGAGAATTAGGTGTTATTTATGATGAAATGGGCGGATGGACTGCAGAATCCGATGCTCAGACCATGCTTTCCAATGTGGGAATCAAGGATGATATGCACTGGCAGATGATGGGAGAACTTGAGAATAAAGACAAAGTAAAAGTTCTTTTGGCACAGGCTCTTTTCGGTAATCCTGACGTACTGATCCTGGATGAGCCTACGAACGACCTTGATATCGATACGATCTCATGGCTGGAAGATTTCCTTGCAGATTATGAGAACACAGTTATCGTGGTTTCTCACGACCGTCACTTCCTGGATACGGTTTGTACGCACATCGGTGACCTTGATTATGCTAAACTTAACCTTTATACCGGTAACTACTCTTTCTGGTACCAGGCATCTCAGTTAGCAACCAGACAGAGAGCCCAGGCGAACAAGAAAGCGGAGGAAAAGAAAAAGGAACTTCAGGATTTCATTGCCCGATTCAGTTCTAACGTTGCGAAAGCTAAACAGGCTACGGCAAGAAAGAAAATGATCGATAAATTAAACATCGATGATATCAAACCTTCTTCAAGAAGATACCCTGCCATCATTTTCGAAATGGAAAGAGAAGCCGGAGATCAGATTCTTGATGTAAAAGGTCTTGAGAAAACAAAAGACGGAGAGCTTCTTTTCTCAAATATCGATCTTAACCTTAAAAAAGGTGATAAAGTTGCCGTTCTTTCTAAAAACTCACTGGCTATTACGGAATTCTTCCAGATTCTGGCTGGAAATGTAGAAGCAGATAAGGGAACTTTTGCATGGGGAGTAACAACGAACCAGTCTTATATGCCATTGGACAATACAGAATTTTTCCAGGAAGACCTGAGTCTTGTAGACTGGCTAAGACAATTCACCAAAAACGATGAAGAACGTCATGAAGAATTCGTAAGAGGATTCCTGGGAAGAATGCTTTTCTCCGGTGATGAAGCTCTGAAATCATGTAAAGTTCTTTCCGGAGGTGAAAAAATGAGATGTATGTTCAGCAGAATGATGCTTCAGAAAGCCAATATTCTTCTTCTTGATGAGCCTACCAACCACCTGGACCTTGAAAGTATCACGACTTTGAACAACTCTTTGTCTAACTTTAAAGGAAATATCCTTCTGGCGTCTCATGACCACGAAATGCTTCAGACAGTTTGTAACAGAATCATTGAACTGACTCCTTCAGGCATCATTGACCGAGAAATGACTTACGATGAATATCTTGCGGATAAAAAAGTGAAGGAACTGAGAGAAAAAATGTACTCTTAATTATTTCAGGACAACATTAAATCTACATAAAAACTCCTCAAAGTCATACTTTGAGGAGTTTTATTTTATCTGTGAAACGTTCTTATTTCGTCAGCTTTGTCTTTGGAAGAGACACCGTTCCCGGATCTTTCCATAAACCGTCTTTTTCGGCTCTTTTCTTGATTGCCTGTGCTCTTTTTTCACTGTCAGGGTGAGAGTTGAACATTTTCTCGAAACCGGTCTGTGTACTTCCTTCAGAAAGCAGTGCCAGTTTTTTAAAGGCTGTATAAGCTCCTACAACGTCATACTTATTCGCTTTCATGAAATCATAAGAATAGGTATCTGCTTCAGACTCCTGTTTTTTGCTGTGAGAAGCATCAAGGAATGCGTTGGCCATTTTTCCCACCTGGCTGTCATTTAATGTTGCCACTGTAGCGGAAGCAGAGGAAGCCGCATCAAGTGCAGCTGCCTTCATATAGGCTGCTTTCATAGCATCTTTGGTGTCTTGATTCTTTACGTGTCCTATTTCATGTCCGATTACGGCAAGAATTTCATCATCAGTCATGATATCCATCAAAGAAGAGAATACACGAACGCTACCGTCTGCGCAGGCAAACGCGTTGATATCCTTCACTTTGTAAACTTTGTAGTTCAGATTAAGCCCATCCTGTGATTTGTGTTTTCCGAAAAGTTTATTCAATCTTACGGTATAAGGATCTTTAGGCCCTGCAACCTGATTGTTTTTATCCATCCAGTCTACGGATTCTTTAGAAAGCTTAATGGCATCCTCGTTGGAGAAAGTAAGTGCTTTTGCTCCTTTGGTAACGACTCCCGCCGCTTTTCCAAGATTGATCTTCTGTGCTGTGATTGAGTGTGTTGCCCCAAGAATCATAAGGCAAAGTGTAATTTTTTTCATAATCATTTAATTTGGATTGCGAAGATAGATATTTTTTAACAATCATGAAGCTAAAACTTCACTGACAATGATTTCAAAATGCTATTTTTTTTCCCTATTTTTGTGAAATGAGTCAAAAATGGATTTACAAGCCCGAGCCCGATGAGGAAGTTGTGGACAGACTAAGTTCGTCACTTGGTTTTGGTACTTTTGAATCTAAGCTCCTCGTTCTAAGAGGAATTGACAATTATCAAAAGGCCAGAGAATTTTTCAAACCTAATTTAAACGACATCCACAGTCCTTTTCTGATGGCCGATATGCAAAAAGCCGTTGAGCGCATTGCCACAGCCATTGAAAACGGAGAAAAAATACTGGTATACGGAGATTACGATGTAGACGGAACTACAGCTGTAGCCCTGATGTACCTATATCTCAGCAAAATTGTTGAGAAAAAATATCTGGATTATTATATCCCGGACAGAAATTCTGAGGGGTATGGAATTTCCACCGAAGGAATTGATTTTGCCAAAGAAAACGGCTTCACCCTGATCGTAGCATTAGACTGCGGTATCAAAGCTATCGATATGGTAAAATACGCTGCAGACCGTGGAATTGATTTCATCATCTGCGACCATCACCTTCCCGGAGAAGAAATTCCGAATGCGGCCGCTGTGCTGGATCCGAAAAGAAGCGACTGCCGATATCCGTTCAAGGAACTTTCAGGATGCGGCGTAGGTTTTAAACTTTGCCAGGGACTGAATACCATTTATAAAATTCCCGAAGCCGAGCTATTTGAACTTACGGATCTGCTGGCAATTTCCATTGCAGCCGATATTGTTTCGATGACCGGCGAAAACCGGGTACTGGCCAAAATGGGGCTGAAAATCCTGAGAAAGACCAGAAATATGGGATTAAGGTTATTAATTCCTGAAGATAAGCTTTCTCATTTCGAGATTTCTAATATTGTTTTTGAAATTGCACCCAAAATTAATGCAGCGGGAAGAATTTCACACGGAAAAGCTGCTGTTGAGCTTATGGTTTCTGATAATCTGAAACATGCCAACCAGATCGTGAGCGATATTATGGACCTCAACGATGAAAGACGTGAGCTGGATATGAACTCTACTCTTTCTGCCCTGAATCAGATCATAGAATCCCAGCAGGAAACGAAGCATACCACGATTGTTTATCATCCTGAATGGAATAAAGGGGTTATCGGAATTGTAGCTTCAAGACTGATTGAAACCTATTATAAGCCAACGCTGGTATTTACCGACGGGAATAACGGAGAAATGGTAGCTTCAGCAAGATCTGTTTCGGACTTTGATGTGCATGAGGCACTGGATATGTGTTCTGAATATTTCCTGAAATTCGGCGGGCACCATGCTGCAGCCGGACTTTCGATGGAGAAAGATAAGTTTGATGCTTTCAAGGAAAAATTTGAACGTATTGTTTCCGAAAAAATCCAGGAGCATCAGAAAGAACCGTCTATTACGATTGATTCTGAAATAGCAATCGATGAGATCAACAGGGAGTTTATTAATTTCCACAGAAAACTGGCTCCCTTCGGACCTCACAATATGAAACCGATCTTTACCCTTACCAACCAGAGACTTTCAGGGTATGTGAAAACAATGGGGAAAGATAACAACCACCTTAAGTTTTACATTAAGCAGGATGCTACCGGAAGGAATATAGAATGTGTAGGGTTTAAGCTGGGACAGTTTGCCGAGGATTTTAAAACCCGAAATTTTGATCTGGCCTTCACTTTGGAAGAAAACCACTGGAAAGGAAATGTTACCCATTACCTCAACATCAAAGACGTAAAGTTCAGGGATTAAAATGCTGTATCTGCTTACTGAAACAAAATGAAAAAAATCGGTTTATTTTTCGGATCATTCAATCCTATTCATATCGGGCATCTTATTCTGGCTAATTATATTCTGGAGAATTCTGATATGGATGAGCTTTGGTTTGTAGTGAGCCCACAAAATCCTTTTAAAGACAAAAAGTCTCTGCTGAAGGACCACAACAGGCTGGATATGGTACAGCTCGCCGTGAAGAATTATCCGAAAATGAGGGCTTCCAATGTGGAATTTTCCCTCCCAAAACCAAGCTACACGATCGATACGCTTACGTATCTTCATGAGAAATATCCTGATTATTCTTTCAGCCTGATCATGGGTGAAGATAATCTGGATGGCCTTCAGAAATGGAAAAACTCAGATATCCTGATCAGGGACCATCACATTATTGTGTATCCACGTGTTTTTGAGGGTGAGAAAAAAGATTCGGAATATCTGCAGCATGAGAATATCTCTATGGTACAGGCTCCTGTGATTGAGCTTTCTGCTACGGAGATCAGAAATATGATCAGAGACGGCAAAAATGTACGTCCTATGCTTCCACCGGAAGTCTTTGAATATTTGGACGGAAGCAGTTTTTATAAGTAATTTTGCCTTTATTAAACAGAAATAAGGATTTGGGGTCTGCCTGCACCCCCGCTTATCATTATAATTTAAAGTATGAACTTCATCGAAAAATATTTTTCAAAGTATCCTCAGGAAAAAATCATCAAATGGTTTAAACAGATCTGCCTTGCAGAAGCCATTACCTGTTTTCTTCTTTACGGGGTTGCGATGATCTGGAAAAGATATGACGATGAGGGCCTTCTTCCTACTATATTCATCATCATTATCGGAAATATTCACGGGTTGTTTTTCACGCTATATCTTCTGTTCTGCATTCCGGCCCGCAGAATTTTCACCTGGGATGATGAAGATTTTGTTTTCGCATTACTCGCTGCCTTTTTTCCTTTTGCCACGATATGGGTGGATAAAAAACTGGCCCGTTTTGACCGGGAATAATTAAAATTTTCAAAAAATTTCGACTTCTTCTGTAACAATTTATAGGTTATGGTTGTCTTATTATGTAGAAACTGAAAGTATTCATTTTTTTATATAATTTTTTAACATCTGTAAATCAACATGTTAAAAATTAAATTAAAACATTTTTAGTACTTTGTATTGCATAATACTAAATTTATTATATATCTTTGTAATGTTAAATAACTAATCATACAAGCTATTAACACCTAAAAATAATAGTCATGAAAACTCAAATTCTTATTGCCGCCCTATTTTTCAGTGGATTTGCTTCCGCCCAACAATCAAAAGATACTTTGAAAGTAAAGGATATTGAGGCGGTTAATATCAAAAAGCAGGTTTTCAAAAAGCAAAGCGACCGTTTTATTTATGATGTAGCTTCTTCTCCTATTGCAAAAGGAACCAATTCTTTTAATCTGTTGAAGCAAACCCCAATGCTTTCCAGTATCGATGGTAAGTCGCTTAAGATTATGGGTAAGTCTGATGTGGTAATCTACATCAATAACAAGAAAACCAATATGGATTCCCAGGCCCTGATTGAAATGCTTAAGGGAACTCCATCCGAAGAAATTCAGAAAATTGAGGTGATCACCGTACCGGGAAGCGAGTTTCAGGTAGAATCCAATGAAGGTGTCATCAACATTGTGATGAAGAAAAAGAAAAGCGACGGCTATAACGGAACGATTAAGATGAACAATGAGCAGGGCTATTACAATAATCCTTCTGCCGGAGCTTCTTTTAATCTCAGAAAAGGTAAAGTATCCGTCAACTCCAATTTCAATATGGGAAGCTGGACCGACAGGGAGCGATATACCCTATCCAACGGGGATGCCACTTTCAGAAATGAATCTTTCGGAAGTAATGCTGATCCTAATAAATACTACGGGGGAAATATCAATATTGATTATGAGATCAATCCGAAACAAAGCTTAGGCTTCACTTATAACATGAGATACAACAAGAGCTTTAATTCTATTCTTGATGTAACCAACTGGAGAAACGGAATCCTTTACAACAGAACGGTAAACACCGAGGATGCCCAGACAAGGAATCATTCCTTTAACCTCAACTATGAAATAAAAACCGATACGCTGGGAAGCAAGCTGACCTCAAATGCTTCTTACCTATGGTTCAACAGAGATAAAATGAGCACGAATGAAAGTTTTCCCCTGAATAATGATCAGAAGAATAAATATTCTGCCCTTCAACAGTCGGTTCCACAGATCATCAACAATTTTGCAGGAAATATTGATTATCTCAAGAAAACAGCGGCCGGGAATACCTGGCTAATGGGAATCAGCTATAACCACACGAATACGGACAACGATACCCGACAGGACAATATCATCAATGGCATTCCAGAGGTCGATATTTACCAGACGAATCATTTCATCTACAAGGAAAGAATTCTGGGAGCCTATATTACTTATGAAAGAAAGCTGAACGAGAAGCTATCCGGAAAGATAGGAACCCGTTTTGAGATGACCCGTAGCAGCGGAGATATCCTGGGCAAAGACAGCTTCGACAGAAATTACAACAACCTTCTGCCTTACCTGAACATCAATTACGCTATTAATTCCGATCATAATATCAGCTATACGTTTTCCAGCAGAATCAAGAGACCGCGTTTCTGGGAACTGAATCCTTCAAGAACGTATTTCACTCCTGACAATTATACGCAGAACAACCCGTTTATCCTGGCTTCCAAGCATTATAATCAGGAAATCAGTTATATGTTTAAGAATGCTTTCTTTGCCAATCTGAGTTTCAGTTATGTACAGGACGCTTCCAACCAGATGCCGCTACAGGGAACCATAACGGGACCTAAAAAAGATGAAGAAGGAAATATCATTGTGGATGAAAACGGAAACCCGGTCATAGAAACAACCAGATTCCTCCGTTACATCAGAACCAATTATGGGAATAATAAGCAGCTTGGCCTGACCCTGGGAATGAACAAACCCTGGTTTAAAGAGATCTGGACGACCAACTATTCTGTCAATTTTGGTTACAGCATGTATAACGGTACTATAACGAAAGATCCTACTTCTGTTCCTGATGCCGGATATACCGAAGCTCTTGAACCTTATGTAATTGATATTAAAAACTTCAGCATGTCTGCCAATATCAATAATACGATCCGGCTCTCCTCTAAAAAAGACTGGTTCCTGGGAGTGAATTACTATTACGGAAGCAAAGTAAAAATTGAAAGCGGAACGCTGGGTGTGAGACAAAGCTTTGATATCAGCCTGAAAAAAATAATCGGCGAATGGACGATCGTTGCAGAGGTATATGATCTTTTCAACCAGAATTACAATAAGATTAACGGTGTACAGCCTAATGGCTCTTATAACAATGTCATCAATTTCGGATATTCCAGATTACTGAACCTTGGGGTAACCTATAATTTCGGAAACCAGAAACTGAAGAAAGCAAGAGAAATTAAATCAGCCAATGATGCTGTAAAATCAAGAACATAACCACAAAAAATTTAAAAACAACCACAACTTACTTAAATAAAAAGGCATGAAAAAGATAATTATATTAGTGGCCGCCATATCGGGAAGTCTCGTTTGGGCCCAGGAAAAAAAATCTGATACGGTAAAAACCAAAGCTATAGAAGGCGTTACGATTACCAAACAGGTTTTCAAGAAACAGAGCGATCGTTTTGTATATGATGTAGCAGCGTCTCCTGTTACCAAAGGAAACACTACTTTCGACCTTTTGAAGCAGACTCCGCTTTTGTCTACCACAGATGATAAAAACCTGAAGATTGCAGGAAAAAACAATGCGCTGATCTACATCAACGGCAGAAAAACCAATATGGATGCTGAATCGCTGACTCAGTTCCTGAAAAATACCCCGGCTGAAAACATTCAGAAAATTGAAGTGATCACTGTTCCGGGCAGCGAGTATCAGGTAGAGTCTTCTGACGGAATCATCAATATTGTGCTGAAGAAAAAAATGAGCGACGGGACCAATGGAAATATGAGAATGTCTAACACTCAGAATAAATACAATAACAGCCAGGCAAGTTTTTCTGTAAATTACCGAAAAGATAAACTGGGAATCAGCGCCAGTCTGAGCGGAGGTGATTATACCCAGCCACAAACCTATATCCTGAAAAACGGTACTTCTCTGATCCAGAATGAATCGGTAGGAGATATTGATGATCCGAATAAGAATTTAGGCGGTTACCTGAATATTGATTATCAGCTGAATGACAACAGCAACCTTGCCTTATCCTGGAATACCTGGGCTAACAGAAGCTACGGTTCCACCATTGACCTTCTGAATACCCTGAACATCTATGATACTGACGGAACACTGCTTAAAACCGATTATACCCGTTCAAAAAACAGGGAAGATGCAAGGTCGTATAATAATTCCGTAAACTTAAACTATGAATTAAAACTTGACTCTTTAGGAAGCAAGCTGAATATGAATGCGGCTTATATGAACTATAAAAGATTTCAGTATTCAGACAATAATACAATGCGCCCGGGGGTTTTGGGAGACTTTTCACAACTGGGAAAAAAGATTATCCAGGATGTTCCCCAAACCATTAATAATTTTTCTGCCACAGCAGATTATATTCAGAAGTTCAAAAATGATTTCACATTATCTGTAGGAGGAAATTTCAATAAAACCAAAACGGATAACGATACCAAGAACATTACAGATATTTATTCTTATCTGCCTAATGGAGATCTCAACAGCATGGAATCTATTTCTGAACCTAACCATTTCATTTACGATGAAAGTATTTACGGATTTTATGTAACTGCTGAAAAGAAGTTTTCAGACAAGTTCTCCGGAAAAGCAGGAGTACGCTATGAGATCACCAACAGTGTAGGAACTGCGGACAGCCCTAATCATACCGTGGAAGCACAAAGACATCAGGTGATCAAAAGGGATTATAACAATCTTTTGCCATACGTAAGTTTCAATTATGCCATTAATGATAAGAATAACCTTTCCTATTCATTTTCCAGCAGAATGAGAAGACCGAGCTTCTGGGAACTGAATCCGGTAAAAAATATCATTACCGAGGATAACTATACCCAGAACAATCCTTTTGTGAAGGCATCTTCTACCTACAATCAGGAACTTACCTATATGTATAAGAATTCTTATTTCCTGATCCTGAACCACTCTTTATTTAAGGATGTGATCACGCAGATTCCTTTACAAAAAGAAGTGATAAGAGACGGGGTTGAATACCGAAAGCTGGCTTATATCCGCACCAACTTTGGTACCAAGCAGGAAATGTCGGCAATGGTTGGGATGCAGAAAACGTTCTTCAAGCAGTATCTGACGACTAATTTTAACATCGGTTTCCAGCATAACATCAACAACGGAACCCTGAATACGGACCCTACAACCGGAGAGGTTTTTGACACCTATATCAATAAGACGAAATCCACCAGTTTAATCATCCAGTCTAACAACACGCTTCGCCTGGATAAAAAGAAAACATGGTTCCTGGGGGTTAACTATTTCTTTGTAGACAAGCAGCAGATTGAACTTGGAATGCTGAAAAGCCTGATGAGCCTGGATCTCAGCATCAAGAAAAACTGGAATGACTGGACTTTTGCCGTGAATGTATCTGACGTATTAAAGACCAATATTCTGGAAATTGAAGATTATCAGGAAAGCGGCAATTACAACTACGTAAGAAATGATCAGTACCGAAGAGGGGTAACCGTAAGCCTTACCTATAATTTCGGAAATCAGAAAGTGAAAAAAGTAAGGGATATTGAAGGAGCATCTGATGCTATTAAAAGCAGAACAAGATAAGAGTTATCTTTCTTCATATTTAATTATTTTGTGGTGAACCGCCGGAAAGGCCGGCGGTTTTTTTCAGGATTCATTATTAACTCAATTATATTTTTTACAGACAGCAACTCCCGCGGGCTTCGCCCGCGGGAGTTGCTATATCAGGAGGGCTGAAGCTTAACTATGAAACTGATGGTATTGAACATTAGAAATATCAAAGTCTTTCTTAACTTTATAACTATGAAAAAAAATGTTTCCGTTATTCTTATTTATCTTCTTGTATCTTTTATCGGGGCAGGATGTAAAGAAAAGAAAATCACGCTTGGGAAAGACATCCGTTTTACGAAGGAACAGAACATCCGCTATGGAGATGATTCTGAACAAATTATGGATCTTTATATTCCTGAAGGTAAGAAATCCCTGGAAAAGGATGTTTTCATCATAATCCATGGAGGCGAATGGCGGGCAGGAGATAAATCCCAGCTTACTTTTTTCACTCTTTCATTGATGCAAAAGTTTCCGGATCACATTTTCGCCAATATCAACTACAGGCTGGCATCGGAAGAACATTATGCTTTACCTCATCAGATCTCTGATATAAAGAATACAGTTCTTTTTTTAGAGAAAAAATTAAAATACAGTCCAGGAATTGTGTTATTGGGTAACAGTGCCGGAGGTCATCTATCAATGCTTTATGCTTATCAGGAAGATATTCATAGAAAGGTAAAAGCGGTAATCAATATTGTTGGACCAGCTGATCTTTCGGATCCTGGATTTAAAAATTATCAGGAGTATTCTTTTGTGGAAAGAAGACTTGTTGATCCACGGATTCCCCAAGCCGGTATTTCACGCATAGATTATGGCAGTCCGGTGCACTGGATTAGTTCTGCCTCTGCTCCTACACTATCTTATTACGGGAATGCAGACCATGTTATTCCCCTGAGCCAGAAGAAGATTTTAGATTCTGTTTTAAGTCAGCATCATATCAGACATGAATCTTATGAATTCAATGGCGGACATCTGGATTGGGATAAAGCACCGAATGACACATTCCTCATTAATGCCATCAATAAGTTTCTGAAACAACCGGATAAAAAATAAACGTTCCGGGATTATTTAAGAATTATTTTATTAAAAAACAATGTGCTGATGACGTGTTTTTCTATCAACTTTGCGTGAATTTTTTAATCAAAAACTAACGAATAAAATTTAACCAGAATCTTAAAATAATAAGTCTTATATTTATTCAGACCTTACAATTTCTGTCCTTTCGGAAACTCCATTGGCATTGAAGGCTTCGATCTGGAAATAGTAAGCATCGGTTCTGTCAGCACCGGTAAAGAAATATTCATTTTTCCCGTACACCATAATGCTTCCGTACATTTTTTCCGGGGATTTCCCCCAATAAATCACATATCCGTCTGCATCGGAATTCTGCTGCCATTTCATCCAGATACTTCTTCTTTCTCCATATTTTTTAGGATCTGCTCTTAAAGGGACAAATCCGTCTACTTTTCCAGGCTTTTCTCCTGCGCCTTTTCCGAATACCCTGAAACCGCTTAATGCAAATTTACCGGTAGGCATTTTCAGGTTTTCCATCTTCAGGAATCTTGCTTTGGCCGGTTTTTCCAGTTCAATATAATCGTGGGGAACATCTTTTGTATTTTTACTCTTATCCACTATTACATGCCACTTTTTACCGTCATTGGACCCATAGATTTTGTACTGATGCATTTTTCCTGAGGTTTTTCCTAAAAACTCAGCATCCTGATCCGCATAATTGATCTGAATGGCATTGATGGCAGAAACCTCCCCCAAATCAGTCTGGAACCATTCTCCGGAATTTCCGGTTTTAGCACTCCAATAGGTTTTGATATCTTCATCTACGGCAAAATTCGGCTGGTATCCTCCCAAAACGGATGACACCTGAACGGGCTTATTATAGTTCAGCAGCATCCATCCGGCAAAAAGCCCTTTGGTAAAATCTTTTCCCTGAGCATATTGCGGAAGATAGGTTGGATAATCACCGTAAGCCGTATTACAGTACATTACATCATCCTTATCAAAACCGGCGGGCCAGATTCCCAGCCTTCTTTCAAAATTGTTTTTAGTGGAAATAAAGATAGTTGAAATATGCCACCAGTTTTTGTAATTGTCCTCGAAGGTTGCTCCATGCCCGGCACCTCTTGCAAATCCACCCGGTTTATAGGAAAATGGGTTATGCTGCTGGTATTCGAACCCTTCCAAAGGATTTTTGCTCACATATACCCCATCGGAATAGCCGCTGAATTCTGTGGCCGGAGCACCATACTGCATATAATATTTACCGTTGTGTTTGGTCATCCAAGCTCCTTCTACAAAAGGCTGCAGAAAAACATTATCGTTATATTCCCCGAACCTTTCCCAGCCATGGTCTTCAGGTTTCAATTTAATAATTGGTTTTACGAAGCCTTCAGACTGGAGGGTCTTTACTTTAACTTCAGTTCCCAGAAGCGGCCACTCATTGCTGGATCCCCAATACAGATATAATTTGTTTTTATCTTCATCATAATGGAATGCAGGGTCCCAGGCACCAACTTTTAAGGTATCAACGGCAATTTTCCAGTCGTCCTGAGTAGGATTGGTGCTTTTCCAGATCGGGAAATCCTGTTCCCAGGTGGAACCGTACACATAAAGCGTATCTTTCATAGCCCAAACTGCAGGAGCATTTAAGTCGTGGATGTATTTATTATCTCTGAGGAATTTCCTTTTAACAAACTTCCAGTCCAGCATATCATCACTGTACCAGTAGCCTTCCTGATTGGTGGAAAAAAGGAATAGTTTATTTTTAAAATTAACGATTACCGGATCGGCTGTAGCCCGATGTTTTCCCTGTTTTGAAAAAGCTTCAAAAGGGGTATATCCATAATCAATATTGATCGGGTTGCAGAAGGTTTTCTGCTGCCCTCCCACTCCTATTCCCAGAAGAACTGCTAATGATAAAAAGTATTGTCTCATTTTCAGATTTTAAACATTCAGGGCAAAGTTAGCTAACTTTTTTGGGTTTCTGTATGGTAAGGATATTTTACGATGGGCCTTTTATAAAAAACTTCCGGACTGAGACCAGACCGGAAGTATATTGTAAGCAAGATTCTTTATCCAAACCCTGTTATTTTTTCGGAAGGAAAACCTCAGCCAGCATACAGCGTGCACTTCCTCCACCATTTACTTCAATGGTATTCAGATCTGAGTAAATGATCTCACAGTATTTTTCTATGGCAGCAACCTGATCAGGATTTAATGACTGATAAGCGGTCTGGCTCATCACAAGGAATTTCTTCCCGTCCTTATTCTGAACCTGAAGCATATTTCCGGCAAACTGCTGCATCTGCTCTTCAGAAATATCGATAATTTCTTTTCCTGAGTTCTTAATGGTTTCTATTACTTTTTCTCTTTCCAGTTCATCATCGATGCAGTCTAAGCAGATCACCACAAACCGATCCGCCACACACATCATCACATTGGTATGGTAAATAGGCAGTCTCTCTGTTCCTACCGTCTGATAAGAATGGAAAACGACCGGAGTGAATCCGTATTTGGAGCAGAATTCTCTGAACAGCTTTTCATCCAGTCTCAGGGAAACCGAACCATAAGCAATTTTATTGTCGTGATCGAAGATCATACTTCCTGTACCCTCCAGAAAATGTCCCTGGGTTTCTGAAAAGGACCAATCATCGATTTCTGATACTTCAAATCCCTGGTTTCCGATGCTTTCGATAATATCTTCTCTTCGCTCCACTCTTCTGTTGGATGCGAACATAGGGTACAAAACTACTTTCCCGTCTTTATGAAAGCTTACCCAGTTATTCGGGAAAATAGAATCCGGGGTGTGGGGATCCAATGTATCTTTGATGGTAATTACATTGATTCCCTTTCCTCTCAGTTTGCCGACAAAAGTATTGAACTCTGCCAGAGCTTTTGACTGGATATCGGAACCGGTCTGTTCTACCTGAAAGTAATTGTTTTTCGCAGTTTCTGCGTTGTAGCCGAAAGCAATCGGCTCTATCATGAGTACGGTATCTGTTGTTTGCATTTTTTTAAGTTTGAGGGTGCTAGTGTATTAGGGTTTGAGGGTTTCATTCACCTTAATCAATTCTCGTCATCTTTTTTTAATGAAGAAAATGAACACCACTTTTCTGATTGGTTTATCATATTCACTAACATTCCTATTATTTGGTTATATTGATTGTACAAATTTTTATATTGCTCTTCATTAATGTAGCAGCAAGCATGAGCAAATTGGAGCCATGTTTGAGTTTCTCTTGCTTCACCTTCAGAATCAGTCAACTTAGCAATAAAGGATTTTTCATATTTTCTTTTCCCCCAAGCTTCACTAATATTAGCAGAAACAGATCTTGATGATCTTCTAATCTGATCGGTTAAGGAGTAAAGTTCTTCTTTTGGAAAGGCCTTTGAAAGCTCATAAATTTGTTGTGCTGTTTCAAAAGACTTTTGATATACTTTTAGGTCCTGATGAATTTTAATTGTTCCCATACCATATTATTTTTTTTCTTGACAACTCTTCCACACTCTAAACTCTCCCACTCTATAACTCTCTCACTCCATAGCTCCACTACTCCCTGACTAAAGGCATCGTTGAACAACGCAGAAGGCCACCCATTTTCGAGATTTCTCTGTAAGGGATCTCTTCCACGGTCATTCCCCATTCATTTCTAAGGTGATTGTTCATTCTTGTGAAGGCTTTATCTGAAACCACTATTTCCGGAGAGATGGAGAAAATATTGGGGAACATTTCAAACATTTCTTCATCATTGATATGGAAGCAGTTTTCTTCTCCGAAAATATCAATGATCAGGCGATAATCACTCTCATCTACAAATCCGTTTTTATAAATGATGCATTTGTCTTCTCCCACCGGATTGAAAGTGCAGTCCAGGTGAAGGATTCCTTCAAACGGAACTTTATCATTTTTCTTCAGCTCAAGATCAATGATTCTTTTCTTGGGAAAATATTCTTTTAAAATTTCGATGGCATATTCGTTGGTACGTGCCGTTTTATAGTTTCTGTAATCTTCGCTGAAGCAGGTTCCTATAAACAGGAAGTCATTCCACACGATCACATCCCCGCCTTCAATATGAGCTGTTTCCGGAAGGTTGATGATCTTTCTCCAGGCTACTTTTTCAAAAACACTTTTATAGGCTTCCTGCTCATCTGCTCTGTCGGCGATTACATTGGAGATAATCATCTTATCATCAATCACAAAGGCTACGTCTCTTGAAAAAACCTGGTTGTAATCTTCAATGATGCTCGGTCGCAGCACTTCAACGTCATACTTTTTTAAAACTGCTTCAAAAGCGTTCATTTCATTAATGATATCCTCTTCTTTAGGATAAATGTTGTTTTCAATGGAGTAATATGATTTTGCATCATAGCTCTCTTCAAGGGTGGGAACCGGTCCCAGTGAATTAGGCTGGCCCAGCACTACTGACTTCAGCCGTCCTGTTTCGTTTTTAATGTTTAGTCTCATAAAGATTTATGCAATACTACAAATATAAGTAAAGGTCTCTATCTGGAAAACTTTTGAATTGCTTTATCCTTATAATTTTATCCGATATTCCGGTTACTCTAAGGAAGGTTTTATTTACAGTTATTTTATCCTTATAATACCTTTTATACAGAAAATACCACCATACGAAACTCACTTACAGTTTCAGCTGACGCGCTTACAGTTGGAATGCACGTACTTACTTAATGGAACTGGTTTCACTTTCGAACTACAATTATATTAGCAGGACTAATTTTAAATCTTATTATTATGAAAACGACCCTTACCTTTTGCTTAACTGTTTTGTTGACAGTGGTATCAGTAACCTGTTTATTTGCACAAAGCACTTTTAGTGTCAAATACCTTGGTGAAGCAAGTCTTGGCAGCTTTGCGCCACACTCTATAAAAGTAGAGGCCGATTATAATCGTGAAACTTTTATTCTTTCTTCTCCATCCCCTATTAGTCAGATTACTCATATTGTGGAAAGCAAGTATATTACGAATGGAGCTACTGTTGATTATCTTTTGCCTCCTACTTCCAGTGCCAGTCAATCCTTTGAACTTTTCCATTTAAAAGTAACATGGACGGCTTATCAGAATGGATATCTGATTTCGAGAGTACACACCTTCAATGATTTACAAATTTCGTCTGCCAATAGTGGTAATGAAATAGACCTTACAATCGTAGGAGCCAGAATCCGGCTTAAGGCAATCAGCTCAGGATCACATATTACTTATCAGGTCACTTTACAAACCTATTAAACATGCTTAGCATTAAAAAATCTTATTACTATGAAAAAGACCCTTACATTTTTTTTAACTGTTTTACTGACAGTGGTATCAGCCACGTGCTTATTTGCACAAAGCACTTTTAGTGTCAAATATATCGGGGAAGCAAGTCTTAACAGCTTTGCGCCACACTCTATAAAAGTAGAGGCCGATTATGATCGCCACACTCACATTATTTCTCCCCCAAACAGCTATACCCAAACTACTCCTGTTCTTGAAAGCAAACATATTGCCAACGGAAGCACTGTTGCTTATCTTTTGCCTCCTACTTCAACTGCATTCCAGACGTATGAGCTTTTTCACTTAAAAGTAACATGGACTGCTTATCAGAACGGATATCTGATTTCGAGAGTACACACCTTCAATGATTTACAAATTCTGTCTGCCAATAGTGGGAATGAAATAGACCTCACAATTGTAGGTGCCAGAATACGACTGAAGGCAATCAGCTCAGGATCACATGTTACTTACCAGATCACGCTCCAAACATTCTAAATGAAATAATCTTAATTTGAACTCATGGTAAAGAAATAAACTCTGTTTTTGTAAGCAGGGTTTATTTTTTTTTAAATAATTACATAAAAATGCATACGGTTTATTTAGTACAAGTGACTATTTTCCATCTACATACGGAATAAAAAAAACAATCAGACTTCAAATTAAATTCATAAATTAGTGATATAGTTTCAAAGAAATTATCATTTTAAAACTTAATTATCAACATCAAAAGAACAAAATCATGAACAAGAAAAACCCGGTGCTGAAAAATGCACAAAAATTAGGAAGAGAGCAGCAGAAATCCGTAATGGGAGGTATGCCACCAGGAACCAGACGATGCTGTGAATGGGATGATGTCACAGGAAAATGCTATATATGGACCTGCGACAGATGTGCATGTCCATAAATGTAAAAGCCTGCTTTTGATAAGCAGGTTTTTTTATTATGGGTAATACCCGGACGTAGAAAAGTATAATACAAAAAAATCCCAAAGCAAGCTTTGGGATTTTTTATGATGATTAAAACAGTGATTATCTGTTTGCAATATCGATATAGTTTCTTTCCTGAGCACCTTGGTAAACCTGTCTTGGTCTTCCGATCGGGTCTCCTTTCAGTCTCATTTCTTTCCATTGAGAAATCCATCCCGGAAGTCTTCCTAAGGCAAACATTACAGTGAACATTTCTGTAGGAATTCCTAATGCTCTGTAAATGATTCCTGAATAGAAATCCACGTTTGGATATAGTTTTCTTTCTACGAAGTACTCATCTTCAAGGGCTACTCTTTCTAACTGCATGGCAATATCAAGAGCTTTATCCTGAATTCCCAGTGCAGTAAGGATATCGTCAGCAGCTTTCTTGATGATTTTTGCTCTTGGGTCGAAGTTTTTGTACACTCTGTGTCCGAATCCCATAAGACGGAAGTTGTCCGCTTTATCTTTAGCTTTAGCAACATATTTAGAAACATCACCACCATCTTTTTCGATAAGCTCAAGCATTTCGATTACCGCCTGGTTGGCACCACCGTGAAGTGGCCCCCAAAGTGCAGATACCCCTGCAGAGATAGAAGCGAAAAGACCTGTGTGGGCAGAACCTACCATTCTTACTGTAGAAGTAGAACAGTTTTGCTCGTGGTCTGCGTGAAGGATTAATAATTTATCTAATGCATTTACCACTACCGGATCGATTTCGAAATCAGCGTTTGGTAATCTGAATGCCATTTTGTAGAAGTTCTCTACGTAGTTCAGGTTGTTATCACCGTGGTTTAATGGTAAACCTTGAGTTTTTCTGTACGTCCAGGCACAAAGGTGAGAGAATTTAGCGATCATCAGCTCCGCTGCGTGATCCATTTCTTCTTTAGAGTTTACGTTAACGGCTTTCGGGTTGAAGGCTGTTAAAGCAGAAGTTAAAGAAGATAAAACTCCCATAGGGTGAGCAGAACGAGGAAAAACATCGATGATCTTTTTCATCTCATCTGCGATGAAGTTATATTTTTTAATATTGTTATCGAAAGAAGTAAATTGATCCTGAGTAGGTAATTCTCCATGTAATAAAAGATACATTACTTCTGTAAAGTTGGATTTTTCAGCAATCTGTTCGATTGGATATCCTCTGTAGAATAATTCTCCTTTATCTCCGTCTAAGTAAGTGATGTCGCTAATAGTAGCTCCTGTGTTTTTGTAACCTAAATCCAGAGTGATTAAACCTGTCTGGTCTCTTAATTTTGAAATATCAATCCCTCTGTCTCCGATAGTGCTATCCACGATTGGATATTCATATGAATTACCGTCGTAATTCAATATTACTTTGTTGTCTGACATTATTTATTTTTTTTTAAATATACTACTTTCCATAAAATACGGCAAACAAAAATTATCGCTTGCCGTTATTTATAAATTCAATTATCTTTTTACTTTAAATGCTTCTAAACCTGGGAAAATTGCCGTATCGCCCAATGCTTCTTCGATTCTTAAAAGCTGGTTGTACTTCGCCATTCTGTCTGATCTTGAAGCCGATCCTGTTTTGATCTGTCCGCAGTTCATAGCTACCGCAAGGTCAGCAATGGTAGAATCTTCAGTTTCTCCCGATCTGTGAGACATTACGGAAGTAAACTTGTTATTCTGAGCCATTTGTACCGCTGCCATCGTTTCCGAAAGTGACCCGATCTGGTTTACTTTAACAAGGATTGAGTTGGCAATTCCTTCTTTTACTCCTCTCGACAGTCTGTCCACATTGGTTACGAATAAATCATCTCCTACAAGCTGTACTCTGTCTCCGATTTTATCGGTAAGCATTTTCCATCCTTCCCAGTCATTTTCCTGCATACCGTCTTCAATAGAGATGATCGGATATTTGGCCGCTAATTCTGCCAGGTAAGAAACCTGCTCACTGCTTGAGAACTGGGCAGCATCAGCTGTCTGGAATTTTCTGTAATCATAGATGCCGTCTTTGTAGAATTCTGAAGCAGCACAGTCTAATGCCAGCATGATATCATCACCAGGTTTGTATCCTGCTTTTTCGATAGCCTGAAGTAAGGTATCCAGTGCATCTTCTGTTCCTTTGAAAGTAGGTGCAAAACCTCCTTCATCACCTACCGCTGTAGATAAACCTCTTGAATGAAGAATAGATTTCAGGTTGTGGAAAATTTCAGTTCCTTTTCTCAATGCGTGAGAGAAAGAATCTGCTTTTACCGGCATGATCATAAATTCCTGGAATGCGATAGGCGCATCTGAGTGCGAACCTCCGTTGATTACATTCATCATAGGAACAGGAAGTGTATTGGCATTCACTCCTCCTACATATTTATATAAAGGCATTCCCAGTTCAGCAGCAGCAGCTCTTGCTACGGCCAGAGAAACTCCTAAAATGGCATTGGCTCCAAGATTTCCTTTATTGGCAGTTCCGTCAAGATCAATCATGATCCTGTCGATAAAATTCTGCTCAAAAACAGGCTGTCCGATAAGGTTTTCGGCAATTATCTCTTTTACGTTTTCAACGGCTTTCAGGACTCCTTTTCCCATGTATTCAGAACCTCCGTCGCGGAGTTCTACGGCTTCGTGTTCACCGGTAGATGCTCCTGAAGGAACTGCAGCACGCCCCATGGCACCGCTTTCTGTAAATACATCTACTTCAATGGTAGGATTACCTCTGGAATCCAGAATCTGTCTCGCTTCTATGAAAGAAATTGCACTCATTTTTTATTTTTTATAGTTCCTACAAATTTAATCATTTTTTGAATTTTTCAGGGTACCGTGGAAGTATTTTATTGTTTACTTCCGAGTTAAATTTTAGTTAATTTTAATATTATGTTAATCAAACTCTTTCAAAAAATAAAAACGCTCCGATATCAAAGGATACTGGAACGTTAAAAGGTTTAATGAATTGGTTTCTGTCTTATCTTTCTCTGAATTTTTCCGGAAAATCTCTGAGCTCTGCAATATCAAGTTCCAGCAGGGTATTTCCATGGTCAAGAATGGCTCCAATAGTGAATGCTCCGTAAGCAGGAATGGTGTATTCCACTTCTTTTTTTCCGTAACCATTCAGCTGGATGATGGATTTGGCAAAGGAATTGTGCAGGAACAGATAAACATCGCTGTTCAGATCGCCATTCCCGGCAGTGACTTTAATCGTCAGGTTAAGAAATCCCGGAACAATATAAGGAGCATGTTCCACACTAAGTGTTTTTCCATCCACAGTGCTCTTTCCTCCGAAACGTCCTTTCTGAGGATCATTGGAATGCATTACCGGGGGAAGCTGGGCAAGTAAAAGTTTACTTTGTTCCAGCGTGCTGATCCCACTTTTCTGAACACTATCTTCTGAGGCGACTTTAAGCTGAATAGGTTCGCTTACCTGATAATTGTTTTCAGCTTTAGTTTTTTCTTTTTCCAGTTCATTGATCTCTTTATTTTTCTCCTGAACCTGAGTTTCCACCTGCTTAATATATTCTTTGCTAATCACCCGTGACATCAGCAGATCTATAAACCTCATTCCCGCACATGCTGCAAGAAGACAATAAGCAGTCCAGATGAGATAATCTGATGCTGCAGACGTTTTTTCTTCGGAAGGTTTTGAGGAACCAACTGTTTTGCTGTTACTTTTAACTTCTTCCGGCTTTACAATCTGAGGTTTTAACTGTAGAGTATCAGGTTTTGATATTACAACAGCAGCCGGTTTAGTATTAGAATCATCAGTATTTTCAGGTTTGCTGCATTGAAAAAATCCATCAGAAAGCCTGATTTCATCCAGAAGTTTACTCTCTGCAAATTTCAGAAACAGAGGAACCAAAATAGTTGCTGCAACTCCAAAAAGGATACAGATTTTTTTGGATCTCAGTCTGGTTACCGATTCAGTTTCAGTTTTTTTATTCGCGTCCGAATGATAATTGACAATACCTCCTAAAACGCCAGTACCCAACATGATCAGAACAATATATAATAAATCCATGGCTATGTTTTTAAGTTAATTTTGGCAGGGAGTTTCCATGCTTTGGTTTTTGATTACTCAAATTTCCATTTAAAAAAGAGCCTTGTCAAGTACCCGAATGGGTGATTCTGAAAAACAAAAAAAAGCATCACTTCCATGAAATGATGCTGCTATTTTGGATTTAAAATGATTATATTTCTATTTTGAAAAGCAGATGAGTTCCGGATTCAGAGGTTATAACCTCGCATTCTCCTTCCTGCTCCTGCATTCTGCGTTTCATATTTCTGAGCCCGTTTCCTTCAGAATGTTCATAAGGAATTCCTTTGCCGTTATCCTGTATATTCATTAAAAACAGATTCCCTTCCTGAGAAAAAGAGAGTTTTAGTGTGTCACCTTCACTGTGTTTATAGGCATTATTGACTGCTTCTTTCAGGCAGAGAAACAGATTCCGCCTCATTTCCGTAGAAATGGGTGTATCGGAGACCAGATCTATATTTTCTGTTACCAATCTGATTTTGGTTCGTTTCAGGAAATTACCCGCATATTGCACGGCATACTCTATAAAGCTTCCCAGGGTATCGTTCCCTGAGTTTAAACTCCATAACATTTCCCGCATGGAAAGATTCATTTCTTCAGAGGTTTTCAGCAGTTCATTGATATCGTTCTGCAGATCTTCATCATCTGCCTTCTGTTTCAGGAATTCTGCCTGGAGCTTCAATGCTGATATTCCCGCTCCCAGATCATCATGCATATCATGGGAAATCCGCTCTCTTTCTTTCTCAATGGATTTTTGTTTTTCCAGTTCTTTCTGGAGAAGCCGGTTTTCGTATTCGGCCTGCTGAAGCTGTTTCTCTTTGAGGTATAAAAGTTGTTTTCGGTTGTACATTAAAACAACAAAAATGATGAAAGCAACAAATACGATTACGATGAGTAGTGCCGAAAGGAATACTAATTTAATGGTATCAGGTAACTGTTTCATATTCTTATTTTTCCTTTATTATACTGTTCAAACTTTTTTAAGGCTATATAAAAGCTTCCATACATGATAATATTGGCACAATACTGAATCATCCTTAATACATTAAGAAATTCAGGATCATTATCTTTAAGAAAAAACATGGGAACAGATCTGAAGATGAAGAAAATACTCCAAAAAATAAGGCCACACGAAACCCAAAAATGTGGGTCATTGGTAATTCTTTTTTCATCTAAATTTTTCAGTCTCATATAAAACCACATCAAAGCATTGATAATGAAATAAAAACAGACCAATATTCCGAGTTGATTTTCATAATCACTACCATAAAATTTGGTGAATAGCCCTATGTAACCAAGCATCACCATCAAAACCGCTAAAGAAATTTTTTCAAATTTTTTCGGGAAAATCATCACATAATATCTGTAGAAGAATACAATAAGAAAAATACTGTAGTAATTAAATAAGTAAGCAAAATTAAACTCTCCCACATATACTTTATAATGTCCATAAAGTTCCAGGCATAATGAAACCAGTAGATAAACCATAAAATAGTTTTGGCTGGAAAGTCCTTTTTTCCCAGCTAAAACTAAAGATTTCACAGTATCTATAAACAGAACTGTAAGGTATATAATCTGAATGATCATTTTTTAGGGATAGAGCGAGCCCATGTCAAAATACCCCTCTTTTCCATCTGGTTCTTCTGGCTGAAATTTTCCGAGTATTGTCAGTTTCTTTTTATGTTCAGCATATGCTTTCTCATATTTATCCCTCTCAAAATCATAGTCAGGATTATCTTTAAAATGTTCCAGAATGATATCAAAATCTATAATCTCACCAAGAATAAATTTAAGTTCATCATAATGTTGTTTCATTCCATTCACTTCATCTATTATTCCTTTTATATCTTTCCAAGTATAATAAATTTCTATTGTCGCTTTATTGGGAGAGCAATAGCTTGACATGTCAGCATAAATGGGATTTGTGCTATAGTTATTGATAAAACTATTAAAAATACTGTCATCCATGACATCTTTACCAATATCGAATGGATGGCTAAGATTAAAAATTAGAAAATGTTCTTTTAGTGGATTTTTATTATGATCAATTGGGGTTGCAACGAAATATAACAAGTTGTTTGAGCTCGTTGACGATGCTACATTTCCCGTATATTTAATATAATCTTTCTGATCAAAAAAAACAAAATTAAATTTAACTCCTATCCCTTCTGTATTAAATTTATCATACAGATCGGAGAATGTTTTTCTTTTAACCCAATAGCTGTTTAAATACAATCTATCACTTTTACTTGCAGCCCCCAATCTTTGCAAAATACCTTCCTTGGCCTGATAAGTAAACATAACGGCTACATCATAGTCAACATGGTCTGCAATCAATGCGTGAAGTTCAATAATATTATTTTTTTTCACTAAACCTGCAAGTTTGTTTCCAACAGCTTCAATCCCATAGTCAGGGTCTTTTAATTCTAATGTTCCCATAATCTCTTAGTTTTTAAATTGGTTAAGTTTATTGATGGCTTCTACCTTGTTACTGACATGCAGCTTCCGGTAGATGTTTCCTACGTGTTTTTTTACGGTATCGGTGCTGATGCAGGTTTTGTCTGCAATTTCTTTATAGAGCAGTCCTTGTGAGAGCAGCTCAAGGATTTCTTTTTCCCTTTCAGTCAGTTCATCGAAACCTTTAATTTCGGGGAGTTTTTTTTCAAAATGGCTTAATACTCTTCTGGCAATAGAAAAGCTCATGGGAGCCCCTCCGTTATAGACATCCCGGATGGAAGAAAGAATCTTATCCATACTTTCCCCTTTGATCAGGTAGCCCATCGCTCCTGCTTTCAGGGAATTGAAGATTTTTTCATCATCTTCAAAGCTGGTACACATGATGAAATGCGTATTGGGCATCTCTTTTTTAAGCTTTTCAATAATTTCAATCCCGAGCATATCCTGAAGCTGGATATCCATCATCACGACATCCGGAGAAATATCGGAAAGATTTTTAAGCGCTTCGTTCCCATCAAAAAACTGGGCAGTCACTTTCATGTCATCCTGGTAATTGATGATCTTCTTCAACGCATTGTTGTAGTTTTTTTCGTCTTCTACTATGGCTATGGAAATGCTCATTGTTGTTTTGTTTTAAGACAAATTTCAGCAGAAAACAGAGCGGAATCAATTACACTTTTGTGTAATTTTATAGCTTGAATTCATGGTTGTTGGTTTGTTTTTTGTTTCTATTAAATTTAATCAATTTTTAATTACGATTGCAAAACAATTCACATTCAACCCATTAAAAAATTAAATAACATGAAAAAAGGGCTTTTAATAGCAGTTTCAGCAGTTGCCTTATCATTGGTAAGCTGCAAAAAAAGTGAAAGCGGAAACAAAAGTATCATCAAAAGCGACAGCTCTGAAACGGTAATCACTGATGACAATGGAAAAATTGACTCCGTTACTCAAAGTTCGTCAACGACTGAAATAAACGGTCAGAAAACGGAAAAAACAGATTTTGTCTATAAAGCAACAGACGGAGCTCTTGTAAAAGTGGTTTTCAAAAATGATCCGAAAGAAAATACGATAGCGATTACCAGCAATAAAAAAACATTCACGCTTCCGAAAGCAGAAACCAAGGATGGTGAAACCGTTTATAAAAAAGATGATATGATTGCCAGAGTAAAAGGCGACAGCCTTTACCTTGAGCAGGGCAATAATATGATTGAGCTGAAGAGAACCAAGATATAGGCAAAAAAACAGATCCGTTTCACAGTTTGTGAAACGGATTTTTTAATTTGGACTCAACTCAATAGGGTTATACTGATCATACATTTTTCTTGATTTTTGATTGAGCTGCCGTATGGTTTCCGGATCTGTTGATTTATCCAACATTTCTGAATAGTCAGTTGTTAAAATTGCATCTTTTCTCCACTGATATACTTTCTCTTTTTTTGAAGGTCTTACATTCTTATATGAATTGGCAAACTTACAGACATATTTACGTTTTTTGAATAAGTAGAGCTTGTAATGAAAGTCTTTTTTTTCATCATACAGTTCTACGATAAGACCTGGAAGCCTGTTGAACTTATAGGGGCCAAAACTTAACGGGATGTTTGGATTAAAAAAAGCAATCCACTTTCTTCCATATTTAGTGGCCACCGCTTTCTGACACTTATCGTTTCCAAAGGTCTTAAATTCGTTGATCAATTTCCATTCTATATTATTGGGTTCTTCATACGAAACATTTGCTGTAGTAACAGGTGTTGTTACATATATTTTTCCGGCAGTGGTTCCTATATTTTCCGGATATTCACTCATATAGTCAGAAAAAGTTTTATAATCGGTAAAAGTATCTCCTGTTTCCTTTAATTTTTTATAATACTTCAAGGAATCTCCTACATATACATTTGTACTTTTAAAATAAGATTCTTTATTATTAATCATTAAAATAAAAGTAGTTCGTGCACTCTTTGCATTAGGAATATTCATCATTTTATAATCCAATGTATATCCTGCTTCATATTCAGAAGAAAAGCTTTTCTGAGCTTTTACATACAGAATAAAAAGAGTAAATAATGATAGTAATATTCTTTTTTTCATACAATGTAAAAAATGATTGAATTCCAAAACAGCAAAATAAATTTATTTTTCAGGAATGTTTTTATTATCGGTAAATTATAATTTTATCCGGATATACTCCACAAGCTTTAGCATTAAGGTCTTTTAACGCTGTTTCTAAATGTGATGGAGTAACATTTGAAGCCCAATTATTATCAATTTGAAAAACTATATTACAAGAACTTCTAAATGGAAAAGCGCTAGCGAGCGTTGTTGGTTAATAAATTAAAGTAGTGTTATTCTAACATTTTAAATTTAGTCCAACATCAAAATAAAAGCAAATAAAAATATATAAATCATAAAAGAGAATCTACAAATACAGAATTAAAAACAAAAAAGATAAAAATATAAGCCATACGTATTTTGTTAATTTAATTTTTAAAGATTATTTATCAAAAAATAATCTTTAATCTGGCGCATTTTTCAATAGTTTAGCTACTGGGCGGCACGATTAATTATATGATTGAGCTAAAGAGAACCAAGATCTAAAAAACAGCAAAGCCCCTCAATTTCATTGGGGGACTTTTTGTTATGTTTGATGCAGGTTAGATTTTTTTCAGCAGATCACTGTTGATCCAGCCATACACAGGTTCTTCTCCGTTTACCGGTTTCAGTAAAACATATACATAGAACCAGCCCAGTTTACTTTTGATAAATTCTACCTGGGTTCCTTTTTTAAGTTTCATGATAGAATCGAATTCGGTTCCGGCATCTTTTCTTATATTGACAAGATCTCCCGTCACCTGATAAATATCTGCGGTATCATCTTCTCTACCCAATAATTTTGCTCTGAAGCTTTCCATGGGAAATGCAGGTCCCGGATCATTCTTCCTAAACGGAGCAATATCGTCATGACCCAGAATATCTTTAATATTATAGGTTTCCATCAACAGTTTGCAGACCCGGAAACAGGAATCAATCTGTTTCTCTGTAAAATTGTGCCAGTAAGAACTATTTTCTTCATGTTTATGTTTCGCTCTCACCACAAATTCTTTTGGATATTCTTTTCCGAACCAGGCATAAAACCGGTCGTTTACATTGGATAGTCTTCCTGGATTATCCAATTCTATCCCAATAGAACATTCATTAAAGCCGGATCGGTCTGCCCATCGGGACTTTCCTGCATGCCAGGCTTTTTTGTTAAATTCCACCATTTGAGTGATCTTTCCTTCCCTGTCTATGACAAGGTGGGCTGAAGCTTTGGCAGCCGGATCTTTAAACCAGCTTACGGAACTGTCTGGCCCTCTTCCGGCAGTAAAATGGATAATGATATATTCAGGAACGATATTCCCTCCTTTGTTCGGAGTATCTGTAAAGCTGATGCTCTCTCCTGAAACGGTTTTCGATAATTTGTCTTTCAGAACTTTCATGATCGGTATTTTAGAAAATCAAATTTCCTTTATTTTAAAGTACCGGTCAATTACACTTTAGGGGTATTGGATAATAGCTCCGAAGTCAGGAGACTTCGGAGAGCGGGACGCTTGGTTTACCTTATAATCCCGGAATGCGACTCATTTTGAATCCGGAAATGAATCCTGATCAATAAGGTTTAAGCTTTACCTCATAAAAAAAAACCATCCGGATTCCGGATGGTTTTCTATTGATATCTGAATGAATATTATTCTTCAGTTTTTTCTTCAGTAGTATCAGCTTTAGCTTCTTCTACTTTTTCTTCTACTGCTGGAGCATCAGCTACAACAGCTTCAGCTTTTTTAGGTGCAGCAGTTGATCTTCTGCTTCTTCTTGTAGCTTTTTTCTCCTCTGCATTCGGGTTGTAAAGCTCGTTGAAATCTACTAATTCGATAAGAGCAGTATCAGCAGCATCACCTGGTCTGAATCCTGTCTTGATGATTCTTGTATAACCACCGTTTCTTTCAGCGATTTTCGGAGCTACAGTTCTGAATAATTCAGCAACCGCAAATTTATTTTGAAGGTAAGAGAATACTACTCTTCTGTTGTGTGTAGTATCTTCTTTTGCTTTTGTTAATAGAGGCTCAACATATACTCTTAAAGCTTTAGCTTTAGCTACAGTAGTGTTGATTCTTTTATGCTCAATTAGAGAACAAGCCATATTAGAAAGTAAAGCACTTCTGTGAGAAGCTGTTCTTCCTAAGTGATTGAATTTTTTACCGTGTCTCATTATTAATTATTTATCAGCGTCTAACTTATATTTTGCAACGTCGAAACCGAAGTTAAGACCTTTTGAATGCACTAATTCTTCTAGTTCTGTCAAAGATTTTTTACCAAAATTTCTGAATTTCATCAAATCAGACTTACTGTAAGAAACCAGTTCTCCAAGAGTTTCTACTTCAGCTGCTTTCAGACAGTTAAGGGCTCTTACGGAAAGATCCATATCTGCTAATTTAGACTTAAGAAGTTGTCTTGTGTGAAGAGTTTCTTCATCGTACTGGATAGATGCTTTTACGGCTTCCGTTTCAAGGGTGATTCTCTCATCAGAGAACAGCATGAAGTGATAAATTAATATCTTGGAAGCTTCTGTTAAAGCATTCTGAGGGCTGATAGACCCGTCAGTTTCTATATCTAATACAAGTTTTTCGTAGTCTGTTTTTTGCTCTACACGATAATTTTCAATGCTGTACTGTACTTTCTTGATCGGCGTGAAAATAGAGTCAATGGCAATAGTTCCTACAGGAGCATTGTTTGACTTATTCTGTTCTGAAGGAACATATCCTCTACCTTTTTCAATATTGAAAGTAATTTCGAAAGTTACATCAGTATTTAGGTTACAAATCACCAAATCCGGGTTTAAAACCTCGAATCCGTTCATCGATTTTCCTAAATCTCCAGCAGTAATAATCGTCTGACCTGAAACTTTAGCAACAACCTGCTCGTTAGCCTGGCCTTCTGCTGCAGCTTTTAATCTTACCTGCTTAAGGTTAAGAATAATTTCGGTAACGTCTTCGATTACTCCTGGAATAGTTGAAAATTCGTGCTCTACACCTTCTATTTTGATAGATGAAATAGCGTATCCTTCCAGAGAAGAAAGCAACACTCTTCTCAAAGCATTACCGATTGTAAGCCCGAAACCTGGTTCTAAAGGTCTGAATTCAAATTGACCTTTAAATTCATCAGAGTTAAGTAAAATTACTTTATCGGGTTTTATGAATTGTAAAATTGCCATATTATTGGGTTGAGCAAAAATTTGATTAAAAAATTATTTAGAGTAAAGTTCGACGATAAGGTTCTCCTTGATGTCTTCCGGAATCTGGATTCTTTCAGGAGCAGAAATGAAGGTACCTTCTTTCTTCTCATCGTTGAATTGTAACCACTCATAGTTTGACTTAGAAGCCAATGCATTGGTAACAACTTCAAGAGACTTAGACTTTTCTCTTACAGCGATTACATCACCAGCTTTTACCAAGTAAGATGGAATGTTAAGAATTTCTCCGTTCACAGTGATGTGTCTGTGAGAAACCAATTGTCTTGCACCAGATCTTGTTTTAGCAAAACCTAATCTGTAGGCAACGTTATCCAATCTTGATTCACAAAGTTGTAATAGAACTTCCCCTGTTACCCCTTTACTTCTGTGTGCTTTTTCAAATAAGTTAGCAAACTGTCTTTCTAAGATACCGTACGTATATTTAGCTTTTTGTTTTTCAGCTAACTGAACTGCGTATTCTGATTTTTTAGCACCTCTTCTTTTGTTAGGACCGTGTTGTCCTGGCGGTTGGTTCTTTCTTTTTTCGAAGTTTTTATCATCTCCGTAGATTGCAGCACCAAACTTTCTAGCAATCTTAGTTTTAGGTCCAATATATCTTGCCATAATGGGTAAATTCTAAAAATTAAACTCTTCTTCTTTTTGGTGGTCTACATCCGTTGTGTGGCATAGGAGTCACGTCAACGATTTCTGAAACTTCAATTCCTGAATTGTGGATAGATCTGATCGCAGATTCTCTACCTGCACCTGGACCTTTCACAAACACCTTTACTCTTCTTAAACCAGCTTCGTGAGCTACAGCAGAGCAATTTTCAGCTGCCATCTGAGCAGCAAATGGAGTATTCTTTTTAGAACCTCTGAAACCCATTTTACCGGCAGAAGCCCAAGAGATAACCTCTCCGTTTTTATTTGTTAAAGAAATGATGATGTTATTGAAAGAAGCCTGAATATGCGCTTCACCAATAGCTTCAACTTTTACTTTTCTTTTTTTAACTACTTTAGTTTGTTTTGCCATAATTCCTAACGATTATTTACTAGCTTTTTTCTTGTTAGCAACAGTTTTTCTCTTCCCTTTACGTGTTCTAGAGTTGTTTTTCGTTCTCTGGCCTCTTAAAGGTAATCCTAGTCTGTGACGTATTCCTCGTTGGCATCCTATGTCCATCAATCTCTTGATGTTCAATTGCACTTCAGATCTCAATTCTCCTTCTACTTTTACGTTTTCAGAGATATAGGTTCTGATTGCAGCCAATTCATCGTCATTCCATTCGTTGACTTTCTTGTCTTCGCTGATACCGGCAGCTTTAAGGATTTCAGAAGAAGTACTTCTTCCTACTCCATAGATGTAAGTTAAACCGATAACACCTCTTTTGTTTTTTGGTAAATCAATACCTGCAATTCTCGCCATAATTTAATGTTAGCCTTGTCTTTGTTTAAATTTTGGGTTCTTCTTGTTGATTACGAATAGCACACCTTTTCTGCGTACAATTTTGCAATCAGCGCTTCTTTTTTTAATTGATGCTCTTACTTTCATTTTGATAGTATTTATTTTTTACAAATGCCAAATGGAATGGGTATTCCATTTGGCTAATTGTTTTAGTATCTAAATGTGATCCTCCCTTTCGTTAAATCATAGGGAGACATTTCTAGTTTCACCTTATCACCAGGTAAAAGTTTAATATAGTGCATTCGCATTTTGCCGGAAATATGGGCAATAAGAATATGCCCATTTTCAAGTTCTACACGGAACTGAGCGTTCGAAAGTGCTTCCGTTATAACGCCGTCTTGTTCAATATGTTTTTGTTTTGCCATAAATTAATATCCAGTCGTTCTAGACAGTTTCGATTGCATTAAGCCATCATAATGATGGTTCAGCAGATATGTATTAATCTGTTGAACTGTATCTAAAATTACACCCACCATAATCAACAATGATGTTCCCCCGAAAAATAGGGCAAATGCATCTGTCTGAACAAAGCTTCCATGCACAATTGCTGGAAGGACTGCAAAGATAGATAAAAAAATTGCACCTGGCAAGGTAATTTTTGATAAAATATCATCTAAGTAATCAGCTGTCTCTTTACCGGGTCTTACTTTCGGTACTAAACCTCCGTTTCTCTTCAAATCATCAGCCATTTGGTTTACCGGAATGGTAATCGCAGTATAGAAAAATGAGAAGATAATAATTAATAGCGCAAACAATACGTTGTACTGCCAGCTAAAAACATTCTTGAAACCTGCAAGAAAAGTGTTGGACTCATCGAATTTGGTTAATAATCCTGGTACGAACATCAATGCCTGGGCAAAGATAATCGGCATTACACCAGCAGCATTTACCTTCAATGGAATCCATTGTCTTGCTCCCTGCATAAGATTTCTGTTTACACCTCCTCTTGCTTGAGCTCTGCTTACATACTGAATAGGAATTTTTCTAACAGCTACCGATAGGATCACTGCTAAAAGAACTACCAACATCCAGAATAATACTTCAATAAGGATCATGATAGATCCCATTCCTCCTTTTCCGTTCTGCACGGCCATCTCCTGTACGAATGCCTCAGGTAATCTTGAAAGGATCCCCACCATAATCAGGATAGAGATACCATTTCCGATTCCTTTATCGGTAATCTTTTCACCAAGCCACATTGCAAATACTGAACCGGCCACCAGGATAACAATACTTGGTAACCAGAACATGATTGAATTAGGCTCTACATAATATGCAGACTGGAACTGAGCATACGGTAAGAATAATTGAGTAATAGAAGTTAAGTAAGAAGGTGCCTGTACCAGACAAACTCCAATCGTTAACCATCTTGTAATTTGGTTCAATGTATTTCTACCTGACTCTCCATCTTTCTGAAGCTTCTGAAGATAAGGAATAGCCATCCCCATCAACTGAACAATAATAGAAGCAGAAATATAAGGCATGATTCCCAACGCCATTACGGAAGCGTGGCTGAAAGCTCCCCCCGTAAACGACGAAAGCAAGCCAAGGAGACCTGCTCCTTGCTTGTTACCGCCTTGATTTTTATAATGCTCTAAGAGATCTCCCACCTCTGCAAGGTTAATTGCAGGAAGTGAGATATAAGATGCGAATCTATACACAAGGATAATACCTAACGTAAAGAGAATTTTTTCTCTTAATTCCTTTAGGCTCCAAATATTTTTTAGGGTTTGTATAAATTCTTTCATTAGTAAGTATTATAAGGTAATTGCTTTTCCACCTGCCTTAGCAATAAGCTCTTCAGCAGATTTAGTGAACTTGTCAGCAGAGATTGAAACCGCAGATTTCAATTCTCCTCTACCCATAATTTTCACTAATTCGTTTTTAGAAACGATCCCGTTTGCTACTAAAACTTCTTTCGTGATATCTCCGGTAATGGATTTGTTCTCGATTAAAGTCTGAATAGTATCAAGGTTCACTCCTCTAAACTCTTTTCTGTTTACGTTTTTGAATCCGAATTTCGGTAATCTTCTTTGTAAAGGCATCTGTCCACCTTCGAAACCGATTTTCTGAGAATAACCAGCTCTTGATTTCTGACCTTTGTGTCCTTTTGTTGAAGTACCTCCTTTTCCAGTACCCTGACCTCTACCAATTCTTTTTGAGTTGAAAGTAGATCCTGCAGCAGGTTTTATGTTATTTAAATTCATTTTAATTTCTCTTTTATAAAATTATTTTTGAACTTCAAGTAAGTGGCTCACTGCAGCTATCATTCCTAAGATAGAAGGAGTAGCTTCATGTTCTACAACTTGGTGAAGTTTTTTTAATCCTAATGCTTCAAGCGTTCTCTTTTGGGTTTTTGTTCTTCCAATAGCGCTTCTTACTTGCTTTACTTTGATTGTTGCCATTGTTTTAATTATTAACCGTTAAACACTTTACTTAGAGAAACTCCTCTCATTCTAGCGATTTCTTCAGGTCTTCTGATATCCAATAACGCTTTGAAAGTAGCTTTCACCACGTTGTGAGGGTTAGAAGATCCTTTAGATTTTGAAAGGATATCGTGAATACCAGCAGATTCCAATACCGCTCTTACCGCACCACCGGCGATAAGCCCTGTACCGTGAGAAGCAGGTCTTAAGAAGATATCTGCACCACCGTATCTTGCAGTAGTCTGGTGAGGAATAGTGTGGTTCATTACCGGAACTTTCACAAGGTTTTTCTTAGCGTCTTCAACAGCTTTAGCGATTGCAGAAGCTACTTCTTTAGATTTTCCCAATCCGTGACCGATTACTCCGTCTTCATTACCTACTACCACGATAGCAGAAAATCCGAAAGCTCTACCTCCTTTAGTTACTTTTGTTACTCTGTTAACAGCTACGAGACGATCTTTTAATTCTAATCCTCCCGGTTTTACTCTTTCTATATTATCTAGTCCTAACATATTTTCCGAAATTTAATGATTAGAATTTAAGTCCTCCTTCTCTCGCTCCATCAGCAAGAGCTTTCACTCTACCGTGGTATACGAAACCGTTTCTGTCAAATACAATACTTTCGATTCCTGCAGCGATTGCTTTAGCAGCAATAGCTTTACCAACAGCAGCAGAAACTTCAGTTTTAGTACCTTTAGCGTCTACCCCTTTCTCTCTTGAAGAAGCTGATGCTAAAGTTGTACCGTTTTTATCGTCGATTAACTGAGCGTAAATTTCCTTATTACTTTTGTATACAGATAATCTTGGCAATTCAGAAGATCCAGAGATTTTCCCTCTTACTCTTCTTTTGATTCTTATTCTTTTTTCTAATTTACTTAATGCCATAATACTTATAATTTATTAAGCAGATTTACCAGCTTTACGTCTAACAATTTCTCCTACGAATCTTACACCTTTTCCTTTGTATGGTTCAGGCTTTCTGAAAGAACGGATCTTTGCAGCTACCATTCCTAGAAGTTGGTTGTCGTGAGACGTTAAAGTAATAATTGGGTTTTTACCTTTTTCAGTCAATGTATCCACTTTTACTTCGTTTGGAAGTTCTAATACGATACCGTGAGAGAATCCTAAAGCTAACTCAAGTTTTTGACCTGCGTGAGAAGCTCTGTATCCTACCCCTACTAGTTCCAGTTTCTTTTCGAAACCTGCATTTACACCAACAATCATGTTGTTGATCAGCGCTCTGTATAAACCGTGAAGCGCTTTGTGTTGTTTAGAATCAGATGGTCTGTTTACATTCAGTTCACCATCTTTCTGTTCTATAGTAATTCCTGCTGTAAGCTCCTGAGAAAGTTCTCCTTTAGGACCTTTTACCGTTACCACACCGTTGTTTTCAGTGATGGTAACTCCAGCTGGAACTGTTATAATTGCTTTACCAATTCTTGACATTTTCCTCTGATTAAAAATTAATAAACATAGCAGATTACTTCACCGCCTACTTTTTCTTCTCTAGCTTTCTTATCAGTCATTACTCCTTTAGAAGTAGAGATGATAGCTATACCCAAACCGTTTAGTACTCTTGGAAGTTCAGCTGAACCTTTGTACTGTCTCAAACCTGGTCTTGAAGCTCTTTGGATAGACTTAATAGCAGGTTTGTTGGTTTGCTTATCATACTTTAAAGCGATTTTGATCGAACCTTGAACAGCGTTATCTTCAAACTTAAAGTTTAAGATATACCCCTGATCAAATAAGATCTTAGTAATCTCCTTTTTGATTTTCGATGCAGGAATTTCCACCACTTTGTGGCCTGCGCTTTGTGCGTTCCTTACTCTTGTTAGGAAATCTGAAATTGGATCTGTTACCATTTTTCTTTTATAAATTATTGGTTAAAGAACAATCAGTTTTGAAAAGACTTGAAGATTAAAATATCAGACTTCAGAAATCTTCGGTCTGATATTTTTATTCTTTAGTATCTCGACAACTTAATTGTTCCGATTTTAATTAGTAATTATTACCAACTGGCTTTTCTTACTCCCGGGATAAGACCGTTGTTTGCCATTTCTCTGAAAGTTACTCTGGAAATACCAAACGTTCTCATGTATCCTCTTGGTCTACCTGTTAGTTTACATCTGTTGTGTAATCTTACAGGAGAAGCATTTTTAGGCAATTTTTGAAGTCCTTCGTAATCACCAGCTTCTTTAAGAGCTTGTCTTTTAGCAGCGTATTTAGCAACTAGTGCTTCTCTTTTGCGCTCACGCGCTTTCATTGATTCTTTAGCCATTTCTTAGTTCTTTTTAAATGGTAAACCGAAGTGAGTTAATAATGCTTTAGCTTCTTTATCTGTTTTCGCAGTAGTAACGAAAGTGATGTCCATCCCCTGGATTTTTTTCACTTTGTCAATTACGATTTCAGGGAAGATAATCTGCTCAGTAATACCTAAGTTGTAGTTACCTCTACCATCGAAACCATCTGCCTTAATTCCAGAGAAATCTCTGATACGTGGTAAAGCAGAAGAAGTAAGTCTGTCTAAGAATTCGTACATTCTCTGTGCTCTAAGGGTTACTTTAGCACCTACAGGCATTCCTTTTCTTAGTTTGAAAGCGGCTTCATCTTTCTTAGAGATTGTTCCAACGGCTTTCTGACCAGTGATCATTGTTAATTCTTCTACGGCATAATCAATAATCTTCTTGTCTGCAGTTGCATCACCTAAACCTTGTGATATAACGATTTTCTCTAATCTAGGTACTTGCATGATTGACTTGTACCCAAATTCTTCCATCATTGCAGGAACAATTTTCTCTTTATATGCTATTTTGGGTCTTGCTATAAATTCCATGTGTTAATTCAAATTATAAAGTTTCACCCGTTTTCTTATTGATTCTTACTTTCTTATCTCCTTCGATTTTGTAACCGATTTTGATAGCTTTTCCGTCTTTACCAACTAAAGCTACGTTTGAGATATGAATAGAAGCTTCTCTTTCAACGATTCCTCCCTGAGGATTTGAAGCTGAAGGCTTAACGTGTTTTTTAACGATGTTAAGTCCTGCAACAATTACTCTTGGGTCTCTACCTTCTTTCTTGATCACTTCAATAACTTCACCTGTACCTCCTTTAAGACCTTTCTTACCGGTAGTTACGATTACGTTATCTCCTCTTTTTATTTTTAACTTTGACATTTCTTTAAAAAATTTTAAAAATTAAAGTACTTCAGGAGCTAATGAAATGATTTTCATATATTCTTTGTCTCTCAACTCACGAGCAACCGGTCCGAAAACACGTGTTCCTCTCATTTCTCCTGCTGCATTTAGTAATACACAAGCATTGTCTTCGAATTTGATGTATGAACCATCTTTTCTTCTTACTGCTTTTTTAGTTCTTACTACTACAGCTTTAGATACCTGACCTTTTTTAGCGTTTCCTGATGGTGTAGAATCCTTGATCGTAACAACGATTTTATCACCAACTGAAGCATATCTTCTTCTGGTTCCTCCCAGAACTCTGATAACCAGTACTTCTTTAGCACCTGTGTTATCAGCAACTTTTAATCTTGATTCTGTTTGTAACATTATTACTTAGCTTTTTCAATGATTCTTACTAATCTCCATCTCTTATTCTTGCTCAAAGGTCTGGTTTCCTGGATCAGAACTGTATCTCCTTCGTTGCATTCGTTGTTCTCGTCGTGTGCAGTATATTTTTTCGTTTTCAATACGAATTTACCGTACATCGGGTGTTTCATTCTCATCGTTTCACTAACAACAATGGTCTTTTCCATTTTATTGCTGGAAACAACTCCAATTCTTTCTTTTCTTAAATTTCTTTCCATTGTAAAATGAAATTATTGTTTGTTAGTTAACTCAGTGTTTAGTCTTGCGATCGATTTTCTCAAATCTCTGATTTGGATCGGGTTTTCAATTGGGCTGATCTTGTGAGCCAATTTCAATTTTGAATATTGAGCTTTCAGTTCAGTAAGTTTCGCTTGAATATCCCCTGCGCTTAAATTATTAATATCAGCTTGTTTCATTGTATTCAAAGATTAAAGAGGTTTAACAAAATCGTTAGCAACGATGAATTTAGTAATTACCGGTAATTTCTGTGCAGCAAGTCTAAGAGCTTCTTTCGCAACTTCGTAAGGAACACCTCCTACTTCGAACATAATTTTACCAGGTTTTACTACAGCTACCCAATATTCAACGGCACCTTTACCTTTACCCATACGTACTTCGGCTGGTTTCTTGGTAATTGGCTTATCCGGGAATATTTTGATCCATAGCTGACCCTCTCTCTTCATATATCTTGTCGCAGCGATACGCGCAGCTTCAATCTGTCTTGCAGTGATCCAAGCTCCTTCAATAGCTTTGATTCCAAAAGTTCCGTAAGCAAGTTGACTACCTCTCTGGGCATTCCCCTTCATCTTCATCTTGTGAACTCTACGGAATTTGGTTCTTTTTGGTTGTAACATAATTTCTAAATTTTAGATTTTAGATTTTAGATTTTAGATTTTTTTTATTTTAAAAAAGTAACGGTAATTTAAAATTCAAAATGTTCTAATCTAAAATTTTAATTATTATTGTTATTGTTGTTGTTTTTTCTAGGTCTTCTGTTATCTCTGTCTCCTCTGTTTCCTCCTCCTGCAGGACCTCCTTTTTTCTGTTGTCCCACTAGTGGAGAAAGTTCTCTTTTACCGTAAACTTCTCCTTTCATGATCCAAACTTTTACTCCAAGTCTACCATAAGTAGTGTGAGCTTCAGCCCAGTGATAATCGATATCAGCTCTGAAAGTAGACAATGGAATTCTTCCGTCTTTGAAAGATTCTGATCTTGCCATTTCAGCACCGTTCAATCTACCGGAGATCTGAACTTTGATACCTTCAGCACCCATTCTCATTGTGCTTGCCATAGCCATTTTAACAGCTCTTCTGTAAGAGATTCTGTTTTCAATCTGCTTAGCAATGCTGTCAGCTACTAATACAGCGTCAAGCTCAGGTCTTTTGATTTCGAAGATGTTGATCTGAATATCCTTACCAGTCAATTTCTTCAACTCTTCTTTCAATTTATCAACTTCCTGACCTCCTTTACCGATGATAAGTCCCGGTCTGGCTGTAGTGATTGTAACTGTTACTAATTTAAGGGTTCTTTCAATATAGATTTTTGAAATACCACCTTTAGATAATCTAGCCTCAAGGTATCTTCTGATTTTGTAGTCTTCTGCGATTCTGTCTCCATAATCGTTTCCACCAAACCAGTTAGAATCCCATCCTCTGATGATACCTAATCTATTACCAATTGGATTTGTCTTCTGTCCCATACCTTGATTAATTTTCTTTATTACCTAAGATTAATGTAACGTGGTTAGATCTTTTTCTGATTCTGTACCCTCTACCTTGTGGAGCTGGTCTCAGTCTCTTCAATTGTCTTGCACTATCCACGAAGATTTCTTTAACGATAAGGTTAGCTTCTTCAATATCCGCACCTTCGTTTTTAGTCTGCCAGTTTGCCATAGCAGAAAGAAGTAATTTCTCTAACTTGTTAGATGCATCCTTCTTAGAATATTTTAGGATATAAAGAGCTTTATCTACCTGCTCTCCTCTAATGATATCAGCAACTAATCTCATTTTTCTCGGAGAAGACGGGCAATTATTTAATGAAGCTTTTACAACGTCTTTGTTAGCTTCTTTTCTTGCGATTGAACTATCTTGTTTTCTTGATCCCATGATTATCTGCTTCCTTTGTTTTTGTTACCACCATGACCTCTGAAAGATCTTGTTGGAGAAAATTCGCCTAACTTGTGACCAACCATGTTTTCTGTAACATATACAGGGATAAAAGATTTCCCGTTGTGTACAGCAATAGTTTGTCCTACGAAGTCCGGAGAGATCATTGATGCTCTAGACCAAGTTTTGATAACTGTCTTCTTACCAGACTCTATATTTGCCTGAACCTTCTTATCTAAAGTATGATGAATGAATGGTCCTTTTTTAAGTGATCTTGCCATAATTATTTTCTTTTAGATACGATGTAACGGTTAGACACTTTGTTTTTCTTTCTAGTTTTGTAACCTTTAGCCGGTTTACCGTTTCTAGATCTTGGGTGACCTCCTGAAGAACGTCCTTCACCACCACCCATCGGGTGATCAACAGGGTTCATTACAACCGCTCTTGTTCTTGGTCTTCTACCTAACCATCTGCTTCTACCTGCTTTACCAGATACTGTTAACTGGTGGTCTGAGTTGGAAACTGAACCAATCATTGCGATACACTCAGTAAGGATCATTCTTGATTCTCCTGAAGGTAACTTGATGATTGCATATTTACCGTCTCTTGAAGTTAATTGAGCTGAAGAACCAGCACTTCTTGCTAAAATAGCCCCTTGTCCAGGCTTCATTTCGATACAAGAAATTACAGTACCCAATGGAATGTTTTTCAATTTCATTGCGTTCCCTACATTTGGTTCTACGTTTTCACCAGAAATGATTTTCTGATCAACTTTGATACCGTTTGGAGCGATGATGTATCTCTTCTCTCCGTCTGCGTATTCAACTAGAGCGATGAAAGCAGTTCTGTTTGGATCGTATTCTACAGTTTTTACCGTTCCTTCAACATCGAATTTATTTCTCTTGAAGTCGATAATTCTGTATTTCTTTTTGTGTCCACCTCCGGTGTAACGCATGGTCATTTTACCTGTTTGGTTACGTCCACCTGACTTTTTAATACCAACGGTTAGAGATTTCTCTGGTTTGTTGGTAGTAATTTCCTCAAAATTGTTTACAATTCTGAATCTCTGTCCCGGGGTGATAGGTTTTAATTTTCTAACAGACATTACTATTATTTATAATTGATAATTAATTTACAGCAAAAATATCGATTACTTCCCCTTCAGCAAGAGTGATAACCGCTTTTTTCAATTTGTTTGTCTTTCCTACTTGAAGACCCTTCTTTGTATATTTCGCAGATACTTTAGGAGCATAAATCATGGTTCTAACGTCTGCTACTTTCACACCGTAAGCTTCTTCCACAGCTTTTTTGATCTGGATTTTATTCGCCTTAGGATTCACTAAGAAAGAATAAGCCCCTCTTAAATCTGTAAGATAGTTAGCTTTCTCTGAAATAACTGGTTTAATAATTAGTGACATGATTTATTTCTTTAAATTTTCCTGGAATTTTTCAACTGCACCTTCGAAGAATACGATTTCACCTGCATTTACTAGATCATAAGAACTGATCTCGTTAAAGTTTAATACTTTAATTTTAGGTAAGTTTCTTGAAGATAGATATACATTTTTGTTAGCTTCAGGAAGAACGAATAAAGATTTTTTACCGCTAAGTTCCAATGCGTTCAATACATTGATGAAATCTTTAGTCTTAGGAGCTTCAAAGCTCATATCTTCTAAAACTTTAATGCTGTTGTCTCTTAGTTTCTGAGATAAAACAGATTTTTTAGCTAATCTCTTAAGAGCTTTGTTCAATTTGAATCTGTAGTCTCTTGGTTTTGGTCCGAATACTCTACCTCCACCTCTGAATACTGGAGATTTGATATCCCCGTATCTTGCAGATCCTGATCCTTTTTGCTTCTTAAGCTTTTTAGTAGAAGCAGTGATTTCGCTTCTTTCTTTTGCTTTATGAGTCCCTTGTCTTTGTGCTGCAAGGTACTGTTTAACTTCTAAGTAAACCGCGTGCTGATTTGGCTCAATTCCGAATACTGTTTCGTCTAGAGTTACTTTTCTTCCGGTCTCTTTTCCTGATGTATTTAATACTACTAGTTCCATTTTCTGATAATTACATAAGAATTTTTAGCTCCCGGAACAGCACCTTTTACTACTAAAAGATTTTGTTCTTGATCAACTTTTAACACCTGAAGGTTTTGAACAGTTACCTGCTTACCTCCCATTCTTCCAGCCATTCTCATCCCTTTGAATACTCTTGAAGGGTCAGATCCAGCACCGATAGAACCTGGAGCTCTAAGTCTGTTGTGCTGTCCATGAGTTGCCTGCATTACACCTCCAAATCCGTGTCTTTTAACAACACCCTGGAAGCCTTTACCTTTTGAAGTTCCTGTTACGTCAACAAATTCACCTTCAGCGAATAGATCAACTTTTACTTCTTCTCCTACTTTCACTTCATCAACGAATTCTCTGTAGAACTCTACCAATTTAGCTTTTGGAGCAGAACCAGCCTTTTTGAAATGGCCAGCTAACGCTTTACCTACGTTCTTTTCACTCTTGTCATCGAAACCTAATTGCACAGATTTGTATCCGTCTTTTTCTAAGGTTCTGACCTGTAAAACCGAGCATGGACCAGCTTGGATAACTGTACAAGGAATGTTTTTTCCTTCTTCGTTAAACAAAGATGTCATACCGATTTTTTTACCAATAATACCTGACATTGTTTATATTATAATAAAATTTATCCTTTATTCATCGTCATTTTCAGGAGGTCTACAGTAATTTCTACTTCTGATATAGGCATACTACGCCCCTAAAATGAGTGTGCAAATCTACGAATAATTTTATAACTGACAAATATTTCAACTAAAATATTTTGATTTTTAATCAATTAGATGATTTTGAGAAAATCCCGGCGAAATTTTCCGGCAGATTATTTGGAATTAAGAAAAAGAAATCAAAAAGAACTTTATTTTACAATCACCGTAACCCCTGCTTCTTCCAAACCGGCACGATCCTCTTCAGAGATTCCACTGTCTGTAATGAGATAATCTATTTTATCCAGTGTGGCGATTTTACCAAATCCTTTTTTATTAAGCTTTGTGGAATCTGCAAGGATAATGACCTGATCGGCACATTCTATCATCAGCTGATTCAGATGGGCTTCTGCAGCGTTGGAAGTACTGATCCCGAAATCAAGATCAATTCCGTCTACCCCAAGAAAAAGCTTGTTACAGGAAAACTGTTTTAAAATCCCTTCAGAAATAGACCCCACAATAGAAGTGGAACTTTTCCTCACCTCGCCTCCAAGCTGGATAATATTAATCTCGGGATTATTACAGAGCTCAAGAGCTACTCTGAGTGAAGACGTAAGGACCGTAAGCCGCCCGAAATTCCCCAGCATCCTTGCCAGATAATGCATCGTTGTTCCGGAAGCCAGGATAATACAGTCGTTTTCCTGAATAAGTTCCACCGCTGCCTTTACAATCCCCTGCTTTGCTTCTACATTGATGTTTTCTTTCTCGTTAACATTTCTTTCATAAGCATATCTCACATATTTGCTGGCACCTCCGTGATTACGGAAAAGCAGTCCCATACTTTCGAGATAATTCAGATCCTTTCGGATCGTAACCGATGAAACATTAAATTTCTCACACAGATCCTGCACAAGAATCGTACTCTTCTCGTCCAGTTCCTTCAGTATTTCTTCATGCCTGGGCAGTAACTTTTCCATTTCTATTGTTTCATCAAAATTAGTGTTTTTTTTCAAAACCAAAAATTTCATTTATTTTCTTTTTGGTTTCGTTTTTAATTTATACATTTGAAAACGAAACATAAACGAAACATTTATGAAACGAAATGAAGAACTAAGCAAACTGGATACACTTCAGGAATGGGACTTTATCGTCATTGGCGGAGGGGCCAGTGGCTTAGGCTCAGCACTGGATGCCGCAAGCAGGGGATTCAAAACCCTTCTTCTGGAATCCCATGATTTTGCAAAAGCAACCTCCAGCCGGAGCACCAAACTGGTACACGGCGGAGTAAGATATCTGGCACAGGGTGATGTAGGCCTGGTAAAAGAAGCATTAAAGGAAAGAGGGCTCCTGGCTAAAAATGCAGCACACGTAGTGAAAAACCAGTCATTCATTATTCCGAACTATACCTGGTGGGGAGGTATCTATTATAAGATAGGTCTTTCCATATATGATTTCCTTGCCGGAAAATTAAGTTTAGGTAAGACCAGATACATCAGCAAATCGAAAACGATTGAAAAATTACCTACCATTGAGCAGCGCAACCTGGCAAGCGGCGTAGTTTATCAGGACGGACAGTTCGATGATGCCCGACTGGCGGTGAATCTTACCCAGACTCTTATAGAAAAAGGAGGAAGCGCTATCAATTATATGAAAGTAACCGGACTGCTTAAAAACAGCTCCGGAAAAATATCAGGCGTTAAGGCTGAAGATCAGTTTTCCGGAAAAAAGTATGAACTACAGGCAAAAGCGGTGATCAATGCTACAGGAGTCTTTACCAACGACATTCTGAATATGAATAATCCGAAACACGGCAAATTCGTAGTACCCAGCCAGGGAATCCACCTTGTCTTGGATAAATCTTTCCTGAAAAGCGATGATGCCATCATGATCCCCAAAACATCAGATGGAAGAGTTCTTTTTGTTGTTCCATGGCATGACCGGGCTCTGGTGGGAACGACCGATACCCTGTTAGACACTCCGAGTTTTGAGCCTCATGCTCTGGAATCAGAAATTAATTTCGTTTTAGAAACAGCACGCCAATATCTGTCGAAAAAACCAACCCGTGAAGATGTAAAGTCTGTATTTGCAGGATTAAGACCTCTTGCTGCACCCAAAGACGGAGGTAAAAACACAAAAGAAGTTTCCAGAAGCCATAAAGTTCTTGCTTCCGATACCGGACTGATATCCATTATCGGTGGCAAATGGACTACTTACCGGAAGATGGCCGAAGATACGGTAGACAAAGCCGTGGAAGTCCTTCAGCTGAAAGCAGGACCGTCACAGACGGAGCATATGTCTATTCATGGCAATATCAGACCTGAACAGGTTGACCGAAGCAGCCACCTGTATGTATACGGATCCGATATTCCTGCTATAAAATCCTTACAGGAAAGCCATCCGGAATTCGCCCGGAAGATTCATCCGGACCATCCGTTCACGATTGCTGAAGCAGTGTGGGCCGTAAGATATGAAATGGCAGAAACCATTGAAGACATTCTCGCCAGAAGGGTACGTCTTTTATTTTTAGATGCCAGAGCTGCTATAGACAGCGCCTACTCCATTGCAGAACTGATTGCCGAAGAAAAAGGATATTCCGAAGATTGGACCCGGCAACAGACCAATGAATTTATTGAATTAGCCAAAGGATATCTATTAACCGATTATTCACCTAAAAACTTCCAACCTTCATTGAAATGAAAGAAAAACTGATTCTTGCTTTGGATCAGGGCACGACCTCTTCCAGAGCCATTCTATTCAACCACAGTGGTTCTATTGAATATATATCACAGAAAAATTTTGAACAGATCTACCCAACGCCGGGTTGGGTGGAGCATGATCCCAATGAAATCTGGTCTTCACAGATTTCCGTAGCTGCCGAAGTCATCGCCAAAGCCGGCATTTCCGGACTGGAAGTTGCCGCCATCGGGATCACCAACCAACGGGAAACTACAGTAGTCTGGGACAAAGAAACCGGCGAACCGGTCTACAATGCTATTGTCTGGCAGGACAGAAGAGCCGCTAGATACTGTAATGAACTGAAAGAACAGGGCTATGAAGAAATGATCAGGGAAAAAACCGGACTTGTTCTGGATGCTTATTTTTCTGCAACCAAATTAAAATGGATCCTGGATAATGTGGAAGGCGCGAGAGAAAAAGCTGCCGCCGGAAAATTATGTTTCGGAACAGTGGATACATGGCTTATATGGAAACTGACCCGCGGAAAAATGTTCATCACCGACGTATCCAATGCCAGCAGAACCATGCTTCTGAATATCCATACCCTGGAATGGGATCAGGATCTTTTGAAACTGTTCAACATTCCGGAATCTATTCTTCCTGAGGTAAAGCAAAGCAGTGAAATTTATGGAGAAACAGCCACCACTTTATTTTCCACTAAGATTCCGATTGCAGGAATTGCGGGGGATCAGCAGGCGGCTTTATTCGGACAGATGTGCATTACTCCGGGAATGGTAAAGAATACTTACGGAACGGGATGCTTCCTTTTGATGAATACCGGAAAAGAAGTGGTATCCTCCAAAAACAATCTGCTTACAACGGTAGCCTGGAAAATCAATAACGAGGTAAATTATGCACTGGAAGGAAGCGTATTCGTTGGAGGAGCTGCCATTCAGTGGCTGAGAGACAGTCTTAAACTGATCCGATCTTCAGAAGAAGTGAATGAACTGGCAGCAGGGGTTGAAGATAACGGAGGGGTATATTTCGTTCCTGCCCTTACCGGATTAGGAGCCCCTTCCTGGGACCAGTATGCCAGAGGAACTATTGTAGGCATTACCCGCGGGACCACCAACGGACATATCGCCAGAGCTACTCTGGAAGGAATTGCATTTCAGGTTTATGATATTGTAAAATTAATGGAAGCAGATTCCGGAAGAGCCAGCCTTGAGCTGAGAGTAGATGGCGGAGCTTCAGCCAGTGATCTCCTGATGCAGATCCAGTCTGATATTTTCGGTTTCAAAATCACCAGACCCAAAACCCTGGAAACTACCGCTCTTGGTGCCGCTTATCTAGCCGGTCTTGCGGTGGGGTACTGGAAAGATATTGATGAAATTCAGGCCCAATGGAGCGTGGATAAAGATTTCCAACCCAAGCTGGAAAAAGAAAAAGCAGATAAAATGATCCACACATGGAACAGAGCTGTATCACGTTCCCAAAACTGGATTGAAGATTAATTTCCATTATTAAAAAAAACTATATGACACCATTCACCGCAGAATTAATAGGAACCATGCTTCTTATATTATTAGGCAACGGCGTTGTAGCAAACGTTGTACTGAAAGATACCAAAGGAAATAATTCCGGATGGATTGTAATCACCACTGCATGGGCACTGGCTGTTTTCGTTGGAGTAACGGTTTCCGGAGCGGTTAGTGGCGCACATCTTAATCCGGCTGTAACCATAGGTTTAGCTGCTGCCGGAAAATTTCAATGGGACCTCGTCCCCTCTTATATTGCCGCTCAAATGATCGGCGGAATGCTGGGTGCTTTTTTAGTCTGGCTTTTTCATAAAGATCATTTTGCCATTACCGATGATGAGGGAGCCAAGCTGGCCTGTTTCAGTACGGCGCCGGCCATCAGAAAGACATCATCTAATCTTATCAGTGAAATCATCGGAACATTTGTACTGGTATTTGTGATTCTGAATTTTTCAGATCCAAGCATTAGTTTAAAGACAGATCCTGACGCAAAGGTAGGGTTAGGTTCCGTAGGAGCTCTTCCGGTTACTTTTCTGGTCTGGGTGATTGGTCTTTCTTTAGGCGGAACAACCGGATATGCGATTAACCCTGCAAGAGATCTTGCTCCGAGAATTATGCATGCTATTCTTCCCGTTAAAGGAAGCAGTGACTGGGGCTATTCATGGATCCCCGTAATCGGACCCGTTACCGGAGCGGTCATTGCTGCAGTACTCTATGGATTTTTACATTAAAAAAACAAAAAATACAAATGATGAAAATTTTAAAAGGAATGCTCCTGCTTGCACTGGGAACAGGAAAACTGTTTTCACAGGAGACCACAGAAACTAAAGAAGGCAGGCTGGATTTTACAGCCAATATTCAGAACAATCACTTATGGCGCGGACTGATCATCACCGATAAACCCGTTGTTATGGGAAATCTTTCTTACGCCCTTGATGCTGAAAAGAAATGGAAAATCGGAATCTGGGGAGCCTCCGCATTAGCTGATGATAAGGATAATACGCATTATAAGGAAATCAACTATTACGTTCAGTATTCAGACGGCCGCTTTTACATCGGGCTTTGGGATCTTTATAATTCAAGGAACATTAATACAGCCGTTGCCGCAGATGACATTTTCAGCTATTCACAAAGGAGAACCGCTCATATCATAGATCTCAGAACCCAGTATACGTTCGGGCCTTCCTTTCCTTTAAATATTGAAGCGGATATTATGCTCTATGGAGGAGCCAATTCCGGAGAGGTCGTACTGAAAGATGACGGAAGTTATAAGAAGAATAAATACTCTACTTATATTCAGGCCAGTTATCCGGTTATATCCGGCCAAAAAGTAAATCTGAATGCTTTCGTAGGAGCAGGATTCGCTTTAAATGACAAACATTTTCTATACGGAAACCGTAAAAACAGTTTCGATATCGTCAACATAGGCTTAAAAGCAGGTAAAACGGTAAAGATTACGGATCATTACAGCCTGCCGGTCTCTATGATGGCCATGTGGAACCCTTCCAATAAGTTCGCAAGGATTCAGCTGGCAGCTACGGTTTTTTAATTTAATATTAACTTCATGATATCAGGCCACTTCTTTCCGGAGTGGCTTTTATAATGAACTATAAATGGCTGGAAGCCGGAGGAAAGGATGCGGGATGTACTTTCAGTTATCACAAAGACAATTGATCCACTTAAAAGACAAATTGAGATCGATTGAAACATACAGACCATTATGTTTTACGACCTCCAAAACTTCCCTCACCCATCTTCCATCATCCAGCCTATTTCACTCCATACTCAATCACCGGGATTTTACGGTTCAGTTTTTGACGAAATATTTTTAATTTTGAACAAAAAATATTATGAAAAAGATTTTCAGTTTACTCATTCTGTGCTTCAGTATATTTGTATTGGCACAGGTAAAGCCTCCTTTTACAGGATACAGAAGTTTTGATATCATGAAAGGATACAGCGGCTCCGGTACCCCGCATTATTATCTGGATGTAAAAAAAAACGGGGATGTTTATTTCGGATATGTCCAGGTGAACCAGGCCAGCCGGGAAGAAACCAAAGAAGAGGTGAACGTCGGTAAATATGCTCCCAATAAGGTCATGAAGGTACATTTTAAAAATTACGAAGAAACGTTCTTTGTTAAATTTGACAAAAACAAAATTTACATGACCGACGAAAAAGGTACTGTACAAAACCTTGAAGGATGCTGTTCTGCCAGTGAAAGTATCGACAAAGATACCTGCAACTGCGAAAGCGAACTTTATGAAAGGTAGTTCAATTATTCCGGCTTGTTTACTAACAAAGATCAAGAGCCGGTACGCATCTATTCAACGAGATTTTACGGTTTAATTTTTCACAGCATATTTCAATTTTAATCAAAAATTTATGAAAAAGATTTTCAGTTTATTCATCTTATGCATCGGTATCTTATCTTTTGCACAATCCAAAGCACCCTTCACAGGGAAAAGAGATTTTAATATAGAAGATGGCGAAGGCGGTTCCGGAACTCCGTCTTATTATCTTGACATTAAAAAGAACGGTGATGTGTATTTCGGTTTTATCCAGGTAAACCCTGAAAGCGGAAAAGAGGTCACCGAAAAAGTCAATGCCGGAAAATACAATCCCAAGGTAATGAAAGTTCATTTCAAAACCTATAATGAAACTTTTTATGTAAAGTTTGATAAAGACAGGATTTATCTTACCGACGCCAAGGGAAACATCAAAAAAAGTGAAGGTTGCTGCCAGGAAGCTGCATCCGCAGAACCTACGTGTAACTGTGAAGGCGAACTGTATCAATGAAAATTATAAGATTGTTGTTTCTTCTTCTGTTGATCACCTCATGCAGCAGGAAGGAGAATCATCCCTATACCTTTTATTACTGGAAAACCCATCTGAAACTGAATCCGGAAGAAAAAAAGGTACTGGACCAAACTCCGGTACCTTTTCTCTATACCCGGTTCTTTGATGTGGATAAATCCGGTGGAAAGTTTCAGCCGGTAGCAGTGATCACGAAAGATAAGAGCTTCGTGACCGACAGGCAGATTGTTCCCGTAGTTTTTATCACCAACCAGTCGATGCTGCATATTTCTGCTGAAGAAATCACCTTCCTGGCTGAAAGTATTTACCGGATGGTTCAAAAGAAGACCAGGGAATATACCCTGAAGACGACCAATGAGATTCAGATCGACTGCGACTGGACTTCCGGTACACGGGACGATTATTTTAAATTTTTAAAGGAGCTGAAAAGGGTTTCCGGAAAAGAGATCACCTGTACCCTGCGCCTTCATCAGGTAAAAGATAAAAAGAGTACGGGAATCCCTCCCGTAGACAAGGTGTACCTTATGTGCTACTCCACTTCCTCACCACTGGAAAATTCGGATAAGAACTCTATTCTGGATGTGGTTACTTTAAAAAATTACCTTTCAAAGCTGGAAGAGTATCCGGTCAAAAAAATTGAAGTGGCCTTACCCATTTATTCATGGGGAATTGTTACCAACCATCTCAATAAGCACAGGCTCATCAATGCACTTTCAAAAAAAGATCTGGAAAACCCGGGTTTCAGAAAGATCTCTGATCACGAAGCGGAAATCATTAAAGACGGCTTCTATTTCGGAAATTATTTAAATAAAGGTTTCAGAATAAAAGTTGAAGAGATTTCCGAAGAACAGCTTCAAAGTGTTATTGATTTCCTGGAGAAAAAAATACCCCATTTTAATATTATTTATTATCAATTAGATAGTAAATTTGTATTGGACCGCAACTTTTAAAGATAAAGATGAATCTGTACTTCATCCTAACCGGTTGAAGTTCTGAAAATTATTAATTTTACGTTTACACAAAAACACTCAAAATCTATATGAAAAAGTATATCCTTTCACTGGCAGTGCTTTCTCTTTTCTACACGAAATCAGACGCATGTGCATGGTCGGACTCGGATTATGACTACTTTAACCTTTTCACCCAAAGTATCATTAAGGATAAGTCTTACCTTCCGTTTCTGCATAACTTATCAAGCCGGTTTTATACTGATTACAACACGGCTCTGATTCCTGATGACAACCTGGACACCTGGAAAAAGTTTTTCAACAACCAGCTTAATGCAGCCGAAACTGCCAATCTGGTGTACAAGATCAGCATGAATGATCTTAATGCTTTGAAAAACGGAAATCCAACCAACCCTCTCCTACAGAAACTGGGTCCGGGATTCTATCAGAAATACCGTGAAGGCATTGATTATCTGATCGAGGCTAAGTACCTGGAACCTTATATGCGTATCAACTTTATTGAAGGGGAAAATTCTTTCTACTATGAAGGCGGGACCAATAAGAATAATGCCACCTCTCTGGATTACCAGAAAACCATTGCGGCTTTAACGTCTTTGTATCAGGCAGCCAGAAACCCTGAGATCAAGCAGCGGTACGGATATCAGCTGGTACGTTTCAATCACTATACAAGAAATTATGATGCGGCAGTTCAGGCTTTCAAAACTTTTGTAGAGCCTATCAAACTGAAAGGCAGTGTTTATTTTATGGCACTTGATCAGTTGGCCGGGGCCCAACGGGGACTGGAAATGAATACCGATGCCAACTGGAACTTTTTCCAGGTTTTTATGAATACCCGGGACCGTAAGGAATCTGCATTTGTTTCCATGAAACTTTCGGATACTGCTTCTTTCAGTAATATTATGAAAAAGGCGAATACGAATGAGGAAAAGAATATGGCTTATTTTCTTTTAGGCTATGAAGATTTCAACAATCCTATTCCTATCATGGAAAAGATGTACGAGATCAATCCTGATTCTGAGATTCTGAAAGTGATGGCAGCGAGAAGCATCAATGAGCTGGAGAGAAGTTATCTTCCGGATTACTATTATGCTTCAGATGCGTCAACTCATCCTTATGTTTCCAGAGGAAATACAGATTCAAATGCCCCTTCTAAGGATGCCAAAAGCGGAACCGAAACCAAAGCTCCGGAAGTAAAGGAGGAGAAAGTTTCTTTCTGGCAAAAAATTGTAAGGTTCTTTAAAAATCTTTTCGGAGGTTCCAAGTCTGATAAAACAGGAAATGCGAAAGCAGACCAGAGTGATGATGAACTTCTGAACAACCCAAACAGGATTCCTTTTTATACAACCGGATACGGCTATGATGAAGAGACCCAGAATTTCCTGAATGACCTGGAAAAATTCACTGCCAAAACAAAAGAAAAATCGAAGGATGAATACTGGCAGATCGCTGATGCTTATCTTAAATTTTTAAAGAAAAACTACAAAGAAAGCACGGAAATTCTGAGCGACATCAAAACAACCAATCCTGAATATCTGGAGCAGATCAAAAGGATGAAGGTTCTTAACGATATTGTGGCCCAGCCGAAAATTGATGCCGATTATGAGGATCACCTGATGAAAGACTACGCGGAATATTTTGTGGAAAAAGAAGTGAAGCAGGATACTGCCACCACGAATTATGATTATTACGGACCGGTTCCTTCTACTGCTGCTTTCCTGAAAGATGTACTCGCCAACCGGTATTTTCTGCAGGGTGAAGACGGAAAGTCCTATCTGATGAATAACAAACTTTCTGATCTTCAGTACAACCCGAATTCAAGTCTTGTAAAGAGTGTTGAAGAGTTTTACAGGAAGAAGGATAAAACCCGGTTTGAAACACAGATCATTGCTAAAAATCTGAATGATGTAGGAAATATCGATGCTTTCTTCAGCATGATCTATGGAGACAGGGCAATGCGACAGGCTGATTTTGAAAAGGCTAAATCTTATTATGAAAAAGCTCAAAGCTTTGCAGGAATCCCGAGAGAGAATTATGAGTGGACGGAGAAAGACGGACAAAAGATCACCCAGAAACAATATACCTCGGATGAATACGACGGCTTTAAAAATATCTCCTCACTTGTTTTCGGGCATAATGTGTGGGAAAGTTACGAAAGTCCCGATTTTGAAAGTATGAAACCTGAAAACTACTCAGATTTCCCTTTCATTAAAAACAGGATGAATAAAGTGGAATTGGCTGATGCTTTAGTACAGCTTAAAAAGATCGGTGCAGGAACAGGTGAAAAGGCAGCAAAAGCCAACCAGCTGATCGGAAACCTGCTTTACAACACGTCTATTTTAGGATACTACCGCCAGATGTTTGTCATGGATATCGATAACAGCAACGGAGGAAAATATTATTTCTGGAATACCAACCGGAAAAATCCATACCAGTATTATTATAAAAACTTCCTGGATACGTCTTATATTGAACCGGACAATTTTGATTTATCCATCGGTTATTATCAAAAAGCATTAAAGCTGTCCAGTAATAACGAAGAAAAAGCAAGGATCCTTTTCCAGATGGCCAGCGCCGAACAGGGAAAATATTACCAGTATGAAGCTAAAAACCAGCTGAAATATAATTATTCTGATCCGAAATGGTCTGAAAAAGAGCAGGCCCACCAAACCGAGCTCGACCATCTGAGAAATCAGCAATACAGAACCTATTTTGCCCAGCTGAAAGCACAGTATTCGGATACACAGACGGCCCGGGATCTTATGGGAAGCTGCAGTTATTTCGGATATTTTATGAAAAGATAGTGCGGAAAGGAAAACGGAAGATGGATGAGGGAAGCAATTGAAGCCTGTAAAGAATATCAGAGCTTTTGTACTTTTTCCTTATTCGAAAATCGGATTTTCATATCCTATAAAAAAGGAATCAAATTAATTTGATTCCTTTTTTTGCTGCTGTGCCTGAAGCCACTCTTCATGTTTGAGTTTAAAAGCTTCATGTTTGGTATTCTGGTTTCGCTGAGCGGCATCTATGGAATGAGAAGTATGAATATCTGCATCTTCTTTGGCAAGCTGGGCCAGGTTTTCATAAAAGCAGTGCAGTTGGTCGAGCTCTTTTTCAGTCAGGTCTTCAATGTCCACAATCCTGTTACTTGCTTTGCCGTGGGCTGCAATCAGCTCATTCAGCTTGATCTGGATTGCTTTTGAGTCTTTATTCTGCGCTTTCTGAATCAGGAATACCATTAAGAATGTAATGATGGTTGTTCCGGTATTGATCACCAGCTGCCATGTTTCCGAATAATCAAAAACAGGCCCTGAAACAGCCCACGCCAACACGACGACGACCGCTCCGATGAAGGCATAGGAGCTTCCTGTGAATTTAGTCGCCCAGTCTGAAAATTTTTCAAAAAAATTGTGATTTTTATGGCTCATACTTTAAGTTCTTTTATATATAAATGTATAAAATTAGTATGAAACGGCAATGGGGATTTTAAGAGGGAAGTGGGATGATGGATGATTGATGATGGATGTTTATAGAAATTAAGCGTATTGGCAATAGTCATTTTATTTAACTAAAAAATATCAGGGATGCTGAGATGCTGGTATCCTGAAATTGATGTTTCAACAACATCATCATCATCAAAAGTTGAGACCTCATATTACAGTCTGCTTATACTTCCCTCTTCCAGCATCCGACACCCTTTCCCATTCTCCGTCACTTCATCTTCCTGAACCTGTGCCACCAGATCAGAAATCCGGTAACGGGAAGCGAGCATCCGATCAATGAGATGATAAAATAAAGGATAATACTTGGCAGTCCCATAATTTCTCCGGTATGCAGCGGCTTGGCCAATGCGGTGAACTGTTTGTTCAGAGGTCTTTCGGAAAATAATTCTTTAGTTTTGAAGACTCCTGTTTTATCGAAGGTAACTTCATCCGGCAGCATCATTCCCAGAAGGTTCCGGGTATTGGTTTTGATGACTACATATCTGGGGTTTTCCTTATTGGGAAGCTCTATACTGGTTACTGCGGTATAAGGCAGGTGCTGGTTGGCCAGCTTCAGGATCTTATCTACAGAGGTAGATGAAGCATCTTTCAGGTTTTTCTTTTCATCCTGTTTCTGAAGCATATCTTCCATAAGCCCCCCGAAAGGATCATCTCCATTTTTTTCTTCAGCAATATGATTGATCGATGAACCGCCCAGACTTATGATCAATCCGTTTTTCACCCAGGGATAGGTTATATACAATCCGGTAACTGCAATAAAGAACAGCATTAAAAAAGCATAGAAACCCAGTGTATTGTGAAGGTCGTAATTGACTCTCTGGAATTTAGCCCTGAACATGACGGTCAGACCCTGTTTCAAAAATTTCAGTTTTTTAGGAAGCCAGAGGATCAGTCCAGAGATCAGCAATACACAAAACATCAGCACGGAAGCTCCTACGATCTGGCGGCCTGCATTTCCCATCATCAGATTCCGGTGGATATCAAGAACTACTTCAAAAAAGCGGTTTGCTCCGGTGTCTGCCTGCCCCAGAATGGCTCCGGTATACTGGTTGTAATAAGCGCTTTTATCAATCTGATTTTCGCGGTATGACACCACATAGCTCCGGCTTTTACTATCCGGAATCAGCAGTGAGGTAAGCTCTTTCCCTTCCTTTAACAGTTCTGCCTGAATATGATCCGGATTTTTAGCAGCCGCTCCTGCCGTAATATAGACTTTGTCCCGGTTGTAAAGATCCGTAATCTGGTTTTTGAAAGCATAGAGACATCCGGTAAGGCACATCACGAAAACAATACTGCATGACAGAAGTCCCAGCCAGAGATGGATGATCCACATCAGGTATTTGGTAAAAGATTCATTTTTTCTTTTTTTCCGGTACAGACTTTTAAATAATGTCTTCATAATGATTTAACAGCAAAAACATTAAGACAGGGGGACCGTCTTAATGTTTTTTTATTAAAATTTGAATGAATGTTTCTAATAGTATAGAAATAATGAAGCTGGATGGGAAAACGTTGATTATCCCCCTTTCCTTATCTTCCTTATTTTCTTCCTTTGAACTGAACGTCTTTTACGATTTTCTCGAATTTCGTATAGTGTTCAGGAGTTAATGCCTTCTGAATGGCAGCTTTTCTCTGGGCATCAAATTTCTCCCAGTATTCTTTAGCCAGATCATTGTTCCCGTGGTATACATCGTGAGCATCACTGAATGCTTTTTCAAAGGCATCATTCGCGGCATTTACCACTTTGAACTCTTCTTCGGAAAGCTGAGCTTCAGTTTTGATTCTTTCTAAAAGTTCGTTGTTATATCTTGGTCTTTTTCTGGAATTCTCATCTACGAATTTGTTGAATTTTTCCATCTGTGGAGCATCCAGTACTTTTGCCATTTCCAGAGCCTGTTGTGCTCTCAGTTCTTCACCTTTGATGCCTAAAGCTACACGGTCCATATTTCCACCCTGAGCTTTTGCAGCCTGATAGTTCTGCTCCTGAAGATCCTGGTATTTTTTGGTGATCTCGTCATAACTTTTTTCCTGTTCTGCCGTAAGCTTCACTTCTGTCTTGAACTGGTTGTAATCGATTCCTTTCTTTTTCTCTCCGGAACAAGAGATCACTGCTGCTCCGATAACGAAGGCGAACAATAAAGTTTTCATATTTTTCATAGATAGATGATTTTTGATTAGAATTTATAGTTAACCTGAACGGCAAAGTTTCTTGGCTGGATCTGGTCGATATATCCTCCTCTGAAGTAAGAATTGTACCCTACTGCATTGAAGATATTATTAAAGAATCCTCTAAGCCCCAATCCGTTTTTGAAACTATATCCGATCTGAGCATCAACAGTTGTGTATTGAGGCATTTTAAATGGTTTTTCACCAGGTTGTGTACCGTTCACATGACCATTATCTAATATGGCTTCATTTTTATAATCATCAACCGGTCTTGTTCCTACATAATAAATCCCTGCACCTACATCCAGTCCTTCCAAAACTCCGGTATTAAATTTATAATTCAGCCAACCGTTTGCAGAATGTTTAGGAGTATTGATGGGTGCTGATCCGTTCACAAATGAAGGGCTATCCTGATACTGTGCATCTACATAGGCCCACCCTGTCATGATCTGTAGATTAGGAAGAATTTTACCGATTAATTCGATTTCCATTCCTTTTCTTTTCAATTCACCGGCCAAAGCATATTTACCAATTCCCTGACCATTGCTTCCCATAATTTCATAGGATAAGTTGTCTGTATTGATATTAAAGAAGGTAACGTTGAATCTTAATCTTTCGTTTAACCAATCAGATTTTATTCCGGCTTCCCATTGGTTAGTGGTAGAAGCTCCTACCGTACCGCCTTCAGCCAAAGGATTATTTGAACTTCTTAAAGCTGTAGTACTTGTATAAGATCCAAAAACATTCATGTTTTCAATAGGTGAAATCATGATTCCCAATGAAGGGTTCCAGGCGAAATCTTTTTCTTTATCGGATCCGATCAGCCTGCTGTAACGAACGCCTAAATGCGCTTTGATATATTTGTTGAAAGTAATAACATCCTGTGCCATCAATCCCATAGTAGGAGCAACAGTATTCACAGATTTAGCTGTCGATAAATCAATATTCATTCCGGCAGGGACAAGATTACTTACGTCTCCCAGCACATTGATTTCATCACTTACTTTACTTGCAGCATATGAAGTGGTCGTAACATTAGATTCTTTCCAGTCAAATCCAAGCTGGAATGTATGCTTCATAAAACCGGTCATCACATCTGCTCCGATGAAATCAAACTGAAATACTTTATTCAAATCTTCTCTATCAGATCTGGACAAGGTTCTGGTACGGATTTCATTCGGGTTATTTCTATTTTTAGGAGCTAAAGCAGCACCAATGATTTCAGACTGATAAGAAGAACTCATGAAAGCAGCTCTTAACTTTAATTTTTCAGTAAGCTTTCTGGTGGCTGTTGTTGAGAAATTAAATGTTTCTGTTTTGGCATTATCCGAAGCAAACCCCAGGAATTTTCTTCCTGGCATTCTGTAAATGGCTTCCACATCACCTTTGGCAAGATTTACGGTTCCTCTGTCGGGAGTGGTGTTATTATGCATATAATCCATTTCTACCACGATTTCCGTTTTATCATCGGGACGAACAGCAATGGATGGATTTACATAAATACGGTCTGTATTCACAAATCTTCTGAAGCTATTACTGCTTTGGTAAGCTCCATTTAATCTCACCGCAACTTTTCCCTGAGAATCCAATACTCTCTGGAAATCCACAGTAGGTCTGTAAAAGTCCCAGCTTCCATATCTGAATCCAACATTAGTCTGATTGATAAACTTAGGTACTTTGGTTACTACATTGATAACTCCTCCCGCAGATCCCAATCCGTCACCAATTCCCTGGGTAACGGCAGCAGAACCTTTAATTACCTGAATACTTTCGATCCCCTGCATATCAGTAAGCATTGCTCCTGTACGGAAATCCGAGTCCATCTGAACACCGTTTTTCAAAACAGGAACTCCTCTGTACCCTCTGATAGACATACTTTCTCTTGTCCCTCCGTAACTTCCGAACTGGGTAACTCCCGGAATATTTTTAGCAACATCCGTTACGGTCATTCCTCCAAGATCCTCTATTACTTTATAAGAAATTACTGAGATACTCTGGATCTGGTCTCTGGGTTTCAAAGGCAGCCTGGTGATTGCTTCCAGTCCTTCCGGCTGTTTCTTTTTTTCACCGAATAATTCTACTTCATCAATTTCTTTTGATTTCTTAATAGAATCATTCACTTGCTGTGCGCTTACAAAAACCCCACCCAGTACAAGCAGAGAAAAGGATACTACTTTATTCATCTAATAACTTTTTGCAAATGTAGTTATTTTTATTAATTCTAAATAAATAACCATGTCTGATATATCTCACATTTTTGATATTTCGGCATAAAAAAACCTCCTGTAAAAGGGAGGGTTGTAATTGGATATTGCTATTTTTTTAATTTACAGGATATCTTACGGCTTTATCAATTTCGATGGGATTGTTTTCTTTAAGCATCATTTTTCTTCTTTCATCAGACATTCCTTTTAACTGATCCAGACTTTTTATCTGTACTCCTAAAACATAAAATGTATTGTCGGGGTTGGTATTAGATTTGAATGCTTCTGCAACATCATGCAGTGGATCATTGTAGAGCTCCAGCTGTTTTTTGGCAATGATCTTTTCAGTCACAGGAAGAGGTTTCTTTCCAATAAAACTCTCCAGGAACGGGGTTTCATAGGTCTTGGGAAACTTCATGCTTTTAGCGAGTTTAAAAATATAATTCCTCTTGCTGTCTTCTATTTCAAAGATGAGCCCCGGAAGTCCGCGGAACTTGTATGGTCCTTCGCTTAGATTGATATCCTTACAGAACCAGGCAGTCCATTGTCTGCCTCCAAAGCTTGTTGTTGCTTTCTGCAAATTATATTGTCCGTCAACTTTTGTATCACTTAAAAGCTTCCAATTCATTTTATCCGTTGATTTTAAAGAAAACAAATCATTCATCAAAATCAATGAAGTATTTTCAAAAGAATTCTTCTTCCTGATAATGGCAGGAAGGTCATCATCCCATCTGGATCTTTTTTGGCCACGAATAATATTCAGAGAATCAGTCTGAGCGTAAGAATACGGATAAAATTTGACATCATCGGGATTAACGTCCAGAATCATATTGGTTTTAGTAAAATCCTGTGCCAACGAATCTTTTTTATATTCAAACAGATAAACAAAGCAATGGGTCTGTGCACTAAACAGTAAAGGAAATAATAAGAGGATGAGTTTTTTCATGGGATAAGTTTGAGCCAAAAATATCGATAAACTTTGAATCCGCACACTATAATAGTAACCTTTTTAAAAAGATTAGCACAAAAAAATCCGCTCCTGAAAAGGAACGGATTCTATAATCATTGCAAAGTATGCAGTTATCACACTTTAATTTCAACATCTACACCTGAAGGAAGTTCTAATTTCATTAGAGCATCAACAGTTTTAGAAGAAGAAGAGTAGATATCCATCAGTCTCTTGTGAGCTGATAATTGGAACTGCTCTCTTGCTTTCTTGTTTACGTGCGGAGATCTCAACACTGTGAAGATTCTCTTATTCGTTGGCAATGGAATTGGACCGTTTACAACAGCACCAGTAGCCTTTACCGTTTTTACGATTTTCTCAGCAGACTTGTCTACCAAGTTGTAATCGTAAGATTTTAGTTTTATTCTGATTCTTTGTGACATTTCTTTAATTTAAAAATTAACCTTTTGCTTTAGCGATGATTTCTTCAGCAACGTTTTGTGGAGTAGCCTGGTACTTCTCTAATTCCATAGAAGAAGTAGCTCTTCCTGATGAAAGTGTTCTTAGAGTAGTAACATATCCAAACATTTCAGAAAGTGGAACTGAACCTTTGATTACAACAGCACCGTTCTTTTCTTCCTGACCACTGATTGTACCTCTTCTCTTGTTAAGGTCACCAATGATGTTACCCATGTATTCTTCCGGAGTTACAACTTCCAGTTTCATAATAGGCTCCATAATTACCGGTTTAGCAGCTTTACCAGCTTCTTTAAATCCTAGCTTAGCAGCCATTTCGAAAGAAAGAGCGTCAGAATCCACTGCGTGGAAAGATCCATCTTTAAGAGTAACTTTAATACCTTCAACTTCGAAACCAGCCAATGGACCGTTCTTCATTGCAGCTTTAAATCCTTTTTCAATGGCAGGAACAAATTCTCTAGGAACGTTACCACCTTTGATCTCATTGATGAATTCTAAACCAACTTTACCTTCGTCTGCAGGTCCTAGTTCAAATACAATGTCAGCAAATTTACCTTTACCACCAGATTGTTTTTTGTAAACTTCTCTGTGTTGAGCAACTTTTGTTAAGTTTTCTTTGTACTCTACCTGAGGTTGTCCCTGGTTTACTTCAACCTTGAATTCTCTCTTCATACGGTCTACAATGATATCTAGGTGAAGCTCACCCATACCAGAGATGATCGTTTGTCCAGAAGCCTCGTCAGTTCTTACCGTAAACGTTGGATCTTCTTCAGCCAATTTAGCCAGAGCGTTACCCATTTTATCCTGGTCAGCTTTAGTTTTAGGCTCAACAGCGATACCGATTACCGGATCAGGGAAAACCATCGATTCAAGAACGATTGGGTTTTTCTCGTCACACATCGTATCACCAGTTTTGATAGACTTGAATCCTACCGCTGCACCAATATCACCAGCTTCAATATATTCTACCGGGTTTTGCTTGTTAGCGTGCATCTGATAGATTCTGGAGATTCTTTCTTTATCTCCTGAACGAGTGTTCAAGATATAAGAACCAGCATCCAGTCTTCCAGAGTATGCTCTGAAGAATGCTAATCTTCCCACGAACGGGTCAGTAGCAATCTTAAATGCCAGAGCAGAGAAAGGCTCATCTACAGATGGCTTTCTTGTAATTTCAGCGTCTGTTCTTGGGTCAGTACCTTTGATATCATCTTTATCCAATGGAGAAGGCAAGTATTTACATACTGCATCCAACATAAACTGTACTCCTTTATTCTTGAATGAAGAACCACAAGTCATTGGGATAATAGATAAATCGATAGTAGCAGCTCTCAATGCAGCATTGATTTCTTCTTCTGTAATTGAATCCGGATCTTCGAAGAATTTCTCCATCAAAGTTTCGTCATATTCAGAAACAGCTTCTACTAATTTCTCTCTATATTCAAGAACCTCATCTTTCATGTCATCAGGAATTGGAACTACCTCGAAAGTAGCACCTTGTCCAGCTTCATCCCAGATGATCGCTCTGTTTTTAATTAAGTCTACAACACCTTTAAAGTCTTCTTCAGCACCGATTGGTAAAACGATTGGAACTGCGTTAGATCCTAACATTTCTTTAACCTGGTTTACCACGTTAAGGAAGTCAGCACCTTGTCTGTCCATTTTGTTTACGAATCCCATTCTCGCAACTTTGTAGTTGTCAGCAAGTCTCCAGTTTGTTTCAGACTGAGGCTCTACTCCATCTACTGCAGAGAATAAGAATACTAATCCATCTAATACTCTCAAAGATCTGTTTACTTCTACAGTGAAGTCAACGTGTCCCGGTGTATCGATGATGTTGAAGTGGTAAGGTTTAGTGTCAGCAACAGGTTTTCCCTGATCTGTTGGGAAGTTCCAAGAACAAGTAGTTGCAGCAGAAGTAATAGTAATACCTCTTTCTGCTTCCTGCTCCATCCAGTCCATTGTAGAAGCACCATCGTGAACCTCTCCAATTTTGTGGTTTACCCCTGTATAGAATAAAATCCTTTCTGTAGTGGTAGTTTTACCCGCATCAATGTGAGCAGCAATACCAATATTTCTTGTAAATTTAAGATCTCTACCCATTTCAGATTAGAATTTAAAGTGTGAAAACGCTTTGTTAGCTTCCGCCATTTTGTGAGTATCAGTTTTCTTTTTGAAAGCTGCACCTTCTTCTCTTGAAGCAGCTACAACTTCATTAGCTAATTTCAAAGCCATAGACTTATCATTTCTCTTTTTAGAGTAGCTAATTAACCATTTCATTGCCATAGAAATTTTTCTATCAGCTCTGATTGGCATAGGAATCTGGAAGTTAGCTCCACCTACTCTTCTGGAACGTACTTCTACGTGAGGCATAACGTTCGTTAATGCATCTTTCCAGATTTCAAGGGCTGTTTTCTCAGTTTCTCCTTTTTTAGTTTCTACGATATCCAATGCATCATAGAAAATTTTGAATGCGATAGACTTCTTACCGTCTAGCATTAGGTTGTTTACGAATCTCGTTACCAATTGATCATTAAATTTCGGATCTGGTAACAACGGTCTTTTTTTCGCTTTTGTCTTTCTCATTGCTTCTGTACCTTATTTAATGATTATTTTTTCTTTCCTTTTGCAGGCGCTGCAGCAGCTTGTCCTGGTTTAGGTCTCTTAGCTCCGTACTTAGATCTTCTCTGAGTTCTTCCATTTACACCAGCGGTGTCTAATGCACCTCTTACGATGTGGTAACGTACTCCCGGTAGGTCTTTCACCCTTCCGCCTCTAACCAATACTATCGAGTGCTCTTGAAGATTATGTCCTTCGCCCGGGATATAGGCGTTAACTTCTTTACCGTTTGAAAGTCTTACCCTTGCTACTTTTCTAAGTGCAGAGTTAGGTTTCTTAGGTGTAGTAGTATATACTCTCGTACATACTCCACGTCTTTGTGGACAAGAATCAAGGGCAGCCGATTTGCTCTTCTTGGCAAGCGTGGCTCTTCCTTTTCTTACTAATTGTTGAATAGTAGGCATTTAATTGCTTTTTATTTTAGGGTGCAAAAATAGTAATTATTTTTTAATTAACAAGCAGTTATTTATAAATAATTTTTTTTATTAAAAATTAATTAACAGACAGTTACCTTTCATCCTCAATTGTGACGGTAACGTTTTTATTCCATGCGAATTTTCTGATATTTTGCTTCAGCTGTTCCAGATTCTTTTCATCAATAGAATAAACAGACACTTCCAGCCTTGCGACAGTTACTTTTTCTGCAATCTTCAAAACCGCTGCTTTTCTCCAGTTTTTGGGAACATGGCCCTGAAGCCATCCTTCATAGACCACAGCAATATCATATTGATGCTCATTACAGTATTGTGTAAGGAAATTTTCAAATTCCGGTCCGAACTTTTTTTTGTTCTCATTGAAAGGCACGGTTTCTACAGATCCCAGACCTGCAATATCCAGTAAATGAATATCCGTATAATAGCTCACTGCTCCGATATCATTGGCTACCACTCTGGAAGTATTATAAAACTCGTGCAGGAATCTGGCAGACTGTACCTGCTGCTCATAAATATTTTTTCCGCCATCCTTCATCACTTTATGAGCAACCCATCCTTTATAGACCAGAAGCAGAACATTGGCGGCTATCAATATACTGAGCAGCTTTTCCTTCTTTATATAATCATTAAAACCGGAAAAGAAGTCTTTCATCCGCGGAATCAGCAGCATACAGAATCCGGTAAGAATATAGGCTTCATAACGGAAAAGCCCTTTCAGATCGGCAAACATGGAATGGCAGATCATCAGTAAGCAGAATACAATCAGTAAAAAGTTTGATTTCAATACTTCACCTATATTCTTTGTTCTGAGATCCCTGCCGATGAAAATAAGAGTCATGAGAATAGGAAAAATCCCAACCTTATAGAAACTGATATTCAGTAAAAAGTTATCCAGTAATATTACTTTAAGCTGCTGAAAGATATTAGAATCAAAGCTTAGTTTTGTTCCTTTTACCACAACAGAATTAGGAAAAAAGTAACCGTCCATCTGATGATTGAAAACACAAAAAGCAACAATCGGTATGAATCCCAACCCCAAAACCAATGCAGCATCTCTCCATTTTCGGACCACCGCAAACATGCAAGCCAGAATAACGAAATAGAACATACTTTCAAAACGGACCAGGCCCATCAGCAGCAAACTGCAATAGAAACCATATATTGCCAGGCGGTTTTGATACCGTCGATACAAGCAGAAGATATTCCCCACAAAAAGGAATATCTGAAAAACGTGTTCCATTCCGGATAGAAGATGCAAGGGAAGTACAATAAAAAATACAGTAAAAAGCACCGCTAAAACAGTATTTTTTACTTCTTTAAAAACGCCTGCATAATATATAGAAAGCCCATAAAGAATCCCAATACTGAACACCATATTGAAATACAGCGGAATCTGATCATTATTCCCGAAAATCTTAATCAGAACACTCAGCAAATAAGTAAATAATGGTGATGAAGATGTGGATGAAAACTGATATTTCGTCATTCCCCAGACTTCATAGAACGCAAAATTCTTTGCCATGGCAAGATGAATATAGGCATCATCCAGCAGGTAGGTATAATGACCGTCTGTTTTCAAAACTGAACTGATATAATATAATAAACAGACTGAGAAAAAAACGGCAAACGACAGCAGAAAGCTGCGCAATCCCATATTCCTGAATGCTTTCATCTTTAAGACCAATATAAAGCACCAAAGATAAGCATCATCCGTTGTAAAAAGAAAATCATTATTGTTTTTCCGATTAAACTGATACTTCCAAACTATTTTAAAACATTTTCTTATAGTTATCATCTATTGATAATAAAGGCTTTTCGGCACAATATTTTCTAAATTTGTTAGCATAAAAGATAAACTTATGAAAAATGCAAGCATTATCGGTTTGAAAGAAGCCGACTGTAAAAACATTTCAGAAAAATTAAACATCCTTTTGGCGAACTATTCGGTATTTTACCAAAATACGAGAGGCTCACACTGGAATATCAAAGGAGACCAGTTCTTTACCCTGCACCCGAAATTTGAAGAACTTTACAACAGCCTGGTATTAAAAATTGATGAAATTGCAGAAAGAATTCTTACCTTAGGGGCTACTCCGGCTCATAATTATTCAGATTACCTGAAAGTGGCTACTATTAAAGAGAGTAAAGAAGTAAGCGATGCTACCAAGAGCGTAGAACTTATTTTAAATTCATTCAAAGTGGTTATTGATCTTCAGAGAGAACTTCTGGATATTACAGACCAGGCCGGAGATGAAGGGACCAACTCCCAGATGAGCGACTACATCACCGAACAGGAAAAAGAAGTATGGATGTACAACTCTTATTTAGGGAAGTAACCTGGAAAAATCATCCGAAAAATAAAAAAATCGTCTTACATTTAGACGATTTTTATTTTAAATGATTATATTTGCGTTAAAATTACACATATTATGCACGACGTTCGATTAAACTCCATCTTAGATAACGATTTCTACAAAATAACCATGCAGAATGCAGTGGTAAAATTATTCCCGAGTTCCATTGTAAAGTATGAATTCATCAACCGGGGAAAGCATCATTTCCCCCCAGGCTTTGATGCGGCCCTTAAAGAAGCAGTGAATAAAATGGCTGAATTAAAACTCACAAAAGAGGAGAAAAAATTCATGGCCAAAACCTGTCCGTATATTGATCTTCCTTATCTTGATTTTTTAGAAGGCTACCATTATGATCCGTCTGAAGTAAAGATCCACCAGGAAGGAAGCGAACTCAGTGTAACTGTGGAAGGATTATGGTACCGGACCATTCTATGGGAAGTCCCTTTATTAGCTCTTATCAGTGAACTGCATTACGAGATGAATCATATGGAAAGAGATTCCAATGAGATTGTTATGAACAGAACTCTTGAAAAAGCCGACTCATTAGGAAAACTGGGAGTAACCTTTGCTGAATTCGGCACCCGCAGAAGGCATTCCTATAAAGTTCAGAATCTGGTGATGGAAGCGTTAACGCAGAAGAAAGAGTCAACATTTATCGGAAGCTCCAATGTTCATTTTGCGATGAAATACGGCGTAAAGCCAATTGGCACACACGCTCATGAATGGTTTATGTTCCATGCTGCAGAATACGGATTCAAGATGGCCAACGAGCTGGCCCTGGAACACTGGGTAGATGTTTATAGAGGTGATCTCGGAGTCGCCTTATCAGATACGTACACTACAGATGTTTTCTTTCAGCAGTTTGATAAAAAGTTTGCAAAATTATTTGACGGGGTACGTCATGACAGTGGTGACCCTCTTGAATTTGCCGACAAAACTATAGCGCACTATCAAAATAACGGTATCAATCCAATGTTTAAATACATTATTTTCTCTGATGCCCTGAATCTGGAAAAGGTAGAGGAAATCACCAATTACTGCAGAGGAAAAATCGGCATTTCTTTCGGAATAGGAACCAACCTTACCAATGATGTTGGCTTAAAACCTATGAATATTGTAATGAAACTGATCGGGGTACAGGCAACCAACCAGGAATGGATCCCTACGGTAAAACTGTCTGATGAGCACGGAAAATATACCGGAGATCCCAAAATGATCGAACTGGCCAAAGAATTTTTAAGAATAAAAGACTAGTCTAAAAACCACCACCATGAAAAATATTTTCACACTACTCCTTGCCAGCCTGCTGATGTCATCTTGTTTTGTCTATACCAAAGGACAGGATGGAAAAAACGGAGAACCCGGCAAGCCCGGAGCTTCCGGATTTAACGAACAGCTGGCAAAATCGCTGGGTGCGGACCAATATGGTATGAAAGCCTACACGATTGTGATGCTTACTACAGGAACGTCTAAAATTGATGACAAAGCCAAAATGAGTGAACTGATGAAAGGACATATGGGAAATATCAAAAAACTGGCCGATGAAGGAAAAATTGTGGTGGCCGGTCCGTTTTTGGAAAAGAATAAAGAAAATTACCGGGGTATGTTTATTTTCAATACAAAATCCAAAGAGGAAGCTGAACAATGGGTAAAAACAGATCCCGCCGTACAGGCCGGAGTTTTCAGTTATGAAATATTCCCGTGGTACGGCTCTGCTGCCCTCCCTTTATATCTCAAACATCATGAGGAAATTTCAAAGGAAAACCCTTAAACTTAAAGCCACTGATTAATATTTTACATTAAACAATTAAAAAACAATTAAAATATTAAAATAAATAAACCAAAAATCACCAAATACCCCACAATAAAACAAACAAACAAGATATAAAATAGTAATTCAATAAAAATATAATTAGATTTGGCTAAAACCAAAAAACTTTATATTATGAAAAAACTATTTACCTTGTCCGTCCTTTTAGGATTATGTCTTACGAATGCACAAACGGTTATTTTTGAAGACAGTTTTGAAAATTATGAAAATTTTGCCTATGCTACCGGCTCTGTCGGAAACTGGACATTAACAGATTTAGACGGGAAAGATTCATATGTAATAGATGGCGTTCAATTTCCCCACCAGGGCATTCCTAAAGCTTATATCGTTTTTAATCCATCCCCCTCTACTAATCCAGAACTCACAGCCAGAACAGGAGATAAGGCCATGGTTTGTTTTAATGTTTCTAACCCGCCTCCATTAGTCAATAATGATTGGCTGATAAGCCCCAGAATTACATTAGGATCTTCAGGGAATAATGTTAGCTTTTGGGGCAGGCCATTAAGTGCTCGTTATGGAGCGGAAAAATTTAATGTCTGGGTATCCACTACCAATACTGACACAACAAGTTTTACCAGAATTAACCCAAACATTCTAGTAACCCCTTCGGCTATTACATGGAATGAGTATACTTTTAATTTAGATGCCTATGCAGGCCAACCTGTATATATTGCTATACAATGCGTTTCTGATGATCAGTTTGCTTTATTTATTGATGACTTCAAAGTTACTACAACAGGAACACTAAGTACCTCCGAAATTGCCACGAAAGTTTCCTCAATTTCTATTTATCCAAATCCGGTATCTGATGTCCTAACTATAAAATCTAAAGAAAAAATTAACAATATTGAAATTTTCGACATAAGCGGAAGAAAAATGAATGTCAATTTAAATAATAATAAAATTGATGTTCAACATCTCAGTTCCGGAAGCTATATCATCAATTTTGAAACTAGCGAAGGTAGAATTACAGAAAAATTCATAAAAAAATAAGCTTATATTTTTTGAGCCAAATTCTTAAATAATTTAAAAAAATAAATCATTATATAACCATATAGTGATTTATTTTTACTATATTAGTAACTCATTTTCAATACCATAACAAAAAAAATTAAAACTTATGAAAAAACTGAATTTAACAAAGCTTTCCAGAACGGAACTGAAAGAGGTCTTTGGCGGCTACACTTTACATCCTATATTATGTAAGGGAGGATGTCATGGCGAAGCGATGATCAGATGTCCTGACGGCTCAACAACCATGACGGATTATATCTGCATGGGTGATAGATGTGAAGTGAATACCGCATATTGCAGAGACAAGGTTCTTGAACCTATTGAAGGACCACTTTTACCACTACCTTCTCTTCCATAAACAATCTGTAAGAAAAATAAATCAAAAGCTGTCTCCGGTGAGATGGCTTTTTTCATTCCTGAATTTCAGCTTTTTAGTATCTTTAGATAAATAAAAAAACGACTATGAAAACCATTGAAGAAGTCCTGAACAAACTTGATGAAATCATCATCTGGTGTAAGGAAAACCAGAATCCTGCCGGATATTTCGCCTGTACATACCGGACCATGACGGCTCAGGTTCTGAAAAATATTCAGCAGAAAAAATTTGAAGACAATCCCAGAATGATTCTCCTCGACGTTGCTTTTGCACAAAGATATCTGGAGGCCTGGGACAATTACAGCAAAGGAAAGAAATGTACTAACGCCTGGTTTACAGCATTGGAAGCTTCCAAAAATAAAAACCTGTTGATCTTACAGCATATTTTCCTGGGTATGAATGCCCATATCAATCTGGATCTGGGAGTTTCAGCGGCCTCTATTATGCCTTACCGGAAAATCAATCCGCTGAAGAAGGATTTTGACAATATCAATACCGTTATTGCTTCCATCAACCAGAAAGTTCAGGATACTTTAAATAAAATCTGCTATCCTGTAGATCTTATTGATCAGCTGTCCAACGGAAAAGATAACGCTGTTCTTGATTTTGCAATTTCAAAAGCCAGGGAAACTTCATGGACAACAGCTGTTATTACATCCAATACGCCATTGTTCCTGCGGGAATCCGTCATTAACATTGTAGATTATGCGGCCGCAAAAGTAGCTGCCCAGATTATCAGTCCAAAGATTCTTACTCCCGCTCTTTTAAAGGAACTCAAAAAATGTGAAAGCGGTAATGTGGTAAAAAATATAGAAATCCTGGAATCGACGAAAGACAAATAAAAAGGCCGGAATCTTCCTCACGGATTCCGGCCAAAGAATGAACAAAATAAAAGAAACTATAGGGTTTCCTTATGCTTTTTACGATAGGCGTAATGGAAAACAATCGGCAGTATGGTAAAGGAAAGCAGCATACAGATGATCAGCCCGCCCACGATCATAATGGCCAGCGGCTTCTGAATCTCAGAACCCATACCATTAGACATGGCAGCCGGCAACAGCCCCATAGAACCCATGAGGGCAATCATCACAACCGGGCGGATTCTGCTCTGCACTCCCTGGGCAATGGATTCTTTAAGAGACATTCTGTTTTGCAGATTCTCTTTCATTACCCCGATCAGAACGATCCCGTCAATCGTGGCTACCCCAAACAGGATAATGAATCCGATTCCGGCAGAGATCCCGAAAATAGTTCCCGTAAACCAAAGAGACAGAAAGCCGCCGATGAATGCAAATGCCAGCGTAATGGAAGAAATCAGCGTATCTTTTACATTCCCAAAATTAAAATACAGCAGCATCAGAATCAGCACTAAAGAAATCGGTACTACCATGGCCAGCTGTTTTGCGGCTCTTTCTTTACTTTCAAATTCTCCTGCCCAGGTCATTTTATGGCTTTTCGGGAGCTTTACCTCTTTTTCAACTTTTTCTTTAGCTTCCTTGATTGTACTTCCCAGGTCACGGCCTTCAATATTGAATCCAACCCCGATATAGCGGCTGTTCCCTTCACGGTAAATAAATGACGGCCCGGTGTGATAATCAATCGTAGCAATTTCTTTCAACGGAACTTTTTTATTATCCTGCGTCGGGATCAGGATATCGCCCATTTTTTCAGGGGTATCCCGGTACTGTTTTTCAAATCTGAGCATGACATCAAACATTCTTTCATTTTCATAAAATTTTGTGGCTGCCTGTCCTCCGATCGTCATTTCGATAACAGCCTGTGCATCTGCGGTAGACACCCCATATTTGGCCATTTTGGAATCATGAAGCTGAATTCTGAGCTCAGGAAGACCAATATTTTTAAAGACATTGACATCTGAGATTCCCGGAACGGTTCTGATGGAATTGGCGACTTTATTGGCATAATTCTCAAGTTCAAATAAATCATTACCGAAAATTTTGATTACCAGTGGGGCTTTTACCCCGGCTACATATTCCTCCACATTATCCTGAATCGGCTGGCTGAATCCGAAATTGATTCCCGGATACTTTTCAAGAGAACCTCTCATCTGTTCCAGCAGTTCTTCTTTGGAAATCCTTTTCTGCCATTCATTTTCAGGTTTCAGCTGGATATTGAATTCAATATTAAAGAATCCGGTAGGATCTGTTCCGTCATTCGGGCGCCCGGTCTGGGTCATGACGAATTTCACTTCATCATATTTCATTAAGATCTCCTTCATCTCTTTCGTCAAGCGCACCGATTCATCCAGGTTAACGCTATTGGGAAGGGTTGCACGAACATAAATGGCACCTTCATTAAGCTTAGGTAAGAATTCGGAGCCGTAATGGGAGAATTTCCATCCGCAAATGACAAGCAAAGTGACAAACCCTACCAGAAATCCTTTTTTATGACGGTCACTGAACTCATAAATCCTGTAAATATTCACCCTGAAGAATCTTGAAATAAAGTTTTCCTTTTCTTCAATATTTTTAGTGAGTAAAAGTTTACACATGGCCGGAACATACGTCAGACTCAGAATCAATGAGCCTAATAATGCATATCCTAAAGTAAACGCCAGTGGGGAAAACATTTTACCTTCTACCTTCTGGAACGAGAAGATCGGCATCAGAGCAACAATAAGAATCAGCAATGCAAAGAAAATATAACCGGCTACACTTCCTGCACTTCGCTTGATAATTCCCAGTTTGGAAATTTTATTGAACCTGCGGAGCCCGATTTTCTTAGCTTTATGCTCAAGGGCGACAAAGACATGTTCAACGATTACCAGTGTACCTTCCAACAGCAGCCCGAAATCCAGTGCCCCCATCGAAATCAGATTGGCAGGAAGCCCCTGAATTTTCAGCATAATAATTGCGAATAGAAAAGCCAGAGGAATCACCGACGCCACAATAAACGTCGTTCTCCAGTTGTAGAGGAATATAAATACAATAATGGAAACCAGAATTACACCTTCAACCAGATTTTTGGAAACTGTATTGACGGTTGTATTCACCAGCTCGGTACGATCTATAATCGGCACAATCTGTACATCCCCGGGAAGCTCTCCCCCGTTCAGCTGTTCTATCCGGTCTTTAAGCCTCGCGATCACGTCACTTGGATTTTCACCGCGAAGCATAATCACAATTCCTTCTACAACATCATTTTCTTTGTTGTATCCTACCTGCCCCAGTCTTGGTTTTGCCGAAACTTTCACTTCAGCCACGTGCTTTACCAGAATAGGCGTGGAACCTTTTACTTCAATCTGAATATTTTCAATATCCTCCTTTTTTTCCAGAAGACCGATCCCCCGTACAACATAAGCCTGATCTCCTTTGGCGACAACATCTCCTCCCACATTAATATTACTCTTTGAAACGGCTTCATAAACATCCAGCGGAGAAAGGTCATAGTTGTGTAATTCCGTGGGATTAATTTTTATTTCGTACGTTTTTTCTTCACCACCAAAGCTCACCACATCTGCAACTCCCGGAACTGCCAGCAACTCACGCTCAACAACCCAGTCCTGAATGGCCGTCACTTCTTTGATCGGCAGTTTACTTTTGATGATATACCGGTAAATTTCCCCGGTAGCTCCGGAAGGAGGTTCAATGCTGTAGTCCGCTCCATTGGGTAAATCTACATTTCCCAGTTTATTGGATGCATACTGCTGGGCATAAAAGTCATCCACATGATCATCAAAAATCACTGTAACAACCGATAATCCGAACAGGGAGATAGATCGTACTGACGTTTTATTAGGAATGGCATTCATTTCCTTGGAAATCGGCAGAGTGACAAATTTCTCTATTTCTTCGGCACTTCTTCCCGGCCATTGGGTAATGACCCTTACCCTTGTATTGGTTACATCCGGAAATGCCTCAATCGGAGTATGGATATATGAATAAATCCCTCCAGCCAGCAACATGAAAGTTCCCAAAAGAACAATCAATGAGTTTTTTAAAGAGAAAGAAACTATATTCTGTACAAATTTTCGCATTACTTCGTGGCGGTATTTAATTGATTTTTCAGGTTCTCGTAGATCAGCAGTCCATTGGAAGCGATGATATTTTCACCCGGCTTCAGATTTCCTTCCACATAAATATACTGGCTGTTGGATGCTATTTCCGTTACCGGTCTGATCTCCAGCTCGCAGTCTTTTTTATACACCACAACATAGCTTTGGTTGTTATCAAAGATCAGTGCCTTGGGAGGAATGGCCAGCGCAGTTTTATTTTGGGAATTCACCGGCAGGACCACATCTGCGGACATTCCCGGCCGGAGCTTCATACCGTTATTATCCATGATAATTTTAGCTTTTAAAACCCTTTCATTTTCATTAAAAACCTGTGAAATCGTGTTGATTTTTCCTGAAAAGCTCTCATCCGGATAAGCCAGTGTCTTTACCACCACGGGCTGGTCCACGTATACATTTCTCATGTTGGTCGCATACACATTGGCCATCACCCATACCTTATCCAGATTGGAAATGGTGAAAAGCTGATCCCCTCCTGCCGTAACAGGCATTCCTTTGGATACGTTTTTGGAAATCACATAGCCGTCAGCCGGAGCTTTTATCTGAATTGTACTTCCTCCCGCCGAATACAGCTGCATATTTTTCCGGGTCTTTGAAATATTGGACTGCAGGATGGCTACTTCTGATTTTGCTTCCTGAAGATCTTTCTGAGAGGCAATATCATCTTTATACATTGCTTCTACGGAGGAAAGTTTTCTCCTGGCTACCGCCAGTTGAGCCTGCAAGGTCTGGGTATCATCCTGCATTTCGTTTACAGCTGTACTTTTTATACTCGCCAGCACCTGCCCTTTTTTCACATAATCTCCCAACGAGAAGTAGGTATCCGTAACCACACCATCCACAAGGCTTACAAAAGGGACGGTCTTATCGGAATTGCTTTCCACTTCTCCAGTCAGCGTAATGCTTTCTTCAATCGGGAGGATTTCCGCTTTTACGAGTTTAATATCTTTTTTAAGTTCTTTGCTGATACAGTAGCCTTTTTCGGCTGTGAGGTCTTCCTTTTTATCTTGACAGCCGATAAGGGCAGTGAGCGCAGATAAATAAATGACGGCGATGTATCGGGTAGTGTTCATTCTCATGGGTAAGTATTATAAATCCTGTCCTACAACATATTGCAGGTTCTCGTAATATTGATTAAGTTCTTTTTTAGTATCCAGGATGATCATTTTATTGCTGATGTAGGTATCCAGAAAATCCATGTATTCCAGCATGCTGATGTTTCTCAATCTGAAGTTTTTTTCATGGCTCACCAATAAGCCATCCAGCGTGGACTCATAAGCATCATCAATTTCTTCGGATACCTGCTGAGTCCGGATGTAGTTTCTGAAAACGGCGACAATTTCATTTTCAGATTTCAGCATATTTTTCTGCGTTTCATTTTTCATCTTCTGGATTTGCAGCTGAGCTTCCTGGATATTTCCTTTATTTCTGTCGAAAATGGGAAGATCAAAAGACACCCCCAGTCCTATAAAGTCTTTCATGATATTCCCTCCACGGTCATAGCCGATAGAAACTGCAATATCCGGGGTTTTCATCGCGTTCTGCATTTCGAGATTTTTCTCAGCATATTTTTCTTTGTTCCTGGAGATCATGATATCCGGGCGGTTTTCTTTCGCTTTTTCCAGCCACTGAGATAGCTCCAGTTCTGAAAGTTCTTTTTCCGGCATTGTAAACGAATCTGCAATCACCAGATAAGAACCGGCAGGCATCATCAGCAGGGATTTTATCTCAGCCTGCTGTTCTTCTATTTCCTGTTTCAATGAAATCAGTTTTTTCTTGAATTCAATCTCCTGTGCTTTGAGACGGACATATTCAGCTTTACTGATATTTCCGAGATTCAACTGGTTATTGTAGGATTTTGTTAATTTTTCAATAGAAGCAATCTGCCCCTGATAGATCTTCTGCTGTTCCTGATTATACAGAATTTCGGTCAGGGTATTCCTTAAGGTCTTTTTAAGTTCGCGCAATATTTCCTGCAGTTCATACTTTTCTCCTTCCACCTCAATTTTCTGAAGCTCAATATTTTTTCTTCTCTTACCCGCCGTCTGAATAACCTGTTCAATTTCCGCTGAGATCTGGGTGTTTTTTCCCCAGTTTCCGATGAGGGCAGGCTGCTGTTCAATATCATAAGTCCGCCATAAATTCACTTCACTGATGCTTAATGTAGGATTGGGCCAGTATTTCGCCTGAACAGCACGGGCTTCCGCCTGGGAGATCTCTAATTTCTGAGCAATAAGCTCCAGGTTTCTGGTCAGAAAAACAGCTTCAGCCTCCTTCCGGGTTATGTGCACCGTATCGGTGATCTGCGCCGAAAAGAAACTGAAGCAGTGAATATACAATAAGGTAAAAAAAATCTTTTTCAAGGGTCTCGTATTTAAGACCACAAAGCTACAGGCGTAATATTAGACCCAATTTCGAATGGAATTAGAATTTAATTAGTCCAACATTAGAGTTTGATTAGAATGTTTTTTTGGTTCCCAAAGATCCCACAAATAGACACAGATAAAAAGGTGTAAGAATTTGTAATCTGTGCCATCTGTGGGAAATTCCTTACACTACAAACCATAAAGAATTTTAAACGTTGTCACTTTTAAATTAAATGCTTTATAATGACAAGGGTATATCAGTTTTACAAAAGACCACGACCTCCTATTAACCATTCAATAAAAATCTGCTTCATCTGCAAAATCAGCGAGACTTTATTTAAGCATTAGCAGGAAACAAAAGAAGAACATCCGTTCCTACACTGACGGAAGAATCTATTTTCATCAGGATGTGATGGTGATCAAAAATACTTTTAGACAATGATAATCCAATGCCACTTCCTTTAATGGTATCTACATTTTTACCCCGGTAAAAGGTTTCCGTGATTTTGATAAGATCTTCCGGAGGAATACCTCTTCCCTGGTCTTTTATTTCAATGGTCAGCTGATTGTTTTTTTCCGACAGCGTAATGATGACAGGACTATTATCGGAATATTTAATCGCATTTTCCACAATATTATACAGAGCCAGGTATAATAAAGTTTCATTGCCCGGAATTTCCAATAATGCAGGATCGGTAACCTGAAGCTGAATCTTGATGGAGCCCCCCTTATCTTTTGCTTTGGATTCCAGCTTTTCATAAATCTTCCAGATCAGTTCATCTATTCTTACCTGTTTGTGGGAAGCTTCAAGCTTGGTCATCCCAGACATCAGTAAAAGGTTATTGAGAATATTTTCAATCTCATAGACGTTCTCCAGTGATTCTTTGGCGACTTTCCTGTATTCTTCCGGACTTCTTTCTTTCTGAGCGAAAACTTCCAGATTTCCGGAAATCGCCGCTAAGGGGGTTTTGAATTCATGGGAAACATAGTTGATAAAATTCTGCTGCAAAAGCATGCTTTCAGAAATCCGGTTCAGCAATTTATTATAGGATTTTATCAGTTCTTCAATTTCATCATGGGTATTGGTAGAAGTAATCGCCGTGGAAATATTGTTATAATCCACATTGCTGATGCGTTCCACCACATTGGATATGGGTTTGTACACCACTTTTGAAAGATAACGGCTCAGAAAATAAATAGCCAGCAATCCCAGCACCAGAACAGCAAGCATAATAACGGCAAGCCTGATCATCTGCGACTGAAATGAATCGGCGGAATATTTCACAAACACTACAAAATCTCCCTGGTTATCGGGATAGAAAATCCCGTAATAGAAGCTGTTATCTGCCATAAACTGTACCCCTTTATTATTCCGGGCCGTCTGCAGGTACTGTAATTTGATATTCTGATCGTTCAGATTATGACCGAATGTTACCTCATTATTCTGATTGTAAACGGCGACCCTGTTATTCTGAATAAGATGATTGTATTCTTTCTTGATCTGTGCATGCCGGTCTTTGGGAAGCTCGTCTTTTTCAAGGTAATAGATGGCAGAAATCAGGGCCGTATTTCTCAGTTTTTCAAAATAAAAAATCTTGGTACTGTCGTAATAGGCCAAAAATATCACCACAGATGTAATGATAGAAACAATGCCAAAAGAAAGGCTTGAAATAAGCGTAAACCTGTTTCTGAGGGTCATTTTCAGTCTTTGATTAAATATCCGGTTCCTTTTACGGTATGAATAATTTTCTGATCTGTTTCATCAATCTTATTGCGAACGTAGGAAATGTATACATCCACCACATTGGTTGCATTGTCAAAATCAATTCCCCATACGTTATGAAGAATCTGGGTTCTGCTCAGCACCTTGTTCTTATTTTCCATCAGGAAAGTAAAAAGCTTGTATTCGGTTGGGGAAAATTCTATTTCCTTATCATTCTGGGTTACTTTATGCAGATCTGTATCAATCACGATATTTCCGCATGATAAGAGCTGGCTTTCCTTTTGGTAACTCAGTTTATTTCTTCTGGTTAAAGCTTTGATTCTTGAAATAAGTTCATCAAAATGGAAAGGTTTGGAGAGGTAATCATCGGCACCCAGATCCAGCATTTTAATTTTATCATCAGGGCTGTTCAAGGCACTTAATACCAGAATAGGAGTATAATTTCCTTTAAAACGGATCAACTGGGTAAGCTGCATCCCATCAAGTCCGGGAAGCATAATATCCATCAATATCAGATCAAAGTCATAGGTATTGAGAACTTCCCGTGCTTTTTCTCCGGAATCGGCAAGCGTGATATGGTAACCGGCTTCGGAAAGTCCTTTTATCAGGAAATTACTGATTCTCTGATCATCTTCTACCAACAAAATATTCATGTTCTTCGGAAATTTCCCATAAATATAAGTAATCTTTGGGAAAGGAAGCCGGACGTTCAGCTCCGGACGTTCATGCGACTATCTTTTATTCAACTTATGCCCTTTTTTCATAATTTTGAAAGATGGAGATGATTTATTTAATTATTGGATGTTTTACCGGCGGAATACTGGGGGCGGTTATTTTATATTTTGCCCTGAAATCTTCATCGGTTTCAAGGAGTTCTTATGATGAGCTGAATAATTTGCATATCAAAAGTAATTCAGATCTTGCCAACGCTGTTCAGAAAATCCAGGACCTGAACAGGGAAAATGAAAAGGAAAAAGAACAGAGCCTCCTCCATCAGGATCTTCTGAATGATCTGAAAAATGAATTTGCCAAAATATCCGCGGAATATTCTTCCCTTAACACCCAGTTTCAGGATTTGAAACAGATGAATACCAGACAGGCTTCCTATGTAGAAACACTTACCTCTGAAAAGCAGCAAATTTTTGCTAAAAATGCTGAACTGTCTGCTCAGAATGAAAGTCTTCAGAAGTCCTTACAGAATCAAAAGGAGGAAATCATCAAAATGCAGGAAGAATCCAAACTTCAGTTTGAGAATTTAGCCAATAAAATATTAGAGGAAAAAACAGAAAAATTCACCACTCTGAATCAAAATAACCTGAAAAACATCCTTGAACCCTTTCAGGAAAAAATCACGGATTTAAAAAACAAGGTGAATGAAGCATATGAAAAGGAAAATAAGGAACGTTTTTCCCTTGCCGAAAAGGTAAAGGAACTCGCAGAACTCAATCAGCAGATCTCCGACGATGCCAAGAAATTAACCCGGGCCTTAAAAGGGGAAAGCAAAACTCAGGGAAACTGGGGCGAGATGATCCTTGAAAGTATTCTTGAAAAATCAGGACTGGTAAAAGGCAGGGAATATTTCCTGGAACATGAGCTGCGTGATGAGGACAACAATGCCTTGTTTTCCGAGTTTTCCGGAAAGAAGATGCGCCCCGATGCCGTGGTAAAATATCCTGATGAAAGAAATGTCATTATCGATTCCAAAGTATCCCTGACCGCCTTTACCGATCTTGTGGATGAAACCGATCCCGATATTTATCATATCAAACTGAGCCAGCACCTCACTTCTATCAAAAATCACATCAACCAGCTGAGCCAGAAAGCTTACGATGATTACGGAAAATCCCTTGACTTTGTCATGATGTTTATTCCGAGTGAACCTGCGTATATTGCAGCGATGCAAGCCGACCAGAACTTGTGGAACTATGCTTACGAAAGAAGAATCCTCCTGCTGAATCCAAGTAACCTGATTACCTCTCTCAAGCTTATTGCCGATCTCTGGAAACGTGAATACCAGAACCGAAATTCAATGGAGATTGCTGAAAGAGGAGCCAAACTGTATGATAAGTTTGTAGGATTTGTAGAAAACCTTGAAAAAGTGGGAAGAAATCTTGACCAGGCTAAAAATGTGTATAATGATGCCTACAAACAGCTATACACCGGAAACGACAATCTTATCGTCCAGACCCAAAAACTTAAATCCCTGGGAATCAAAAATAAAAAAGATATCCCGCCAAGCCTTATTGACAACAGTATTATAGAATCAGAAAATTAACAGCTATGAAAAAATCCTATCGAATTCTTATCATCAGTGCAGTAATCTATATTGTTTCACTTCTTTTCCCCGCAGTAAAAGCAGGAACCAAAGAAGTATACGGACTGACCTGTTTTCTTTTCGGATGGACGGAAATGCAGGGTGGCGGTATTGCCTGGCTGGCCAATCCAGTCCTTTTCATAGCGGCTTTTGCCCTTTTACTGGATAAAGTAAAGGCCTCGGCAGTTCTCAGCTTTATCGCAGTAGCACTTACATTCTGCTTTTTATCCGTAAAAGAAGTCACGGTAGACGAAGCCGGACATCAGTATGCTATTGTTTCTTACGGACCGGCCTATTTTCTGTGGATGGCGAGCTGCTTTTCTCTTTTTATCGGGAATCTGTTTCTGCTGATGTCTTCCCGGAAAAATCAGAATCTTTAAGCAATCTACCGGACCAGTCTTTTTATCCGTCTTTCTGGTGCAGTCATAAATTTTGCATAATTTTGCGGAATGTTGATCGAAAGCTTTCAGAACGATAAAATAAAAAATGTCACTAAATTATTAGCTGACAACCGTTTCCGTAAAAAATCAAAGGTTTTTGTTGTTGAAGGGCAGCAAGAAAATGAAAGAGCATTACAGTACCGTTTTGATCCTGTAGAGTTTTTCATCTGTGAAAATATTTTCAAAGGGAAACTTCCTGACGCCAGAATCCATTATGTAAGCGAGAAAGTATATGAGAAAATAGCCTATAGAGGAAGCTCTGAAGGGATTATCGGAATTTTTCAGGCTAAAGATACGCCGCTATCATCATTTATTCCCAAAGAAAATTCTACCGTTATTATTGTGGAAGGCGTAGAAAAACCGGGAAATCTGGGGGCTATTCTGAGAAGCTGCGAGGCTTTTGGAGTGGATGCTCTCATCGTAGCCGATGGAAAAACAGACTTTTACAATCCTAATGTGATCAGATCCAGTGTAGGGTGTCTTTTCGGAATGGACGTATATTCGGCTGAAAACGAAGAAACGCTGGAATTTCTTCAGAAAAATGCCTTCAACATCTACACAACACTTATGGATGAAAGCGCCGAAGATCTTTATAAAAGAGATTTCACACAGCGTTCTGCCGTATTATTCGGAACGGAACATTCCGGACTAAGTGATTTCTGGATGGGAAAAGGAAAAAACACTCTGATCCCAATGGCCGGCAGTATAGATTCTCTGAATTTAAGTAATGCGGTGGCAATCACCTGTTATGAATCTTTAAGACAAAAGAAAAGCTAGACAGTATTGCTATCATTCTATAATGAGATTGTTTTACTTTCAGTTCGCAATGACAGCTTAAGAAGAATTTATTATAAAGCATAAAAAAACCGTCTCACTGGGTGAAACGGTTCTTTTATTGTTAAGCGTAAGCTAAAATTATTTCTTAGCAGCGTCTTTTGTAGCATCTTTAGCAGCATCAGCAGCTCCTTTAGCAGCATCAGCAGCACCTTTAGCAGCGTCAGCAGCACCTTTAGCAGCATCTTTAGCAACTTCAGTACCAGCAGCAGTTGTAGCAGCAGCAGCATCTTTAGTAGCTTCAACACCAGCAGTAGCAGCTGAATCGATTACTTTAGCAGCTGAATCAGTTACGTTAGCAGCAGAATCAGTTACGCTAGCAGCAGCAGAATCAGTTGAACCTTCAGTAGCAGTAGCTTCAGTTTTTTTACAAGCAACTAGAGAGATTGCAGCGATAGCAGCTACGAATAATGACTTTTTCATAATAAATTAAATTTAATTTTGTTAATATTGTTTTTTAAAATTTTCTTCTGTTCTGTTATTTGAACAAGACAAAGGTATAGCAGATAGAAAAGTTGTTTATGAAAAATAATTGTAATACCTTTGTAAAATAGTTTTACAAAAAAACATAACTGATAATCAATAATTTAATTATTAAACGAAAAATTGACAGATTTAGATCTATTGCATTTTGAACAGCTGAAAAAGGACGTTCAGGCACAATATTTAAAAGAATACACCCCTTCCTACGATGATATTTCAAAGTGGAAGGGTATTGATATTATATATTTCCAGGAAGACCTACGCAAAAAGGCGAAAGGAAACATCAGTGAAAAGTCTTTTTATACATATTTCAAAAATTCACCAGTCACCAAATTACCGAGAATCGATATGCTCAATTTATTGAGTATTTATGCAGGATACGACTCATGGTATGAGTTCAAGAAGCAGCATCTTTTTGCCGGAGAACTGCTTCTGGAAAATGAAGAAACGGATGAACAGGAAATCAATGAACTGGAAAAAACGGTTTCTGCGGCACCTGAACTTCCAAAAAATGAAATTCAGCCTCAAAAAGCAGCAAATCAGCAGCAGGAAAACACTGATTTACAAAAATCAACACCTGAAAATCAAATAGTTAATCAAAATCCGATTTCCAGTCAAAATTCTGAAATCATTCAGCCTGCTCCAAAGAAAAATTTCTTCAGAAAACATGTCTGGGCGATTGTTACTTCAGTTTTAATTACCATTACCGGTCTTCTGGGTTTTAAAGATGAAATTTTTTCCAAAACATATAAGTACTGTTTTGTGGATAAAGACCGGGGGACATCAGCGATCAACACGGTTAATATCATGGTGATGAAAGATAATGAATCGCCAATCCTTTATAAATTAAAGCCTAATGAGTGTTTTTATTACTCCACCAAGGATAAGAACCTTAAAATGGTGATCTCTTCACCTTTATATGAGCCGTTAACCGTCACCAGAAGCCTTGAAAACGCTCCTGAAGAAGAAAGAATAGAGCTGAAGCCTGATGATTATAAGATGGCGGCCTATTATTTCTCCGTAAAAGATGCCAAAGGAAATCCGGAACTGCTCAAACAGAAAAGAAACCAGCTGGAAAACCTGATCAGCAGCACCGCAGTGATCTACCAGATCTACGACAATAATATTTATGGAATAGAAAGGCTTGACAAGCAGAAGTATATAACCCTCGTAACCACGCCTACCACCTCTCTGAAAAACCTGAATCTTATAGAAATGATCAAGGACAAAAAAGGAAAAATAATCTCTATCAAATTTAAAATTGCAACCACAGATGAAAAAAATAAATAACTTTTTACTCTTAGCAATACTTGCCATTACGTTTGCTGCCTGCAATAACAAAAAAACAGACTCAGTAAGTGATCTTGATAAATTAAGAAACAGCAATAATACCAAGAGCTATCCTGCTGTACAGATGGACAGTATGCAGGTTATTAATTCCATCACCCAGCAAAAGGTACAGGAATTACTGGATCTGTCGACTTTATATTTAACAGGCAACAGAAATACGGAGATAGACACAGCCATTTACTCCCAGATGGAAAGCTATTTTCATAAGCCGGATTCTTTAACGTTCAAAAAGCTGCTCAGGGAACTGGACAGTCTGAAAGTAAAATCGGTAAAAGTGAATAATTTAAATGTTTATAAAGAATTCTATAAAAAGGATACGTTAGACTATGCCAGATTTAACGTTGAATATTTTGATGACAAAAAGAAATCTTTAGGAACTTTTGAAAAAAATGCCCAGTATATTCTGCTGCTAACGCCATCCACCATGCAGAAGGAATTCAAGTTCTATTTCCTGGACTTTTATTCTGCGCCGCTTAAAAAAGACAGTACTTCCACAGGCGTCACGAGATAATCCAGAGGGATATCATTTTCCCAGACATCCTCCACATATTCATCGGGGTTGAAGTAATTGACCCCGATTTTTTTGGTCTCGGGGGAAATACTCTGAAAAAGACCGTCATAAAAACCTTTCCCATAGCCTATTCTATTTCCTTTTCTATCACAGTACAACAAAGGCGTTATTACATAATGAAAGTAATTTTCGCCGGAGTCTTCATTGGAAACCGGTTCTGAAATCCCCCAACGGTTGGTTTCAAAGACGGTATCCTTAAAAATCTCAATACTGATAAGCTTATCCGCAACAATCTTCGGAACATAAACCCGGATATGATGCTCCAGAAAATAGGTAATGAAGATTTGGGTATCAATTTCATTAAACTTTTCAATAGGGATAAAAATATGGACTTTCTCCCCTTCCTGAGGGCGGAAATAATCCAGAAAATTCCTGAATATTTTGCCCGATAACAAGAAAGCCTCATCGGATGACAAGGCTTTTCTTTTTTGCATATATTTTTTTCTGAGATCAGATTTCAGCATGATAACATAGCATTTATTTAATCACCAATAAGGATCTTATGACCGTCTGAATCTTTAAATGAAAATTCCGTACTTCCATACATTCTTTTAGTCAGAGGTTCTGTAATTTCAATCCCCAGACTTACGATCTCGTTGTAAAATTCTTCAATTTCCGGAATCCATAGGATCAGGTCGCACGCTAATGAATTCAGTTCTTCATTAAAGTGAAGTTTTTCTTTTTTGGTTTCAATAAAATGGATCTGAAACTGATCTCTTTCTACCATACCATACACCTTCCTTCCTTCAACTTCCAGCACATTCAGTACCGAAAATCCTATTTTCTGATAAAAATCAAGACTGCTCTGAACATCAAAAACGGCCAGCTGAGTCGCTGAAGAAATAATCCGGGCCATAATTTTATGGATTTAGAATTTTATATAATTTATCCGACAAACGGGTTCTGAACGGAATTTCAAAAGTGATCTGATCTCCTTTTTTTGCCGTTTCACACGGTGCTCCATTTACATAAATCTGAGTAATGGTAAGCTCCTGCTCTCCGGTCGTAGGACCCGAAATCAATACTTTATCCCCTACCGAAAGTTCATTATTTTCCATCAAAAACTGTGAAATTTTTGATTTTGAGTAATAATGCTCTGCCTTTCCAAGCAATACTTTCTTCACGGCAATTTTCTGGCGGATATTTTTAGTTTCCGCTTTGGCTAAAGGTGTATTGGAAAGCTCTCCTGAATTTTTGAATTTCAGGGCATCTGATTTCCCTTTTCTGAACACTTTATTTCCAACCTGCAGTCCTTTTCTTAATTTCAGCTGTTCCTCTACCGGTAAATGGATGATGTCAAGACATTCCGTAGAACAGCAGTTTTCCATAGCAGCCTTACATTCATCACATTGGATGAACAGCAGGTGGCAGGCGTCATTGGCACAGTTGGTATGATTATCACATGGTTTACCACATTGGTGGCACTGTGAGATGATATCATCCGTAATTCTTTCCCCCAAACGGTGGTCGAATACAAAGTTCTTTCCGATGAATTTACTTTTAATCCCTTCTTCTTTTATCTGACGGGTATATTCAATAATTCCGCCTTCCAGCTGGTATACATTTTTAAAGCCCTGATGTTTGAAATAGGCACTGGCCTTTTCACAACGGATTCCTCCGGTACAGTACATCAGCAGGTTTTTATCTTCTTTATGATCCTGAAGCTGATCGTTGATAATCGGTAAGCTTTCTCTGAAGTTTTCCACATCAGGCGTAATTGCTCCTTCAAAATGACCGACTTCACTTTCGTAGTGATTTCTGAAATCCACCACAATGGTATTCGGGTCTTCCAGCAGATCATTAAACTCCTGTGCTTTTAAATGGATTCCTTTATTGGTCACATCAAAAGTTTCGTCGTTCAAACCATCGGCAACAATTTTAGGTCTTACTTTAATGGTTAATTTCAAAAAAGAATAATTATCCTGTTCAACGGCTACATTCAATCGGATTCCTTTCATGAAATCGTATACTTCCAGGGTATTGCGAAAAGCCTCAAACTGATCCGCAGGTACGCTCATCTGAGCATTAATTCCTTCGTGGGCAACATAAATACGTCCCAGGGCATCCAGCGCATTCCAGGCTATAAATAGTTCGTCGCGAAATTTTTTGGGATCTTCAATTTTGGCATACGCATAGAAAGACAAAGTAAGGCGTTCCTTACCGGCTTCATCAATAAGCTGAGCTCTTTCTTCTGCGCTTAAGGTGTTATACAGTTGCATGCTATAAACGTTTTAAGTGAGAAAAATTTTTGCAAAGATAATCATTTTTCAGAAAAGTATCCGGAGGAAGATAGACAGAATCATAAGCGGAAGTTTCAAGGGATGAGTTACATTTTGTCATGAACAATTTTGAGTGTATCTTGTACAGGACATATCGTCATATTTCTTTAATAAATTTTTAAGTTTTGTTAATCGCTGCACCAACAATTATGACATAATGTATAAAATCATATAATAGCCGTTAAATTTTAGTTAAAATTGAAACACTTCAGATGAATTGCATACTTATTTAGCATTAAATTTGCTTACAATAAAACGGAAATTAATAAATAAAAAAAGAAAGATATACAATGAAGAGTACTTTAAAAAAACTATTACCATTTGCAGTAGTGGGAGTTGTCTCAGGAGCTACTACCGTTGGGACAATACAATATTTCGGTCAGCATAATAACAACGGCGACCAGTCTTTTTTCACAGCATCAGCGCCAACGGCATCTTTTGTGGGAATGAACACAGGAGCGGTGGGTGATGATTTTGTAAAAGCATCCAAAACTACGGTTCCGGCTGTGGTAACCATTAAAAATTACCAGAGCAGAACAACCAGCAGGGCTTCCGAGCAGGATCTGTTTGATTTCTTCTTCGGAGATCCATTCGGAGGAAGAGGCCAGCAAAGGCAGAGACAGCAGCAGGCTCCGGATAATATGCCTTCGGGAATGGGTTCAGGGGTCATTATTTCTCCGGACGGATATATCATTTCCAACAACCACGTTGTAGCCGGCGCCAATAAACTGGAAGTTGTGCTGAGCAACAAAAAATCATACATCGCTACGCTGGTAGGAACAGACCCGAATACGGATATTTCTTTACTGAAGATTGAAGAAAAAGGGCTGCCTTATCTGAATTTTGCCAACTCAGACAATATCGAAGTCGGGCAATGGGTACTTGCCGTAGGAAATCCGCTTGGACTTAACTCTACCGTAACGGCGGGAATTGTTTCTGCCAAAGGAAGAGGAATCGGAATCCTGGGAAGTCAGGGAAAAGCGGCCAATCCTATTGAAAGCTTTATTCAGACCGATGCCGCCATTAATCCGGGTAACTCAGGAGGAGCTTTGGTGAATGTAGCCGGAGATCTTATCGGGATCAACTCTGCGATTCAGTCTACTACAGGATACTATCAGGGATACGGATTTGCAGTTCCTTCCAACCTGGCCAGAAAAATTGTTGAAGACATCAAGAAGTTCGGAATTGTACAGCGAGGTTTCTTAGGAGTTTCTTCACTGGATCTTTCCAATGACCAGCAGGTGGCTGCTTATAACAAGCAATATAAAACTAACATCAAAGCCGGTTCAGGAGTTTATGTAACAGGATTCGGAGAGAAGAGCGGTGCTGAAGATGCAGGACTGAAAAAAGGAGATGTTATTACTAAAATAGATGCCTATCCGGTTACTGACTTCGCAGACCTTTCTATGTCTATCGGAAGCAAGCGCCCTGGTGACAAGGTTCAGGTAACTTACCTGAGAGACGGCAGAGAAGGAACAACTACCGTAACGCTGAGAGACCAGAAGGGAGGTACCTCTACCAAAACAAAAGCTGACCTTACCGTAACCGAAAAGATTGGCGCTGAGTTCGACCCGCTTACAGACAGATTTAAAACCGAATACGGACTGAACAGCGGTGTTGTAGCCAAAGGAGTAGCTGAAGGCGGTGAAATGGCTAAAATCGGGATCGTAGACAACTATATTATTATAGAGGTAAACGGAAAACCGGTGAACTCACAAAAAGACATCGAAAAGATCCTGGATAAGTATCAGGGGAATGTACAGGTGAAGTTTGTGGATGACTATGGAAGAATCTATACCAAAGGATTTAAAATGCCTTAATCAACAGACAGACAATGTTTTTCATATCAACAAAAACGCTGCAATAATTTGCAGCGTTTTTTTTATTTGTTCTTATTCATTTTCTCAGCGATTCTCTTTTTCTTATTCCGTTCGTAGATCACTGCTACAATTTTTCCTCCAATCCATGAAAACGGGAAAAAAGTAAGGAAAATAGAGATCTTATAGAAGGTAGGATGATAAGGGAATATAATCACATCCAGCATTGCAATAAAGAGCATTATAAAACCGATAAGAATAGCATAAGCCACCTTTGCATACTTTACAATAAGCGCAGTAGCCACTCCCCCGATTGTAGTTCCCAATCCTGAAATAAACAGCAGAAACCCGAAGAATGCATTATCATCCTTCATGCTGTAAAGAAAACGTTGCCAGTGCTCAAACGGAGCAAAGGCCTCGAAAGTAACCCATTGCGGAAAAGCCCTTATACCAAGAGTAATAATAAGTCCTGCAATACCAAGACCTACCAACACCGCAATTGTATTTCTTATAAAATTCATTAATCCTGATGTGCAATCATAGAAATTTCAATATCAACATTCTTTGGCAGACATGAAACCTGTACCGTCTCACGTGCAGGATAGCTTTCTGCATCCAGATATGATGCGTAAATATCATTCATTACCGCAAAATCATCCATACTTTTTAAGAAGATGGTAGCCTTTACCACATTTTTGAAAGTCATTCCGGCTTCAGTAAGGATCGCTTCCAGGTTTTTCATTACCTGATGCGTTTCTTTTTCAATACCTTCTACCAGTTTACCGGTTGCAGGATCTACAGGAATCTGTCCGGAGATATACAATACTCCGTTGGCCATATTGGCTTGTGAATAAGGTCCGATGGCTGCAGGTGCATTCACGGTGTTGATTATTTGTTTCATATTCAAATAGTTATTTTTTCAAAAGTTATCTTCAGTTACCCTTCCGCAGATCTGTTTTTCAGGAAACTACAATGATGGCAATTTCATTAGCCTCTGTTTTATCAGAACGGATATTGGATGCAAATATAAAATTTATATTGTCAAATGCCAATCCTATCTTAGAAAGGAGCATTCGGCTGGGTAAAGCTTCGGTCTTTATACTTCAATGCATCACTTAAGATATTGGCTTTGATCCCGATAAAGAAGTCATACACTTTATACTGTCCGAAAGGCACCCAGTTGAAGTTGATGGTAAAACTTCGCTGATCTCTCGCAAATCCGATTCTTGTATACGCCAGCTGCTTGGTCACAAGGTCATAGTGGGTACTTCCGTTGATGTTCCAGTAAGGAGTAAGCTTGATACTTCCGTCCAGTCCTACTGAAGCAATTTTGGACCCTACCCTGTTGTATCCTTTTGAATAGGCATAGTTGGCATTAACATTCAAAGTCCATGCCTGATCGAAATGGGCATAGTTATCATCATCAAAATAATAGTTTTCATTTCGCACTTCTCCTTTGGCACCATACTTCTTCGCATAATCTGTTTTTTCGCCAAACAGTTCGCTGCTTAAAGGATAAGACATCTGCACATTGAATCCCTGTACACTGAAGTGTCCGAAATCCTCCGTTCTTACTCCCGTAGTTTCTCCCGGAGCAAAAGCGATTCTGTAAGGTTCAAGAGCAAGGCTCGTATTCACGCTAAGCTTATTGTTGAAGAAAGAAGACTGTCCGCTGATGGTAAAGATAGACCATGGGTGTGTTTTCGCTGCAAAGTTATAGCTTCCCGAAAGGTTCAGGGATTCAAAGATCTTTACTTTTTTGATCCCGGTAGAATCACTTTTTGATCTCACCTTCATTTCGATGTTATTCCCGATATTAAAGCCTAAAGCTCCTACCATTCCGGTTGAAGGACTTCCTACAATTCCCTTTTCAAAGATTGAATACGGCGTAAGTGCTCCCTGCGCATTGTAATAGTTTCTGTAGTATCCGAAGTTAGGGCTTCCGAAATCCGGGGAATAGGTGAATCCGATACTCGGTGTCATCATATGTCTTACCGCTTCTATCGCTGATCCTTTTTTGAACTTCAGATTTCCGTAAAGTATCGTCTGGATACTTGCCGTTGTAGAGAATGTGGAGTATCCTGTTACATTTTTCTCTATCTGATCTACCACAACATCTTTCACAGGATCATAAAACCGGTTCAGTGTTTTGGTGGTTAAAGCATTATCAATCGTTGCACTTAAACTGAATGTAAAATATTTGGCCAGTGTGGTATTGGTTCCCAGCGCAATATTATTTTTAAGCCCCGTCTGCATTTTATCCCACATCGCTTTGGTGAACAGTTCATTTTCCTGGGTATTGACAAAATTCGTCAGGTTAAACCCTGTATTCACGGTAATATTCTCCAGAAGACCTTCTCTTACCCCTGTTTTGGATTTGAATAAATAAAACTGGTTGATCGCCACATTCATCTGTGGAAGGCGGAGATCTGCCAGTCCGGTTGCAAAGTTCTGGGCGTAAGAAGCCGTTCCCGTAATGGTCATCGGCAGCTTCAGGAATCTTTTGGTAAGCGTTACCGTTGAATTCTGCTGCGTATTCAGGACATTCTGATTGAAGATATAATTATTGTTCAGCGGATTGTTATAAAACTTGGTACTTACGATATCTACAGCAGCACTGAAGGTAAGGAAAGGATTGGCCTTGGTATCCTGAGCATGGTTCCATGTAATTCTGTAGGTACTGTTTTTGGTATAATCCTCAAGCCCTTTGATTCCCCTGATCATGGTTCCCACATCGGCAGTAAAGCTTCCGGAATAGCGGTACTTTTTCAGATAATTCATCTGGGGCCGTATATTCCAGCTTCCTTTTGTATAAATATCAGCCAGTACTTTCAGGTCAAAATGTTCCCCGATCGGCTGGTAATACCCAAGCCCGTTGAGGAAGAAACCTACATCTTCCCTTTCTCCAAAACTCGGAATAAGAATACCGGCAGCTCTTTTGGCAGAGAACGGCAGAACCGCAAACGGCAGAATCAAAGGAGTAGGAACCTTTTCTATATACATCTGGATAGGACCTGTAACAATCTGGGATTTTTCTTTGGATTTAATCAGCTTGATATTGGAAGCCCGCATGAAGTAATCCGAAACCGTATCTTTTTTCTTGATATAATAGTCATCGGTCGTATAATCCGCATTCCTCATGGCGAAGACAGAATCGTTATACTTTTTGGTTTTCTGCGCCGTAATAACCCCTTCGCTCTCTTCCGTTCTGGCATTGAAAGCAATCGCCTGCTTCGTTTTGGTATTATAGCTGAACTCGTTGGTCTCGTACTTTTTGCCGGCCTGTGTAGTAATAACAGGCTCTATGATCTTTCCTAAAGAATCCAGCTTTCCGCGTGCATAGATCACATTTTTATTGTCGTCAATAGAAATATAATCTGCATCAATCTGCATATCCTGGTATTTTACCTGAGCATTTTTATTGAGGAATGTCATTTTCTTAGGGACATCTCTCCTCTGATCATCGGCTTTTGTACGCAGAACATCTTCTAAAGCTTCTTTCTTTACAACAATGGTATCCTTTTTGGAAATAGTATCATTAACCGCATTTTTAGGCAATTTTTCAGGAGTTTTCTGTGCTAAAAAATTGTTAAAAATTAGGATAATTAAAATTTGTAGTATATTTTTGAGGACGGTTTTGGCCAATTTTATTCTATATAATTAAGGCTCAAAATTAATATAATTTTTATAACTGTAAGATGCGCAAACAAAATTTTAAAATAATTTTATCATTTCTCCTTATCCTTACAAGTACCTTTATTTTTTCACAAAAGAAATTTGTCATCGTTTTAGATGCCGGACACGGGGGTGGTGATCATGGGGCCAACAGGAACTATCCTGACATCGGATTGGTCATGGAAAAAGAAATTACCTTAGGGGTTGTTCTGAAACTTGGGGCCATGCTGGAAAAAAACAGAGACTTCAAAGTAATATATACGCGTAAGATTGATGAGTATCCTTCTCTGACGGACAGAACCAATATTGCGAACAGGAACAAAGCAGATCTTTTCATCTCGGTACACGTTAATTCATCTCCAAGCCGGTCTGCTACCGCGCGAGGAACGGAAACCTTTGTTCAGGGACCTGCCCAGAACAGGGAAAACCTGGAAGTTGCCAAGCAGGAAAACAGTGTGATCTACCTTGATGAGAAAGACCGGGAAACTTTTGCTTCTTATGACGAATCTTCTCCTGAATCTTTAATTGCCCTGAAGATCCAGCAAAGTAAATATCTGGAAAACAGTTTGACGCTGGGAAGTTTTATCGAAAGTAATTTTGCAGCCAGCGGACGTTTTTCAAGAGGGGTAAAACAGGAAAACCTTCACATTCTGAGAAGAAGTGCCATGCCTTCTGTTTTAATTGAAACAGGATTTGTGAACAATTATGAGGATGCGCAATATCTATATTCCGATAAAGGGAAACAGGAAGTTGCAGAAAATATCTACAATGCAGTAATCAATTACAAAAAAGCGATTGACAGAAAATCCGGAGGCTCTGTAGCTACCAGAAAACCGGAACCGGAAAAACCGGCTGAATCTCCGCTTAAAAATGATTTCAGAATATTGCTGATGAGCTCTCCTACCAAATACAATGACGGAGATCCGGCTTTAAAGGGACTGAATTATATTCTTCCTCTGAAAGAAAACGGGCAGTATAAATATTATTATGGGGTAACCAATATGGCGTCCGTAAAAGACATTAACCTCAGAACTGCCAAAGATGCAGGATTCAGGAATGCTTTCGCCGTAGGATTTATGCCGAATCAGAAGCTTATGACCGGATATTATACCATAGAGGTATACACCGGTGAAAAGCTGAACGGAAATTCATTTATCCTCCAGACCCTGAAAGATGTCGAAAGAAATAAAGACAGCGGTGTTTTCTATTATACCTACGGAAAAGTATATACTTTGGAAGATGCCGTAAAACTTCAGAAAGATCTTGAAGCAAAAGGAATAAAGAATACGGTTATTCAAAAAGTGTACAGATAGTTTCCTTAAGGAAAGACCAACTATAAAGATAAAGCGGCTGTGGATTACAGCCGCTTTGTTTATTTTATGAATTCAATTTTCAATTTTAAGGGTTGTATAAGGTTTGAGATTTACACAAAATAAATTCAGGATGTTTTGTATCTTCTTTTTATTTTGTAAATTTTCACGATAAAACAGGATCAGCATCACAGAAAAATAAAATATCCAATAATAACAGTACCAATATTTTAAAAACAATGACCTATAAAAATTGCAAGGAATATGAAAAATAATTTTGAAGTTAAAAACCTAATTGCTATTTTTGCAACCTCAAAATTTGGCCTATTCGTCTAGTGGTTAGGACTCAAGATTTTCATTCTTGCAACAGGGGTTCGATTCCCCTATAGGCTACTAAATTTGATATCATGCCGGATTTAAAGATACAAGAAGCAAAATTGCTTTTTAAGAAAATCCACTCTAACCCAAAAAGTTATGATTTACAAATCAATGAAGACGGGATTACAGGCAGGGATGATAAAATAAGTTTCAGGCTTTACAGGACCGGAGAAAGGGTTGCTTTTGAAGTAACAATAGATGACCTTACTTTCACCAATACCACTGGAGAATGGAACAACGCGATGATTATGTTGGAAAACACGATCAAAAAAATAGATAAAGAACAAGAAAATTTAAAAATAGAACAAGCAATCAGTAAACTCAGAAAGTACCTCTCAGAAGAAAATTAAAAATTTCTGAAAATAAATTTGGTAGTTTAAAAAAAAGTTTATAGTTTTGCACTCACATTTGAACGATATGGCAAATCATAAATCAGCATTAAAGAGAATTAGACAAAACGAAACAAGAAAGCTTCGTAACAGATACTACCACAAGACTGCAAGAACTGCAATGAAAGTCTTGAGAAATGAGGAAGATAAAGCTGCTGCAACAGAGCAACTGCCAAAAGTTATCGCTTTATTGGATAAATTAGCTAAGAAAAACATTATCCACAAAAACAAAGCGGCTAACTTGAAAAGCAAATTAACAAAGCACGTTAATAAATTAGCGTAAAAGTATAGTAGGCCCGTTCGTCTATCGGTTAGGACCTCAGATTTTCATTCTGGTAAGAGGGGTTCGATTCCCCTACGGGCTACAAAAAAGGACTTTTTATAAAGTCCTTTTTTCGTTTTATATACTTACTATTAAAGCCGGCTCTCTTAATTTGTTGGATCAAGCACAAAATTGGGGAACAAATGAAGATGAACGCCAATTGATTTTTTATAATCATACTTTTGAGCCTGTATTTTTCATGGATGTTTACTGTATTTAGTGTCTCGCAGATTCCGCAGATGGAGCAGATCTTATATCCAGTCAATAAAAAAATGGGATCAAGGGCAAAAAGTTGGGGATCAACGTAGAAACAGATCGGTTTTTATTCGGGTTAAATCCCGTCCATGCTCAAACAGTGGAAGTTTTTTAACGAATTCAATCTCAATTTTGCCTCTTCTCTTTTATTTTTTATTTGAATCGGGCGAACCTCTTAAAAGACTTCTTAACACTCCTGCTTCCTGGGTTGATTATCTACTACCCATTCAGAATATTTTACTCTTAATCACAATTGGCAGGTTTTATTTAAGATGAAATTGAAATTAAGATAAAATTTAAAATTCCCCCAAGTTTTGAGACTGATCCTAAAACAGCAATACTAATAATTCACATTTCGTAGAGATACTATTGTAAGACTTTTGTTTTATGCTTAAATTTGAATAAAATTAACAACCCAATTTATTCAAAAGCATGAAAGTTATTCTATTTTCGAGAAACAGCCTTATCCGGGTTGCTTTCCTATTCTTATTTTTATTACAGTCCGGTATTTCCAAAGCACAAAACAGAGTATACGCCCATGAGCAGACTTCCGGAATTTTTGGGGTTTTATGTCTCGGCTGTACGGTTGAAAATCCCGAAAGAGCTATCGGAGGAAATGAAGATGATTATGCAACGATGGTCCTGGGTACTGTCCTGCTAGGCGGAATTGAGCAGACTCTTTTTTTTCCTGAGCTCAGATCCGATACAAGGCTGGTTATTGGAGTGGGCACCAACAATATTCCGCTATCCGTACAGCTTCTGAGTGGAGTATCTTTGGAAACCATGAATGGAAATACATCTAACGGCGATCTTAAAACGGTAGATGTAAGTCTCCTGAAACTAGGAGCCGTTCCTAACCGGGCAACGATAGAATTTAAACCTGAAAAACCTTATAACGGGGTAAGAATACGTCTTACCGGCGGAGTATTGAGTCTGGGAGGAGGATTCAGGGTTTATTATGCTTATCAGGACCCGCTTTTCAATCTGATCACCTACAGCAGAAACGGACAGGTTACCCTTGACGGAAACATTCCTTTAGATGGCGCACAAGTTACCTTAATCAATACTTCCGGAAAAGAAGTATTCCGGTCTAAACTGCAATCGAAGACTTTTGAATCCAGACAGCCGGAAGGCGTTTATTTCATGACTCTCCAAACCAAAGAAGGGAAAACATTCTCTAAAAAGATTTTGATTAAATAAATTACCCGAATCCGGCAGATTTAAACCGCTGCCGGATTTTTATCATTTCAATTATTCTGACACTCATAGTCTTAAAATATTAAATAAAATTTAATTTTTTATGATTATATTATTCCAATATTAAATAATCACACAAATATGAAATAAATTATTTAACATAATTAAATTATGATTACTTTTGCACTAATCAATTGCCAGAAAACTAAATTTTAACATATGAAAGCAAATTTATTTGTAAGCCAGTTTATGAAGAAAACAGTAGTATTGGCTTCTACTTTGTTCCTTACGGGCAGCTCTTTTGCTCAAATCACTAAAATCTATGCGAGCAGCCAGACCAACCAGGTGGTAGGAATCTGTCTGGGCTGTGGTGTATTAAATCCTCAAAATGCTGTAGGAAGCAACGAAGATGACTACTCCACTATCCAGGTTTCTGTGGGCTTATTGGCAAGAACAGAGCAGGTTTTACTCTTTCCCAACACTAATATTGCCAACAATACCAATAAGCTTGTCATTGGTATCGGAACAGATTTAACGATGCTTTCCGCACAGCTGATCAGCGGAATATCCATCGAAACTTTCAATGGTGATGTATCCAACAACGATTATCAAAATCTCAACAACAATGCAATTAAACTTGGCGGGACAGACCCAAGTAAAGCAGAAATTGAGCTTACGATGAATAAACCTTTTGACCGGGTTAAAATAAACCTCAACGGAGGACTGCTAAGTGTAAACGGTGCTCTCAGGGTTTATTATGCCTATCAGTACAAAGACCCGTTCATCAATTTTATGGCACACAGCAAAGATGGCAGAGTTACTCTGAACAGTGAAGTTCCTTTAGAAGGCTCAAAAATTACGCTGATGAATATGTCCGGAAAAGAAGTTTACCGTTCTACTTTAAAAGGTAATCAGTTTGAAACCAGACAACCGGAAGGTCTTTATATCATGACAATTGAAACCAAAGATCAGAAAACGCTTACCAAAAAGATCAGAATTACCCCATAATTTCAAGATCATTTCATTATAAAAGAGACTCGGCGGCCCTTTGGGCCGCCGAGTTCTTTGAAACAAGATAGTGAATGATATTTATTTCTTGATCAGCTTCTGCTGATACACTGCCTTATCGGTCACTGCTCTTAAAACATATATTCCGTTCGGAAGCGTACTTACATTCATCTGTCCGTTATGGAAAGAAACATTCATCTGTCTACCTGACAGATCATAAACAGACACATTCAGAACCTTTTCAGGAGTTTTAATATTCAGGATATCGGAAACAGGGTTCGGATAGATGCTGAACTCCAGTTTCTTTACCTCAGCAGTAGCAAGACTTGATGTACTGCTGTTAACCGTTAATGTTTTTTCAACCAATTTTCCGTTGGAATTGAAGCTGATAACAATCTCGGAAGTTCCATTGGAAACCGGAGTCAGAACAAGTTCATCATTTCCGTTGATCACTGCTGAAACAACAGCAGGATTGGAGTTTGACTTCAGGGTCTTTACCACCGCAGCTGTGATATTATCTTCATCAACCACAGCTGTTTTCAGATCAACAGTGGTTGTGGTTGTCACGGAAGCCTGAGACGGAAATGCAGTACTGATGGACGGAGCACTGTTATCAGGGAATACAGCCACTGCCGGGAACCAGTAATAATCATCCAGAACTTTCGTATTCGTAAGAGTCCCGCCGGTATTGTAAGTATGGATCCAGTTTTTTTGATAATGGGATGAATAACCGCTTTCTGTAGTATTCAGAATCAGTTCATCGGTTACCGGGTTCACGCGTAATGCCGCACCGTAAGGAATTTGCTTGAACTGGACATCCTGGCCGGGAATTACGGCAAAATTCTCATTGAAAGTCCGGCTCGATACATCAAATTTGATGATCTGCGTTCCTGAAACAAAACTGTTTACAGAATTCAGCCAGTAAAGAACATTCTGTTTCGTGCTTGCGGTAAAGCTTCCGGCATTCCATGCTCCCCAGGATCCAAGATATTTGGTGGTTGGAATATTATAGACTGTTGTAGCCAGCGTATTCTGGTCAATATTTACCAGCTTCTGATCCTGAATTGCCCATACTGTTCCGTCTTTCGCCTGTACCACCGAATGATATGCTCCCGAAAGGGTACTTACCACTGTATCTGTCGCCGGATCGATTACTAAAATACCGGCTGTCTGTTTTACAGCAAATACATATTTTGAAGTGCGGATCATATTTCCGATCTGCCCTGCATACTGACTTCCCCCTCCGGTTCCGGCAATCATACCGCCAACCTGTAAATTATCTATATTAAACAGGAAAATCCCATTGGAAGCTCCGATATAGCCTTTATGTTCATTAACGCCTACAAAAGACCTTCCGTCCCCTCCACCGATATCATCGAAGCCGACAATTTTCTGCATAGTCTGCGCATTGGCAATCACCAATCTTCCACCAGGAGTATATTGGGTATCGTTCCCGTCTGCAGCCTGTTTTGAAATAAAATAGAACTTATCACCATAGATGGTTCCATACTGGGTCGTTGCTCCAAAAGCCTGATTATCATTAACTTCACTGTAAACCCTGTAACCGATATCTCCGCTATTGGGAATAAAGTTCACAGAACCGTTCCGATGTCCGAACCAGTCTTCGTTCACCATAAAAAATCCATTGGTAAAATCTGTGGAACTTACATAAGGGGAAACCGGTGTGAGAGTAGATGAGAGCGGAGCTTCACTGAAGGAAACATTAAAATTCCAGGCATCCCATGAGCCATTCTGCAGGGCACGTGAAGAAGCCCCCAATCCTGAATAGCCAAATGCGGCATCAGCAGGATCTTTTACCCAGTATGACCAGTATCCGTTGGTAGTCCATCCTGACTGCCAGTGATCATTGGTATCCGCAGCTGTATAAGTGTCAAAGTCATATTCTGTGGTATTCACAATACCGCTTACAGGATACAGAGGATAAGTTGTATTTCCGCTTTTATAAAGGGCATTCGTATTCTGACCGTTGAGATCAAAACCTATTCCTCCAATGGCAGTCCCATATTGGGTTCCCTGATAAAGAAGAGAGAAAAACCTGCGGTCAGCCTGTGCAATAGCTTTCAGCATATCTTCTCCGGTCGCATTTCCGTTCCATCGGTATCCCCAGACCAAAGCATCCGGGTTTTTACTGTCGTTCCACTGTACCACAAAGGCCGCTTCATTGGAACCTGTTCCTACCCAAAACTGGATATCCGAAAAATTAATACTCGGCTCCAATGTTGTATTCTGCCCATTCCTCTGAATATCATTCCGGGGCACTCCCTGTACTGTTACCTGAGCATTGGCAAAAAATGCAAACAGGAACAGCATGGTAAAAAGATAAAACTTTTTCATTTTTAATTACTATTTAAATGTATTGATACTTAATCTTAGTTGAGATGCAGATCATAAGCGCCTGCCACTTCTGTAGACACTTCGCCCAGCCATCCGGCTTCCTGATTCACTCCGGTATAGACTTTAATAAAATCTATTCCCGGCAGTTTTACGTAATTTCCGTTCCGGTCTACTGCCCATGAAATATCGATATTGGAAGCTTCATCATTATTCGGGGCATTATCTGCATATCCGTAATCATAGGAAGTTCCTACCCAATAAGCTCCCGTTCCGCTCTGGTCGTAAAAATTATCCTTCAATCTGGTTCCCGTAAAGCTGTAAGAAGCCTGAGAAAGCCATAAAGGATAATAGCTTTGTGCATGGAAGGTATTTTTAGTTTTAAATCCAGAAGTCCCATTATTATCCTGCCATCTGATGTACTCCACATCAGTCTGCCAAAACTCACTTCCGGGAACGGGAGGTTTATTTTCATTGGGTTTGAAGTAGGTTATGCTGTAATTTTTAAGGGTTGTATTCTTAAAATATTCGCTGCCGGCAATTTCATACCATTCATCATCATCCGGTTTTCCGTTTTTATTTTTGTCGTAGCCCACCATAATGATTCCCGGTTCGCATGATCCGGATCTCGTAGCGTTGGCATTATTGCCCCAGAAAGCATTCCCGAGAATTTTAAAATCTCTTCCTTCCAGATTTGGGATCGTATGATCGAAACCGAAAGTAACGTAGCCTCCATATCCTCCCAGACTGATCATCGAGGAATTTCCGCCAACGAGGGATTCCTTAGCCTTACTGATCATATCAGCCTCCGTATTTCCATTCAGATATTCGGGAATTTCATTGATGAACTGCCCTATGGCCGGACGGAAATCAAAAACATTGCTGATATATTTACTGTAGGGGGTGGCCTCCTGATTAACGATAATGGATGACCGGTAGGTTTTCACCGCTCCTTTTACTTCTACCTTCAGGGTGAGCGGATAGGTTTTGGCAAAAGAACTTATAAAATCAAGCTGCAAATTTTCTGAAATAATCGAATCATTGATGCTCCAGGTCAGCTTACCTTCAATTTCAGGGTCAATATTCAGCAGTTTAAGTCTGTCAATAGTATACGATTCCTTAAGTACTTCTGAAGGGAAGGTGATTTCTTCCACCATTTCTTCGTTATCACTTTTACAGGCTGTTATTCCTAACAGAACAGAAGAAAAAAGGACTGCTTTTACAGTGTGTAAAGTATTTTTTTTCATTTTTCCGATTTAATTATCTGTATAAAAAAGCAAAATGGGCAGGGATATTTCCGCCTTCGGTCTTCCATTTAAATTTTCCGGTTTTGTCAAAACAGTAAACATAACCGGTGGTTACGTAGTTTCTGGCATCGGTAAGGTAAATATCTTCGGTATAAGGATTAACCGCGATTCCGTAAGGGGCTTTGATTTCATCGGCATACTGCTGATCAATGATTTTGGTTGCAATGACCTGCTCGGTTTTCACATCAATAATCCCAAAGGTCTTGACATAGTTATGCGTGTTGTAATTGAATTCATTTCCATAGTAATACAGCTTGTCATTTACAATGGTCATTCCGCTTACTGCCACATGGAAATCTTTTTTAACCGTTCCTGTAGCTGCATCCACCAGAAACAGGCTGGATGGAATATTATAATAGTCTCCTCTCGAACTTACATACAGATCTCCGTAATTATCTTTTTTGATCCGGTGAAGGTTGATCGCCACATCTATTTTCTTGGTCTCCGTAAAGGTGTTAAGGTCAATCACAGAAACGGTTCTGTCATAATTGGGATACATATACCCTCCGGAGTTGGCTACATAGAGCCTATCACCCATAATTTCCATTTCCTCCGGCTGATATCCCACCACTACCTCTCTCTCAATAGCCAGGGAAGTGGTATCAATTTCCACCACTTTTCCGGGAGGAGAATTCGGGTTGAGCTCAACAGGACCGGCATAGCTGCTGGCATATACTTTTCCTCCTTTGAATTTCATGTAGCGGCAGTTCTGCAGCGGTATTGTTTTGATACGTTTGGCTGATTTTGCATCCAGTACCTCAATCTTATTCGAGACATTCACCACCACATACATTTTACTTCCGTAGATCATAATATCATTGCCTACATCTCCAAGTTCTTTCACCACATTCGGGTTGATCTCTGCGTAGATATTCCGGTGATAAGTTCCGGTAGCATAATCGAAGTAATCAAGCGTACACTTATTGCTCCCCATATTTCCTTCATTCAGAAGATAAAAACCTTTAATGGGGGTATCTTCGCCGGTGCTCACCTCTTCCTTTTCAGAGGGAACCACATAATCGTCTGTCCGGCATGAAAACAGAAAGAAAAAGGAAAAAGCCAGCAGATAAAAGTTGAGTTTTTTCATAATGTAAAGCTTACAATGAGTTTAAAATTTCTTCCGGGCATCGGATAATTCCTTACCACGTCATAATGTTGATCGAGGACATTATTAACCTCTAAACCGGCTTTGATCTGATGAGAATGCCAGTTGAATTTTTTCTGAACGGATAAATCATGGGTATACCAGGGCTGAAGGTAGTTGGCCCGGATATTATTCAGCTGTGCATCATAGCGCTCCCCGGTATACATAAAACTGTAGTTGAAGCTCCAGTCTTTATAATCCGCCATCATGGTAAAAGTAAGGGTATGCCACGGCACATAGGAGATCTGATCTCCGTAATAATCTTCTTTTTTGTTGGTATAATCTCCGGCCCGCTGATAGGTATAGCTTACCAGAGGTTTCAGTTTTACTTTATTGATGTCCAGTTCAGCCTGAACATTCACGTCTGCTCCTAAAATTCTTACCTTTCCGAGATTCGTCATCATCCACCGGAACAGATTGTTTGTAGGAACAGCAATGATTTTATCTTCCACCTCGTTATAATACCCGTCTACTTTCAGATAAATCCCTTTAAATACTTTATGGTCATAGAGTTTCTGATAGGTAAAGCCAAGGTCATACTGATTGGTGTACTCAGGTTTCAGCATCACATTCCCGATCATGGTATAATACAGATCATTGAAAGTAGGCATCCTGAAAATCCTTTTATAAAAAGCCCGCACCGTTACATCTTTTGAGTCAAAAGGCTGGTAACTTAAAAATGCAGAAGGCGTCCATTCTGTTTTATCCGGAGATTTGGCATTCTTTTCTACGTTTTCATGTACAAAAGTTCCCAGAACACTTCCCAGAAATTTGAACTTTCTCCATTGGTAAGTAGTTGCAAAAGCCAGTAATGAAGTATAGCGGGTAGGAAATGAGAAATCCCTGAGGCTCGCATCCAGATTATTGTACTGAAAGTCGAAACTTGCACTTACATCCCAGTCTTTTGTAATGGAATACATATTTGAATTAGAGAAATAAAGCTCCCGCTGAATATAGGTATTGTCTATACGAAGGGCCGTTGTCGCTACATTAACCGTATCCATGAATCTGGAATAGTCGTATGCAAATTTGGCTTTCACCTGTGTTTCCAGTTTTGGGAACAGTTTCTTTCTGAAGTTGGCCTGGATAAAATAATTTTCATCCAGCATCTGTTGTCCTTTTGGTTTGAAATTATTGTTTGTAATAGCCGTAGGAATTCCACGGTCTGAAATATATCCATAGCCGCGTACACTCCAGCTTCCGTCATTGATAGTTCCGTTAAAACCGGTTTCAAAACGTTTGGCCCGGATATAAGAATCGTATCTTCTGGCAACCGTATCATTGGCAACAGATCCGTCAGCATTTTTCTTCTGGTATTTGAATTTATACAACCCTCTGCTCTGAACAAATTCTGAACTGAAACTGGCTGAAACCTTATCAGAAATTTTCTGCTCCACACGGAAAGAAGGATTAAACAAGCTGATAGAACCCAGTTTAAGTTTAACGGCTACATTTGTTTTCTGATTTTCTTTAAATACCGGAGTTTTAGGCTGAAGATAAATAGATCCTGAAGAGCCGAAATCCTTTGCAGGCTGAAAAATTTCACTTTTTTGACCGTTGTACAAGGAAATTGATTCCATATCATCAAGGGAAAATTTACCGAGATCCACTACCCCGTTCTGGGCATTTCCAAGCTGGATCCCATCATAGAAAACACCGACATGCTGGCTTCCCATACTCCGGATATTCACGGTTTTCAATCCTCCCATTCCGCCATAATCTTTAATCTGAACTCCCGAGAAATACCGCAGGGCATCTGCCACCGACTGGCTGTTGAGCCTTTCGAGCTGTTCCCCGGACAGAATCTGTGCCGGAAGAATTTCTTTAAAATCTTTTTTGTAAATCTGAATAGGAAGAATCGTTTTCTCCCGGATGCTGTCCTTAGACTGAGAAAATACAAGAGATGAAGCTGCCACAGAAAATGTGATAGCCCCCTTTTGAAGCAGAGAAGCAGTAAGTTTTGTCACCATTAGCTCATATCAGAATAATGATGACGCTAACGGATATAAGAAAGCAACGACCAGGCACAGTTTATCCTGCACAGAGTCATTGTTGTCCTAAGCTTTATTCCACGAAAGCGTCAAACGTTCATCTTCTGGCAGGTCTTCTGACTTACTCCGTCTCTGAAATCCTTCCCATTAAAAAAAACAGTGGATCTATTCTTCAGAAACTTTGGTGTGGAGCTTACAGCAGCGGGTCTGTTCCGGATTTTCACCGGATTCCCTTTTAAGCGCTTTTTATGGCTCACCAGATTTTGGCAAAGATAAACAATTATTAACAGATTCAAAATCAGAAATTAAAATTGATCCCAGTCATAAAAACGGGCGGCTCCAAAACATTGAAGCCGCCCCATCTTTTACATGGAAGATGATCTTAAAGATCAATCAGATTCCTATATTCAGAAAGATGCTGAATCTGGATTTGGCTTCTATATCTCCGCCAGCCAGATCTGTATAAGCAGGCAGCATGAGTTCAGTTCCCAAACTGAGTTTTCTGAAAGAGGTTTCAAAGCCCAGTTTCCCATACAAAGCACTTCCTGAAGTCCGGGGCTGCATTTCATCAAATTGCCTGTTGGCAGCATATACTTCACCCTGAAATCCTGCTTTAACAGAAAAAACGGTCTTTTCATTTCCTCTAATCTGATAAAACCCTGTGGCAGCATAGTTCCACTGGTTTCCAAAACGGTAATGTTTTTTATTTTCCGTTTTCACCGTATAATCCGTATTGACCAGTACAGCTACTTTATCCTTCTGAAATTTATAGTTCAGGGCTGCCTGATAATCCCAGCTGCCCGTTCCCAGCTGGAAACTGGGATTCACCCCGGAAATTCCTTTTTCATCAAACTTTCCTAAAGGAACTTTTACACCAAGACCTCCGTTCAGCTGATGTGTATTATCTTTAGAATGAATGACCTGATAAATTCCCATCAAGTTCAGATCCCCCATTCCATTGATGCGGATATCTCCCTGGGCTGTTTTCTTTTCATGAAAATGAAACGGAAGGCTGGCATACACACTCAGCTTTTTCGTAACGGGAATCTTCCCCCAAAGCTGTAAGGTATTAAAATACTGGTCTTGTGTAAGGTCTTTTACAAACAAATTTTCTTTCGCCTTATAATGCTGGGCAAAATATTTGATCCCGATAAACTGGGGATTCAGCAGTGACTCAAAGCCCGATGAGCCGTTTCCGGCAGCACAGCCGCAGGCATCACAGTCATCAAGCAAGATCCGGTTTAAATCATTGGGAATATACAAACTGTCATTCACCGTCTTAGCCTGGATCCCGGCCCATACAACCAGGCCAGCCATCATTATTATTTTCTTCATTATTCGGCAAATTGGGGATTAGAGATAAAATTTTTGTCGGAAAGTGTTTTTAAAAAGGCAATGATCAGCTGCTTTTCCTGTGTATTCATCGCAATTCCGGTATGACCATTCTGTTTGAGCTGCGGATCCAGATTCGGGTTGTCTTCCACTCCATCAGAATAAAAGTTAAGAACAGCGTCCAGCGTGTAGAACCTTCCGTCATGCATATACGGAGCTGTATATTCGATATTTCTGAGGCCTGGTACCCGGAATTTCATCCAGTCGTTCTGATCAAGGGTTACCCGGTAACGGCCTGGATCTTTAAACTGGGGATGATAATACATTCCTGTATTCCGGAAGCTTTCATCTGTGAACAGTTCCCCGCTGTGGCATGAAGCGCATTTCTGCTGAAACAGAGCCATTCCGTTGGTTTCCTGTGAGGTAAGACTTTCTCTTCCCTGTCTGAACCTGTCATATTTGGAACCGGCGGAAATAAGGCTTGCCATAAACTGTGACAACGCTTTCAATACGCGTTCTCCGGTGATATTTTCGTCTCCGTAAGCGGCTGCAAAAAGTTTTCTGTATTTCTGATCAGCTTTCAGCTTTTCAATGGCTTCCGGCATAGAACTATCCATTTCATTTTCGTCTGTGATCGGGATAATGGGCTGTTCATTCAGATTATGGATTACCCCATCCCACATATATCTTTTCAGAAATATCATATTCTGAATCGGTGGAGCATTTCTGATCCCGATTCTGTCGTCCACTCCATGGCTTACATTGTGCCCATGATGGGTAAAGGCATTTTCCTGAATATGACAAAACCCGCATGAAATGGTATTATTCCGGGAAAGTTTCCCTTCATAGAACAGCTTACGACCAAGCTCCACACCGTTTTTAGTAACAGGATTTTCAGTGCTGTCAAAACTCATTTCCGGAAAGTACGACGGAAACTGCAATGGATAAGCTTCATCCTTCTCCAATGGCTGCATCAACTCATCTGAGCAGGCTGTAATGCTTAACAGGCCAACCAGAGCCACAATTAATCTTAATAATATATTAATCATTATGGACATGGTCTACTTTAAACATTTTCGATAAATTATCCGTCACGTCTGCCAGGTGCTGACCTGATCCCATCATCATATCATTGGCAGAAGTCAGTGTGAGGTTTTTACTACCGCTCAGAAACTGGTTAAGATCTGCCAGAATGTGAACCGATGGTCTGATCTGCCCGTTAACTCTGGCAGTTACCGGAAGATTCAACGTAATTTCCCGGTAAAGATCAGCGGTATTATTGGCTGTTACATTTCCCATATTTCCGGTATGATTCATAAACTCTTTATCTGCTGTCCCGGCTCCGTATTTTCCTTCCAGCTTTACAAAAACATAGCCGGCAGCCCATGACCAGGACATTCCTTTCTGCTTTGCCCGGTTCCAGAATTCAGCCTGACCGTCCTGTCCGAGTAAATAAGCTTTCTGACTGATTCCCAGTCCGAATTTTATTTTCCGGTAATTGTTTTTCGGAATTCCATCCAGATCCAGATACACCACACCTGCTTTGGCATCAGCCTGATCGATAATGAAAGCTCCTTTATCCGGATTGTTTTCGTTGTATTTAAATTCATTTCCATTCTCATCAATCAGACTGATATTGCTGATGACATATTTCAGGGTGGAAAAACTATGTTTCTGTCCTGCGGCAGAAGTCTGCACGGTTTGGTTTAATACAATATTTCCGATGTTATTGAATCCGTTTTCAAACTTGATCTGAATATTTCCCGGTGCCGTATCCTGAACATCCTCATCATCGTTGTTCTGACATGATGTAAAAGCGGCCAGCATAAAGGCTGTAAGGCATAATGATAAAAACTGATAAATTTTCATTTTTGATTTTTTTAAGTTGAATTTTTGAAATAGAAATAGGTGCTGAATGTGAAAACATTCAGTTTTTTATTGGCAAAAGGTATTTTTGTAACCACGGATATTTAAGGTTCCCGCAGCTTTTTGCCGTTCTTCGCAGAAATAACAACTTATAGAACCGGTGGTTTGAAAATGGATTTCAGAAACAGAAAAGAATACGCTGTTTCGTAGAGAAAATTAAAATTGGAAAAAGGAATTTTTTCCGCGGTGGAAACTGCTGTAATATCAGACAAAATATAGGTATCCAGAACTTTCTGTCCTGAATTTTTGGTCTTATTTAAAGGGGAAGAATCGGTATCATTGGCTTTTGCAAGCTCTTTACTGAGGTAACACTTTCCGTTACAGTGAACTTCCGGCCTGCTTTTGTTGATACACAGCACCTTTGAAATATAATCATAATTTACAGCATATTCCGCCAATGGTACCAGAGGTCTGAATACCATATAAAGGGTGAGGAATATGCTGCAAATTAAATTCATCGGTTATTTTTTGCCCAGGGCATCATCATATCTTTTGCTTACTTCTTTCCAGTTCAGGACATTCCAGATCGCTGTAAGATAATCTGCTCTTTTATTCTGGTATTTCAGGTAATAAGCATGTTCCCAGACATCGATTCCCAGGATCGGAGTTCCTTTTTCTTCCACAACATCCATCAGTGGGTTATCCTGGTTAGGTGTTGAGGAAACGAAGAGTTTTCCGTTTTTATCTACAGAAAGCCATGCCCATCCTGAACCAAAGCGATCTGCTCCGGCTTTGCTCATTTTTTCTTTAAAAGCATCCATACTTCCGAAAGTTTCATTGATGGCTTTCAGGAGTTTGGCAGAAGGCTGGGTATTCTTTACAGGAGTAAGAACCGTCCAGAAAAGCTCGTGATTGTAGTGTCCTCCGGCATTATTTCTTACCGCTGCAGGAAGTTTGGAAACTCCCGACATGATCTGAAATAAGGTCTGTTTCTCCTGTGGAGTTCCGGCGATTGCTTTATTCAGATTAGCCACATAAGCTGCGGCGTGTTTAGAATAATGGATCTCCATGGTCTGGGCATCAATATTTCCCTCCAGTGCATTATAGGCATACGGCAGAGGGCTCTGCTTAAACTGTGCAAAAGCAAACTGTGCGGCAAATACTGCGCTTAAAGCTGCTATTTTCAAAATCTTCATAACGTTTTGTTTTTATGGTTGAACAAATATTTTTTTAGAGAAAGGAAGATGGGAGTTGGAAGATGGGAATTTTGATTTGTCTTTTAATCAGAAATGATTAATCCTATTAAAAATTCTCTATTGATTCCTCCTGTCTCATTACTTCAAGAGTTTCTTGATATCTTCAATTAATATTTCCCGGTCAGGATGATATTGGCCGTTAAGCCTAGGGGTTTTTCCTTCCGGATCTTCATAATTCAGTCCTGAATAATACAGGATAGGCATGTTGTCTTTATTATACCGGCATCTGATGTTTCCTTCCTGATCCACCAAAGCAATCATTCCGCTGTGATTCAGGCTTTCACTTTCATCTTCCTTATCACCCACATAAATATTGAACTGATCTGCCAGCTGTCCGATATAATCCCGGTTTCCGGTCAGAAAATGCCAGTTGGGCGATTTTGCCCCTACCATACGGGCGTGCTGCTTCAAAGCTTCGGGAGTATCGTTATCCGGATCAATACTGATGGATATGATCCCGAATTCCGGACTGTTCACCTCATCTTCAATGGCTCTCATATTCCGGTTCATAACAGGGCAGATCGTAGGGCACTTGCTGAAGAAAAATTCCACCAGATATACTTTTCCCAACATATCCTTATTGGTGATATTTTTACTGTTCTGATCCGTCAGCTCAAAATCAGGAACCTTCATTACGGTATAAAGATTTTTTTTAAAATATCCCATTCCAACGCCTATTCCTATAAAAAGCAATGCCATCACTGCGATCGGGATAATCACCTTAGTTTTAGACTTAACTTCCTGTTTTTTATTTTTGGGCATATTTTTCAGGATTTTTTTTGAACTCGTCCTTACAATAGACACTGCAAAAACCGTACGTTTTATTTTTATAGACTGTTGTATCCTTTAAAAACTCTGCGGTTTTCATATGGCAGATCGGATCTTCAGCGTTGACCACTTTTACGTTTTTCAAATTTTCACCGGACGTGCTCATACCCTTTTTATGCTTTACTTTAGGGGTTTCCTGGGCACACGACAGCAAAGAGACTGACAGCAGAGCTGTCAAAATAATTTTTGATTTCATTTAATGTAAAATTGAAATTATAACAGAATAAATGTTTTTGATCTTAATATCGCAGCGCTTTAATACCTGTACCTGCAATACGGAACATCTCCATAATACGGCGATTAACTCTGACCTATTAAAATCAACTAAATAATTAGTTTAAAAAAGAAATTTAAACCAGCGGAGGATGAAATATTCTTGAATAATAATCTGAAGGATGAAAATCAGGGGAAGCTGAAATCTTATTGTCAGCAGATGCTACCGGTCCATCTCCGCTACTGAAAGAAATAATATCATTGGAGATAAAAACATCCAGTCCTGCGATTTTTACAGTCTGTGAAGTATTGGACTGTTTTTCCGTTTTGGCCAGTTCTTTTTCCACATAACATTTCCCTTTACAGGTAGACTGGGGAACACTTTTGTTTTCACAAAGGTTCTTTACAATATAATCGTAGTTTACGGCATAATTCACCAATGGCAGGACAGGACGTACTGCAATGGCAAAAATGATGAATATGGAAATAAAAAACCTCAACGATTCAGTTCTGTAGTACAAATATACTATTCAAAATCAGTTTATACCCCATTCCTGATGAATGTCATTGATTAAATTCTGTTAAAACAGGTAAGTTATGGATCAAATACGAAATTTGGGAACAAACATAAAAATACATGAATATAAATTGAAAATTATTTTTTCTTTTCTTCAATACTTTTTTCTTGAAATCGAAGATTCGACGGAGTCAAAAAAAAGTATTCAAAAATTCAAGACTGGAATCATCCGCTAAAAATTGAGATTGACTCCTAAAATTTCCAAACTCGCATGGAATCATATGATTCTTCTTCGGCTCAAAATCCCGGCCATGCTCAGACAGTGGAATTTTTTTAACGTTTACTTATTTTTCTCCCGCTTCGGTTTAATGATAAAAAATCATAGATAGCCTTAACTAGAAAACAGTCTCCGTTATCAGGTAACGGAGACTGTTTTTATATTGGGTAAAATGTTCTTTCCAGGCCTTATAGGTTTTTGAGACGGTCAGAAATCATATTCTATTCGGTTTCTTTTTAAGCTGTATGCCTTATCAGAACTTCATCCTCTGAATTCTCACGGCATTCAGGATCGCAAGCAAAGCAACTCCCACATCTGCAAAGACGGCTTCCCACATGGTAGCCAGACCGCCGGCTCCTAAAACCAATACGACAGCTTTTACCGCAAAAGCGAGGATAATATTCTGCCATACGATCTTTTTGGTTTGCTTTCCGATATTGATGGCCATCGGAATTTTACCGGGTTTGTCATCTTGAATTACCACATCAGCCGTTTCAATGGTTGCATCACTTCCCAGTCCTCCCATCGCAATACCAACATCACTCAATGCCACTACAGGAGCATCATTTACACCATCTCCTACAAAGGCTACGGTTTGATTTTTAGCTTTGATCTCTTTTACCTTATTCACTTTATCTTCGGGTAAAAGGTCTCCGAATGCACTGTCTATTCCCAGCTGATCGGCTACATATTTTACGACTGTACTTTTATCGCCGCTCAGCATGGTAGCCTTTACATTCATCTTATGCAGATTGTCTACCGTTTCTTTAGCATCACTTTTTATACTGTCGGCAATGGTAATAAAACCTGCAAATTTTTTATCGTAGGCTATAGCAATTACCGTGTATACAATATTGGCATGGTTCACATCGTAACTGATCCCGAATTTATCCATCAGTTTAAAGTTTCCTACCAGCAGCTCTTTCCCGTTGATGGTTGCTTTTAATCCATGTCCTGCGATCTCTTCAACATTTTCCATAGAAAGTGAATGATCAACTTCACCCACATACTGATGAATGGCTGTAGCTACAGGGTGTGTACTTTTACTCTCCAGGGCATTTACCATTTTCAGGATCTGATCTTTGCTGAATTCAGGCATTATGTTCACTTCCTGTACTTTGAAAACCCCTTCAGTCATCGTTCCGGTTTTATCCATCACCACATTCTGAATTTCGGCAATGCTGTCCAGGAAATTGCTTCCTTTAAAAAGAATTCCGTTTCGGCTTGCGGCACCTATTCCTCCAAAATATCCCAACGGAATAGAGATTACCAATGCACACGGACAGGAGATCACCAGGAAGATCAAAGCTCTGTACAGCCAGTCTCTGAACTGATAGTCATCAACAAAGAAATAAGGCAGCAGACAGATTCCTATTGCCAGGAAAACAACAATCGGGGTGTATACTTTTGCAAATTTCCTGATAAACAGTTCTGTAGGTGCTTTTTGTGCCGTGGCATTCTGAACCAGCTCAAGAATTTTACTCAGCTTACTGTCTTCATACGCCGTATTTACCTGTACCAGAGCAATGCTGTTCATATTGATCATTCCGGCCAGTACGGTTTCGCCTTTATTCTTGGTATCAGGTTTACTTTCTCCTGTCAGGGCTGCCGTATTGAATGACGCAGCGTCTGAGATAAGTTCACCGTCCAGTGCCAGTTTTTCACCCGGTTTCAGCTGGATGACATCTCCTATTTTGGTTTCCTTTGCCTTAATGGTTCTCGGTTGGTTATTTTCCATGACCGTCACCTCATCAGGGCGCTGGTCCAGCAGTGCTTTGATATTTCCTTTGGCCCGGGTAACGGCCATTCCCTGAAACACTTCTCCTACTGAGTAAAAAAGCATAACGGCAACTCCTTCCGGATATTCTCCGATAGAAAATGCACCTACCGTCGCTATTCCCATTAAGAAAAATTCTGAAAATACATCTCCCTGCACAATGCTTTCCCAAGCTTCCTTAAGAACGGGAAATCCTACAGGGGCATAGGCTGCCAGATACCATACCAAACGTACCCAACCTGTAAACCAGTCGGTTTTGATATAGTTATCCAATGCTACTCCTGTCAGTAATAATACCAACGATATGATGGCAGGAAGAAACAGCTGAAAAACGGTTTTATCTCCTGTATCATGGGAGTGATCATGCCCATCTCCTTCTGAGTGGTCATGCTTATGCGGTTCTGTTTTTTTCGGTTTTGTACTGCAACATTCTTCCATAAGTAATATTTTAAAGTAAAATTACGGGTAAACCCAATGCAATGCTATTGCAAACTTTCAAGACAGTTTTCACAGATTCCTTTGGCGAAAAGTCTTATTTCATCAATCCGGAAATGGGTCTGTATGTTTTCCGGAAATGAAATATCTTCCCTGCAGGTGGTCTGCTTACAGATTTTACAATAGAAATGCAGATGCCAGTCTTTATGTGTTTTTTCATCACAATCATCATGGCACAGCTTGTATTTCGTGGTGGTATTTTCCTGTATGCTGTGGACAATTCCTTTTTCTTCAAAGGTTTTCAGTGTTCTGTAGATTGTGGTCCTGTCAGCATTTTCAAAATGATATTCAATTTCGGAAAGGGACAGTGCCGCTTCCTGGGTACTTAAAAAATCGTAAACCAGAATTCTCATGCTGGTTGGCTTTGTATTTTTATCTATAAGTTTGTTTTCTATTTCTTTTCGCATATTCAATATTTTTTCCGGTTACATTTCATAGTATAAAAGGTTTTCTTTTTTACCGGGAACATCTTTTTCTCCGATCATCTGCCTGATATTGATTTCTATGGTCTGTGCCAGTGAAGTCATCGGAGTATCTACCGGTCGGTTTTCAAAAGGATCCTGCATCATGATGGATGTTTTTTCGATGGCAATAAAAACGACCGGAATCAGAAATGTGATGAGAATTTCCACAATAAGCTGTGAATCATCCAGTCCGAACGGAAGGACTGCGGCAAAAACATAAATCAGCGTATGCAGCAGCAGGCTATATGCTCTGGGAAAAACGGTATTTTTCAGCCTTTCACATTTTCCCATACTGTCACAAAGCTTTGTGATTATTTCGTTCAGCTGTATTTGCTGGAAATCCGTTAATCCAGAGGATGCTGCTGTCTTTTTAATCTGCATTGAATGGGCGTCCAGAAGTGCATTGGGAACATTAGCCGCTGTTATTCCGTATTGATTCAGATAATGTTGAACCTTTTCCGAGAACGGTTGTTTTCTTAAAGCTTCTCCCATGGCATAGGTCCAGATGATCTGTCTTTCTGCAAAATACCTGATGGTTTTTTCTTCACCTTCGGGATAGAACTGTTTCACCAGTCTGATGAGGGTCCGTGAATCGTTTACGATGGCTCCCCAAACGGTTCTGGCTTCCCACCATCTTTCATAGGACTGGGAGGTCCGGAAAGCAAGCAGAAGAGACACCGCCGTTCCCAGTAATGCCGGGATATTCGGAGGAAGCGAGATCTTACGGAACCACGGAAGCAGATCCAGCCATCCAACGGTCACAGCGAATATTGCCATGAACAGGATCTGAGCTCTTATTTCCCGGAGGAAATACCCGATGGATATTTTTTTGTTTAAAAGCATAACGGGGTGTTTTTACACATTATGGTTCCTGGTTCTATGCCTTTCGTAATGGATTCTAATTTAGGCATAAAAATCGGGATTCTTTCGGTTGGTTTTTTAAAAATCAGTGTGTATTTCCTAATGTTCATGTCCTCCGGAATTGGAAAGTTTGGCATTGATGAAAAAAGCTCCTTTCACAGCTATTTTAGCATCAGCAGGAATATCTGTTACCGGGGTAATGGCTGTATATCCCATATCTGAAGTACCCTTAACCACCTCTATCTTTTCAAAATTCGTGTTTTTAGCCTTTTGTTCTGCATGTTGTCCGGCTTCTGACTCATTTTTATGGGCATGACCGGCTTCTCCTTCATCATGACCATGTCCGTGGTCGTTATGAGCACCTTCTTCCGCATGTTCTTTGGCCGCTTTGTCGGTCTTCACGAAAATATAATACTTTCCGTCTGCTTCTACGATGGCTTCATTAGGTACAGCCGGAGTGGTATTTTTATCGAGACTCACAATTCCGGTGATATTCATTCCGTCGATGAGTCCTGCTTTATTTCCTGTTACTGTAGCATGTACGGAAACCGTTTTGCTTTCATTTTCAAATGAGGAACCTACACTGTAAATTTCAGCATCATATTCCGTTTCGGGATTATTGGTGAGCTTAAAATGAACGATCTGGCCCAGTCTCATTTTAGGAAGGTCTTTTTCAAAAACCTGAAGATCGAGATGGATGGAATTGTTATCAATAATCTCAGCCACTGGTGATGAAACGTCTACATAACTTCCGATCTGGGCCGAAATACTACTGACCGTTCCGCTGATTGGTGCGGTAATCACCAGTCCGGATCTCATGTTTCCGTTGTTTACTTTTCCCGGACTGATGCCCATCATCTGCAGCTGTCTTAAAAGGGAAGCTCTTCTGGTTCTTAACGTTCTCAGCTCGGCATCGGCACTCTGTAAGTTCTTCTTGGCTCCTGCGTCGTTATCAAAGAGTTCTTTCTGGCGTCTGTATTCCTGCTCTGCGTAGGTAATCCGACTGTTGGCTGTAAGATAATCTTCCTGAAGCTGGATAAATTCAGGATTGGCAATGGTTGCAATCACCTGACCTTTGGTAACGATGCTTCCGACCTGTACGGTTATTGTTTTGATGACTCCTCCGTACAGGGAAGTTATGGTTGCCTTATTATTATTGGGAACCCTGAGAAGTCCGTTGGCTTTGATGGTGGCTGTCAGTTCCTTCATTTCTACGGTACCCAATGCAATTCCTACCGATCTGATCTGATCTTCCGTAAGAGTGGCTATGGTTTCAGAACTTTCTTCATGCTTTTCTTCAGCCTGTTCGGTTTTGGGTTCCGTTTTTTCTGCCTGGGTTTCTTTTTTGCCGCAGCTGATCACCAACAGGGCAGTGAGGGCCAGATATATGATGTTGTGTTTTATTTTCATGTTATTGATTAAGAATTGAATTAATGGTAACGACAGATTGGTTCACCTGCTGGATCGATTCAAGATATTTAAGCTGAATGTTTGTAGCGGTCTGCAGGGCAAACAGATATTCCACGTAGGATATTTCTCCTGTTTTATAACCTAACTGTGCTGCTTTTACAATTTTTTCAGCATTAGGAACAGCCTGCGTTGTATAGTAATCATATTGCTGAATATCCTGCTGATATTGACTGAAAGCATTTTCCAACTGTGCGGAAAGCTGCTGCTTCATCATTCTTGCATTGGTTTCGGCAGCCTGTTTTTCGTATTCTAAAGACCTCATCCTTGCTTTTGTTGCACCAAAGGTAAGAGGAATGGCTACGCCTACAGAAAATGAGTTGAAGCGGTCTCCTGCATTGTAGAATTTTTCCTGTCCGTTTTTGGTATGAAATCCTATCAGTGACTGGCTTGTCAGCCCGATACTGAATTCAGGAAGTCCCTGAGCTTTTTCTACCATTTTATTTTTCTCTGCGATTTCCATTTCATGGTAAAAGGCTTTTACAGTCGGATTATTGGCTACCGATGTACTGTCAAGGATATTTTCGGCTTTTAAAGGTTCATAATTGGTTTTAAAAGGAACTTCAAGGTTATCTGTGGTATTCAGCAGCGCTTTTAGGTTTTTATAGGCATTGTTTAAATACACTTCATTCTGTTTCAACAGCAGACTGATTTCTCCCTTTTGGGTTTCCGCGGTATTGATTTCAATTTTCTTGATATCTCCGGCTTTAAACCGTACGGTAGCAATTCTGATGAAATCCTGGTAAAGACTGTCCAGATTTTTCAGTTTCGATTGGTTATACTGAAAATATTCGATCTGATAATAGTACGTCCGTACCTGTTTTATCAGGTCATTGGCTGAAACTTCCCTATCGATCTGCCGGCTTCTGACATTTTCGCTGATGAGTGCTTTCCGTGCCTTGAAAAGTGTAGGAAAAGGGATGCTCTGCGAAATGGCAAATGACTGATCAAATTTCGGGCTGTTGTATTGCCCCATCTGAGCTTCAAAATTCAGTTTGGGCAGTTCTTTTGCCGTTCCTCTCAAAGCTTCTGCCGACTGTATGCTGAGGTCTTTAGACTTTAGCGTAAGATTGTTTTCTGTTGCTATTTGTACAGCCTGCTCTACCGAGATCTGGCGGGTCTGTGCATGGGAAATCTGGCCGAGCATCAGAAATCCAAGAACGATAACAGTGGCAGATGGCTTTATTTTCAGGTTTCGTCCTGAAATTTTCGTATTAAAAATAATATAGAGCATCGGTAAAACAAACAGGGTAAGGAAGGTAGCAGTTACCAATCCTCCGATCACTACGGTGGCCAATGGCTTCTGAACTTCAGCGCCGGCTCCGGTAGAAATCGCCATCGGAAGAAATCCTAATGAAGCTACGGTTGCGGTCATCAGAACGGGTCTCAGTCTGGTTTTAGTCCCTTCATATACTCTTTTCAGCACATCGGTTTCGCCTTCTTTTTCCAGCTGATTAAAGGTTCCTATCAGCACAATCCCGTTAAGCACTGCCACTCCAAAAAGGGCAATGAATCCGATCCCGGCACTGATGCTGAACGGCATATCTCTTAACAGCAGCGCGAATACACCTCCTATAGCACTCATCGGAATGGCGGTAAATATCAAAGCAGCCTGTTTAAAGGAGCGGAAAGTGAAATACAGCAACATGAAAATCAATAGTAAGGAAACCGGAACTGCGATCATCAGACGCTTGCTGGCTTCCTGCAGGTTTTCAAACTGACCTCCGTAAGTGAAGTAATATCCTGAAGGTAATTTGATTTCTTTATCCAGTTTTGCCTGAATATCTTTCACCACACTCTGTACATCACGGTCTTTCACATTAAAACCTATGACAATTCTTCTTTTTCCTTCTTCACGGCTGATCTGAGCCGGTCCCAGCTTATAGCTGATATTGGCTACCTGAGACAAAGGAATCTGCGCCCCTGAAGCGGCAGCAATCATGAGATTATTCACATCATCGATGTTGGTTCTGTGAAGACTGTCCAGGCGCACTACGAGATCAAACCGTCTTTCGTTTTCAAACACCTGACCGGCTGCTTTTCCTGCAAATGCCGTACTTACCGCATTATTTACGTCTTCAATATTCAGTCCGTAATTGGCCATTCTGGTACGGTCATATTCAACATTGATCTGCGGAAGGCCGCTTACCCTTTCAATCTGCGGAGCTGTAGCTCCTTCAACGGTCTGGATGACCTTTCCTACTTTATCTGCATAAATGGAAAGAGAGTCCAGGTTTTCACCAAAAATTTTAACGGCTACATCCTGTCTGATTCCTGTCATCAGCTCGTTGAAACGCATCTGAATCGGCTGGTTTTTTTCAAAGAAAACTCCGGGAATGGTTTCCAGTTTTTCACTGATCTCATCTCCCAGTTCTTCGTATGATTTTTTTGATTTCCATTCACTTTTCGGCTTTAAAACAATAATCATATCGGTTGCTTCGGGAGGCATGGGATCGGTAGGAACCTCAGCGGAACCTGTTTTTCCCACGACCATTTTCACTTCGTCAAACTGTTTAATAATCCGTGAAGCCTGCATAGATGTTTCTATACTCTGGCTCAGCGAGCTTCCCTGCGGAAGAATACAGTGAAAGGCAAAATCTCCTTCCTGCAATTGAGGAATAAATTCGCCACCCATATTTTTAAAAGTAAATGCTGACACGACAAATACGAAGACGGTTGCCGAAACAATGATATACTTTACTTTAATTGCTTTGTGAAGTAACGGCTGATAGATCTTTTGCAGACGGTTCATCATTTTATCTGAAAAGGTTTCTTTATGGGAGATATTTTTAGATAAAAACAGGGCGCTCATCATCGGAATATAGGTCAGGGAAAGGATCAGGGCTCCCAAAATGGCAAATCCCACTGTTTTGGCCATCGGGGTAAACATTTTTCCTTCCACGCCGGCAAGGGTAAGAATCGGAATATAAACGATCAGGATGATGATCTCCCCGAATGCGGCACTGCTTCTTATTTTTGAAGCAGAAAGAAAAACCTCTTCATCCATTTCGCTTTGGGTAAGCCTTCCAACGGATTTTCTGATTCCCAGATGATGAAGAGTGGCTTCCACGATGATAACGGCTCCGTCTACAATTAAACCGAAATCAATGGCACCGAGGCTCATTAAGTTGGCACTTACCCCAAATACATTCATCATTCCCAATGCAAAAAGCAAAGACAAGGGAATGGCTGAAGCTACGATAAGACCGGCTCTGAAATTTCCAAGAAAGACCACCAGTACGAAAATAACAATTAAGGCTCCTTCGATGAGGTTTTTCTCTACGGTGCTTATAGCTCTTCCTACGAGGTCGGTTCTGTCCAGAAACGGTTCTATGACCACATCATCAGGAAGAGATTTCTGAATGGTGGGAATTTTTTCTTTGATATTGCTGACGACTTCGTTACTGTTGGCTCCCTTCAGCATCATTACCACACCTCCTACGGCATCTACCTTTCCGTCATAAGTCAATGCTCCGTAACGTACCGCACTTCCAAGCCTTACATCGGCAACGTCTTTGATAAAAATGGGAACACTTCCGGTTTCATTCTTTACGGCAATACTCCTGATATCGTCCAATGAGGTTACAAATCCGATTCCCCGGATGAAATAGGCATTCGGTTTTTTATCAATATAAGCTCCGCCTGTATTCTGATTGTTTTTCTCCAGAGCCGTAAAAATATCGGTAATGCTTACACCCATCGCTTTCAGACGGTCCGGATTAACGGCTACTTCATATTGTTTTAATTCCCCTCCAAAACTGTTCACTTCTGCTACTCCCGGAGTTCCGTTGAGCTGTCTTCGGACGATCCAGTCCTGCATGGTACGGAGTTCTTTGGCATCGTATTTTTTCTCACTTCCTTTTTTAGGGTGAAGAATGTACTGATAAACTTCTCCAAGCCCTGTACTTACAGGAGCCAATTCGGGTGTTCCCACTCCTTTGGGAATTTCTTCTGCGGCCTGTTTCAGGCGTTCATTCACCAGCTGCCGGGCAAAGTAAATATCTACGTTCTCCTTAAAAACAACAGTAATCACCGAAAGTCCGAATCTTGATATGCTTCTTGTTTCTTCTATATCGGGGACATTGGCAATACTCTGCTCAATGGGAAAGGTGACGAGCTGTTCCACTTCCTGACCTGCCAATGTAGGGCAAACCGTAATAATCTGCACCTGATTGTTGGTGATATCAGGTACGGCATCTATGGGAAGCTTTGTGGCACTCCACACTCCCCAGATGATCAGCAGCAGGGTCATGATCCCAACAACGATCTTATTTTTGATGCTGAATTTTATAATTTTATCTAACACAATGTATTCTGATTTTAATGGATAAATAACTGCGTGCGGTATTATTCCGACGCAAATATATCATGAAGATCTCTGCAACAGAATTGCAAAGTTCATGTCTTCAGAAAGCATAACTTTCTAATAACCAATAAAAATCAGATCTTGGGAGGCTGCCAGATGTGATCATACATCTGATAGGCGAAATTGTTTTTCTGAAAAAGGATTTTCTTTGAAAAGTAAGCCGGAATATGATCCGGAATTTTCAGCAGCGAATACATTTTGAAGGCAGATACTGTAATCTGGCAACAACTGCATGTACAAAGCGGTGAACAGATATCCCCCTTATCTTTGGAATGCGACTCCTGAATATTGAACGTGAGCTGTATATCATCCGAGCCGGCAGGAGCGTGCACATCTTCACAAGGCATAATTGATAATGCCATGAAATAGAATGCTAATATCCATCTGAACAGGTTCATATCTTACAAAGGTAAACAATTTTTTGTGAATGATAATTTCGGTTTTACTGCTAAAACGAATCTTTTGCTTTATCATGTATTCATTCGGAAAGCAGTAACATTTAAAAACAGCCAACTGTCATTGCTGAAGCTTATTCAAGAATTGTTCCAGATTTTATTATTAAAAACAGTAGTTTTAGAGCGTGATCGTATATCCAATTTATCTTTATTATTTAATGTGAAAAATATTCATCAATGGAAAATAACAACTCTATCAAAGTAGCCGATCTGAAGATATTACTTGAAACGTTTCTTTTAAAACTTAAAAATATAGACAGCAACAAAACAATACCTTTAGAGAAGGATTTATATTGGAACATTCTTGATGAGGAATTATACGAACCATATAAAGACCCAACAAAATTAACAATGGGGAACCTTACAGATGATTGGGAATTTTTACAAAAAGTTTTTGATGGAAAGCGAGAGATAATAGATTATGACTTATATAAGATAGCATCTATTCTAAGATTTTTAGCAAAAAGTATGATTATTAAGAAAGCTTAAAAACATAATGCAAATACAAATGAATCAACAACCTAATTATAAAAATATGGATATTTATGGAACATAAAGTAAGAAGAGTTATAGAAGAATATAATAAGAATGATGAATATCTTCACAAAGATTACACACTGAATATAACAATACAAGAAATTGTAAAAGTATTGGATGATTTAGTCCTTTATGAAAACGATTATGAAGACGAAATTTATGATCAATATGATTTAACAGAAGAACAGATTCAGAAATTAAAACCCTTCCTCAAAAATAATCTCAATGAAGATTTTGATAAGTACTCGTATCAATTAGCTTGTTACAACGAAAGTTAGAAGAAAAATCTAAGGAGTCCCGAAAATTTTTTGTGAAAAATTCTCACGTGATTTCAACAATCATGAGATATAGATTGCTTATAGAGTTTCAAAAATTATCAATATTAAATCAAACATTTGCTATTAAGAAAGTATAAAGAACTTAATTATAGTAACAAAGAAGCCGTAACGTTCAGAACATTACGGCTTTCTTTTAAAAAAATCAAATCTAATTATTGTTACAGGTTAGGATTGTTCTCAATCTCCTTCTGTGGAATACTGAACAGATAATATCTGCTGTTTGGGACAAAAGAGCTTTGGTCCGGGAAATTCAGAACAGAATGCCCTCTTCCGTTAACTGTTTTTACCGTTCCGTCCGGAGTGGTTATTTCAACTTTGATGGGTTTCCCTTCATCATCCACGAAAGCTTTTCTTTCTACCGTTCCCTGGGTACGAATCACATCTGAGAGGGAGAATCCTTCACCGAATAATTCTTTTCTTCTTTCGATGAGAATTTCTTTCACCACCTCATTCTGAGCCAGAGATCCACTGTAAGGATTGGCATGTCTGGCGGATTTCAGCTGGTTCAAAGCAGCTACAGCACTGGTCATATTTCCGGCTCTGGCTTCCCCTTCCGCTTCAATCAGGTACATTTCCGCCGCTCTCATCAGAACGATATCGGCGATAAGATTGGCTTTGAATTTAAACTTAGCATATCTCAGGAGCCCTTCCCTTCCCGGAAGTCCATCCCAAGAAAATAGCTGAGTCCTTATATCATTCGCATCAAACAAATCCTTGAAATAGGGATCTGCCATGAAACTATAGTAGTAACTTCCTGAAGAGGATACATCCAGATAATGGAACGCATAGCTTGCATCCGACTGTTCCTGGGTTTGTCCGTGTCCCCAGATCCATTCCCCGTTGCTGATATCATTGAAGCCTTCTTTATACTTTTCAGGCGCCATCAGCGGAAAACCGTTTCTTGCTGTTCTTGCGGCTTCGGCAGCTTTGCTCCATTCTCCGGTATTCAGGTAAGTTCTTGCTAAGAGTCCGTTGACTACGGATCTGTCGATTTTGTCTTTATTATTTCTCGTATAATTTTTCAGCAGATTGTCTGCATCCTTCAGGTCGCTTTTAATCAGCGTGTAGATCTCTTCAAGGCTTGCCCTCTTCTTCGGAACGGAATTAATTGTTGAAGGTTCGGTATAGATCGGAGCGGTTAAAGCGTTTTTATCCTTCAGATAGCTGAACTGGTAAAAGCTGGCCAGATTAAGATAACAGAACGCACGAAGCGCTTTGGCCTGCCCTTTCACCTGATCTTTTTTTGCCTGGCTTCCTTCTGTATCATCGATACGGGTGATCACATTATTCATATTGTTGATCGTGGAATACAGCAGCGTCCAGATAAACTGCGGGCGTCCTGCCGTATTGTTGACCATTTCCGCAAACGCATAAGCCGTAGGAAACCCATATTTATTCGTCAGAACCGCTGCATCACTTCCCATTGCATCACTGGTTCTGAGCACTGTTGAATACCCGATATTGGCATAGGTGGTTCCGTCATCATTGAATTTGGCCCAGGTTCCGTTGATCACCGTTTCTGCACTTTCTGCGGTTTTAAAAACCTCTGCACCGTTAGCCTGATCCGTTGGAGCTGTTTCCAGCTCATTTTCACAGCTGGTAAGAGACCACGCTGCGATAAGGGCAAAAGATAGATATTTTAATTTTTTCATTGTTTCGATTTTAAAAGTTTAAAGGGTGGCCTGGAGACCGAAAGTTACCGTCCTCATTGCCGGATACCTGAAATAGGTGGTTCCGTCTAATGACTGCTCAGGATCGAGTCCTTTATGTTTGTAGAATGTCAGAAGATTTTCTGCCTGGATATAAATTCTGAATTTCTTCAGCCCCAGTTTTTCAAAATAATCTGAAGGAAGTGTATACCCCAGACTCACATTTTTAAGCCTTGCATAGGATCCGGAATACAGGAATCTCGATGAACTTGAATTCCAGTTATTCGTGGTAGTACTTAATCCAGGAACATCCGTATAAGGATTCTCCGGAGTCCAGCGGTTCAGCATTTCAGCGCTCCATGCCCTTCCGCCTGCGCTTCCGTTGCTCATCAGGGAAGTATAATCGGTATCCAGAATTTTTCCTCCTAAGCTGAACGTAAGCAATCCTGAAAAATCAAAGTTCTTATAGACAATGCTGGTACTGATTCCTCCGGTAAGCTTGGGTAGCGCAGATCCCTGTGGTGTCTTTGTCGCTTTTCCGTATTCTGACGTTGTTCCATCAATGGTATTTCCGTTTTCATCCTGATAGATATACCTCCACAATGGTTTTCCGGTAGTTGGGTCTACCCCTTTCCATTCCTGGATAAAGAAATCATAAATGGAACCTCCTTCCTGCATACGTTTTGTCCCGCTGATAACAGTTCCTTTCGGAAGCTTAAGGATCTTATTCTTCAGGGTGCTCAGGTTGATGTCCACATTCCATTCAAAATCATCATTCCTGATCGGGGTGGTGAACAGAGAGAATTCAAATCCGGTATTCTGGATGGTTCCGATATTGGCCGGAAAATCACTGATCCCCAAAGAAGGTGCTGTTGGCATATTGAATAAAAGATCCTGGCTTTTTCTTTTAAAATACTCCACGTTTCCTTTAATTCTGTTATTAAGGACAGCAAATTCAAGTCCTGCGTTGAAGTTAAGATTGGTTTCCCATTTCACGTCATTCGTTGCGGTTTTGTTCAATACCGTTCCCGGTTCACCGAGGTTATTGTAAAACTTATACAGTTCCTGGTACGCGTAAAGGGTTCCTAATTTATCATTCCCCTGCCCTCCGTAGCTGGCACGTAAAGTCAGCTGGTTAAAGAAATTCAGATCTTTGATAAAGGCCTCGTTGGAAGCCTTCCATGATGCCCCTACTGACCAGAAATTCCCCCATCGGTTGTCTCCGTAAAAACGGGATGATGCATCTGTTCTGGCTGAAGCAGAAAGGAAATAGGTATTTTTAAAATCATACTCGGCTTTTCCCAGGAAGCTTAATAAAGTCAGCTTATCGCTCTTTCCGGTAAAGCTTCCCAACAGGGCAGCTGCACTCGGCTCATAGTAATAAGGCAGTGAAAACTGGCTTCTGGAACCGGATATGGTTTGGTAATCATATTTATAAAATTCCTGACCTGCCAGGATATTGAAATGATGCTGTCCGAATTTCTTGTCAAAAGTCAGGATATTACTTGTTGTATAAGAAAACGTTCTGGAATTGGATCTGCTCACAGAACCTCCTGTTTCTTTTCCTTGTCCTAAAATAGGATTGGTATAATAATGTCCGTTATAGTTCACAAGATCTACCGAGAAACTTGATTTGAATTTCAGTTCCGGAAGAAAAGTAAAATCTAAAAATCCTTTTCCCGAAAAGTTATCTTCTCTGTTATCATTTTTATCCAAAGGAAGCGTTGCTGCCAGATTCTGGTTCTGAAGCGCATTACTGGGTCTGTATTTTCCGAAATCGAAAACTTTCTCTCCTGCGGCATTCAATTTATAGCTTCCGTCTGCATTTCTCTCATAATACGGATAAAAGGAAGGAACTGATCTTGCGGCCTGAATCACGTTACTCGATTTGGAATCCGAAGAGGTAGGAGCCTGCTGAAGGCTGTTGGTATAGCTTAAATTCACCCCAACATTTAACCATTTTTTCACTTCGGAATTTAATTTCAGACGGGTGCTGTATTTTTTAAAGCCGGATTCAATGGCAATTCCTTTATCATCGAGATATCCTAATGAAAAGAAGTAATTGCTTTTATCACTTCCCCCGCTGATGTCAAAATCAACCTGGTTTCTGGAAGCCATTCTCTGAAGAACATCTCTCCAGTCGTCGTTCCATAGCGCTTTGGCCCCAGGCAGAAGTTTTCCGTCCGTTCCTACAGGATTGGGATATGCCGTACCGTATGGATTGATCCCTAAAGAAGAAACAAGGTTATCTGATGCCATCTGGGCAGCCTGCTGGGCAGAAATTTTATCAGATTTATATCCGTTTCTCAAAGCTTCCCAGTGCAGCTGAAAATACTCATCAGTACCTACCTGCTTGTAATCCTTAACTGCTCTTCCGGAAAACCCCTGACTGATATTGAAATTGATCTTAGCCTCCCCTTTCTTACCGGATTTTGTGGTGATGATAATAATCCCGTTAGCTCCTCTGGATCCGTATAAAGCACTTGCTGTAGCATCTTTCAGCACACTGATGGATTCAATATCATTTGGGCTGATGGAGTTGATATTCCCGTCAAAAGGAATTCCGTCCACCACAAACAGAGGATCACTGGAAGCACTTACGGAACCAATTCCCCGTATTCTGATTGAAGCTGTAGATCCGGGCTGTCCCGAAGCACTGGCTGCCTGAATTCCCGGAACCTGGCCTTCCAGAGCTTTTGTAATATTGGTAACAGGTCTGTTGTTGATCTTATCACTGGAAATTGTTGCTACAGATCCGGTATAGCTGTTTCTTTTCGCTTTACCGTAAGCTACCACCACGACTTCATCAATTTCTTTTTCGCGGATGGTATCTTTTTTCGGCTTGGCTTCCTGCGCCTGTACGCTGGCGATTCCCAGAAAAAAAACAGCGACAGGAGGAATCCAGGCCTTAGCATTAATTAATTTTTTACTAATCATAATCAATTTTATTTATCATATATTAAAATTTTGCCCTTTGCAGAAAAGACAGCAAAGGGCATCGATAAATACGATAAACCAAATGCTTATTTTTCCTTTAAAGGCTGAATGTAACACCTTGCGCCGGGGCAGGTTGTTAAGACTTCACAGGGTCAGTTCCCTCCATCTTTCTTTATAAGCCGATCGAAATATGACTGCAAATCTAAAAACAATTAGTCTACAAAACAAGTAGACTTATAAATTTTTAATAAAATTTTTTCAAAAATTAACTTAATTTTTAATTAAAACCTGTTATAACAAAGCGTTACACCGTTATCAATTTCACAAACATGATAAATATCATTATCGATCATTCAATCATGAAAAAACAAGGATTAAGGGAGAAAACTGTTCTTCAACTGAATTAAACTCTTTAAATTTATAGAATGAAAGTTTTGATTATAAACGGGCCCAATCTTAATCTTTTGGGCACCAGAGAACCGGAGATCTATGGAAATATTTCTATGGAAAGCTATTTGGATATCTTAAAGTCTGAGTTTCCCTCTCATGAATTAAAATATTACCAGTCGAATATTGAGGGTGAGCTTATCAACAGGCTTCAGGAAGATGATTTTGATGCCGTGGTTATTAATCCGGGAGCGTATACGCATTATTCTTATGCGATTGCCGACTGTTTAAAAAACATTCAAAAACCTAAGGTAGAAGTGCATATCAGCAATATTTACAAAAGAGAAGAATTCAGGCAGAAATCTGTAACGGCAGCTAATACGGACGCTGTTTTGTCCGGATTTGGAATGGATGGATACAGATTGGCTTTATTGAGCTTGAAGTAATTTTTTTAACCACAGATTGCACAAATATTCACAGATGTTTGTAGATAGAGAGCGTACTTTATGAAGATAAATGATAAGATTTACTGTAAGGATATTGGGGTGTATTCTGGCCAATTAACGAAAAGAGAATCCTATTTCATCAAAGAAATAAACGATGAAAATATTAGGATTCAAAATAATGAAGGAACGCTGAGATGGTATTCGAAATTTTATTTCAGTTTAAACAATGAACCGGAAATTATTTCTATTAACATTGATGATAAAATAGAAAATGTTGAAGCTGATGCTATAGAAGTAACCATTGAATTTTCCAACAAAGCAAAATATTGGCTAACTTTCACTACTCCCAAGTATTTAGATCAAATACTGGACGAAGAATCTTATTTTTCTTCAAGGGACTTTATGATCATAAAAAAACTAAGTGAAGAATCAATCAAATCAACAATCAAAAAACTGGATGAACAGAATGAGTTGATTGAAAACTGTAAAAAATATTAATAAAAAAGCCTCATTTGTGATGAGGCTTTTTTTATATGTTATAGAGAGCTATTAGATAGTCTGTTCCTGTAACTGAGGTCCTGAAGCAACTAATTTCTTCCCTTCTTCAGTATCACAATACTGCTCAAAGTTTTTGATGTACCTTGCAGCAAGATCTTTTGCTTTTTCTTCCCACTCAGAAGCACTGCTGTATGTTTCTCTCGGATCAAGGATTCCTTCTGAAACATTCGGAAGCTGTGTAGGAATTTCAAGGTTCATGATCGGAACTCTTGTTTTAGGGGCATTATCAATAGAACCATCGATGATGGCATCAATAATTGCTCTAGTATCTTTCAGAGAGATTCTCTTACCGGTACCATTCCATCCTGTATTTACCAAATATGCTTTTGCGCCGTGCTCTTTCATTTTACCAATTAGTGTTTTGGAATACATTGTTGGGTGTAATGTAAGGAACGCTTCACCAAATGCCGGAGAGAAAGATGGCTGAGGTTCAGTAATTCCTCTTTCAGTTCCTGCTAATTTAGAAGTATATCCGCAAAGGAAGTGGTATTGAGCCTGATCTTCGTTCAGGATAGAAACCGGAGGAAGTACTCCGAATGCATCCGCAGAAAGATAAACGATCTTTTTAGCATGTCCTGCTTTAGAAGGCAATACAATCTTGTTAATATGATAGATTGGGTAAGAAACTCTTGTATTTTCTGTGATAGATCCGTCTGTATAATCTGCTACTCCATTGTTCACAACAACGTTTTCAAGAAGTGCATCTCTCTTAATTGCAGCGAAGATATCGGGTTCTTTTTCCGCGGAAAGATCGATTACTTTAGCATAGCAACCACCTTCGTAGTTGAATACTCCGTTGTTATCCCATCCGTGCTCATCGTCACCGATAAGATATCTTTTAGGGTCAGCAGATAAAGTGGTTTTCCCTGTTCCTGAAAGTCCGAAGAAAAGAGCAACATCTCCTTCTTCCCCTACATTCGCAGAACAGTGCATAGAAGCCATTCCTTTTAACGGAAGGTAGTAGTTCATCATCGCAAACATCCCTTTCTTCATTTCACCTCCGTACCAGGTACCACCGATGATCTGAAGTTTTTCTGTAAGGTTGAACATGATGAAGTTTTCAGAGTGTAATCCCTGAGCTTCCCAGTTCGGGTTGGTTGTTTTGGAACCGTTGATTACCGTGAAATCAGGCTCTCCGAAGTTCTCAAGCTCATAGTGAGAAGGGCGGATAAACATGTTCGTAACGAAATGGGCCTGCCACGCTACTTCAACGATGAACCTTACTTTTAGTCTTGTATCTGTGTTGGTTCCGCAGAAAGCATCAACTACATAGATTTTCTTAGCTTCAGCAAGCTGGTTCAGCACTAATCCTTTACAAGAATCAAAAATTTCTGCTGTTGTAGGAAGGTTTACTTTTCCGTCCCAGAAAATCGTGTCTCTTGTAACATCATCCTGAACAATATATCTGTCTTTAGGTGAACGACCTGTGAAAATCCCTGTTTTTACTGATACTGCACCAGATTCCGTAAGCTCAGCTTTCTCAAAGCCTTGATTTTCAGGAGATACTTCAGCCTGGTATAATTCCTCATAAGAAGGGTTATACACCACCTCGTAATTTCCTTTAATCCCTAATTTTTCTAAATCCTGGATGATTTTAGCGTGTTTCATTTTACTTATATTTTCTATTTCTTTATTGGGTTCAACAAAATTAATATTAATTATTTGTTAAAGGTGGTTTAAATATAATGATATAAGTCAGAATGACAAATAAAAAAACAGGATTGTAAGTGATTGATTACAAGTTTATTATTTCAGACCATTCTAAAACAGTCGTGAAACCTTTTCCCCAAAAATAGTCCTTAAAGCCTTCAAATTTGGCGCTCATTACAAAATCCCCGCCCCAGGCGCCTAAACTTTTGACAAAAACCGGACTGTCTTTGAAAAATTTCTCCTTAACTGTAGGAATCTCAATGAAATCTGAAATTTTCTGCTCATGAATCAACATCAGTTCGGAAAATTTTTCCAATTCATTGCATAATAAAACTTTTTTTGTCAGATCCGAAAATTCACTAATAAGTTCGGGAGACTTTGATTTTGACTTGTACAGATTGATTCCTTCGCGGCTATCCTGCTTTTGATTTAAGTGGATAAAAACAAGCTCATTTTTAAAAGATGGATTAAAATCTGTTTTCTGATACCAGATCTCCGGCTTGCTTTTAAAAAGTACCGCTGATTTTTCTTTGGCCACAGCAATATCGTATCCACTTCCCCCCAAACTGATGCTGTTCAAATGAAAAGGATCAACTTCTGACCACTCGGCGAGGTTGTTCATTAAAGTTGAACTGCTCCCCAACCCGTAATCTGCGGGAAACTGAAGATTGGTCTTCAGATGATAGGTAGAATGATTTTTGAATTTAGTGTTTGAAAGCTGCTGAACATTTTTCAGGGTTTTCAGAATGAATTCAGCGGCTGAAGGCAGATTAGTTTCTATGATCTGCCAATCTTTATAACTGATCACGGCTTTGAGCCATAATTTGTTCTGATGGTAAGCTTCCCAGAAAATGAGGGAATTTCCATCTTCTTTTTCGTCAAAAAAAAACTCTTGTCCCAGACGGGTTGGTACCGCTAAGACAAGAGCTCCGTCTATTGCGAAATATTCTGAAGTAAGCATAAGCTTTCCCGGTGAAAATATTTCGCCCATAGTAGTTGTATTAGATTGCAGAAGCAACTTCTACAGATGCATCAATTTTCTTGATCAGTCCCTGAAGGGTTTTTCCTGGACCAACTTCCACGAAATTGGAGGCACCGTCTTTGATCATATTCTGAACAGACTGCGTCCATTTTACAGGACCTGTAAGCTGAGCGATCAGATTTTGTTTGATCTCTTCAGGATTGGTAATTGCTGTAGTGGTAATATTCTGGTAAACCGGAATCGTTGCTTTTCTGAATTTTGTTTTTTCAATGGCTGCGGCCAGTCTCTCCTGCGCCGGCTGCATCAGTGGTGAATGGAATGCACCGTTTACGGGAAGCAATAAAGCTCTTTTGGCTCCTGCTTCTTTAAGTTTTGCGCAAGCTTCTTCTACTGCCGGAGTTTCTCCGGAAATCACAAGCTGCCCAGGACAGTTATAATTAGCCGGTACCACAATACCGCTGATCTGCGCACAGATTTCTTCTACTTTAGCATCTTCAAGACCTAAAATAGCAGCCATAGAGCTTGGATTGGCATCACAAGCTTCCTGCATTGCCTTTGCTCTTTCGGAAACCAGTTTCAGACCGTCATCAAAAGATAAAACGCCATTGGCAACCAATGCTGAAAATTCTCCTAAAGAATGTCCTGCCACCATTTCGGCTCCTAGACCGTTTACTGCTTTCAGTGCAGCTACCGAATGTATAAATATAGAAGGCTGGGTAACTTCTGTTTTCTTAAGATCTCCGTCTGTTCCGTTAAACATTATGGAAAGAATATCGAAACCTAAAATTTCATTGGCTGACTCCATCAAGTCTTTGATGTCTTTTCTGGAATCGTACAATTCTTTTCCCATTCCGACAAACTGAGAACCCTGCCCAGGAAATACAAGTGCTTTCATGTATTGAATTAAATATTATGCAAATATAAATATAATGTTAAAAATAATCTGTTAAAGAAACATAAATCATTTATGGTACTAATCGGATTACGCGGTATCCTGTATTTACATAAGCTCCGTTCGCTTTAGATTTTACAAACTCAAACTTGGTGGCAAGCTGGGTCTGTACTTTATTCATCTGCTTGAAGATTTCTCCTTTACGGTTTTCTCTCGTCAGCATATCATTCACTACATCAAATCCTATTACTGCATATTTAGGAGGTATTTTACAATACTTTGTTTTATAGGCTGCCAGGATTTCTTTTTCGAAATTTCCGTCGGTATTGATCTTTCTGTCCATGAGATAGACAAGGCTTGCCTGGCTCAGTTCATCAACTTTCTTTTCAAAAACCGGAGCATAATACATACTGAATGCTTTTACGCCCTGAACTTCTTTGGAAAGACTGATCATTTTAGTGGCAAAAGCATCGCCCGCAGCATCGCTGTCACTGGCCAGAATGGCAATAACCGGAGCAGACTGTCCTGTCATCATATTCTGATCAAGCTGAATTTCCGACGGGGAATTGACGATCACAATATTAGGATTTTTAACGGCTTTTTCAAGACCGCCTTTGATGTATGCGGCAATTTCTTTTTTGCTGTCGGCAACTACATATATTTTCTGATCTGAATACACAGATTTTACTTCTTCTACGATTTTATCAGCATAGGTCTGATCATTGGTTTCCACAATAATCAGGTTGCTGTAGTTGTACAGTTCCGGAGAGTTGGCAAAAGGAGCTACAATCGGAATTTTCTGATTTTTGGTAAAATCGAGGACATCTATAACGTTGGATTTAAAGAACGGCCCGATGATCAGGTCGGTATTATCCGGATTAATCTGAGTCAATGAATTTCTGAATGACGCTTCATTTCCGGAATCCACAATTTTAATATCCAGTTTCTGTCCGCCTCTTGCATTTCTTTCAATAGCGAGTTTGGCACCGGTAAGGAAATCCATGGCCATTCCTCTGTACTGGGTTTCGTTGGTGCTGTATCCGAAAGGAAGCATTAATACGACGCTTAGGGCATCACCATTTTTCTTGATATAAGCCGGATCCTGCTTTTTGATCTTCAGGACCATCCCTGCTTTTAATCCGTGGGAAAGATCGGGGTTTAAGGCAATCAGTTCATCGATTGAAATCCCGAATTTATTAACAATAGAGAAAACGGTATCTCCCTGTTGTACGGTATAAGTAACGAAGTCGTCTCCCGCTGCCGCTGTAGACGCAGTTGAAGTTCTTTCGTTTCCTGAATCTATTTTTGTTTTTGTATTAACCGGTTCAGCAACAGCTTCAGTGGTTGATTTTTTAATAATGATCGTTTCGCCGGGCTTCAGTCCTTTTTCTTCCAAACCAGGGTTCAAAGCAAAAAGTTCCTGTTGGGTAATGGCGAACTGTTTTGAGATTCTGTAGTAATTATCTTTTGCCTGAATAACATAAGTTCCTTTATCCGAGCTGGTATTATTCGCGGTATTAACGGTCGTTTCAACCGGATTGGCAGCCGGCACAGACACTACGGGAGCTGTTTGCTGCCCGCCTCCGTATTTTTTAATGCTTTCAAGAGGCAGTGTGATTTCGTCTCCGATCTTCATGTGAGAATCCAGTTCAGGATTCAGTTTTCTAAGATCTGTTTCAGAGATACGGTATTGTTTTGTGATTCCGTAAATGGTTTGTTTAGGCTGCAATACAATGGTACCCATTGGTTTTGTTGTAGCCGCCGGTTTTGCTTTCTCAACAGGAGCCGGTTTGGAAGCCACGGCTGTATGTTTTTCTGCTTTTACGGTAAGCACATCACCGATAGCCAGCTTTCCGTCTTTGAATTTTGGATTCAGCTTTAGTAATTCATCTACAGTGAGTCCGTACTTTTTCGCAATGTTGTAAGGATTATCTCCTTTGGCAACGGTGTGCGAATTCTGAGCGGATACTCCCAAAACCATACATAAACTGGACAGAATAAAAAACCTCTTTATCATATTCGATGATTATAATGTACAAAAATACTTCTTTAAAATTAAATGGCAACAATTATTAATCTGGATTCTTGAACCACCATCTCTTCCAAACAATTTTCAAGCCATGCGTACCCGTAATCTGAAAAGAATACGCTGAAGTTGTATATTCTCTCCTGCCAGGTCTTGGACGGATGCACTTCTAAAAACAGGTTTTCAAGCCTTTCCAGCAATTCGTTCTGCTTTATTTTTTCGGCATGCAGAAGCCTTTTTTTCATTCTTTTAAAAGATTTCAGCTGTCTCACTTCTTCTGCTTTTACCATATTTCCGAAGGAACGCTCTGTAGTTTCTGCCACGGCTTTCAGTTCAGAGAAACCTTTTTCCAGAAGGGCTTCTTTTTCTTCAAGCAGCTTCAGAACGGTGCTGTCCTGTAAAATTTTCTGATTGGTTACGTCAGTGAAGCTTCCGAAAAAATCTTCAATCTTAAGATTCAGTTTTGAGATCTTACCGAGTGTTTTTTCTTTAAGGAAAAGCATTGAGTTCCTTGGAATCAGAAGGGGAAACGGAATACCGATCCTGGAGAAATAATCTTTAAGCTCCAGCCAGTACATGATCTCTGCATTTCCTCCGATATAAGCCAGATTAGGCAGGACTTTTTCCTGATAGACGGGACGCATTAAGGCATTCGGGCTGAATTTTTCAGGATGTTTTTCCAGCTCATTAAGAATCTCTTCTTTAGTGAAGCTGATAGGGGTATCCACTATATTATATTTCTGTCCGTCAAAATCAATCCGGTCTCTGGTTTCTGAAAGGTAGAACAGATTGATCTCTCTTGGATTCACCTGTACTTTTCCATACCGGGCAGTCAGGAAATCTACTTTTTCTTTTGACTGCTGATACAGGCTGAAATTCTCCAGCTCATCCCTGAAGATCTCCTTAACCTGCTCCTTAAGTTCACGGGCATCTCCATCCATGATCAATAAACCAAATTCAGAAAACAGTCTGTTGACTAAGATTCTGATGGCCTGCGTAAGGGTATTATCTGTTTTATAGGCTTCCTTCAGCATTAAGATCAGCTCAGTTCCGAACACAGAGTCTTTGAATTCTTTTTCAAATTCTGAAATGAAAAAGGTATCACTGATTTTTATTCTCCCTACAGGGCCTCCTGATTTTTCATTGATCTCGTAATAGTTATTTTCTGTCCTGAAATGATTGATCTCTGCAAAATCGTGATCTTCCGATGCCATCCAGTACACCGGCACAAAGTTGAAATCAGGGAAGTTTTCTTTCAGCCAGGTACAGGTTTTAATGGTCTGTAAAATTTTATAGACAAAAAAAACGGGTCCTGAGAAGAGATTCAGCTGATGTCCTGTGGTGATGGTAAAGGTATCGGGAAGTTTCAGCTTTTCCAGATTCTCTTTTTGTCCGGAGGAAAGTTTCAGTTCTTCCATCTGCCTCGCAAGCGTACCGGATAGTGTTTCCCGCTGGCTTTGGGTAAAGGCGTCTTTTTTAAGATGGATCTGTTTCCTGAAATGTTCCAGAGAAAAGGTATTTTCTTCAAATCCCTCAATTTTTTGGTTCAGAAAGTCTTTCACCAGCTGAGGGATGCTTTCTATATCGTTAAATGATATTTTATTGATTGTTTTCAACTTGTTTTTGCTTTTAGTTGAACAAATACCACACAATTCCAATGTTCAGTCTGAAGTCGTAAACCGGATAATGTGGAAATGCATAGGCTTTATTGCTTGAAATGACTGTTCCTATCTGCTGTCCTTCGATGAAGAAGAACATTTTCTTCACTTTCATATTGATGTAAAGATCGGCAATAGGCTGCCCTCCGATGGAGAATGCGTTGGCATTGGGAAGGATATATTCGTTAAGGATCGGGAAATAATCTCTTGATGCAAATTTGGAGAAATAGTAAACCTTTAATCCTGCCTGAATTTCAGCTGCTTTTTTGAATGCATGGGTCTGGAAGAAGAAATTGGCTCTTCCGATAAAACCAGGCATTGGAAGGAGTTCTTTATTGGTAAGTGCATTCTGGAAATGCAGTCTTGTATTCAGGTGGAATTTACCAAAGCTGAAGGTGGCGTCTCCTCCGATCTGGGAAATGTTTACGGAGCTTTCACTCTGCTTCGGATTGGCATTGCTGTCGAAATAGGTATAGTTATCTATTCTGAAATAGTTGGCGAAAATTTCGGTTTTGAACCATTTCAGGTTAACGCTTCCTCCGATCTCTGTCACGGATTGGTTTTTCGCGTTCTCAAGATAATAGTTGAATCTGTTATACACAGAAGTATTCAGCAGGTAATTGAAGGAAGGGTAAGCACTCTGGAAGTTTACTTTCGCATTCACAAAGTAATCTTTTACCGGTTCAAATTTAAGATTGTTAGTCGTTCTCAGATAACTTCCGAACTGGCTTCCGTTTGAAAATTCCAGAAATGATTTCAGCTGAATTTTGTCCCAAAGCTTTACCTGAAGGTTTCCAACGGCTCCGATCCGGTTTTCTTTGAGTTCTCCGGGAAAAGCGTTTCCGTCTACTGTGACAAGATCCCTGATTCCGAATTTCAGCATCTGATAGCGTACTCCGGCATCAAGCTTGAATTTATCATTATTGAAAACAAGGCTTACCGTATTGCTGAAGTTATCCGAATATTTTTTGGTAGTCAAAGGGAACCCACTGACCAGATCCGTAAGTGCATCTGTATACCAATATTGCTCTAACTGTCCCTGGTTATAGTAGTATTTATTTCCCTGGTGAGATAAAGTATGCCGTATACTGAAAGGAAATTTTTCTGCATTAAAAGGCGTGAACTGATGACTCAGGTAATATCTCCTGTAGGAGAACTGTGAGCTGGATGATGCCAGATTTACCTGTGCATTCTGCCTGTTTTTGTAATTGCTGTCTCCGTTCTGGAATTTCGCATCGTCTACAATCCCGCCACTCTCCTGATTGTTTACATTCTGGTGCAGGTAATGGGCAAATAATTCATAGTTTCCGCTTTTGGAAACATAATGTCCGGAGAAAATAGTATTGTTATTGGCTGCCAGCGAGTTTCTGTAAAAGCCCTGTGACCGGAGCCCCATATATTCCACGGCAAAATTGAATCTTTTCCCGATATTCTGGGTATAGGTAGAATTAAGGGCGGCACCGTTTTTCATGGCCGTATGGTAGATAAAAGATGCCGTAGGGGTTTTTACGTCATAATATTTAATATCATTCGCCCCCAGAATAACGTAAGACTTATTAGAAGGCAATAGAGACAGATTCTGTTCGGCATTCACTTCATATACCAGCGGATTGAATCCGGCTCCTATATTAGCGACCTGTGCCCGCCCAAAATTGTCTCTATTGTTGTATTGTGAAAAGATATGTGTCTTATCAAAAGTCATCACCGTATCAAACGTTTTCTTTTCCGAAAACTGGGTCTGATACAGATAATCATTAATAGTAGGCTTAAAAATTTTCAGGGAATCTTTTTTCCCGGAATCGATGACCAGGGTGTCTTCCTGTTTTTTAACGGTTCTACCGGAGTCTTTGACTATCTGAGCTTTAACATTAAAGCATATGAAGATTATGATAAAAAAATATCTCATTGTAACATTTAAGCTACAAAAATATAAAATCTGCTACAATGTATTCATATAAGTTACCAGTTTAATTAAATCTGCATCTGATTTAAAATTGATCTGTTTTTCTTTGATGAATTTTTCCACTTCGTCTGATTTCACCGGGAAATCATTTAAAAGTTCTTTTTTGTTTTTGGCCATTCTTGTAAATGCTCCGTTTTTACGGATAATGTAGGCATCTTTTTCTTTGGCATAATAATCATTCCTGTCTTTTGTAATTCCGTTAGGACTTTTTTCTCCTTTTAAGAGTTCTACTTTTTCTCTTTTATATAAAGAATACTTTTCAGGATTGTTGACCAACTGTACAAGGTATCCTGACTTATCTTTTCCTTCGAAATTATAATTCAGACATTCATATACTTTACCATCACTAAACTTGATGATTTGTCCGTTTTCTTTATTGGCAGAGTAGATATCCTTTCCGTTACGGAATTCCATTTCATCACTGAATGCATTATAACGAAGATCCGGGACGTTAGCAGAATATCCGGAAATGCTTACTTTTTTGAAGGTATCACCATCTGTATAAGGGCTTCCGTCTCTTGCTTCAGTATCTCCTGATATTTTTCTTTCTTCGAAAGGGAGTCTCTGAACATTATTGGTACCGACACTTCCGCTTTTGTTAGCAATCTGAGCGAAAGAAAGTAAACTAAATCCTACCAATAACAGAGTCATGTTGAATTTATTCATAATTAGTTCTTTTTTTTAGATGTAAGATAAAAAAAGCCTGTAAAATACAGGCTTTTTTTATGTTAATTTTTTACTTAGTTATCATAACCAGGGTTAGATGTTACAAGAGTTCCTGAAATGTCCGTTTCTACTCTAGGAATAGGGAACGCCGTAAGAAGTGGATTTGTACTAGCCCCAGCAGGTCTAGGTACCGGATCTCCCCATCTTAGTAAATCCCAAAGTCTAAGACCTTCTCCTACTAATTCTTTTGCTTTTTCCACTTTAAATGTGGCCATATCAATAGATGTAGGCTCAACATAATCATCAGCTTTAAATCTGTTAGAAACAATCATTTTATAGTAATCTAATGCTTTAGCAGCACTTCCGCCATTAAGCTCAGCTTCTATACCGTTGAAAATAACTTCCTCGTATCTGGTGATCTTAATGTTATCAGTTCCTTCAAGATTAGGATATTTACCATTAAGGTAAACCTCACCATCAATAACGATCATGTCGTCACTGATTCTCACATCATTCGGATCATACTCAGCATATAGTTCATCACGCATTACGGTATTGTAATATCCGTCATAGTTAAGGATATATCCCCAAGAATCTGTACTGTTTGATCCGGCAACACCTACTGCCAATTCAAAGATACTGTTGTTCTGTTTTGTTGATTTCCATGATCCTACATATGATGGCTCAGGCATCACCTGGAACTTTCCGGAACCTACAATCTCATTAACAAGCGTTCTTACTTTAGCGTAATCTTTCTTGTACAGATAATATCTGCTCATTAAAGCTTTTACTCCGTTAATTGTGATATCTACTTTTGAGTTATCGTCAACACCGGTTCCACTTGCATTGGCAATCATCATAGCAAGACCTGTATTGAAGTCAGCTTCAATCTGAGCTTCATTCTGTGCGATAGTTCCTCTTGCCTGCATCGCTTTCGGATCATATTTTAACGGCGTTACAATACCTAATGTTCCTCCTGTATATTTCTGTCCGTAAAGCTTTAAAAGGTCAAAGAAGAAAAGCGCTCTCATGGCATATGCCTGACCGATGTGGTATTTAACACCTGTTTTCTCAGGATCTGTTCCTTTGATACCGTTTACATCGGTACCAATAAGGATGTTAGCTTTAGCAACTGCGGTATAGATCTGTCTGTATGTATCTCTTGAGTAAGCATCAGCAGAAGTCATGGTATAATTACTTACTGTATTATAATATCCTGCCGCTCCTGTACTGTACATCTCATCTGATCTTACTTCAGCAAACAATCCATAATCTCTACCGTAATAAGCAGGAGCTCTCATTGAAGTATACATCCCTCTTGCAAAAGATTCCACTTCATTAAGGCTTGTTAAAGGAGCCTGCTCTACATCCTGGTAAAATTTTGTTTCTACGAAATCATTGCTACAAGAAACCGTAGTCATTGATACTCCGACTGCTACGACAGCAGCTTTTAGAAAATTTATTTTCATAATATCTTTTTATTTTTTAATTAAAAACCAATATTAACACCGATACTGTATGTTCTCATAATTGGTAAATTCAGGTCAGATGTACCATCTAAGTTAATTTCCGGATCTAACTTTAATCTCTTATCGAATGTATGCGTCCACATGTTGGTACCCATTACAAAGATCTGAACTGAGTTAAGACCTGAACCGTTTAGGAATTCTCTTGTGAATGAGTATGAAAGTCTGGCATTGCTTAGTCTTAAATAGTCACTGTCATATAGGAATCTTGTAGAAGCCTGGTTAGCACGCTTGTTTCCTAAACCGAAGATTGGCTTTGGATTCGCAGCATTCGGGTTGCTTGGGCTCCAGTAATCCATCTGATCTGCGTATCCAGCATAGTTCGCTGTATACTGACCATCACTCATTGTATAGTTAGCCCAGTTATCGTAGATCTTACCTCCGAATCCATAGGTAACCTGTGCATCCAATCCGATTCCTTTGTAAGACATACTGATGTTACCACCACCAAATATTTTACTTAGGAAGCTTCCCTGAACCGCTTGTTTAGCTTTGTTGTAGTCATTGGTAGTTTCTCCGTCAACTCCGTTAATATACCATAGTGGATCTCCGTTTGCAGCATCTACACCAGCCCATTTTCTAAGATACCATGTTCTGGCCCCTTCTCCTACTCTGATGGTCTGTAAACCTGTGTTCACATCTCCACCGTATAATGAAGTAATTTCATTATGAAGGGTACTCATATTAGCTGAGATTGACAAATTGAACTGATCTCTACCTCCTTTGAAGATATCAGCATTTACCGCAAATTCGAAACCTCTGTTAACCATGTCTCCGATATTGTCTACATAACTGGCAAGACCCTGAGCGGATGATAATGGAATGTTATAGATCAGATCTTCTGTTTTTTTGTTATAGTAATCAGCAGAAACGGTTAACCTGTTTTTGAAGAATCCGAAATCAAATCCTACGTTGAAAGGCTTGATCGTTTCCCATCTAAGGTTAGGGTTATAGATTCCTGAATAAGTAGCAGCAGCCACATCATCATAATTCGTTGAATATGCATATAGCGCATAAGGAATGGCAGAAATCTGGTTACCTACTTTACCATAAGAAGCTCTGAACTTCAAGGTAGAGATCGCGTCTACATTTTTCACGAAATCCAATCTTGCAAGATCAACACCTAAACCGGCAGACCAGAAGTTACCTCCTTTCTGTCCTGGTGTAAAACGTGATAATACGTCTCTTCTATAAGACAGATCCAATAAAACCAATTTATCATAGTCGTAGTGACCTGTAGCAGCATATCCATATCTGCTGGTTTCAACTCTTGTTCCTGCAATAGACTGCATTTTCACAAAGTTGGTAATGGTTCTAAGACTTAAAGCTCCTACAGCTGATGCTGATGCAGAAAGATCTCTGAAGTCAGACTTATAAGCTTCCTGGATTGCAGAGAAATCGAAATTATGTTTATCTGCCAGTCTGAAGTTATAGCTTAAAACGTTCTGAACGTTAAAGTTGAAATATCTTCTTGCTCCGGAAATCATTAATCCACCATAGTTTGTTCCGTCACCATGGATCGGGCTTCTGTATTCATCCTCTTCAAGGTTGATATATTCAGGAGCAAAAACAAATCTGTATTTTAAGTTTTTAATGATGTCATATTCAGCATATAAATTACCGAAAATCCTTGCTGTTTTTCCAACCTGTGTATTGTTATCCAATAAGGCAGGAGTGTTGAATAATCCGTTAGACATTCTACCTCCCTGCCCCCAGTAATACGTACCATCTGCATTACGAACAGGATCTGTTGGTCTTAAGAAGTACTCACTTAAGATTGGGTTAGCAAAACCTCCTCCGTTGGCAAGTGTACTGATCTTACTGTAAGAGAACTGTAAGTTGGTCCCGAATCTGAATTTATCCGTTGCCTTTACATCTACTTTATTGGTGAACGTTAATCTGTTGAAATAAGAATTCTTGATGATACTGTTCTGATCAAAGTAGTTGATTGAGTTATAGTAAGAGATCTGGTCATTTCCACCGGACATACTTACGTCAGCTCCCTGAACATAAGCACCACCTGTATGAGAAATTTCCTTTCTCCAGTCTGTATCTCCACCTAAAGTATAAATAGGAGCAATTCCCCCTGGGTTATTAGCTTTTATGTAATTAATTGCTGCATCAACAGTTCCTAAAGAAGGAAGTCTGTTCAACAATTGATTAGCAACAAGATTCTGATAATCTGATGCGCTAAGACCTCTGTGTCCTTCAACAGCTCTGTCACTTACCCCGTGATTAAAGCTAACATTGAATCTTGGTTTTCCTTTCTTACCTGATTTTGTGGTAATGATGATAACACCGGCACCTGCATCCGCTCCATATACTGCAGTAGAAACCGCATCTTTAAGAACTGTAAGAGTCTCGATATCATCAGGGTTCATGTTGGCAAGGATGTTCGCAGTAACACTGTTTCCTGACAAGTCTCCTGAAGTAACTCTAACCCCGTCTACAATGTAAATAGGAGATACCCCACCATTAATGGAAGCAACCCCTCTTACTCTTACAGAGGCAAAACCTCCTGGCTGTCCGGAAGATGAACCTGTCTGAACACCGGTTACTCTACCTTGTAACATTTTATCTACTGATGCAACAGGAATATCTTCGATAGCCTTTGCCTTCATAGTAGAGGTAGAACCTGTAATTTCTGTAACCGCTTTTTTCTGTCCGAATCC
>JAITMC010000009.1 GCA_031277615.1 Chryseobacterium sp. | reverse complement strand
TAAGCTTCTAAGACAATGCTTTGGGATTATGAAACATAAAATACCTTATCAGAAAAATTATTTACAAGTAAATGTCTGATTTTTTATAATATTTATTTGCAAGTTAACATAGAACGTTGAAAAAACATAATCATTAAGGGGAAAGTAAAGGATTAAGATTAATTAAGAAAAAACAGATATATTTTTTGCTATGGCCTTTTTAATATAAGATTGTAAAGAACACTTCATCAAATCAACGGAGTTGATTCCTTCTTTGCACCCTAAAATCAACGGTCCAATTTGTAAAACTTAGCGTTGAAAAAAAACAGAATCATAGCTTCTTCAAATCAATTCAATAAGTAAATATTTCTGCAGCTATTCAAAAAGAAAAGAGACTGCCCCGAAGACAGTCTCTTTTCAATAATATTTATTTCAGAACGATTATACAAAAGGAGCTTTCACTACTTTTGCTGGAATGTTCTTGTTTCTGACCTGAATAAAAATTTCAGAACCCAGTTTGAAATAAGGCTTATCTACATAAGCAAGACCCAAACCGATCTTTTTCATTGGAGACTGTGTTCCCGAAGTTACTTTTCCGATCACATTTCCTTCAGCATCTACTACAGGATAATCATGTCTTGGAACTCCTTTATCCTGAAGCTCAAAACCAACTAATTTTCTGGTTACCCCTTCCTCTTTCTGCTTGGCAAAAATGTCCTTAGAAACAAAATCCTTATCGAATTTGGTGATCCATCCTAAGCCGGCTTCCATAGGAGAAGTCGTATCGTCGATATCATTTCCGTACAGGCAGAATCCTTTTTCCAGTCTTAATGTATCTCTGGCTGCCAGCCCGCAAGGAATAATTCCTTCAGTTTCACCGGCTTTCATGATCTCGTCCCAAAGTTTTACGGCATCTTCATTTTTGAAATAGATTTCAAAACCACCGCTTCCCGTATACCCTGTGTTGGAAATGATCACGTCATTCACGCCTGCAACGCTTCCTACCGTAAAGTGATAATACGGAATCTCTGAAAGGTTGGTTTCAGTAAGCTTTTGAAGGATCTCCGTAGCTTTAGGTCCCTGGATGGCCAGTAAAGACATATCATCCGAAGCATTCGTCATTTTCGCTCCGAAACTGTTGTATTTTGAAATATGATTCCAGTCTTTATCGATATTGGAGGCGTTCACCACCACAAAATATTTATCGTCTTCCATTTTGTAAACGATAAGGTCATCCACAATTCCGCCGTTTTCGTTCGGAAGGCATGAGTACTGTGCTTTTCCGTTTTCCAGAGCGTCTACATTATTGGTGGTTACCAACTGCAGAAGGTCTTTGGAACCCGGTCCTTCTACAAAGAACTGTCCCATGTGGGAAACATCAAACAATCCTGCTTTTTCTCTTACGGCAAAGTGTTCTTCAGTGACTCCTGAATACTGTACAGGCATTTCAAAACCTGCAAAAGGTACGATTTTCGCACCTAAAGAAACGTGCGTATCGTATAAGGCTGTTTTCTTCATATTTAATTCTTATTTCTTTATTTTAAAGCTGTTAAAAGTTTCATTAAAAAGGCTCATATAATTGCCGTTCCAGAATTTCTGCCCGCAGTTGATGGAGATCAGATAGAGGCTTTTCTCTTTCTGAAAAACCTTGGTGATCCAGAAAAGCTTTTCTTTTTCATCAAAATATTCGTAGAAATATTCCGTATAGCCTTTTTTACCCTTATTTTCCCTGACTTTGTTTTCCTCTTCCTCTGATTTGTATAAGGCCAGAACAAATTTCTTTATTTCACCTTTGGGAATCTCAAGATCATGGTATTCCGAAATCGTAATTGCCCCGATCTCATTGGTGGGGAAAATATTGATAATGTCGTTGTCGTTGGTTGATCTCCAGCCATCAGGAACATTGATGGAGTAGTTGGGGCTGTCATACACCTTCGTTTTTTGGGCAAAAAATAAACTGCCTGCTAAAAAAGTGAATGCTAAAAAAGTTTTTTTCATCATTAAAAGTGGTGTTTATATTCTTCAAGGATGATTTTGAACCACTCCGTAAAGTGTTCGGGAGAATGGGCAATCTCTTGGTCAAGATCTTCCATGGAGATAAACCTCACTTCTTCCACTTCATCCTTATTTAAGTTGAATTCAGATTCGTGCTTTCCGGTGAATACATGATCGAGCTCATGTTCCCAAAGTCCGCCGCCTACATCAGCTTTGTAAATAAAATGGAACTTCTCTGAAAGTTCCGCTTCAATGCCGAGCTCTTCCTTTAATCTTCTTTTGGCTCCTTCCAGATAGGTTTCCTCTTCTCTGGGATGAGAACATACCGCATTGGTCCACTGGCCCGGAGAATGGTATTTTCCGGATGCCCTCTTCTGAAGAAGCATTTCACCCTTGCTATTAAAAAGAAATACAGAAAATGCACGGTGCAGAAGCCCGTTGATGTGAGCCTGCTGCTTTTCCATCAGACCCAGAATTTCATCTTCAGGATTTACTAAAACTACAAATTCTTCCATTTCTACAAATGTAAGCCTAATAAATGTATTTTGGAAATTTTTGGTGAAACATCATATTCAGGTCAGCTTGAATTTTTAACCCCCGTCTAAAGGTCATTATTTCCCTTGATCTCAAACCTTCTGTGGATTATTAAAGAAGTTCAATAACTTAAGCGATAATAATTAAGAAAATTTTTAACAAAAAGGAGTGTATTAGTGAATAAAATATTTATATTATTCATTGAATATCGGTTTTTATAGTAAAATTTTAACATAAACCTGATTTAATGATGATGTTAGTTTCAAAAGCCTTAACTTTACATCTTAATTGGTAATGATGGAATTAGAATACATTGAGCACGTGAGTCCTATACTGAAGGACGGGGTAAAAAATTACTTAATTGATATCGACGGAACCATTACAGATGATGTTCCCAACGAAGAACCGGAAAGAATGGTTACCTGCGAACCTTATCCGGATGCCCTCGAAACCATTAACAAATGGTATGATGAAGGACACCAGATCTGCTTCTTTACTTCAAGAACAGAAAATCTGAAACAGATTACCATCGATTGGCTGGATAAGCATGGTTTCAAATACCACAGCGTACTCTGCGGAAAACCAAGAGGTGGAAACTATCACTGGATAGACAACCACCTGGTAAGAGCTACAAGATACAAAGGCAAATTTACAGACCTTGTAGAAAAGCAGGTTACCATAGAAGTTTTTAAAGATTAATCAACGATAATACGAAGATTTAAAAATTATCAGAAGAGTGCAGAGCACAGAAAATTCTATAATTTTTAAATCTTTCAGTTTTTAATATATACTAGTTATGAAAGTTTTAGCAAACGACGGCCTCGATCAATCCGGAATTGACGCACTTATTGAAAAAGGATTTGAAGTGATCACTACCAAAGTTCCACAGGAATTTTTGGTAGATTATATTAATGAACATAAAGTACGTACGCTGCTGGTGAGGAGTGCTACACAGGTAAGGAAAGATATTATCGATAACTGTCCGTCCCTTGAAATCATCGGACGAGGAGGCGTAGGAATGGATAATATTGATGTGGACTATGCCAGAGAAAAAGGAATTCATGTGATCAATACCCCTTCCGCTTCTTCAGAATCGGTGGCTGAGCTTGTTTTTGCCCATCTGTTTTCCGGAGCTAGGTTCCTTCAGGACTCCAACCGTAAAATGCCACAGGTAGGAGATACGGAATTTGCATCCCTTAAAAAAGCCTATGCAGCCGGAATTGAGCTGAGAGGGAAAACGATCGGAATCGTTGGCATGGGAAGAATAGGACAGGAAGTGGCCAGAATTGCATTAGGTCTGGGAATGAGAGTTATTGCGGCGGATAATAATGTAGGAAAAGCCAGCATCAAAGTGAAATTTTACAATAACCAGTTTATCAACGTAGATATAGAAACGGAGCCGCTTCAGGATGTTTTAAGACATTCCGATTTTATTACCCTTCATGTACCGGCTCAGAAAGACGGTTATATGATCGGTAAAAATGAATTTGATATGATGAAAGACGGAGTAGCCATCGTCAACTGCTCAAGAGGAGGTGTTATTGATGAAGCAGCTTTAATTGAGGCTTTAGATTCCGGGAAAGTAAAATTTGCCGGACTGGACGTATTTATCAACGAGCCGACGCCGTCAAAAGAAATTCTTAATCATTCAAAAATTTCCTTAACTCCGCATACAGGTGCATCCACTCTTGAGGCGCAGGACAGAATCGGGCTTTCACTGGCCGAACAGATTTCAAGTATTTTGCAGATCCATTAATCCTGCAACAGCATAAAAAAACAAAGCACCTTATTTTCAAGGTGCTTTTGTTTTATCTTACATTATTTTTGCTTAAGGAGGTCTCTGATTTCCATTAATAATTTCTGGTCTTCAGTAGGTCCGGCAGGAGCAGCCTCTTCTTTCTTCACGATTTTGTTGGCACCTTTAATGATCCAGAAAAGAACCATAGCAATACACAGGAAGCTGATGATGGCAGACAGGAAATTTCCATAGGTAACCCCGTTCCAGGAAAGTTTTGAAATATTTTCAGCACCAGCCGCCTTCAAAGCCGGATTCAGAAGTAGCGGAGTGATCACATCTTCCACCAATGACGAAACAATTTTTCCGAATGCTCCTCCAATGATGACACCGACTGCCAGGTCAAGCACATTGCCCTTGAAAGCAAACTCTTTAAATTCTTTTACAAATCCCATAATTTATATTTTTAATTAGTATCCACACAAAAATATAATTAAAAAATGTAAAAAACACCACTTTTTAGCGATTTTTTATCTTTAATATTCGGCTTTTTATTATGGATTTAACTTTAATTTCCATCAGCAGGTAGATTTAGTTTAAATAATTTATTTTATTGTTAAAACCTGTATACTTTATTTATTATATCCTTTGTAATGGAAAATCTTTCGTAATTTGCTTCAAACTTATCGTATGAAAACCTTTACTGCGGAACAGATCCGGAGATGGGACCAGTTTACCATTTCCCAGGAATCAATTCCTTCACTGAAACTTATGGAGAGAGCAGCCCTTACCCTCGTAGGCTGGATCACTGAAAACTGTAAAAACTATAACAAGGTGACCGTATTTTGCGGTCATGGAAATAACGGAGGAGACGGGTTTGCAGCAGCCCGTATCCTGTACACCAAAGGTTTTGATGTTGAGGTTATAGTACCGGATCTTCATGCTGAATTCTCCGAAGATGCATCGGTGAACCTCCAGAGACTCAAAGATTTTTCAGGAATTTCTGTCGTGGAATTCAAAGAAACAGCAGAGTATACCTTTGATGAAGAAACCGTTGTTGTAGATGCTCTTTTCGGAACCGGACTTTCCAGGCCCCTGGAAGGGATTTACAAAAAACTGATAGCCCGGCTCAATGAAGCAGGCGGTCTGAAAATTTCCGTTGACATTCCTTCAGGCATCTCTGCGGATGAGTTTTTCGAAGCGGAGACCACCGTTTTTAAAGCAGATTATACCTTAAGCTTTCAATCCTGGAAAAAGAGCTTTCTCCATCCGGAGACCGGAAAATATACCGGAAAAGTAATTATCCTGGATATTGGTCTGAGTCAGGAATACCTTGAACAGGAGGAATCGGAGTATTATGTGATTGATGAGGAGCTTATCAGGACAATCTTTAGACCCCGTGAGGAATTTTCTCATAAAGGTACTTATGGCAAAGCAGTCATTATAGGCGGAAGCTATGGAAAAATGGGTGCGGCTGTACTTGCCACCCGGTCTGCCTTAAGAACAGGAGCAGGTCTCACGTTTACGCAGGCTCCGGGTTGCGGATATGATATTCTGCAAACCTCCTGCCCAGAAGCAATGTTTATTAAAGCAGGAAATGAATATATTGAAAATATAACTGCTGAAGAGGATGGAGTATATGGTATAGGGACCGGAATAGGAACCCATGAAAAGACAGAGAAAGCACTGTTGAATTTCCTGAAATCCCTTACCCAGCCTGTGGTTTTGGATGCCGATGCATTGAATATCATTTCAAAGGAAAAGAAAAATCTGAAACCTATCCCTGAAAAGTCAGTTATTACCCCGCATCCCAAAGAGTTTGAAAGACTGTTCGGAAGTACAGATAACTCTTTTGAACGCTTAGAACTTGCACGCAAAAAAGCTCAGGAACTCAATCTTTATATTGTTTTGAAGGACCATCATACACAGGTCGTGACGCCGGAAGGAAAAGTCTTCTATAATATTACAGGAAATGCAGGACTTGCCAAAGGAGGAAGCGGAGATATTCTTACAGGAATTCTTACCTCACTGCTGGCCCAAAAATATTCACCGGAAGAAACCTGTCTGCTGGGGGTATGGCTTCATGGCAAAGCAGCAGATGCGGCAGCTGAAAAATATTCAAAAGAAGCCATGCTTCCTACTGATGTCATTAATAAACTAGGAAACGTTTTTGGAAAATTAAATAAAAAAAGAAAGACCTCAAATCCTGAATGATAAACCGAAGTTATTCTGTTTTTAAAAATGAAGAAGGCAAACCGGTGTGATCAGTTTGCCTTCTTTATTTGTTTTTATTTCAGAAAAAATTATTCAGGTTTTTCGTTCTGTTCCGGGGTAATTGTGAATTTTTTAGAAATAAACATAATAACCACGCCGGCAATCATGAACGGAATAGAAAGTACCTGTCCCGTATTCAGGCCTGCGAATTGGATAAACTCATCACCCTGTGGTTCTTTCAGGAATTCTACAAAGAATCTTATTGCCCAGAGAATGATGAAGAACAGCCCGAACAGCCATCCCTGCTGGTATTTTTTATTGGTTTTCCGGTAGAGTATCCATAATAGAACAAACAAGCATACATACCCGAAAGCTTCAAACAGCTGACTCGGATAACGCGGCACCGTAACACCGTATTCACTGCTTTGCTGAGGGAAAAGAAGTGCAAACGGAGAATTGGGATCTGCAGGTTTCCCTACGATTTCAGAGTTGAAGAAATTTCCCATTCTTACAAAAGCACCCCCTAAAGCAACTACAATTCCCAGTCGGTCATATACCCAAAACGGATTTTTTTTGATGATTCTGAATGAATAATATAATGTGGTAAAAATCAGGGCAATCGTAGCTCCGTGGCTGGCCAGTCCTGAAAATCCTGTGAACTTGAGACCGTTTTTAGTGCTTATCGGTAAAAATACACTCCAGAAATCTTCCTTGAAGAGTTCCGGCTGGTAGAAAATAACGTGGCCGAGCCTTGCTCCCAGAATGGTTCCAATCAATGTCCAGGTAAACAGAGGTTCTAAGTATTTCTGGTTAATGTTATCGATCTTAAAGATTCTTGTCATCAGGATATACCCGAATCCGAATGCGAAAACAAACATAAGGCTGTAGAAATGCAGGGTAACAGGTCCCAGCTGAAGCCCTTTGGACGGGTCCCAGATTTTAAACGGAGTTTCCAGTGATACCTGATCCGATCCGGTGATGGGTTTTGCTGATTTTACGGCATATTTTAAAGCATTGATATTATCCTGCGTAACCTGCCCTTCAATCAGTTTGAAATTTTTATCAAAAAACTGGTAATGAGCACTCTTGTATTTTGCCAGAGTCAGGGTATTGTAATTGTAATAAGCCGGTTCAAGGTTGGACTCGTTCAGAATTACCAGCACATTTTTATCGGTTGGCTTTTCCGGAAAAGTACTCAGGTCACCCATCTCAGTGGTGGAAAAGATCTTTACGGGAATGCTGCTTCCGTTTACTTTTAAAGCTCCGTCAGACAAACCTCCGGGATATTCCTGTGCAAAAAAAAGCTGCGTAAAGAATGCAAAAAAGATAAGGTAAATCCTGAAAAAAATAGTACTCATTTCTATTGATTTAGTCGTTGATTATATTGCTCTTATTTTTTGGGCGGGACAGGATCGTAGCCGCTGCCTCCCCATGGATGACATTTTGAAATTCTTTTCGCTCCCAGCCAGAATCCTTTAAAAATACCGTGTACCTGAAGTGCTTTCACCATATAATGCGAGCAGGTAGGTTCGTAACGGCAGTTTTTCGGAAGTAAAGGCGAGATAAACCATTGGTAAAATTTGATCAAAATTACCAGAGGAAAAGTAATGATTTTATTGAATGTAAGTTTCAAAACAATGCAAAAATAGGGTAAAAAAATGAAAATTAGTTTAATTTTGTTATAAGTTTAGAAGAGCCGGACACTGCTCTTTTAGTCAAAAAATAAAATATCTTGAGCCAGAATATACCACTAGCCGAAAAATTAAGACCCAAAACCCTGGATGAGGTTCTGGGACAGGAACATCTTACCGGAGAAAAAGGCACGATCCGGAAAATGATCGAAAACAACACCCTGAATTCACTGATTTTGTGGGGACCTCCGGGAACAGGAAAAACAACACTTGCGGAAATCATTTCTGAAAAATCGGGAAGGAAGTTTTATAAGCTTTCAGCGGTTTCTTCAGGAGTGAAAGATGTACGTGACGTTATTGAAGACGCCAAAAAGCAAAACCTTTTTTCCGGGAAATCTCCAATTTTATTTATCGATGAAATTCACCGGTTCAATAAATCCCAGCAGGATTCACTGCTGCATGCTGTTGAGAAAGGATGGATTGTTTTAATCGGGGCTACCACAGAGAATCCAAGCTTTGAGGTGGTTTCCGCATTGCTTTCCAGAAGTCAGGTCTATATCCTGAAAGCGCTGAGCTATGAGAAGCTTGAAGAGCTCATTGATACAGCGTTGGAAAGATACAATAAAGATGAAGGAACGGATTTTAAAGTGATTGAAAAAGAAGCCTTTATCCAGTATTCCGGGGGTGATGCCAGAAAGCTCATCAATTCTGTGGAGCTGGTACTGAACCAGTATAAAAATTCCGATAAAAAAGAGATCGTGAGTGCAGATGTCCTGGAAGTTCTACAGGAAACAATGGCTCTTTATGATAAAAACGGAGAGCAGCATTATGATATCATCTCTGCTTTTATCAAATCAATGCGCGGAAGCGATCCTAATGGGGCAGTTTACTGGCTGGCGAGGATGATTGCCGGAGGTGAAGATATCAAGTTCATTGCGAGGAGGATGCTTATTCTGGCAGCGGAAGATATCGGATTGGCGAATCCTAATGCACTGGTGATTGCCAATAACTGTTTCCAGGCGGTTAATGTGATCGGAAATCCCGAAGCCAGAATTATCCTGAGTGAGGCTGCGATATATCTGGCGGTTTCTCCTAAGAGTAATTCAGGGTACATGGCCATCAATGAGGCTCTGGCACTCGTTAAACAAACGGGAAATCTACCTGTTCCGTTACACCTCAGAAATGCGCCGACCAAGCTGATGAAGGATCTGGACTATGGTAAGGAATATAAATATGCCCATTCATATCAGGGGAATTTTGTAGATCAGGATTTTCTTCCTGAAGAAATAAAAAACGTAAAACTATACGAACCGGGAAATAATGCGACCGAGAAAAAGATTGATGATGAGCTGAAGAAAAAGTGGAGCAATAAATATTAAAAAAAGGATACCGACGGGTATCCTTTTTGAGTATCTGAATAAAGTAGTTTACTGAGTATTATGGGTAATAAATAAGGTCTTTTTTCCGTTGTGATCCTTCACTTCAAAATTTCCCTGAACGATATCCGCATACACTTTAACACTCGTGTCCGGGAATTCAATTCCTTCAATAAAGACCGGTGTTTCCGGGGCAAGGTTGTACTGTTGGTTTATTTGAGCCAGCGTCAGCCTGTCCAGACCTTCATATCCTTTTTTGATTTTCACCTCGGCTAATCCGTTTTGGGCAAGAAAACTGTATTTTTTTAAGTTTTGAGGCAGAGTGGCCGCATTCTTATAGGTTACAGAACTCTGTACAACTGCTTTTCTTATCGTAAACATTTGGACTGTCCCGACGATATCATTGGCAACGGCAAACTTTACAGCAGAATGAGTCTGCGCAAATACAGTTGCGGATGACAGTATTAAAAAAGAATAAAGAAGCTTTTTCATAATCAGATGGATAACTGTTAAAAACGGGTTAAATATAGCTATTTTTTGTTAGAATGCTAATCTGTTTTTATAATATTTCAATAGTTATTCGGAAATTATCTGTTTTCCTGATGATTTGATTTTATTTCTTCTCCGCTGTTTTCTTTTTGATCCACCATATTTTTAATGATATTTTTTAAACGCTGAAACGTAAATGACCCTACTAGCAGTAATATTCCCAGAATGATAAAGGCAATGATTCTTGAGACATTATCCATTTCCCATACATCATGCCCGTAAAGCTTCAAAATCATAATTCCGATCAGAACAAAACCGATCCTGCTGTATTCAGGAATATTTCTTTTAAGGCTGATATAAATGAAAATACAGGCCATGACCGTCCAGATCACCGGAAGGTAAAGCATGCTGAAATGCTCTTTTGCTTCGTAGGACCGGGAAATATCCTGAACTGTTCCTAAAAGATAGGTATGGTAAAGTCCGGAGCTTACCGCAATAATAAGAGCGGCTGAAATGAACCAGTAAGAAAGTTTCGTGCTGTAAAAACCGGATTGAGTCGCTGCCTTACCATAAAGGTAAATGAAGGGAATCCATTGCAGAAAATGAAGCAGGTAAAAACCATAGTTCAGTTTTTTCTGAAGTACCGCAGTGACTACCGCTGAAGTGGCAAATGAAGAATGAACGGCCACCAGAAAAAGAAACAGGTAAATAAGCCCGGTCTGAATATTTTTGTCAATATCCAGCCTGTCTCTGAACAGCATCAGAACAAACAGGTAATATATACTGAACAGCAGTCCTGTATTAACGGTGGCTGACCATGGCATAGCAGACATATGATACGTAATTTCCAGCAGAAGCGCGATATAAATAATGCCATAGCTTGTTATTGCAAAAATATTTTCAAAAAAGCTGTTGGCCTCTTTTTTATCCGCATTGAGATTCTTTAAAAGAAACAGATTGGTAACTGTTGTGGCAATAGTAACCAGGCTGGTCAGAAATACGGGATTGAAAACAATATTCATGGTGCTGTTATTAAAATAGGAAGCCCAGGTTGTGATCTGCGCGAGGATCACCAAAGGAAACAGAACATAAAAGCATGTTCTGAAAATCCGGTGTCCGGTTTTTTTCCAGATGAATAACAGAAGAGTAGCTTCTATGGCCCATACACTGGTGATAAGATGCGCCCTGAACTGAATCGCAATAGCAATTGTGATCAGGCTGACCGTGATTCCTGCAAAAACAGAATAGGCAGTTCCAAAACTTCTTTTTCCGTATTCCCTGAACACTAGAACCCCATTTAAAACGGCAAAAACCGCCGGGAAAATAAGTGCGGGTTCGTATTGTAATTCATTAAAAGTATAGATAAGACCAAGAAGGCTGGAAAAATTAATCAAAATAAGCATCAGGATGCCGGAAACAGTAAGTGTATTCTTCTTAAGATATTCCTGAAGAGCAAAAATGTAAAAAATAACATAGCTGATCATATAAAAAAGAATACTCAGCAGCTCAGGCTGTTCATTCGTCCAGTAAAAAAGATAAAGACTGGTGAAAACATAAGCCGTCCAGCCCACGCTTTTCCAGTGTTTCAGGAAGACCACTGCGAGCATTCCGATGTTTAAAAGACTGATATAAGTGAACAGGAAAGGGTAGTTGCTCTGTCCCGTACTGATCATCAGAGGAGCTGAAAAGCCTCCGATCAGCGAAAAAATAATCAGGATTTCACTTTTGTACCGGTAGGAGAGCAGTATGGAAATTAAAGTGATGAGTGAAGTGATAATGAATGCTGTGGTTTGGGAGAAGAGATGATATTCCCTGAAAGCAATGGTGGTTGTAAAATAAAGAATGGCAATGCCGCCACCGGTAATAATGGAAGCGAAGACCGCATAATTTTTTCTGAGAAAATGTCCGGTAAGCATGATGGCTGCCCCGGCCCCGAAACCGATAAGAGTTCTCGCGGCTTCCCCGATCCAGTTTTTATCAATCGCATATTTTACAAAATACCCGATCCCTAAAACCAGAGTGAAAATTCCGAGAATAGTCAGAATGTTCTGCTTTAAAAAAAACAATAAAGGACTCGTCCAGTCTTTTTCAGGAAGAGCCGGAGGTTCTTCAGGCTGAATTCTTCCCGAAACAGTTTTGATCTCCGGTTTATCAGTTGCCAGTGACGTTTCATCAGCCGGCTGTTTCTGAACTTCCACACCAGTCTGGGGAGCTTTGCTGATCCTGGAACTAAGCTCAGAAACCTCTTTTTCAAGCCTTCTGATCCTGGAATTCAGATTCATAAAAATCAGAATGACCGCTATGATGATGATTAACAGAATTATTTCACTCATTATTCAGTTCTATAGGTTAAAGGTAACATTAATGATCATGATATCAAAAATTAATCCATCACAGATCATGTGATGGATTAACCGTGTTGAGTGATTAAATTATAGGGGCTAATTTGATACTTTATAAATGTAAAAGCTGCCGACACTTGATCCTAACACGCTCGCACTCACAAAGCCTGATCCCGTAATACCAAACGAAACTCTGTCATTGGCCTGGAAGCTATAAAGAGAGGATACATTGGATTCTGAAATCGTCAGACTGAGTAAAAGGGGAATGCTGATACCGTTGAATGTGCGGTTGTCTATAAGGGTGGCAACAGTTCCTCTTGTTCTGAGAATTCCGATTCCCGGACCAGACGTTCCAAGTACTTCAGCCTGAAGACCGGATCCGTAACGGAATGAGAATCCCACCTGGTAAACTCCTGTTGAAGGAATAACGTAGGCGTAATCTGTATCAGAGAATAAGGAACCACTCCCTATATTTCTTTCTGTGGAAAGGAAGTTGATTACTTTGAAGTTTTCAGGGAAAATTGATAAGCCTAAAAGATTGAATCCTGTAGTCTTTTTTGCGGCAAACATCGTGGGGTTGGATGCTGAATTAAGAAGAAGCTGAGGGTCAACCTTGGAAACCTGGGCTGATCCCTGATTAAGCGCAAGAATGTCGTAGCCTGCAAGGGCCGTTGATGCCGGAATGTCACGAACTTTTACCGTTCCGTTTACATCAAGAGTAGCTGTTGGGGTTGCTGTGTTTATCCCAACTTGGGAAAACGCGGGAATAGCTGACAAAGCTAAAATTAAGCTGTAAATTTTAGTTTTCATAGTAAATTTTTTTTAATTAGTTTCCATTTTTACCTAGAGTAAAAATCACAACTGTATTTGTGATATATTTAAACGTATGCTAAATATACTATTAATTTTTTAAACATATATTTATATTTGGTTAAAATTTTACTCATAAAATAGTTATTGACTTTTATTTATTAATGTAGTGGTGTCGTATATCAGGCAGTATCAATGGATAAATAAGGATAACTGGAATTTTTCAGAGTGGAATTATTTCATTATTTTGTGATTAAAAAAGTGGATTTACTCTGATGAAATACCGTCTGTCACAGGTTTTTTCAGTCTCTTGTTTTTGAAAATTTTCACCAAAAAAGTGACCTGGAAGACAAATTTGGGTTGCAGGGTAAAAAAAACACCGCCAAAAGACGGTGTTGATATAAGAAAACAGAGTTTAGAAAAGAATATTTTTCAGCTCTGCAGAAGGTATTCTTTATAGTTTCCGAGAAAATCCACTTCGGCGTTCATCGATTGGAGTTCCAGCAGGGCATTACCGTGGAGTACATCATTCCATGGGCCTTCTACATTAATAAAGAAGAAATAATTACCGAGTCCTGTTTTTAAAGTCCTGGATTCAATCTTGCTGAGGTTCATTTTCCGCCAGGCAAAAACCGAAAGTACCTGATGAAGTCCACCGGGATGGTCTTCAGGCAGATTGATCAGCATTCCTGATTTTTCACCTAGAACTTGGAGGCTGTCATTTCGGTAAGTGTTCTGTTCTTTGGAAATGACAATAAAACGGGTATGGTTCTGTTCAAAATCCTGAATATTCCGGTTCACGATCTTCAATCCGTATAAATTCGCTGCAAACTGGTTGGCTACAGCAGCGATTTTCAGATCTTTGTTTTCAGAAACATATTTAGCTGCGGCTGCCGTAGACGAAAAGTCCTGCCTCGGAACCCCTTTATAATGAGTATCCAGAAAATGAAAGCTCTGTGCCAGTGCCTGCGGATGCGAATGGATCCTTTCAATATCTTCCACATTATTTTCAGGATGAATCATCAGATGATGGGCAATAGGCATTACCGCTTCAGCCTCTATTTTTACAGATGGTGTTTTATATAAATAATCCAGGGTCATGGAAACGGTTCCTTCAATAGAGTTTTCCAGAGGAACAACGGCTTTTTCTGCTTCTCCCTGACTGACGGCATGAAAGCAGTCTAAAATATTAGCTTGCGGAAGAAGGTCCTCATCCGGAAAAAGCTGTGTTGCCGCAAGCTGGGTAAAACTTGCGTGAGGTCCCAAAAATGCGATCTTCATCATATTATATATAAGGTATAATTAAATACGGGCAAAGGTGCAAAATTTATTCAGAAATAAATGCCGTCCAAAGACTAAAGTTGAAGTTCAAAATCCAAAGTCAGTAATAAAAGCAAAGTTACCTGTAAAGAATATTATTTTATCTTACTTCCAGTTGTCTTCAATAAGTTTCATCAAAACATCCGGACACTTGATTATTTTATTGGTTTTTGCGTCAAGGAAGAAAAGAGTAGTGGAGGCTTCTGTGATTTTTATCAGGTCTTCATTGTAAATTTCATATTCAAATTCAATTCTTACACCGGGTATTTTTTTGATGTAAGTATGAATTTCTAATTTCTGGTCATATAAAGCCGGTCTTAAATACTTAATTTTGTACTCCGAAACAGGAAGCCAAATTCCTTGGTTTTCAATTTCATCGTAAGACATTCCTATGCTTCGGAAGAGTTCTACCCGTCCGATTTCAAAGTACTCGGCATAGTTCCCGTAGTAGACATATTTCATAGGATCTGTTTCTCCGTAACGTACTCGTATTGAGTGAGTTGTATGTATCATTTTGAGTAATAAATTATACATACAAATATATTTTTAAATAATCAATACCTGCAATATTTTTTTTTGAAAAGAAAAAATTGGACCTTTGTCTTCCTTCTAAAAACAGTACTAACAAAGAATTAATCGGGGCAGAATAATGGATGAAAATTTAATGATGATATGGCAGAAATGCCTTCAGTTTATGCGTGATAATCTAAACGCAGCTGAAGATAATTCTGATCTCAAAAAACTTGAAAAATCTTTCGATATGTTATTTGATAAGGTGCAGCCAATTTCTTTGGTGGCAAACAACCTTACGCTGATCGTACCGAGCGATTTTTACAAGGAATACATTGAGGACAATTACCTGTCCCTGCTTTCTGCTGCCCTAAAGAAAAATATTGGTAAAGGAGTGAAATTATGGTATTCCGTTATGGAAAACAGACCGAAAGGCCTGGAAAAACCGGTTACCATGAATATGAAAGGACAAAGCGTTCCTACCCCTAAAACTCAGGAAACAATGCCACAAGGATTTTCAGCGAATATTGTAAACCCTTTTGTGGTTCCGGGAATAAGAAAAGTAAACATCGATTCCAATCTTAAACCGGATTATTCATTTGACAGTTACGTAGAAGGAGAAAGCAATAAATTTGCGGCTACGGTAGCGAGATCTATTGCTAAAAGACCGGGAGCAACAGCTTTCAACCCATTATTTCTTTACGGAGGTTATGGAGTGGGAAAAACTCACCTTGGGCAGGCCGTAGGTCTTGAAGTAAAAAACCAGTTTCCGGATAAAGTAGTGCTTTATCTGTCTTCTGAAAAATTCATCCAGCAGTTTATTTCTGCGGCAAAAGCTCATAAACAGACAGAATTTGCCAACTTCTACCAGATGGTGGACGTTCTGATCATTGATGATATCCAGTTCCTGTCGGGTAAATCTGCCACTCAGGACAGTTTCTTCCATATCTTTGACCATCTTCACCAAAACGGTAAGCAGATTATCCTGACTTCCGATAAAGCTCCGGCAGATATCATGGATATTCAGGACAGGATTGTTTCCCGTTTCAAATGGGGACTTTCTGCGGAGATCAAATCTCCGGATCTTTCAACAAGAAGAGAGATCATTGAAGATAAATTAAGCAGAGACGGAATCGTACTTCCGGGCGATATGCTAGACTTTCTTGCGGCAGAAGCAAAAACCAACGTAAGAGAACTGATCGGGGTAATCAATTCTGTGATCGCCTATTCTACGGTATATAAGAGAGATCTGAGTCTTGAACTTCTGAAAGAAACCATCAACAGGATTGCAGCTAACCAGAAAAAAGTCATCAATATTCCTTATATTCAGGAAGTGGTGTGTGATTATTTCGGGATCAAAAAGGAGCAGCTTCTTTCCAAGACCAGAAAGAGAGAGATTGCTTTACCAAGACAGCTTGCAATGTATTTCTCAAAAGAGTTTACCAACTCAACCTTCACCAAAATAGGTGAGGAAATGGGAGGAAAAGATCACTCAACGGTAATGTATGCCTGCGATACCATCAAAGACGTATCAAAAATCGATAAAGAGGTAAAGAAATACGTAAAAGATCTTACTGAAAGAATCAAGCAGTAAAAAAATTACTGAATCAGATAAATTGAAATGGAGAATAGTTTTATTCTTCATTTTTTATTTAGTTTTGCCGTATGAAGAATGGGTTAAAACTCTTTTCACTGTTTAAAATAAAGAAGCTATGAATATTTTGATGGTCTGTTTAGGGAATATTTGCAGAAGCCCGCTGGCAGAAGGAATTATGAAAGCGAAAGTTCCTGCCGGCTTTAAAGTGGATTCAGCCGGAACGATTTCACTTCACGAGGGTGAACATCCGGATAAAAGAGCTGTAAAAACCGCTGCGGGACACGGAATAGATATTTCGAAACAAAGATCAAGACCGATTACTAAAGCTGATTTTGACGTCTTTGACAAGATCTACTGTATGGATATTGATGTTTTGGAAGACGTTATTTCAAAAGCTGGAAATGAAGAGCAGCGTCAGAAGGCTTCCCTGTTTCTGGAAGCATTAGGCGATCATAAAAATGCAGAGGTTCCGGATCCTTACTGGGGTGGGATGGATGATTTTGAAAATGTTTTCCGGCTTCTGGATAAAGGCTGTGATGCTATTGTAAAACAAATCATGAAATAATATGAAAAGACTATTGCTGCTGCTGATATTCAGTTGTCATTTTTCTTTCGCACAGACCCAGGACGAAACCGCTATCCGTAAGATTATGGATGACTTTATGGAATCACTTAAAACCCGCAACGAGGCTAAATTTCTGTCCCTGTTTCAGGAACCCGTACTTTGGACCGGAATTTATAAAGACCGAAGCCAGGCTAAAAGACTTGAGAAGAATCCAAAGGCAGATCCCCATTTTACAGATGACTATAAAGCTTTCATCAAAGGTTTCAAAGATGATAAATCTGAGGAGAAATTTGACAATATAAAAATTATTGAAGACGGAAGTATTGCTTCTGCTAACTTTGACTATAGCTTCTGGTATGACGGTAAAATGGAAAACTGGGGTAAAGAAATATGGACACTGATGAAAATCAATGGAATCTGGAAAATTACTTCTGTTACCTTTTCTATGGAACTCAACAAATACGCCCCACAACCTTCACTTAAAGAACGAACTAAAAAATAATACAATGCTTTTTCTACTCCCGGCTTATCTTTCGGAAAATACTTCTATCACTCACTTTTCACCGGTGATAAAAGAATATATCATGAAAACTGACTACTTCTTTGTAGAGAATGAAAAAACGGCCAGAAAAGTGGTTAAATTCTTTGCTCCCGAAAAAAAGCAATCCGATCTTAAGCTGTTTCTCCTGGATAAATACACTGAAAATGCAGATATTAAGGAAGCACAGAGCCTGATGCTGAAAGGTCAGGATTTTGGACTGCTTTCTGAAGCCGGATTGCCCTGTATTGCTGATCCTGGTAATCTCATGGTAAAGTGGTGTCATGAAAAAAACATAAGAGTTATTCCCATTTCCGGACCTTCATCCATTATCCTGGCTCTGATCTCCAGTGGATTCAACGGACAGGAATTTACTTTCCACGGCTATCTTCCGATCGATAAAGGAGAAAAGAAAAAACAGATCGTTCATCTCGAAAGCCTGGTACAGAAAACGGGTTACTCGCAGATCTTTATGGAAACTCCCTACAGGAATAATCAGCTTTTTGAAGATCTTACCAAATTTCTGTCCCCTAATACCAAATTGTGTATCGCCGCCAACATCAATGATCCGGAACATGAGTTTATCCAGACCAAAACCATCGCCAACTGGAAGAAAGCACAACCGGAACTTCATAAGATTCCCGCGGTATTTGTATTGGGAAAATAAAAGAAGGCCTGTACAGCAGATGAATATATCAGGTGGATTTTGGTCCACTTATTTGAATAGTTTTTCATTTTACACGGATTTCACAGAGGTTGTGAAGCTGTTTTCTCACGCAGATTTTGCGGATTGAGCAGATTTTAATTCAGCAATAAAATAGTAGATTTTTAAAAACTTTAGTGAACTTCTATATACAGTGCATAAACCTTTAGTTTGAATTATAAATAATCAATTAAGGATTCTTAACTTTCCAGTTATTAATCTTCCACAAGAGACAAAGTATTTTTTTGCCTGTGAAAATATTAGAGTTGTATATTTTGAGAAAAAGATAAAACGCAAAGTAAAAGTGATTCGACTTTTTATCAAGTGAGCGAAGCACTGCGATTTCGTCGCTGATGAAGCTGTAGCTTATCCATACGCTTCGACGAATCAACGGAGTTGATTCTATCCTTTGCTTCCTGAAAATATGCATAATGAAGCTCAAGCTTTGCGTGGTAAAATATACAGGTTGTATCCAACGTTACTTATCCCAAGATTTAACAGCTCTTAACGTACACTTTGCACCATTCTTGTTTTTTACTCTGTTATAACACCAAAAAATACAATTATGACAGATCGAAAATTAGCCGGCATCTGGATCGATACCGAAAAAGCAATTGTTGTTAAAAATCATGATGCCCAGAATGCCTTTAAGTTCTTTTTATGCAGTCCGGTAAAAGCTGAAATCCAGCACGGAAATTCAAGTGAAAATGCAGGGAATAATGCGGAACGGACCAACCGGATAAAGTTCTTCAAAGAAGTGGAACATCTGCTGACCAATTCACAGGAAGTCTATATTACCGGGCCGGGAACCATTCAGGAGGAGCTGAGGAATTACCTTCATGATACGGCACAGTTCAGGAATCTCAAAATAGACCTGGATACTTCACAGAAAATGTCTGATGAGCAGGTTCTGGAAACAGTAAAAGAATATTTTAATGCTTAGGCAGTTGATAATGCAGAGGAAATCCGGATATTAAACCATCCGGATTTTTATTTACCGGTTTTTCTTTCGGGCTCTCCATTTTTTGAATAAAAATATAATGAATGGAATCAGGATAAAGAAAGGCCAGAAAGAAACCAGTCCCAAGAGAAAGCCTACAAAGCTGTTCCAACCTTCAGTTAATGAATCTGCAAAGCGGTTGCCAAAGCCTATTTTTGAAGTAGCAGAGCTTCTTACTTTTTCTTTATACAGGGAAAGTTCCAATGTGCTGTAATTCACCCGGTCATCAATATAACGGAGTGTGCCTTCAGCTATATCAATTTCATCTTCAAGACCACGGATCTTTTCCTGAATTTCAAGCATATCTTTTGTAGTAGCAGCACTTCTGAGCATATCACGATACTTTTCAAGGTATATTTTGGTATTGGCCAGTTTTATAGAAGTATCGGTATACTGCTCAGTAACATCATTTGAAGAAATATTTTTAGACTGAACAGAACCAATACTGCCTGAAAATGAACTTATCAGAAAATCAAAATTTTGGTAAGGAACACGGATGGTCATAGAGAGATTTTCATCAGTATCAGTATTGCGGAACTGCTCCTGCTGAACATAAGCATTGTTTTTCTTTAAGATCTCTGCTGTCTGATTCTGAGCTTTTTTAAGATCACCTACCTGGATCGTCATGCTCCCGTTTTTAATGATCTTTTTGGAAATGGTATCTGTTTTTTGATGGCTCGTTTGTAGAGTAGAACTATTTTTGTCTGACTCTGTTTTCTCTGAAATGGTAAGCCGGTTGGTGATGTTCTTATCCTGTGGAGGCTCCACCATTAAAATTTCAGATGCCTTAGGCTCAGACTGACTGCAGCCAGTTAAGGTAATACACAATAATAGTACTGGAAATATTTTATTCATGGCTGTTTTTTTATCAGTATTATCAAAAATCATGCTTAAACTTTATTATGCTATGAATTCTCAAATTTATAATGAGCCTGCTATGAGAAATTTTTGTACTTATTGCACTTTCCAACCTTTAAATTTATTTCTTTTCCCGGACACCTTATTATAATATATTGGCTACATTTGCGGAATATGTCTGCCTTAGAAAAATTTGGCGTTGAAATTTTTACCCAGCATAATATTTTTGAGAGAATTTCTGCCGATAAGCCTTTCCGTCCTGAAAATCCTGCTTTTATCTTTATCAGATCAGGAACAATAAAGCTGCGCCAGCATTTCAGTGATCTGGAGCTTTCTGCCAATATGTTTATGGTTACCGATCCGCAGACGATTTATGAAATGGTGTCTGTAAGCGATGACTTTCAGTCCAGAATGGTTTCCTATAAAAGAGAGTTTATTTCGGCTTTATCACTTAAATTCAACAGATTGATTACCTACCGGTATTTCAGACAGCAGATGAATAAGGGAGTGCCTTTTCCTGAGCACGAAATGCAAGTGGTATGGAAGAGTGTTAATTTTCTGAAATATATCCTGGATTCCGAGGCCGAGATGCTGTATAAAAAAGAGATGGTAGAACATCTTTTCTCTGTGTTCTGTTATCAGATGGCAGGAATTATTTCTAAAGAAGACAGCAATTCACTGAACCAGATGTCCAGACAGGAAGAAATCGTTTTTGTATTCCTCACTGATCTTTCGGAGCACCATCTTACGGAAAGAACGGTGGAGTTTTATGCCGAACGGCAGTCGATTACAACCAGACATCTTTCATCTGTCGTGAAATCCATTACCGGCAAATCGGCCAGCCAGGTCATTGCCCTGATTGTGATGAATGAAGCTAAGGTGCTGTTAAACTCTTCCAATAAACCGGTTTCAGAGATTTCTTCAATTCTTGGGTTCAGTGATCAGTACTCGTTTTCACACTTTTTTAAAAAACATCTGGAAGTAAGCCCCAGCCAATACAGACATCAGTTCGAAAACTAAAATCTTACATTTGAACATCTTTTTCCAAAAATCAAACATTTGTTTGAATTGAATACTGCTGTAACTTTGCCTTCGTAAAACAAGGTAAAATGACAAAAAAGGTAAAAACAGCACTATCACTCGTGATAGCATTATTTCCTGCGCTGTTTTTTTCACAACAGACGCGAGAAATGACGGCAGGAGAAGTCGCCGAAATGGCTGTACAGAATCACCAGCAGTTAAAAGTTTCTGCTCAGAACATAGATATTGCCAAACAGAATACCAATGTTACCAAACTTCAGAAACTTCCTACGGTCACTGCTTCTACAAGCCAGTTCTATTTAGGGAATGCGGTAGCTATTGATAAAGATTTTTCTAATTCCACAACCATTCCGATGCCTCATTACGGAAGTTCATATGCCGTACAGGCAACTCAGCTGATCTTTAAAGGCGGTTTGGTGAATAAATCCATTGAAGTAGCCGGTCTTCGTGAGCAGCTTTCTGAACTGGATCTTGAAAAAAATAAGCAGGATGTAAAGTTTCTGGTTATTTCCAATTATCTGGATGTTTACAAGATCCAGAATCAGGAAACAGTATTTCAGAATAACAAAAAGCTTGCTCAGGAGCGTCTTAAAAATATTCAGAAATTCTATCAGCAGGGTATGGTAACCCGAAATGAGGTCATCCGTGGTGAGCTGGCGATTAAAAATCTTGATCAGGGAATCCTTACGCTGACTAATAATAAAAAGATCCTGAATTATAATCTTACGATCGCTTTAGGGCTTCCTTCGGATACAGAAATCATCCCGGTAGAAAGCTTAACAGATAAAGAGTCGGGAATAGGAATGGATTATTATATTGATCTGGCCCATGAAAGCAATCCGCAGCTGAAATCTGCTGAAAAAAATATTGATCTTGCCCAAAAGAATATCGAGATCATTAAAACAGATCAGATGCCAACACTGGCCGGATTCGGAGGGTATACCTTACAGCGTCCGATTACGACAAGAAATCCTGTTCTGGATATGTATTCCGGAGGATGGCAGGCAGGGATCTCGTTAAGTTATAATATCGATAACCTCTACAGAACAAAAGAAAAGGTGAAACTGGGAGAACTTCAGAAAACACAGGCCGGTGATGCAAAAACTTTAGTACAGCAAAACGTAGATATGGCAGTGAATGCAGCTTATGTAAAATACCAGGAATCTATCCAGCAGGCTGATATTCTTAACGATTCCAAAAGACTTGCGGAAGAAAACTACAAGATCACAGAAGCAAAATATCTGAATCAGCTGGCTGTGCAGGCAGAAATGATCGATGCCCAGAACCAGAAGCTTCAGGCGGAGCTGGACTATGCCAACGGAGAGATTAATGTACTTTATCAGTATTACAATCTTATGAAAGCTTCGGGAACACTTTAATCTTTTAAAAACTGAAAAACAAAACAATGGAAAACAAGGAACAAAACACTCAAAATACACAGGCGGCTCCAGCTCCGGCTTCTACAGCTGCTTCCAATAAAAAGAAAAAGAACAGAACGAATAAGATCAGGGCCATTATCTCCAATATAATCGTTTTCCTGGTGATCGGTTTCGGATTGTACTGGCTGGTTCGTGAATATTTTCACATCGGGGACAAAACGTATACCGAAGCGGCTCAGGTAGAGGAGTTTATCAATCCGATCAATACCCGGGTTTCTGCTTATATCAAAGAAATAAAATTTATTGAGCACCAGAAAGTTAAAAAAGGAGATACACTGGTTGTTCTAGATCAGAATGAGATTCTTACTCAGCTGGGACAGGCAGAGGCTGCCTATCAGAATGCATTGGCACAGAAATCAGCAACAAGCTCTTCAGTGAATACCGTCTCCAATAATATCAATGTGATGCAGTCCAATATTGCCGGAGCAAAAGCAAGACTCTGGAATGCCGAACAGAACCTGAACCGTTATAAAAACCTCCTGGCTGCTGAAGCCGTAACCAGACAGCAGTATGACCAGGTGAAAACAGAATATGATGCTCAGAAAGCGGCTTACGAAACGCTGGTTAACCAAAAACAATCGGCGAACCTTTCCACAACAGAAGTAAAAAGCCGTCTGGGAATTAATGATGCTGAGATTAAAAGAACAAAATCAGCTTTGGATATGGCGAAAATCAACCTTTCTTACACCGTGATTACAGCTCCTTATGACGGAGTGATGGGGAGAAGAACTATTTCCGAAGGTCAGCTCATCCAACCGGGCCAACAGGTGGCAACGATTGTTCTGAACGGACAGAAATGGGTAACGGCCAACTTCCTGGAAAGCCAGATGCCAAACATTAAGATGGGTGAGAAAATGATGATGACAGCTGATGCTTTGGGCGGAAAGAAATTTGAAGGCGTGGTGACTGCGGTTTCAGCGGCTACCGGATCCAGATATTCAAGTGTTCCGACAGATAATTCTACCGGGAATTTCATCAAGGTACAGCAGAGAATTCCTGTAAGAATAGAGTTTACGGCTTCCAATAAAAAAGAAGATCTGGATAAGCTGAGTGCCGGAATGAATATGAATGTGCAGATTAATCAAAAACAATAAAAAATAAAGACGTAGAGATCCTGAAACAGGAATGATAAAAGTTTTCCGGGAGTTCACCTTCTTTTCTTCATCTCTATGATCTGATTTCTATACATATGTACAACAAAGGACTATATAATGACTGGGTACCGAAACCCGTACAGCTGTTGCTGATCGTACTGCTTCTGGCAGTGGTGATGCCGCTGGGCGGTGTGTATACAGGGAACATCAGTTATCTGGTAAGTGGTACCGGTGCCATGACTGAATATTTCATGTGGGCCAATTATGCGACCACAATCGGAATGGGAGCCTGTATGCCGGTGGTTCTCAGAATGAAGATGAGATTTAAGGTGAGGGATAAAATGACGTTATTACTGGTGCTTTTGGGCCTGTTAAGCTATGTAAATGCTACAACCCTTCAGCCTATGGTTTTTGTTTCAACTTCCCTTTGTATCGGATTTCTGAAAATGATGGTGACCATAGAACTGTTTCTCCCTTTAATGGCCATGATTGGTAACCGGGGTATTTTTTATGGGGTATTCTATACGTTTGTGCTGATGATGAACCAGGTGGCGGCGTATTATGCCGTGGAGGTCTCCATTAACTATAACTGGCAGCATTTCTATATTATCATGGCGGTGCTTTGCTTTATGCTGGCTCTGATCCATTGGGTTTGTATGCATGATAAATATTTTGCCCTTAAAGTTCCGCTGCATTATATCGACTGGCTGAGTATCCTGCTTTTTGTTTCTACATTTATGTTTTCGGCCTATGTTTTTTCTTTTGGAAGACAGCAGGACTGGTGGAATTCTAAAAATATTCTGAATGCCAGTATCGGAGCTTTCGTAAGTTTTGCTCTACTGACGATTCGGCAGTTTACGCTGAAAAGACCTTATTTATCCTTTAATATCTTTACCAAGAATAATGTACAGCATGGGTTGTTTATGTTGTTCTGGCTCGGAATGTTCCTGGGAACAACTTCTATGCAGAATACCTTTGCCGTTGGGGTTTTAGGATATGATCAGCTTACCAATGCGAGACTGAACCTGCTGATGATTCCCGGAATTATCCTGGCCGGAGCAGTAGCCGTATTCTGGTTCAAAAAAGAAAAGCCGCTCAAAATGTATATCTTCTCAGGATTTTCTGCCATGATGGGCTATTCCCTGATCATGTATTTTTCAATGGTCCTGGAATTCAGCTATGATCTTTGGTATCTGCCATTATTCTTAAAGGGGTACGGGATGTGTTCGCTTTTCATTTCAGTATGGTTTTATACGCTGGACAAGCTTGAAATGAATGATATGCTGGCGGCTATCGGACTCGTTCTGGTATGGAGAACATTTCTTGCGGTAGGCATTTTTTCAGCACTGTATTCATGGTTTCAATACCGTTTTCAGGTAACGGCTATAGGCGATCTTGCCGTCTATATGGACGGAATGACGGTAACTCCCCAGAATGTGGCAGCCAATATGAAACTGATGCAGCTCAATGCCATTATTATAGCCACCAAAAAGATCTTCGGATATATTATCCTGACAGGTTTTGGAGTGCTGATCTATGTGTTTACCCATCATTTCGGAAAAGAACGGTTCCAGTATTTACGGTTTATCCGCGTTCTTGGAGGAAAATCCGTGATTGCGAGACGAAGATTAAGAGAACGTAAAAAATTATTAGAAGAAATAAAAGACGCAGCAGGACCTGCGGTTTAAAGATACCTTGTTTTTCACAGTGAGATCCCGGACTTTGTATAAAGACGGGATCTTGCGTTTTTTATAAGCCGGAAGCTGGAAGAAGGGATATTGGATGTTGATTTGGGCATCATTCATAAAAGATATTTCTATCAATTAAAAAGGCTATCTGTAACCAATAAGTAATTTCCTTTTACGACTTTCAAAAAGATCCATCTTCCATCCTCCATCACCCAGCTCCTCCATATGAAAAAATTCATGCTTATTTGTTTTTATTTAGAAAGAATAAAAATTAAATTTGAAGCATTATAAAACTTGTTATTAAAAGAATGAAAAAGCAGTATGCGTTAATAGGTCTATTGGTTTCAGGGATGATATTCTCCCAGACGGCTAATGATTCTATAGCCTCTAAAGGTATTGATGACGTGGTAATCGTAGCCTCAAGAAAACCGACTAAGATTTCCGATATCCCGGGAACAGTATGGGTGGTACAGAAAGAAAAAATTCAGGAACAGGCCAAAAGTGGGGTCCCTATCAAAGAAATGCTTTCTATCCTGATCCCGAGTATGGATATTGGGCCACAGGGAAGAACCAATTACGGACAGAATATGAGAGGGCGTTCCGCACTGGTAATGATTGACGGGGTTTCTCTGAACAGTATCCGTGCGATCAGCAGACAGCTTGATGCCATTGATCCTTTTAATATTGAAAGAATTGAGGTTCTTTCGGGAGCCAGTTCTGTGTATGGCGGAAATGCTACCGGAGGTATCATCAATATCATTACCAAAGCTCCTTCAAAGAACGGAATCAGTGGAGAAACAGAAGTAGGGATGAGAACCGGATTTATGGGAAAAGATGATCATGATTTCCGTGCGGCGCAGGTTATTTCAGGAAAAGGGGAGAAACTTTTCGGAAGGCTGGGAGTGGCTTATCAGCAGAATGGCGGAGTATACGGAGCAGATCAGCATCAGGTGATCACCGATATTACCCAGACGGATCTTCAGTACAATCAATCTATTGACATTCTGGCAACAGGAGGCTATAAATTTAACAATAAGCATAAGATTACGGCTTCCCTTCAGTATTATAATTCCAAATTCAATGGAGACAGAAGTCTTTATTTAGGACAGAATCTAAGTGCCTTTACTACAAAAAATGCATCCCTTCTGGAAATGCGTGACGGTTTTTCATCCGATAAAAATATCGGAACCGAACGTTTTATGGGAACTCTGGCATATCATGCCAACGGTATTTTAGGAGGACAGGATCTCTATGTTCAACTGGCTGCCAGAGGGGAGAAACTTGGGTTTTATCCTTTCCCCGGAAACGTAAGCCTTAAAACAGGCCCGGTGGCTTATATGTCGTCTTCACAGCAGGATACCTATTATTCAGGAATCAAAGCATTACTGTCAAAATCATGGAAAATACTGAACGTAACGTACGGGGTTGATGTGGATCTTGAGAAATTTGAAGGCACGCAGTCGGTATATGATCTGGCGAAAACCATGTCAAGCGGCGGTTTGGTTAATGAAACACAATACAGTCTGGGAAGATATCCTACCAATCATTCACAGAGTTATGCCGGATATGTTCAGGCCAAATATGATATTATCCCGAAGCTTCAGGTGAATGCCGGAATCCGGTACCAGAATATAAAGGTAAAGGTAGACGATTTCGTAGGTTCTGTTCAGCAAACGCAGGTTGCGATGGGATACGGGACGTCAGCCTCTGCTATTCCCGGTGGTGAAAGTTCATATAACGTTACACTGGCCAATGCAGGTTTGTTATATAAAATCAATGATCAGCATCAGGCATGGGGAACCTTTTCACAGGGGGTAAGCCTTGCAGATCCCTCTAAATATTACGGAATCGGAAATTATCAGCTGGTAGGAACTCACTGGAACGTAACATCCAGCATCAATGTGAAACAGCAGCCTCTTCAGGCGATTAAAACCAATCAGTTTGAAGTGGGTTACCGGATGAATAAAGGGGGATTCAGAGGACAGATTGCCGGTTTCTTAAGTCATTCGGATAAAACAGTAACGGTTGATAAAAAAACATTCCAGATTCTTGTTAACGATCTTAAGCTGAGAAATATGGGAATTGAAGCCGAAGTTTCCTATTCCATGAACAATGGGGTTTATTTCGGTGCAAGCGGACTTTTAATAAAATCGGAAGTTGACAATAACGGAGAATGGCAGAAACAGGAAATTTATAATGCTTCACCATCAAAGCTGGTCACTTATATCGGTTATAATGTTAAAAACTGGTCGTTCAGATTCCAGTCGCTTCAGAATTTCAAGCAGAAGGATGAGCTTAAAAATGAAATAGAAGGCTACAATACTTCAGACCTGATCGTAGGATACCGTTTCCCTTGGGGTAAATTCAATCTGGGTATTCAGAATGTATTCAACACCGATTATCAGACGATATGGAGCAAACGTTCCCAGGTTCTGTATTCTACGTACGGACTGCCGGAACTTTTCAGCTATAAAGGAAGAGGAAGAACATTCAACCTTTCCTACACCTTTGATTTTTAGAAATTTAAATTAAGCTTTTGTCAGCCTTGATTTAAATTCATTTAATATATACAAATCCGGTTTCTGTAACCAAAGGAATCCGGATTTTAACTTTAAAAAATTCAGTTATGGCGAATTCAATAGGACAGATTGTTGCTGAGGTAACAAGAAAAGAGCAGATTACCGACCATTTTATCCGGGTATACCTGTATTCTCCGGAGGTTCCGATGTTTAAAGATACCACGATTGGGGATAATAATAAGATTGCCGTTCCACCGGTAGGATTGAATGAAATTCATTTTCCTACCCTAGATGAAAATGATGAATGGGTATATCCGGCCAAAGAACTGGCTCCTGCCATAAGAACTTACACCCACAGAGGAATTGATCTTGAAAAGAATGAACTGATCATTGATTTTGTGGATCACGGTGACGGAGGTCCGGCATCAGGATGGGTACGTGAAGCTGAAGCAGGCTCCAAACTGGGCGTGATGATGCGACTTGGTGGCAAAGAACTCTATCCCGAAGCAGAATGGTATCTGCTGGCTGGTGATGCAACGGCTATTCCTGTGCTGAGTGCTATCCTGAATACACTTCCTGAAACAGCAAAAGGAATCTGCATTCTTGAAGTGCATGGAATGGAAGATGAGCAGATCATTGATACAAAGGCTGATATTGAATTCATATGGCTGCATAATGCAGAACCTCACATCAGCAGCAAAATGGCTGACACGATAAAAGGAATTGCTATTCCTAAAACCACAAAATTCGGGTACGTGGCCACGGAATTTTCAAGCGTGAAAGAAATCCGTACCTATCTCAGGAAAGAAAAAAACTGGACTTCCAAAGAGCTTTATGCCTATTCTTACTGGAAAGCAGGTGTTGCAGAAACTGAATCACAGGCAGACCGGCATAAGGAAAAAGACTCAATGGAATAAGTTAGCATAGTGAATAATGAATTGCTTATTACCGATCATTCATCACGCATTACTCATTATCAATAAACCCGTATCTTTGCCACTTTGAAAAAAGTTATGAAAGATTTAATGGGCAGGGCGATCTGGGATTATTTTCACGATGAAGATCCTCAGGACCTGCAAACAGAAACATCAATTTCGGAACTGGATGAGCTTCCGGTAGATTATCTTTTCAGGGATTTTGAAGAGATGAATGATATTGAGCAAAAAGCCTTGCAGCTGGCAAAGGGTAAGGTTTTAGATATTGGCGCCGGCGCCGGATCACATGCACTTTACCTTCAGGATGAGCGTAGGCTTGATGTTCTGGCATTGGATATTTCACCGAAATCGGTTGAGGTTTGTAAACTGAGGGGCATCAGAAATGCTGTCTGCGAAGATATGCTGGATTTTTCCGGAGAAACTTTTGACACAGTTTTGATGCTGATGAACGGAACCGGTATTTTTGAAAGCCTTGCGAAAATTGATGTCTATCTTCAGAAACTTTCAGCTTTATTAAATGAAAACGGCCAGATTCTGATCGACAGTACAGATATTCTGTATATGTTTGACCGTGATGAAGATGGCGGAGTTTATATCCCGGCAGGCGGTTATTACGGTGAATTGGGATATACCGTTCATTACAAAGGAGAATCCGAGGAGCCGATTACCTGGCTGTATCTGGATTTTAACACCCTGAAAAATGCAGCAGAGCATAACGGCTTTAAGGTTGAAAAAATTATTCACGATGAAGATTCTTATCTGGCGAGACTGACCAAGAAATAAATCTTTGGAAATAGAGAAGGTTTATCAACGAAATAATATTGACGTTTTTAAATACAAGCCCTTCCTAAAATATTGCCTAAGCCTGTTTTAGAAAGAGCCATCATTCGGTTGGATCTATTTTTATATGCTTAAGAAAAATTCTTTTTGCTTTATCTGAAATTGTGTGTACTTTTATATCAAAAGCACTTAATTATGAAGAATTTCACTAAGCTTATTTTGATTCCTGTAATTGCATATATTGTCTATTCATTAATAATGTTTTATTTCGGAAAAATTATGCACTTTCTCAATTTCTATACTCATTTTCCATTATTGTCTTATTTTTTAACGTATGTTCTGACTGTTATACCTCTCATGATTTCTTTTTATATTATTTCGAGAAAGAACATTGTTTATGGGTTTGGTTTGAATTTGAAAGGTATTAAAAACGGAATTCTCCTTTCATCCTTTTTTACTCTGCCTATGATATTATATGGTGTGTATTTCAATTCGTTAAATACAGATATTGATTTATCAAATCTTTTGGCAAAGAGTTTCTTAGCAGGTTTATTTGAAGAAATAATCTACAGAGCATTTATTTTTGGAATATTGTTCAGATATATCAAACTTGGATTTATCCCTTCAGTAGCTATAGCTTCATTTGTTTTCGCACTTGGACATTTGTATCAAGGTAAAGAGATGTTTGATTTATTAAGAATTTTTCTTCTTACTTTTTTAGGTTCTGTTTTATATGCCTGGCTTTATGCAGAATGGAATTTTAATTTATGGATCCCTATTCTGTTACATTCCTTTATGAATTTAATTTGGATGCTTTTGATTTTGATCACACAGTAATTGGTTCTTCGTGGGCTAACGTTTCTCGCTTTATAACGGTTGGCATAGCCATTTGGTATACAGTCAGATTTAAAATAAAGAATAGTTTTTCATTAATGATCAATAAAAATAGTTTATGGATTTCACAAAAATAAACTGATCTGAAATAATGGTTATTACAGAATATTTGGTAATTGATTTAAGAAGCAGAACTTAAAAAATAATCCAGAACTATAATAAAAAAGACACATGAAACAAATTTCATGTGTCTTTTTGTATGCGGTTGGAAATATCAATTATCCTATTTCAATACCATTTTCTACATTGCTGTCATCCGGTGTTACGAAAGATAGCTTTCCGTCCGGTTTTGTGGTCAGTAATAACATTCCCTGGGATTCAATTCCTCTGATTTTTCTCGGAGCAAGGTTCAGAAGGATCATCACCTGCTTTCCGATCACTTCTTCAGGGGTAAAGCTTTCCGCGATTCCGGAAACTACTGTTCTTACATCCACGCCTGTATCTACCGTCAGTTTTAAAAGCTTATCGGCCTTTTCCACTTTTTCAGCTTCAAGGATGGTAGCGGTTCTCAGGTCAATTTTTGTAAAATCATCAAAAGTGATTTCTTCTTTCATAGGGTTCGCGTTAGGGTTGGTTTTCTTGTTGTTTTGTTTGGTCTGTTCAAGCTTCTGGATCTGGGCTTCAATAACGTCATCAGAAATCTGAGAGAACAGGATTGGAGCATTAGCCATGATCTGGTGACCGGTTTCAATTAATACCTTTGAATTTTCAATTTCTGTCCAGGTTCTCTGTTCAACTTTAAAAATATCATACAGTTTTTGAGCGGTAAAAGGTAGGAATGGTTCAGCTAAATTTGCTAAAGCAACAGATATTTGGGCGCCTATAAACAATGTGTTTTTAGTTTTCTCAATATCCGTTTTAACTGTTTTCCACGGTTCTTCATTTTGTAGATACTGATTTCCAAATCTGGCAAGATTCATGAATGCAGTTAATGCATTTCTGAATTCATAATTTTCAAGGAAGTTTCTGATTTCAGCCGCTCTTTTACCAATTTCTTCTAATTCAGGTGCATCAACATCTCCTTCAGGAACTTTCCCTTCAAAGTTTTTGTTAATTAAAACAGCCACCCGGTTAATAAAGTTTCCAAAAATATTAGCTAATTCCGAATTATTCTTAGTCTGGAAATCTTTCCAGGTAAAGTTATTATCTTTTGTTTCCGGAGCCGATGAAAGAAGCGCATATCTAAGCACATCCTGCTGTCCCGGGAAATCTTGCACATATTCATGAGCCCAGACTGCCCAGTTTCTTGAGGTGGAAATCTTATCGTTCTCAAGGTTCAGAAATTCAAACGCAGGAACATTTTTCGGCATAATATAATCGCCGTGGGCCTTCATCATCGAAGGGAAGATAATACAGTGGAAAACAATATTGTCTTTTCCGATGAAGTGAACAAGATCACTGTTTTCGCTCTGCCAGTAGTCTTTCCAGTCTTTGCCGTTCTTCTCTGCCCATTCTTTGGTAAATGAAATATATCCGATAGGCGCATCAAACCATACATAAAGAACTTTTCCTTCTGCATTCGGAAGAGGAACCGGAACACCCCAGTTCAGGTCTCGGGTCATGGCACGAGGCTTAAGGCCGTCATTCAGCCATGATTTTACCTGTCCGTACACATTGGGCTTCCAGTCATCTTTATGACCTTCAATGATCCATTCATTCAGGAAGTCTTCATATTCATTCAAAGGAAGATACCAGTTCTTGGTTTCTTTCAGAACCGGACTATTTCCGCTCAGCATTGATTTCGGATTGATCAGTTCTGATGGTGAAAGGGTAGACCCACACTTTTCACACTGATCTCCATAGGCGTTTTCATTGCCACAGTTCGGGCAGGTACCAACAATATAGCGGTCGGCAAGGAACTCCCCGGCCTGCTCATCAAAATACTGCTCAGAAATTTCTTCAGTGAATTTTCCTTTTTCATAAAGCACTTTGAAGAAATCCTGGCTGGTTTCATAATGCTTTTTAGAAGTTGTTCTGGAATATTCATCAAAAGAAATTCCCAGATCTGAAAACGATTTTTTGATGATCTCATGGTATTTGTCTACAATATCCTGAGGCGTTACTCCTTCTTTTTTGGCTCTGATCGTAATGGGAATACCGTGCTCATCCGACCCGCAGATAAACGCTACCTCTTTTCCCGATCTTCTCTGAAATCTTGCGTAGACATCCGCAGGAATATACACACCTGCCAAATGTCCTATATGAACCGGTCCGTTTGCATAAGGCAAAGCTGCCGTAATCATCTTCCTGTTTGACATTTATAGTAAAATTTTAACTGCAAAGATAAGGAATATCTCATGAATTCCGCTCAAACTTCATCTATAATCCGTTTTTGGCGATAATCCGCATGTGGAATGTTATATTTAGTTAAACGAATGTTTAACTTTTTGTTAACGGTAGTAATATATTATGCAAAGCATACGCTTATGTAATTTAATGAAATTCAGATTTTTAATTTAAAATAAACACGTAATTTACATAAAATTATCTAAAATTTTAATAAAATTATGCTAATAATAATTTTTTTATAAATTGCAAGGCTGGTTCGCCAGGCTTATTATAAAAACGAAACTAAAAAAACGATATTGTGAAAAATTTTACAACCGTATTAAAAATAGCGCCCGCTTTTTTATTGGCCAGTTCAATAATGCATGCGCAGGCACAAGACACTCTGTCTAAGGAGAAAAAGATTGAAGAAATTGTGTTGGTGGGATTCGGTGCTAAAAAGAAAACAGATTTAACAGGGTCTGTTACTGCTGTGACGGAAAAGGACTTTAATAAAGGAGCCATCGTTTCTGCTGACCAGTTGATTCAGGGAAAAGCACCCGGCGTAAGAATTACTACCGGAGGAGGTTCTCCCGATTCAGCTCCGAATATCAGGATCCGTGGCGGTTCATCATTAAGTGCTTCCAATAATCCTTTGATTGTTATAGACGGAATTCCGCTTGACGGAACAAACCCTGCGGGAATTCAGAATCCGCTGGCGCTTGTAAATCCAAATGATATTGAGTCTTTTTCAATATTAAAAGATGCTTCTGCAACAGCAATCTATGGGGCAAGAGCTTCAAACGGAGTCATCCTGATTAAAACCAAATCCGGTGGAGGAAGATTAAAGATGAATTTCAGTACCAATGTTTCTGTGGGACAGGTGACGAAATATATTGATGTAATGGATTCAGGACAGTATGTAGACTTTATTAAAACATATTTTCCTAATGATGTGTGGAAGCTTGGTGTAGGAGGGAATCCTTCAAATCCTACTACAATGGGTAAAGTGTATGACACTAACTGGCAGGATGTAGTGTACAGAAATTCTGTATCTACGGATAATAATTTCAGTGCATCAGGAAACCTGTTTAAGGTATTACCGATAAGAGTGTCGTTAGGATATAACAGAACAGAGGGAGTTGTGAAAAATGATGACCTTGAAAGATATTCAGCAACGCTTCGCTTAACACCAACTTTTTTTGATAAACATTTAAAGGTTGATATTAATGCTAAGGGATATAGAGTAGACAAAAAAACAGTAGATGCCGGGGGAGTAATTGGTGCTGCCTTATCCAGAAATCCTACATTGCCGGTTTACAGCAGAGATGTTTGGGGACAGGGAGGGCCTAACTACTTTGGAGGGTATTACCAGAATAATTATATCGCTAACGGAAAATATAATTTAACGTATGACTCTAACCCTCTTGGAATGTTGGAGCAGAGACACCGTCCGGAAAATACGTATCGTTTTTTAGGAAATATTGAGCTTGATTATAAATTTCATTTTTTACCGGATTTAAGAGCGGTAGTTAATTTAGGAATTGAATCGTCGAGAACGAAAATCAGTGAAACATATGATCCAAGTGCAAGAAACTCAATGATTAATTTAGTTTATAATTCACTTGACGACATTCTGTATAACCCAGGTTTAGCTTATGCAGAAAACCAATACACCAATAACAGAAACTTTGATGCTTATTTAGTATATAATAAAAAAATCAATGATTTCTTTACCAACTTTTTGATCCAGGGAGGATACACTTACCAGGATTTCAGATACGATGGTAATAAAAAGCAGTTTTATGCAGATCCGTCAGGAAGCGGGATCCGTATACCGCAACCGAATAGGGCGAATCCTACTTTCGGATACTTTAATCACCTTAATCTACAATCCTTTTTTGCGAGAACAAACGTAGATATTTTAAATAAATATTTGTTTACAGCTTCATTCAGGGCAGATGCTTCATCTCTTTTCAATGGTTTCGATAACCAGTGGGGGTATTTCCCATCTGCAGCCTTTGCATGGAAAATGCAGGAAGAATCATTCCTGAAAGACGTGGATGCCGTAAAAGAACTGAAATTAAGAATTGGTTGGGGGCAGACCGGACAGCAGGATATTACTCAGATTTCCGGAGGTTTTTATCCTTCCCGACCTTTGTTTGCCTTAGGGGGAGAAACTTCACAATATCTTCCGGGGTATAATATTTATTCCGCCTTAGGGTTTAATAAAGATCTTAAATGGGAAACTACCACCAGCTGGAATGTCGGGGTAGATTTCAGTTTGTTCAGAGGAAGTCTTATTTCCGGAAGTCTGGACTTTTATGACCGAAAATCTACCGATCTTTTATTGAAATCACCACTTCCTCCTGGACAGGGGCTTACAAATGAATTTGCTGCCAATGTAGGATCACTAAGGAACAGAGGGGTTGAATTGAACTTGAATGTTAATCCAATCAAAAATGAAACGGTAAACTGGAATATCTTTGGAAATATGTCCTATAATAAAGGCGAAATCCTTGAGCTTGGATATTATGACAGAATTGCTGCCGGAGGAGATCTTCCTGTAGGAACAGGAGTGAAAATTGCTTATCATGTTGTAGGACTTCAGCCTAATTCGGCCTGGATGCTCGAACAGGTATATGATTCCAACGGAAATCCTATTGCTGATACTTTTGTAGACCGAAACGGAGATGGTAAGATTACTGACGGAGATCGTTACAACGCCCAACTCGTGCCTAACTTTACTTTTGGTTTTGGTACGTCACTCAATTATAAAAAATGGGATTTTACAGCAAATTTCAGAGGGCAGATCGGAGGAAAAGTATATGATGGAAGACATGTTGCCCAGGGATTTGTTAACCAGGCTAGAAGTTCTAACTCAGAACACCTGAGCAATCTGCTTGATTTCAATAACGGAAGATATTCATCTAATCTTGTACAGCCTACAGATAATATGTATTTCTCAGATTATTTTTTACATGATGCTTCTTTCTTAAGGTTAGATAATGTTACTTTAGGATATAATATTGAAAAAATATTTGGAAATAAGGTTGATCTCAGAGTTTATGGTTCTGTAAATAATGCTTTCATTATTACCAAATATAAAGGACAGGATCCTGAAAACTTTGGAGGAGTTGATAACAACTTCTATCCAAGACCGAGAGTTTACACTGTAGGATTCAATTTTAACTTCTAATCTCGATAAAAATGAAAAAGATAAAAATATATAGTCTGGTACTCATGGCAGGTTTATTTTTTAGTGCCTGTACCAATGATCTGGAAACAGAACCAAAATTTGAATTGACGTTGGAGGAACTTCTTGCAAGAGATCCCAATGCTGTAGAAGGGCTTTTGTCGAGAATGTATTCAACATTTGCTCTTTCAAGTGTAAGCGGCCCCAACGATTCTGATATTGCAGGAGCTAATGCAGGAGAATCTCCGTTTATCCGTGGATTGGTCAATCTCAATGATTTTACGGCTGACGGAATGAAAAATAAATGGGGTGATAATGGTCTTGACCAGCTAACCACTACCACAGGCTGGAATTCAAATAACAAATTCTTCAAATATGTTTATGACAGAATTTACTACACCATTCCACAGACAACCAATTTAATATTGATTCTGAAAAATAAGGTGGATGTAGCTAATGAAGAACAGTATATCAGCGAATTACGTTTCTTGAGAGCGTTGTCTTATTATTACCTGATCGACTTTTTTGGAAAAGGCCCATTGGTAAATGATACTACCTTTGAAACAACGGCCCCGCTTCCTGAAGCTACAAGAGCAGAACTTTTTAACTTTGTTGAAACTGAACTGAAAGAGATTGAAGGTCAAATTGCTCCATCCAATACCTATGGTAGAGCCAATCAGGCTGTGGTACAGATGCTTCTTGCCAAACTTTATCTGAATGCTGAAGTTTATACAGGTACGGCAAGATATGCTGATGCTGCAACCTATGCCTCTAAAGTAATTGCAAATGGTGGTTACCAGCTGGAAACCAATTTTGCTAAAAACTTCAGAGCAGATAATAATACTTCCAAAGAAATTATTTTCCCGCTTATTGCAGATGCAACCTCTTCTCAGAGTTATGGGAATACCACGTACATTGTAAACGGTAACCTGAACTCTACAACCATGAATCTGGCCGCTTATGGAGCAACAGAAGGCTGGGGAGGACACAGAGCAACAAAAGCCTGGTATGGTCTTTTTGCTTCCAGTGCTGCAGGGCTTACAGCAAGTAATGATGTAAGGGCCAAACTTTTCTGGACAACAGATCACCATTATGAAATGAATGATTATAAGGAATGGACAGACGGCTATCCATCTATTAAGTTTACAAATAAGAATTCAGATGGAACGGGTAATGTGACCCCCTTTTCTTCAACGGATTTTCCTTTGTTCAGACTGGCAGAGACCTATCTTATCTATGCAGAATGCGCGCTTAGAGGAGCCTCTACAGCAACTGTTCCTCAGGCTCTTACTTATGTTAACTTAATCCGTTCAAGAGCTAATGCTGATGCGTTAACTACCATTTCCCTTCAGACAGTTCTGGATGAACGTGGACGTGAACTGGGATTAGAAGGTGTTAGAAGACAGGACCTTATCAGGTATGGAATGTTTACAGGAGGAACGTACTTATGGCCATGGAAAGGAGGTGTTGTGAACGGAACTTCTATTCCTGACACGTATAAGGTATTTCCAATTCCATCCTCAGCGCTTCAGGCAAATACAAATCTGACGCAAAATCCTGGATATTAATCTAAAATTAAAAGAAATGAAGAATATCTTTAAAATTATATTTTCATCATTATTGCTGGCACTTGTTGTTTCCTGTGAAGATGATGATAAGATCATACTAAATGAATCATCCTCAGCTACACTGGCTGTTGATAAAAATACAGTTGCCCTTGATAATACAACACCTCTTGCTGAAGCATTGAAGTTTACCTATACTTTTCCTTCATTCAATCCTGCTGTTGTACCCTCATATTCGGTTGAATTTGGCATTAAAGGGACCAATTTTGCCAAGACAGAAATAGTAATAGCATCAGGTGACGTATCCAGTGTTTCCATAACACACAAAGCGTTGAATGATTTGTTACTTAATCTGGGAGCTAAACCAGGTGAAGCAACCAATGTGGAAGCCAGGTTTAAAACTGCTTTCAGTGGACAAACCAATTATTATTCCAATGTTCTGAATCTTACCATAACCCCATTCGTAAGTTTGAAAAATCTTTATCTTGTGGGAGCAGCTACAGAATCAGGATGGGAAAACAATGCCAATAATCTTCCTTTGTTCAGAGATCCGGTCAATGTTAACAAATTCTATTATACAGGATATTTTGCCGCGGACGGATTCAAGCTTCTTGAAAATCTAGGTGAATGGCATCCGCAATGGGGTCTTACCGCTGGAAATGTTACGGTAAGTAATCTTGATGGTACGAATGAGCCTGGAGCTTTTACAGTTCCTGCAGCAGGTTACTATACTTTTACCATTGATATTAATGCTAAAACGTATTCTCTGACACCTTATACTGTATCATCTGCTCCTTATCCTACTATCGGAATTCTGGGATCCTCAGCACCTACGGGATGGGATGCAGATCAGGATATGACTGCTTCAACTTTAAATCCTCACATCTGGAGACTAACTAATGTTGCACTTACAGCAGGTGAAGCAAAATTCAGAGCTAACAACAGTTGGGATGTTAACTGGGGTGGAGATACTCCTTTCTCAGGTACTGCAACCATAGGCGGAGGAAATATTCCTGTAAATGAAGCCGGAAATTATGATGTTTTCTTTAATGATCTGGACGGAAGATACCTGTTCATTAAGAAATAATTTCATACACATACTCAGAGACTGCTGCCTGAGCGGCAGTCTTTTTTATTTTTAAGTTTATAAATAGTCATTATGAAGAAAATTACTGTTGGAGCTCTTTTGCTCTCAATGATGTTTGTAGGTGTGAAAGCACAGTCTTTAAAATCTCCGGACGGGAAATTTGAAATGAATTTCCAGCTCAAAGAAGGAATTCCTTATTATAATCTGAAATACAACGGGGCTGTAGTGGTTGAAGATTCCAAATTAGGATTAAGATTATTTAAAGACTCTGCTATAAAATTTGCGTCTGAGATTGCCAAACCGGAAGATGCTAAATTTGACCTGAACAACGGCTTCACAAAAACTGATGAAAAACGAGATTCTAAAAACGAAACATGGCAGCCGGTTTTAGGAGAAAAGAAAAATTATATCAACCATTACAATGAACTTGCCCTTACCCTTAATCAGGCTTCTACAGACAGAAGCATTGTGGTAAAGTTCAGACTGTTCAATGACGGTCTTGGATTCCGATATGAATTCCCGCAACAGAAAAACCTGAATTATTTCGTGATCAGGGAAGAAGATTCAGAGATCGATTTCCCTACCGATATGAAAGCCTGGTGGATGGTAGCAGATTACGACTCCCAGGAATACCAGTATCAGGAGACCAAAGTATCTGAAATCCCTGCAAAATGGAGCCAGGCTGCAGATGCCAATGCTTCCCAGAAGCTGGTGAAAAATGCCGTTCAGTCTCCGTTAATGCTTAAAAAAGAAGGTAAAGAACCCCTTTATGTAAATGTTGCTGAAGCTGCTGTATTGGATTACCCGGCTTCCCACCTTGAAGTGGATGCACAGAATTTCAAATTCAAAACGCATCTTACCGCTGACAGACAGGGAGCTAAAGGATACATCCAGACCCCTTCCGTTACCCCTTGGAGAACCATTATTGTTTCCCCTAAAGCCGAAGAGGTAATGGATTCCAAAATGATCTTCAACCTGAACGAACCCACCAAATATACCGATACCTCCTACATTCACCCTACCAAATATATGGGAGTATGGTGGGAAATGATCATCGGTAAATCCCAGTGGGCTTATTCTACCGCCGAAAATGTGCATATCGATAAAACCGACTTTACAAAGCTGACTCCAAACGGAAAACACGCCGCCAACAATACCAAAGTTAAGGAATATATCGATTTTGCCGCAGAAAACGGTTTCCAGGGATTACTGATCGAAGGTTGGAATATCGGATGGGAAGACTGGTTCGGACATTCAAAAGAATTTGTTTTTGATTTCATTACCCCTTATCCGGACTTCGATATCAAAATGCTGAATGATTATGCCCATTCCAAAGGAATTAAGCTGATCATGCACCACGAAACCTCAGGATCTGCGACCAACTACGAAAGATGGTCTGATAAAGCCTTCCAGCTGATGAACAAATACGGGTATGATGCCGTAAAAACAGGCTACGTTGGCGATATCATTCCAAGAGGAGAGCACCATTATTCACAATGGACGATCAACCATTATTACAGAATTGCCGAAAAGGCAAACGAGTATAAGATCATGATCAATTCCCACGAATCCGTACGTCCTACAGGAGAAAGCCGTACCTATCCGAACTATATCTCTGCAGAAGCAGCCAGAGGAACGGAATATGAAGCATTCGGAGGAAACAAGCCTGATCATCAGACTGTACTTCCGTTTACCAGATGGATGGGAGGATCTATGGACTATACGCCGGGTATTTTCCAGACCAAACTGGATTATTACTTCCCAGGTGACAAACGTTTCGTGAAAACGACTCTCGTAAAACAGCTGGCTCTTTATGTAACGATGTATATGCCTCTTCAGATGGCAGCGGATCTTCCTGAGAACTACAAGAAGCATATGGATGCCTTCCAGTTCATTAAAGATGTGGCAGCAGACTGGGATGATACCAAAATTCTTTCTGCCGAGCCGGGAGACTATGTGATCACTGCCAGAAAAGCTAAAGGAACAGAAAACTGGTTTGTAGGAGGAATCACCGATGAAAACAAACGTGACTACACCGTAGATTTCTCTTTCCTTGATAAAGGAAAAAAATATGAGGCCGTGATTTATGAAGACGGAAAAGATGCAGATTATATCGACAATCCTCAGAGCTATAACATCTATAAAAAACAGATCACAAGCAAATCTAAAATTAATTTCAAAATGGCAAGAAGTGGCGGTTTCGCAATTTCCATCAAGCCTGTAAATTAAATTTAAATTCATATGTTTGTTATGCCCCGGCTCATTATACATTGGGAAAATGGGCCGGGGCATTAATTTTAACAGCTAACAGCCAAATGAAAAAAAGCTTTTTACTGATCTCCGGGATACAGGCTTATGCTGGATACAGGACTTGTTGTTCAGGGCCATCCGATGATGGCTTTCAGGGATAATCCGCAGAAGAAATTTGCTTTTTTATTCGGTTTAGGAGTCGGCTATTCCTTTTGATATAAAATAGCCTGAATTGTTTATTGTGTTGAAAATATAATGCTAAATTGAATGTCTTTATGAAAAAAATATATATTGTTTCCGCACTTACCGTGGCAGTGGCCGCCTTTTCACAAAAGCCGCTGGAAAAAGTAGAACCCGCTTTCTGGTGGAAAGGAATGAAAAATCCGGAACTCCAGATCATGGTCTACGGAAAAGATATTGCCAACCACCAGATCGAACTTTCAGACGGTGTTCAGGTGAAAGGAATTCAGAAAACAGAAAATCCCAACTATGCCTTTGTAACGATAAATACTGATGAAATCAACGTTCCGAAATTTAATATCAACATTAAAAACGGACAGCAGAATCTGGGTTCATATACTTATGAACTGAAGCAGAGAAACCCAGGATCTGCAAACCGCGAATCATTCACTTCAAAAGATGTAATGTATCTCATTATGCCGGACCGTTTTGCCAACGGTGATGAAACCAATGATTCCCAACCGGAACTGACAGAAAAAGCAGACCGGAAACAGCCCAACGGAAGACATGGCGGCGATCTCAAAGGAATCATGAAAAACCTTGATTATATCCAGAATCTCGGAGCGACAGCCGTTTGGTTAACACCTGTAAATGAAGATAACGAGAAGGTATATTCCTATCACGGATATGCCCAGACCGACCTGTATAAAATAGACGGCAGATACGGAACCAATGAAGACTACAGAGATCTTTCCCGCGAGCTGAATAAAAGAAAAATGATGCTGGTCATGGATTATGTAACCAATCACTGGGGAATATCCCACTGGATGATCAAAGATTTACCAACCAAAGACTGGATTCACTGGTTTGAGGATGGAGAAAAAGGATTTAAAAGATCCAACTATAAAACAACCTCCCAGTTTGATACCAACGCCTCAGAAATCGATAAAAAATATGCCCTGGACGGCTGGTTTGATACCACAATGCCCGATATTAACCAGAAAAATCCTCTGGTCCTGAAATACCTTACCCAAAATGCCATCTGGTGGATTGAATATGCCGAACTGGGCGGCTTCCGTGTAGATACCTATCCCTACAATGATAAAGAAGCAATGGCTGCCTGGGCAAAAGCTATTACCGACGAATATCCGAAATTTAACATCGTAGGAGAGTCATGGCTGTCTACGGCGGGACACATCTCGGCATGGCAGAAAAACTCTAAAACCGGAGAGGCGGCAGGTTACAATTCAAACCTTCCTTCCGTAATGGATTTCATGCTCTTTGGTGATATGCCAAAAGCTTTTAGTGAAAAAGAAAACTGGGACACCGGAATGATCAGGCTTTACAACTCCTTTACCAGCGACTTTTTATATCCGGATATCAACAATATCATGGTCTTCTTTGAAAACCACGATACCGAACGCTGGAACGAAATTTTCAAAGACGATCCGAAAACTTACCAAATGGCATTGACGCTCATCTCTACCGTTCGTGGAATTCCACAGATCTATTACGGTTCAGAAATAGGAATGAGAGGAAATAAAAAGAAAGGAGGTGATGCCGATATCCGTAGAGATTTTCCGGGTGGCTGGAAATCCGACAAGCAGAATGCATTTAACCCTTCATCCCAAACTTCCGAACAAAAAAAATTCCATGAGTTTACTGCAAAACTGCTAAACTGGAGAAAAGGAAAAGAAGTGATCCATACCGGAAAAACTAAAAATTACGTTCCTAAAGACGGGGTCTTTACCTATTTCAGGTATAACGATAAGGAAAGTGTAATGGTTATGATCAATAACAGTACAAAAGAACAGGTGGTAGACCTTAAATATTTTGAAGAATCCCTTAAAGGATTTTCCAAAGGGAAAGAAATCATCTCAGGAATGGAGATGAGCGTAAACCATACCACAACAATTCCTGCAAAAACTTCGTTTATTATTGAACTTCAAAAATAAAAGACTATGAAAAAATTAATAGCAGCTTATACATTAATCCTGTTTTTATCCGGGTTTTCGGTAGTTTCAGCACAGACTGCCAAAACATTGGAAAAGGAAAAATCTGAAATCAGTACCATGCTAGACGGCTTCAATGTTGCCGCAGCAAAGGCCGACTTCAATACCTATTTCAATTATTTTGCCGATGAATCTACTTTTATCGGAACCGATGCCACAGAAGTCTGGGATAAAAAAGCCTTCATGGTATGGGCAAAACCCTATTTTGATAAAAAAAAGACCTGGAACTTCACTTCCCTGAAAAGAAATATCCACTTCAGCAAAGATGGAAAACTGGCCTGGTTTGACGAATTGCTGGATACCCAGATGAAGATATGCAGAGGCTCCGGAGTCGTGGAAAAAATCAACGGAAGCTGGAAGGTGAGACAATATGTACTTTCCATGACAGTTCCTAACGATGTAGTGGATAAAGTGGTTGCCGAGAAATCCGCTATCGAAGATCTTCTGATACAAGAATTAAAAAAATAATGATGAACGCTGCACATACAACTCATTCAAAGAAAATAAAGCCCAATCTTTCCATGCTTCAGATTATTAATATGAGCATGGGGTTTCTGGGAATTCAGATGGCATTCGGATTGCAGAATGGTAATGCGAGCCGTATTCTTGCTAATTTAGGCGCAGATGTTCATGAGCTTTCCTGGTTCTGGCTGGTCGCTCCCATCACCGGACTGATCGTTCAGCCGATTATCGGGCATATGGGCGACAATACCTGGAGTCCGCTGGGAAGAAGAAAACCTTATTTTTTAATCGGAGCCATTCTGTGTGCCATAGGATTGGTATTGCTTCCCAATGCAGCTTCTGTAACGCATATGTTTGCCGCTTCAGCACTTTTACTGGCTGTTATTTTCCTGGCCATGATGGACGCATCCGTTAATATCGCTATGGAACCTTTCAGGGCTCTGGTAGGAGATATGTTGCCTAAACATCAGGGAACAGTAGGATTTTCCGTACAGACGATCCTGATAGGATTCGGGGCGGTTCTGGGCTCTTATCTGCCGGACTGGCTGACGAAGCTTGGGATTTCCAATGTAGCTCCTGAAGGTTTCGTGGCAGATAACGTAATCTATTCCTTTTATGTAGGAGCCGTGCTGCTGCTTATCTCCATTCTGTATACTATTTTCACCACCAGGGAATATTCTCCGGAAGAATTTGCGGAATTTGAAGAGGGCAAAGAAGAAGTAGTACAGTCCAGGTTTTCAGATATATTCAAAGATTTTGCAAGCATTCCCGCACAGATGAAAAAGCTGGGAATCGTTCAGTTTTTTTCATGGTTTGCCCTGTTTACGATGTGGGTATTTACTACAAGTGCACTGGCAACCCATCATATGGGACTTTCTCCGGAAGATACCCACTCCAAAGCATTTAACGATGCCGGAGATCTTACCGGAAAGCTCTTCGGAATGTACAACCTGTGGGCCATTCCATTTGCATTTCTGCTAACACCTATTGCCAAATGGATAGGGAAAAAGCAGACTCATGCTTTAGCTTTATTATGTGGAGGCTTGGGATTGATTTCCATGTATTTCATTAAAAATATAGATCTTCTATGGATCTCAATGATAGGATTAGGTTTTGCCTGGGCAAGTATTCTGGCTATGCCGTATGCTATGCTGATTGAAGTCATCCCGCAAAGAAAAATGGGCGTTTATATGGGAATTTTCAACTTCTTTATCGTGATCCCGCAAATTATCAACGGGCTGCTTGGCGGACCCATCGTAAGCAGTATTTTCGGAAAACAGGCTATGGACTATGTAGTCGTTGGCGGAGTCTGCATGCTGATCGGTGCCCTGGTAACCATGATTTTCGTTAAATCCGAAGACGAAACCCCAAAAGAAATCCAGGAAGAAATCCAGCAGGTACATTTTTAAAAAAGAAAAAATAATGAAAATTCAATAGGAGCGGGCTTTAGCCCGCTTCCGCATTTTAATCCGAAAAAATCCAACAGGTTTATTTTAAAAAAATAATGAAATGGTAGAAATAAAATACAGCATTTAAAAAACCATCTGCCATTTAAATTATATAGACATTATTCAATAGGAGCGGGCTTTAGCCCGCTTCCGCATTTTAATGCGAAAAAATTCAGCAGGTTTATTTTAAAAAAATAATGAAATGATAGAAATAAAATACAGCATTTAAAAAAAACCTCTGCCATTTAAATTTTATACACATTATTCAATAGGGGCGGGCTTCAGCCCGCCCGCTCTGTAAAATAATCCTGCGCCATTGCATTCCAGCATAAACATCTGCGAAATCTGTGCGATCTGTGGGAAACAAAAAATCATCAACAGTCAGACCCCAATTTCCTTTCTTAACCTACATCAACACTTTTCAGGCCACACATCCCGTACATTTGTACCATAAATAATCACAGTATGAAAACAGTATATCATAAAGCAGATTCAAGAGGCCATGCCAATCATGGCTGGTTAAACTCTTACCATACTTTCAGTTTTGCCAACTATCAGAACAAAGATAGAATGAACTTCGGAGTATTAAGAGTATTAAACGACGATACCGTTTCTCAGGGAATGGGATTCGGAACACATCCGCACAGGGATATGGAAATTATTTCCATTCCTTTGGAAGGCGATCTGGAACACAAAGACTCAATGGGAACTACGGCGGTCATTAAGAAAGGAGAAATTCAGGTAATGAGTGCCGGAACCGGGGTAATGCACAGCGAATATAATAAAAACAAAGATGAAGAAGTGAAGTTCTTACAGATCTGGGTATTCCCTAAAGAGCTTAATGTAGAACCGAGATACGACCAGAAAAGTATTAAGGAAGGAGAAAAGATCAACGGATTCCAGCAGATTTTATCACCCAACAAAAATGATGACGGAGTCTGGATTCATCAGGATGCGTGGTTCAATATCGCGAACTTCAAAAAAGGAAACGGTAAAAATTATATGCTCAACAAAAAAGGAAACGGAGTATATGCCTTTGTTTTAAAAGGAAGTGCCAAAGTAGGGGACAGAATCTTAAACGAAAGAGACGGCCTTGGAATCTGGGATACCCAGAGTTTCAATATCGAAGCAACAGAAGATACCGAAATCCTTTTGATGGAAGTTCCGATGGAATTGCCGGCCTACTTAAAATAAAATCGATGATCACAGATCTTTTCCGGAGTAAAACTGCTTCGGAAAAGATCCGTAATCATAAAAACTTCGCGATATTTGCGGTAAAATAACGACATACATTTAATACAGATAACAATAATGAAAGTTTTAGCAATAGCAGGAAGCAATGCAGACGCTTCAATGAACAGACAACTCGTAGCCTATGCGGCATCTCTTTTTGAAAATGCAGAAGTAGAAGTAATAGACCTTAACCCTTTTGAAATGCCGATTTATAAGCATGAAAGAGAGCTGGCAGGTGGCGTTCCTCAGGAAGCGCATGATTTTGCCGCGAAAATTGATGGGGCCAATCTGCTTTTGGTTTCATTGCCGGAACACAACGGAACCTATTCTACGGCATTCAAAAATGTATTCGACTGGGTATCCAGAATCAAAGACAGAACCGTGTGGAATGAAATCCCGATGTTATTAATGTCAACCTCTCCGGGAGGAAGAGGCGGAGCCGGAGTTTTAGAAGCAGCAACGAAGCGTTTTCCTTTCCATGGAGGAAATATTGTAGAAACTTTCTCACTTCCTTTCTTCAATGATAACTTTGATAAAACAGAGCAGAAAATTTCTAATGAAGAGAAAAACAGTGAATTAAAAGAGAAAATCAAGAAGATTGCAGCCATTGAAACCATCCTTGAAAAATAGAATTTGAATATTCATTTAAAATTACTATTTTTGCAAAAAGAAAAGAGATGAAAATTCAGACCACTTTTAAAGAATGTTTTTCAAAGAAAGGGAAAACTGTGGGCTCTGAAATTCTGAGATAAAATAACGGCCGATAATCTACCAAGATTGTCGGCTTTTTTATTTTCTGAATCTGAATAATAAAAAGTAAAATATAAAAGTGAAATGGATCAGTATACCCATGTAAGAATATACCCATTGTCTGACCTTAAAGTCAGATCATGATTACATTGCTAAACTGATATACGGTTACCTTATTTAAATTATTAAACATGAGCAACACTTACAAATCAGCAGGAGTAGACAAAGAAGAAGGATACAAAACGGTTGATAAGATCAAAAAAGCAGTAGGCGAAACCCATAACTCAAATGTACTGAACCATTTGGGAAGCTTTGGTGCCTTCTATGAGATCGGAGGATACAGAAACCCTGTACTGGTTTCCGGAACAGACGGTGTGGGAACAAAACTGAAGGTAGCTTTAGATACCAAAAAGTATGACTCCATTGGTGTTGACTGTTTTGCCATGTGTGCCAACGATATTCTTTGCCACGGTGCCAAACCTCTGTTTTTCCTGGATTACCTGGCTTGCGGTAAACTGGATTCTGAAATTGCCGCAGAAATCGTTTTAGGAATGGTGAATGCCTGCAAAGATAACAACTGTGCACTCATTGGCGGGGAAACTGCCGAAATGCCGGGAATGTATCAGCCGGGAGATTATGATGTTGCCGGATTCTGTGTAGGAATTGTAGAAAAAGATGAGATCATCGATGGTTCTAAAATCAAGGCAGGAAATAAAATTATTGCGATCCCGAGCTCAGGATTCCACTCAAACGGATTCTCTCTGGTAAGAAAAGTATTCCCGGATTTTGAAGAAGAATTTGAAGGAAAACCATTATACGAAACTCTTTTAGTGCCTACAAGACTTTATTTCAAAGACATCCACAAAGTTCTTGAAGAAGTGAAAGTAAGCGGAATCGCTCACATTACAGGAGGTGGACTTTATGAAAATGTACCGAGAATCATCCCTGAAGGGCTGTGTGCTTCCGTTGACGGCTCGAAAATCAGAATCCCAAGTGTAATGCTTGAACTGGAGAAAAGAGGAGGCGTAGCCCGCGAGGAAATGTTCGGAACCTTCAATATGGGGGTAGGAATGGTGATCGTTGTGGATGCTGAACATGCGGAAAAAGTATTACACCTGTTAGATGATGCCTACGAAATCGGAGAAATCACAGAAGGAGCAGAAAAAATCAATTTATCATTATAACTATTAATGACGGATCAGTCTGACAATGACTTAGGCTGATCTGTTGTTACATTCAGATATGAAGAACATCGTTGTGCTTGTATCCGGTTCAGGAACCAATCTGCAGAGAATCATTGATACCATTGAAGCTGGAGAAATCCGGAATGCAAAAGTATCTCTGGTGGTGGCAGACAGAGCGTGTTACGGACTGGAAAGGGCAAAGAATCATAATATAGAAAACATACTGATTCCCAGAGGAAAAAATTTCAGCAGTGAACTGGCTCAGGTAATTCCGCAAGATACGGATCTTATTGTGCTGGCAGGATTTTTATCCATTTTAAAACCTGAATTCTGTGAAAACTGGAATGGTAAAATAATCAATATTCATCCGGCATTGCTTCCGAAATTCGGAGGAAAAGGAATGTGGGGAATGCATGTTCATCATGCTGTAATTGAAGCCGGAGAAAAAGAAAGCGGAGCCACCGTACATTTTGTAACCTCAGGAATTGATGAAGGAGAAGCCATTCTTCAGAAATCATTTGAAGTAACGGCAGAGGATACTCCGGAAACATTAGCCCAGAAAGTTCATCAGATTGAATATGAAATATTTCCGGAAGCGATCAGTAAGGTCCTGGGGAATTAAGAATGTACGGAGCTGGCAATGTACCGGTTTACCATATTGAAGGTGATACATTGTTACATTAACTTAAAAAAATCTAAGTAAATAAAAGTAAGTTCGGAGGTGAAAGACCCGGATACAGTTTGAAATAGCTGTAAAAAGTAAAAAATTGAAAGTAAAATGAGTAAAAAGAGAGTTTTAATCAGTGTTTCTGACAAAAGCGGATTAATTGAGTTCGCACAGTTTTTGGAAGCTCAGAACTATGAGCTGATCTCCACGGGAGGAACGTTCAAACATTTGAAAGACGCTGGTTTAAATCCCATTCAGATCGATGAGGTAACCAATTTCCCTGAAATGCTGGACGGAAGAGTGAAAACCCTTCACCCTAAAGTTCACGGCGGGCTTTTAGCCGTTCGTGCCAATGAAGAGCACATGAAAACAGTTCAGGAACACGGAATTGGCCTGATAGACATGGTTATCGTAAACCTTTACCCTTTCTTTGAAAACGTGAACAAAGACATTTCTTTACACGAAAAAGTAGAGTTTATCGATATCGGAGGACCGTCAATGCTTCGTTCTGCTGCCAAGAATTTCGATTCTGTTACCGTGATTACCGATGTAGAAGATTATACGGCGGTAAAACTGGAAATGGAACAGAATGGAGATACGTACATCGAAACCCGTAAAAAACTGGCAGGAAAAGTATTCAATCTTACTTCTGCTTATGATGCGGCGATCTCAAGAATGCTTTTAGAGGAAGAATATCCGGCTTACCTGAATGCTTCGTACAGAAAAGTTTCCGATCTCCGATACGGTGAAAACCCTCATCAGACGGCAGCTTATTACGTTTCTACTTTCGAGAACGGGGCCATGAAAGATTTTGAGCAGCTGGGCGGAAAAGAACTTTCTTTCAATAACCTTCGTGATATGGATCTTTGCTGGAAAGTGGTAACCGAATTCAAAGATGAAATGGCTTGCTGTGCCGTAAAACACTCTACGCCTTGTGGGGTAGCCATCGGAACTTCAGCGTTGGAAACCTATCAGAAAACTTTTGAATGTGATCCTGTTTCCATCTTTGGCGGAATTGTTGCAATGAACTATAAGATCGATGCTGCAACAGCTGAGGAACTGAACAAAACATTCCTGGAGATTGTAATGGCGCCGGATTTTGATGAAGAAGCTCTTGAAATTTTAAGAAAAAAGAAAAACCTTAGAATCATAAAGATTGTAAACCCTGTTTCAGACAAGCAGACCTGGGTGAAGATCGATGGAGGAATCCTGGTTCAGGACAACGATACCCACTTCTCAGAAGAAATCAAGGTGGTAACGGATGTTCAGCCTACGGAAGAACAGAAGAAAGCCCTTCTTTTCTCCCAAAGAGTCGTAAAATACGTAAAATCAAACGCTATTGTGGTTTCCAACGGAATTCAGGCTTTCGGTATCGGTGGTGGCCAGGTAAACAGAATCTGGGCAACACAGCAGGCGATCGAAAGAGCCAAAGAAAAATTCTCCGGAGATCTGGTATTGGCTTCCGATGCATTTTTCCCGTTCCGTGATGTGGTAGATTTCTGCGCTCAGGAGGGCATCAAAGCGATCATCCAGCCGGGAGGAAGTGTGAAAGATCAGGACAGCATCGAAGCCGCCAACGAACATGGTATTCCAATGATGTTCACAGGGGTAAGACACTTTTTACACTAATTAAAATAGAATTAAAAAATAATTGGGGATTGTATTTATAGCATTCAAAATTATATATTTGTAGAATAAGACTAGATAATAAATAAAGTATGAGAATATTAATCATAGGTGAAGGCGGTAGAGAATCTGCTTTAGCATCAAAGCTTCAGAATGACCCGAGAATTTCTAAAATGTTTTTTGCCAACGGGAATGCTACTACCGATGTAATAGGGAAAAATGTTCATTTATCAGAAATCAAAGAACTGAGAGATTTTGCGATCAAAGAAAAGGTAGACCTTACGATTGTAGGTCCGGAAGCTCCTTTGGTAGCTGGTTTGAAGGACGAATTTAAGCAACACGATCTGAAAGTTTTCGGCCCGACTCAAAAAGTGGCGAGCCTGGAGGGAAGTAAAGCTTTCTCTAAGAAGTTTATGCAGACCTATGATATCAAAACAGCTAAAGCTGTGGTATTTGATTCATACAATGATGCTAAAGAATATGTTCAGAAACAGCAGTTTCCTTTAGTGATCAAGGCAAGCGGTCTTGCTGGCGGAAAAGGAGTGGTGATCTGTGATACGCTGGAAGAAGCAGAAGCAACGATCCACGATTTCATGATCAGAAGAATCTATGGAGATGCAGGAATCCGTCTGGTTATTGAAGAATACCTTCAGGGATTTGAAGCCTCTATCATTGCTTTTTCAAACGGTGAAAAGCTGTTCCCGTGTATCGCTGCAAAAGATTATAAAAAAGCAGGAAACGGGGATACAGGACCGAATACAGGAGGAATGGGGTCAGTAGCTCCAAGCCCTGAATTTACTCAGGAACACTACGCTGATTTCGAGAAAAATATCCTTGAACCAACCATCAATGGTCTTAAAGGAGAAGGGTTCAGCTTCAAAGGAATCATTTTCTTCGGATTAATGGTAACCAAAAACGGAACTTACCTTCTTGAATACAACATGAGATTCGGTGATCCTGAAACTCAGGTATTAATGGCCCTTATGGAAAACAATCTTCTTGACGTTATCCAGGACTGTATGGACGGTAAAGACATCGAGCTTAAGTTCAAAGACGAAAAAGCAGTATGTCTGGTGATGTGCTCAGGAGGATATCCGAGAAACATTGAAACTGGTTTTGAAATTACAGGAGAAGATAAAGTGAAGCACAGCACGCTTTTACATGCGGGAGCTATCAGAAGAGGAGACAAAGTGATCTCAAACGGAGGCAGAGTGCTCAATATTGTAGCCACAGGTGCTACGTATGACGAAGCCCGCAAAAAAGTTTACGAAGACGCAGCTCACGTACATTTCGATTACGGCTTCTACAGAGAAGACATCGGAAAGTTTTAATAAAAATCACGAAAAAAGATTTGGATCATCTCCAAGTCTTTTTTTGTAAAACATGAGGTTAGCAAATGACCTTATCCAATAGAATCGGGCTTTACCCTGATACCACTATTTAATTTATAAATCATATTCAGAACATGAACAACGGTATTATTATTTTAGATTTCGGATCCCAGTACAACCAGCTTATCGGAAGAAGAATCCGTGAGATGGGAGTATACTCTGAAATCTTACCTTACAATACACCATTACAGGATATTTTAGCTAAGCAGCCCAAAGGAATTATCCTTTCAGGAGGACCAAGCTCTGTAAATGCAGAAAATGCCCACCTGGTAGAAAAATCATTATACGAGCAGGGAGTTCCTGTGCTTGGGATTTGCTACGGAATGCAGATGACGGCTCACCTTTTAGGAGGAAAAGTAAACAAAGGCGAAAAAGGAGAGTACGGGAAAGCACATCTGGAGATCGTTAAAGAAAGCTCTTTACTGAAAGGTGTTACCCAGAATTCCATTGTGTGGATGAGCCATTTTGATGAAGTGGGAGAGCTGCCGGCCGGTTTTGAATTAAACGCCAAATCAGGAGTCATCGCTTCTATTTCTGATGAAAATAAAAAAATCTTCTGTGTACAGTTCCACCCGGAAGTTTCCCATACCGAAGAAGGAGGGAAAATGCTTGAAAATTTTGTTTTCGGAATCTGTAATGCAGAGAAAAACTGGAAACTGACGAACTATATCGAGAAAACTGTTGAAGAAATCCGTGAAAAAGTAGGTGACAACAAGGTAATCCTTGGCCTTTCAGGAGGAGTTGACTCTTCTGTAGCCGCAGTTTTGATTCATAAAGCTATCGGGGACCAGTTGACCTGTATCTTCGTAGATACCGGACTATTGAGAAAAGATGAAGGTAAGAAAGTAATGGATCAGTATGGAGAACACTTCCATATGAACATCAAAATGGTGGATGCTAAAGAAAGGTTCCTTTCAAAATTAGCCGGAGTAGATGATCCGGAAGCCAAAAGAAAGATCATCGGAAATGAATTCATCCATGTTTTCGACGAAGAATCCCATAAAATTGAAGGCGCAAAATTCCTGGCACAAGGAACCATTTATCCAGACGTGATCGAAAGCCAGTCGGTAAACGGTCCATCTGCCGTAATCAAATCTCACCACAACGTAGGAGGACTGCCTGAAGATATGGAATTTGAGCTATTGGAGCCGTTAAGAGAACTTTTCAAGGACGAAGTAAGAAGAGTAGGAGAAGAATTGGGAATTCCTCACCACTTGGTATACAGACATCCTTTCCCGGGTCCTGGATTAGGAATCAGAGTGCTGGGTGCTGTAGATGCTGAAAAAGTAAGAATCCTTCAGGAAGCAGATGATATCTTCATCGAAGAATTATACAAAAACGACCTTTACGAAAAAGTATCCCAGGCTTTCGTAGTTCTTCTTCCGGTAAAATCCGTAGGTGTAATGGGAGACGAAAGAACCTACGAATATACCGCTGTAGTGCGTTCTGCCAATACCATCGATTTTATGACCGCTACATGGAGCAGACTTCCTTACGAGTTCCTGGATACCGTTTCCAGCAGAATCATCAACGAAGTAAGAGGAATCAACAGAGTTGCTTACGATATTTCAAGCAAACCACCAGCAACCATTGAGTGGGAATAATTTAGACTTGAATTCACATATAAATCCTGCCCGTTTGGGTGGGATTTTTTAATTAATTTAAACTGAATTAGGGATAAAAAGGACAGGTTTGAAGGTAAATGATGGAAGTTTTAACAGCTGAGGAAAGTAAATTTTATCTGTTTAGCGATCTTATGAGAGGATAATTATCATTAATTCACTTCCAGTCTTCTTCCATCTTCCAGCCTTTTATTCTATTTTAATTTCTTTAATTGATCTTTTGCCTTCACATGATCAGGGTCCAGTGCTAATATTTTTTTGTAACATTCTTTTGCCTTTTCCTGATCTCCTCTGTTGAGGTAGGCTTCAGCCAGACTGTCCCATACATTAAGGGATAAAGGATAGTTTTTAGCATTGATCTCAAAGATAGAAACCGCCTTATCCGGTATTTTCCTGTCATACAAGGCTACATACCCCAGGGTATTCATGTAGGATTCATCCGGTTTCATTTCCATGCCAAGTTTTTTGGAAACATCTTCATAGGCCTTAGTGATTACGGAAGGATTTTCCATGATATCATTGATTTCAACATCAAGCCCGTCAAACATATAACGAAGCCCGTAATAGGTACCTGGAAGAGGAACCGTTAGATGTTTTTCATCAGGGAAATATTGAATTTTTGAAGATAAACCCGGAGAAGAATTAGCTTGTAATAATTTATAAAACTCCTGTCCCCATTTGTAGTGTCTACTGTCTTCTTTAAAGTTATTGGCTAACGAAATGTAAACTCTTGCTTTTAAATTGTTTTTGCTTTTTAATATTTCCCGGCTTCTTTTTCCTATATAATTGTGATCCCAAAACCATGAAGGATCAATAAGTATATAATAATTAAACAAGTCAGGAGCTTCCAAAAGACAATTGATGGCAAATAATCCACCCAGTGAGTGACCTATGATCATATTTTTGGAAATAGTTCTATAGGACCTGTTGATTTCAGGCATTAATTCTGTTTCCAGAAACTTCATGAAATTATTGGCCTTTCCACTACTGCTGAATGCTGTTATATTTTCCTGATCCAGATAATTCAAAGAATAAGTGGGAGTGAAATCCCTTGTTCTGTCTGTATTTTCAATAGCAACAATAATCAATTCCGGAATCTGCATTTTCAGCTGAGAGGCAGCATTCATAGACTGAACGATTCCTGCTACTTCCTTAAATTTACTGTTATCCCCATCCAGAACATAGGCAACGATATATTTTTTTAACAGAGAATTCTGATAAGATGATGGCAGATAAACATTATATACACGATTTTCATTCAAAATCTTAGATTGAATGCTGTATTTTTTTCCTATTGAAATGATATTCTGTTCAGACTGTCCCCATAAAGCTGTCGCCATCAGAGAGAAAAACATGATCAGTAGAGAATGTTTCATGGATTATTAATTATTTACTGTTTTTTCACTAAATTTAAGTAAAATTACATCAAATGCAAATAGAAACAAGACCCCTGAACGTTCAGGATTATGAAGAACTGGCAGTAACGATGAAAAGGGCTTATCCGCAAATGTCGGAGTCCATATGGTCCAAAAAAAGCATAGACAAACTTACCCGTATATTTCCGAAAGGGCAGATCTGCATTACCGTAGACGGAAAGCTGGCTGCAGTCGCACTTTCAATCATTGTAAACTATGAAGAATTCGGGGATGAACATACCTACAGCGATATTACAGGCAATTATACCTTCAATACCCATTCGGATACCGGAAATGTTTTATACGGAATAGAAGTTTTTGTAGATCCCGAATACCGCGAACTGCGGCTCGGAAGAAGATTATATGATGCCAGAAAAGAGCTTTGCGAGCAGCTCAACCTGAAATCGATTGTTCTGGGAGGAAGAATTCCGAATTACCATAAGCACAGCCATGAGCTTTCCGCAAGGGAATATATCCGGAAAGTAAGAGACAAGGAATTGTATGATCCCGTACTGTCTTTCCAGCTTTCCAATAATTTCCTGCCTATCCGGGTCCTGAAAAAATACCTTCCCGAAGATGAAGCTTCAAGGGAAAATGCCGTTCTTCTGCAATGGAACAATATCTATTACAGCAAAAAGCCGAATACCATGCAGGATAGCATCATCCGTCTCGGACTGGTGCAGTGGCAGATGAGGACGTTTAAAGATATCGAAGCTTTCTACGAACAGGTTGAATTTTTTGTTAATGTGATGGGAGATTACAAATCCGATTTCGTCCTTTTCCCGGAACTGTTCAATACCCCTTTGCTGGCCCCTTTCAACAATCTTTCGGAAAGAGACAGTATGATTGAGCTTGCCAAGATTACGCAACAGATCAAGGAAAAAATTTCAGAACTGGCCATCAGCTATAATGTAAATATCATCTCAGGAAGTATGCCTGTATTTGAAAACAATGATCTTTATAACGTAAGTTACCTGCTTCACCGTGACGGCCGGATGGATGAATACCGGAAGATCCACATCACTCCGAATGAGAAAAAATATTACGGGATGAAAGGCGGAAACGAGATCAGAGTTTTTGATACCGACTGCGGAAAAATAGGTCTGGTGATCTGCTATGATGTAGAATTTCCTGAGCTTCCGAGAATTCTGGCAGATCAGGGCATGAAAATCCTTTTTGTACCTTACCTTACCGATACCCAGAATGCTTATATGCGGGTTCGTCACTGTGCTGCTGCAAGAGCTATTGAGAATGAATGTTATGTAGCCATTGCAGGCTGTGTAGGAAATCTTCCGAAAGTAAATAATATGGATATTCAATTCGGGCAGGCTGCCGTATTTACTCCTTCTGATTTTGCGTTCCCATCCAATGCCGTAAAAGGTGAGGCCACTCCCAATACAGAAATGACCCTGATTGTAGATGTAGACCTCAATCTGCTCAAAGATCTCCATCATAACGGCTCTGTTCAGGTGATGAAAGACAGAAGAAAAGACCTTTACGATACTTATCTGAAATAGGAAATAATCACCTCGTATATTTAGAAAATTGACAATTCCTGTGCAGAGAAAGGTAATTCATGGTCGAAGAAACGCAATGAAACTTCCGCTTCGTCGAATCAACGGAGTTGATTCTCTTCTTTGCCCTCTAAAATAAGCACTAGAAAAGTGAGAACTTTGCGTCTATGAAAAATCTTCTGGTCATCATTACGATAAGCAATCAGACATCAAAAAATAAAAAACCACCTCGGGGCAGAGGTGGTTTATTGAGACATAGTCTACGAAATGGAAGGGGTTATGAAAAAAAATCTATTTATTAAGGATTTTTTACTTTTTTATCGTGTCTTACTGCGTCTACCAGTAATTCCTCATTATCTTTATAAATCTTTTGCTGTGATGGGCTCAGGATCGCTTCGAAATCTTTATCAGTACTTTTGAAACCGTTCGTAATGATATGGCGGGCTTCCTGATCACTGGTTGTTTTTTTGCTTTGATTACGTTTGTCAAGCTCTTTCTGCATACTCTCTACTCCTTTAAGGTTAATGGCAAAGATCTGGGGAATTTGCTGATCAGTAAGATCAAGTAGAGGAATCATGACCAAAGTTCTGAAGCTGGCCAGCTGTTTCACTCTGTTTTTCTCGAAAGCCTTCATTTGCTCCGGAGTAAGAATAGCCCGTAACGACTTGTCGCGCTGCACCATAATGCCGATTAACTCACTGGTAATCGCTTTGTTGTTCAGAATGTTAGAGTTATCGCCCACCTTTTTATCCAGTGCATCCAGAGAATCTGCCGCTACCTTATTGATGTACAGAACTTTATTGGTTTGATTGTCGGTGAGATCTAAATAATCCAGCTTAGAGGTCATCTCTTCCGAAATAGAAGTCGTAGAACCCATTTGTGCTTTGAGCTGAGGGCCGGCCATAAAAGATAATGCGGTAATAATACCTGCTGAAATGATTTTTCGCAACATAATTAAGTGTTTTTAGGGCTATAAAAAGGGAATGTAAAATCTTATAACTCCTTGTTATTTTCTGACACAAATTTATGGCGAACCTATCTACGTTTTATTATCCAAAATCCTCTTTTTATTGTTCGAAACTCTCCATGTTGAGAATTATATAGATTGCTGAAGGTAATTTTATTATGTCCGGAATATCATCTTTGATGGTAAAAACCGGATCAGCTTATTTTAGCAATATTAAATACACTTAATTAAAGCTTTGTTAATAAGGCAAGCATATCGTTCGACTCATTTTATACTTTTAAATGAATCGTGTTGATCCAGATCTGTTCACGGTCCCTGTTGTTCTCGAAACTCTGAAGCATAAAATCCCGGTCGTATTTTACCTTTTGATTAAAATACAGCTTTCCATTAACAAAAACTTTGACTTTTTTCTTAAGATCAACCATTTCAGGGGAAATAGAAATGGAAAAAGACCGGATATCGGACGTTTCAATTCTGAAAATATTCTTTGCATAGGCAGCCTTTATTTTTCCTGATTTTCTCGGGAAATCAAATGCATTTTTGTCTGTCTTTTCAGTAATAAGGCTGTCACTGTCATTGTATTTCAGCCATTTTGTAATCTTAAAATTCAGATTTTGATGCCATGCTGCCCGGGATTGCAGGGTATCCAGCTTCATACCCGACAGCCAGTCGATACTGCCATATCTTTCATCATCAAATTCCCATGAAATTTCCTTCGGGAAAGGATTTCTTTTCCTCTTCTTCAGATCATTGAAAATAATCTCACATCCGGATTCAGACTCTTTAAACATCGGAAACCAGTGCGGAAATCCATTGTACCGGTATTCCTTATAATCCGCTTTGATGCCCTTCATCAGTCCGGTCATGTCATCATTGGCATTGGGAGGATAATAATAATCCTGATCTGTAGAAAAATTAATGAACGAGCGGTTTTTTATATTTTCAACAAAAGTTCCGCCGGTAAAAACTTTAGGATACGTATTGAAGCCGTAAAAACCGGCAAAGGACGAAGGCTGCTTCATCAGATAAGAAAAAGACCCGGTTGCCCCGTTAGAATGTCCGGAAATAAAAACCCTGTTGTCATCCACATTAATGGTTGTTTTAATCTGCTTCAGGATGTCCGGAACCATGAAGAATCCGTCGTCTGAAGTCATCCAGTTATATGCCTTGCTGGCTCTGGGAAAAACCAGGATCACCTCATTCAGATCTGCATATTTCGTGTAAAACCTGTTCCAGGTTCCCAGATTTTCCTGAGGAATCAGGTAATCAGCCAAAGTGCTGTATCGTACTGCACCATGAAGGAAAAAAAGCAGCGGATATTTTTTTTGAGGCTGATAATCTTTCGGCAGATGAACAAGATACGAAGTTGTGGCAGAATCATTTATGGTAAAAGAAACAGAATAATTCCGCATCGCTTTAGGCAAAAAAGGCTGGTTGTTTTTTATCTGCGTATATAATGTTTTCAGATTTTCCTTGCCGTTGAAGGAAACATCCCTGGTCCGGAAAAATTCCTCCCGGTTTTTTTGTAAGACCTGATAGAATTCTTTTTTATCCTGTACTGTGCTTTGTTTCAGAGCTTTCCATCTTGGGTCAGAAAGCAGATTCTTGTAATCACTTTCTGAAGATTCATCCTCAATATAACCCCATCCCGGATGATGGTCTTCAGTCGCTTTGATCTTAACCAGCGAGGTAAGGTACTTAAAAGCCTTATCGTAATCCTTCAGCTCCGAAGCCATAACAGAAACATTATACAGATCCGGCCCACTGATGCTGTCGGGATATAATGTAAAGGCCTGTTCGTAAATACTCAGTGCCTCCTTATAATCTGCCCCGTCTTTCGTATTTTCCATAAGGTCCGCAGCCTTTTGCGCCATGGCAGAATATTTCTGCTGTGCATGGACAAGAACCCCCGCTACCATAAAACTCAATACCCAAAAATATTTCATGTGATCTAAAATCTTGGGTACAAAACTACAGATAAAGTCCTTTGAATAATTGTAAAAATGGAACATCAGAAGCTATGAAAGCAAATGCCAGAAGGTATCCTGCGCTCCCAGGACCGTACCCTGATCAAAAAAACTTTTAGGGGAGTTTTCCGTTAAATTTTTATAGGCTTTGTTAAAATGGGACTGATCATTGAAATTGAACTCATAAGCCAGCTCCGTAAAGCTCCTGTCCGGATTTTCAAAAAGCTTTTGATTCACCGTTTTTCTGAAAAGAACAATTTCATGAAACTTTTTAACAGATACCCCCAAATGAGACCGGAAGTTCCTGTTAAGATGCTGCCTGCTGATGCCCAGTTCGGTTGAAAGCGCTGTAACGGTAAAGTCTTCACAGTAATTGAATATATACTGAATGGATTTTTCCAGAATAGAATTTTCAAAAAAGATAAATCGTTTTTCCAGAAAAGAATCCATCATATCAGTAAGAACCTCCGGATCCGGAGTTGAAAAAATACAGCCCAGTTCGTCGGTGCTGAAAAACTCTGCATCGGTGATAAGATCCGTAAAACTCAGATCTCTGTAAAACTGCTGAATTCCCAAAGGATGAAACACAATCACAAGCCGGTATACTTCCCCCGATTGCACAACATGGAGCACCTTCTCCCGGATGGGTGTGAAAATCTGAAGAACATTGGCATTCTCATCGAAAATCACCTCGCCGTTTTCAGTTTCAATATGGGATTTATAAAGCGAAATCGTATTGTTGAAATGAGGAAAGCATTCATACGTATGAATACTGTTGTCGGGTTTTATATCCAGATAATAATAATCCACATATTTCCTGATCATTAGGTTCTTCGGCTGGAATGTTTCAAATCTTTCTTTCATAAGCGGTCATCCGTATCATTTCGCCACCGAATATACACAATTTATAACAGTTACGGAGGAAGTCAGGGTGCTTTATTATAAAAAGAAAATAGAGCAGATGGTTTCTGCTCTATGTAAATATTAAAATTCAGTAGATCTTATTTGGGACATATTACAGCCGGGCAAATCATTCCCGGACATCTTGGTCTTCCGTCATCAGGGCAGCATTTGTTGGAACAGTTTCCAATGATAATACCGCTTCCCGAAATACTTTTTAGCTGTTCTCTTGAAAGTTTGCTGTTACGTAAATTTTTCATGTTGTAATATTTTATATGATTTGTACCTTGTAAATATATTAAATATTATTAGAAATGATAATTTTTATCATTATGAATGCATTCTATTCTGTAAATTTTAACGAAATGTTATGATTAATGTTAAAATTCCGGATATGTGAAAATCTATGATTCTGAAAAGATGACCAGTTTTTTTCACAGAGAAAAAGAATCGTTTTCTATTCTCATATTTAATGCAAAATAGGAACGGTTTTTGGTGTAAATTGCACCTACGATTGCAATATTATGTTTGACAAGCAGCAAAGAAAACTGAAAAGGTCAGCCAGATTGATTTCCGTATTGAGTAAATATGGTTTTAAAGATATGCTGGCAAGGATGAATACGACAAATAAACAGGAACAGGTCCCCACAGATCCCGATGAAATCGTTTCAAAAGGAACGGTTTATGAAAGAATCAGACTGGCACTGGAAGAACTGGGACCTACATTTGTGAAGCTTGGACAATCCTTCAGCAACCGGGAAGACCTGCTGCCGCCGGAACTTATTCAGGAACTGCAGAAGCTTCAGGATAAAGTGGAAACAGTAGATATGGATGTTGAAGATATTCTGGAAAACGAATTCAATATCGCCGTTAAAGACCATTTCCTCGAAATTCAGAAATCACCTTTGGCTACAGCATCTATTGCACAAGTCTACAAAGCGGTTCTTATGGATGGTTCACCGGTTATTCTGAAACTCAGAAAACCCGATGTACAGGATGTGATAGAAGATGACCTTCTGTTAATCAAAGACCTTGAAAAACTGATATCCGCCTATTCGGAAATAGGGGATAAGCTCAACCTGAAACAGGCGATTTCCACCTTTGAAAGATCCCTGCTGGAGGAAGTTTCCCTGATCAATGAAAAAAACAATATCCAGCAGTTCCGTCTGAATTTTAAAAACAACAGAGAAACCTACGTTCCGAAAGTGTACGAAGAGTTTTCCAACAACAATGTGCTCTGCATGGAGTTCATCGATGGGATAAAGGTAACCGACAAATCCGTTCTTTTAGCCAATAATATCGATCCTGTAAAAGTTTCTGAAACCGGATTGAGGCTGTTTGTTTCCCAGATTCTGGACTATGGCTTTTTCCATGCCGATCCCCACGCAGGAAATATCCTGGTAAAAAAAGACGGGAAAGTAGTCTTCATCGATTTTGGCGCCGTTGGAAAAATTCAGCCCAACGATAAAGAGATTCTCGAAAACCTGATCGTAAGCTTTGTGGCTAAAAATCCGCATAAAATAGTGCGTTATCTCAAAAAAATGTCCGTGAGCTACGAAATTCCCGATGAAAAAAGATTTGAAAACGATGTAGAGGATATCCTCAATTTTGTGCACAGTTCATCACTACAGGATATTAATGTACAGGTGGTCATCAACAAAATGAAGGATATTCTTACCCACAACCGGTTGTATATGCCGGATTATTTCTATCTTTTGTTTAAAGGAATCAGCCTGATAGAAGGAGTGGGAAGAAACATTAATCCGGATCTGGATATTGTGAAAAGCCTTCACCCGTACAGTATAAAAATATTCGCCCGGAAAATCAGTCCTAAAAACCTTTTGAAAACCGGAATGGACCGGATGATGAACTTCACCGATAATGTAGATGAAATTCCGAAGGAACTCCGTTCTGTCCTTCAGAAGCTGGATGAAAATAAATTTACGGTTTCCAGCGAGATCAAAAATATCGAGAAGACCAACCAGCTGATCAAATCAAGTGTGGTCAACCTGATCCTGGCCATGATTCTGGGGGCCAATATGATTGCAACAGCCATTGTTTTTGTTTCCGAGAAAGGACCGAGAATAGGGGAGCTGTCTGTGGTTGCGGTATTGGGATTTGTTTTTTCAGTACTGTTGGTCATTATATTACTGTTGAGAGTAGCAAGAAAATAACCCATAACTATTACAATATGAAAACATTGATGATCACTGCCATGGCATTTTGCGGTTCATGGCTTACTGCTCAGGAAGCCCAGGGCGCAGACGGAAAGCTTTATGGCGATTTTGACGGAAACGGAACTAAAGAATATGCTTATGTGAAAGTAAGCGATTGTGGAGAAGAATGTGAAGGAAAATGTGAAACCACCGTTTATTTCAGTGATAAAAATATGAAGCCATTTGTGATTGCAACGGCCAACGGCGGGGCTTTATACAATTTGGGCGACCTTAATAACGATGGAAAAGACGATTTGGGATTTTATCCCAGCTGGTGTACAAGCTGCTGGCATGCATTTTATGTATACACGTTGAATAAAACAGGCTGGAAGCATCTGGTTCCGCCTATTTCCACCCACTGCTCCCAATGGGAAGAGGAAAAATTCCCCATCACAAAAGACCCGAAGAAAAAAGGATATGTAATCATTACCTCAAGCAAATTTGAAGATGATGATATTAAAATAAGCAGTAAAAGCGTGAAACTGTAGGATTAGCTGTTGGCATTTTGCTAATGGCTGATGGCTTTGACAGGATAACATGTTCAGCTTTCGGTGAACTTGCAGACCCCGATTTCTACTTCTAATTAAATGCCTATCTTTGCACCATGGAAAAACTCACTTTTGCAGATTTTGACCTGCCGGTTAAAATTCTTGATGTTTTGGCGGATCTGGAATTATTTGAACCTACTCCCATTCAGGAGAAGAGTTTGAAACCTATCCTTTCCGGAAGAGACGTAATGGGAATTGCACAGACCGGAACCGGAAAAACACTGGCTTATCTTTTACCTGTCCTTAAAACCTGGAAATACAATAAAACCGGAAATCCTACTGTGCTGGTGCTGGTTCCTACCCGGGAACTGGTGGTGCAGGTGACGGAAATTGTTGAGAAGCTGACAGAAAACACAACGGCAAGAGTGATCGGAATATATGGTGGAAAGAATATCAATACCCAGAAGCTTCTTTTTGACGGAGGATGTGATATTCTCGTAGGAACACCGGGAAGGGTGATGGATCTCTCCATAGACAATGCCATTTCCCTGAAGGAGGTGCAGAAGCTGATCATTGATGAATTTGATGAAATGCTTAATCTTGGTTTCAGACCGCAGCTAACCCATATTTTCGAGATGATGAAAGAGAAGAGACAGAATATTCTTTTCTCGGCAACCATGACTGAAGCGGTGGATGAAATGCTGGATGAATATTTTGCCAGTCCGGTGGAAATTTCACTGGCGAAATCAGGAACGCCTCTTGAAAAAATTGAGCAGACCGCTTATAAAGTTGAAAACTTCAATACAAAGATTAACCTTCTTGAACATTTGCTGAAAAACAATGAGGAGATGTCGAAGGTGCTGATCTTTAACAATAATAAAAAACATGCCGACCTGCTCTTTACTAAAATTGATGAGCTGTTTCCGGAGCAGTTTGATGTGATCCACTCCAACAAATCCCAGAATTACAGGCTTAAAGCCATGAAAAGATTTGAAAATGAGGAAATCAGAGGATTAATCACTACAGATGTTATGGCAAGAGGTCTCGATATTTCGGATATTACCCATGTCATCAATTTCGAAACCCCGGATATTCCTGAACAGTATATTCACAGAATCGGTAGAACGGGTAGGGCAGACAAAGACGGTAAAGCTGTTACTTTTGTAACCAAAAAAGAAGAGCCATCAATCCTGGATATTGAGCTTCTAATGGATAAAGACTTAAAGTTTAATGAATTTCCCGAAGAAGTGAAGATCAATCCGAAGAAGATCGCTTCCGAAGAAGAACTTGTCGTCATGAAAAATCCTGCTCAGGTAAAACTGAATGAAGGTGGAGGTGCCTTCCATGAAAAGAAAGCCAAAAATACCAAGGAAAACTGGGGCGGACCTTCCAAAAGAAAAGCTCCCAAGAAATTTGGTGCCAACAGAGCCCAGCAGAAAGCAATATCAAAATCCAAAAGAAAGAAATAAGAAAATCCCTTTACGGGATTTTTTTTATTTTAGTATCTAATAAAAAATAATATAATGAAAAATCTGATTTTCCTTATTTTTTTTATGGTATCTGGCTCCAAAGCTTTCGGGCAAAATGATGTACTGAAATTAAACCATATTTATTTTGTTTTGGATTCTGCTTCCTTTGAAGAAGTGAAATCAAACAAACAACTCATGCAATGGGCTAATTGGGATAAAGGATTACCTGATTTTGATCCTGTAGATAATAAAAGTACAACAGCCTATCTACGAGGAAAATCTACCTATCTTGAAATAATGGGACCCAATAATAAATTTGGTGAAAAAACAGGCTCAATAGGAATTGGCTTTTCCTGGGATGTCTATGGTGAATTTTCTGACAGCATAGATAAGAAGCTGAAGAAAAAGAAACTGAAATTTGAGAAATCGGAATCAACATGGGACTTTGGAAATAAAAAAATACTTTGGTATTCAGCATACTATACCAATCTGAAAGGTAGCTTAGGAACATGGTACGCTTTTTATAATCCGGACTTTCTTACACATTTGTATCATATGCCTTATGCGTTTTTTACAAGAGAAGCTTTTTTAAATAATAAAATTAATAAAGACAGAGCAATCAAAGATCTTTCAGGGATGATACTTGACTGTAATATAAAAGATTATCATAAAATGACTGAAGAGTTTGCTACTTTTGGAATTACAGCGAAAGATTCCGGGAAAAATTTTATAACTTTTGAGGTAGACTCTGTTGAAATCAAACTTAATCTTACAAACAGAGAAACCACTATGATCAGACAGTTGCGGTTAGAAGCCGAGGAGAAACTGGCTGAAAACTTAAAAATAGGAAAACTTAATTTTCAAAGTATCGGTAAAGAACTGGTCATAAACTTTAATTGATAATTATATAAGGGTTCATGTCTTTTACCCACAAAATCAGAACTTAAAAAGAAGACATCTCACAACTTAGACGTCTTCTTTTTTACTCATCATCATCCTCATCCAGAAAATTCAGCTCATCATCCCGCTGTATATGATCGGGGGATATGCCCGGAGGATTAAACAACCCCCAGTTATCTACGATATAATGTTTCGGGTTGAATGCCACCACCCAGTCAATGAACAAAAGGCGGAACTCTTCGATCTGGTTACGGATGATTTTATAATATTGGGCATCGGAAAATCCCAATAATTCGAGGTTATTGCCACCAACCATAATATCTCTTGCCGCTTTGCGGATGATGGCTGCATTTTCCATTTTTATATCATACAGTTTTACTGCTTCCGCTCCCGAAATTTTGGCTATGATGATCATAATATCTTCCAGCAAATTAGATTTTACGTGCCTGAGATAATCATTATCCTCAGCAAAAAGGGCGGTAATGATCTGAAGTGTTTCATAAATCTCTTCAGCCTTTTTATAAATTGGTAAATGCCTCGATTCTTTCATGTTTTTATTTCATATAAGGTTTCATCTCTTTTGCCCAGATCCGGTATCCCTCCGGCTTAAAGTGAAGCATGTCTTCCACGAAAATATCCTTTCTTACGTTCCCCTCAGCATCCTCCATCGCTTTGGTAACGTCAATAAACTCAGCATGAGGCTCTTTCTTCATAAAAGCAGCGATCTTTTTATTCGCTATTTTCATTTGAGGCCATAGCTTTTCCCGGCTTGGCGAGTACTTGATGGAAATATAATCAACTTCAATATCAGGAAATCTTTCACGGATTTTATGATAAAAAGCTTTATACCTGCTGACAACTTTTTGTGCTTTAAGCTTGTGATTGTCCGCAAAATCATTTTCACCACAGTAAATGATAATTTGCTTCGGCTGATAAGGTGCTAAGAGATCATCGGCAAAATCATTAAGATCTGTCAGCCTTGAACCGCCAAAACCTCTGTTGATGATCGTTTTATCCGGGAAATAATCCGCAACATCAGTCCATTTGGTGAAAGAGGAGCTTCCTATAAACAGAATGGCACCTTTCGGAGGCGGAGTTTCCTGGTCTGCTTTTTTGAAATTTTGAATGTCCTGCCAGAACATCGGCTTTTTTTCCTGTGAAAATAAAAGGGCAAAGGACAGCAGCAGAAATGCTGAAAGAATCTTCTTCATTATAAATCAGTTTTAAAATACAGGTAAAATTAATAAAAAACTCCCGATAAAAATCAGGAGTTAATCGTTTTAATTGAATCAGGAAGGTATTTCTTTCCTGAAAATTTATCTTGTATAGGTAATATAAGTAATATCGTCTACTTCATCATCATTGATGTCGGAGGCATCAAAAAGCTGAGCCATTTTCAATTCCTTGCTGGTAAGAACTTCAACCCTGTACCATCTCTCATCGTCATTTTTAAATTTGGTGCTCAGAAGTTTGGATTCATCATTATAAGTGAACTCTCCTTCATTTTTTGAGTTCTGTACACATTCAAGGCCGGTTCCTGAATATGCTGTATAGCTGATATAGTGGTCGCTTCTGAAATAATAGGTGCTCTTGGCATCACAACCTGTTGGGGTCTCAGTTTTTAGAACTGTTTTATTGTCCTTTCCGGAAATAGTCTCTTTTTTGCTGACTTTCCACTCGCCACTCATCAACTCCAGGTTATACGCTTCCATATTGTCATCATCGCAGGAAGTAAGGGCCAGCGCTGAAAAGGCAAATAAAAGTAGTTGTTTTTTCATTTTCACAAATTTAAGAATATGCTAAAATATAAATAAATTTGAAATATCTATAATGAAATCAAGCTTTTTTAAACAAATGTTTATAAATAAATCCCTTCTGAACGTAATGTATGAGTTTTTAAGAAAAAAAATCTCACTTTGAAAAAAATTAAAGACTGATTTTAATGGAATCAGATCCGGAAATTGAGGTTCGCATCAAATATTTTTGATTATTACATTCCCTTAAACGGAAAAGCAATAAAACTTTGATCAGATAGGTTGAAAAATAAACATTTTCTTAAGATTAACTCAACTTTTGAGCCTGATCCGTTTTTAGTATCCTGTAATACCAGATTTCTATATTCAATAAGAGCGGACTAAAGTCCGCTCCTATATATATTATTATTATTATTATTATTATTATTTCAGGACTCAGCCCAAATTGATGATTAATAGCTCATTTCCACAATCTTATAAGCATCCTGAGGCGTCAGTTTCTTATATTCGCCCAAACCGGTCCAGTTTCTCTCTGTGAAAGCTTTTTCCACTCTTTCAGCGGTTCCGTTATATTCTTCCGTATATTCTGAAAGCCGGGTTTTGATGTGCAGACTGTGAAAGAATTCTTCAAGCTTTTTGATGCCCATTTCGGCTTTTTCTTCCACACTTCCGTCCTTGATTCCCCAAACGCGCTCAGCATATTGGGCCAGTTTGCCTTTTTTCGTTTCAAAGTTATAACGGTAGTGGGATGGAGCAATGATGGCAAGGGTTCTTGCGTGATCTATTCCGAAGTATGCGGTAAGCTCGTGTCCCATAGCGTGTACAGCCCAGTCTGTGATAACGCCTTTCTGGATCAGCCCGTTTAAAGCCATCGTACAGCACCACATGAAATTTCCGGCTGCATCATAGTTGAAATCATCGGCCAATACCTTTGGAGCCGTTTCCTGAAGACTGATCAGGATGCTTTCTGCAATTCTTTCCTGAAGGTCAGCCGAAGAAGGAGCAGTCATATATTGTTCCAGAACGTGGGTGTAAGCATCGGTAAGCCCGTTGACGATCTGGTTTTTAGGAATTGTTCTGATGACTTCAGGATCCAGAACCGAAAATACCGGGAAAAGTCCGGGACCGCCGGAAGAAAGCTTCTCATTGGTTTCTCTTCTGGAGATCACATACCCTGAATTCATTTCAGAGCCGGTTGCCGGAAGCGTCAGGATACTTGCGAAAGGCATTCCTTCTCCTTCAAAAGTTCTCACCGAATTTCTCAGGATATCCCAGGGTTCACCGTCATAGTTCGCTGCTGCGGAAAGGAATTTGGTACCGTCTATCACAGATCCGCCTCCTACAGCCAGCAGAAAATTGATGTCATTTTCTTTGATGAAGCTCAAAGCATTCATCAGAACCTCATATTCAGGATTGGCAGGAACGCCACCGAACTCATACAGTTGGTGGTCTTTCAAAGCCTCTTTTACCTGATCATAAACACCGTTGTTTTTGATGCTTCCGCCTCCGTAGATCATTAATATTCGGGCATCTGCAGGAACTTCTTTGGAGATTTTAGCAATTTCCCCTTTCCCGAAAAGTATTTTTGTTGGATTTTTAAACTCGAAATTAAGCATTGTTCTAAATTTATTTTAACCCAAATGTACGGAAAGACAAAGGAAAAACCTGTTAATGAAATTTTAAAATTCTTATCATCCTCTTTCATAAAAACTATGAAAAACAGAGTCGCAGAGAATAGTTTAAATTTTATCGAAAAATGCTTTAGAAAGGGCTGTTCATTCATAGAATGAAATCAGTTAAAGAAAAAAATCAAAGATTAGAAAAATTGTTTTTTTACGGTTTCAGAATAATCTTATAATAGACCTTCTCATCTGTTACCTGAATATTCTTAAAAACAATACTTTTGATCTGATAGCCTTCGCATCCCGCTGTAAACCGTGAAGATTTAATAGAAAAATCAAAGACGTTGATATTGGAAAAGAATTTATAGGGTCTTTCTCCGTCAAATGCGCCCACCTTTTCCAGAATAACTTTATGATCATTGGTTTTGGTAAGCTCAACTCCGGTAAAGTTTCCATTCCCCATATCTTCCTGAACCGTCATATTCGTCAGCTCTCCGTTTTCTATAAGATTGTTTCCGGATTCGTCCACAAATTCAAAAATAATGGGCTGAGGAGGATTGTAGCAGTCTTTTTCACAGGAGCATAAAAATAAAACAACCGAAAATAAAAGGAGTAATGTTCTCATATTCAGAGGATCAAATAACGTGTCCTGCCAAGTTACAAATTATTATCAAAACTTTTAAGTCAAATACCGGACTTAAATTTTAAATAGACTTTATTCAGCTTTTAATAGTGCTACAGTCTTTGTTCAGGCTGTAGATCCCATTGCTCCAGCTTTCTGTTATTCCCGTTTTTCTATTGATTTTAAGGGAATATGATCCTTTTACTTCCGTACAGTTTTTTGGTCTTGAAAGATACAGGTAGATATAATGGTCATCAATCTTATAAGAGCTGGCCGAAGGGTCACTGGTATCCACTGAAAAACCATAGGTCTTTGCGATTAAAAGAGCTTCCGGAAGATTATCGATGGTTCCTATAAAATCTCTCAGCTTCCGTTCGCTTGCAAAATAGAGGGTATGACTATTTTTACAGGCAAGAATGTACGAAAAGCAGGCATTTCCCAGACATTTCTGGAAAAAACCTTTGTCCGGAGCCGGATCATTGATCGTCATGGATTCCGGCATCTGGCTGTCGTAGATAATGGCCTTATCCGGATCCGGATCATTGCGGAGAACCCGCCAGTAGTCATAACTCTTATCAGGAATAATAAAAGGATAGAGAAGGTCGTTACTGTCCAGGATATCCGGAATCTTTTTGAAATCATCAGGAACTGCAATCTGTGCAAAGAACAGATTGGATAGGATAATGGAAACAGCTGTGATGATTTTCATAAAAAATATTTCCTGCAAATTTAAGAAATGAGTATTGAAGTTGAAACAGAAAGGGTTTATAAACTTCATGAGATAATAGCTATAAGTATTTCTCTACCATTTTTGAATGGTTAAAAATAGAGTATCTATGGCATATATACCATGTGCTCCGTCAGCGGAACAAATTTTCCAAACTCTATTTTCCCTTTGATAGAGATGGAATCCCCATTTTTAAATGTATATTCATTGAGGATAATGTTTTTCAGTCCTTTTCTATAATCAACATAGGATCTGATCCACGGATGTCTGGTTTTAAGGTTGAATAGATTCAGCTCACGGGAAGAGCCTTCAATTCTTTCGGTATTGTATTTTTTCCTGTTTCTGCTTATCATATTTTTTGTGAGGTGCCGTTTATTGGCGGAGGAATCATCAAGGATACAAAGATCGAAATCAATATCATATAATTTTCCGTCAACGGAAATTTGAGTGCCTTTCGGGTAGCCGGCAATCATATTGTAGTCAAATATCTGATAAGCCTTTCTGCCGTTATACACAGGCGCATTGGGATCTTTACCATAATCCGTATAATGAGCTTCATTACCTACCTGAAGAAGATACAGAGCGGTTTCCTGTCCCGATAAGGGAGCCGTTACAGTTTGATCTGTATGGATGAATCCTGTCACAACAGGTGATGCCAGAATCTCTTCCCGCTGTGTGCTACGTTCATCAGCCACTTCTTCTGTAGATATCACGGCATCTGAAAGAAAAGAATGGATTCCGATCATAAGGAAAACAGGAATAATAACTAATGCTGAAAGAATGATGGCTATGATTCTACAACCTCTTTTATCAATTGGAGTTCCGTTCGCTTTGGCGTTAAAATTAGCATTGAATTTGATCATGGTAAAAGTAAACTGAGACGCCAAAACTAAACATATTTCTTAAAAGATTTATAATAGGGTTGGAAATTAATTATTTTTAAAGAAAAAACAGCTTCAAATTAAAAGCAAATCCCCTACATTTGTTCGTATGATACACGACCAACGCGCAGAAAAATTCAGGCAGATCGTGGAGAATAAATTCCAGATCTACAACTCATTATTTATGAGCCTGCCCTATGATAAAATGACGAATATCGGGATGCTCCTTCCGTTTCTTTACGAAGAAAGCCGGAATGGCTATGAAGCCGGAAAAACCCCGGAAGAAATCGTTGAAGAATTCTTTAAAAACCATACCGATCTCCAGTCGGAAGAGCAGAAGCTTGAACTGCTTTTCAAGATCATCCAGTACATCGAAAGACAGGTGGTTCTGTTCGACAGTATTGAAGATGCTGCTTTCCCGAACCTTCATTCTGAAAGTGATAACGGAACGGTTACCAACCTTTTTGAACGTTCCTATCAGGACCATAAGCTGGAAAAAGTACGCGAAAAACTTAAAGATTTTACAGTAAAGGTTGTATTTACGGCACACCCTACACAGTTTTATCCAAGTTCGGTACAGCGTATTATTCAGGATCTCAGAGGAGCCATCACCAGTGATTCCGTGACCCAGATCGATATGCTGCTGCAGCAGCTGGGGAAAACCCCTTTCGTTAACAAAGAAAAGCCGACTCCTATTGATGAGGCACTGAGCATTATCTCTTATTTAAGATATGTATATTACGATACCATCGGGGAGCTGTTTACCAAGATCAAAAGAACTTTTGGCAACGGACACTTCCATCTTCACGAAGATATCATCCAGCTTGGCTTCTGGCCGGGCGGGGACAGGGATGGAAATCCTTTTGTGACTGCTGATGTTACCAGAAGAGTGGCCGGAGAACTTCGTTCCGCAATCCTGAAATCTTACTACAGCCATTTGAAATTTATCAGAAGAAGACTGAGTTTCCGAGGGGTTTCCGAAGTGCTGAGCCAGCTGAATGATGAGCTGTATGATGCCATTTTCAACGGAACTGATATCACTGCAGAAAATATTCTTAAGAGGACAGATGAAGCAGAAAGTATCCTGATCAGTGAGCACAATTCTCTGTTTCTGGACCTCTTGGTTAATTTCAGAGACCGGGTCAAGATTTTCGGAACTCATTTTGCCACACTGGATATCCGCCAGGACAGCAGGATCCACCAGAAAGTGATTGATGAGGTTTTTGTAAAAATGTATGGCGATGTTCAGGCAGATGATGCGGAAAAATTCGGAAAGCTTATTCAAAGTTCGGAACAGGTAAATCCTGATGATTTTGAAGATATTGTTAAAGATACGCTGCTTACGGTTTCTCAGGTGACCGAAATCCAGAACCTGAACGGTCTGCGAGGAATGAACCGGTATATTATTTCCAATTCCGATGCCGTAAAAGATGTGATGAATGTGTATGCATTTTTCAAAATCTGCGGGTATCAGGATGAAGAGATCAATATGGATATTGTTCCGCTTTTTGAAACCATGGAGGGGCTTGCCAATGCGGAACAGGTCATGGATGAGCTTTATCAGCATCCTGTCTATAAAAAACATCTTGAAAAAAGAGGCCATCAGCAGACCATTATGCTTGGGTTTTCAGACGGAACCAAAGATGGCGGTTATCTGAAAGCCAACTGGGAAATTTATAAAGCGAAAGAAGTTTTAACGAAACTTTCCGTTCAGAACGGAATAAAGGTGGTCTTCTTTGACGGAAGGGGAGGTCCTCCGGCAAGAGGCGGCGGTAAAACCCACGATTTTTATGCTTCACAGGGAAACACCATTGCGAATAACAAAATAGAATTAACGATCCAGGGGCAGACGATTACCAGCATTTTCGGAAACAAGGAACAGGCAAAATACAATTTTGAACAGCTTCTGACCGCCGGTGTGGAAAATGATGTCTTTAAAAACGCCAAAAAAGACCTTACCGAGAAGGAACGAAAGCTCATCATAGAACTGGCAGACATCAGTTATCAGAAATATTCCGATCTGAAAGCGCATCCTATGTTTGTGCCGTATCTTCAGGAAATGAGTACGCTGGAATATTACGGGAAAACCAATATCGGAAGCCGTCCGTCCAAAAGAGGAAACGGAAGCGAACTGAAATTTGAAGATCTGAGAGCCATTCCGTTCGTAGGCTCATGGTCGCAGCTGAAACAGAACGTTCCCGGATTCTTCGGATTTGGGTTTGCCATGCTGAAGATGAAGGAACAGGAAAGGTTTGAAGAAGTAAGAGAACTCTACAAAGGTTCTGATTTCTTTAAAACACTGGTGCTGAACTCTATGATGAGCATGAACAAATCCTATTTTCCGCTGACGTATTACATTAAAAACAATCCGAAATTCGGCGCATTCTGGAATGTATTGTTTGATGAATATACGCTTTCCCGGGACATTATGCTGGAGCTTACCAGGTTCAAAATGCTTCAGGAGGAAGATCCGCTGTCCAGGAAATCGGTAAAGATCCGTGAAAAGATCGTGCTTCCGCTGCTCAGTATCCAGCAGTATGCGCTGATGAAGATCCAGAAAGGAGAAGGGAACAGAGAAGCCTATGAAAAACTGGTGACCCGATCCCTGTTCGGAAATATTAATGCAAGCAGGAATTCAGCCTGATTAAAATATAGAGATGCCTTTCGTTCGAGAGGCATTTTTTATTTAAATACCCTGTTTGAGAGCTGGTTTTCATCATCCTGAAAGTTCTTAAGATTCCTTTGCCTTCAGGCTGAGTATTTCTGCGGTTAATTCCTCCAACACCGCTTTTTTAGCGATCAGATTAAAACTCCAGATATCATCAGAGATAAAAATATAATTTCCTCCAAAACTATAAATATAATCTCCACCTTCAATGCCCACCTGCCATATTTCTTTTTTCAGATCAGGATAGGTCCGTAATATAAGCCAGCAGTACTTTCTGATCTCATCCTCATGTATAGATCCGGGAAGTTGGGATACAATAGAGTCTTCAGTACTTAATTCATACAGCGAAAGCATTTCGTCAATTTTATTCATAATGATATATATTGTATAGACTAATGTAATAACTTTAATCAACAATATGTTTGAATTCGGTGAAATGAGGAGTTTAAAATACTGAAATATAAGTGGGTTAAAATCCCGTTGAAAAAAAAATAAAAAATAGTTTTTAAAAAAATTGTATTATTATAAAATGAAACAGATTCCTCATGAAGAGATTTTTTCCGCCCCTCCGTGGATGAAAATAATGTGCTATATGATGAGCTTCATGATAGTTTTGATGGCAGTTGGTTTAGTAATGATGGAAAATAAGCCAGCAGAAATTCTTTTTGTCATTCCTGTCCTTCTTCTCATTGCGGTTTCAATGTTGATCTATGCCCGGCTGAAGCTGATGATTTCGGATTCCGGTATCCGGTTCATGGGCGGTCTTAAGCAGCATCATTTCACCTGGGAAGATATCACCGGAATAGATATGCAGAGATTGGGAAAATATAAAACTCCAACAGCTATCATATACTATTCAGGTAAAAAGCTGGACCTGCAAAGAGGCTTTTATCTTCAGGCGCAGTTTAACCGTATTTTATCTCTTTTGGAAATGAAAACTTCACCGGAATTATTTACTGAAAGCTACCAAACAATTCGCAGACAGAATAAACAGAATGTGTGAATCTGCTATTCATTAAAAAATAGATTATGGCTGATGATTTCAAAATACAATTACAGGAAAATATCCCGTTCAGTACTGCAGAAATAGAAGATATTGAACGGAAATTAAAAGGCTTCAGAAAAATAATGTTTATTGTTATCGCTTCTGCAACATCAGTGGTTATGGGGTTTATTGTTTTTCTGATGAAAAACAGTCTGGCCAAGTTCAGATATTATGATTATTTATTATTGGTGGCAGCAGGTTTTGCGTTGTTTGGTTTTTGTTATCTCATAGGGTGTCTCGTTCTGTGGTATGATACGGCTAACTGGAAGAAAGATAAACGCATAGGGAAGAATAAACTGCTAAGCATTGTCATCGATCAGGACACAACAGAGTATGGAGAATATCTGACGTTTGCAGGGATCGGTGAAAATGATAAAATCAGATTAAAAGTTAAGCCCGAAGATTATTCCCGTTATCCAAAAGGAACCAGATTATCCGTCACCTATCTGAAATTCAGCAAGGAAGTATTGGAGATTGTTGAGTTTGATCATTCAGATTGAATGTTTATTCCTTAATGAATTTCTCATAATACACTTTATCCTTAGTCCGGATCTTCAGATAATACGTTCCATTGGGGAAGTCATCAACTTTTACAGATTTTATTCCGGTGTTTTTTCTGATCAGCCTTCCCAGATTATCATAGATCTCCAATGACTGAATATCAGTTTCTGTAGCAATATTTAAAATATTTTTAACCGGATTCGGGAAAACAGCAAATTTTTCTTTTTTTACGATTTCCGAAGTATTCAGGACGGAATTATACATGCTTCCGAAATTAAGGATACCATAACCCATCTGGTCTGTATGAGCAGGGTAAAGAGAAGCGGACTGCCTTAATTTGGTGCTCATCAGCTCTCTGTTCATAGAAGGGAAAGCCTGGATAAGGCAGGCTGCTCCGCCAGCGGCAACAGGCGTGGCGATAGAAGTTCCGTTAACAGTTGTTGTAGAATTGTTGTGTACCGTAGTGGTTGCCGTTCCTCTTGCACTTCCATCCGGTTTTACAAGTCCGAGGGAGTTCGGGCCGTAAGAGGAAAAGCCTGAAGACGCTCCCGTTCCGTCTACCGAACCAATGCTGAATACTTTGGGGTTATCCGAAGGCGTTGAAATATAATGCCAGGGAAGCTGTCCTGAATTTCCTGCGGCTACCAGAACAAATATTCCTTTATCTGCCGCTATTCCGGCAGCTCTTGCAATGAAAGAAGTGCTTCCGTTCATATCCGCATATTCGTAATTGTACCGCGGATCATCAAAAACAGTATAGCCAAGTGAGGCTGTGATAATATCCACGCCCTTCCGGTCTGCTTCTTCGGCTGCTTCAATCCAGTAGATTTCCTCCAATGGAACTTCTCCTACAGAATTTTCACTTCGGTAAAGATAGAAATCAGCATCAGGCGCAGAACCCACAAAAGTATCCTGAATATAGCCTCCGATTGCTCCCAGAACCACAGAACCGTGATGATGAAGGGACGTATTGTAAACATCTGACGTTTTGGTTACAAAATCATAGCTGTCTTTGATCTGGTTATTGGTGCGGAGCCGTTCAAAAGCAGATCCGGTATTCACGTAAGGAAAGCCGGTATCAATCACCGCAATGGAAATTCCGGTGCCTGTATATCCTGCAAGATGTAAGGGGCGGATATTCACCTGATCGATCTGTTCCGAACCGGAACCATATTCAAAAACGGTGAGCTCATCCTGGGCCTTCTGCCATTTGCTTGCTGTTGCCATTTTAGGAATAGCAGGACTGTTTCTGGCAAAACGTTCTACAGAAGATACATAAGGCTGGGCCTGTAAAAGGGTAATCTGGGCAGATGTTGCATTCACAGCGGCTCCGTTCAGCCACTTGGAATAATCGGTAACCGTGAATCCCAGATTCTGAAGATTCTGAAGATAAGAAGCTTCAATGGGAGCGTCCTGGTCATTGAGCGGAATTCCCAGTGTGGAACGCCTGTTGAGGGATTTCTGACTTAATTCCGATAGGGGATTGGCATAAAAGGCGGCTTTATTCGGTTTGTCGGTAAAATGAACAAATACGAGTTCTGTTTGTGCCGTTGCAGAAGAATAACCGGTTAAAAGACAAAGGAGTAAAAGTTTTTTCATGCAGTTATTTTTTATAAAGATAAAACAAAATCAATAAAATTTTTGATAGGATTTTAAATTCCTTATTTTTACAGAAATATTTGTTTATGAAAAAAATTCAGATGGTTGACTTGCAAAGTCAGTATTACAAAATAAAGAATGATGTAGACAATGCAGTTTTAAATGTAATGGATTCAGCGGCTTTTATCAACGGCCCTGAGGTAAAGTCTTTCCAGAATGAATTGGAATCTTATTTAGACGTAAAGCATGTAATTCCCTGTGCCAACGGGACAGATGCTCTGCAAATCGCGCTGATGGCTTTAGACCTGAAAGAAGGAGATGAAGTGATCACCGCCGATTTTACTTTTGCCGCTACAGTAGAAGTTATTCATTTGCTTAAGCTGAAATCAGTTTTGGTAGATGTAGATTACGATACATTCACGATCTCAACAGAGCAGATCAGAAAGGCGATCACGCCAAGAACAAAAGCAATCATTCCGGTACACATCTTCGGACAGTGCGCCAATATGGAAGAAATCTTAAAAATCGCTGAAGAACACAATCTGTATGTGATTGAAGATAATGCCCAGGCAATCGGAGCTCAGTACACTTTTGCCGACGGAACAGAGAAATATGCAGGAACGATGGCTACCGTAGGAACCACTTCTTTCTTCCCTTCCAAAAATCTGGGCTGTTATGGAGATGGAGGAGCTATCTTCACCAACAATGATGAGCTTGCTCACCGTTTAAGAGGGATTGTTAACCACGGAATGTATGAAAGATATTACCATGATGAGGTAGGGGTAAACTCAAGACTGGACAGTATCCAGGCAGCGGTTTTAAGAAAAAAACTCCCTCATCTGGATTCTTATAATGAAGCGAGAAGAAAAGCAGCTGATTATTATGATGAAGCTTTCGCAGGACATGAAAATATCCTGACACCGCAAAGATCAGAAAACTCTACCCACGTGTTCCACCAGTATACCTTAAGAATCCTGAACGGAAAACGTAATGAGCTTCAGAAATTCCTTACCGAAAAGGAAATTCCTGCCATGATCTACTATCCGGTAGCTCTGAGAAAGCAGAAAGCTTACTATCAGGAAAGCAATGATGCCGATTTCGTGAATACGGATAAACTTCTGGATCAGGTGATCTCGTTACCGATGCATACTGAACTGGATGAAGAGCAGCTGAAGTATATTACGGATGCGGTACTTGAGTTTATGAAATAACAGGAAGGGATGCTTCATGATGAAAGAATACTTAAAAATAAGTTTGCTTATTTTTTTGCAATTATTTTTGTCCTTTGCTGGATGATATTCTTTGCATATAATATGTTTAATATTTTTTTAAGAGGTTATGGATTAGCAGAAGAGTATATTGCATTTAAAATACCTATTTATGCGCTATATTTTTTAATACTTCCATTACTAACTGCTACATTTGTGAATATATTTAAAGAATCTGGAAAAATGTTCTTTTATTTAAATATTTGCTTATGCTTAATGTTTATTTTTCATGCAATTATTTTTTATGTTAAATATCTAAGAAGTACCAATACTACAATATCCCTGTTTTTTTATATATTTTCAAATATAATATTTGTTGTAGGCCCGGTTATATTTATAAATTATTTTAAACATACCCCTTCATTAGGAAGAGATATAGAAAACATAGGAAAACACGAAGATTAAAAAAAATAAATGGCAATACTTGTTACCGGAGGACTTGGATACATTGGTTCCCACACCGTAGTTGAACTGATCAATAACGGTTTTGAAGTCGTTATTGTAGACGATCTTTCCAATTCGGAAAGGTTTATTTTAAATAATATTGAAGAAATTACAGGAAAAAAACCGATTTTCTATCCGTTTGACCTGAAACGCAGGGAACTGCTGTCTCAGGTGTTTGATGCCCATAAAATTGATGGCTGCATTAATTTTGCCGCTTCAAAAGCTGTAGGCGAGAGCCAGTTGAAACCTGTAGACTATTATGAGAATAATTTATTCTCTCTGATCAATATTCTTCAGGAATTTAAAGAGAGAAGCATCTCCAACTTTATTTTCAGCTCTTCCTGTACCGTATACGGGCAGGCTGAAAAAATGCCGATCGATGAAAATACCCCTCTGAAGCTCCCTGAGAGTGTTTATGGAAAAACCAAGCAGATGGGAGAGGAGATTCTTGCCGATTTTGCCAGAGCTTACAGCAGAAAAGTTTCATTGTTGAGGTATTTTAATCCAATCGGTGCGCATCCTTCAGCTATTCTGGGCGAGTTACCTATCGGGGTTCCGAATAATCTGGTACCCTATGTAACCCAAACGGCTGCGGGAATCCGTGAGAAACTCAGTATCTGGGGAGATGATTATGATACGGAAGACGGAACAGCAATCCGCGACTATATTTATGTTGTGGATGTGGCAAAGGCCCACGTAAGTGCCCTGAAAAAACTGATGCAGGATGAAAGCGGTGAAGCAGTAATAGATATTTACAATCTGGGAACAGGAAAAGGCTCTTCCGTTCTGGAAGTGGTGAAAGCTTTTGAAAGGGCCAACAAAGTAGAGGTTCCTTACCAGATCTGTGCAAGAAGAGAGGGCGATATAACCATTGCCTATGCCAACGCAGATAAAGCAGAAAAGGAACTTCACTGGAAGTCTGAAACTTCATTGGAAGAGGCTTTGAGGACCACCTGGGAATGGCAGAAATATCTTCATTCCAGAAACGATTAAAAAAAATTATTTAGCTTTGAATCCTGATTTAAATCATCAGCTCTAAGAAAAATTTAAAAAGAATATAAACCAAATTGTAAAATATATTCCCTGTATTAGCGGCCTTTTATCCGTTTATAAGACTCTACTGCATGGAATTTTAATTAAAAATAATATGAAGACACAAAGAATAGGCATTACATTTTCCTCATTTGACTTATTGCACGCGGGGCACATCAAAATGCTTGAAGAAGCAAAAACCGTATGCGATTATCTGATCGTAGGACTCCAGATTGATCCGTCTCATGACAGACCCAATAAAAACAAACCGAGCCAGACGATTGTAGAAAGGTATATTCAACTAAAGGCAGTAAATGCGGTTGATGAAATCATCCCTTATTACACCGAAGAAGACCTTCTGGATATCCTGAAATCTTTTGTTATTGATGTAAGAATCATCGGTGATGATTACATGGACAGAGACTTCACCGGGAAGCAGTATTGCGAGGAAAAAGGAATTGAAATCTTTTATAACAAAAGAGATCACAGATTTTCCACAAGCGACCTGAGAAGAAGAATCTATGAAGCAGAGAAAGTAAAGTTTGAACAGACCGAAACTGTAAAATAAAAAAAATCCCGAAAATTAATTTTCGGGATTTTTTGTGATTACATCGGACCTCCTTGGTCGTCGTCTCCATTTGTATTAGAGTTAATATCTTTTTTAACCTTTGGTTTGGTGTCAATTTTCTCACCCTGCTTAAATCGGTAGGTAAACGATAAAGCAAATTGTCTTGGTTGCCACTGCATTTCCATATCTCTCGTAAACTGTGCATTGTTGGCATAATTTCTCATTTTTCTTGTATTGAAAATATCACGGATATTGAAGCCAATAGTTCCGTTTCCTTTCCAGATGGTCTGGCTTACTCCCAAATCGAAACCATACATTGCCTTTCTGTTATTCATGGCGGTCTTTTCTCCGGCTCTGTAGAAGCTCTGAACCTGAAGACTTAAATTCTTGGTAGGTTTGAAGGTGTTATTGAAACGAATCCGGTAAGAAAAACCTGAACCTGAAAAATCATTCAATGTTCTTGGGTTTTCAGGGAATAGGTTATAACTTCCTGTGTTTTTATAACCGTATAAATCTGCAGAAAGCATCATTTTCCACCAGCTGAAAGGATCATATGTTCCGTTTAGATCCAAACCGTAATTGGTTTCTGTACCCACGTTAAAAGGAACTGTATTTACTGCTCCTGTTTCGTCTACATATTGATATCTGTTCTGCTCGTCTTCAGATCTCTTGAAATACAAAGTAGGGTTAAACGTGATCTTTTTCTTAGATAAACTGTACCCCAATTCAAAAGAGTTTTCATAGGTAGGGTTCAGGTTCGGGTTTCCTCTGAAGTAATTTCTGTCATCATCAAAAGACATGAAAGGTATTAAAGAAAACGCTCGTGGACGGTTGATCCTTCTGGAATAGTTCAACAATAACTGGTTATTTTTTGCCAGATCATAGCTTAAAAACACGGAAGGGAAAAGCTTGGTGTAGTTTTTATTTACTTCAGGAGTATTTTTAGGAGCGCCGGTTTCATCAAAATTCTGGAAGTTGATATCAATTTTTGAGGTCTCACTTCTTAATCCTAACTGATAAGCAAACTTTTCTCCGATTTTACTTTTAAACTGAGCATATACCCCTAAAATATTTTCTGAGTATACAGTATTACTGGTAAAATCATATCGGGTATAGGGAGTACCGCCATTATTACTTTGATCAACAAAATAATCATAAGTGTTTTTGTTGTAATCATAACGGGCACCAGCTTCTAATTTAGACTGTTCACCTATAGGCAGCTCATAATCCAATTTTCCGATAAAAGTATCCGTTTTGGCATCCGTACTTACATTGTTGATTGAGTTTCCGGTGTTTTGCAGTACATGATCAATATAAGATTTCTGAACAATCTGGTTGGTCCCGTCACTCTTATTAGTCTGGTAACTTGCAGAAGCAGATAAAAGCTGACCGTTTTCGCCAATCTTCTGATCAAGTCCAAAATCGAGCTGGGTAGCAAAATTTTTATTGTTTCCGAAACTGTTTCTTTCTCTGATTAGATTATTGGAGCTCGCTGGCGTATCGTAGATGATCTCATTGTAGGTATTAAGCACCTTCTGGTCAGTATCAAAACTTCTGATCATTCCGGAAAAGTTAATCGAAGTTTTATCATTGAAATCATGAGCAAAACCTGCCGTTAGATTATAATTGTCTCCTTCTCTTTTGGATTTTCCGTCCTGATTGGAATATTGGGTAAAAGGAAATGCTTTTGTTGGATCTAACGTACTAATATCATCTTTTCTTATCGTTAAATTCTTACTGGTACTTTCATTTCTCTGATAACCACCACCTCCGTTCACATACCAGGTCCAGTTACCTTTTCTCCAGTTCAGATTGGCATTCAGGTTGGTTCTTGGAAGGTAACCAATGCTTCCTGTTACACTTCCGTTAAAGCCCATTTTTTTATCCTTTTTAAGAATAATATTTAAAATACCCGCAGTTCCGCTCGCCTCAAATTTAGAGGAAGGATTAGTGATTACCTCAATTCTTTCGATCTGATCAGCTGGAATACTTTGAAGAGCATTCGCGCCGTCATCTATTCCTAAAAGAGACGATGGTTTCCCGTTAATTAAAAATCTGACATTGGAGTTACCTCTCATAGAAACCGTTCCATCCGTATCCACAGAAACAGAGGGAACATTGGAAAGTACATCCTGAAGATTTCCTCCTTTGCTTACAATATCCTGGGACGGATCATAGGTTTTCTTATCCAGCTCCACCTTATAAGGTTTCGTAGCGGCAGCGGTAATAACAACCCCCTGAATTTCCTGGGTTTTCCCATCCAGTGTAGTGGTCGCTTCAGGCTCTATAGATAAGGCACCGATATTTCCGGGGCCGGTTACGCTTTTATTGACGATGCTTTTTTTGTAATCAATAGCTTCTACCGTGATGTCATAATTCCCAGGGGCAAGCTCCAGTTTATACTGTCCTTTTTCATCAGTCAGTACGGCATCACTTAAAGTTTTGTTGGCTTTGTTGCTGAACGTCACAGAAGCATAGGGAACAGGCTGATTGTTTTTGTTGACGATCATTCCCGTTACTCCGGCTTTTTCCTGTGCGAAAGCCATAGCTGCGGCCGAAAGCACAAAAGTAAGCGCTAAAGTTTTTTTGGTGAAAATACTGACAATTTCCGTCTGATTCATAAGTTAGTTTTTGTGTAAAATCGTGAAAGTATACCTCTTAATATTGTGAAATTACTAATTGGGATGAATTTCAAAATATTACGATTCGTTTATTATTTATAGTGTATATGTATTATTTTAATCCTAAATGTTAGTTATTGACTTGTTAAAATAAAGTTAAATTTATTTTTTATTTAATATTTTTCGAATTCAGCCAGTCCTGATAGGCTTTTGCATTGATGGCATGCTCTTCTGCGCTGGCTGTAAATTTGTGATATCCGAACCTTGCAGGATCCGCACACATGAAAATATAGTTATTGCTTTCAGCGTCTAAAACAGCATCTACAGAGCTTTTATCCACTACACAGATAGGTCCCGGAGGAATTCCTGCATTGGCATAAGTATTATACGGAGATGGAGTCGTCAGATGCTTATAAAGAACTCTTTTTATTGGCTCTTTGAAGTTGGTCTGCTTGTTGATCGCGTAAATCACGGTGGGATCAGACTGAAGTTTCATTCCTTTTCTGTACCGGTTAAGGTATAATCCTGCAATCGTTTTCATTTCATCCTTTTTACCTCCGGATTCTTTATAGACGATAGAAGCCAGCGCATAAATCTGATCTCTCGTTAATCCGGACTGCTGCTCTTTATTCTGTCTTTCGCTTGTCCAGAAATCATGATATTGCTCATCAAATTTTTTGAAGAATTCTCTCGGGCTTACCGTCCAGTAAAAATTATAAGTATCAATAAAAAAATATTTCTTCAGGTCCTCGGCATTTTTATAGCCTCTTTCAACGGCAATTTCATTCAGGTCGTTCACAAAATGTAAGGAATCCAGTTCCGTTTTCTTCGTTACTTTTCCGATCATCTGATACATGTCTCCGAAATCTCCGATTCTGAAGCTGTTGGCCGTTTGGTTTCCTGCCTTAATCATATTGACAAGGTTGGTGTTTCCTGCTCCTTCTTCAAAATGGTAACGTCCGGGTTTAAAATATCTGTCAAGCCCTTTGTCTTTGGCTACGGTTTCAAAAGCCTCTTTATCTTTTACATACGGAGCAACAGAATCAAGCACCTGTTGAAAACTTGCCTTATGCGGGATCAGTACATAACCGTCCTTCGCAACGTTGTTTCCGTAATAGGTATTATAAAATCTCAAACCAAAAAATCCTGCTGCTGCAAATACCAGCAGAACGATAATGAGAGCTGTTTTTTTCATTATTAAAAAATGTTGATTAAAAGTTTTGTTTTTAAATAAGATCTGTTTTTCCTCTAAAAACCTGCTTTGCGGGACCTTCCAGCCAGATATTACGGAAAGAATTTCCGTTTTTCTCAGCATGAACTTTAAGATTTCCACCCAAAGTTTTAACTTTTACAGAGATTAGATTGTTTTTCTGCAGAAAAGTTAAAGCAGATGCTGTAACTCCTGTTCCACAACTGTAAGTTTCGTCCTCAACGCCTCGTTCATAGGTTCTTACGAAAATCTCGTCATCCGTAATTTTTTCTACAAAATTCACATTGATGCCTTTTTCCTTATAGTTTTCCGAATTCCGGATGCCGTTTCCTTCTGCAAAAACATTATAGTTCACCAGATCTTCCACGTATTTTACGTAGTGAGGAGATCCCGTATTCATAACAGAATCTTCGCCGTCATTGGAAACTGTATCTACATCAATCATTTTCAGCTTGATGATTCCGTTGTGGATTTCGGCTTCGTGTTCACCATCTATAGCGATGAACTTGCATCGGTCTTCAAAGATATCAAGGAAGAAGGCAAAGGCAACCAGACATCTGCCGCCGTTTCCGCACATTGTACTTTCGCCGCCGTCTGAATTATAATAAACCATCTTAAAATCATAATGCTCATCATTTTCCAGAAGGATAAGCCCGTCTGCCCCGATGCCGAAACGGCGGTCACATAATTTTTCAATGATTTCTCTATTCTTAGGAAACTGCAGATCACGGTTGTCTATCATTACAAAATCATTTCCTGTTCCCTGATATTTATAAAATTCCATATTCTTTTTTAATCTAAAATTAACGAGCAAAATTAATATATTTTAAACGAAAAACGGACAGTGTAAACTGTCCGTCATCTTATTTATAATCGTTTTATCTAAATCCTCCCTGTGATCTCGTTGTATTAGTCGTCGTTGGTGGAGGAGTGTTCTGAGAACCGGAACTGTTTCTGAAGCCACCGTTGGATCCTGACCTGAAACCACCATTCTGGTTTTGATTTTGGTTCTGATTCTGGTTTTGGTTATTCTGAGTTCCTGAAGAATTTCTGAATCCTCCGCTATTATTACGCGTTCCCTGATTGTTTTGGTTATTCTGATTATTCCGGGTTCCTGATGAGTTTCTGAAACCTCCGTTACTGCTTCGGGTTCCCTGATTATTATTGCTGCTGTTGTTCCTGAAACCGTTATTGCCGTTGTTTCCGCTTCCGGTAGGCTGGCCTCTGAAACCGTTATTCGGTCTCTGTGAAGTTACCGTTCCGTTATTTCTTCTTTCTACATATACCTTTCTTCTGTTATTTCCGGAATTGTAGTAATAATAAGGTACACCGTTATCATAATAATAATTAACATCGTTTCTATAATAATAACCATCGTTGCCATAATAACCACCATTGCCGTAATAACCGGACGGAGCATAGTAGTAACCATCGTTATAATAAGGGTCACCGTATCCGTTATTAGCATATCCGTCAGAATAAGCCAGACATGATGATAAGCCAACAATGACCGTAAGACTAAGTGCTATTTTAAATAAATTTTTCATGACTTTATTGTACTTTTTGCTTTTAAATTTTTTTTCCAGTTAAGGTATCCTAAGATAGCCATTATAGTAAATACCAAATATTGAACCGAAGTGATTCCAAGTTCCTTAAAAATCATCATCGGGATGCAAATAAAATCTCCGATAATCCAGAAAATCCAGTTCTCAATGCGCTGTCTGGCCATAAACCACATGCCTACTAAAAATATGGAAGTGGTGATCACATCAAGCCAGTTGGCCCAGTCGAGGTGGTATAATCCCAGACTGGTTCCTTCCATGGAAAACTGATTGTCGATATAAGGTTTATAATAATAAATAAGAGTAACCAAAGCCAGGCTGATCACAAAAAGAAATCCTGCAAACATCCTTTCTTTTGCTGTGGCCCATGAAACTTCCACATGAATATGATCTTCAGAATTTTTAGACCATAATATCCATCCGTAAACACTCATCGCTGTGTAATACACATTGATCATGCAGTCGCCCAGCAGTCCGAAATTAAAAAGAATATATACGTAGATCAGCGTAGAAACAATACCGGTAGGATATACCCAGATATTTTTTTTGATGGAAAAATAAACACTCAGAATTCCGAAAAAAGTTCCTGCAGCCTCCAGCAAAATTTGTAAGGCCGAATAATTTTCATACGGCTTTACAAAAAGATCATATAAATTCATGCGATCAAAAATAAACAAAAACTGAGACTTTGTAAAATAATTTAAATAAAGTGTTAATCAGTTTTTTAAACCGTTATTGGTAAAATAAATCATGAAAGTTTATTAATAAATGTTAAGGTTGGTAAAATTTTTATATTTTCGTAAATCCTTAATAAATAAAAAAACATGTCTAAAATTTGGGTTAAGAAGCCGCTAAGTGCCTATGAGGCAGATATGCAGAAAAGTGAGCTGAAAAAAGTCCTTGGAAAATGGAGTTTAACAGCAATTGGAGTAGGAGCCATCATTGGCGGTGGGATTTTTGTCCTTACCGGAACCGGAGCTTATTACCACGCAGGGCCGGCATTGGCCATTTCTTTTATTATTGCAGGTATAGCCTGTGTTTTTGCAGCCTTGTGCTATGCAGAATTTGCCTCCATTATTCCGGTTGAAGGTTCTGCTTATGCATACGCTTACGGAACTGTTGGAGAAATTTTCGCATGGGCAATGGGCTGGTGTCTTATTCTGGAATATGCCATGGCGAGTATGGCGGTTTCGGTGAGCTGGTCCGGATATTTTACCAAATTTCTGAAAATTTTCGGGGTTCATTTACCCGCCTACCTAACCTCTGATCCTGCAAGCTATACGGGCGAAGGATTCTCTATGAACCTTCCTGCCTTCATTCTTGTTCTTTTGATTACCGCTTTATTGGTAAAGGGAACAAAAGAAGCGGCGGGCGCCAATAACCTGATTGTTCTGATGAAAACTTCAGCGGTAATCTTCGTTGTGATCGCAGGAGCTTATATTATTTTTTCCAATACCGATCTTTACAACGCTGTAGATGGAGTGAAAAACTGGAATCCTTTTATTCCGGATCAGATAAAGCTTAAAAACTCCGAAGGAGATATGGTCTCGGCCTATGGAATTCAGGGGATTATCTCCGGAGCAGCAGCTATTTTCTTTGCTTATATCGGTTTTGACGCCGTTTCTACCCAGGCGGGGGAAGCTATTAATCCTAAAAAGGATGTACCCTTTGCCATTATCGCTTCATTACTGATCTGTACGGCTTTATATATCTGTGTGTCGCTTGTGTTAACAGGAATGATGCATTATACAGACTTCAACCCGGAAGGAAAGTATCCGGATGCCATCAAAGCACCTGTGGCCTATGCATTTGAAATTGCCGGAAAACACTGGGCCAGTAATGTGGTAACCATTGCAGCTACGGTAGGACTGATTTCCGTAGTAATGGTGATGATGATGGGACAGTCCAGAATCTTTATCGGAATGGCAAAAGACGGACTGATTCCTAATTTCTTTGGTGAGCTTCATCCTAAAACAAAAACACCATATAAAGGAATTATTCTATTGGGAATCGTAGTGGCATTTATCGCGGCATTTACCCCAATTTCAACCCTGGCAGATATGACCAGTTTCGGAACCCTGTTTGCGTTTACGCTGGTTTGTATCGCCGTTTGGGTGATGAGAAAAAAAGAACCGACTCTGATCAGACCTTTTAAGGTTCCTGCGTATAAAGTAGTAGTAGCATTGGGTGTGGTTATCAATTTATATCTGATATTTAACCTAAGTGCCCATGCATTGGAACTTTCCGCAGCATGGTTGTTCTTAGGAGGGCTGGTGTATTTCCTTTACGGAAGATCAAACAGTAAGCTTAACAACCCTGAAAAGTATAAAAACGTAGATTAATGATACTATAAAACCGCTCTGGCGGTTTTTTTTGTTTATTCGTATGAAAAAGATTTTTTGCATAGTATTGTCCGGCTGGGGGATATGGTCTCTCGCCCAACAGATAGAAAGTTTTCAACCGGTTTTTGAAGACAAAATCAGTATAAGAGCTATTGAAACAGATGATCATAAGGTCTGGTATAGCGGAACCGATTCTAAATTCGGTTATGTGGATCTTGTGGATCATAAAAACCAGAAACAGATTAAGCTTTCTGATCAGAAACTTGAATTCAGGACTTTGGGACAGGATAAAAAATCATTATATGCGATCAATATCCTGAGTCCTGCCTATTTTTTTCAGATTGATAAAAAGAGCCTGAAATCTCAGGTCGCTTTTACGGATACAACAAAAACGGCCTTCTATGATGCTTTACACTTCGTTAATGATAAACTGGCATTTAGCTTCAGTGATCCGGAACCGGATAATATGCTGAAACTGGCGGTTTTCAGAAACGGAACCTGGAGTAAGTTTAAAAATACCGTACAGCTGAACAGTGGCGAAGCAGCTTTTGCAGCAAGCAACACCAATATCGCTTCCTCAAAAAACTACCTTTGGATCGCAACAGGCGGAAAAGCATCCAGGATTTTAAGGCTGAATCTTAAAAATGAAAATACGGAAGTTTTTGAAACACCTTTCATTCAGGGGGAATCTGCACAGGGAATGTATTCCATTGATTTTTTTGAGGATCAGTTCGGAATTGCTGTGGGTGGCGATTATACCAAACAGTCTGAGAATATCAACAACATAGCAACCTCCATTGATGGTGGTAAAACATGGCAAATTCAGGCTTCCGGAAGCAATGCCGGATATACTACCTGCGTGAAAATAAGGCCGGGCTCCAAGGGAAAAGAAATTGTTTCTGTAGGAGACCTGCACATCAGTTATTCTTCTGATTACGGTAAAACATGGAAGAAAATTTCCGATGAAAAAGGATATTTTGTGTGCAGCTGGGCAGATAACCATACCATCGTTTTTGCCGGTAAAGACAGGATTTCGGTGATGAAGCTGAAATAATACGGACTATTGATAATTTCTACCGGAATTATAGAAAATACTAGTTCCACCGGGTTTGCTTTTCTAAAGAGTTGTGGAAAAGGGTTTTCTGTTTATGGGTGGGATATTGAAGGTATTTAGATTCATTATAAAATAGAACCTAATATAATTCATAGGGCAGAATTCATAACTAATGGTTAATTTTGTAGGATGAGATTTTAGCTAAGGTTAAATTTTCATTCCCTATAAATTTAATTTCAAAATGAACTCTTTAATAGATAAGTATAATATTCCCGGACCACGTTACACTTCTTATCCTACTGTTCCGTATTGGGATGAAACCACATTTTCACCGGAACAATGGAAAGAAAGCGTTATCAGGTCTTTTCATGAAACTAATGCAGAGGAGGGAATTTCTATTTATATTCATTTGCCTTTCTGTGAGGCACTGTGTACTTTCTGTGCCTGTCACAAGCGTATTACCAAACAGCACAGTGTTGAAGTACCTTACCTGGAAAGTGTTTTGAAGGAGTGGAAACTTTATCTTGATCTTTTTAACGAAAGACCTAAACTGAAAGAGCTTCACCTGGGTGGAGGGACACCAACCTTTTTTTCACCTGAAAATTTAAAAACATTACTGGAAGGGATTTTCTCAACAGTAGATATTGCGAAACATCCGGAGTTTTCTTTTGAAGGACATCCTAACAATACGACAAGAGAACATCTTCAGACCCTATATGATCTTGGCTTCAGAAGAGTGAGTTTCGGGGTTCAGGATTATGATCCTAAAGTTCAGAAGGCGATCAACCGTATTCAGCCTTTTGAGAATGTGAAAAATGTAACGGAATGGGCCAAAGAGATCGGTTATAGGGGAATCAGTCATGATCTTGTTTTCGGATTGCCGCATCAGAGTTGGGAAGCCATGGAACATACGATCCGAAAAACCATGGAGCTGAAACCGGACCGGCTTGCTTTTTATTCCTATGCTCACGTGCCGTGGGTAAAAGGAGTGGGGCAGCGGGGCTTTGATGAAAATGATCTCCCGAGCGGTGAAGAAAAACGACGTTTGTATGAAGATGGGAAAAAACTTCTTCAGGATTTAGGATATATTGAAGTTGGGATGGACCACTTCTCTCTGGAGCATGATGATCTGTACCAGTCCCTGATTCATAAGAAACTTCACCGGAACTTTATGGGGTACACCTCAAGCAATACCCAACTGATGGTAGGTCTCGGAATGTCTGCGATTTCTGATTCATGGTATGCATTTGCCCAGAACGTTAAAACAGTGGAAGAGTATCAGAAAGCGGTAGAAGAAGGTATAATTCCTGTTGTAAAAGGGCATATCCTTAACCAGGAAGACCTTACCGTCCGAAGGCATATTCTGAACCTGATGTGCCAGCTGGAAACCACTTTTGATGCAGAAAATTCTTTCCCTGAACTGGATAATGCTCTTGATATGCTGAAGGAAATGGAGAATGATGAATTGGTGGAAATCAGCGACCATCAGATAAAAATTACAGAAAAAGGAAGAGCTTTTACAAGAAATGTAGCCATGGTTTTTGACCTTAGAATGATGAGGAATAAGCCTGAAACGAGAATTTTCTCCATGACCATATAGAATCTATGAACCGCAGCTATAAATTTCTCATTGTTTTCTTATATGTGTATTTATTGTCCTTCAGTGTTCTGAAGACTATTGGACTTCCGGACCGGTGGGCTGTGGCACATTGGCTGATGGATTACCGATTCGGCTTTATAAAAAGAGGACTGGGCGGAGAGATTTTTGGTTTCTTCCTCGAAAAAACAGAATTCAATATCCTGATGGTATCAGCAGTGATTTTAGTTATGCTTTATCTCGCATTACTGGTCATTGCCGTCAGAGAAACGTGGAAGGAGTACAGTTTTAATAAGGTTTTATTTTATCTCATCTTTTTTCTGTCGCAATATGCCGTACTTTCAATGCATCTTATGGGCTATTTTGATCATCTGATTATGCTGACGACCATTATATCGGTTTATCTGATCAGAAATAAGATGATCCTGATACCGGCATTGCTGACTACATTCTGCATCGTAGTGCATGAAATCTCTTTATTCCTCATGGTTCCTGTCTGTCTTTTTGCATTTTTGGCAAATGAAATTCAGGATAATAAGCTGGTTTTTAATCAGACACTGTTCAAAAAACTGGGATTTTACTTGCTGTTTCCTTTGGTAGCGGTTGTTTCGATATCTTTTTATCAGGAGTCTTATGGGAACAAAAATTTTCAGGCAATCTATACCTATTTGCAAAATACAGGAAAGATCAAAGAAAGAGTTGCCTATTCAGTGGCAGCAGCCTATACCGAAAGTTTTTCCAATTATCTTAAAAGTGAACTTCCTTATTTTCTGAAACGTGTTTTTGTTTCGAAGTGTACAATCAAATACGGAATACCATTGCTTTTTATGATGTATATGGTTTACAGGGAACTGCAAAAAACAGATATCCGGCTTTTGATGGTTTTGGCTGCTGTATCCGTTTCCCCGCTTTTGCTGCACGCTATTGCGTGGGATACTCCCAGAATCTGGGCTTTTCCGTTTATGATGCTTTTCCTTTGTTTTTGGATTTTACGGGACCGATGCCGCGTTAAAGATCTATCCGGAAATACATTATCCTGGTTGGAAATTACCTTTTTTCTGATTGCAGTAGCGTTGGTTTCCCTGTTTCCAAATATCCTTTTCCATTCTCAGAAAGAAAACTTTTCATTACCGGTAAGATTAATCGTTCTGGTTCCGGTTTTCGCCATTCTGATTTATCTATATAAAAAAGCCCCTGCAAAAAGTAGCTGAGGCTTGATTTTTTGGTTTTTATATGAAATATTTTATCCTGATTTGGATTAAAAAAAGTCTGGAATATGAAAACCACTTTTAAGTAGTATTCATGACGTTGAGCTTTCAAAAACCTCTCTGATCATCTGCTTCAACAGATGAGTTCTGAACCTTTAATCGGTTATTATTTTACGATCTTCAAAACTTCCATCATCTATCTTCCCTCATCCAACCTGAATTCAGATTATTTAACAATCAGTTTCTGGCTGAATGATTTCAGATCTCCGGATTTTAAGATCAGGTAATAAACGCCGGTTGGAATTCCTGTGATATCGATACTGCCGTCATTTTCAATCTTAGCATTTTCCCGGACTGTTTTTCCTTCCGTACTGATGAGTTCCGCAGACCGGTTTTCTTCGGTGAAGCCTTCAACGAAAACTTTATCAGAGGCCGGATTCGGATAAATTCTTACAGGGCTGTAATGACTAAGCTCTTCTGTAGATAAGGTTCCTGTCGTGATTTTAAAGATTTTTCCACTGTTCACTGCCGCTACATACAGTTCTTTCTGAGCGTCCTGGCCGAAAGTGGAGAAGCTGTTCCCCGAGCTCGGACTGGTCCATACAATGGAATTGTCAGCATTCAGTATTCCGATCTGTTGGGAACAGTAATCTGCAAGAAAATATTTACCCTGAAGAGAGGGATATTGGGTTCCTCTGTACACATAGCCTCCGGTAACAGAGCATTTCCCTCCTGAATGATCATAAACTGCAACCGGAAAAGTCATGGTTGCCATACCGGGGCAGCCCACTGTATTATAAGCATTGTTCCCTTCATAGCATCGCCAGCCATAGTTGATTCCGGCCTGTGAGATCAGAACCTGATTAATTTCTTCTATGGCACCCTGTCCCACATCGGCAATCATCGCATTTCCTGTGGTAAGATCAAATGAAAACTTCCATGCGTTTCGGAGTCCGTAGGCCCAAATCTCATCAGCACCGTCTACACCTGCTCCTGCAAAAGGATTTCCTGCCGGAATATTGTATGGACCGGTAGCGTTTACATCAATCCTGAGCATTTTTCCTAAAAGCGAATTTTTATTCTGGGCATTGTTGTTGGGATCACCGCCACTGCCTCCGTCTCCGGTTACAATCCAGAGATTGCCGTCAGGGGCAAAATGAATGCTGCCGCCATTGTGATTGTCAAAAGGTTTGGGAATGTTCAGTAAGATTTTTTCAGAAGCCGGATCTGCAATATCGGGATTGGTAGGGTTTACGGAATATCGGGCCACAATGATATTGCCTGCCGTGTTGTTGTAATACACGAAGAAATACCCGTTGGAAGTGTATTGAGGATGAAAGGCAAGCCCTAAAAGGCCTCTTTCTCCCCCAAAAAGTATCTTACTGTTGATATTAAGAAAATCGGCTGTGTTGGCTGTTCCGTTCGGCTGAATAATCTTAATGATGCCGTTTTGCTGCACAACGAAGAGGCGGGTATCTCCGGCGTTGGTAATTTCTACAGGACTGGTAAGCCCGGATGCGAATTCTTCCAAATTAATACTTTGAGAATTAACAATTAAGGAAGAAAAAATTCCAAGAGTAAAAAGTAATTTTTTCATAATATTTTGATATTTAGTGTATTGATGTGAGAATGAAAATTTTGTACCAATATAAATTTGAAAATTTCATGATAATACCATGAAAAAATTGTTAAATCTTAAATAGAAATTAAAACGCCGATATATCTGAAAATAAACCATTTCTGTTGTTAAAAAATTCATAAAATATCAAGAAAATCATTATATTTGCCGACTTAATTTAACGTAGTTATAACAAAATGCAAGGAAAAGGACTTATTACAATTGTTGCTATTGTGCTAGGGCTGATATGCTTAAACGAGCTGTTGCCAACCTGGTACGCCAGCAAAATTGAATCGCAGATTGAAGCTGCGAAGGGGAACGAGAAAGAGATCAAACGAATCAAGGAAGACACTCTTAATCTCGGTTATACAAAGCTTTACTATTCAAAAGCTAAGGACAAGGAAATGAAACTTGGTCTTGACTTAAAAGGAGGGATCAACGTGCTGTTGGAGATCAACCAGAGAGACCTGGTAAACGATCTTACCAACTTTTCTACCAATCCTGTTCTTATTGAGGCTTTGAACAAAACTGACGAGGTTCAGAAAAATTCTACAAAATCTTACATCGACAATTTCTTTGAGCAGTTTGATGTGATCAACAAAGCCAAAGGAACCAACCTTAAGCTGGCAGATCCTGAACTTTTCGGAAATACCAACCTGTCTGAGATTAAATACAATACTTCTGATGATCAGGTAAAAAGCATCGTAAAAAGAAGAATTGATCTTTCTGTAGGAACTGCTTTTGAGGTTATCAGAACAAGGATTGATAAGCTTGGGGCTATTCAGCCGAACGTTCAGAGAGTTCCGGGTACAGCAAGAATTTCAGTTGAAATGCCGGGGATGAAAGACATCGACAAAGTAAAGAAGATGCTTCAGACTTCAGCAAAACTTCAGTTCTGGGAAGTACAGCAGGTAACTGAAATCGCTCCTTATTTCCAGAATTTAACAACTATGGTAAGTGCAAAAGGAGATTCAATGGGAGTTAAAAAGAATGTTAACTTCATGAACCTTCTTCAGCTTGACAAATTAAGAAGCAACGGTGTTGCGAGCGTAAAATTATCTGATACTGCTGCGGTAAATAAGATTTTAAACAGCAAAGTAGCTCAGTCTTTACGTCCGGCTAACATTAAATATACACAGTTTATCTGGGGTTACAAACCTGAAGCAACAAGTCCTGATGATTTGGTATTGTATGCGATCAGAAGTAACATCAACCAGAAAGCTCCGGTAGACGGTGCTGTAGAAACAGCTAACATCAGCTATGACGAACTTGGAAGAGTAGTAGTAGATATGCAGATGGATTCCAAAGGAGCTAAAGAATGGAAAACTTTAACGGAGAAAAACGTTGGAAAACCAGTAGCTGTAACACTTGATAACAGAGTATACACTGCTCCAAACGTTGTAGGTGCTATTCCTAACGGAAGAACTCAGATCTCTGGTAACTTCTCTCAGGAAGAAGCTAAAGAACTGGTAGATGTTTTGGGAGCTGGTAAATTACCGGCAGGAGCAAAAGTGGTTCAGGCTACTCAGGTAGGTCCGTCTTTAGGACAGGAATCTATTAATGCCGGGATGATCTCATTTGCCATTGCATTCCTTATTATCATCGTTTATATCATTTTCTACTACGGTGGTGCCGGAGTATATGCGGTAATCGCAATGGTCATCAACCTATTCTACATTTTCGGAATTATGGATTCCGGAGACTTTACCCTTACCCTTCCTGGTATTGCAGGTATCGTACTTACGATGGCCATGGCAGTGGATACGAACGTAATCATCTATGAAAGAACGAAAGAAGAGCTATTCGCAGGGAAGAGCATTCTTGAAGCTTATAAAGACGGTTTCAAACACGCTTTGAATGCGATTATCGATGGCCACACGACTACATTACTTACCGCTGTGGTGCTATTCTTCTTCGGAACAGGACCTATCAAAGGATTCGCTTTAACACTGATGATCGGTATTGTAATGACATTGTTCACTTCAGTACTTCTTTCAAGAGTAATGATCTTCAGCAGACTTGATAAAGGTAAAGGTCTTTCCGTATGGACTCCTCCGACAAAGAATCTGTTCAGAAATACCTGGATCGATTTCATCGGAAAGAGAAAATATGCTTATATTATTTCTGCAGTATTAACCGTAGTTTGTATTATTTCAATCGCAACACACGGATTTAAATACGGGATCGACTTCACAGGAGGTAGAAACTATGTTGTAAGATTTGATAAAACAGTTAATGCTAACGATGTAGAAGAAAACTTAACAAAGATCTTTAAAACGGAAGACGGTAAAAACTCTTCTGTTGAAGCCAAAACTTTCGGAAACGATAAACAGCTGAAAATCTCTACAGATTATTTGATCGAAGATGAATCTTTAAAAGCTGACCAGATTGTTGAACAGAAACTATACGAAGGGTTGAAATCAAACCTTCCTGCAGGAATTACGCTGACTGATTTCAAATCTGCAGATAAAGAACATGCCGGAATTATTTCTTCTGAAAAAGTAGGTCCTACGGTAGCAGATGATATCAAAACACACGGTATCCTTGCTGTAGTAGCTGCTTTAGCGGGAATCTTCATTTACATTCTTGTACGATTCAGCAAATGGCAGTTCTCTCTTGGTGCGGTGGCAGCATTGTTCCACGATGCGGTAATTATTTTGGGAACTTACTCGCTTCTTCACAAATATATGCCGTTCAACATGGAGATCAACCAGGATTTCATTGCAGCGATCCTTACCGTATTAGGATACTCCATCAATGACACAGTAATTATCTTTGACCGTATCAGGGAATACCTGAGGGAGAAGAAATCTTTAACATTAGCAGGGTTATTTGATGATTCCATCTCCAGTACGTTAGGTAGAACATTCAACACCTCATTCACCACCATCCTTGTGATTCTTGCGATCTTCATTTTTGGAGGTGATAACCTGAGAGGATTCATGTTTGCAATGCTTATCGGTATCGGATTTGGTACCTATTCATCCATCTTCATTGCCTCGGCAATCGCTTATGACTTCCTTAAAACAGGAAAAGAAGAAGAGGTGCACGGAAAGACAACATCCAATAAAGAAGTACTTGCTTCAAAGTAATACAAACTACAATAAATTAGTGAAAGCCTTTCGGAAGAAAGGCTTTTTCTATTTTCCATTACCAGTGTTTCTAAGCTCTTCATAGGATTTTCAGATTCCTTCATTACGGCAAGCTCTTTATATTATTGTACGGCTCTCATGAAAGCTTATGGTAAATACTTTATCAATTATAGATCCAATGATAACCTGTAATACAATAATTATCCGGTTTTATATTACTTATCTTACTTTTTTTATTTCGTTTTCGAACTTGTGCATGTTGTGACATTTTTCAGAACTAAAAAAAGGGCAGGGTTTAGCATAAAGGAGAGTTATTTTCAAATAAATCAAATCCCGGAGAGTAAAAGATTTATGAAATACCTTAATAATAGCCGTTTTTAGAAGGTTGTGTATAAATATCTGTTTTAGTTTAAAAAATTCAAAAAAATATTGAATTATGTAGTAAATTATTATATATTTACAAAAAACAAAACAAAAATGAAATTCGAAAAATTATTCGTTGCTGCGGCACTTTGTGTCGGCGGCGCCATTACCGCGCAGATAGGGATTGGCACTCCGGATCCCGATAAAAGCTCTGCTTTAGATGTTACAGGCACCAATAAAGGTGTATTAATCCCAAGAATTTCCGATCTCACTACCGTGGCCACTCCGGCAAATGGTTTATTGGTTTATGATCTGAAAAGGCAGGCATTAACCCAGAACATCGGGACACCTGCTGCTCCAAACTGGGTACCCATCAGTGGAAACATCGTGAGGTTCTTCTACATGCCTTCCATCAGTATTGATACTTCTACGTTAGCTACAGGAAGAACATTGGACCTATACCAATTGTATAAGACCCAGTTTTCAACTCCGAGAGTAACCAGTACAGGGGCTCCTGCAGCTATTCCTTTCTTTTTAAATGCCTCGGATCTGTATTATTATGTAACGGATTTTGACGGAAATGTTCTAAGGAACGTAAGTATTGACGCCAATGGAATCCTGCGTTATGATGTAGTAGGAACCGCTACAGCATGCTCGTTTGTTAATATTGTATTTGTCATCAAATAATTTTTAGGAGACCTACAGTCACTATCATCATCCTTACTCAGGGATGAGCATTATCTCGTGTACAACTAACGATTAAAATTATCAATGATGAAAACAAACTCAATACTATTTTATGCCTTTATAGTGATATGCTTTTTGGTGTCAAACAAGATGCTTTCTCAGGAAATGGTTTCCCTGCCTAATGGTGGCTGTGGAAGATTATTGGATACTAATACTTTAAGTGCAAGCGATGGAGGCCTTCTTTGCTTTAGATTTGGAAAAGAAGCCATTAATCCTACTAATATGACCGATATAGATGTCAATTCTTATGCCTCATTAAAACCTGGAACAGGTGCTGGATTTTTTTGTTCTATGTATATTGGGGTGGGGACTACAGGAGCGGATTTCCCTGCCAATAAACCGGTTTACATTGACTTTGCTTCTGACGGTTTTAACTTTAACCCTAGTTTTAATGCCGGTAATTTTGTCTTCTATAATAATGGAAGTGAAGTGTATAGAACTGGTATTAACGGGCATTTTTTCTTCGATTTTGGAGATAATAAGGAACGAAGGATTATAAAAGTAATGCCTGATAAAGCCTGGGATGAGGTGCGTTTAGACTTTGGAGAGCTTATTGGTTTTGGTTTTTCATTTAGCCAGATGAGAATTTATAATATCCTTTCAGAATACTATATTGATCCAATGACGTATCTGTCTCAGCCTTCAGATAGAACGGTCCCTGTAGGGGGATCTGCTACAATGACGGCCGTTATCAGCAATACAGATATTGATGAAACACCTGCAAATGTTACCTATCAATGGCAGATTCTCAACGGTAGCACATGGACAGATCTGGTGAACAATGCTAATTACAGCAATGTTACAAGCCCCACGCTCAATATTAATAATATTCCTGCAGGATTTAACAATAACCAGTATAGGGTAGTGGCAAAGTCAAGTTTTTATACTTGCTCATTTCAGGCTATCTCCAATGTAGGCAGGTTATTTGTAAATGTAGTGAGCAACCCCGGAACCATTGGAGCAGATCAAACGGTTTGTCTGGATATCAATCCCGATCCGGCCGCCTTTACAGAAACTGCAGCAGCACAGGTGACAGGAATGGCAGGCTATCAATGGCAAAGCTCAACCGATAATATAACTTTTACAGACATTACCAATGCAACTGCTGCAACATATGATGCACCGGCAGTTACACAGACTACTTATTACCGCCGCGGAGTAAGATCAACCCTTAACGCAAATGTTACTGCTTATCAATACAGCAATGTGATAAAGGTTACGTTGAAGAAGAGCTGTCTCATCAAGTGTATCATCACCAACCGTATGATCACTGCAAAACCTAATAGTAACTGATACTGCTTAATTTTATGGTAAAAAAGACCTGTTTCATATCTGAAATCAGGTCTTTTTATTTTATGCTTTCCGGACTGTTGGAAATAATGTAAAAACAGAAGGCTTTTGAATGTGATTCTGTTATGCAGTATTATACTTGTTTAATATAGTGCAATTTAGAACCATTATTTTTTAAGATTTGATTAATTTTGCACCATCATGGAAAATTCAAAGAAAAAAGCAGCTATAGGCTTTATATTTATTACTTTACTGATCGATATTACAGGCTGGGGAATCATTATTCCCGTAGTTCCCAAACTGATCGAGGAACTTATTCACGCCAACATCAGTGAAGCGGCAAAATATAGCGGATGGCTTGGTTTCGCCTATGCTTTTACCCAGTTTGTTTTTTCTCCGATTGTCGGGAACCTCAGTGATAAATACGGAAGAAGACCCGTGATCCTGATTTCTCTTTTCGGATTTGCGGTGGATTATGTGTTTCTGGCGCTTGCCCCTACGATTTGGTGGCTGTTTCTGGGACGCGTGATCGCAGGAATTACCGGAGCCAGTATTACAACGGCCAGTGCCTATATTGCAGATATTTCCAGTGATGAAGACCGGGCGAAAAACTTTGGACTTATCGGGGCCGCTTTCGGATTAGGATTCATTATAGGTCCTGTTTTGGGAGGTGTTTTAGGACATTATGGAGCCAGGGTTCCTTTTTATGCAGCAGCAGTTTTATGCCTTTTGAACTTCCTATACGGATACTTTATTCTTCCTGAAAGTTTAGATAAAGATAAGAGAAGGGAATTCGACTGGAAACGCGCCAATCCGATCGGATCATTTCGGTTTTTAAGCAAGCATCCGGAAATTTCAGGGTTGATCGTTGCGCTTATCTTAATTTATATTGCCGGTCATGCTGTGCAGAGTAACTGGAATTTCTTCACAATGTACCAGTTCGATTGGGATACACGTATGGTAGGAATATCATTGGGAGTAGTCGGTCTTTTGGTGGGACTTGTTCAGGGAGTGCTTATCCGATGGACAACGCCGCGGCTGGGTGAGCAGAAAAGCATTTATTACGGACTTATCCTGTATGCTGTGGGAATGTTCTTTTTCGCATTTGCCACACAGGGCTGGATGATGTTTGTAATCCTGGTCCCTTACTGTCTGGGAGGAATCTGTGGTCCGGCACTTCAGTCGATGATCTCCAAAAGTGTTTCTGCACAGGAGCAGGGAGAGCTTCAGGGAGCTTTAACGAGTCTGATGAGTGCTACTTCTATTATAGGACCATTGCTGATGACGAGTTTATTCCATTACTTTACCCGTGATGGGGCACAGGTGAAATTTGCAGGCGCACCGTTCCTTCTGGCTTTTATTCTGATGGCGATAAGTGTTGTGATTACGTATTATGCTTTTCAGAAGAAGCCAAAGATCAAACAATAGCTGAATTATTTTAAAAACAACAGATCATGGATATGTTAAAACTGGAAAAATACCTCGAACGGATTCATTACTCCGGTGCTGTTGAGGCGGATATCAATACCCTGAAAAAGATCCATCAGCTGCATCCTGCATTCATTCCCTTTGAAAATATAGATTCCTATACCGGAAAGGTTCCGTCTCTGGATGCTGATGATGTTTTCCATAAACTGGTATCGGAGGAAAGGGGAGGATATTGCTATGAGCAGAACCTGCTTTTGAATGAAATGCTTATTTCTATGGGTTTTAGAGCAGAGATCCAACTCGCGCGGGTGCTATGGAAGAAAGATGAAAACAGCCGGACAGCGAAAACGCATATGCTGCAGATTGTAGAATTAGACGAACAGAAATATCTGGTGGATTGCGGCTTTGGAACTGTTACTCTTACCTCTCCACTACTTCTGGATAACGAAGAACCGCAGTCAACTCCGAACGGACAGTTCAGGATCTCCAGAAAAGATAATGGCTATACGCTTTATTTCTGGAAAGAAATCTGGCTTCCGGTATATCGCTTTGTTCTGGACAATGTAGAGCATACCGATCTGGAAGTTGCCAACTGGTATGTGGCTACCCATCCGCAGTCAGGATTCAGAAAAAACCTTATTCTTTCTAAGGTTGATGAGAAGGCCCGATACACTTTTGTAGATCATGTATTGAACATCCGATATAATAATGGTGAGAAGACCTCTTCAGACATTGACAGTAACCACCGTTTATTTGAAATGCTCGAAAATGTATTCGGATTAAAAGAGAATGCTGTAGAAATGCTGAAACACGCAGGTTATTAAATTAAAGACTGGAGGCTGGAAGTTACTGTTGGTTATGATTAATGATCATTTACGTTCAATAATAAACAGGCAGATTTAAAACAAATAAGAGACGGATTTCATATCACCCATCTTCCATCACCCATCATCCATCATCAAACCTTCTCTATAAAACAAAACGGGAAAGTTCAGCTGAACTTTCCCGTTTCTATTGAAAATATATAACGAGTTATACCTATGGATAAAGAGATTTCGTTCCATTGCTCACCATATTGCTTCCCAATCCTGAAAAAGATACGGAGAAGTTACTGGAATTAAAGCTTAAAGAACCGATAGGTGTACATAATCCCAATGCATATTTGCACTGGCCGTAAGCTCCTGTTCTTTTAGTAATCTTACTTTCGCTTTTTGCTTTGCCTAAACTGATATTGGCCCAGTCGGTCACATCTACATTAGAAACCGTAGAACCTGAATAATAAATGGTAATTTTGTATCCGGCTTCCCCTCTTTTAGAACCCCAAAGCCAGTTGGCCGTCCAAACAGTTTGAGACCATTTGGAAGCTGCCTTTGCCGCCAGAGCGCTGGAAGAAGAATCCTCTGAAACACCTCTGATATCCATCATCACCAATCCTCCAAATACATTATCCCAGATGATTCCCGATTCATTGTAAAAGCATAGAGTCGTGAAGGCTTCTCCTTTGTGGTTCCAGGAAACTTCCAGAACTTCAGTTCCGGACTTAATCTGCTCTGTTGCCATTTCCTTTAATCCTTTCTGTGCCTCGGAAAGCTGTTCTCCGGAATAAAGAGCTCCGATTTTTCCTACTTTTAAGGTTTCAGGATATAAAATGTTTCCCTCGGCAATAAACTGGTCTTTGTCAGAAATTAACTGTTGGGAAAGATCAATACCTCTCTGACCTGAAAGTTTCCCTAAAACAGTCACTCCGGTAATCTGCAGATCATTGCTAAGGTACTTTTCAAGATTTTTCTTTGAATCTTCCAATTGCGTCTGTACGACTCCGGGAACGGCTGTCGTTCCGGCTGTAAGTTCTTTTTTCAGGTCTGCCGTTGTTACTTTTACTGTGGGATTTTCCTGTAATGCTTCGCTGTTTTCATTCTGACAGCCTGTCAGGATCATGACTGATGCCAAAGCAAAAATCTTAAATGTAGTAGTCAGTTTTTTCATAGATAAATATTTGTTTTTGTGTGTAATAAATATAATCAAAAATAAGGTAATTCTCTTTATTTTGAATTAAATTTTGTTAATACAGAATAATATTTTAAAGAAACTTCAGTAGATAGAAAAGGTTCACTACCCATTTACCAAAAAGAATAATAAACAACAACATTATCAGAAATAGAAATAAAATATCAACCATACATTTTTAGAATAGTACGCCAATTTTATATTGCACTTTGACTGTCTATCATCTATCCGTCTATCATCTATTCGTCTATTATTTCTCCATCAGATCCCCCAAATCTTAAAATTTGTTTAAAATTCCACTTTATCCTCCATAAATGTTTAAACTTTCGTAATTTTACAGCATGGAATTAAGCATTGGAGAAATGGCATTAATCGCAGTGGCGATTGTTGTATTATTCGGTCCGGATAAACTTCCTCAGATTGCACGTGATCTGGGAGCGGGTGTAAGAAAGATGCGTGGTGCAGTGGAAGACATCAAAACAGAGATCATGAAGGAAACAGATAATCCTGTTTCTGAGATCAAACGTGAAATAGAAAAAGTAAAAGATGCGGCCAAAGATTTCAATCCAATGAAGGATATTGAGAAAGATATTCTTACCGAGCCTTCTTCCGCCACCCAGAATGAACCTCCAAAACCTAAACCGGCTGATGACGAAACCTACGAAGGGCCGGTAAGCAGATAACAGATGGAGGAAATTATTCAGGAAGATAAAAAGGTTTTTCTATACCTTAATACTTTGGGCGACCCTTCCTTCGACCAGCTTTGGATGTTGATTTCAAGTACTTGGATCTGGGTTCCGCTTTATATTATATTTCTTTACTTTTTATACAAGAACTACAAGTTAAAATCTTTAATTTTTATTCTTATTTTCATAGCGCTCGGAGCAACGGTTTCTGATCAGCTAGCCAGTGTTTTTAAATATGGCGTAGCAAGGTTAAGGCCCTGCCATGACCCTTCTCTGGAGCATTATATGAGGATTGTGAAGTGTGGCGGACAGTTCGGGTTTTATTCAGCCCATGCTTCCAATACCTTCTTTCTGGCTTCTTATTTAAGTATCTTATTAAAAAAGAAGCTTAATTGGTTTCCATATGCTATATTTGTATGGGCTATAGTAGTTTCCTACAGCCGGATTTATTTAGGAGTGCATTTCCCGATAGATATTTTGGTGGGGGCGTTTGTTGGATCTTTATTGGGAGTGATATTTGGTACACTCGCGAAAAAAGTGATCAACAAACAAACGATAACCACATGAAAAAATCTTTATTACTGACTGCACTGATGTGCACCTCGTTGTTCCTTTACGGACAGGATAAAAAAACAGCGGAAGAATGCCTTAAAAAAGCAGATTACAAATGTGCTGAAGAACAGTATTCAAAGCTGGCCGAAAAAGAGCAGATCCAGAAATTCCAATCCGAATATTACAATAATCTGGGAACGGCCCAGAGACGGTTGGGAAAGACAACTTCTGCTTTCAAATCCTATGAATCGGCGCTGAAGGCCAATCCTATGTCGGCTTCCGTATATGCGAATCTGGCGTCACTGCACAGCCAGAAAGGCAGTAAGGCCAAAGCATTGGAGTATATTGCAACCGGACTTAAAATAGAACCCGAAAATCCGGAATTCTATCTTACCCGTTCCAAAATCTATGACAGCCAGGGGAAAAAGGAACTGGCCCTAAACGACCTTAAGCAGATCCTTACTTTTGCTCCCGATAATATTTTTGCAAAAACCGGACTGGCTAATCTTAAGAAAAATAACGGCGACCTTGAAGGCGCTTTGAAAGATTACAACCAGCTGATTTCCGAAAAACCGGAGTCACTGCTGTACAACGGAAGGGCAGACGTATATCTTAAAATGAAAAAATATAAGGAGAGTCTTGTCGATGCCAATAAAGCCATTTCTATTGATCCTAAATTTTCCCAGTCGTATGTAACGAAGGCTATGGTCCTGTTTGAAACGGCAAAAGAAAAGGAAGCCTGCGGAAATCTCGATAAAGCGGTCAATACAGGATACGAAAAAGCGGTATTGACAGAATATTATACTAAATGTCCAAAGAAATAAACACCAGTTTCAACTAACTTTTAATCATTCAATTTAAAATAAATTTTTAACGGCAGGAATTTCAAGACAGTTTCCTGTTCTTAATCAACCGGAAAGGTCTAAATAAAATGCTGAATATTGTTCTTGTAGAGCCCGAAATACCTAATAATACAGGGAATATCGGGAGATTATGTGTGGGTACTGAAAGTAAATTACATCTGATTCATCCTTTTGGTTTCGTGATCAATGATAAAAATCTGAAACGTTCAGGGCTGGATTACTGGGTTCATCTTGAAGTTGCCGAATATGCCAATGTTGAAGAATGGATACAGCAGATTCCTGATCTGTCACGGGTTTTCCTGATGAGCTCACATGCTGAGAAATCCTATCTTGAAAATGATTTTCAGGATGGTGACTGGCTGGTTTTCGGAAAAGAAAGTACCGGTTTGAGCAGGGAAGTGCTGAACCGTTTTGAGAATCATTTAACTATTCCTATGTCAAAATTAATCAGGAGCTTCAATATTGCCAACTCAGTAGCTTTTGTAGTAGGAGAGGCTAAACGGCAGATCACCCTGAAACAGAGTGCGGTATAGCCGGAATACGTTTCAGATCCAGACGATTTGGGGCTAAAGGTGATATGAAAGTGAGAATTTTTTCAAACAGGTCCCCATCATTTTAATCATTATGATAAGGTTTTCCCTGTAAAATCTGATCTGCCCTGTAAATCTGCTCAACAATAAATAACCGGATCATCTGGTGGGTAAATGTCATTTTAGATAATGACATTTTTTCATTGGCCCTGTCGTATATTTCTTCTGAAAAGCCATAAGCCCCCCCAATCAGGAGATGTACTTTTTTAACAGAAGAGGTCATCCAGGTATCAATTTTCCGGGCAAATTCGCGACTGGTCAACTGCTTGCCCTTTTCATCGAGGATTATGACCAGATCATTTTTATCGATGTGGTTTAAAAACAGTTTGGCCTCTTCCTTTTTCAGAAGTTCAGGAGAGAGGTTTTTGGCATTTTTCACATCGGGAATCTCCGTGATTTCAAAGTTCCAGTGTTTGGGAAGACGGGTAAGATAATAGCTGATCAGAGAGGTGATTTCTTTATCATCTGTTTTTCCGATACAAAGTAAGCCGATTCGCATGTATAAAAGGTTTCAAAGTGCAAAGATACCATTTTTAGAAAGGATAGAAAAGGAGATTTCCCAGCCTCAGATATTTCAGTTTCCACGGTCTGGCTCTATCATCTGATTCCTGTATTTATTCCTGTAGTCCGCAGGAGTAAGTCCCGTGACCTTTTTGAACACTGTTCTGAAGGTCTTCAGATCGTTATAGCCGATGCTGTAAGTAACATCAGCAACATTGGCATCCCCGGTTTCAAATGCCTTTTTGGCAGCTTCCACTTTTACCCGCTGGATATATTCTATGGGATTCAGCCGGGTTGCATTTTTGAAACGGCGGATGAAATTCCGTCTGCTCATGTGTATCTCATTGGCAACCTGTTCTACGGTAATATCTTCCTTGAATTCTTTCTCTATATAACTTTGGGCTTTATGAATTTCATGGTCATCATGATGACGCTGTCCTGAGAGGATGCTGAATACCCTTTGTGAAGTCCGCCCGTAATCCAGCGCATACAACTTACTGAGTTCCACCGAAATTTCTTTACCGGCGTGTTTTTCAATAAAATAAAGAACTGCATTCAGTGAAGAAAAACCGCCTCCTCCGGTAATAACATTGCAGGAATCAGTAACCACATGATCCGGTTTAAAATCAATCCGGGGATACCTTTTCTGCAGATCTTCCATGACGCCCCAATGGGAGGTGGTGGGCAGATTATCCAGAATGCCGCATTCTGCTAACAGATAAACGCCGGTACAAAGGCTGATCAGCTGTGTGTTCTCAGAGAAACGTTTTTTGATCCATCTCAGCAGGGGAGCGTTGCGGACCAGAAAAGCACTGAGGTCTTCCGTATTCATATCCATAGGTGGAATAATGATCACATCCGTTTCCGATTGATCAGCAATTGTTTTGCTGCACCTGAACTGTATCGGAAGATGAGTCTGTATAGCGGTATCATCTACTCCGATAAGATCAATCCGGAAAGGAACCGGCATGCCTCTTTTCAATGCCGCTTCGTTGGCACTCATCAGAAGTGAAGTGGTATTGGCGACAGCCGTGGAAAGGACTCCTTCATATATTATCATTGAAATATGTTTCATTGTCTGGAAGTGTATAAGATTAAAATTACATAAAATATGGCACAAAATCCCCCTTTGAATGTCATTTTTACGGACCGGGATTTATGTGAAAGACAAGTAATTTTACCAAAAGAAACGTTATGAAAACAATATTTGATACCACCACAAGAGAAGAACTGACGGCAAGAATTAAAACGCTGAGCCCTGAAAGTAAAGCCCGATGGGGAAAAATGAACCTTTACCAGATGATGAGGCACTGTACCGTGTGGAATGATTGGGTATTGGGGAAAAGTCATCAGATGTATAAGCAGGATTTTCTGGGAAAACTGTTTGGTAAAATGGTTCTGAAAGGCCTTGTAAAAGATGATAAGCCCATGAAGAAAGGCTCACCGGCAGGAAGTTTTGCCATAAAAGAACAGCAGGGAGATAAAGAACAGCTGAAACAGATCTGGATCCGGCAGATTGCCGATTACGGCTCTTTTTCAAATCCGGATTTTATTCATGATTTTTTTGGTAAAATGAAGACCGGAGAAATAGGCATTTTCGTCTATAAACATATGGATCATCATTTACGGCAGTTTGGCGCGTAAGCCTGAATTCTAACCTATTGAATACATTTGGGGTTTTTAAGCTATAATTTCTTTTTAGAATAAGGAATAATGGATGATCCCTGAAAAATAAGATCAATTCTGCGGAATTAATGAAGATCGGGTAAGCGGGCTTCAGTATAAGGAGAAAGAAAATGTTTATATTTGTAGTAAGACTTATTGAAAAACCTTTAAAATAATCCCGTCTGTAGCTTCGGAAACAGATTATTGCGGATTTTTTATTGATTTTAAAGTGAACCTTAAAACAAATAGATGAGTATAAAAGTTCCAAGGTTTATCCTGAAGATTCAGGAATTTTTTGACGGTATTCATATTCCTGTATTGGGAATATCACTCTGGCAGATGTTCCAGATCTATATTTCGGGGATCTTCAAAGGGAAGATCGGCAGAAAAGCAGCTGCTATTTCCTGGAGCTTTACCATCAGTCTGTTTCCGTTTATACTGTTCTTATTGTCTGTGCTGCCTTATATGCCGCATTATGATAAGCTTCAGTTTTATATTTTTGAAGTGCTGATCCATAATGTTTTTCCATCCAGCATGGAAGGGGACATCCGGGGGTATATCCAGACGAGTATTATTCCGAATATGAAAGGAATCAGTAATCTCACCATTGTACTGGCGTTGGTTTTTGCAACCAACGGAACATTTTCGCTCATCAATGGATTCAATGAAAATACGGAAGAAAAACTCAGTGACGTAAAAGAATTCATCCTTTCGTTTTTTATCACGATCGGTTTTATCATCATTGTATTTCTCGCTCTTTTTGGAGTGTATTACGCAGAAGTTGTCATTAAACCTTTTACGCCGTCCTATGATATTTCGTGGCTCGTGAACAACCTGTCCAGGATCATCGGATTCGTTTCTTTTCCCCTGTTTTATTTCATCCTTCTGACTTTATTTTACTGGCTGGGAACCGTTAAGATTACCCGGTTCAGACAGGCGGTTCCGGGGGCTATCTTAACTACGGTTCTCTTTGTAGTCACTACTTATATCTTTGCCATTTATGTAAAGGATATTGCCCGCTATAACGTTCTTTACGGATCCATAGGAAGTATGATTCTATTGATGGTCTGGGTAAATGTCAACGTATATCTGCTGCTGTTCGGAAACGAACTGAATATGGCACTCAGAAGGCTGAGGATAGAAAAGCTGCTCTCCGATGAGATTCAGAGAGAGGCTGTTCATTATCACGGGGCCGTTACGGAACCTAACCTTGAAAGTGACGAAGAGCACCGCAGAAAGCTGGAAGAAAAGAAAAAAGACTAATTTTCTTCCTCGGCTTCATTGTTTTTTCCTGCCATGCTCAGAATCAAAAATCCAGTAACTGCTGCTAGGAAAGAAGCTATCAGAATGGCAAATTTGGCTTCATCCTGAATGGCAATCTCATCTTTAAACGAGAGAAGCGCAATAAAAATAGACATGGTGAACCCAATTCCTGCCAGCAATCCCACTCCGATCATATGAGTCCAGTTGCTGTTCTGAGGCAATGAGCTTATTTTCAGTTTGATAGCAATAAGAGAGAACAGGTTAATACCCAATAATTTACCTAACACAAGCCCGCATATAATTCCCAGGCCTAATGTACTGGTTGCTCCTGCCACCATTTCATTTGAAAAAGCAATATTGGTATTCGTTAAAGCAAATATCGGCATAATCAGGAAGCTAACCGGAAAGTGAAGTTGATGCTCAAGTTTTTCCAGTGGAGATATTTCTACATTAGATTCATTGGTAGGAATGGAGAATGCCAGCAGAACACCTGCTATGGTTGCATGGATTCCTGAGTGATGAAGGAAATACCAAAGGAAAAGTCCGGGAATAATATAAAAGATAATACGGGTAACTTTCAGGAAATTAAGAACAAACAGAAGTGCTGCCGTTCCGAAAGATAATAAAAGATAAGTCCAGTGAATCTGTTCCGTATAAAATATGGCAATCACCAGAATAGCTCCCAAATCATCCACAATGGCTAATGCAGCCAGGAATATTTTAATGGAATTGGGAACCTTTTTCCCTAACATCGAAACAATAGCCAGTGAGAAAGCAATGTCCGTAGCCATCGGGATTCCCCATCCGCTGCCGTATTCCGTTCCGCTGTTGAAAATACTGTAAATTACAGCCGGAACCAGCATTCCGCCTACGGCTGCAAAAATAGGAAGCGAAGCATTTTTGAAGGATGAAAGTTCGCCTTCCACAAGTTCTCTTTTGATTTCAAGCCCTACCAACAGGAAAAAGACAGCCATAAGCCCGTCATTGATCCAGATGCTGACAGGGTAGGTGAGATGAAAAAGTTGAGTGCCCACCTCTTTATCCAGAAAACGTTGGAAACCTTCCCCGGCAGATGAATTGGCGATAAGTAATGAAATAAGCACACAGAAAATAAGGATGATACCCGATGCCTGGTTGCTGCTGAAAAATTTTTTGAAATAGAGAGATAAGTTCATGTCTAAGATTGTAATCGTCTCACTCTTGAAACTCCGTTGATGCTTTTAAGTTTTTTAAATGTTTCTTCCAGTTGTCCTTTATTTTTCACTTCCAGATTGATGTTTCCGGTGAAAACACCATTGTTGGACTCTATAGACATACTTTTCATGTCCATTCCCATACTTCCGCTGATGACGGCAGTAATGTCATTAATCATACCCATTCTGTCGAGTCCTTCGATTTCAATCTTCACTCTGTTTTTAAAGCTTTCCGCATTCACCCATTTGGCAGGAATGACGCGGTAATCATACTGGGCTCTCAGGTTGATCGCATTCGGACAGTTGTCACTGTGAACTTTAATTCCGTCAGAAATCGTAATGAATCCGAAAATCTTATCTCCCGGAATTACCGTACAGCATTTGGCGTAGCTGTAATTCAGTTTTTCTTCATCCTTTCCGAAAACAATCATATCGAGATTCTGCTCTTTAGGCTCCTCAAAATGCTGATTTTTAGATGGTGATTTCCTGAATCTGGAAAGTAAATTATTGAATACGTTTTTACTTTCTATATATTTTCTTAAGCTGCTCGCATCCAGCTCATTCGTCTGAAATTTAAGAAACAGCTCCTGGGAAGATTTTAAATTGAAGAATTTCTGAAGCTTATTCACCTCCTCATCATTGAAGTTGATCTTCGCATGACGGAGTTTTCGCTGAAGAATTTCTTTTCCTTCTTCCACCAGTTGGTTTTTCTGGGAGTTGAGGTAGCTTTTAATCTTCGATTTGGCTTTGGAAGTTACCACGAATTCCAGCCAGTCGGATTTAGGTTTCTGATTCTGTGAAGAAAGAATATCCACCTGGTCTCCGTTTTGGAGCGTATAGGAAATAGGAACCAGCTTTCCGTTGATTTTAGCTCCAAGACATTTCATTCCAAGATCTGAGTGAACGGCAAATGCAAAATCGAGTGCCGTTGCATTGGTCGGAAGAATTTTGATCTCCCCTTTTGGAGTGAAGACAAATACTTCCTTGGAATAGAGATTCAGCTTGATATTATCTAAGAGTTCCGAAGTAGAAAGGTTCTGCTGCTGCTCAAGAACTTCACGGATCTCTGTCACCCACTTCTCAAAATTACGGTCGTCAGTACTTTGCTTGTACCCTTCCTTGTATTTGTAATGGGCTGCAACTCCTTTCTCGGCAATCTCATCCATTCTTTCCGAGCGGATCTGTACTTCAATCCACTTTTTATCCGGCCCCAGAACCGTTAAGTGAAGACTTTCATATCCTGTGGAACGAGGCTGTGTAATCCAGTCCCTCATTCTTGAAGGATTACTGTGATAAACATCCGTTACAATGGAATAGATCTTCCAGGCCAGGAATTTTTCGTTTTTTGCATCCGATTTGTAGATGATCCGGATGGCATAATTGTCGAAAACCTCCTCAAAAGAAACACCCTGCTTCAGCATTTTCCTGTAAATCGAGGAAATAGCCTTTGCTCGGCCTTTGATTGTGAAGTTTAATCCCTCTTCTTTCAGTCTTTCGGAAACTTCGGTTTTAAATTCTTCAATATACCGTTCGCGGCTCTCTTTGGCCAGCTCTAATTTTTCGGTGATTTCATTATAAATCTCCGGATTGTTATATTTTAAAGAAAGGTCTTCAAGCTCGGATTTAATGTTGTACAACCCAAGGCGGTGGGCCATTGGAGCATAAATATAAACCGTTTCGGAAGCAATTTTTTTCTGCTTGTCCGGAGCCATGCTTTCCAGCGTCCGCATATTGTGAAGACGGTCGGCAATTTTAATAAGAATCACCCGGAAGTCTTCCGATAAAGTCAGAAGCAGTTTCCTGTAATTTTCAGACTGTACCGAAATATTCTGATGGTTCATGATGGAGATCTTGGTGAGCCCGTTCACAATATTGGCAATCTTCTCTCCAAAGATTTTTTTCAGATCATCATAGGTGTAATCTGAATCTTCAATCACATCATGCAGCAGGGCACAGGCAATAGAAGTAGCTCCCAGCCCGATTTCTGTTGCCACAATTTTAGCCACGGCAATAGGGTGGTAAATATAAGGTTCCCCGGATTTCCTCCTCTGGTCCTTATGGGCATCCAGCGCAATATCGAATGCCTTCCGGATGAGCTTGTTATTTTCCTCATCCAGTGTTCTGTATGTATTGGAAATCAAATCCTTATAACGGGCAAGGATCTCTTTGTTTTCCTGTTCTAAATCGTAACTCATTTGTGTAAAAGCCTATAATTAGACGAAAATACGAAATTTTTTAAACTTTTCAAACATAAAAAATCCGCAGAACGCTCTGCGGATTACGGTTATTAGGTTTTATGTGTGTGTCAGAATTTAACTTCTGAATCCATGCCGCTACTCGAGGCCTTTATTCTCACATCAGGGCTGTTATGGATTTCGGCTCTGTTTCTGGCATCAATGAATCTTTTTACATGATCATAGTTCGCCTGCTCAATACTCATATTCTCGAGCAAATACGTTTTCATCACTGAATTTTCGCTGAAAATATTTCGGGCGCTATCAGTTTGGTTATTATCTTTTACCGCAACACTCGCAAGATACTGAGCGTGGTCAGAGCCGCTGCTTAAATATATGATGTAATCTGAATCTCCAAATCCTGAATTTTCCAGATCGGCTTCAAGCTTCTTGTAATCACTGTGCTGTGCAAATACCCCAGCTAATATATTTGACATAAGCAATAGTTTTTAAGTTTACCTAAAGGTAATAAATATTTTTCAATATTGTTGATTAAATTGTAATAAATTTACATATTTGTTATTTTATCTATAAAATAATGTTAAAATGTTTGATGATGTCTATTGAACGGGTGTTTAAGTTAACGAGGTTCATTAAATAAATTTTACTATCTTCCATCTGCTTTAGAAATGATATTTATACTTTACTAATTCCAGCAAAATCTGCTCAATCTGTCTCATCTGCGAGCCATAAAAACAAATAGACTGAAAAATCTGTGCAGTCCTCGGGAAATAAAAAAAACGGACCGAAGCCCGTTTTTAATGAATATCATATTAAATCTATATTCTTTCATTTTTAATTTCCTCCACAATCTCAGGATTCAGCAAAGTGGTAATGTCTCCAAAATTGCTGAAATCCCCTTCCGCGATCTTTCTCAGAATTCTACGCATAATTTTTCCTGAGCGCGTTTTAGGCAGCCCGGAAACAAACTGTATCTTATCCAGCTTGGCGATAGGCCCGATCTGATCCGAGATCAGCTGGTTGATTTCTTTTTTAAGGTTTTCCTTATCACGGCCTTCTCCGCTTTCCTTTAAAATCACAAAACCGTACAGCGCATTTCCTTTGATATCGTGAGGATAACCAACGATTGCAGATTCTGCTACTGCCGGATGCTCGTTGATGCTGTCTTCAATAGGAGCGGTTCCGAGGTTGTGCCCGGAAACGATGATCACGTCATCCACACGTCCGGTAATCCTGTAATAACCGACTTCATCCCTCAAAGCACCGTCTCCTGTGAAATATTTCCCCGGAAATGCGGTAAAATAAGTTTCCTTATATCGCTGATGGTCTCCCCAGATCGTCCTGGCGATTCCCGGCCATGGAAAACGGATGCATAAATTTCCGGTAACCTGATTTCCGGTAATTTCGTTACGCTTATCATCCATCAGAACCGGCTGGATTCCCGGAAGCGGAAGGGTAGCATAAGTCGGTTTGGTTGGGGTGACGAATGGGAGAGGGGAAATCATGATTCCCCCGGTTTCCGTCTGCCACCAGGTATCTACAACAGGGCATTTTTTCTTGCCGACATGATCGTTGAACCAGTGCCATGCTTCATCATTGATAGGTTCACCTACAGAACCGATCACTTTAAGCGTGCTTAAATCGTGTTTATCTACCCATTCCGTGCTTTCTTTGGCTAAAGAACGGATGGCAGTAGGAGCGGTATAGAACTGGGTCACTTTATGTTTTTCGATCACTTCCCAGAAACGGTCCGGTTCAGGATAAGTTGGTACCCCTTCAAAAATTACGGTAGTGGCCCCGTTAAGAAGCGGTCCGTAAAGGATGTAGGAATGCCCCGTAATCCATCCGATATCTGCGGTACACCAATAGATGTCATTTTCTTTATAATTGAATACATTTTTAAAGGTGTACGCGGTGTAAACCATGTATCCGGCACAGGTATGAAGCATTCCTTTTGGCTTTCCGGTTGATCCTGAAGTGTATAGGATGAAAAGCGGATCTTCAGCATCCATGATGACGGTTACAAAATCAGCGGAGGCTTTTTCATACAGGTCTGTGAACCAGTGATCGCGGCCTTCTTTCATTTTAATCTCGTTGTGGGTTCTTTTCACAACAAGAACAGATTCTACACTTGGGGTCTTTTCCAGCGCTTCATCTACAATGGTTTTCAGATCCAGTACCTTATTCCCTCTGTAGCTTCCGTCTGAGGTGATCACCATTTTGGCACCACAGTCATTTACTCTGGAAGATACGGCAGAAGCGGAAAACCCTGCAAAAATTACCGAATGTACAGCTCCTAACTTGGCACAGGCCAGCATGGTAACGGCCAGTTCGGGAATCATAGGAAGGTAAATGCATACCCTGTCACCTTTTTCAATTCCCATGTCACGTAAAACATTGGCGGTTTTGTTGACCCGGGTGTAGAGCTCGCTGTAAGAGATATGCTGGGCTTCCTCCTTCGGATCGTTGGGTTCCCAGATGATAGCGGTTTTATCTCCTCTTACGGAAAGGTGCCTGTCCAGACAGTTTTTGGTAATATTCAGTTTAGCGTTTTTAAACCATGTGATTTTGGCTTCGTTCATATCGTACTTAACGACCTTGCTCCATCTCTGGTACCATACGAAATTCTGGTCTGCAATCTTGTCCCAGAATTTTTTAGGATTTTTAATCGATTTTTTATACTCCTCAAAATAGTGCGGCAGATCTTCAATTAAGTAATTTCTCATATCCCTACGTTTTTTGAAATTTGAATTTTATTAATATTAAATATATGTTTAATTTATCGTTTAAGCCCTATAACCCCTGATTTTTTCCTGGATTTCCTCAATGATTTTCTCATCGTCAATGGTTGATGGAATCTGGAATTCCTTTCCGTCTAAAAGAGTTCTGATCAGTTTTCTGAGAATCTTTCCTGAACGGGTTTTAGGTAAACGTTTGACAACCATTGCATTTTTTAAGAAAGCTACGGCGCCAATCTTTTCACGGACCATCTGAATGATGTCTTTTTCAACCTGTTCTTCAGAAACCGTTGAGCCGTTTTTCATGACCACCGTGGCAAAAGGAATCTGACCTTTAAGATCATCATCAATTCCTACCACGGCGCATTCTGCAACCTCGGAATGAGATGAAACGATTTCTTCCATCTCGGAAGTGGAAAGACGGTGTCCTGCTACATTGATCACATCATCCACCCTTCCGGTAATAAAAATATAACCGTCTTCATCCTGAATAGCTCCGTCCCCTGAAAAATAATACCCGTTATACTGAGACAGGTAGCTCTTGTGGAAACGTTCGTAATCATTCCAGATTCCCAGCATAGCGCCCGGAGGAAGCGGAAGTTTGATGACAAGATAGCCTTCGTGGTGAGGATCGAGTTCAAATCCGTTTTCGTCAAAGATTTTAATATCATAGCCAGGAATGGGTTTACCCGCAGAAGCTCTTTTGATCTGGTATTGATCATCAAAGGTCATTAAGCCAAGCATCGGCCATCCGGATTCCGTCTGCCACCAATGGTCGATAGCAGGAACGCCGATGTGTCTGGCAAACCAGTCAAGGGTGGCTACATCACATCTTTCCCCCGCCAGAAACTGTTTCTTTAAACAGGAAAGATCATATTTTTTGACGAGTTTTCCATCCGGATCCTCCTTTTTAATAGCTCTGATAGCAGTAGGAGCGGTAAACATAGCTGAAACCTTATATTCTGAAATAATTCTCCAGAAAGTTCCCGCATCAGGTGTCATAATGGGTTTCCCTTCAAAAATAACCGTGGTGTTCCGGTTGAGAAGAGGGCCGTAAACACTGTAGCTGTGCCCGACTGCCCATCCGAAATCTGAAGCTGCCCAATAGGTCTCACCCGGTTCAACCCCATAAATATATTTCATCGAAAATTTCAGGGCAGTAGCATATCCTCCGGTATCGCGGACAATTCCTTTCGGTTTACCTGTTGTTCCGGAAGTGTAAAGCAGATACAGCGGATGGGTAGACTCTACGGATATACAATCTGCCGGAGCGGATTGCTGTACCAGTTCTTCATAATCGGTCAGGCCTTCAAACATTTCGTGCTGGTTGTCCGTCAGTTTTCTGTTGTAAACGATGATGTGGTCTACTTTATCCTGAGCCAGTTCAATAGCTTTTTCCACTAATGGCAGGTAAGGAATTCTTTTGGCGATCTCCACGCCCGCGGTTGCGGTAATCAATGCTTTAGGCTTGCAGTCATCAATTCTTACCACAAGTTCATGGGGCGCAAATCCTCCAAATACCACATTGTGGATCACGCCGATCCTTGCACAGGCCAGCATGGCAAAAAGAGTCTGTGGAATCATCGGCATATAGATCACGGCAGTATCTCCTTTCTGTAAACCTAAAGAAGCCAATCCGCCAGCCAGTTTTGAAATTTCTTCTTTGGCCTGATTGAAGGTGTAAGTTTTTTTCTGCCCGGTTACAGTAGAATCATAGACAATGGCAATCTGTTCTCCGAAACCATCTTCAATATGCTGGTCAATACACAGATGGCACATATTGAGTTTTCCGTCCGCAAACCATTGCGGATAATTATTTTTATCCTGTGAAAGAATTTGTGTCGGAAACTCAGTCCATTGTATTTCGCGGGCCTGTTCTTTCCAGAACGCTTCTTTGTTTTCTATGCTTTGTTGAAATAGATGATCTGCATTCATATCAGTTTCTGTATTTGTGTTTTATGATTGGGTATACTTCATTTTTAAGTGGGATTGAGTCCTGATTTTATTCAAACATTTCTTCAATCTGTTGGATCAGTTTCCTGATGGAGTAAGGTTTGGTAACATAAGCATCAGCCCCCATTTCCAGGCCTTTTTCAATATCTTTCGGATTGTTTTTGGCACTGAGGAAAAGAACTTTGGTGTCCTTCAGCCTTTCATCCTGCTTAATGATATCCAGAGTGCTGTAACCGTCGAGGTTCGGCATCATAATATCCAGAAGGATTACATCGGGAACCATGGTCTTCAGGAAGTCTAAAACTTCGGTTCCGTCTCTGGCAATGAAAACATCATAGCCGTTTTTCCTGAAACTGTATTCCAGCGACATCAGTATTTTGTGCTCGTCATCTGCAATGATTATCTTTTTCATAGGAGTTCTTTATAGTAATTCAACTTCATTTTTGGGTTCTGTAATTGTTCTTTCGGGCATATTGATGGTAAAGGTAACGCCCAGTCCGCTGTTTTCAGCTTTTATAGTTCCTTTATGAGCCTGTACGATCTTTTTAGAAATGGCCAGTCCCAGACCGCTTCCTGTGGGTTTTATAATGTTCTGATTTTTAGATTGATAAAACTTGTCAAAGATCATTTCGAGGTCTTCTTCAGGAATATGTCTTCCGGTGTTGAAGATTTTGATCACCAGTTCATTTTCTTTTTCCGATAATTTGGTCTGTATCGTTCCCTGATCGTCCGTGAATTTCAGGGCGTTTCCTAAAATGTTCTGAAACAGCTGGATCATTCTGGCTTCATCGTATTCAAATATATACTGATTCAGGAGGTTGACTTCACTTAAATGAATGCTCTTCTGCTGGATCAGAGGGAGCAGGGGACCGACTGCCTTTTTATAGGTTTCAAGAATATTGTTTTCTTTGATATTCAGGGCGATTTCCCCGTGTTCAAGCTTATCCAGATACAGGATGTCATTGATGATCTCGCTCAGCCTGTCGGATTCTGTGATGATATTATTTAAAAACTCCTTTTTGATATCTGAAGGGATGTCGTCATCGTCTGCAAGGATTTCTCCTGCCGAGCGGATGGCAGTGATCGGAGTCCTTAATTCATGGGCTACGGAATCCAAGAAGTCGTCCTTCTGGCGGTCTTTGATGATCAGGCTCTCATTGGCATTTCTGAGGTCATCCGATAATTTCTGCAGCTCTTCAGACTGTTCCGTAAGTTTTTTATTAAGGGAAATATTTTCTTTGGATTCCTCTAAAATATTTAAAACCTCTTTTAAAGATATTTTATCCTCTTTCGTGACACCTTCAATCAGGATTTTGGCAGAAGCGGTCCCGATCCGTCCGGCTAAAAGGTTTTCTGAAAATTTAATAAACCTTGAATCGGCTGTTTCCGCCTGGGAATCGATGTTGTATTTTAAATTGAAAATCCTCAAGGCCTGTTCCGTTTTATTTTTACCTAAAAACCTTTCAAGAATATTTTTAATGTCAGAAACATAAGCTGTTCCTCGCCAGATAAAAGCATTTTCGTGATTCTGAATGTATTTGTCGATATCTACATACAGCTCGGCAAAATTTCTTTCCCGGTAATTTCCTTTTACACTCACGGAAATAATGGTAAATAAAGCGGTATTCACCAGTAAAGACCAGAAAAAGATCTGTGAAATCCTGCTCAGATAAGGAATGCTGAAAAATCCAAAGGCATCATACATTTCTCTGAGAACACCTTTGAGCTCCTGGTTGTAAGAGAAATAATACTGCGGAATGATCAGCCCGAAATAGCATACCGCAAGCCCGGCTAATAATCCTGCAACAGCGCCTTTGTAGCTTCCTCTTCTCCAGAAAATAGCTCCGAAAAATGCCGGGGCAAGCTGCGCAATCACAACAAATGAAATCAGTCCCACCGAATCCAGAGAAGTTCTCAGAATGAAATATTTATAAAAAACAAAAGCCATGATGATCAGCGCAAAAATGCTGAACTTCCTGATGTTGGTGATGTTTCTGGTATTCTGAACCTCGTTTTCAGACTTGAATTTTCCAAGTAATCCATAAGGAATGATGAGGTTATTGGAAAGCATAATCGAAAGCGTAATGGCAGAGATAATGATCATTGAAATACAGGAGCTCAGGCCTCCCAGAAAGACAAAAACCGTAATCAGGGTATTATCGAAATGCTGGGGAATCAGGATAGAGTAGAACTCAGGATTTACTTTTTCTCCGTCGAAAATAAGCCTTCCGCCCCATGCGATCGGGAAGATAAAGACCGTGAATATTAAAAGATAAAGAGGGAAGAACCAGATGGCTGTTTTGATGTGTTTTTCCTGTCTGTTTTCTACAATCGCGGTATGGAACTGTCTCGGCAGAATACAGATAGCGGTAGCGGAAATCATGCACAGGACCATCCAGTTCATCGCATTTTCAATACCGTTGAAGGTGTTTTTTTGTTTGAAATCCTCAAACTGGCTGGCCTTCTGATAAATATCGGAAAAGCCGTCGAATACAAAATAAATTACAAAAATACCCAGAATAATGATGAAGAAAAGCTTTAAAAAACTTTCCAGGGCAATTGCGGAAATAATTCCTAAACGTTTCTCTGAAGCATCCACATATTTTGTCCCGTAATAAGACGAAAATAAGGCAATCAGTACCACGACAAACGTAGCATTATCCGTAAGAATATTGTTGGACATTGAAGTTTCGGTCACCAGATGAAATGTTTCCGAAATCGCTTTGATCTGTAATCCGATATAAGGAACAATCGCCAGAAGACAGACTACCGTAATGATGGCGCTGAAGCTTCTGCTGTTACCGTATCTCAGGGAAATAAAATCCGCAAGACTGCTTATTTTGTTGATTCTGGCAATCCGTACGATGCGGGTATTGATATAGATCCACGCCGGAATGATCATAATAGGCCCGATATAGATGGGAAGATAGTTAAGTCCACCTGTAGCCGCAACACCGATGCTTCCGTAGTACGTCCATGCCGTGCAGTACACCGCAAGGGAAAGTGCATAAATGTAAGGGTTGTTGATCCACAGCTTGCTCTTCTTCTTCTCTGCCAGATGGGCAACTAAGAACAAAAGGGCCAGGTAAAACAAAACCACAAAAAATAATGCAAAACTACTCATCATACTTTTTTACGATTACAAAAGAGATTATGATGGAAATCATCCACACCACAAAAAAATAAATCAGAATCATCGGATAGCCGAAAACCTCCCGGTCACTGTTAAACAGCAGTGAAACAGGAATGCTGAAGGCGATCATTAGTCCGATGCTCAGGATAACCAGTTTTTGTTCGTGTCTTTTCTTCATAGGGTTATGAATAAAGATAATTGATGAACGGATTCTGTCATGCTGATCATTCATCAATTATCATTTATTTTTTATCGTTAAATTTTATCGTCAGAATATTCTCCCGTCAGCGCGTAATAGCCGAAAATACCCAGCCCGCCGGAGATGATCGGCATCAGTACAAATAAAATAATGATACCGAAAACCAGGTCCTCCTGTTTGCCTGAAGTGATCTTCGGGATCCCCAGAACTGTTATTCCGAAATATCCTACCACCAGCGCAATGGCGATCCATACTATGCCTAATATTTTTTTTAGTCCGTTCATTTTAGTAGTTATTAAAATTAATAAAAATTTGAGTGATTCAATGCTTAATCATGAATATTATTGTTCTTATTTTTAAGATAAAACAATCCGATGATCAGGCAGACGGCTGCAACGCCTATCGGATACCACAGTCCTTCAAGATACCATGTAGGATGCCCCGCATCTTTACCCACCGTAACCAGATAAGTGGCCACTGCCGGAAGAAGTCCTCCGAATACCCCGTTTCCGATGTGATAAGGAAGAGACATTGACGTGTAGCGGATTCTCACCGGGAACATCTCTACAAGGAAAGCCGCAATGGGACCGTAAACCATCGTTACGAATATCACCTGAATAAACACCAGGAATACCAGATACCATTTTGTATGGTCGGCCAGCGTTACGGATTGGGATACTTTAGGTTCTTCCGCTTTTCCGTCTTTCATTACCGGACCTGCCGGAGACCAATGGGTAATACTGTCTTTTTTAATTAAGGTTCCGTCCGTATAAAGCGTTTCCTTGTGGAAGGTTACGAGGCTGTCCGTTGCAATTTTATCATGGATTTTAGCCGTTCTTTTTTCTGTAATTCCATTAGCGGCAACCGTTTTGTTCTCAAGCTTTACACTGTTGAACATGCTGTCATAAATGGGCCGGTAAGCTAAGATGGCTACCAGCATTCCGGTCATCATCACGGCTTTTCTTCCTATTTTATCAGAAAGCCATCCGAAAAAGACAAAGAAAGGCGTTCCCAGGAATAAAGCTGTGGCCATGAGGGAATCTACCTGGGCAGATTCTACATTCATTACTTTCTGCAGGAAGCTCATGGCATAAAACTGTCCCGTATACCAGATCACCCCTTGCCCCATAGCTGCTCCGAAAAGAGCCAGAAGAACAAATTTGAAATTATACTTATTTCCGAAGCTTTCCTTTAAAGGATTTTTTGACGTTTTTCCTTCACTTTTAGCCTTCGCAAAAAGAGGGGATTCCTTCATGTTTTTTCTGATGATATATGAAACACCTACCATAAGGATCGAAATCCAGAAAGGAACCCTCCATCCCCAGTGATCAAACTCTTCAGCAGAAAGGGATGTTTTGGTAACGAGAATGACGATCAGGGAGATGAAAAGACCAGCCGTAGCCGTTGTCTGTATCCAGGAAGTCCAGTAACCTCTCCGGTGAGGCTGTGCATATTCGGCAACATAGGTTGCAGCACCGCCATATTCTCCACCCAGGGCAAGTCCCTGGAGAAGTCTTAAAATTAAAACAAGAACAGGGGCTAAAAATCCAATCGTTTCATAGCTTGGAATACAGCCGATCAGGAATGTTGAAAATCCCATGATCAGTAATGTGACAAGGAAAGTGTATTTTCTTCCGATAATATCTCCCAGTCTCCCGAAGAAAAGAGCGCCGAAGGGTCTTACCACAAATCCTGCGGCAAAAGTAGCCAGCGTAGATAAAAATGCGGCAGTCGGATTATCTGCGGGGAAGAATTTCGTTGCCAGAACTATGGCTAAACTTCCGAAAATATAGAAGTCGTACCATTCTATCAGAGTACCGAGAGATGAGGCGGTGATCACGCTCCAGATGGTGCGGTTTTTCTGCCTGTCGGTCATATTCTCGTAGTTTTCGTGGTGATTTTCGCTCATATTGCTAGGTTTTTGTTGTTAATGAAATGAATGATATCAGTAAATCCTGAGTGTTACAGGTAAATTTGAAACTGTACGATAAACTCACCTTTGGAGGAAGGGCTTTCCGTAGGGCTGGTATATACCGGTCTGGTGGAATACTGGGTCGTGATCTTTGCATGATGCCCATCAATAAACCAGTTGGCTCCTACATCAAATTGTGAGGAAGACTTGTCGAATGCTTCAAAGTTTTTGTGGGTATAGGCAGCGAAGGGCTGTATTCTTACTTTCGGTTTCTCAGCCTGGCTGGGTAAAAGTAAACCGGCCTGGGCGTAGATAATATTACCTGTTCCGATCAGCGGCTGTAGATTTCCCGGTCCTGCGATGGCTTTATTTCCGATAAAATTAGGGTCTGAGGCGGCAATATTCATCGTTCCCAGATTGCGGATGTAATTCGGACCGAAATTATAATTGTAGTATCCTGCATAGGCGGAAACGGCCATTTTATTTTTTGCTTCTCCCAAAGGGATATCGGCGAAGGCATCTACGGCAAAAAGGGTAATGTCATGCTTCTCGATATTGGAGTTGACAGAAGTTCTCGTTCCGTCTGCCTGGTGATAAAAACCTGCTCCCACATTGAAAACCTTTTTCGTGCCCAGATATGAGCCCACTTTAAAGGGAAGGGTATTGGATTCTTCATCAAGAAACTGATATTCAACATAACCTGCCTTTGAAAAGCTTGGATTACCGTTGTTATCTACTGCTACAGCACGGGAGGGATCTGTTACATTAACGGGTACGAGATCCGTAGCGAAGGGCTTGTTTAAACTGAAGCGGTATTCCAGCTTTCCGTATTTTCCTTTGGCAAACATTCCGAGCTGTCTTGCAAACTGATCTGAATTATCGATCAGAGGCCATGTGAAAACAGGGGAGTCTACCGTCAGGAAATTAAGCGTCGAAGCCATTGTCATTCGGGAAAGCCCCATGTAATAATGAAGACCTGCCCCTAAAGATAAACTGAATTTTCCTGCTTCTCCAGGTAAAATAACTGCATATTCGTTCCAGGCGTCGTGAAAAAACATCTGTGGCTTTTTGCCGTTTCCATAGCCACCTGTTCCCGAGGTTCCTGATGCGCCCCCGTTAATAAAAGTCTGGTTGTTGATTCCAAAATGAGCAAGGATCATGTATCTTTTGGAAATCTGAGCATAAGCCAAAGCCCGTAATCTTCTGTTTCCCAGACTCCAAGAATTGTCGGTCGGTTCACCCGCTACCATGCTTCCCGGATTCATCTGGGTATTCCTGAGCCAGAACTGATCCCATAAAATAAATCTGATGTACTTATCTCCGTCCTGGTTGAGGTTTAATTTTAATCCACTGCCATAATCCGGAGAGCCCTGAGCGTATAAAGAACCGCTCATTACGGCTAATCCTATGAATGTAAGAGTTTTCTTCATAAATTATCAATTTTTGGCGTTGTTTTTTGTTGATGCCAAATTGTAATTAATAATTTGTTTACGAAAATTTAATATATATTAATGGTAATGGTATAGTTTTATGAATTATAAGCGGTAAAAAGTCTTTTATCTATCAGTCTATCATCTATTATCTATTATCCCTTTCTCTATGCATCTCCCTTACTTCTTAAACCTTTCCCATTTGATCAGCATGTACTTATCTGCAAACTGCGTAATGATGATCCCTGAATTTTTGATATTTTCTTCCTGGGCAATATATTCTATCAGTTCATTTTGTTTCAGGATTTTATAAACAGGATGGAATTCCGAATGAGGAGGTCGTGTGATGTTGTATTTCTTGATCCAGGAGCTGATCGTGACATGGGAAACCCCTATGATTCTCTCAATTTCTCGGTAGCTCAGTCCTTCAAGATAGAGTTGTAATGCTTTGGTTACATAATAATCATCAATCTGTTTGCCCAGTTTTTTTACCGTGAAATAATAACCGCAGTCTTTACAGAGAAAACGCTGTTTCTCCTTAATAATTCCGCTTTTTACAATTTTGGAACTGTTGCATTTAGGGCATTTATTTTCCATAGCTATACCTTTTTAGCAAATATATAATAATTTAGCAAATATATAATTTCCATTAAAGATAATTTTACCTGTTAATTTTATTTAAACAAAAAAAATATCTTTTTTGTTTGGATTTAAAAGAAATTATATTTTAAATTTGCCAAAAAATTCAGATAAATACATGGAAATAGAAATTTCCTCATGCGCACATCTAATGTATGTGAATGAAATACAGCAGGAAATGTATGATTCTGCACAGCGCAGAGGAACAGGGATCGCAAAACGTTCCCTTGAGTATTTGAGTAAAAAGATTTCAGAAGGCAATGCCGTTGTCGCTACTGAAAATGGTGAGTGGGTAGGCTTCTGTTATATAGAAACCTGGTCGCACGGAAAATTTGTAGCCAATTCAGGACTTATCGTCTCACCGAAATTCAGAAACGGAGGGGTGGCCACTCAGATCAAGCAAAAAGTTTTCCAGCTATCAAGAGATAAGTATCCGGATGCAAAAGTATTCGGGTTGACAACGGGACTTGCGGTAATGAAGATTAACAGTGATCTCGGATATCAGCCGGTAATCTATTCGGAACTGACGCAGGATGAAGAATTCTGGAACGGATGTAAGAACTGTGTCAACTATGAAATATTAATGATGAAGGAACGCAAAAACTGTCTGTGTACAGCAATGCTTTTTGTTCCCGATAACCATAAAAAAACAGGTGCTGAAAATAATCAGCCCGAAAATCAGTATCATCATGAAATCAGCCAGAAGGATGTTGAAGATCCTCTTGCCGAATTTCATAAGACCATTAAAAATAATAAAAAGAATCCAGATGAAAAAGAAAGTCATCTTAGCGTTTAGTGGAGGTTTGGATACCTCTTACTGTGCCAAATATCTGAGTGAAACTCTAGGATATGAGGTGTATGCCGTAACTGTGAATACCGGAGGTTTTTCCAGAGAAGAGGAAAAAGAACTGGAGAGAAAAGCCCTGAATCTTGGGGTAAAAGAGTACAGGTGCATAGACGCTCAGGAGGATTATTATAATTCATGTGTAAAGTATCTGATCTTCGGAAATGTATTGAAAAATAATACCTATCCGTTGTCTGTAAGTGCTGAGCGTACGGTTCAGGCACAGGAAATTGCAAAATATGCGGTCGAAGTGAATGCTGATGCCATTGCACACGGAAGCACGGGAGCCGGTAATGATCAGGTGCGTTTTGATCTGATCTTTCAGGTGATGTGTCCGGATGTTGAAATCATTACGCCGATCCGTGATATGGCTTTATCACGAGAAGAAGAAATTGAGTTCCTGAAGGGGCATGGCTATGAAATGGAATTTCACAAAGCACAATATTCTATAAATAAAGGACTTTGGGGAACTTCAGTAGGAGGAAAAGAGACCCTGACTTCCAGAAATTACCTTCCGGAAGAAGCGTTTCCTTCACAGATTAAAGAAACAGCCCCTTCAGAGCTGGAAATAGAATTTAAAAATGGTGAAATAACAGCAGTAAACGGGGAATATTTTGAGCATCCTGTGTATGCTGTTCAGAAGATTGAAGAACTGGCATCTGCTTATGGCATCGGGCGTGATATTCACGTCGGTGATACTATTGTTGGAATCAAAGGAAGAGTAGGTTTTGAAGCGGCAGCAGCGTCTGTTATTATTAAAGCCCATCATTTACTGGAAAAACATACCCTTTCAAAATACCAGCAGATGATGAAGTCCCAGCTTTCCGACTGGTACGGAAACTGGCTGCATGAAGCGCTTTTCCTGGATCCGGTGATGAGAAATATCGAAACTTTTCTCACCGATTCCCAGAAAACGGTAAGCGGAAAAGTATTCATAACCCTTCATCCGTACAGATTTGTTTTAAATGGAATTGAATCTGACCACGATCTGATGTCTGATCTGTTCGGCAGCTATGGCGAAACCAACAGAGCATGGACCGGTGAAGATGTAAAAGGTTACACCAAAATCGTAAGCAACTCCCTGAACATCTATCATCAGATCAATTCAACAATAATATAATATGAGTTCCGAAGGAACGATTTAATCCAGGATAGGATGAAGTCCTATCAAAGGAACAGTTTAATCCAAGGATAGGATAGGGTTTTATCAAAAGAACGATTAACCAGAAATGGAATATCATCCTATCAATTAAAATCGGAACAATCAATCAGAGTTCCGAAGGAACGATTTAATTCAGGATAGGATGAAGTCCTATCAAAGGAACAGTTTAATCCAAGGATAGGACAGTGTTTTATCAAAGGAACGATTTAATCCAGGATAGGATGGAATCCTATCAAACTATCATGAAATAATCAATCAAAATGAAAAAAACAGTAGGAATTGTAGGCGCCAATGGCTATACAGGAAGCGAATTGGTACGTCTGCTGGCTTTTCATCCCCATGTGTCATTGAGTTTTTTATATAGCCGTTCCAATTCGGGGACAAAAATTTCAGATTTGTACCCGGATTTAACGGCGGTTTGTGAAGATGTTCTTACGGATCAGCCTGAAGAAACAGATATCCTTTTTCTCTGTCTTCCTCATAAAGAAAGTGAGAATTGGCTGCATCAGAATCCGGTTAGGGAAGAAGCCCTGATCATCGATCTCGGCAATGACTTCCGATTGAACGGAGCTTTTGGAAACAGAAATTTTATCTACGGATTGCCGGAAATCAACAAGAAACAACTGGTGGGTTCCCGAAGTATTGCCAATCCGGGATGTTTTGCTACCGCGATTCAGTTAGCGTTATTGCCCTTGGCTGAAAAAGGATTCCTGGATGAAGTTTTTACAACCGGGATTACGGGATCTACCGGAGCGGGACAGTCTTTACAGGCGACCACGCATTTTACCTGGAGGAATGATAATATTTCGGCCTATAAAACACTGACGCATCAGCATGTGGATGAAATTTTAAAACAGTTGGTTTCATTGAATAATAAAGAAGTCGGTCTGAATTTTGTCCCGTGGCGGGGAGATTTTGCAAGAGGAATTTTTACAAGTTCTACCGTTAAAACAGATTTAATACTTTCAGAAATCGTTCAGTTGTATCAGGATTTTTATGCCGGTGAGCCTTTTGTAAAGGTAAGTGAAAAAGCAATTGATCTGAAGCAGGTTGTCAACACCAATCGCTGTGTGATCCAGATTGAGAAAAATGGAAATGCTGTGGTGATTCACTCAGCGATTGACAATTTGTTGAAAGGGGCTTCCGGACAGGCGGTACAGAATATGAATATTGCGATGGGCTGGGAAGAGAATACGGGATTGAATCTGAAACCGATAGCATTTTAAAAAGTGAAAGATCAATAGGTCAACGGTGAATCTTACGCCTGAATATAGGTTCAGCCTGGGGGCATCAATTAATTAAAAAATAAAAAATGAATTTATTCAACGTATATCCATTATTTAATATAAATCCGGTAAAGGCTCAGGGATCTTTTCTTTGGGATGATAAAGGAGAACGGTATCTTGATTTTTATGGAGGTCATGCGGTAATTTCCATTGGCCATAATCATCCGTATTATCAGAATAGGCTCAAAGAACAGCTTGAGAAAATCTCCTTTTATTCCAATTCCGTTCAGAATGAGCTGCAGGTTGAGCTAGCTGAAAAATTAGGAAAACTTTCAGGGTATGAAAACTATAACCTTTTCCTGTGTAATTCCGGAGCTGAAGCCAATGAAAATGCATTGAAGCTGGCTTCCTTCCATGATGGGAAAAGTAAAGTGCTGTATTTTTCGGGATCATTTCACGGGAGAACATCAGCTGCCGTTTCAGTAACAGATAACCCCAAGATTGTTGCTCCGGTTAACTTTTCAGAAAGATTCATCCGGTCAGAATGGAATAGTATTGAACAGCTTGAAGAGGTTTTTGAACTGCATGGAAATGAAATTTCTTCCGTGATCATAGAAGGAATTCAGGGAGTAGGAGGAATTATGATTCCAACAGCAGAATTTTTAGCTAAAATAAAGGAGCTGTGTGAAAAATATGATGTTGTTCTTATTCTGGATGAAGTACAGTCGGGTTACGGAAGAAGTGGTTATTTCTTTGCCCATCAGGAATTTGGAATAGAACCAGATATCATTACCACTGCAAAAGGAATGGGAAATGGTTTTCCGGTTGGCGGAGTACTGATTCATCCGAAATTTGAGGCAAGTAACGGATTGCTGGGAACCACATTTGGCGGAAATCACCTGGCTTGTGCAGCGGCTATCGCGGTTCTGGATGTTATGAAAGACGAAAACCTTATTGAAAATGCTGTGCAAATGGGCGAATATATTGAAAATGAAATTAAAAGCCTGCCCCATATTAAATCAATCCGAAGGAAAGGTCTGATGATTGGAATAGAACTCGACAGGGACTGTTCCGAAGTAAGGAAAGAACTCCTTTTTGATCATCATATTTTTACAGGAAACTCCAATGATAAGAGTGTTTTAAGGATTCTTCCGGCACTGAATATCAATAAAGGGGAAACTGATCTTTTCATCAATGCCCTGAAAACGGTATTGGAAAGTATTTAAGAAGAAAAGGCTAAGAGATGAAATTGTGAAATGATCAAAATAAAGATAGATCACAATATTTTTTATTCCGTAGGAATCTAAACAAATTAGCCGGCCTTCAAAATCTTTAAACCACAAAAGTCACAAAAGACTTAAACACTTAGTGATTTTAAGAAACTACTAAACGCTTCAGAAGTACACTTAAGTTTTTGAAAATCTTTGATTTTCTTCTTATGTGAACTTAATATACAGTTTCATTTTAAACTTACTTAAGTGTTCTAAAGTGTTTAAATAAGAGCTTTGTGTCTTTTGTGGCTACATCAAATAAATAGTTAAAGGAAAGCTTTAAAATCAATTCAAAAATGAAAAAATTCACCTCTGTAAGTGATGTAGAAAACTTACAGGATCTCATAAAAAAAGCATTAGAAATAAAAGAAAATCCTCTTTCGGAAACAGAAAAAGGGAAAGGAAAAACCATAGGCCTGGTATTTTTAAACTCAAGTCTGAGAACCCGTTTAAGCAGCCAGATTGCAGCTCAGAATTTAGGACTGAATGTATTGACCTTAAATGCAGCCCAGGAAGCCTGGAATCTTGAATTTGCCGATGGAGCAGTAATGAACGGAGATACCGTGGAGCATATCAAAGATGCCATTGAAGTGCTGAACCAATATTGCGACATCATTTCGGTGCGTTGTTTTGCCGGGATGAAAAATAAGGAAGATGATGTTAATGAAAGCATTTTAAGCCAGTTTGAGCAGCATGCTAAAGTGCCGGTTATCTCGCTGGAATCAGCTACGCGCCACCCTTTACAAAGTCTCGCAGACTGTATTACCATTACAGAAAACTGGAAAGAAAAACGCAAACCCAAAGTAGTGCTGACATGGGCTCCTCACATCAAACCAATTGCACAGGCAGTTGGAAATTCATTTGCAGAATGGATGCAGGAGATGGAGGTAGACTTTGTTATTACGAACCCGGAAGGCTATGATCTGGATAAAAACTTCACGAAAGATGTAAAAGTGTTTCACAATCAGGATGAAGCCTTGAAAGATGCAGATTTCGTCTACGTAAAAAACTGGTCCTCCTTCGATGATTATGCCGCAATGCCTGAAGTAAAGGAAAACTGGATGCTCACGAATGAAAAACTGACCAATACCAACCAGGCTAAAGTAATGCACTGTCTCCCGGTCCGCCGTAATGTAGAATTAAGTGATGAAGTGATGGACGGACAGAATTCAATCATCTATCAGCAAGCCAAAAACCGTATTTTCTCCGCCCAGGCCGTCTTCACTGAAATTTTAAACTATATAAAATAACAACCTCAAAAGAGTCCCAACGGGACGTTTCAGCAAAGAATAGGACGCAGTCCTATCAATGATACACAATCAATATTATGCACAGTCAACATTGTCAAACCATCCGAAACCCCAAAAGAGTCCCAACGGGACGATTCAGCAAAAAATAGGATGAAATCCTATCAATGGTATGTAATCAATATTATACGCAATCAATATCATACATAATCAGCATAATCAGCATCAATTGAAAAGTCCCAACGGGACGATTCAACAAAGGATAGGATGAAATCCTATCAATGATGCACAATCAATATTATACGTAGGTAAACATCATATCAACCCACCAAACCCAAACAATATTTAATCAAAATCTCTCATGACCAACAAATTATACATCATCAAAATAGGAGGTGCCCTGATTGACAATGAAGCATTGTTGAATCAGTTTCTGGAGCAGTTTGCCGAAATCAGAGAAAAGAAAATTCTTGTTCATGGCGGGGGGAAGCTGGCGACAACGCTTGCGGATAAGCTTGGCATAGAGCAGAAAATGATTAATGGAAGGCGTGTTACAGATAAAGAGACGCTGGATATCGTAACGATGGTATATGCCGGGGGAATTAATAAAAATATTGTTGAGAAGTTACAGCAGAAAAAATGCAATGCAGTAGGATTTTCAGGAGCAGACGGAAATTTAATTAAAGCTAAAAAAAGGGAACATCCTGAAATTGACTTCGGTTATGTAGGTGATATTAATAAGAAGAGTGTGAATAAAAAGCTGGTCTCAAAATTAATGAAGCTGGATCTTGTTCCGGTATTTTCAGCAATTACCCATGATAAAAAAGGAAATCTTTTCAATACCAATGCGGATACGATTGCTTCAGTGCTGGCACAGGCTTTATCAGAAAAATATAAAGTAGAGCTGTTGTACTGTTTTGATAAAGAAGGGGTTCTGGAAGATGTTGAAAACCCTGAATCTCTGATCAGGAATGTTTCCGAGGAGAAATTTATAACGTTAAAAGAACAGGGAAAACTTCATAAAGGGATTCTGCCTAAACTGGAAAATGCTCTGGGAGCCGTGAAAAATAAAGTGAACAAAGTGTTTCTGATTAAAGAAACCGAACTGAAAAATCATATAGAAAAACATCATGCAGGAACTGAAATCTGTTTATAGCAAAGAAGAATTATTGAGCAATGCCGTAGAGCTGCTTAAAAAACTGATTGAAATTCCTTCATTCAGCAAAGATGAATTCAATACCTCGGTAGAAATTGAAAATTTTTTCAGAAAACATCATATTCCCACAAAACGTTTTAAAAACAACATTTGGGCCGTGAATAAAAATTTCGATGTTTTCAAACCGTCAATCCTGCTGAATACTCACCACGATACAGTAAAGCCGAATAAAGCTTACACACTTGATCCGTTTTTACCCATTGAAAAAGACGGAAAATTATTCGGATTGGGAAGTAATGATGCCGGAGCCTCACTGGTGGCTATGGCGCAGACCTTTCTGCATTTTTATGAAAAAGAAGATTTAAAATATAATTTAGTTATTGCTTTGACGGCAGAGGAGGAGATTTCAGGATTTGATGGAATTGAAGCCCTGTTTCCGCAGCTTCCCAATGTGGAGCTCGCCATTGTAGGAGAACCCACGCAGATGAATCTGGCGATCGCAGAAAAAGGACTTTTGGTAATTGACGGGGAAATGAAAGGAACTCCTTCTCATGCTGCTCATCCGAACCATGATAACTCTATTGTGAAATGCATGGAAGATCTTCAGCATATTTTAAACTTCAGGTTTCCGAAAATTTCAGAATATTTAGGTGAGGTAAAGGTGACTTTATCAGGAATCCATGCAGGAGTGCAGCATAATGTCGTACCGGAATCATGTTCCTTTACACTGGATGTGAGAGTTACGGATGAATATTCCAATAAAGAAGCATTTGAAATCATTCAGTCCCGGATGAAGTCAGAGCTCAGAGCCAGGTCTTTCAGGCTCAATTCCTCAAAAATTGAAATGGAACACCCGTTTGTACAGGCCGGACTGAAAATCGGAAGAACCACCTACGGTTCACCCACCTCTTCAGATCAGGCGATCATTCCGTGTACATCGGTAAAAATAGGTCCGGGAGACAGCAGGCGCTCTCATACCGCTGATGAATTCATCTGTATTAAAGAAATAGAAGAAGGAATTGAAATCTATATCAGCATCCTGGAAAAAGTTTTATAAAAAAAGAAGTTGAAGCTCAGGTTGGAAACTTCCCATCAACAATACATGTTTTAGCTACGCTCAGCAGGAAATTAAAGCTAAGTTTTTAATAAGGATTTATGCAAAAAAGAAAAATTAAAGACAAAAGTTTTTAAATGTGGAGATGTTTTTTTAATAGTTTTTTTACTGGCAACAGTAATTATTAAGGATCCTGCTGGGCAGGCTGAAACAATATCAAATAATTATTTATGAAAAAAATATGGCAAAAGGGTGACCTTGCTACCAATATATTAGTCAACAGTTTTACCGTCGGAAGAGATCTTGATTTTGATGAACGCCTGGCAAAGTACGACGTAAAAGGGTCTATGGCACATTGTAAAATGCTGGCAGAAACCGGAATCATTTCCGGTGAAGAATCGGAAAAGATGCTTTTCATTTTGGAAACCATTCTGAATGACATCGAAAACGGCAGTTTTGAGATTGATAAAGAGGCAGAGGATATTCATTCACAGATTGAAGCTATTCTTATTGAAAAGCTTGGCGATACCGGAAAGAAGATCCATACCGCAAGATCACGGAATGATCAGGTTTTGACAGACATAAAACTCTACCTTCTGGATGAGATCCGCGAAATCACAGTCCGTACGGATGAGTTTTTTCAGATCCTTACCGGACTTGCAGACCGGCATAAGAATGTACTGCTTCCCGGATACACACATCTGCAGATTGCAATGCCGTCGTCTTTCGGATTGTGGTTCGGAGCTTATGCCGAAGCGCTGCTGGATGATGTTGAGCTGCTGTTTTCAGTAAAGAATATCATCAACAAAAATCCTTTGGGTTCAGCAGCGGGCTATGGCTCTTCATTTCCGATCGACCGTGAAAGTACAACCTATCATCTCGGATTTCAGTCAATGAATTATAATGCTGTTTATGCGCAGATGACGCGGGGTAAATCAGAGAAGTTGCTGGCTATGTCGATGGCAGCTCTGGCAGGAACACTGTCAAAATTCGCCTATGATGTGTGCCTGTATCTCAACCAAAATTTTGATTTCATCAGCTTTCCTAAAGAATTTACCACAGGAAGCAGCATTATGCCCCATAAAAAGAATCCGGATATTTTTGAATTGGTTCGTGCACGGTGTAACAGAATCCAGTCGCTTCCGAATGAACTGATCATGCTGACCAATAACCTTCCGTCAGGCTATCACAGAGATGTACAGCTTACCAAAGAAATTCTTTTTCCGGCTATCGATTCACTAAAAGAATGCCTGGAAATCCTGAACTATACGCTGCCGAATATTCAGGTGAAGGACGGTATCCTTGAAGATGAAAAATACAAATACCTGTTCAGTGTAGAAAAGATCAATGAAAAAGTGAAAAACGGAAGCTCATTCCGGGATGCCTATATTAAAATAGGACAGGAAATTGAAAACAATGAATTTGAATTTCAATCAGGAACTTTAAATCATACCCACCAGGGAAGTATTGGAAACCTTTGTCTGGATAAAATAGAATACCAGTTCAATAAACTGAAAAATAAATTATTGGGTTGATCTTTATAAAAAGGTCATAAGCTTCGGCTTCTCTCATTTGAAAGCTCCTGTACAGCCACCATAAGCATCTTTGTCATGCTGAGCGGAGTCGAAGCATTTTTTAGTGAAACAAATCAGATCAGCATTAGCGAAGTGCCTTTGTCTTAAAAACGTAAGCTTAGCATTAATTCTTGTTTTTGCAATGAATTAAATGGATTAGGATTATTTCTTCATAATAAAATTACTCCAGATCAATCTTAAACTTAGTGGACTTCTTCACTTCGTGAAGCACAATAGAACTGTGGTACTGCCCGATATTAGGAAGATTTGAAATAACATTCACTGCGAAGTCATTATAAGAATTGATATCCTTGGCAATAATTTTAAGCATATAATCATACTCGCCGGAAAGACTGGTAATCTCCTGCACCTCGTCATACTTCATAATATTCTTCTCAAAAGTCTCCAGAACTTTCTGGGATTGCTCTTTTAAGCGGACGTTGCAGTATACCACGATATTAAGGCCCAGCTTTTCACGGTTTAAAAGACCTACATATTTCTCAATGATGCCCTGCTTCTCCAGCTGCTTGATCCTTTCATACGTTGGAGTAAAGGTAAGACCAATCCTTTCTGAGATTTCCTTAACAGATAAAGTAGAGTCTTCCTGAATGATGCTGAGAATCATTTTGTCTTTTAAATCCATACCACAAATTTGAGTTGAAACAAAAATAGTATTTATAAATGAAAATAAGGAAAGAACCGCCGGTTTAATTTATTTAAAAAATTGGTTTTGTAGATTCGTGAAATTTTTATATCTTTGCACCTAATGAATAAAAAAGTATTTATATCATTAGATTTACCGGGCGAAAGCGCCCTTTACGATATTTATTGTTATAAGCGAAGATTTGTCTTCGCTTTTTTTATGCTCAAAAATTAAGAAATATGTTTACGATTACAGAACTTAGCACTGAGAGAATCAACAGTATACTGACCGAAGCAATGGCTTTTGCCAACGGAAAAACTGCTAAAATTGAAGGAGAAGTTTTCTGCTCAAATCTTTTCTTTGAAGACAGTACACGAACAAAGACCAGCTTTGATATGGCAGAAAGAAAACTGGGACTGCAGGTAGTTCCTTTTGATGCTTCCAACAGCTCTGTAAACAAAGGTGAAAGTCTTTATGATACCGTAAAAACAATTGAAAGCATCGGGGTAGACCTGGTGGTAATCAGAGATAAAAAAGACCGCTATTTCGAGGAACTGAAAAATATCAATATTCCGGTAATCAACGGAGGAGACGGAACAGGAAACCATCCTTCACAGTGTATGCTGGACCTGTTGACCATTTATCAGGAATTCGGAAAATTTGAAGGTCTGAAAGTCGGAATCATGGGCGATGTAAAACACAGCCGTGTAGCCAATTCCAATGCTGAAGCCTTAAGAAGACTGGGGGCAAAAGTATACTTCTCAGGACCGGAACAATGGTTTGATGAGGGAGCTTTAATCAACGGTACCTATCTTTCAGTAGATGAACTGATCGCAGAGGTAGATGTTCTGATGCTGCTGAGAATTCAGCACGAAAGACACGACGCTAAAATGAGTTTCTCCGCTTCGGAATACCACAGAAAATACGGTTTAACCAAAGAAAGAGAAAAAGCCATGAAAAACGGAGCCATCATCATGCATCCGGCACCCATCAACAGGGGAGTAGAAATTGATACGGATCTTGTAGAATGTGAACGTTCCAGAATATTCAGGCAGATGCAGAACGGAGTTTTTGCCAGAATGGCAATCTTAAAAGAAGCACTGGAACAGAAAGGGCATGTTTTTAAATAAAAAGAGCCAGGTTAAAAGTAAAAAGTATTGCGAGCCCCGGAGGGGCGACCTGTTAATATCCGAAGGGTGAAGCCCTTGGACAGAATGTAAATAAAAATAATATGAGCCCCAAAGGGGCGATTTACTAATAGCCATGGGTGAAACCCTTGGAAAATAAAAGATTAAAAACGGTGTGAGCCCCGGAGGGGCGGCCTGTTAATAGCAAAGGGTAAAACCCTTGGAAAAAATGTAAACAAAAACGATGTAAGCCTCATGGGGGCGACCTGTCAATGACAAAGGGTTAAGTTTGGAAAAACAATAAAGATAAAAATTGTGTCAATCCAAAAGTAAACTTATTAAAAACCTAGGTTGAACTTTTGGAAAATAATGAAGCTAAAAGCCCCGGAGGGGCGACCTATTAATAGCCATTGGTGAAACCCTTGGAAAATAAAAGATTGAAAACGGTGTGAGCCCCGGAGGGGCGACCTGTTAATAGCAAAGGGTGAAACCCTTGGAAAAAAATGTAAACAAAAACGATGTAAGCCTCATAGGAGCTAACCTGTCAATGACAAAGGAATAAGTTTGGAAAAACAATAAAGATAAAAATTGTATCAATCCAAAAGTAAACTTATTAAAAACCTAGGTTGAACTTTTGGAAAATAATGAAGCTAAAAGCCCCGGAGGGGCGACCTATTAATAGGCATGGGTGAAAACCCTTGGAAATAAAAGATTAAAAACGGTGTGAGCCCCGGAGGGGCGACCTGTTAATAGCAAAGGGTGAAACCCTTGGAAAAAAATGTAAACAAAAACGATGTAAGCCCCATAGGGGTGACCTGTTAATAAAAGAAAATCTAGATAAAAAAATGAAGAAAAAATTAATACTGGAGTCCGGTGAAGTGTTTCATGGAGAAGGTTTCGGAGCAGATTTGGAAACTGCCGGAGAAGTAGTTTTCAATACCGGAATGACAGGGTATCAGGAACTGATCTCTGACCCGTCATATTGCGGTCAGATTGTTTGTATGACCTATCCGCTTATCGGGAATTATGGTATTAACCGTGATGATTATGAGAGTATCGAGCCGGCTATTAAAGGGCTTATCGTGAAAGAACTTTGCGATCTCCCTTCTAATTTCCGTACTCAGATCACTTTAGATGAATTATTTAAGAAGAAAAAACTTTCAGGAATTTCCGGGATTGATACCCGTAGACTGACTAGAGTTCTTCGTAATTATGGGGTGGTAAAAGGAAAAATCGTTAATGCTGATGCAGATGAAAATACTGTAGCTTCAGAATTGAAGTCAACTGTTTTTCCGATCAATCAGGTTGAAGAAGTATCTACCAAAACACCTTATGCCAATCCAAACAGAGGTTTCAAAGTAGTATTGGTGGATTTCGGAGCAAAACTGGGAATTATCAGAGAACTGTCTCAGAGAAACTGTGATATTATTGTGGTTTCCCAGGATACTACAGCAGAAGAAATCCTGTTGATGAACCCTGATGGAATCATGCTTTCAAATGGTCCTGGCGATCCGGAGGATGTACCACATGCATTGGATATGATCCGTGGGTTATTAGGAAAAGTGCCGATTTTCGGAATCTGTTTAGGACATCAGTTGATCGGATTAGCTTGCGGAGCCAAAACATTCAAACTGAAATTCGGACACAGAGGTGGGAATCACCCGGTACTGGATCTGGAGAAAAACACAGTAGCGATTACTTCGCAGAACCACGGATATGCCGTAGATCAGGAAAGCTTAAAAGGAACAGATCTTATTGAAACACACATTGCATTGAACGATAGAACGAATGAAGGTTTAAAACATAAAATTCACCCTTGTTTCTCCGTTCAGTATCACCCTGAGGCAAGTCCGGGTCCTGAAGATGCAAACTACCTGTTTGATGAGTTCATTGATTTAATGGAAAATTTTAAAAACAAATAAGAAATGTCAACATTTCGCCAGATATATTATCAGATTGTATTCAGTACGAAAAACAGAAAACCTGTATTGAATATTGAACATGAAGATCAGCTCTATAAGTATATCTGGGGAATTGTAAAGAATAAGAACTGCAAACTTTACAGGATTAACGGAATGTCCGACCATATTCATATCTTCACAGATTTACATCCATCTGTTTCTTTAAGCAGTCTGGTAAAAGACATCAAAGTTTCAAGTAATTTGTGGATAAAGCAAAGCGGATTATTTCCAGATTTTGAAGAATGGCAAAGTGGTTATGGTGCGTTCACTTATTCTGAAAGAGAAAAAGATATGATCATCAATTATATTAAGAAGCAAAAAGAGCATCATAAAAATGAATCTTTTGAGACTGAATATAAGACCTTGTTAAAAGATCATGGGATTGAATTTGATGAAAAATATTTGTGGTAAATAATGTTCAACCCATTCCATGGGTTGTCCGAATGGAATTAAAATTCACGCCATAGGTTTCACCTACGGCTATAATATTCAGCCACTTCGTGGCTGCCCCAAAACAAAACAGAACCATGAAATGGTTCAGCAATAATAACTGCGGATGAACTCCGTGGACTAATAAAAAAAAGAAAAATGGCAAAACGTACAGATATAAAAACAATTTTAGTAATCGGTTCAGGACCCATCATCATCGGTCAGGCAGCTGAATTTGATTACGCAGGAACGCAGGCTTGTTTGTCTCTGAAAGAAGAAGGCTACAAAGTCATTTTGATCAACTCAAACCCTGCAACAATCATGACGGATGTAGAAATCGCAGATAAAGTATATATCGAGCCGATTTCATTACAGTTTGTAAGCCACATCATCAGAAAAGAGCGTCCTGACGCGCTTTTACCGACGCTTGGAGGGCAGACTGGTCTTAATATGGCGGTAGAGCTTGAGAAGTCAGGAATTCTTGAAGAGTGCAAAGTGGAAGTTTTGGGAACCAAACTTTCAGCGATCAACAGAGCGGAAGACAGAGATCTGTTCCGTGAGCTGATGAGAGAATTAAATGAACCGGTTCCTGAATCTGATATTGTGAATACGGTAGAAGGAGCACTCGCTTTTGCAGATGCAATCGGATATCCTGTTATTGTTCGTCCTGCCTTTACAATGGGTGGAACAGGTGGAGGTATCGCTTCCACTGAAGCCGAATTAAAAGAAATTGCCGAATTAGGGCTAAAACACAGCCCGGTTACACAATGTCTGATCGAGAAATCAATCGCAGGTTTCAAAGAAATTGAATATGAAGTAATGCGTGATGCGAACGACAATGCGATTGTGGTTTGTAACATGGAAAATATAGATCCGGTGGGGGTTCACACGGGAGATTCAATCGTAGTGGCGCCGTCTCAGACGCTTTCAGACAGAGAGTATCAGCTATTGAGAAATGCTTCTTTGAAAATCATCAGAGCTTTGGGAATTGAAGGAGGATGTAATGTGCAGCTGGCACTTGATCCGTATTCATTCGATTATTATATCATCGAGGTTAACCCGAGAGTTTCCCGCTCATCAGCGCTGGCAAGTAAAGCAACAGGATATCCGATTGCCAAAATTGCAGCCAAAATTGCGGTAGGCCTTACGCTTGATGAAATTATGAACCCGGTTACAGGAAAAACATACGCCTGTTTTGAACCTGCCCTTGACTATGTGGTAACGAAATTCCCAAGATTCCCGTTCGATAAATTCGAGACGGCAGACAGAAGACTTTCAACCCAGATGAAAGCGACAGGTGAAGTAATGGCAATCGGAAGAAACTTTGAAGAATCATTACAGAAAGCCATCCGTTCCCTCGAAACAGGGATCAGACACCTTGGATTAAAAACAAAACAGGCTCAGGCGCTTACTGCTGAAGAGATCGAAAGAAGAATCAGAGTCTGTGACGATGAGAGATTGTTTATCATTGGAGATGCCCTAAGAAAAGGATATGATTGGGAACAGATTGTAGAATGGAGTAAAATCGATAAATTCTTCATCTGGAAGCTTAAAAAATTAGTGGATTTCGAAAAGGTAATCGCTGATAATAAATTTGATAAGGAAACTTTAATCCAGGCAAAAAAATTAGGATTTGCAGATCTGAATATTGCCCACCTTTGGGAAGTATCACAGCGGGAGGTTTTCAACTTCAGAAAAGAAAACGGAGTGATGCCGGTATACAAAATGGTAGATACCTGTGCCGCTGAATTTGAAAGTGAGACCCCATACTTCTACGGAACGTATGAAGAAGAGAATGAAAGTGTGGTTTCCGATAAAGAAAAAATCATCGTTCTGGGATCAGGACCCATCAGAATCGGGCAGGGAGTTGAGTTCGACTACGCAACCGTTCATTCGGTTTGGGCCATCAAAGAAATGGGCTACGAAGCGATTATCATCAACAACAATCCTGAAACCGTTTCCACAGACTTTTCCATCTCAGATAAACTATACTTTGAGCCGCTTACGGAAGAAGATGTAATGAACATCATCGACCTTGAAAAACCGAAAGGAGTAGTCGTGCAGTTCGGAGGTCAGACGGCAATCAACCTTGCAGATAAACTGGCTGCTCACGGTGTACAGATCCTGGGAACTTCCCTAGAAGATCTTGACAGAGCGGAAAACAGAGATAAATTCGAAAAAGCACTTCAGGAGATGGGAATTCCTCAGCCAAAAGGAAGAACTTCCACTTCAAAAGAAGAAGCAATCAAAATTGCTAATGAAATCGGTTATCCGGTATTGGTGCGTCCAAGTTACGTTCTTGGAGGAAGAGCAATGGAAATTGTATATGCAGAAGCAGAATTGGCTCACTATATGGAACATGCGGTAGATGCAAGTCCTGAACATCCGGTTTTGGTTGACAAATACATGGTAGGAAAGGAAATTGAAGTAGATGCCATCTGCGACGGCGAAACAGTAGTGATTCCGGGAATTATGGAGCATATCGAAAGAGCAGGAGTTCACTCCGGAGACTCAATTGCAGTATATCCGCCACAGAACATCTCCCAGAGCGAAATTGAAACCTTGGTAGACTACACCCAAAGGCTGGCAAAAGGTCTGAATGTGATCGGATTAATGAACATCCAGTACGTTCTTTTTGAAGGAAACGTATATGTGATCGAAGTTAACCCAAGATCATCAAGAACAGTTCCTTTCTTATCTAAAATCACAGAAGTGCCTATGGCTAACCTTGCCACCAAAGCTATTTTAGGACAGAAGCTAACGGATCTCGGTTATAAAAACGGATTAGTCCCGAATAAAGAAGGCGTATTTGTAAAAGTGCCGGTGTTCTCTTTCTCAAAACTGACTAAAGTTGACATCTCCCTGGGCCCTGAAATGAAGTCTACAGGAGAAGTGATGGGGAAAGATACTACCTTAGAGAAAGCCCTTTACAAAGGATTGGTGGCAGCAGGAAGAAAAGTGCCGATGCACGGATCTATTCTGTTCACAGTAGCTGATAAGCATAAGCAGGAAGCAGCAGACCTTGCAGCAAGGTTCCACGAAGTAGGTTTCAGAATCTGGGCTACCGAAGGAACCGCAAAATTCTTCGAAGAAAAAGGAATTCCTTGTAAAATAGGATACAAGATCGGAGAAGAGGATGTTAACCTGATCGACCTTATTCAGAAAGGAAAAGTACAGTATGTAGTGAACACCACCACCAAAGGAAAGCAGGCCGAAAGAGACGGGTTCCAGATCCGAAGAATGAGTGTGGAAAACGGAGTGCCTTGTCTGACTTCTATGGATACGGTAGAAGCCATCTTAAAAGTAATCGAAAGCATGAGTTTCAAAATGGAAACCATGTAAACTAGCTTAAAAAATAATAAGTTAAACCTCACTGATTTTCAAATCGGTGAGTTTTTTTTTGTTAACTTTTGGATTGTTTTTGGAAAGAACATATTATCCTTAATTAAAGGACAAAATAGTGTAATAGATAGCGATTAGCCGCCTTAGGAAGCGGGAACATTAAAAACCTTTTTAAGGTTCAATTCAAAATAAAAAAACTGTGGCAAAGATTGAGATTGAATTCGTGAAAAATTTCCACTGTGAGCGGTCTAGTGCTGAAAATGATAGTCAGAATCTCAATATGAAAGATTTGAGAGAAACATAAGAAGAAAATAAAGATGATTATATTTACCAAACTCAATAAAATAGGTTCAATGAATTTACCTGCAAACAGACAAGTTATTTTTATTAAAATTCTGGCTGTTCTGATGCTGGTGATCTCCTTGGGGGCAAAAGCACAGAAATCAGAATTTGATATTACCGGAACATGGAAGGCTACCGATTACTGGAATAACGAAAGTGAAGCTGTTTTTACAGAGGATGGTTACATCTCAATGACGACTGGAGGGGAAAAAGTTGATGGGAAAAACTTTATCATTCGCGGTGGTGTTAATAACGGTCAAAAAGGAGAACTTAAGTTTGAAATAAATCAGGAGAAAAATCCGGTTCAGATTGATATTATTGCTTTAAAAGATGAGCAGGAAAAAGGCAGAATCCTGGGAATTATTATTCCTGTACATCAGACAAAATTTCTAATGCTGCTCGGTATAAACGGAAAACGGCCTGGACGTTTGAATGATGATAATACCAAAGAAGTACTTACATTAATAAAGCAGAACTGAAACGACAAAATCAGTATTAGTCTTTATGAAAGTTGGGATTTTATCTGACAGATAAAAATAAGATAATTTTTTGCAGAATTATTTATAAATTAGAGCGTTACAATAAAATCGCTTAATACCATCAGAAACAGATAGAAAATCTATCAAACTAAAAACTCACCATGGCAGAATATTACGCAAAATCCCAAAATTCTCTATCCTTTGAAGTCACAAAAGAAGGCCGGTTAATCGGAAAACTTTCTTACAAAAGCTGGTTTAAATTCAATGCTATCATAGAAATCGGAGATTCGGAATTTCAGGTGGAACCTAAAGGATTCTGGGGAACAACCATCGAATTAAAAGATCACGAAAGAGTACTTTTAAAATTCAGAATGAACTGGAATGGGGAAATTGTGATACAAACCTATTTTAATGAAGTAAAAAATGGCTATCTTTTCAAACACAGAGGAATTTTTAAAGATTCTTTTGTCCTTACAGATCAGGAAGGAACTGAGCTTTTGGTAATGAAGCCGCATCTTAAATGGACTTCAATGAATTACGAATATCAGATCATAACAACAGACGCTTTTGAAACATTTCCAGATAAAGAAATCGTGCTCATCAATACGCTGCATTGCGCCAATTATTATATGTCCATGATGATGGCCGGAACAATGTAAATACTACTTCTTTAAATTTAACTTTCAACTTATAAAATTTACTATTCAGCCTCAATTCAGAGGCTCAATAAATCACTTAAGGGTTTTCGGTTTTTCGGAAACCCTTTATTCATGCTGTATCTGGATAATTATTTATATGATTTCTGTCATATTTTTATTTAGAATTAATAAAAATAAAATACTTTTGCAGAACTAAACTTAATTATAAAATGAAAAGAACAATTATTTCTGCATCTCTGTTAGCGGTGTCTATGCTGAGTGCCCAAAAGACAGATACCGTCAGAATTTCTGAAATTCAGGCTGTATCTCTACAGGGAACCAACAACTACAGAACCAAAAAATCAGAATCCGTAGCCAGACTGCCACTGGAAAACCTGGAAAACCCAACCGTTTACAATATTGTTCCGAAAGAGATCATCAGCGAAATGAACGCGGTAGATTTCAATACAGCCATGGCTTCAGCACCTGGAGTTGTGGTAAATAACAGTGTGAACGACAGCGGTAATGATATTTTCCTCAGAGGTTTCAGCTCTTCTGCCAACTTTAGAAACGGACTCATTCAGAATCCCAGGGTACAGTCCGAAATTGCCAATGTAGAAAGAGTGGAAGTCATTAAAGGACCTTCAGGAACCCTGTTCGGGGGAACGCTGGCCAATTACGGTGGGGTAGTGAATATTATTACCAAAAAGCCACAGGAAAACTTCGGCGGAATCATTGGATATACCACCGGAAGCTGGGGAATGAACAGAATCACGGCTGATGTAAACGCCCCTTTGAATAAAGAAAAAACAGCACTGGCCAGATTCAATCTAGCCGCTTATTCACAGGACTCTTTTCAGGATGCAGGCTATAATAAAGGGCTGTTCTTTTCAGGAAGTATCTTATATAAAGTAAGCGATAAAACAACGGTAACCCTGGATACGGAATTTCACGCTCCGGATAAAACCTTGAATGCTTACGTAAGACAGTCCGAAAAACTTACACTTCACTCCATGAAAGATCTGGCAGGAGCACATCAGCGGTCTTTTACCAGCAATGATATCGGCTCCAAAAGAACCAATTTCGTAACCATGGCAGAAGTAACCCATAAATTCAACGATCAGTGGACTTCCAGAACGTCTTACCAAAGAGGAATGGCCAATGAAAACGAATCTATATTTCTGGTATTGAGTTATATTGATAATAATACAGTAAGCAGAGGAATCCGTCCGTTTGACAGCTATAAAGTGACGACAGATAATATTCAGCAGAATTTTATCGGAGATTTTAAAATCGGAAACCTGAGAAACAGACTGGTCGTTGGTTTGGATTATTACCAGCAGAGCACCAAAAATCAATATGGTATGTTTAAAAGAAATGCTGCCGATACCACGGGATCTGTATTTGCCCCTTATGATGTTGTAAAATTAAACGAAAATTCACCCTGGCAGCCCATTTCCAGAAGCTTGGTACAGAACCTGGAAAGAATTCCGGTCAATCCAAACCCGGGAAGCCCTGATAATCCGGCCAGCCTTACAAAGCCTACCAATTATGAAATTACAAAATTCAGCACATTCAGTGCTTACGTTTCCGATGTCCTGAATATTACAGACAACCTTCTGGTGATGGCCAGCGTGAGAATGGATCATTATAAGAACCGGAATACGGTCGTTAACGGTGTGGAAGTATCCGAGGGTAACGGCTTTAATGCAAAATATGTAATGGGTTATACCCAAACCCAGTTTTCTCCGAAATTCGGATTGGTTTACGAAATCGTTAAAGATCAGATCTCCTTCTTTGCCAATTATGTGAACGGATTCAAATACTTCGCACCCTCTGCCAATCAGGACGGTATCCTTACCAAATGGGACCCGGAACAGGGAAACCAGATCGAGGGAGGATTTAAACTGGACCTTTTCGGAAAGAAACTGCTTTCAACGATTACGTATTACAATATGAATGTAAAAAACAGGCTCATTGCAGATCCTTCGGGCTTGGGAAACAGACAGGATGGAAACGTCAAAAATCAGGGATTGGAAATCGATTTCATTGCCAATCCTCTGAAAGGCTGGAATATCATTGCAGGTTACGGATATAATGACAATAAAAATGACGACAGAAGTAAAGATAACGGGAAAAGAATTGCCTGGACTCCCAAACATGTGGCCAATTTCTGGACAAGCTATAAAATCATGAATGGAATCTGTGAAGGATTGGGATTCGGAGCCGGATTTAATTTTGTAGATAAAACCTACATCAACATTACCAACCATTTTCTTGCTCCGGCTTATACCTCTGTAGGCGCTACTGTTTTCTATGATAAAAAGAAATACAGAATAGGCGTGAAAATGAATAATGCCCTCAATGAAACTTATTGGAACTTCTATGGTCAGCCTCAGAAACCAAGAGAGATCCTTGCCAATTTTGCCTTTAAATTTTAATTAAAAAACAAAAACAAATTATCTCAGATGGTAAATATGTTGGAGAACGCGAGGTCACAAATAACAAGCAATATATTCTGTTTAAAGGCCAAAAAAAATCAAAATTTTTCAGCCGAACAAAGCCCCGCATCTTCTAAAAGAGTCCCAACGGTACGCTTTAACCAAGAATAGGATGCAATCCTATCAATCAAAAATTCAAAAAACATTTGCATACAATAGGGGGTAGTCCCAACGGGACGCTTTAACAAAGGATAGGATGAAATCCTATTAATACAAACATAATTTATTAATACAAAACATATTATTAGCATAAACATATCTATAAAATAAAACACCCCTATAATCATAAAACCCATCCTACAACAAAAAAATCCTATCAGCAAAACACCCCGCACCCTCCAACAAATTTACCACAGACAACCCAATAAGATATGGACAACAAAAAAACAACCCAAAAGAAAAAACAGGGAAAATCCCTGACCAAAAGAATTACAGGATGGCTGCATCTCTGGCTCGGACTGGTTTCGGGAATTATAGTACTGGTAGTAACCCTCTCGGGAACCGTATTTGTTTTCTGTGATGAGATCATAGATCTTTGTGCAGGAAGTGCAAAATATGTACAGGTTCCGGCCAATGCAAAGAAAATGGCTCCTGAAGAGCTGTTGGCAAAATTCCATCAGCAGGTTCCGGATAGAAAAGCATTCTATTTCGATACCTATAAAGAAGCGGACAGAACATTCAGGGTGGCTTCAGCCACTAAGCCTCCGAAGGATAAAAATGCCTCCAAAGCAGGAAAACCGAAAGGCCGTGGACCGAGAGGTGTATTTGCCTATCATTATCTTGATCCGTATTCCGGAAAAATAACGGGATCTACAAAAAGCTATGAATTCTTTTACATTGTAGCCCATATTCACGCTCAGCTTCTGGCGGGTAAATTCGGGAAAACGGTAGTGGGAGTAGCTTCCATTATCTTTTTTGTGCAGCTGATTGGCGGACTGATTCTCTGGTGGCCGAAAAAATGGAATAAAACAACACGAACAGCGGCTTTTAAAATCAAGTCAGGAACGAAATGGCGCAGGAAGAATTACGATTTTCATAATGTTTTCGGATTTTATTCGTTGATTCCTGCCGTATTTATTACCATTACAGGGCTTATCATGGCTTATGAAGTCCTTACCAACCTTACGCAGGAAGCGTTTGGAGGAACACCGGATGCCCATAAGATAGCAGAGAAGTACGAACCGGAGTTTAACCCCGATCAGAAAGCATTGTCGTATACAAGTTTTGTCGATAAAAAATTCACGGAATTTCCTGAGGCGAAACAGTTCAGAATGAGTATTCCGAGGAATGATTCCGCAACGGTTTATCATGTTGTTGCGGCAAAATTTATCGGACTGAAAAGCCTTGAAGGTGGAAAAAGCATGGAAACCAATAAATATACGGGAGAAGAAATCAATTATCCGAAAGAAGTGCAGATGCATGAAGTGATAGAGCATATGAACTTTGACCTGCACGTTGGGTATTGGGGTGGAATGTTCGGGAAAATCTTCACCTTTGTGGTGGGCATTATCTGTACCAGTCTTCCGGTGACAGGATTCCTGATCTGGTGGGGAAGACGCAACAAATCTCCGAAGAAAACCAAAGAAATTAAAAACATTCATCAAAATAGAAAAGAGCATCATGAACAACCGGCTTAAATTTTTATCTTTCATCCTTATTCTTTTTTTCTGTTTCCCCGGGAAGGGGCAGGAAAAAATTTCGATAGGGGAAAAACAGACTGTATTTTCTGAAATCCTGAATGAAAAACGGGAAATCTGGATCCACCTTCCGAAAACTTATAACGACAGCAGTATTAATCCTGCCAGATATCCGGTGATTTACCTTCTGGATGGAGAAATTAACTTCGAATACTATACCGGAATGTCCGATTTTCTGGCCAGGCCGCCTTATGCAGATATACCGGAATGTATTGTGGTAGGAATCAGGAATACCGAAAGAACCAGGGACCTTACCCCTACAAAATCCGGGAAGAAAAGCCCCGTGAACCCTGATGTTATTCTTTTCGGAGACAGCGGGGGAAGTGAAAATTTTGTAAAATTTATTCAGGAAGAGCTGAAGCCTTTCATTAATAAGAATTACAGAACGCAGAATTACTCCGTTTTGGTGGGGCACTCGTTTGGAGGACTGTTTGCGGTGAATGTACTGCTCACGCATCCCGAATACTTCAATGCCTATGTTGCCAACGATCCGAGTTTATGGTGGGATAATAAAATATTGATTTCCAAAACAAAAGAGTATCTGGAAAAAAATAAAAAATTCCCGGTGCAGAAATTTCTGTATGTCTCTCAGGCTGATAATGAAGAGCAGAATAAAAACTGGAACTCGGATATGACCGATGCAATACAGGAGTTCAAAGGAATTGTAGAACAAAACGGAACCCTGAATTACCAGCATCATTTCTTTGAAAACGAAGTGCATGGAACCGTATCGTATCCCGGAAATTACGACGCACTGAGATTTATCTTCAAAGGTTTCCGTACCGATGTGAAGAAACTGGCCAAAGATCCACAGGCTCTCGAAACAGAATACAAAAAGTTTTCAGAGAAAATGGGAACGGAATTTATCCCTTCGGAAACTTACCTGAATGTCATCCTGAAATTTATGAAAACCAATGGATTTAAAGAACCGGAGAACTATTTTATAAACCTGAAAAGCAGACTTTATTCAAAACCTGATCGTTGAGTTTTATCTAAATTATCAGCATTCGGCTTATAAAAATCTTTGTTTTTTCCTTAACAACCTTAATCGTTTTTAATATTTAAAATAAACTAAGCAACCCATCAACCTATAAAGATTATAATAATTGGATCATAAAGCCGCAACCTGAACATACAGGGAGCGGCTTTGTTGTATTTCAGTGTTGCAGGATATGAATCTCTTTGCTACGTTCAATAGGATTGATATATTGTGAATACTCGTGTGGAGACTGAGAATCGTTTACCGCAAACTGATATTCATAAAATTCACTTCATCGGATTGATGTCTAGCGCTACTTCCTGTTTTTCCTCGTCAGTATCAAGATTTGTCCATGCTGTATGATAAATTCCTAGTGTCTGTTATCACACTGGATATTAATTTCAGGTTCTTTTCGGTCCAGAAATGTTATGGCAGGACATCCGAAAGATTCCGACAGAAATCCGAAAATGGTCACAGGCTTTCCTTTAAGAAGATAACCTGTCCATTGTGAAACATACTCATCTCCTTCCATTTCCACCTGGTTAAGCGGATAAAATTCTTCCCCTTCATTTTCATTGGAAAAAGATGTTTCAAAGATTTTCTCCTTCTTACCGTTGAGGACAATCAGCTTTCGTTCCGCAGTCTGACCTTCTTTACTGAAGTTCTGAAGATAATAGGTAAGGTCTTCATATTGAGCCTGATAGGTTTTTCCGTATTCCAGGGTCGATCCTGAAAAATATTTTTTTGAAATCTCCGGAGCGGCTTTTTCCCATTGTACCGGTTTCATTTTATTTTCAACGAAAGGGCTTATACTTCCGAAAGCGGCAACCGTATTATTGTAAAGACCGTAAGACGCATCAGAACTTTTCTGAGAATTTACCTTAAATCCCAACATATAAGAATACCCGTCAACCTCTTCACCCTCTGACGCATACAGGCTGAGGTAAGCCACTGCTTTCAGCTTATTGATCGGCAGTTTCTCCAATTTATTGGATTCATAATTATAAATGAACAGGAAATCATTTTCGGTAAGACGGATGGCGTTCAGCATCTTTTTTCGGTACTGAGCATCCAGTTCAATATATTTCAGCTGGTCAAAAGAAAGCTGTTTCTGGTTTTTAATCATTTCTTCCGGAACAGGATTCGGTTCATCATAAATATCCGATACGGAAATGAAAGAATCTGTATACCCGTTATGATCAATAGAATAGACGTTGAACAGGTTAAAGTTTTTATAATCGATTCTATCTTCTTCTTTTGCTGTTTTTATTGAATCACTCACCGCAGCAGAATCTGGAATCACTGTTTTTTCCTCTTTTTTGCACCCGTACATCACCAACTGGCAGGACAGAAACGTGAAAGCAATCGTATTTTTAGTCAGGTTTTTTAACGAAAAATGCTCTTTGTGTTTTAAATAAGACATAGATTAGATTTTATAATAAGGCTCAGAATAATATTTGCTTGGTTTGATATACGCTGTTTTTCTGTCCGCATCAAAGACCCAGTTGAACCGTCTGAGCATATCTGCCCCGAAATAATTTTTGGTCTGCATTTTAACCGATCCGGTAAAAAAACCGGCTGAGACATCTTTAAATACAAAATTTCCAAGCTTAAAAAACGGCAGGACACCCTGTTTAGTTGTTACCGTTGCTCCATTGGAGGTTTTAAAATTCTTTTCCCCGATGATCTTCAGTTTTTTATCGAGTTCTTTTTCCTCGGCAAAATCATTACTGTACATCAGAGCGCCCGAAAATCCCGACTGAAGAAGAAAATAAGCCTCCTGTTGCTTCTTACCGTCGATAACATTGTCTGCATTGATGGTAAACTGATCGTCCTGATAAAAAAGAGTTACGGGAGTGTAATCTTTAAGGTCAGGTTGCTGGTCATAAATTACAAATTCATTGTTGTCGTAATCTATTTTAAAGGTTTTCCCCGTAAACATTCCGGTTCCGATCTTACCGTCAGCTTCATGCCCTGTAAGTTCATTGTCAAAAAAACGGACATTATTCAGTGTTATTTTTCCTATATCAACCGTATTATTATCGCTGATTTCATCTTTATTAAAAATAATATGATCCGCTTTATGCTGTCTTTGAGGTGAGACGGAAGCATCTTTCATCGAAATCTGGAACATCAGATCCAGTGAATCTTTCTTGTTAACCAGTGTCTTTACAATGATATTATGATGTTGGGTCACCCGGAACGGGATCGTCTGCTGAGCCTGTGAATGGAAAAAGCCGGCTGTAAACAGCAGCAAGAGACATGTTTTTTTGAGCATTATTAAGTGATTAGTTATTTAAAAATTTAAAATTACCGATTATCTTTGGAACAGCAAATAATAAAATGAGATGGTTCAGAAATTGCTGGAAAGCGGACTTCACTGGGAAAAGAAAGAATTCAGGAGAAATGAGTTCCTGAAGGTTTCGGGAAGTACCGATACTCAGATCTATTTTGTAGAAAAAGGAAGCATCCGGATCTTTATGACCGATGAAAATGAAGAACGCATCATCCGTTTCGGGTACTCCGGAAATATTATTGTTTCGCTCGATTCTTTTTTGTCAGGAAAGCCCTCTGAATTTTACATCCAGGCCATTAAAAAAACAACGGTGAAAATCGCTTCTAAAAAAGATTTTTATGAATTTATTCATGCCGGTGAGGAACATCTTAAATTCTGGACTTCTGTTTTGGAAGATCTGGTTCTGCAGCAGATCGAGCGTGAAAAAGATCTGCTGATCAGCGCTCCGGGAGAACGCTATGCAAGAGTTCTGAAAAGAAGCCCGCAGCTGTTTCAGGAAGTTCCGAATAAATATATTGCCAACTACCTGAGAATGTCCCCGGAAACTTTGTCGAGGCTTAAAAAATCTTGAGTTCAGTCAAGATTCAGGTAAAAACTAAACCGGAAATTTGCTGAAAATAATTAAGATGAAAATTTCTTCAGAACAGCTGATCATCGATCTCCAGAATACAGTCTGCAATGCTATTCATACGGCGGAAAACCTGCAAAAGAAGTCAGAAAACGAACTGAATTTCCGGACTTCTGAAAACAGCTGGAGTGTCCTGGAGTGTCTGGAACATCTCAACCGCTACGGTAATTTTTATATTCCTGAAATCACCCGTCAAATTTCAGCTTCCAAAACAACAGCTCAGCCTGTTTTCAGATCCGGAATTCTGGGCAACTATTTTGCGGAAAGCATGCTTCCCAAAGAAAAGCTGAACACCATGAAAACGTTAAAAAGCATGAATCCTGTCCACAGCCAACTGAATAAAAATACAGTAGGTGAATTCATCCGCCAGCAGCATCAGCTACTGGAGCTGTTGGAAAAAGCAAAAAGTATCGATCTGAATAAAACCAAAACAGGGATCAGTATTTCAAAGTGGATAAAACTGAAACTTGGAGATACCTTCCGGTTCGTAATCAATCATAATCTGCGGCATCTTCTACAGGCAGAAAAAGTCCTGAAGAATATCTGAAAAACAAATGCGGAAATTCAGGAAATTGATTACCTTTAATTCAATGGAAATCATACACCGAAAAATCATACAGACTCCGTTGGGAGAAATGGCCGCCTGTGCCGTGGATCAGGGAATATGCCTGCTGGAATTCACCGACCGGAAGAATATTGAGAAACAGTTTACCTCTTTATCAAAAGCCTTAAAAGCCGAGATTAAAGAAGACGAACATTTTCATTTTCAGCAATTGGAAAAAGAGCTGAAGGAATATTTTGAAGGCGAAAGAAGCACTTTTGAAGTCCCCCTTTACACTACCGGAACCGGATTTCAGGAAAAGGTCTGGCAGCTGCTCCGCGAGATTCCGATGGGAGAGATCAGAACGTATAAACAACAGTCTGAATTTCTGGGAAATCCTAAAGCTATCCGCGCTGTAGGCACTGCAAACGGGATCAATAAAATAGCGATTCTCATTCCGTGTCACCGTGTTATCGGTTCAAACGGGGAGCTGGTGGGCTATGCCGGAGGAATCTGGAGAAAACAAAAATTATTGGAGCTGGAGAAGGCTATTTTATTTTGATTTTTGTAATTTTATACAAAATTTTACACGTGAAAAAATTATTAGCAGTACTTAGTATATCTGTTTCAGTATTCAGTTTTGCACAGGATTATTCTGTGCCGGCTGCGAGTCCGCGCCAGAAGGTAGAACAGCAGTTTTCAATGTCTAAAATCTCCATCGATTATGGAAGACCCGGAGTGAAAGGACGTAAAATATTCGGAGAGCTTGTTCCTTACGGTCAGGTTTGGAGAGCAGGCGCCAACTCTTCTACCAAAATTACTTTCGGACAATCCGTTAATTTCGGAGGAAAAACAGTTCCGGCAGGAACATACGGTCTTTTCATCGTACCTACTGAAAAAGAATGGAAAGTAATCTTAAATAAAGACTTCCAGCAATGGGGTGCCTATACGTACGATCCGAAGCAGGATGTCGTAGACGTTACCGTTCCGGTAAATAAACTGGCCGATAAACAGGAGTGGTTTGAAATTACCCTGAATCCTACTGATGAAAACTCAGGAAATCTGGTGATCAAATGGGATATGGCTCAGGCAGAAGTCGCTTTAAAGCCTGCTAAACCGGATGCTGTGATCAAAATATCCGACAAGTTGAAAGAAATTAAGAAAATTGAGGCTGACGCTGCAAAAACTAAAGGCTAAACAATGAAATTTTCTGTACAACCTGTATTGGAAAATCAGGAATACCAGTTAATCCCCTTAAAGCAAGGGGATTTTGAGTCTTTATACGAAGTGGCTTCCGACCCGAAAGTGTGGGAACAGCATCCTAATAAAGACCGCTACAAGAGAGAAGTCTTTGAAAATTTTTTCAGAGGAGCCATCGAAAGTAAAGGCGCTTTCATGATTGTTGAGAAATCATCCGGTGATGTTTTGGGAAGTACCCGTTTTTATAATTTTGATGAAGAGGAGAACCGTATTTTTATCGGGTATACGTTCTACGGAACAAAATCATGGGGAAAAGGAATTAATCCACGGGTGAAAAAAATAATGCTGGACTATATCTTTCAGTTTGTAGATAAAGTGCATTTCCATATCGGAAAGGAAAATTTCCGCTCACAGAAAGCACTGGAAAGAATAGGAGGGGAGAAAATAGCGGAAGAAGAAGTCGCCTATTTTGCAGAACCTTCCAGAACCAATTTTGTGTACGAAATAAAAAAAGAAAACTGGATATGAAAAAATATAAAATTCAGAATTCCCCGTTCATCGTTCCCACTACAGACGGAAAACTGATTGAAGAACACTGGGGAAATTCAACCGGAAACAGCGGTGTTTCCATTGCTCATATGGTAGCCCCTCCCGATTGGAGCGAGCCGCATCAGACCCCTGAGTTTGATGAATTCACGTACATTATTTCCGGTAAAAAACAGTTTGAAATAGATGGTGAAACGGTTGTTCTTGAAAAAGGACAAAGCATCATGGTCGAAAAAGGCGCAAGAATCCGGTACAGTAATCCGTTTTCAGAGCCCTGTGAATACCTGGCCATCTGTCTTCCCGCATTTTCCATGGAACTGGTGAACAGGGAAGAAGAAGGAGTAGATTAGGCTGCCCGTGATTCTCGGGGATGGGATGAATGATGATGGGTGATGGGTGATGGATGTTTTGGCAGTCATTAAAAATAACTGTTTATTTGTTTCAATTGGTGTGATCAATTGAGTGTAAACTGGGTTAATTATGGCTAAAAATACATCCCGCGCCCCCTTCTTCCAGCTTACTGCATAATAATTTTAGCCTATATTTTATTTTTTGAATATTTTTTGTAAGTTCGCGGCGCTAAAAAATCGTTAGCATTATTTAATGTATTCAAAAACTATGAAAATCAAATTATCTGCCGTAGTCCTGTTAGGGATTGCATTTTCTACTACTTCATGTGCTACCATTTTCACCGGGACCAAAGATAAAATATCTTTTACTTCAACACCAGAAGGGGCCAAAGTAATGCATAAAGGCGTTGAAAAATGTACAACACCGTGTACGGCTGAAATCCCAAGATCATTAAGCAAACAAACCATTACTTTCGAAAAAGAGGGCTTTACCAGTAAAGAAATCAAACTGATGAAAAACTTCAATGCGGTAACCCTTCTGAATATTGTTCTTGGCGGTGCTATCGGTGTTGGAATTGATGCTGCCACCGGTTCCCTTACCAAATATTCTGTGAAGAAATATGACGTTGCATTAGAAGAAACCCAGCTGCAACAGCAATAATGAATGATCTGCAATGTACCAATATGTAAGAAATATTGGTACATTGTTATATTACCAGATTAAAGTATCATTTAAACTATTTCAGAATTTCTTTCAGGAACATCAGCGTATGATTCCAGGCTCTTTTAGCCATAACTTCATTATAGTCCGGTGATTTGGGGTCCGTAAAAGTATGTTTGGAATGAGCATAGGTAATAATCTGCCAGTCTGCATTTCCTTCATTCATTTCCTTTATCAGGTTATTGTAATCGTCCGGGGTTACACTTTTGTCATCTGCCGGATTTTCAACAAGAATTTTAGTACTGATCGCTCCGTTTTTCCTGGTCTGATCTTTACCTAAACTTCCATGAATGGAAACAGCACCTGCAACAGGCAGATTTCCCCGCGCAGATTCCAGTACTCCCGTTCCACCGAAACAGTAGCCGATCACAGCAATCTTTGACGCTACAGCTCCGTTTTTCTTCAACTGTTCCAGAGCCAGCGAAATTCTTTTCTGGTAAGCTTCATAATTTTTTTTATAATAGCCTGAGGTCTTCGCCGCACTGTCATTGTCAGCCGGGATATTTCCTTCTCCGTAAATATCAGCGATAAAAGCAATGTAGCCTTGCTTTTCAAGTTCTGCGGCAGCCGTTTTAGCTTCCTGATCAATTCCTTTCCAGGCCGGAAGAATCAATACTCCGGGCAGGTTTTTTCCAGCATTGGAGGTGATTAAACCATTCAGTTTTTGGGAGCCGTCCTGATAGGAAACCGTTTTAAGGTTTTGACTGAAAACACTTCCGGAAGCAATAATTGAGGCGGTTAATAAGATTGAACGTATCATATTTTTTTATTTTGTGATGAATGTAGAGCTTTGAAATTATTGGTCATTCAGTATTTTGCTGCCAACAAACAATTTCTTCATCTTTAGCATAAAGATCATCTAAATTAATGAAAAATTAGATACGAATTTTAGTCTTTTGAGCAGTCTAAGACTCATATAGATTGTTGTAAAGCATAGCACTATGGTTTTTGTTTTATATAGGATTCCCATTGGCCATTTTTATACTCGTAGATTTTATGACTTTCAGGCACTAAAACTTCGATTTTATAAGGAGTTATGAATTGTATGAATAGGGGACTATAATCCTTTGGTTTTTTTTGATGTTGGGATGGAATGATAACGGTACTGTTTTTTTCATTATAATACTGAAGAAGATATTGAAAGGTTTCCCTGCCCATTAATTTTTCTAATTCAGGATTAAAATCTTCAGCAAAGTGCATCTTTCTGATGAGGATTTCCTTGTTGTATTTTTTTAAAGTGTACTCGAAGAAATCTTTAGTCCAGAATTTTGAAGTCAGAAAATTATTTACCTGCTCAGGATAGAAATCCATGCAGCCGGAAGTACCACATACAGAAGAGAAACGGATATATCCGATCGTAATTCCATAGTTATTACTGAGCATTTCTTTTTTGTAAAAATTAAGGGCATCACTCAGAATTTTTTTATTGATGAGGGTATATATTTGTTCAATATTCTGGTGTTCTGTCATAAACTGTTCGTATTTTATCCGCTGTTGTTCATAAAACTTCGTACAGTCCTTATCAGGAGGGCGCGGACAGCCGTTATGCTCCGGTAATCCGGGAGTTTCAGGACAGGCATCATCTTTATCCGGAATGCCGTCTCCATCATGATCCGGCCATGGACAGCCGGTGTTTTCAACGGGGCCTGCTACTTCAGGACATCTGTCATCTTTATCTGGGACCCCATCTTTGTCAGAATCCGGCCATGGACACCCATTATTTTCGATCGGACCTCTTTCTTTAGGACATTTATCCAGATAAAACAGGACATTGTCCTGGTCTTCATCTGCAAGACAAATTTTTTTGCTGAATTCCTTACGGCATTTTTTGAATGCTTCTTTATTTTCAATATTTTGAGCTTGAAAGGCGGTAGCAGCGAATAAAAATAAAAGTAAAATTTTAGTCATATCAATAAAAAAATCCTCAACTAAATTAATGAAAAATAACTTAGAATGAGGATGGTATGTATTTGAAAAAATTAAAGGCCGTCAGAGTTTTACACCCAGGTCAGTCAGTTCCTGCTTAAGATCTGTATCAGGATTGATCTGAATGGTGTGAAAACCCAATGACCGTGCCGCTTCAATATTCTTCGGATTATCATCAATAAAAACAGATTCTCCCGCCTGAAGGTTGTATCGTTCGAGCAGAATATGCCAGATTTTCGGATCAGGTTTAATCAGTTTTTCTGTTCCGGAAACTACAATTTTTCCATCAAACAGCTGGAAGAAATCATAATTTTCCAGAGCATAAGGAAAAGTTTCTGCAGACCAGTTGGTCAGTCCGAAAAGATGATAGTCCGTATTGGCCAATTTTCTGAGAATGGCTACATGATGAGGAATATCACTTTTCAGCATTACCGTCCAGTTGTCGTAATAAGCCTTGATTTCCTTTTCCCATTCCGGAAATTTTTTGATCTGAATGGCAGTGCCTTCGGCAAGACTTCTTCCCCGGTCCTGCTCAATATTCCATTCATCCTGAGCAATATGTTCCAGAAAATATTCCATTTTTTCGTCATCCTTGAAATAATCTTTAAAGAAATATCTCGGATTCCAGTCCATTAATACTCCTCCAAAATCGAATATTATATTTTTAATTTCCATAATTGATGCTTATTTTGATTATATAGTGCCGGTATTTTATTTGCTTCCATTTTTTTAATGAAAGTGATCATAATGATAAACTGATTTATTTTAATATCACCCATTTTCCTCCTGTAAATTCATAATGATTTACTTTAGAATAGTCCGTATTGGATTCTTTTAAGTGAATCTTAACAACATAACAATTGTTGCAGTCAGTTTTTTCTATATTGTGAATTTGTAATCCAAAAAACAAATAATCTTTATTTGAGTATATTTTGTCTTCTTGAATGATGAGTTTTTTATCCGGTTTGTTTTCAGACGAATAATAAAACGGCCTGGGCTGCTTGTTCCTGTCAATATATTCACCGCTATATTTTGGGGTTATTTTTTTGAAGCTGAAAAAGTTCATTTCTTCTGTCTGGTCTCCAAATTCCAGTGCCCCGCCAATCATTCCGGCAGGAATGATTTTTATATTTTTAACCTTATTTTGGAGTTGTCTGTAGTTTTCAATTGTCCAGATTCTTTTAAAAGTTTCACTTCTTAAATCACCTTTAAATTGAGGACAATCCTTATCGGTTGCCACATCATGATTGCTGTCGGGAATTATATCCAGCAAGAAAATGGCTTTTTTTTGTTGAATTGCTTTTTCGAATTCAGGAGAAATAAAAATCTGGTCTAAAAGTTGGCTAAAATCCGTTTTATTTAATTTTGAAATATTACTTTCAAAATCTTTTTTCTGTTGTTCGTAAATTTTATGACAATCATTTTGAGCGTTAATCAACAGAGCATAAAATAAACTATATAAAATAATTAATTGTTTCATTAATGTAGGGTTTATATTATGATTATCCTTCTACACATTCTTTCCAGGACAATAGTATTTCTTTCCAGTCTTCCAATGGAATTATTTCTTTTTGATGGCCTTCCTGCCATAACTCGAAATGGGTAGGAGTGATATGGGCAAACCAATAACTTCCTAAACTGTCATTTCCATAATCAGGATCTTCGATTTGAGAAAAATGCCCGGAAATTGCTAAATCAAGGTCTGCTATGAAATCATCAAGATCATCGGGATGTCTGAAGCCGGCAATGTAATGGGCAATAGGATCCCCGGAAATTATTCCATGAAATGGCTCTGGTGTTTTCTGCATGACTAAACCATGCTTCTGTAATACGGTATTGTTCAATATTCAAAAAAATGTAATACAAAAATCAGGAAAGTTTTTTATTTAAATACTTTACAACTGAGAAGTTTAGAAAAAATTAACATCATAAAATAGAAAACTCATATTTAGACTACCCAATGTAAAACCTATATTTCTTCAGAATTGATAATTACTATACAAATGTTTAAATGGCTTAAGCCGAATAAAGAAACTCCCAATCGGGAAGTTACTTTATGGCTTGATTACCATCCAAAGATTTGTTAAATCAGGAATGTAAGTCGTGATCAATGATGGATGTTGTTCAGGGTAGCTTTTGGCTTGCAGGCAGCCCCATTCGCCCTTGGTTCTATATGGAATTACCTCTGCCCAAAGTGCTTTCGAGGGATCAATAGCCAGTAAAGCTGCTACGGTGTCGTGGAGTGCTTTCTCCTTGATTTCCACTGCTTTCAGAAACAGGCTGAGTCCTTTGTTATGGCTGCGGTACGGGATAAGCAGTTCAGCATCCGCTTTTGTAAATATAGCTCCGTGACAGACATTTTTACTGATCATCCGCCTCTCGCTCATTGGAATCGAAAAAAGAGTTTCGGCAGCAAGAGGATTTCCGTTCAGGTTGAAGGTCGCACAGGTGCGTTTCCCGTCGAATTTCTCCAGACGGTATTCTTTCGGGATGATATTGTCTCCTGCAAAACCACCCTGACAAAACCAGCGATCAAAGAAGACTCCTGTTTCGTATAAAGCATGCGGATTCGTAAGTGCGGCTCCGGTCAGCAAAGTGCAGTCGGGAAACAGGCGGAGTGTTTCTGCCATGATATTGGCTGCTGTATCGTCTGCTTCCGAATGTTCAAAATTTCCAATCCAGCTCCTGTGAAAAGCAGAAACACGACTGGCTACAGATTTTGGGGTTCCGGCCCCGATACGGACGTCTTCTCTGTCAAGAATTTGTAAAATACGACGTACAACACCCACTTGGTCTGTTCCGCCCGGATGTACGGAAACACTTACCAGATGAACTTTCGGATGGGTTGCTAAAATAGCCAGAGTCATAGAATCATCGGGATCAGCAGTTTCCATATCGAAATGGAAAGGCAGTTTAGATTGCATTTTATTAGTGTATTAGTTTTGATGGCAAAGATAAGTAAAATAAAAATGAAGCTTAATCGGAAGTATAACTGAAAAGATCTGTTGCCAGGTTAATCGCCTTGCAGACAGGAATACAGACTGAACTTTTGTTAATATCATGAAGCTCAAAAACGGTATACATTAGAGCTCACAAAATATAAAAAAATCCATGTGTTCTGAGGAATCTGTGGGAAATTATTTTACCACGGTCAATATTCAATAGAGGTGGACTTTAGTCCACCTAAATAATAAAATCATCCACCGGCTTTCGCCAAAATCTAAAAATCCGTGCACAACAAAGAAAAAATCTGCGTGATTTGCAAGGTCAGCGAAAAAAAACATGAAAAATCCGTGTGATCTGAGGAATCTGTGGGAAACTATTTTACCAATATTCAATAGAGGTGGACTTTAGTCCACCTAAATAATAAAATCAAACCACGGCTTTCGCCAAAACCTAGAATCCCTACACAACAAAGAAGAAATCTGCTTCATTTGCCGATCAGCGAGAAAAAATATAAAAAAAATCCGTGTTATCCGAGAATCTGTGGGAAACTATTAACCACAACAGGCACAAAAGCTTTTCGACACTTTAGAGTTCTTTTTAAGTTTAAAATATTGCGTATATAAGTTCACTAAAGCTTTTAAAAATCTACGATTTTTATATAATTACCGGATATTTTATGTGATTGTCCTGAAAACAAATACACTTACTTCATTGAAATCTTAATTTAATTATTCAATAGAGGTGGACTTTAGTCCGCCTAAATAATAAAATCAAATCAGGCTTTCGCCAAAACCCTATAAGATTTATGCACAACAAAGAAGAAATCTGCGTGATCTGCAAGATCCGCGAGACAAAAATATCCATAAAGATCTGTGTGATCTGAGGAATCTGTGGGAAACTATTT
>JAITMC010000004.1 GCA_031277615.1 Chryseobacterium sp. | reverse complement strand
TTTAATTTAATATCGGAAAGCCGTTCTTCCTTCTTTCTGGATTCACCTTTGACATGCTTTCTCCACTGCTCGTTACCGTCATGGTCCAGGTACAGCATCCAGAAGGTTTCATCATCCTTCTCGATTCTGCCTTCTGCATGGGTATAACCTCCGAGTAAGATACCTTTGGACGTTTTATCATCAGCTGAATGAATCACGCTCATGCCCATCAAAATGTCACGGTTCTTAAAATTGTAAGATTTCTGCCACTGTTCTTCCCCTCTTTCGTTTAAAGCAATCAGCCACAGGTCGGTACCTTCTTCTATGCCTACGGTTTTGTTGCCGGATCTTTCGGATCTGGATTCTCCTCCAATGAGGTATCCTGTTGACGTTAAAGCCAGCGTTCTTAAATGATCATCTGCTTTTCCTCCATAGTTCTTTTCCCATTCTACTTTGCCGTTTTTATCCAGCTTGACGATCCAGTAATCGCCCTCACCGGAGTTGCTGCTGGTTTTTGGCTGATGGCTGATGGCTACTGAAGCCGAAGATTTTTCAGAGGATGATTTATTCACAGGATTTCCTCCCGGACCTGTATCACTAACTTCGCCGCTTCTGGAATACATCCCTAGAAGGACGCCTCCATCCTTTGTGGGGATCATTTTCTCTACTTCATCCAATCCTTTTCCGCCTAAGATTATCTGGGAAATCTCTTTGCCGTTTTTATCCAGTCGGATGATCCAGGCATCTTTGGAACCATAACCTTTGGAAGAGTTCTGAACATTTCCGGCAACGAAAAATCCTAAATCTGCAGTCTGAACGACCGCTCTGGCTTCCTCATCGGAAGCGGTTCCCAGGGTTTTCTGCCATAGTTCATCTCCAAATTCATTAAGTCTTACCAGCCAGATGTCAGATCCGCCTTTGGAATCTTCCTTTTTGTCCAGTCCTTTCCCTGAAAATGTCGTACCTGAAACAAGAAATCCTCCGTCCTGCGTGGCTACTGATGCCGATAAATAATCATGATTTTCTCCGGAAATGTATTTTTCCCAAACCTGTTCGCCTTGCTGGTTAAGCTTGATTAAATGGAAGTCGTATCCATTATTAGGCTGTTGGTTTCCGGCTGCCTGCGAATGGTTTTTCGCCTGGATAGAGCTTCCGGTAATAAGATACTGCTGATCGATGGTAGTGGTGATCTGGCTTAGGAAATCCTGCGTGGAGGATCTGATGTCTTTCTGCCATAAAACATCCTGTGCGGATATACCCAGAATTGTGCATACTGCAAATGCACTCATGTAGAGTTTTTTCATCGGTTTGTTTTTTATAATGATGATATTGCAAATTTAACATTTATTAAGAGATATTAAATGCTTCTTAAGCCAAATTCTCATGAATTTTATCACCTAAGAGTGTTTTTACAACCCATTAAATCTCTGTTTTACAAATGTATTGCGGCACAACGACAAAACCTGTCGTATTTTATGACAACAGGTTAAATAGGTAATAAAATTGTTTTAAAAAAATTGAAATCTTTGGAAAGCTCTAGCCTTTCAGATTAATCAGTCTTGATAAATCATCGAATTCTCCGGTTACAGAATTTCCGTCCTTAGTTCCTTCTATGGAGTTTTCTTTTTCAGTGACCTGATATCCTTTAAAGGTCAGATAGCTTTTAAAAGCATTTTTATGATCCATATCAAACTGAGAAATCAGCTGGGGGAAAGCGGTAAGAACACGGATATGATCCGTATTCCGGGCTTTATCAATCACATCGCTTTTCATGGTGACCACCATCGCTCCCTGCCCGTAATCTGCAATATAATATCCGCTGGCGTTAAACATTCCTGAAGCGATCATTCCCATAAGATGCAGCTCGTCTGCTGAGAAATCAAAGGTATTGGAGCTTAAAAGATCGATGCCGTTTTCTTCCCCATATTTTTTTAGTTGAAGAGCCTGCTGCATTATCGATTCAGGAAGTCCTGACTGGGTATTGGCCCACGCCCAGAGCCAGGTCTGTGATGAATGGGAAAAAGTACCCAGCACCTGTATCGGAAAAACAAGATCTTCCCCGAAGCTGATCGTGCCCTGCTGTATATTGACATTCCAATTGTTGTCCCCGATAACTTCTCCAAAATCCATCTGTTTATCCAGAGCGATGCCTCCATAATGCTCCAGGAGCTCCTGCTCCGTTTTACAAGGTTTCTGTTCAGGCTGTTGCTGTTGATTAGTTTCCGGTTTCTGCTGATCAGACTGTCCGAAAATTTTGTTAAATAATCCCATAATATATTATTTAAATTGATGATAGGTTTCTTTTAATACGGTGATAATTTTGCCCGCTGTATTCATTTCAGCTTCTTCTGTAAATCCTGTCAGAGTAAATGAATACGTTTCTGTGATGTCAAAAATATATTTCAGCCAGAAGTAATGTTCGTCGCCGTATTCAAATTCTTCCCAACAGATTTCATCCTGATCTTCGCTTTCAAATTCCGGCCAGATATATTTTTCGTCCAACAATTCCTGAATATGAGTAATTTTATTTTCAACCACCTCATTTTCATAATACTCGGTCTGGAACTTTGCCGCTTTGATTACGGTAAGAACCGTATTTAAAATCTGGATTTTATTCGTGGATTCAAAAGCCAGGAGCCGGAAAAGGAATATCAGGGTGAATGGAGTTGCCATCATGATACCATCCTGATGTTCGATATTCATGGCTATGTTTCCGATGGCTGTTTTCTGTTTTACAGGATCATCCGAAAGCAGATCATAAAAACAGGCCGGAAAGTCGATGGCACGGCCATACCAATGAACCAGCCTTCCCCAGGGAATATCATGGAGACCGACTGAAAAATAAAATTCTTTATCTGTCATCATAAGTTTTTATAAAGTATGTTGAGTAATGATCTTATGATACCGCTCATGGTACATCATAGGATCAAAGATTTTCTGAGACTTTATATCAGAGCTTATTTCATTCTGAAAACGAACTTCCTTTTCTAAAATTTCATTCCAGAATTCAGGATGGTCTGAAAAATTTTCATAATAATCCAGAGTATCAATTACTCCGATCAACAGTCCGACGATATTTTCCACTTTATTAAGATCAGAAACAGCATTGGAAAATGCATCCAGAACAAATAATTCAATGGGATCAGGCTCTTCGTAATCATCGGCATACTCATCTGTTTCAGCAAGGCTTTTTTCATTGGCTTCCTGATAGTGTCTGGTATTTTCACGGTTGATATCAGCAATCAGCTGCTCCTTCTCAAGGCTAATGTTGATATACCTTGCGATAATTCCATCGAAGTCATCCAGCAGAAAATAAAACCTCAGCACGGCTGTCACCAGGCTTTTCCGCTGTTCAGGAGAAGAGTCGGTAAACCCGTTCCGCAGGTCTTCCGTATGTTTTGCGATGTGTTTTACAATATCCATTTTTTAAGTTCTGAATGTAAAAAGAAAACTCTTTAATATCCCTTAATCTATTGTTTTTTCAAATCTGCTGATAACCTTATATTCACGGTTTCTGATGATAATGTCGTAGGTTCCTTTATCCAGAATTAAAAACCGGGGATCTTTGGTATTTTTAAGCTCAATCACATCCGCAGGAATTCCTTTTTTCTCAAACTCACCTTTCCGGTAAGCCAGAACCAGAAGTGGGGATCGGGTGATTTTGGATTTTGGGATTTTATAAAACTTACGGCCGACATCCAGCATCCAGCCTGGTCTTCCTTTAATATACCGGGTAACCGGATGGATGATTCTTACGTCAGTATACAATTTCTGGTCTTCACCGTTATAAACCGTTCCGCTTTCATCTTTCAGAATCACTGGTTCTTTCCTGTTCACAATCCTTATCAGAGGTTCGTTGTATTTAGGATCACTTTTTTCCGAAAACCGGGTCTGATCGATCGTGAAAGGATTTATAGACGTCATATCAGAAAGTCTTGCTGCCATGGTCTTCTCCCAGCTCGGATGAACTCCCTCGTAAGCATGCTGGTAGCCGCAATAGATCAGGTATTTCCCCTCTTTATTATCCTGCATAAAATTGTAAATATTCTGTGCCTCGCCTATTTCCCGTTCTTTACCATTTCCCCGGGCATCGTATGGAAAAAGCTTAAAACCGATCTTCAGCGCATGGTAAATAAAGTTTCCGAATTCAGGTTCCTGCGAATACACCCCACTTTCCTGGGTTGCAAACTTCCCGGTACCGAAAGATGCTTTATCGCTCAGAGTCTCTATTCCGATGTATCGGTATCCTTTGTCATATAAGCCCTGAAGCAGCGACGAGGCAAAAGTTCTGTGGCTTGCATTATGATGGGCTTCATTGATGATGATGATTTTTTCATCCCCTGCCCTGCTCAGAATATAATCTTTGGCATTTTCCGGAGTCAATTTTGAGTACCTCAGGCTGTCTGCTTTGCTGAGTTTCATCTCTCTTCCGAACATTTTGTCCCAGTTCACAAGCCCTGATCTGTAATTACCGCTTATTGAATAATAGGTTGCTGCCATCTGGCTTCTCCAGGATTTATCTTTTGTAGAATCCTGCACAAATGTTTTTTCAAGATCATCTGAAAACCAGTAAAGATCATCCTGACCATAGACAGAAAGACTGAGCAGCATTAGAATTGCCGAATAATATATTTTCATGCTATATAGTTTTTTTCAATACCGGACAGGATTCTGATTCAGCCTGCCGGTATATTTAGAGGTTTCAATATACCAAATTTATACGAAACGGCTGAACTTTTCAGTTGCAGCCGTTATTGATAGATTATTTTTTTAAATATAGAGCCTGTTTTTAAATTTATTCAGGGATTTTTGATTAAGAAGTTAACGCAAAGTTGATGAATAATTCCGCTTTATTTAAGCAGGCAAAGTGATGCAACTTCGTCGCTGATAAAGCGGGATGCTTATCCATATGCTTCGACGAATCAACTCCGTTGATTCTATCCTTTGCGTGCTAAAATACATCATCAGTGCATAATCTTTTTAATAAAGAATCTTAAAAATGTGATTAAATAAAGACTTGGATGTATACAAAAATCACATTTAGAAATTTAAACAAACTCATAGAATGCCAAAACGCTATTCTGTTCTTTAAATTTCATCGCTGATCTGTGTATATTCACTTATTTTTCTGCCTCTAATCCATGAATTAAATGAGTCAGGTTTTCCTGCCATTCACTGTACATATCGGAATCTTTCCAGAGTTCTACAATTTCTCTTTCCCCGTCCTGATCAGGGACTTCATTTATGATATCGGTAAGATACCGTAAAAGAAATTCAAAAGAGGACTGATCTCCCGTAAATGATTTCACCCGTTTTTTAAGATCTCTGTTTTCATCGTCTTCATAAGGATAGTTTAATTCTCCTGTTTCTTTAAACATCAGGTACAGTTCCGACAGTGCCATCGCTGAATGGTCATAGAAAAAGTCCCCATCCGAGAATGTTTCTCCGAAAAAACCGGCTTCTTTTAAAGAATCTTTTAATTCCGAAAGTTTTAGGCCGACAGGCTCATTTCCCGGATATTTTGTTTCAACATAATCTCTTACAAAATCAACAAGGTCCAGCCCTTCATCACTTTCAAGCGCTTTATATCCCCATGCTCCCATAATATCGTTTTTTATTGTTGGTATTATTCAATTTAGCCTATGGCTGATGTTCAAATATACTCATTGTCCTTTTATTGAATCATAATTTTCAGAATAATAATGATTAATTTCTTCTGAAACGGATATAAAAAAAGACCCGATCATAAAAGAACGGATCTTAAGAAATTGATTGTAAGAAATCAGCTGTCGGACAAATGTTCGGCAGCCATTGACTTTTTTATAAATATCAGTCCGTCAAAGCATTCATTCAGCTTCAAAGGTTCTGTAATGGTAAATTTTTCGGTAGCCGGAGTAATCGGACCATAGCCCACAAATCTTGCCTTCAGAGAATTGCTGTAAAATCCGGTCTGGTCTTTCTGAAAATTGACAAAATAATTTTCAAAAGAATTCTGATTCAGTTTTTCTTCCCAGCTGTTAACCAGCAGTTCAGGCAGCGGATAAGAGGCATACTGATTATTTTTTACGGCGCGGGGATCTTTGGTAGCACTGTACGTTCCTGATGCCGTAAGCGTGGCAAGAGCGAAATATCCTTTTTTGTATGTTTCCTGTAAATATCCACCCATTCCGTCTACGATAACGGGTCTCAGCGCAATATGACCATTATGGGCAAAAAGAATCATTTTCTTCTGGTATCCTGACTGGATTTTCTTAATCATATCCGCCATAATCCGGTCTCTGGAAACATCATAATTCTTCTTACCGGCTTCGTAAGGGATTTCAAAACCAAGCTGAAGGTTGTACAGGGCCAGCTCAGAATCACGCCCCAGCCTGTTCCCATAGATACTGTCCATTCTTTTAGCCAGTTTATAGCCTTCCGTACCGTTTTGAATCACAGCCTTCATATCAAGTTTAAAGGAAGGATCATTCTGCTTTTTCCACATTTCATCCTGAAATACCGCTTTTTTCTTAAGCTCGCCGGCGAGTTCTGAGTACTGCCCCTCCTTAATGTCTGATTTTTCCAGAATTCTGGCACTGTTTTCCAATTCATTGGTATCGAAACCGGAAATCACTACTTTGTCTTTATGGTCTTTATTATAGGCCCTGATCCAAACGAGTAAGTCTTCAATCTCTTTGGTTTGCCAGATAGAGGTCATATAATTTTTCAGTGCGGCTTTCAGATCAGTATCGGAGTTCACCATATCATTCAGAAATGCAGCATCACCATAAGCACTTTCAAATGCAACGATTCTGAAATTATTTTTATCAATAAGATTTTTTGAAATTTCACTTCTGATCTCATTAAATTCTTTCGTACCATGGGTTCCTTCTCCAAGTCCCACAACAGTATGATCTTTAAGCTGTCTGCTGATCTCTTTTACCGACTTATTGAGTTTTTTGCTTTCCGTAAGCGGTGATGGGATCTGTACTTCCGATTTTTTATCCTGAGCAAATCCAAAAGCAGATATCAACATCAGGTTGAATAATACATATTTTTTTAACATAATAGTGGTGTCATCTAAGTGCCTGTACGGCTTATACAGAGACAAAAATACAAAACCTGACCGCCAGGATTACATTTTTTGATTACCGTTAACCTTTCATTAACCTAACTTAATCCTGGTCCCGAATAACGAAAAGACTGGAAGCTGGAAAAAGGATGCCGGAAGTTAATTTTAGCTATAATTATAAACAATTAGCATTCAGTCAAAAAGAAAGATTAAAAACAGATAGACACTTATTTTTACGACTACTCAAAACTTCCATCACCCAACATCCATCATCCAAACTCCTGGTTGAATTCAGCCATCAATCCATTCAGTTATTAAGCTTTTCAAGCCAGCTGCTTTCCAGCCGTTTGATCTTTTGGGTTTCCTTATCCATGAGAACCCATAATGTTTGGGAATCCACCACCAGCTGACCGTTGCAGTAAAATTCAACTTTCCGGGGCTGCCGGATCCCTTCGGGAGTTTTAGGATAGGTCTTCACCGTTATCATTTCACCCAGATAGACCTGTTTTTTATACTGAATATGATGATCCACCAACATCCAGACATCATTTACATATTCGGTTTGCTGTTTCAGCAGGTCCCAGTGCTCTGCGGCGGCCTCTTCTACCCAGTGAACATACTGTACATTATTAACATGCTTATTCTGATCAATGTGTTCTTCGGTTACCTTTATCTGTTTTTCGTATACTAAGTTCATTGCTCTGAAAAATTTACTCAAATTTATAAATAAACCTTTTTAATCCGATAGGTTTACAGAGACCCCATAAAAAAAACGGAACCGGATATTGATCCGGTTCCGTTTTATATGGTAAAGTATAGTTAATGACTATTTTTTTGCAGCAGCCGGTTTTGCAGCTGAAGCCCCTACTTTTGCCTTTACAGCAGCTGTGATATCTTCGCTTCCGTCGGTATACACAAGATTGCTTCCCTGTGTTGCTACATCAAATACAAAGCTCAGACTTTTTTCTTTTGCTACGGCAGTAATGGCATCCTTTACTTTTTGCTGTAACGGAGCTACCAGTTCATTTTGTTTAGCCGCAATATCCTGAGCCGCTTTGGTTCTGGTTTCTTCAATTTTTTTACCCAGAGCTTCAAGCTCTGTTTGTGCAGCCATAAGTTCCTTGGTTACGGTTTCTTTATTGGCTTCACTTAATGTTTTTTCTTTATCCTGTGCAGCTTTCAACTTTGTCTGATACTGGCTGATCAGCTTTTCAATTTCACCCTGCTTGGTTTTAGACATGGTTTCAATGGTTGTGCTTGCTGTTTTTACTTCAGCTAAGCTTTCAAACACATCATTCGTGTCTACGCTTCCTATTTTTTGCTGAGCATTAACAGTATTGGCAGTCAGCATTAATCCTGCTGCGATAAAAAATAATCTAATTATCTTCATTTTTTTAATATTTTTTCCGAAACAATTTATTTTCGTGCCCAAATATAATACATATTTTCATAATTCGGAGGTGGCTCATTATCTTAATTCAATAATATATGAATATCCCCTGAAACTCAATAAAAAACCTTCCCAAACGAGAAGGTTTACATCAGAAAAATATGGAAAAAACGATTAATGAAACTGTGCAGTTTCCGTAGAATCTTTCATTGCTACTGTTGCAGAAGAACCGCTGGTCACTACATTCTGAATTTCATCAAAATATCCGGTTCCAACGAATGACTGGTGTTTCACCGCTCTGAATCCTTTCTGCTGAAGGGCAAATTCACGTTCCTGAAGTTCGGAATATCCAGCCATTCCTCTTTCTTTATAAGCAAGAGCCAGCTCAAACATGGCCGTATTCAGGGCATGGAATCCTGCCAGGGTGATAAACTGGAATTTGTACCCCATTTTGGCAAGTTCTTCACGGAAATTTCCCATTTCTTCAACACTTAGCTTAGCAGCCCAGTTGAATGACGGTGAACAGTTGTAAGCCAGCATTTTACCCGGAAACTGTGCATGAATTCCTTCCGCAAACTTTCTCGCCTGCTCCAGGTCGGGATTGGAAGTTTCCATCCAGATCAGGTCAGCGTAAGGTGCATAGGAAAGTCCACGGTCAATTCCCTGTTCTACTCCGTTGCGTACCACATAAAACCCTTCTGAAGTTCTTTCCCCGGTTACAAATTTTTTATCTCTGTCGTCAATATCAGAAGTCAGAAGATCTGCGGCATCCGCATCTGTTCTTGCAATAATTAAACTTGGCACTCCTAAAACGTCAGCTGCTAAACGGGCAGCGATCAGTTTATTGATAGCTTCCTGTGTTGGAACCAATACTTTTCCGCCCAGGTGGCCGCATTTTTTGGCAGAGGAAAGCTGGTCCTCAAAATGTACTCCTGCTGCTCCTGCCTCAATCATCTGTTTCATCAGTTCAAAAGCATTCAGGTTTCCGCCGAATCCGGCTTCTGCATCCGCTACAATAGGAACAAGATATTCTTTATCTCCGCTTACGTTCACAGACTGAATCTGATCTGCTCTCAACAGCGCATTATTAATTTTTTTCACTACAGAAGGCACTGAATTCGCAGGGTATAATGACTGGTCGGGATACATTTCTCCGGAAAGATTAGCATCTGCGGCCACCTGCCATCCTGAAAGATAGATGGCTTCAAGTCCGGCATCCACTTCCTGTACCGCCTGGTTTCCGGTTAAGGCACCCAGTCCGGCTACATAATCCTGGTTATTTAATTGATCCCAAAGTTTTTTAGACATTTCCGTTGCAATGGTATAATCAATTTTATAGGAGCCGCGAAGTTTAAGCACTTCTTCAGCAGTATACGTTCTTTTTACACCGTTCCAACGTGGATTGTTCAGCCAATCCTGCTCTAAAGCCTGGATTTGTTCTTGTTTTGCTTTCATACTATTTTGATTTTTTAGATTTGTGATAGGATACATCCATTTAATCGATAAACGGATATGCTTTAAGAGTAAGGAATTCTTCAAATTTCTCTGAGAAAACAAGCTCATTGAAAAGTTCCTTGGCAAGATTGAATTTTCCGGCTCTGAACCGGTTTTCACCTACATATTTTTCGATATGTTCTATTTCTTCGGCTTCCCATTGAAGGATCATTTCCCGGTTCAGGGTTCTTCCGTCGCTGAGTTCCGCTTCATTTTTCAGCCATTGCCACAACTGGGTCCTGGAGATTTCCGCTGTAGCAGCATCTTCCATCAGGTTGTAGATGGCAGCAGCTCCGGCTCCCATCAGCCAGCTTTCAAGGTACAGAATACCGATATTGATATTTTTCCGTACTCCTTTTTCGGTAATTTCACCCTGCGGTACTTCCAGCAGATCACTTTCCCGGATATGGTATTCAAATTTTTTACTGATCTGATTGGCTTCAGGCATATATTGGTCAAAAATTTCCATAGCCACCTGCACTAAAGCAGGATGCGCTACCCAGGTACCGTCATGGCCGTTCTTCACTTCGCGTTCTTTGTCGTTCCTTACTTTTTCAAAAGCAGCTTTATTGGCTTCGTCATCGTCCTTTACCGGAATCTGTGCCGCCATTCCTCCTATAGCATGAACATTTCTTTTATGGCAGATTTCGATCACCCTTTTGGAGTAAGCACTCATAAACGGCGAGGTCATTGTTACCTGATCTCTGTCCGGAACCATGAATCCCGGAAGGTTTCTGAATTTTTTGATGTAGGAGAAAATATAATCCCATCTTCCGCAGTTCAGCCCTGAGCTGTGATCTTTTAATTCATGAAGGATCTCATCAATCTGAAATGATGCGGTAATGGTTTCGATTAAAACCGTAGCCTTAATGGTTCCCTGGGCAATTCCCAGATAGTTCTGTGCAAAAACAAAAACATCATTCCACCAGCCGGCTTCTTTATAGTGTTCTAATTTCGGCAGGTAAAAATAAGGTCCGCTTCCATTGTTCAGAAGCTGTTGTGCATTGTTAAAAAAGTAAATTCCAAAATCAGTTAATGAACCTGAAGCCTCCTCCCCGTTGATCTCAATATGTTTTTCAGGAAGATGCAGCCCTCTCGGACGCACGATCAGCACTGCTGTTTTTTCATTAAGCTTATAGGTTTTTCCGTTTTCAGCGGTAAAATCAATCTTTCGCCTTATCGCATCTGCCAGGTTGATCTGGCCCTGAATACAATTGTCCCAGGTTGGCGAGCTGCTGTCTTCAAAGTCAGCCATAAAAGCCTTCGCACCGGAGTTCAAAGCATTGATGATCATTTTCCGGTCTACAGGTCCTGTAATTTCCACTTTCCTGTTGAGAAGATCTTCCGGAAGGGAGGCACACGTCCAGTTTCCTTTTCGTACTTCTTCTGTTTCAGGTAAAAATTCAGGCAGCTTTCCTTCATCGAATTTAAGCTGCATTTTTTTTCTTGCTTCTAAAAGTTCCAGCCTTCTTCCGTTAAAGTTCTGATGAAGAGCGGCCAGAAAATCTTTAAGTTCCGGAGTAAAAACGCCTTCAAACGCCTTATCTGCCTTTATTTCAAACTGCACTTTGGTTTCCATAATATGCTGATTTTGTGTTTCAATGATACAAACATAAATAAAAATTTTCACAAACAGCGAACGTTCGCTAATTATTTTTAAAAATTATTATGCGAATAATCGCAATCATTATTTATATTTGATTATGAATTCAGAAAGTGATTATATCAAAACCGTTTTCGGACTGAAGCTGAAGCAGCTGAGACAAAAGAAAAACTGGTCTCTTCAGGATCTTGCAGTGAAAACCGGACTGTCTAAGTCTTACCTCAACGAGATTGAAAACGGAAAAAAATATCCGAAGCATGACAAGATCATTCAGCTTTCAGAGTCTCTTGAATGCACTTTTGATGATCTGGTTTCCACAAAGCTGGATAAAAGCCTGGCTCCTTTTAATGAAATTCTCCAGTCTGATTTTTTCAAGGAAATTCCTTTGGAGCTTTTTGGAATCAGCAAAAACAACCTGATCAGCATCATCAGCGATGCTCCGAAAAAGGTTACTGCCTTTATTAATGCCCTGATCGAGATTTCCCAGAATTATAATCTGGGAAAGGAAAGGTTTTATTTTGCCGTGCTCCGGTCTTTCCAGGAGCTTTATGATAATTATTTTCCTGAAATTGAAGATAAGACCGTTGAATTTGCTCAGGAAAACGATCTGGATATCAGTAAGGATCTCAGAGCTTCTGTGCTGGAGAATATTCTTACGGAAAAGTTTCATTACAGCATCCGGTCAGAAGATTTTGAACAGTTCGGAGCGCTGGGAAATCTCCGGTCACTTTTTATTCCTGAGAAAAAACTTCTGCTTCTGAATCAGAAGCTTGAAAAGGATCAGAGAACGTTTATTCTGGCTAAGGAAATCGGTTTTAATGTGCTGGAATTAAAGATCCGTCCCAATACGTATTCATGGCTGGACTTCGGCAGTTTTGAGGAAATCCTCAACAATTTTTATGCGTCCTATTTTGCCGGTGCTTTATTGATTTCTAAAAAAAGGGTGATTGACCGGACTTCTGATTTTTTCCTTCAACATGAATGGAATCCTGGAAGTTTTGAAAAACTGATCCGGGATTTCACCGATTCCCCGGAAACATTCTATTACAGGCTGACGAATGTTCTTTCATCAGAACTGGGCATCAAAGATCTTTTTTATTTATGCCTGGTTAAGAAAAAGGATTCGGACAAGATCCAGATTCTTAAAGAGCTTCACCTCAACCACCAGCAGGCTCCACACGCCAATGCCACCAATGAACATTACTGCCGGAGATGGATCGCCGTAAAAAACCTGCATCTTTTAAAGGACAATGAAATGCTTACCGATGCCCAGATTTCGCATTATAAAGATCAGGGAGTAAGCTATCTGGTGATATCCACTTCTCAGAAAAACCCATTCTCTGACGGCAGCAACCGAAGTTACTGCCTTGGTATTTTACTGAATTCACAGACAATCAAAAAGATCAGCTTCATCAAATCTCCATCACTGAAAACAGTCAACGTGGGCGTCACCTGTGAGTCCTGCAGCATTGCAGACTGTGAAGTCCGTAAAGCCCCTCCTATACGCCTTGAAAAGGAGCATTTTAACCGGAATATGAAGAATGCCATCGAGAGGATTCGGAAAACGGTTGAATGAAGCTTTAATGAACAGACTTAAAAAAACACCTATGATATTAGATTTATTTTTTCCTGACCGCTGTATCGGCTGCAACCGGATCATTGATGCCGGTCTTCTGGTATGCGGCAGCTGTTTCTCACAAATCAGTTTTACCCATTTCGGTTTTGAAGAAGAAAACGGCATTAAAGAAAAATGCAGGCTTCTGTTTCCGGTTGAGAATACCTATGGTCTTATGCAGTTTGAAAAAGAAGGGCTCAGCAGGAAAGTTATTCATGAGTTAAAGTATAAAAACAGGGAAAACATCGGTAAAATTATAGCGTCATGGACTATGGAACGACTGGTTTTTAAAGAAAGTAAACCGGATCTTCTGGTTCCTGTCCCGCTCCATCCTAAAAAGCTCCGGGAAAGAGGGTATAACCAGCTTCATGTATATACTGAAACTCTTTCCGGATTTTACGGAATTCCCGCTGATTTCAGCCTGGTGAAGAGAAACCATTATTCAAAAGCACAGGCGCTGAAAGATAAAAAACACCGCCTGGAAACGGTTTCTGCATTTTCTCTGACCCGGAAGGTAACCGGAAAGCATATTCTTCTGATTGATGATGTCTTCACCACGGGAAACACGGTTTCTTCAATTGCCTGGGAACTGATGAATGCGGGTGATAACAAGGTGAGCATTCTGGTTATGGCGGTAGACGTATGATTGAAAATAACAGATAGGTTTATTGGCCCTACTTCCGGATACAAAGCATCCTTTGGAAAAGTAAGGCCCAATTTATTAGATATAATGAAAGATTTCCGGAATCTTTCTTAAAAATTATCGCTGAAGTTTTTCTCCGTAGCTTAAATCTCCGGCATCACCGAGGCCCGGAGTGATATATCCTTTGGATGTCAGGTTCTCATCGATAGCCCCTACCCATATTTTAGCATCAGGATATGCTTTTTCAATGGTTTCTACTCCTTGTCTGGAAGCAATGGCTGCTACGATATGCAGCTGAGTCGGCGTTCCGTTGGTTAAAAGATCTTTGATGGCTTCAATAAGAGAAGCTCCTGTTGCCAGCATCGGATCAGCAACAATGAGTGGTCTTCCGTCAATATTCGGGCAGGTAAGGTAATCCTGTTTAATGGAGAAATAGTCGTTGGCATCGTGCTTTCTGTAGGCCGCTACAAAACCACAGTCTGCTCTGTCCAGGTAATTGAGGATTCCTTCAAATAAAGGAACTCCGGCTCTCAGAATGGTGGTAATCACCGGCTGAACGGCTATTTCCTGAACTTTTATAGTATCTAAGGGAGTCTGAATTTCTATTTCTTTCTGTTCAAGGCCTTTACTGATTTCAAAAGCAGCAATTTCACCGATACGCTCCATATTTCTGCGGAATCTCATCCGGTCATGCTGTATATCAACATTTCTGAGTTCGTTGATCCAGGAGTTGACCAGGGAGAATTGTTTTGAAAGTTCTACTGTCATAGCTTTTTAATGAGAAAATTTAAAGGTTTGAAAATGAGATAACCTTTCTATTACCTCACTTTCAAACCGGATTTTATTTTTGTCTGAAATATACTTCAATCGGAACTCCGGTAAATCCGAATTCTTTTCTAAGCTGGTTTTCAGTAAATCTTTTATAAGGTTCTTTTACATACTGCGGCAGGTTGCAGAAGAATACAAACTGAGGTGAAGGCGTCGGCAGCTGTACACAGTATTTGATTTTGATATATTTTCCTTTATTGGCAGGAGGCGGAGTCTGCTCGAAAATAGGAAGCATCACTTCATTCAGTTTTGAAGTTTTGATCTTTTTCTTACGGTCTTCATATACTTCCATAGCCACTTCCACTGCCTTTAAAATTCTCTGCTTCGTTAAAGCGGAAACGAACAGAATCGGCACGTCATGAAACTGACCAATTTTGTCTTTGATCACTTTTTCGAAATCACGCATCGTGTTGGTTTGCTTGTCTTCGATAAGATCCCATTTATTGACAAGGATTACAATCCCTTTTCTGTTTTTCTGAGCAAGCCCGAAGATGTTCATGTCCTGAGATTCCCATCCCTGGGTAGCATCCACCATGATAATCACGACATCAGAATATTCAATAGAACGGATAGACCTCATCACGGAATAAAATTCAAGATCTTCGTTTACCTTGGATTTTCTTCTCATTCCGGCTGTATCTACCAATACGAACTCATGTCCGAATTTATTGTAAAGCGTCTGGATACTGTCTCTTGTTGTTCCTGCGATATCGGTTACGATATTTCTTTCTACATCAAGAAGGGCGTTTGTTAAGGTAGATTTACCTACATTAGGACGTCCGGCGATCGTGATCTTTGGAAGTCCTTCAAAAGGGTCTTTGTAATCTGTGGTCGGGAAATCTCTTACGATATCATCCAGAAGGTCTCCGGTTCCGGACCCTGTAGCTGAAGAAAGGGTGTAATATTTATCAATTCCCAACTGATAAAATTCTGTAGCCGGCAGTTCTTCTTTTGCAGAATCCACTTTGTTGATCACAATGTAGATCGGTTTATTTGATCTTCTCAAAAGTCGGTAGATCTCATGGTCTGTGTCGGTAAGACCCTCTTCTACATTCATCATAAAAATGATTGAAGTAGCTTCGTCTACCGCCAGCTGTACCTGTTTACGGATCTCCTCTTCAAAAATATCATCCGTTCCTACATCGTATCCGCCGGTATCAATAACGGTAAAATCTACTCCGTTCCAGTCGGATTTACCGTAATGACGGTCTCTGGTGACCCCAGCCGTAGAATCTACGATGGCTTCTCTTCTTTCCAATAAACGGTTAAACAGCGTGGATTTTCCTACGTTGGGACGCCCAACGATTGCGACAATATTCGACATAAAAATGTTTAATAAATTAAATTATTAATGGGTTTCTCCAACTTTTGGAGCCCAATTTTTTGCAAAGATAAGGTTTTATTCTTTAGCAACTATAAAAAACGGCCAAGGCAGCTTTATTTAGCCCATATTTTTCAACCTGTTTATTGCGTTAATAATCATCCTATTACACTAAAAACACATCTAAACGTTCATTTAATTTTGTGAAAATATTTTTTTAAATAAAATAATTTTTATAATTTCGCGCCACTAAAAAACAGAGACCCATGGTGTAGCGGTAACACTACTGATTTTGGTTCAGTCATCTGGGGTTCGAATCCCTGTGGGTCTACAGTTTAAGAGAAAACAGCTTCTGATATCAGGAGCTGTTTTTGTTTTTTTATTCTCAGGTCAGATCCCTACATGAAATTTTTATTGATTCCTCTAAATTGAATAAATTGGAACAGTATCAAAAATTGGAAACAAATACAAAAACTCATATAAAGTTGATCTCACAGATGTTTATAATATTTATCTCTCGCAGATCAGGCTGATTCTGCAGATTTTATTATGCAAGTGCTTCATCGAATCAACGGAGTTTATTCCATTCTTTGCCTTCTTTAAAATCAACAGTATAATTCATAATCTTTGCGTCATCAAAAAAAACAGCAATTAAATAAAGAGTATTGATGTCATCATTAGATTTTCATTAATGGAAACAAAAGCTTGCAGAACGCAACCCAGAAGAGTAAAGGGTACCGCTTTTTTGTTGAAATCAACCTCATTTTTTTGGTTAATCCCTCAACCTTCCCTTGATCCAGGAGATTCTTCAGTAATAGAAATTTTTTCTGTTTTTTTCGGATCCAGCTTCATTCAACTTAGCTTATAATTATGTAGCTTTGTATCTGTGGCAATACTGCCTAAAATATCCTGAAAACCATCTTAAAACATTGAAAAAAGCAGCTAGTCTATTCGTTGTAGTTTTATCTTGTATACAATTATATTCACAGAATACATATGTATTTTTCGGCTCGTTTAACCGGGACAAAGACACAGAAGGAATTTTTGTATACAAATTAGACACGATCAAAGGAAAACTCTCAAAAGTAAGTTCCGTTAAAGGTATTCTGAATCCATCTTTTCTTACCTTATCTTCCAACGGCAAATATCTTTTTGCCTGTACGGAAAGCAAGACCAAAAATGCAGGCAGTGTAAGCAGCTTTGCGTTCAGCCCCAAAGATGAAACCCTTACTTTTATCAACAGCCAGAAAAGCGGCGGTGAAAATCCGGTATATTTAATGGCACATCAAAACGGAAAATGGCTGATTAACGGAAATTATACGGAAGGCAGTGCTTCTGTGTATCCGGTTTCGGAAAACGGAACGATACAGCCGGCTGTTCAGAATTTTCAGTTTCCGGAGGGCAGTGTTCATCCTGACCGGCAGGATCGGGCGCATATTCATTCTACTGTATTTTCGCCGGATTTCAAATATGTTTTTATGCCGGATCTGGGTGCCGATAAGATCAGAAGTTATAAGTTTGAAAGCGAAAAGAGTGAACCCTTAACTCCTACAGTACCACCTTTCATATCAACTGTTCCGGGAAGCGGTCCGAGGCATTTTACATTTCATCCCAACGGAAAGTTTGCTTATTGTATTGAAGAAATGGGAGGTGCCGTAAGTGTATATCATTATGAAAACGGAACTCTGACGCCGGTTCAGAGAATATTTACCCATCCTGAAACTTTTAAGGAAGAACCTGAAAGCTCCGATATCCACATTTCCCCTGACGGATTGTATTTATACGCCTCAAACCGTGGAAGTGAAAACAATATTGCCATATTTTCAATTCAGCATGACGGAACTTTAAAAACCGTAGGCTATCAGCCCACAAAAGGAAAACATCCGCGGGTCTTTGCCCTTGACGAAACCGGAAAATTCCTTATCGTAACCAATGCAGGAACCGGAGATGCTTTTGTATTTAAGAGGGATGCCCAAACAGGACTGCTGAAAAAAACGGGTAAGAGGGTAAAAGGTATGAAAAGTGTTTCTTCTGTACAGATCAAAAAATATTAAGAATTAATGCGTTGAAATCATCACTTGTAATTCCGTTAAACCGAAACATATAGTATAAAAAATCCCCTGAGCCATAAGCCAAGGGGATTTCTGTTATTTTATTGATCCTTATTTCAGATCAAATCTGTCCAGATTCATTATTTTAGTCCATGCGGTAATGAAATCCTTCACAAATTTTTCGTGGGCATCGGTACTTGCATACACCTCAGCCACAGCTCTGAGTTCAGAGTTGGAACCGAAAACCAGATCCGCACGGGTTGCCGTCCATTTCGGCTGCCCTGTTGAACGGTCTGTTCCTATATATACTTCTTTATCATCTGACATTGCTTTCCACTGCGTTCCCATATCCAGAAGATTGACAAAGAAATCATTGGTCAGCACTCCCGGACGCGTGGTAAACACCCCATGTTTTGAACCGTCAAAATTCGTATCCAATGCGCGCATTCCACCCATCAGTACGGTAAGTTCCGGAGCAGTAAGCGTTAACAGCTGTGCCTTATCAATCAATAAGGATTCTGTAGATACCGTGAATTTTTTCTTCAGGTAATTACGGAATCCGTCTGCGGCAGGTTCAAGATATCCCATAGATTCTACATCCGTCTGTTCCTGGGAAGCATCTGTTCTTCCTGCTGCAAAAGGTACTTTAAAATCATATCCTGCTGCCTTCACCGCTTTTTCTACGGCTGCACTTCCGGCCAGAACAATCAGGTCTGCCAGTGATATTTTTTTCCCTCCGCCTTGAGCATCATTGAATTCTTTCTGAATTCCTTCCAATACTCCCAATACGTTTTGTAAGCGGGCAGGATTATTCACTTCCCAGCTTCTCTGAGGTTCTAACCTGATTCTGGCTCCATTGGCACCTCCTCTCTTATCACTACCTCTGAAGGTAGAAGCAGAAGCCCACGCTACAGATACCAGATCCGAAACACTCAGTCCGGAATTTACAATTTTATCTTTTAAAGCTTCAGTATCTGACTCATTCACCAATTCATGATCTACTTCCGGCAGAGGATCCTGCCAGATCAGCTCTTCCTGGGGTACATCCGGTCCCAGATACCTTGATCTTGGCCCCATATCCCTGTGTGTAAGCTTAAACCATGCTCTGGCAAAAGCATCAGCAAAAGCATCGGGATTTTCATAAAAATGTCTTGATATTTTTTCATATACCGGATCCAATCTTAGGGAAAGATCCGTTGTAAGCATGGTTGGTCTGTGTTTTTTGGAAGAATCGAAGGCATCCGGAATAATTTCGGCTCCGTCTTTGGCAATCCACTGATGGGCACCGGCCGGGCTTTTGGTAAGCTCCCATTCATTTTCAAACAGGTTTTTAAAGAAATAATTACTCCATTGGGTCGGTGTTTCAGTCCAGGTAACTTCCAGTCCACTGGAAATAGCATCTGTACCACTTCCTGATTTGTAGGTACTGCTCCACCCTAATCCCTGAAGCTCGATTCCCGCAGCTTCCGGTTCTTTGCCTACATGGTCGGCAGGACCGGCTCCATGTGTTTTTCCGAAGGTATGTCCTCCGGCAATCAGGGCAACCGTTTCTTCGTCATCCATGGCCATACGTCCGAAAGTATCACGGATATCTTTAGCAGCAGCAATAGGATCAGGATTTCCGTCCGGTCCTTCAGGGTTTACATAGATAAGCCCCATCTGTACAGCTGCAAGAGGTTTTTCAAGATTACGGGAATGAAGATCACCATCGGCATCATCATCCGTCGGAAGAACCCCATGATGCTCTACAACGCCTTCTGATCCGTGGGCATAGCGGAGATCTCCTCCCAGCCATGTTTTTTCTGAGCCCCAGTATACATCAGCATCCGGTTCCCATACATCTTCACGGCCTCCGGCAAATCCAAATGTTTTGAAGCCCATAGATTCAAGGGCAACATTTCCGGTAAGAATCAGAAGATCCGCCCAAGAAATATTTTTTCCGTATTTCTGTTTAATCGGCCATAATAATCTTCTGGCCTTATCTAAGCTTACATTATCCGGCCAGCTGTTTAAAGGAGCGAAACGCTGCTGTCCGGCACCGGCTCCTCCTCTGCCGTCTCCCACACGATAGGTTCCTGCACTGTGCCATGCCATACGGATAAACAAAGGGCCGTAATGTCCGAAATCGGCCGGCCACCAATCCTGAGAATCAGTCATTAAAGCATGAAGATCTCTTTTTACTGCTTCGAGATCCAGATTTTTAAATGCTTCTGCATAATCAAAATCTTTTTCCATAGGGTTAGACAGGGATGAATGCTGTCTGAGAAGATCAACCCTCAGCTGATCGGGCCACCAATCCTGGTTTTTTGTTCCGCCACCGGCTACACTTTGCTTCATGGTTCCGTTATGAAACGGGCACTTACTGATGTCATTCAAATCTTTTTCCATTGTTGTTTAAATTTTTTATGTTGATTAATACCGTTTTAAATCATTCTCTGTTGTAAGAACATGACAAACTTACAACGTCTATTTCATTAATACAATCTATTAATTTTAATTTAAATCATAGTTAAAAACTATAACAATTCTTTTTCACCTCTTCCCGCCGAAACACTAATTCATGCAATTAAGTTAGTCAATTTTCAAAAACATCTGTTCAAAAATCATCATTGAATACCCCTATTTAGAATCATTCAAACAAAAAATAAGCATATTTCATGATGCCAGAAAGCTGTTTTTCATAAAAATTTGATTATTTTTATCATCAACAAAGCATGAAACCGATATGAAAAAAGTCCTCATTATCCTTCTTGTAGTATTTGTCATGATCCAGTTTTTCCCGATCGACAAAACGAATCCCCCTCCTACTCCCGGGATGGATTTTTTAAAAATTAAAAATACTCCTGAGCCTGTTGCCGGGATTATTACTACTTCATGCTATGACTGTCATTCCAATGAAACAAAGTATCCATGGTATGCCAACATTTCACCGACGTCATGGTTTGTTAAAAATCATATCGATGAAGGCCGGAAACATCTTAATTTTTCTACCTTTGCTGTATACGAAACCAAGCAACAGATTCATAAGCTGGAAGAATGCATAGAAATGGTTGAGAAAAAGGAAATGCCCCTTGAATCTTATTATATAGGGCATCAGGATGCCAAACTGACAGATGAACAGCGCAGACAATTAGTTGAATACCTTAAAAAGGTGAAGGAGGATACAGAACGTAAAACATTATTTTAAAAATCATGCAGGAAAACTGGGAAAATAAATATATTGTGTTTTTTGACGGAGATTGCGGAGTCTGTAATTTCTGGGTTCAATGGATTCTGGAAAGAGACCGGAAAGATCAGTTCATGTTTGCATCCCTGCAGTCTGAATTCGGACAGAAATTTTTATCAGAAAGAGGTTTGGAGACAAAAGTCTTCAATACCTTATATCTATGGAAGCCCGGCCAGTATTATCTTATCAAATCCCGGGCTGTATTAAAGATCGCCGGCATACTGGGAGGTATTTACAAATTATCTGCGATCGGAAAGATCATCCCGCATTTTTTAAATGACAGGATGTATGATGTAGTTTCAAGAAACCGCATGAAGCTGGCCAATCAGAAATGTTATCTTCCTGATCCGCATCAGAGGAAAAAATTTATTCAGGTCTGAGATTATAGAAAGAATTCCCGCAGGTCACCCGGATTTCACAGATCTGGTGTGATTTTATTATCTTGCTGATAACGCAGATTCTTAAATATATTCTACAATTCCCCTATCCTTATTAATTTTTCAGAGGCAGCCAGCCCGTTCGGATTGCATCCGGGTTCTCCTTCCGGGACTTTCAGGTTTTTCTTTTGATAAAACTCTGCCCAGAATTCATTGATATGGCCTGTCGTCGGATCTTTGAACGTCATAGGCTCAAGCTTAAAGATATGTTGATCCCGAAACGCTCTTTCAATAAAATCTGAACAGTAATAAGCATTTTCATTCAGGATATAATTGAAATTATAAGGTTTCCCCAACATTGAGGATGCTTTTTTAAGGGCTGAAGGAACTGTATTCTGGTATTCAGGTTTGAGGCGGTACACAATAATCCGCTGGCTGTCATCAGACTGATCTTTCATAAAATATTTCAGTTTCTGCTTTTGGGAACCGCCTTTTGGTGCTGCATGCAGAACATACCAGTGTCCGTTTTCTTTTTCCGCAATTCCAATATGATCAAAGGAAGCTTCTTTTTCCTTTTGGGTAACACTATTGATCGCTCCTGAAAGCCCCGTTTCTTTAGCCATCACAAACAGTAAATCTCCGTTTTTCAATTGTATATTACCTGGATGGGAAGTACAGGATTGCAGGAATAGCACAAGAATTCCCCATATCCCTATCAGAGTCGTTTTTCCTGGTTTCTTAAACGGATATTTTTCTGATCTGAACATTATTTCTTTCATATTGACAGGGTCAAATTTACAAATTAGATTCTTTACAGGTATATAAAAATACTTAACTACCTTTGCAGGAGCAGTGTAAAAACAGTTCTTTTATGCCTGATATTTTATTAGTTGAAGATGACAGAAGACTCTCGCAGCTTATTGCAAGGGGCCTGATGGAAAATGATCTGGAAGTGAATATTGTTTCCGATGGTGAAAAAGCTTTACAACTGGCCGGGCTGCTGCATTTTGATCTTATCATTACCGATATTATCCTTCCTTCCAAAAACGGACTCGATTTCTGTAGAGAAATTAAAGCATTAAAACCGGAAATTCCGGTCATCATGCTTACCGCGCTGGGTACAACGGATGATAAACTGGACGGTTTTGATTCCGGAGCCGATGATTACCTGACCAAACCTTTTGAAATGCGTGAATTGGCTGCCAGGGTAAAAGTGCTTCTCAAAAGGTATTCAGCCTCTCGTCCTCATCGTGCTTCTGTACTCAGATATGAAGATATTGAAATGGATTTGAAGCTGAAAACAGTAACCCGTGCCGGAACCCCGGTTAAGCTGACCCCAAAAGAATTCAACCTGATGAAATTTCTCCTTGAAAACCCGGAAAGAGTGCTTTCCCGCCATGAAATTGCAGAAAATGTCTGGGACACCCACTTTGATACGGGAACCAACTTCATTGACGTGTACATCAATTATATCCGGAAAAAAGTAGATAAGGAATTTGACCATAAACTGATTCATACCAAAGCCGGAATGGGATTCATCCTTAAAAAGGGATACGACACTTCTTCCGATCAATAAAAAATTATCATGAAAGTCAGAACCAGGCTCACTTTATTATTTACGTTAGTTACCGCTCTGCTGATCAGTTTTTATGCAGTTGCAGTCTATTATTCTTCTAAGGAAGCCCGGGAAAAATCTTTTTATACCGAACTTAAAAGTGAAGCGCTGGCTAAAGCCAATCTCTTTTTCCAGGGAGATCTGAGTGAAAAAGAAATGCATCAGCTCTATAAGACCAATACCCAGACTTTGAGTGAGGTGCAGGTAGCCATCTATGATTCTGGCTTTCATCTGATCTATCATGACGATTCAAAAGTGGATTATGTGAAAGAAGACAAGGCTATGCTTTCCGGGATCTTCAAAAACAGAGAAGTTTTCTTTTTCCTGAATGATCTTCAGGTAACCGGAATCGTCTATTCCCATAAAGGCAGACAGTATGCCATCACTGCCGCAGCCTATGATCAGTACGGTTATGATTCGGTAAGACATCTGCTTACCATCAGTATCATTTCATTTGTTACCATCTTACTGCTGGTATTTATAGCCGGGCTTTTCCTGTCTGAAAAAGCTCTTCATCCTGTTGTGGAAATGGTTCAGCAAATCAAAAAGATTACAGCAGGAAAGCTTAACCTCCGGCTGGATTACCCTGAAAAAAAGGACGAATTCTATGAACTGTCCGACAATTTCAATCAAATGCTGGAAAGACTTGACCATTCTTTCAGCGCGCAGAAAAATTTTGTTGCCCATATTTCACATGAGCTTAATACCCCTCTGGCTACGATGAGGGCGGAACTGGAATTAGCCCTTGCCAAAGAATATCATTCCGATCATTATCAGGTCGTGATCAGGCAAACTTTAGAAGATGTTGTGGATATGAGTAAACTTTCAGCCAGCCTGATGAACCTTGCCAAAGCCAGCTATGATCCTGATGAAATAAGCTTTACTCCAGTCCGTATAGATGAAATTCTTCTGGACTCCTATACTAAAATTTTAAAAGAAAATCCTTCTTATCATGTGCAGTTCACGATCAATCCTGAAATTGAGGAAGAGCTGCTCATCTGTAACGGAAATTCATATCTGCTGCTGATTGCCTTCAGTAATCTTATAGAAAATGCCTGCAAATATTCTCCGGATCACACCTGTCTTATTCATATTACAGCAGTTTCCGGAAAACCGGCAGTCAGCTTTTCCAATAAAGCAAATACGATTTCCGGAGAAGATCTTCAGCATCTGTTTCAGCCTTTTTACAGAGCCGGAAACGGATCTGATCAGAAAGGATATGGCATAGGTTTATATCTTACCGAAAAAATTGTCAGGCTTCATCATGCGGACATCTTTGTGTCTTCAGCAAACAATACTGTTTTATTTCAGGTAATATGGCCTACTCAAACTTCTAACACTACATTCTAATAGAATTCTAACAGCATTCTAAAGCTTTTCTAACAGCTTTCCCCGGACTTCATTTTTACTTTTGCACAGTAAAATAAAGTATATGGACGCTGATCCCTACCATCAATTATTCATCTTAAAGCTTTAGCTGTGCCCCTTTTCCCGTACAGCCGGAAAGGCTTTGCAAAAAAAAGGAAAAGTTATGAACACATTAGAATTTACTACCCGTCTTTTTACCGCCCTGCTTCTGGGAGCATCCATTGGCTTTGAAAGACAGTGGCATCAGAAAAGTGCCGGCCTGCGCACCAATACCCTGGTATGTCTGGGATCTGCGGCATTCGTATTATTATCCATCAGAATTGGCGGCGACGCTACAGGAAGAATTGCCTCTTATATTGTAAGCGGTATCGGTTTTTTAGGCGGGGGTGTCATCATGAAAGACGGTCTTACCGTGAGAGGATTAAATACCGCAGCAACGATCTGGTGTTCGGCATCAGTAGGATCTCTGGCTGCTTTGGGGTATTTCCCGGAAGCCACAGTAACGGCAGGCTGTATCATTTTAACCCATATTCTTCTGCGCCCCCTGGGGAAAATACTGAATACCAAAACTATACGAGCCAGCACCTCCGAATATCTGATCACCATACAGTGCCGGACCGAAATAGAAAACCATGCAAGAGTCCTTCTTATGCAGTCTTTTACCTCCACAGACCTGGTCCTGCTAAAATCATTAACCAGTGATGATACTGCCACTCCGGAAAGCATCATCATTTCTGCCGAAGTCTATTCATCCTCACCTCAGGACAGCTTTATAGAAAAAACCGTCAGCAGGCTTACGCTGGAGGATAAAGTAACAAAGGTAAGCTGGGAACTGATTGGAACCGAAAATGATCTTTAATTTAAATCTTATTGAAAATGATATCCTTACAACATCACCTGACAAACGACCGTCAATTCCGGATACAGCTTATCATCTGCTTTTCTGTGTTTATCCTATTTTTTTCATGTCGTGAAAAGGAGCCGAAAATTCCGGAAAAAGACGACATACTTATACAGGGAAAGCATTTCAGTATTCCTGAAAACAATCCTGTATTAAAAAAAATAGTTACCGAAAGCGTGACAGAACAGGATTATAGTATTAGCATTACCTCAGCGGGAGCCATAGAAACCATTCCTACCAATTATGCAGAAATCGCAAGCCCTTTTTCAGGCAGAGTCATCAGGTCTTTTGTCAGTATCGGTCAAAGAGTGCATGCGGGAGCTCCGGTCTTTGAAATACTCTCTCCAGGGTATTCTTCCGTACAGAAAGATCATGCTGATGCATTAAATGAAGTAAAGCTGGCAGAAAAAAATTACCGCCGCCAGCAGGATCTTGTGAGGCACGGGGTAGGCATTCAAAAAGAACTAGATGAAGCAGAAACGGAATATAAAAATAAAAAGGCATCACTGGCCAGCATTTCTTCAGCCTTGAATGCCTATAACAGCAAAGGATCCGGAAGTACACTCATTATAAAAGCTCCGATAAGCGGAGAAATTATTTCCAATAAAACGGTTACCGGACAATACCTCAGAGAGGATTCCGAGCCGCTGGTGGTGATTGCTGAACTTTCAAAAATATGGATTTCGGGTGCCGTAAAAGAAAAAGATATCCGGTTCATTCATACAGGAGATCCCGTATCTGTAAAAGTGAATACCTATCCGGATATGCCCATTACCGGAACGGTTTATCATATCAACGGGCTGGTAGATGAAGCCACACGAAGCATCAGCGTTCTGATACAGTGCGATAACCCGGACCGGAAACTCAAACCCGGAATGTTCGCTGCCGTCACCTATTCCTCAGAGACTAAAAAAAGTATTGCTATTCCTGCCGGAGCATTGATGCAGCAGGGAGACCGTCAATATGTATGGATCAGAACAGGCCGTAATGAATTTACAAAACGTACCGTTGTTCCGGGAGAAACTTCTGAGAAGACCGTACAGATCAGTTCCGGTCTCAGGCCCGGAGATATTATCATAACCCAGGGAGGCATCTATATGCCGGACATTAAACCGTAGAAATCGGAAGAGAAATAAACATTTAAACTACCGTTGATTTCTTTTCTCAGTCTCAAACCCTCCGAATCATCTTTTATCCTCACTACAAAACCTAACTTTTCCTATGCACTCATTAATGACACTCTCTATACAGAAAAGATGGCTTATACTTGCGCTGTTCTTAGTATTGGGAATCTTCGGATACTATTCGTGGACCAGACTTTCCGTGGAAGCCTATCCTGATATTGCTGATGTAACTTCGCAGGTCGTAACCCAGGTTCCGGGACTGGCCGCCGAAGAGATGGAACAGCAGATCACCATTCCGCTGGAAAGAGCACTCAACGGTCTTCCCGGCATGCATATTATGCGGAGTAAAAGCACGTTCGGTCTCTCCATTATTACCATTATTTTTGAAGACGGCGTTGATGATTACTGGGCCAGACAACGGATCCAGGAAAGGCTTTCTGAGACCGGACTTCCTTATGGAGCCCAGCCGGGGCTGGATCCTCTGACCTCTCCTGTAGGAGAAATTTACCGTTATATTGTTGAAGGAAAAAATCACAGCCTCAGAGAGCTTACCGATCTTCAGAATTTTGTAATCATTCCCCGAATTAAGCAGGTAACCGGTATTGCAGATGTTACCAATTTCGGTGGAATTACCACTCAGTTTCAGATCGAACTGGATCCGCAAAAACTGGAGCAGTACAATGTTTCATTATCTGATGTTACGGAAACCATTACCCGAAACAACAGCAATGCAGGAGGAAGCATGCTGTCACGGGGCGATCTTTCTTATGTGATAAGAGGAATAGGCCTGATTAAAGACCTTGATGATCTGGGCAGGATCGTTCTCAAAACAGAAAAAGGGGTTCCTGTATTTTTAAATGATATAGGGACTTTAAAATATGGCAATCTTGAGCGGAAAGGAATTCTGGGCTACACAGACAGGCAACGCAATTACAATGAAAGCACGGGAGGAATTGTACTTCTTCTGAGAGGACAAAATCCTTCCAATGTTCTGCAAGAAGTCCACAAAGCTATCGAAGAACTGAATGATAACCTCCTTCCTGCTGAGGTAAAAATTCATCCGTATCTCGACAGGACTGATCTGGTCAACACAACACTTACCACCGTTTCCCATACTTTGACGGAAGGTATCGTTCTGGTGATTATTATCCTGATCGTCTTTTTAGGAAGCTGGAGAGGGGCATTGCTTGTAGCGATTACCATTCCCTTATCATTGCTTATTGCTTTCATCCTGATGTATTTCACAGATATTCCGGCTAATCTGCTTTCTTTAGGAGCCATCGATTTCGGAATTATTGTAGACGGATCAATCGTAATGCTGGAAGTGATCCTGAAGAAAAGAGAAGACGATCCCGAAAAGGAACTGGAAGAAAAAAGTATGATTCAAAGAGTTTCCGAGATTGCAAAACCGATCTTTTTTTCAACGGTGATCATTATTACCGCCTATCTTCCGCTGTTTGCCTTTGAACGCGTGGAAAAAAAGCTCTTCACCCCGATGGCTTTCACGATCGGCTATGCATTGCTGGGAGCTCTGGCTGCCGCACTGATATTAATTCCGGGACTGGCGTATGTGATCTATAGAAAACCTCAGAAAATATTCCATAACCGATGGCTCGAAAAAATAAGCACCCTGTATGGAAAAAGAATAGCCGGAATCATGGCTGCTCCAAAGAAAATGCTTCTTCCTGCCGGAGCTGTATTATTATCTGCCGGATTCCTGTCTTTTATGATCGGAAAAGATTTCCTGCCGGAACTTGATGAAGGATCCATCTGGCTGCAGGTTCAGCTTCCGCCCGGAATTTCATTAAAAAAGGCTCAGGAGATGAGTGACTCATTACGGGAACGGACGATGAGCCACTCCGAAGTCACTTATGTAATGGTTCAGGCCGGAAGAAACGATGATGGTACCGATCCATGGACGGCTTCTCATTTTGAAGTCTCTATCGGAATAAAACCTTATAAAGAATGGCCGTCAGGAAAAACCAAAACCGATCTGATCCGGGAATTATCGGAAGACTACAAAAATATGCCCGGATTTTCGGTAGGGTTTTCGCAACCGATGATCGATGGAGTCATGGATAAAATCTCCGGGGCTCACAGTGAGCTGGTGGTTAAAATATATGGTGATGATTTCAGCGGCACAAGGAAAATTGCAGAAGATGTTCTTTCCGTGCTGCAGAAAACGCCGGGGGCTGCGGATCTTGCCATCGATCAGGAACCGCCGTTACCTCAGCTTCAGATCATTGCCAACCGCGATAAGGTTGCCCAATACGGGCTGAATGTTTCGGAGGTGGCAGATCTTATTGAGACGGCACTAGGTGGAAAGGCCATTTCACAGGTTTTTATCGGGAATAAGGTGTATGATATTTCATGCCGTTATACCGAAGACAGCCGTAATACGCCAGATAAGATCGGAAACCTTATGCTGACCTCTGCTTCGGGAGCCCGGATTCCTCTTTCGCAGATCGCTGACGTAAAATTAAGCACCGGCGAAAGTACCATTACACGTGAAATGAATAAAAGACATCTCACCGTAAAGCTGAACATAAGAAACCGGGACCTTTCATCATTCCTTACAGAAGCACAAAACACCATTGAAAAAGACATTCGCTATGATCATCAGAAATACCGGATCAAATGGGGCGGACAGTTTGAAAATAAAAACAGGGCTTATTCCCGGCTTGCTTTCATCGTTCCGTTAGCATTAGCCATGATGTTTCTTCTGTTGTACGGAGCATTCGGAAGCTTCCGACAGGCTTTGGTCCTGATGAGTATTATCCCGCTGGCTGTATTCGGAGGAATGCTGGCTCTGAATGTCCGGGGTATGACCTTAAATGTCTCTTCCGCAGTTGGCTTTATTGCTCTTTTCGGAGTCGCAGTACAAAACGGAGTGATTATGGTTTCGCACATCAATACCCTCAGAAAACAGGGTGCTGATCTGAAAACTGCCGTGATCAGGGGTGCCGAAGACCGGTTCAGACCCGTACTGATGACTGCATCCGTTGCTGTTATCGGACTTTTCCCAGCTTCTCTGGCAACAGGGATAGGCTCTGATGTTCAGAGACCTTTAGCCACGGTCATTGTTTACGGACTGATGTTTTCCACACTGCTTACCCTGTTCATCCTGCCGGCGGTCTATTATCTTGCTGAATACCGGTTTGCAGGGAATGATAAAGCTGAAAAATAATGATCCGAGAAGGTATCAGCAGATTATATAGAATTTTAATCAAAAAAAATAAACCGATGAAGTCTACAGTCGTTCTTATCATATTGTTCTTTTTTTCCTCCGGTTTTTTTCTGCAGGCCCAGGAAAAAGCAGCCCTGAGTTTTACAGAATTCCTGAACGAAGTCAAAGAAAAGAATCTGGATTACACAGCCCGGAAATACAGCATCAGCATGGCAGAAGCCTCCATCCTTAGTGCCGGGATTTTCCCTGACCCACAGCTTGAAACGGAAGTTTCCGACAATGGTATTTCCAAAAGTATGGGCTATACCATAGGAACTTCCATCAGCTGGACTCTGGAACTCGGACAGAAAAGGAAGGCCAGAATAGAAACCGCAAAAAACGAAGCTGAATTTACCCGGCTTCAGGTTCAGGATTTTTTAAGAAATCTGGTAGCCGATGCTACAATAGGCTATGTGGAAGGTTTAAAAGCCAAAGCTCTTGCTGAGGTGCAGCGGGATTCTTATCTCCATATGCTGAAGCTGGCTCAGTCAGACAGCATCAGATACAGGCTTGGAGATATTTCTCTGGTTACTTCAAAACAGAGCAAACTGGAGGCTGCCTCATTACGCAATGAAATGTATGCATCGGAAAGCAACAGCCAACAGGCAGTTTCAGCCCTTACTGTTTTTATTGGCAGTGGCGCTTCGGAAAAGGAATTACAGGGAAACCTCCACGCTTTCAACCGGGAATTCGGGATTGATGATCTTATTGAATATGCATTGAACAGCAGAACCGATCTTTTGGCTTCCCGACAAAATATTGAGACCGCCGCCAGCTGGGTACGCCTTGAAAAAGCCAACCGGATAATTGATGTAGGAATCAGTCTTGGAGCCCAGCACAATACGGCTGCTACCAATGAAATAGCTCCTTCTCCGGCTGCCAATGCTATAAAACTGGGGGCCAGCATTCCTTTAAAGTTTTCCAACCGGAGGAATGCGGATTTAAAAATAGCTGAAATGGGCCGTCTACAGGCTGAAACTGAATACAGACAGACTGAAAACATCATCCGCACGGAAGTCATGCAGGCTTATCAGCAATATCAGGCAACACAAAAACAGCTGAAACAGTTTGACAACGGAATGCTGTCTGATGCGAAAAGTATCCTGGACGGCATCAGTTACAGCTACCGGAGAGGGGAAAGCTCCATCCTGGAGGTGCTGAATGCCCAGAGAACCTATAATGACATCCGGCTGGATTATTTCCGGATTCTCGCAGACAATGCTTTATTTCTCATAGAGCTGGAACGGAAAGCCGGAATCTGGGACATCGATTTCTAAAAACACAAACCAAAAGTTCTGAAACAGGCTGTTTCAGAACTTTTATTTTATTTCTTTTTAAGACGGTCTTCATAAATGCCTACCCAATCCTGCACCGTCATTTTTTTGCTGACTTCCGCAATTAATTCAAAAGGGATGTCATCTGTTTTTTTGAATCGCACACAGGATTTTCCCATATCCAGCTTCCTTTTGGAATATTTCGGATATTCGGCCACAAACCAGTCCAGAAGTTCGGGTTCCGCATACATTCCCATATGATAAAACGCTATAAAATTCTTCTGCGAAGCCAGTCCCATAAAAGGTAAAGGTGATCCCGGGGTACAGTGGTATCCCGCAGGATAGGTTTCCAGAGGAACGGCCCAGCCTACCATTCCGTAACTCAAACTTTCTGTAAATCCTTCCGGCAGATTGTTATTAATAGTATCAAATAGTTTTTTGAAGACTTCCTGTCTTTCTTCAGGAATTTTTGAAATATAATCTTCTACGGAGTCAGCGGGAATCTGCATATTCAGTTTGTTTTTTATTCTTTAAAAGTAACAAAATTTATATTGATTTTCTTTGAGCTTGTTTAAATTTCTAAATTTGATTTTTGCATAACATTCAAATATTTATTTAAATCACAATTTTTAAGGATTTTCTAATAATAAAACAATGTGCTAGTGATGTGTTTTTCCACACAAAGATTGATTTTTATTATGCCTATTTTCAGGGAGCAAAGATAAAATCAACCCCTTTGATTCATCGAAGCGTATGGATAAATATACAGCTTCATCGAATCAACAGTATTTCAAACAGAGCCTTTGTATCTGCAAAAAATATTGCAGTGACCGTTATTATTTCATTTAATAAAAAGTGACAGGCCTTAATTAAATTTTTAATATGAATCAAATAGCTTCATAATACAACACAAAGGTTGAGGGTAAATACTTCTCTTCCTGTTCATTCAACTTTTCACTCAGCACTAATTTTTGGGGTTGAGCCTTTTTCCCATAAAAAACAGCAGTACATTACATACCGCCGTCAGACATTATTTACATTAAAAAACTTATTTTTTCGGTGACTTTCCCATGAAATGTTCTGTTCTTTTTAATAAAACAGTCTTAGAAAGACATTTCAGGATTGGGTGATTTTCATTTTCATATTTTATATTAGCACTGTAATTTAAGAAAAATATTAACATAAGAGCAAAATAATTTAAATATAATTATTTATTTCGTAATAACAATGATCATGAATCGATTTATAATATTATTGAAAATGATCTGAGAAGTGATAAAAAGTCCCCGTTAACACTCATAACTACCGCTTAATTTTATTATTGGGAAATTAAATACTATTTTTGCCATACAAATTTTTTGAACAATGCCGAATATTTCAAACAGAGCCCTGCATATGCCGCCATCGCCGGTAAGAAAACTCGTTCCTTATGCTATAAAAGCAAAGCAACAGGGAATTAAAGTATATCACCTAAATATCGGACAGCCTGATATTGAAACTCCGGAAACAGCTTTAAATGCTTTAAAAAACATTGATCTTAAAGTATTGGAATATGCACTTTCTGAAGGTAATTTAGAATACAGAAAAGCCCTTACGGATTATTATCAAAGCTTAGGATTTGCAGATCTTACGCCTGATAATTTTATTGTAACCAACGGTGGTTCGGAGGCTCTTAATTTTGCTATTTCTACGTTATGTGATGACGGTGATGAAGTGATCATCCCTGAACCGTACTACGCCAATTATAACGGATTCACCAGTACATTCAATGTACATGTAGTGGCAGTACCTTCTACCATAGATACCGGTTTTGCCCTTCCTCCGATCGAAGAATTTGAAAAAAAGATCACCGAAAAAACAAGAGCCATCGTCATCTGTAATCCGGGGAACCCTACAGGATATCTGTATACCCGTGAGGAACTGAAAAAACTGGCGGAAATTGCTTTAAAATATGACATCGTAGTGATTTCTGACGAAGTGTACAGAGAATACGTTTATGATGGAAAACAACAAATTTCAATCCTTGATTTCCCTGAACTGAGTGAAAACTGCATCGTAATCGATTCAGAATCCAAACGTTATTCTATGTGTGGCGTAAGAATCGGATGCATGGTTACCCGTTCTAAAAAAATCCATGATGCTGCGATGCTTTTTGCACAGGCAAGATTAAGCCCGGTCCTTCTGGGGCAGATTGCCGCTACGGCCGCCCACCAGAATGACGGTGCCTACATCCGTTCGGTAAGGGAAGAATATACCCACAGAAGAAATATTCTTGTAGATCTTCTGAATGCGATTCCAGGAGTAATCTGTCCTAAGCCAAGAGGTGCGTTCTACTGTGTAGCTGAACTGCCTGTGGATGATACTGAAAAATTTGCCCAGTGGCTTCTTGAAAAATATTCCAATAAAGGAGAAACCATCATGGTAGCGCCTGCCGGAGGATTCTACAGTGACCCTGAATTAGGAAAAAAACAGGTAAGAATTGCTTACGTACTGAAAGAAGAAGATCTGAAGAGAAGTGCGGAAATCCTGAAAGACGCCCTAACCCAATACAGAAAAGAATTCGGGTTATAATCCCAATAATATCTTATATTTACCGGTAATGAAAAATACGAGTCTGAACCTATTCTTCTCATGTCTTTTGTTGCCGGTATTTTTTTCCTGCGACAGGAAGCTTCCTGAAAAGAAAACATCCGGTTCTCATTCTAATGAGATTGTTGCCATCAGTGTTTCCCATGTAGGCGGTCATCTTGGTCATTACAACATCGTCCGGGTGACCAAAGACTCTGTGAAAGCAGAAAAAGGAATGAGCGCCAACCAGACCCATCAGGAATGGGGAGCTCCTATTTCCGGAGATACCTGGAAAAAGCTTACCGCTTCCATTCAGATCAAAGATCTCGATTTTATAAAAAGTTCACCCAGCCGGCAGCCTGTAGACGGAATTGATGAAACCTTCCAGATCCGTACTCCGAAAAAATCCCATATTTATGTGAATTCATATGTGGATACCGTTCATTACAGGCAGTTTCAGCAACTGAAAGAACAGCTCAATACCATTCTTCCTAAAGAATACCGATAAAAACATGCAAGAACATTTTTCCTTAAAGCCTTACAATACTTTCGGCGTTGAAGCCAAAGCACAATATTTCACCCAGATCAGCCAGATTGAAGAACTCAGAGAAGCGATTACCTTTTCTAAAGAACATCACCTGAAACTTCTGTTTTTAGGAGGCGGAAGCAATATCCTGCTGACAAAGGATTTTGAAGGACTGGCTGTGAAAATCAATCTACAGGGTATCACGGAAGAAATCCTTAATGATCATGAGGTTCTGGTTACTGCTAAAGCCGGAGAAAACTGGCATGAGTTTGTGATGTACTGCTTAGAAAAAAATTATGGGGGCCTGGAAAATCTTTCTCTTATCCCCGGAAATGTAGGAACTTCTCCTATGCAGAATATCGGAGCCTATGGAACGGAGATTAAAGACGTTTTCGTAAGCTGTAAGGTTCTGGATCTGGAAAGTCTTGAGCTTAAAAATTTTGATCTTCAGGAGTGCAGGTTCGGCTACAGAGATTCCATTTTCAAGCAGGAAGGAAAAGGAAAGTATGTCATTCTGGAAGTTACTTTTAAATTAACCACCAAAGATCATCAGCTGAAAACGGAATACGGAGCAATAAAATCCGAGCTTGAAAATTCAGGGATTACGAATCCTACGATTCAGGATATTTCCAAAGCGGTTATCACCATCAGACAAAGCAAACTTCCGGATCCGAAAGAAATAGGTAATGCAGGAAGTTTTTTCAAGAATCCTACAATTCCCCTCTCGCAGTTTGAAGTGCTGAAACAGAAATTTGAAAATATTCAGGGCTATCCGAACGGCGATAAGGTAAAGGTACCTGCCGGATGGCTGATTGAACAATGCGGATGGAAAGGAAAACAGATAGGTAATGCTGCATCTCACCAACTTCAGTCGCTGGTGATCATCAACGCTACTGGCAATGCTTCGGGAAAAGAAATTTTTGATTTCTCAGGTAAAATCATTGATGCTGTAAAAGAAAAATTCGGTATAGAACTTGAAAGAGAGGTGAATATTATATAACCAAAGCCTGATATTATATAAAATTTTACGGGTTTAATTTCTGACTTTTGTCAATTATTTTGATTTATTCTAAATAAACTTTCTTTGCATTGGTATATTTTATACTTTTGCACCCTATTTATTTAGAACAAATAAAAATGGGAAGATTTTTACCTTTTGCTTTCTTTTTGATGTTGGGCAGCCCCCTTGTTTATGCTCAAACTGAAAAACAGCAACTGAACATTACCGTTTTCAATGAAAATAATAAGGAGCTGGACGGAGCTTCTGTTACCATAGACGGAATTTCCGTAAAAACAGACAAAAACGGAACGGTTTCTGTGCCTGTTTCAGGTGGTAAACATCACATCAGGATCATTCATTCCGATTACCAGGAAAAAGAACTCAGCGTAACCTCTACTGCCGGACAGAATATCAGCATTCAGCTGCTTCCGGTCAATAAACTGGAAGAAGTAGTGGTCTTCTCAAAGGAAGGAAAAGGTTTAACGACGAAATCCATCATCAACAGACAGGCAATGGAGCATCTCCAGCCATCAAGCTTCAGTGATCTGATGGAGCTTCTTCCGGGAGGACTGGCCAGAACACCTTCTCTGAATATTACCAACAGAGCCACTCTTCGGGAAAACACTGCTGATTACTCGGGAAAACAATATAATACCTCATCGCTGGGAGTTCAGTTCATGATTGATGATAACATCATCAATTCCAACGCCGATATGCAGGTCACGGTAGATACCCAGCAGTTCGGTAAGGCAGGTGAATATCGGGAGACTACTACTTCAGGAGTAGACATGAGAACTATTTCCACCAATGATATTGAAAAAGTGGAAATTATCCGCGGAATTCCTTCTGCTGCTTATGGAGACCTTACTTCGGGACTGATCAAGATTGAGCGTAAGGTAGCCCGTTCTCCGCTTCAGGCCAGATTCAAGGCAGACGGATTCAGCAAACAGTATTATGTGGGAAAAGGTTTCAACATCACAGACCAATGGCAGCTGAGTGCCAGTGCGGATTTCCTTGATTCCAAATCCGATCCTACGGACGATTTTGAAAATTATCAGCGTATTACAGCCTCCATCCGTTCCAAAAAAGTATCTACGCTTTGGGCAAGACCCCTGGAATGGAGAGCCAATATTGATTTTTCTTCCAATATTGACAATGTGAAATACGATCCGGACAACGGATATCCTTCCACAGATAAATATGAATCCAATAATAAAAGGATCAGCCTTACCAATAACTTTAGCTACCAGCTGGATAAGAATGCCTTTTTCAATAAATTAACGCTGAACACTGCAATCCGTCAGGGTTTTGAAAAGATCGAACAGAGAAAACTGATTCAGCTTTCCGGGCCGAGGTCATTCTCTCTGGCTACAGAACAGGGTGAAAATGTTGGTTATTTTCCTGACCTGAGATACGTCACTGAATTTTCCACAGAAGGAAAACCTTTGGATATCACGGCTTTCTTCCAGACCAGTGGTACCCGGAAAACAGCCGGAATTACCCATCAATATGAAGCCGGACTCGACTGGAGATATTCCAAGAACAACGGAAGAGGTCTTATCTATGATATGAAAACGCCTCCTTCAGCCAATGTTGGGATTCAAAGGCCAAGACCTTATAATGATATTCCGGCTTCCAGTCTATTATCAGCATTTGCAGGAGATCAGATGAGCTATGCCATAGACCGCCATAAATTTACCCTCTATGCCGGATTGAGGTTTTCTAAAAACATGGGCATCGATCCTTCTTTTGCCATCAGTAAAAAAGTCTTCACAGAACCTAGACTGAATTTCCAGTACAGCCTGCCGCATCTTACCATCAATAATTATCCTTTAAAAACGGATATCACATTAGGCTACGGTTTGTTCTACAAGCGTCCTACGATGATGATGCTCTATCCCAATAAGGAATACTGGGATTACACACAGCTGAATTATTACCATAATGATTCGCAGTATCGCTATGTGAATTTCATGACCTACGTACAGTCAAGAGAAAATAAAGGCCTTGAAGCGGCAAAAAGTATTAAAAAAGAAATCAGGCTGGATCTGAGCTACAGAAACCATGAATTGTTTATGGCCTACTTTAAGGAAGATATGAACAACGGTTTCCGTAAAATGAGGCATACCGCTGCACATTCCTATAAACAGTATGATGCATCACAGGTAGACCTTTCGCAATGGACCAACGGGCCGGACCTTACCAATGTTCCTTACGAAGTGGTTAATCTCTTTGGAGAGTATGTCCTGGATGAAAACGGAAGCCAGACTTTGAAGCAGGGAATTGAATTCGGGTATACCTCTCCAAGGATCAAAGCCATCAATACAAGGTTTACCCTTACCGGGGCATGGTTTAAAACGCAGTACAGGAATTCGGTTCCTATTGTATTCAAGCCTACCGTTTCCGTTGGTTTGGGACCATTCCCATACTATGGAATTTACAAAAATGATGACGGATACAACAATTCCAATATCAACTATAATCTGTTGATCGATACGTATCTGCCAAGTTTAGACCTTATTGTTTCCGCTTCTGTACAGGGAAATATATATGATCATAAAAGAAACGACAGAAGAATTGCCGAACCTGTCTCATATTACGGTATCGATGGCATCGAACATCCTTTTACAGAAGCGGACCGGACAGATACCTATAAGCAGTGGCTTGTGAGAAGTGTTTCGGTTTCTGATAACCTCGACAGACTGATGACCTTTACCATCACAGGAAACGTAAAAGTAACCAAAAGCATCTACAAAGCCCTGCGGACTTCATTATTTGTAAACAGGCTCTTCAATTACAGCTCTCCTTATATGTTCAACAATGTGAAGGTCTACAGGAAAGGAGCCAATACACCGTATTTCGGGATGGAACTGAACTATAATTTTTAATATAATATCAATAAATAACATGAAAAAAAGAGTTTTACTACTAAGTTTAGCAGCAATGATGACCGCTACATTTACGGTAACGTCATGCTCCAGTGATGATGATTTCGGAACAACAGCCGCTCAGAGCGGAATTTTAACATTATCTTTTTCAGGAGAAAATATTTCGTCTTACAAAAGTTTAAATATTGAAATCATAGAAGTTAATACCCATCAAGTAAAAACAGAAACGATTACGAATCTAAATTCTTTCTCATTACCTTTACCTTATGGTTCTTATAAAATTACGGTAAACGGAGCTGTGATCTCCGATAATGAAGAGGTATCCGTAGGGGCAATGGCTCAGACTGATATTGCACTGCCTGCTACAAATCTTCATATTCCTTTGATTATTAAAAAATTTCATGAAGATTTTATTTTTGAAGAAGTATTCTTTACAGGAGTGAAAACTACTGACGGTAAAAACTATAACTCAAGCCGTTATTTTAAATTAACCAACAATACCAACGGGGTTTTATATGCTGACAAACTCATCATCGGACAATCTGAATTCCTGACCACAGAAGATAAAAACCCTACTCCATATACACCGAACACCGGATTCCCGGTAAAAGCTGTTATGGTGCTTCCAGGTTCCGGCACCGATTATCCTGTACAGCCGGGAGACTTTATCGTTATTGCAGACAACGCCATCAATCACAATGCTCAGACCAGCACAGCCTTTGACCTTCACAATGCAGATTTTGAATATCCTTCAAACAATCCAGCTTTAGGACAGGTAGATAATCCTTCCGTACCGAATGCCAAAGTTATTTATTCGCAGATGAACTTCAACATGTTCTTTTTACATGACCGTGGTTTTGAGAGTTATGTGATCGCCCGTTTCCCTTTCGGAGAGTCTGAGGATTCCTTCCTGCAGAAAAATGTTTATGAATATTCCTATATCAACAGTGCCGGAACAGTGACTGCCAAAAAAGCCTACAGCCTTCCGAATTCCTGGATCATTGACGGAGTGAACAACAGTGTTGCGACCAAATTTGCCCATACTCTTACTTCGGCAAGCATCGACGGAGGCTGGACTTCCGTAGGGACTATCGACAAAGATCCTACCCGATTCGGAAAATCCGTAAGACGTAAAGTAACCGGGCAGATGAGCAACGGTAAAAATCTTTATATGGATACCAACAATTCTTCGAATGACTTTGTAAAAGATTCCCAACCAAGTTTAAAAAACGGTATCGTTCACTAAAAACAGGAACAGATATCTCACCAATAGATTATGCTACATCCAAAAACGTCTTTCTGTCTCCTGCTGATCGGCTTCTCATTCAGTGTGAAAGCTCAGGACAGCCTCAGTCTTTTTAAGACCATCGGCAATCAGTACGATACGGAAAGAAATTTTAAGAATAATTTTTACCATAACCCGGCATCTATGTCGGGTTATAGTACTTCTTCATTTTCAGAGTTCAGCGTCGGATACCATAAAAACAGGGAGAAGGTTTATCGCCGGCAGCTTGGTAACGGAGATAAAGGACTGTCTGTAGAAGCCGGCTCTTTCCAAAAGCTGAAGCCGAACCGTTATGTATGGGGAAGCGCCAGCTATCAGAATATAAAAACAGGTTCCGTACAATGGAATGAAACGCTGGATTATGAACGTAACGCACCTTACATCACGGCTGATTCCGTGGGAGGAAAACTGAACGTAGAGCGTTATCAGTTCGCCGGAGGATACCTTCAGAAGATGAACCGATGGACCGTTGCCGGCCAGGTAAGCTATTCTGCACAGCTAGGTTCCCGTTCAAAAGATCCGCGACTGGAAAGCACGACTTCAGATCTGAGGATCAATGCCGGAGTGAATTATAAAGTCTTCAGGGAATATGAAGCCGGAATCTTCGGTGAGGTCAGCAAATATACCCAGAACAGTTCGATTAATTTCCAGAGCCTGCTGGGAAGACCGTATGTATATCAGATGTCCGGACTGGGTTTTTCCAACTACCTTTTCAACGGGGAAGACCGTCCTAATCAGGTGTATGAAGAGTTTGCGTTTAAAGGAGGCCTTCAGATCTCAGGAAGCCAGGGGAAAGACTTTTATCTTCAGGCATCTGTGGGAACAGCAAACAATATTAAAAGCTATAAAGGTACAGGCAACACCTTCTTTGACCTTTCCGACCTGAAAAGTGAAACGTTTGAGTTTGAAGGAGCCAAGTTTTTCAATATCAGTGAAAAGCACAGACTGGGTGCTGTGGCCGGCTATACCGCTTCCAGAAAAACAGGATCGGAGTACGGCTATTCGATGAACACAGCTTCGCTCTCCAAACTTTTTAAAAGACAGGCTTACCGGAAAGAAGATTATACCAGTACCCTGAAAGGATTCTACCAGTACAGCCAGGATCGTTTTTCCATTACAGCAGTTCCGTTTTTCAGCTATGAAGATCGTAAAGAACGAAGGATTTACCCGAATTCAGGGCAGAAATTTGTTTATACCTACTTTGGGATCAATGCAGATTATAAGCAGCAGATCACGGAAAGCCAGATTTTTACCTTACAGCCTTATTTTTATAAAAGAACAGTCAGTAAGTCAATTAATGCACTGAGTTCTTCAGGAAATGCGGCGGTTGATGGATGGATCCGTCAGGATTTTGAATTCCAGGCCAGTGATATTTCTGCTTTCGGAACTGCTGTAAGATATGATTTCAAAGTGGAAAAACTACCGGCATTCTTTGTGAGCGCACAGTTTGAAACTCAGAAAATCCAGAAAAAAAACAATAATTTTGCAGGAGCAAGTATAGGGATAACGTTTTAAGATAAGACATGAAAAGAGGAATATTCGGAGCTTTAGGAATTATTGTATTTATTTTAGTGAGCTTTACGCCGAAAGTGAGCCGGAACCTGATGGATGTTCAGGATCCTACTATTGAGGATATTGTAAAAAGCTATAAAAAAGCAATTTCAGAATGGCCGAAACCTAATATTGATTACGGGGTAAAATGGAAAGAATTTACTCCCATTACTTTTGATTCCGCTTATTTCGCTGATCAGGATAAACCCAACGTTATTCTCGGAAAAATGCTTTTCTTTGATCCTAAGCTATCCAAATCCAACCAGATTTCGTGCAGTTCCTGCCATGATCCGGAAATGGGCTGGTCAGACCGCCGGCGTGTTGCTCTCGGAAACGACCACCTTTTGGGAAACAGAAATACGATGTCCCTTTACAATATAGCAGAAAGACAGCTTTTTTTCTGGGATGGAAGAGCCAAAAGCCTTGAAGAGCAGGCAGCAGGTCCACTCGGAGCCCACCATGAAATGGCTATGGATGTAAAAACCCTTCCTGCCAAAATCCAGGCCGTTAAGGGATACAAAGAGCTTTTCAGAAAAGCATTCGGAGATGAGAAGGTAACCTATGACCGGATTGTAAAAGTAATTGCCGATTTCCAGAAAACCATTAAAAGCCAGCCAAGCCGTTTCGACAGGTTCCTGGAAGGGAAATATAATGCTTTAACCGATGAAGAGATCTACGGAATGCATATTTTCAGAACAAAAGCCCGGTGTATGAACTGCCACAGCGGACAGTACCTTACCGATGAATCTTTTCACAATATCGGACTGACCTATTACAAAAGAAAATATGAAGACCTTGGTCTTTATATGATCACCAAAAATCCGGAAGATGCAGGCAAATTCAAAACACCACAGCTGAGAGATCTTCTGCTTACCCAACCCTGGATGCACAACGGCTTGTTCAATGACCTGGAAGGGGTGGTAAATATGTACAACAGCGGAATGCACCAGATTGACCCAAGCCCGGAAAAGAAGCAGCAGGACCCGCTGTATCCCATGACCGATCCGCTGCTGAAACCTCTTAACCTAACCAAAGAAGAAACAAAGGCTCTGGTTTCTTTCCTGGAATCACTTTCCGGAACGAAATTTAAAATGAGAAGACCGGAATTCCCTGTGGAATAGAAATCATTAAAAAATAGAATAAAGCCTGGATGATCCCGGGCTTTTTTGTTGACTGAAGAAAGGGAAGACGAATATTACTATGAATTATCATGATTCAACCTACGGATTATGCGATCTGAAATTAGTATTCACCGGCTAAGATCATCTATGATTTCTGGCTGAAAAATATTATTTTCGTTAAAAATAAGCACAGCATGAAAATAGCAATTCTTGGCGCCGGCAATATGGGGCTTTCTTTTTCAAAATCTTTTCTGAAATATGAACTGATCAAACCTGAAGATCTTCACCTGATTACAAGAAGCGGATCTAAAATTCCCAAAATAGCTGAAGAATTTCCCAAATCCAGGATTTCCACTTTCGATGAAACGGAAGAACTGGATGCTGATCTTGTCATTATTGCGGTAAAACCTCAGGATTTTCTCTATACCACGGAAAATATACGGTTTTCATTAAAGGAAAATCAGATGGTATTATCGATTATGGCCGGAATTACCATTGAAAAAATTCAGCATCTGCTGAATCACCGGCTGGTGGTGAGAGCCATGCCCAATTCTCCGACTCTTCTGGGGATGGGCATTACAGGCTATACGGCTGCGGAAGGTATTTCTTTCAGTCAGCTTATCAGCATCGAAAGGCTCCTGAACAGTACCGGAAGATCTGTTTATCTGGAAAATGAGGAACTGCTGAATGGTGTTACAGCCCTTTCCGGAAGCGGCCCTGCTTATTTTTACTACATCATTGATGCCATGATTAAAGCCGGTGTTGAAATGGGAATTGATGAAAATCTTTCACAGCTTTTTGTAAAACAGACGATGCTTGGAGCTTATCATTTAATCAATAATTCTGAAAAAAGCCTTGAAGACCTTATCAGGGACGTCGCTTCCAAAGGTGGAACTACAGAAGCTGCACTCAGAACTTTTGAAGAAAACAGCTTTAAAGAAATTTTAAAAAAAGGAATTTTAAATGCTGAAAAAAGGGCTAAAGAACTAAACGGCTGAACTTCCGTTCCAGAAACCCACGGAACAGCCACCCAAGAAAAACCCCGAAAGTATTCAGAATAATATCGTCTACTTCAAAAATGCCCATTCTGGTAAAATACTGCAAAGCCTCTACAATAACAATGGAGGAAATAAAAGCATAAAGCAAAGGCTTCAGGTCTTTAAGCTTCGGAAAGATCCAGCCCAGGAAACCGAAAGGAATAAACATGATGATATTTCCAAGAATGATCCTGACAGTATCAGTCCACGGGATTGTGTCCCGGATAAACTGCAGTGTAGAAAATACAGGCTCTATCCTGATCACATTATCTTCATACTGAAACCTGCCCATTCCCAGAAACATAAGATAAAGCAGGAAAAGCGTATAAGGAACAATTACAATTTTATATAATTTCTTTAACATCGGGTACAAATTTATTCATTTCAAAAACATTAAATTTGTGTGTTAAATTAATTTAATGAAATACGTTATCCTTACGCTCATTTCAGCGATGCTTCTTTCCGTTTCGTGGCCAACCTACGGAGTTCCGTTTTTTATATTTTTTGCCCTGGTCCCTCTTCTGATGATGGAACACGGGATCTCTAAATTCTCCTCTTACAAAAGGAAAAGCTGGATGGTTTTCGGACTCTCCTACTTATGTTTTGTTATCTGGAACGTCGTGACAACCGGATGGCTGTACGGATCAAAAAATCCTGACGGAAGCCACTCGCTGATGGCAGTTCTTTTTCCGGTTCTCGTTAATTCTTTTTTATACTCGCTGGTTTTCCAGTGCTACCACTGGTACAAAAATGCCCAGGGAACTTATTGGGGATTAGGATTTCTGATCGCTATCTGGATGAGCTTTGAAAAATTCCACCTGAACTGGGAACTTACCTGGCCATGGCTGAATCTGGGAAATGTATTCGCCGAATATCCAAAACTGATCCAGTGGTATGATACTTTAGGAGCTACAGGAGGCAGTTTCTGGATATTACTGATTAATGTCCTGATCTTTTATACCCTGAGAACCTGGGAGGCCGGAAGAAAGCGAAAAGACCTCATCAGAAATTCTACCATTGTAGCCGGATTAATTGTACTTCCCATGCTGATTTCTGTGATTAAATACAACAATTTTCATGAGAAACCATCCGGACAGGTAAATGTTCTGATGTTACAGCCGGACCTGGATCCCTATGCTGAAAAATATTCAAAAGACAGCATTACGATCCAGAATAACCTGCTGACTCTGGCAGAAAATAATTCAAAAGGAAAAATCGATTATTATATTGCTCCGGAAACTGCTCTTCCGGGAAGAGGTTCCATCTCGGAAACGGCTTTTGAAAAGAGTCTGCTTTTAAACAACCTCAAAGGCTTTTTAGCTTTACATCCGGGGGCTGTTTTTGCCACAGGAATTTCTTCTCACCGTTTTTATACCGGCAAAGAGACGATTCCGAAAGAGGCTTATCAGGTCAATCAGGGATTATGGGTGGAGAGTTATAATACCGCCATACAGCTTGCGCCACAGCAGAAAATTCAGGTATACCACAAAGGAAAACTGGTTCCCGGTGTTGAGATCTTCCCTTATATGAGCGTTTTAAAACCCCTTTTAGGAAATGCTATGCTTAATCTCGGAGGAACTGTTGCTTCCCTTGGAACAGACAAAGAAAGAATGGCTTTTACGAATCCTTACAACAAAGGAAGAATGGCCCCCATCATCTGCTACGAAAGTATTTATGGTGAGTTTACCACTGATTATGTTAAAAAAGGAGCCAACTTCCTGGGCATTATGACCAATGATTCCTGGTGGGGCATTACGGAAGGACACAAACAGCTCCTATCCTATGCCCGCCTAAGAGCTATTGAAACAAGAAGAGAGATCGCCCGCGCAGCCAACAGCGGTATCTCGGCTCATATTGATGCAAGAGGAGAAGTAACCGCCGATACATTTTATGGTGATGAAACCACGTTATTCGCCAAAGTAAATCTTTACGATACCATGACTTTCTATACAAGAGCGGGAGATCTGCTGTCCAGAATTTCCATATTCGCATTAGGCTTTTTATTATTCTATTACCTCATCAAAAGAGTTCAGAACCGAATGAAAAAGGCATAAATTACAGGCAGCATCTTATGCAAAATCATAAGGATTAATTATAAAATTTCACATTTTTCAATAAAAAACCAGGATATCTCCGGTGAAATTTTTAATCAATTGACAGAAATTATTCAATAGAGGCGGACTTTAGTCCGCCTTAAACATACAAAGTCTCCTACGGCTTTAGCCAAAATATATCCAACGTATCCGAGCCATCAGCAAGGTCTGTGAACAAGAAAATCACACCAGATCTGTAAAATCTGTGCGATCTGCGGGGAACTCTTTTAACCACAATAAGACTCTTGGTCTTTACTCTATATTCCCTTAGTATTTCAATAATTTCTACACAACCTCTCCCCTTTTTCAAATAAAACTGATCAAATTTTAACAGATGCTTGAAAACTTTTTCAAAAATATTAGTCTACTAATTTGGTGGACTAATATTTTTTTATATTTTTGCTACAGATTTAACGCAAGAGCACTATGATCTGAAAATTGTTAACCCAAAAATGTTGAGTAATGAGACTACCCCATGCCAATCCGCAGGTACTTCAAAATAAAATTAACCTGCCTAAAAAAGAACTGATCTTGGAAATAGAACTGAATGGTAAGATGAAATTCGAACATCTTATGAATGTCATTTACAATCAGCTGGGAATATGTCACAGGGTATTGTCTGCTAATGTGGAATATGTGAACGGATACAGCTTTGGGTCTGTACAGCTTTATATTAACGTAAATTCAGAAGATTACCAGCAGCTGGAATTGTATCTGAATAAAAATAAACTTTTGAGTACAACGGTAGAATATATCTGCCGGTCGTATTCTTAGGGAGATTCATATAGTTTTAATTACATAAGCATCCGGTGGTTATCTGCCGGATGCTTTTTAGTATAAGAGCCTGTTTAAGTTTCTGAATTTAATTTTTTGTAAAACATTCAAATTTTTGCCTCAATCATATTCTTCAGGAATAAAGATGATGTACTGACGATGTTCTTTTTAAAACGCAAAGCCTTATGAAACAAACTGTTGATTTCAGGGAGCAAAGGATAGAATCAACTCCGTTGATTCGTCTAAGCGTCTGGATAAGTATACTACACCATCAATCTCATCTGTAAAATCTGTGGGAGAAAATATACACAAACATCCGTGAAATTTGTGGGATTCTTTTAAATCTCAAATTCAAGGTTCCACGGATCTAAAAGATCCCAAAAGATTGATAATCATGTTTCCATTTTTTTAAATAAAACTTATACATGCTCAAAAAAATTATGAAATGATGCAGGTTTTTCCGATGTATTACAGATGATCCGAAAAAAAATGTAATTTTAAGCTTTATAAACATAAAATCTATGATCACTATTATTGTTATTATTGCTTTAATTGTATTGTTTCTGCTGTACGGTGTTTCTATTTACAACCGTCTGGTCAAATTAAGAAACCTGGTTCAGGAGGCCTGGAGCAGTATTGATGTGATGCTGAAAAAGCGTCACGACCTTATTCCGAATCTTGTAGAAACGGTAAAAGGATATGCCACTCATGAGCGGGAAACCTTAGACAGTGTTATCAGAGCGAGAACACAGGCTGCCGGTGCAGATTCTGTTCAGGCTAAGGAAGCGGCAGAGAAAAATCTGAACCAGGCGATGATGAATCTTTTTGCGGTTGCGGAACAATATCCAGACCTGAAAGCCAATGCCAATTTCCAGCAGCTTCAGAGCGAACTTACTTCCATAGAAAACGATATTGAAAAATCAAGAAGATACTACAACGGAACCGTTCGTGAAAATAATACTTTGGTAGAATCTTTTCCCAGCAACTTCATTGCGAACATGTACAAATTTGAAAAATCGCCGTTCTTTGAGCTTCAGAATATTGCTGAAAGAGAAGTGCCAACCGTAAAATTCTAAGCAATGAAAAAGTGGTTACAGCTTTTATTCCTTCTGCCTTTCCTGATCACTTTTGCCCAGAGTGAAACCGATAGTGCAAGTCTGCCAAATACTGCCAGAAAGGAAAGGATCATTTCATTCCATTCCGATATTGAGGTGGATAAAAATTCCGGGGTTACCGTTACAGAACATATAAAAGCTTACAGTGAAGGAAATAAAATAAAAAGAGGAATCTTCCGTTCTCTGCCTTTATCCAGAAACCTCAACAACAGGAGGCATAAAGTAAGATACGAGATCGTTTCAGTTAAAAAAAACGGAGCAGATGAAGATTATCATGAGAAAATCGTCAATGATTATTTAGAAATATACTTTGGAAATGAAAACATCATTCTTGAGCCCGGAACCTATGATTATGAAATAAAATACAAAGCCAAAAACCAGATTGGTTTCTTCGACCGGTATGATGAGCTTTACTGGAACGTCAACGGGACTTTCTGGGATTTTGATGTAGATTCCATTTCGGCCAGAGTAACCCTTCCCGGTGGCGGAATCATTCAGAATTCCTGCTATACCGGGGCATATGGCAGTACCGCGCAAAACTGTACGGCTAAGATCCTTTCCGATAATTCCATAGAATGGAGCGCTTCCGGTCTGAAAGCTAACGAAGGCCTTACTGTTGCAGTGGGATTTAAAAAAGGAATTATGGTCCCTCCTCCCCCACCTACTTTCATGGAATTATACGGGATTCTGATTGCTGGTTTTATCATCTTTATCGGATTGATCATCTATTATTATACCACCTGGAAAAAATATGGGGTTGACCCTGAAACACCTACCGTTTACCCCCAGTTCAATGTTCCGGAGAATATGTCACCGGCAACTTTAGGCTATATCAAATCGGAAAGCTTCAGCAGCAAATATCTCACAGCAGCCATTGTGGAGCTTGCCATCAAAGGATACATCAAAATTATTGAGAGCGAAGAATCCGGAATTCTGGGATTTTTCAACAAGAAAAATTTCACCTTAAAAAAACTGAAAGAAGCAGATGAAACCCTTCCTAAAGAAGAAATCAACCTGATGAACAGCCTTTTCACTGAGTATAAAGACGCTGTTACATTTGATGGAAAATATGATTCCAAGATCGAGAAAGCGGTGCTCAATTTTAAAGAAACCCTCAAATTTCAGCATGATAATCTGCTGGACGAAGGCAACAATACCACAAAACTGCTTCTCCCATGGCTCGTCATTACGGTAGTCTATGGTATTGGATTGGGTTTAAGCTATACAGTCTATCCTGAAATTGAAAAAGTATTGGTTGGAGGGGTAATGTACATCGTACTTTTTGTTCTCTTCATAGTCGCAACTTTCCTGAAGAAAAAATTTTTCTGGATATTTATGATTCTGATTCCGTTTAATATGCTTTTCGGAATTTCTGTGATGATCTATACAGGATATGAAGCTGTGGAAAGCATTAATTTTAATGTATGTTACCTGTTCCTCGTTCTGTCATTTGTATCCTTAGTGATCTATCAGCGTCTCATTAAAAGGCCTTCTGAAGAAAAACTGAGAAAAAAATCTTTAATAGACGGATTCAAAATGTATATGGGAGCCGCCGAAAACGAGCAGCTGAAATTCCACAATCCTCCACAGATGACTCCGCAGGTTTTTGAAACTCTTCTTCCTTTTGCCATGGTTTTGGGAGTGGATGAAATCTGGGGTAAAAAATTTGATGAAGTCCTGAAACAGACATCAGCAGACTATCAGAATACCTGGTACTACGGCGGAACGATGAACCATTATGCATTTGCCAGCACCCTGAACTCAAGCCTTACCCAATCCATACAGTCTACCTCTACACAGGCATCCAGCTCCGGAAGCGGTTCCGGTGGTGGTGGATTCTCCGGCGGCGGCGGAGGTGGCGGCGGAGGTGGTGGTTGGTAACTGCCTGCCGTAAACATAATGCAGTAATTTAACTTTAACCTGAAAATAATAAAGCCCCGAACAGTTGTTCGGGGCTTTATATATGGTTTTAGATTCTCAAAAGTGCTTTTAGAGAACTTGGGGTCTAATTTATTTTTTAAGGAGGTTTTCCAGAAGCTTACTTTGTAACTCTATCAGTTTTGCAATTTGCTCCTGATTTTTCAATATGCTTTCTGTAATTTCAGGGGATTGGATATTAAATATAGGATTATATTGGTTTACTGCCGCTACAGCATGATCGCTAAACTCATTATTTGACATAATGTTGTTCGATGAGTCAGTTAATAAGTCATTAATATCTACTTGCAATTCTTTTGCAATCTTACTTAATAATAGAGAATTAGGAATATTCTTATCCGACTCTATATTGGAAATAGTAGTCTGTGTGGTATCCAGGCGTATTGCCAGATCTTCCTGAGACCAGTTCTTAGCTTCTCTGTACTGTCTTACTTTGGTACCTATACTCATATTATAAGAATTTTTATCAAAAATATAAAAATTCTTATAATGTAGAGCGATAATTTATTTTAGCTTTGCTGAAATCACTTTATGGTGATATGAAAAATTATTTTATATTTACAACATTAAAAAACACCAAATCGAATGAGAAAAAAATTATCGATCGGCCTGCTTCTTGGTGCAGCCCTGGCTGTTTCTCTGTACTCCTGCCGCTCGGAAGATCTTCTGAGCAACAGTGAAGAAGCTCCACCTTCTAAGTTTAAGGTCTTTACTTCCGTAAACGGAGAACGCGTAAATTACGGAGAAGGA
>JAITMC010000029.1 GCA_031277615.1 Chryseobacterium sp. | reverse complement strand
TAAGCTTCTAAGACAATGCTTTGGGATTATGAAACATAAAATACCTTATCAGAAAAATTATTTACAAGTAAATGTCTGATTTTTTATAATATTTATTTGCAAGTTAACATAGAACGTTGTAAAAAAACATCATCAGTACCTCATCTTTGTTCCTGAAGAATATGATTGAGGTAAAGATTTGAATGTCCTACAAAATTAAATTTAGAAATTTAAACAGTTCTAAAAAAACTGGTGTGAGTTTTATGGGAAGTCACAACATCCAGCATTCAGCAACTACTCTCCTTTCAGAATTGCGCTTTTGATCCGGCTCAGGTGTACGGTGGTAATGCCCAGATACGATGCAATATAATGCTGGGGAACTCTCCGGATGATTTCGGGGCGATCTTTGACCAGATTGAGATACCTTTGTTTCGGAGTATCCTTAATGAAGGAGAAAAAATGTTTCATATAATCGAATACCCGTTCAAACAGCGAATCCATGAATCTGTTTCTGAGTTCTTTGTCTTCATATACTTCTTCCAGAACGCCATCGGCATCTGCTTTACTGATCCTCCATAAAACGCAGGGCTCTATTGTTTCGAAAGAAACCATACTGGGAAGTCCTTTTTTAAAGCTTTCCAGGGAAGAGAACATGGTATTTTCCATAAAAAACTGAAAGGTTACATCTTTTCCGTCATTATTATACCAGGCTCTTACCACTCCTTTTTCTATGTAATAGGCATATCCCGATATTTCTCCTTCCTGTAAAAGCACAGTTTTAGCAGGAACATCCATGCGCTGGAAGCTGCGGAGAAATTTCCTCCATTTTTCCTTCGGAAAGAGAAACCGGTCCTGTATATGTTCAAACATAGGAATATCAATAAAAAGAACGGAACTTCTTCTGTTCCGTTCTTTTTTTATGTTTAGATTAAACTTTTGATTTTTGCAATGATGTCATCCCCCAGTTTATCTGCCTCTTCCTGAGATTTTGCTTCGGTATAGATTCTGATAATCGGTTCTGTATTTGATTTTCTAAGATGAACCCAGTTATTTTCAAAGTCTATTTTAACACCATCTACGGTAGAAATCTCTTCTTTTTCGTATTCTTTTTCCATTTTGGAAAGGATTTCATCCACGTTGATCTCCGGGGTAAGCTCGATTTTCTTTTTTCCCATGAAATAACCAGGATAACCTGCTCTCAGTTCGGAAACGGTTTTATTTTCTTTTGCCAGATGGGTTAAAAATAATGCAACGCCTACTAAGGAATCTCTTCCGTAATGAAGATCCGGATAGATAATTCCTCCGTTTCCTTCCCCTCCGATCACTGCATTTTTCTCTTTCATCAACGTAACAACGTTCACTTCTCCCACGGCACTGGCAAAATATTCCGAATCATGGCCTTTAGCCACGTCTCTCAGTGCACGGCTTGAGGAAAGGTTTGAGATGGCCGCTCCTTTTTTATGTTTCAGCAGGTAATCTGCTACGGCAACCAGGGTATATTCTTCCCCGAACATTTCTCCTTTTTCATCAATAAGAGCCAGTCTGTCTACATCGGGGTCCACTACGATCCCCAGATCTGCATTTTCTTTTTTAACCAGTTCGCAGATATCTCCCAAATGCTCCTTCAAAGGTTCCGGATTGTGCGGAAAATGTCCTGTAGGCTCACAATATAATTTAATGGTTTCACAGCCTAACTGATCCAGAAGCATTGGAATAGCGATTCCCCCGGTAGAGTTCACAGCATCCAGAACCACTTTGAATTTTTTGGCTTTAATGGCTTCTGCATCTACCATCGGAAGATCAAGAATCTGTTTGATGTGAATATCAAAAGCATCGTCTCTGGTTTCGTATTTTCCAAGATCATCCACTTCTGCATAATTAAAATCTTCACTTTCTGCCAGGGCAAGCACTTCTGCTCCGTTTTCGCCGCTGATGAATTCGCCTTTATCATTTAAAAGCTTAAGAGCATTCCACTGCTTGGGATTATGGGAAGCGGTAAGGATAATTCCTCCGTCTGCTTTCAGCTCAGGAACCATTACTTCTACGGTAGGAGTCGTGGAAAGACCTAAGTCCACCACATTGATTCCCAGTCCCTGTAGGGTAGCCGTTACTAAGGAAGATACCATCTGACCTGAAATTCTGGCATCTCTTCCGATCACCAGCGTTAAGTCTTTTTTATTTTTATTGTTCTGAAGCCATGTTCCGAATGCGGAAGCAAATTTTACGACATCCAGAGGGGTCAGGTTATCATTCACCTTTCCTCCGATGGTTCCTCTGATTCCTGAAATAGATTTTATTAATGACATTCTGTTTTGCTGCTTTTTTTAATTGTTGTTGTGTTTATTTTTCTGAACAAATATACTTAAAAGACTTTTAATCTATAGAACCGGAATCTTTTTCTGCACGGCATCATAGGTGTTTTTTACAACCCTTGGCGGAGCAAAACGGTAACCTATATACAGCAGTCCGTACATAGAATTGCTTTGTACAGTCTGGTTTTGCCTTTCTTCATAGGCCTGTGCATTGATATTGAATTTACCTCCAAACAGAAAACGGTCTGTATTGTATCCTATGTGCAGTCCGGCTGAAAACCTAACGGTTACATATTGGGTATTTTCTTTCAACGGTGTTCCGTCCCGTTCAAAACCGTGGCTGTTGGAGAACATCCCTCCAACCCCTAATGAAAAGTGAGGGGAAACGTTGATTTTTTCTCTGATGATCCAGTTATAGAAGTAGCCCATACTGGCGCCTATGTTGTATTGATATTCTTTGTTTTTCCTGCCGTCTACCACATCTCTGAATATGGAAAGGTCATAATCCACGATCGGCACCCAGCTTCCGCGGCTCACATTCTGCCATTCCCCCTGGGTGTAAGTACTTTTCAGGGAAAAATCTTTTTTAAGGACATAGGCTGTAGATCCTCCGAAACTCTGAACCCGGAGATCCGGAAACTTAAGATAGGCATCTCTTCCTTCCTGCCATCCCGGATATACTTCTGCCATATTTTCAACATAAAATCCTTTTACATTTTTATAGTAAACGGTCTGGATGAATCTTTTCGGAAAAAACCGGAACCGGATATCGGTATAGGAACTGCTTCCTTTCACTTCATCATCACTGTTTCCCGGAAGAAAATTCGGAGCCCATGAAATGGTGGCACTGATGATGCGGTAATCCAGCGACAGTGAGGTCCTGGTCTTGTTATTGATGGAAAAAATGGTTTCTTTGGCGTTATCTTCCGGCCCTTCTGTAAACACGTACTTCTCGATATTGGTATCGAAGTTTACACGAACCATAACCTGATCTGCGTAAGACTTAATCGTGGTGGTATCAGTCTGGGCATATGTCAGAGTTACAGCGAAGGAAAACAGAAATGCAGAAACTGCTTTTAAATTCAAAATTGAAACGGTTTTAGTTTGAAACCGAAAATTACTACATTTTTTTCAATTTGTGTTTAAAACACGATTAAGAGCAGCCGCAGTCTTTATCGCAGCCGGATCGTTTGGAGCTGAATTTTTTCGGTGCAAAGTTTTTTCTGAGTACTTTAAACAAAGAGTAACAGGCAAATGCAACGATTAATGCTACAAGTATGTACTGAAAGATCAATGAGGTATCCATTATTTTAAAATCTGATAAGCAATCAACGACACAAAATATGCCAAACCTGTCATCATCGCTACCTGAAAGCCGGTCCATTTCCAGCTTTTGGTTTCTCTGTAGACCGCTGCAAGTGTAGAAACACACTGCATTGCAAACGCATAAAATAAAAGGACGGAAACGCCTGTAGCAAAACTGAAAACTTTTTCGCCGTTGGGTTTTACATCTCTTCTCATTTTATCTATCACTTTTATTTCCGGGGCATCTTCTTCCAGGCTGTACAGGGTAGACATTGTTCCTACGAATACTTCCCGTGCTACAAAGCTCGTCAGAATTCCCACACCCATTTTCCAGTCGTAGCCAAGGGGTTCAATTAACGGCTCAATGCTTTTCCCCATTCTTGCCAGATAGGAATGGTCCAGCTCTACGTTGGTTGCCACCATTTCATCAGCCTTCTGTTTAGGTCCGAAATAACTTAAGAACCAGATAATGATACTGACAATAAAAATGATTTTCCCGGCTCCTGTAATGAATTCCCATACTTTTCCCAGAACCATCTTAAGGTCGTAACCGAAAAGAGGTTTTTTATAGGTTGGAAGGTCCATTACAAGATAGGTTTTACCTTTATTTTTAATGAATTGTTTAAGGACAGCGGCTGAAAACAGGGCAACAAAAAACCCTAAAAGGTACATTGCCATCAGCACCAAAGCTTTGTATTTGATTCCCAGGAAGGTTCCTTCCGAAATGATCAGCCCGATGACGATACTGTATACCGGAAGTCTTGCAGAACACGTCATAAAAGGCGTTACAAGGATCGTTAAAAGTCTTTCTTTTACGTTTTCAATATTCCGGGTTGAAATAACGGCCGGAATGGCACATGCGGTTCCTGACACCAATGGAACAATACTTTTACCGTTCAGTCCGAACGGGCGCAGCAGGCGGTCCATCAGGAATACCACTCTTGCCATGTATCCGGAATCTTCCAGCAGATAAAGAAAGTACAGCAGGATCCCGATCTGGGGAGCAAAAACCACAATACCTCCGATTCCGGGAATAATTCCGTTGGAGATGAGGGAGTTGATCGGCCCTTCCGGCAAATGTTCTCCCGTGAAGGCAGAAAGCCATGAGAACAGATCTTCTATCCACGTCATCGGATATTCTGCCAGAAAGAAAACGCTCTGGAAAATGACAAGCAGAATTCCCAGGAAGACTACATAGCCCCAGAATTTATGAACAAGAATTTTATCCAGTTTTTCGGTAAGCAGCTCTTTAAACTGTGCTTTTTTAGAAATAACATCTGCCAATATCCTGTCTACATTCTGATATCTTCTGACCGTTTCCTGAACCTGCAGTCTTTTCGGGACCAGGCTTTTGGAATCCGGTTCGTTCATCAGGTCCGCCACGGATTCAATTCTTCCCAGGTCGGTTCCCAGGGAAAGGCTCATCCATGCTTTATATTCATTATCGATCCCCTTATGGGCCGCAATTTTCTGAATAAAATCTTTATGTTCGTTAGGAGTTTCAAAAGAGGCTGTTTCTGTTTTTACGAAATCATTGTTCAGGACAGCTTCACGGATTTCATCAATTCCCAGCTGCTCTTTGGCATTGGTCTGAATAATCTTTATTCCCAAAGCTTCTGAAAACTTTTGAATATCGATGGTAATACCTCTTCTCTCTGCCTGGTCGATCTGATTGACCACTAAAATCATCGGAACTCCCAGATCCTGAATCTGCTGGAATAAAAGAAGGCCTCTTTTCAGGCTTAATGCTTCAAGAATATAGATAACACCGGCATAATTCTTCTGCTCGTCGATAAGAAATTTAGAAAAAATGGCTTCATCTTCCGAACTTGGATAGACACTGTAGGAACCCGGCAGATCCACGACCTCAACTTCTTCGTTTTTATAGGTATAATTTCCGGAATAGCTCGCCACGGTAACCCCTGCGTAATTTCCTGTTTTCTGCTTCCTGTTGCAGAGTGCATTGAAAACCGTAGACTTTCCTACATTAGGATTCCCTACTAAAAGTACCTGTTTTTTCTTATTTGCCTGCATTAATTCAATTCTTCAACAATGATATAATTTCCTTCTTCCTCACGAAGAGCGATACGGCTTTTTTCTTCTCCAAATTCCACATACATAGGACCATTGAACGGTGCCTGATACAATATCCTGAAAACAGTTTCGGGCAGAAGCCCCATTTCGATGATTTTGTTGGGCATTTTTAGGTGATCATTATCATAACCCAATATCTTTCCCATCTTATTTTTAGGAAAGCCGCTTAATGTATGTAAATCCTTCTCTTTCAAAGCCTGAAATTTTGTACCTGCAAATATACGTTATTTAAATTTAATCTAAATAACGAGCCGGCATGAAAGAAATCAACCCAAATACATTGCTGTACCTGGGTTGATTCAAAATATAATTTAGTTGATATGAATGCTTGTTGTGAAGTCTATTTTTCTACCTTTTCAACATTTCCTACACTTAGTTTCGTGTAAGGTGGTTCAATAGGGTTATCATTGGCGTTGTAAAAGTCTTTATATTGCTTTTCCTGTTTCTTCATCATGTCTCCAATGGTTCCGTCCATTCCCGGGATAGTCTTGGAAAGAACTTCCTGGGTCATCATCGGGCGTACGGTTGCAAAAGGATCTTTTTTAAAGTCGCTGAACGTTTTTTCAAACTTCTCTCTTGTTAATTCTCTTACTTTCCCTCCCGTTGCATGTGCGAAGGTTTCCATATAAGAATACTCTGTATAATCGTTCACTTTTTTGTTACCCTGTAACGTCCATGAATAGTTTTTCTGATCGTCTTCAATTTTCACAATAAGTCCCGGAAGTCCCCAGAATTTATATGGGCCATCCTGAAACGGGATATCTGTACTGAACCAGGCTGTCCATTTTCTTCCTCCGAATTCAGTGGTTGCCTTCTGGGTGTTATATTCTCCGATCTTTTGTTTATCATTAAGAATTTTCCAGCTAAATTTCAGATTCTCATTATACCCGATATTGCTTGGTGTAAACCCATTGGCTATTTTATCGGTATACTGAACTTTCATTTCAGGGTAGAATTTATATACTCTTGCTGAAAACTTTGGTGTTTTGATAGATTTTGAAAGATCTTTCATCGCTCCTGCCTTCTGCATGGCTTCAAATTCCACTTTCATAATAGAATCCTGTGCGATAACGGTATAATCCTGATAAACAGATCTGTTTTTATCGGTAATATCCAATATGGTGATTACTTTATCCAGCTTTGCCGAATCTTTTTTAGGTTTAAAAGTGAGTTCATAAAAGAACCTGTTGGCTGTTTCTTTTGATTCCTGGGCTCCTGCAAAGGCAAACAGAGCGATTAAGAATACAGAAAATAGCTTTTTCATTGTTGTGGCATTTATCAATTAGTGCTTTATTGTTGAAATATGTTACAGTTTTTTTTGAGTTTTTTATTTGAGCTTATTGTAAGTGATTTATTTTCAATGTTTTAAAATGAAAGCTCAATTGATGATTCTGTTTTTTGAAGCTGGATAAGGGAAGAGGGATGAGGGATGTTTGAAGTTCCTTATACAAAAATAGTCTGATTCTTATTACTTCAACGTTATGGCATTATTTTCAGGGGATCTCTTTCGGAATTTATTAAAATTATGATTCCGTTACAACATTTTCAGCGTTAAAAGTTTTACCTTTAAGCTGCTTAAAAACAAAATATTATGGACACTTTATCACAACTAAGAGACGAGCTTGAAGCCGAATATCAAACGACGAGAAAATTTATGGAAGCTTATCCCGACGGCAAAAACGATTATGCTCCCCATGAAAAAAGCATGAAAATGATGCATCTGGCGACCCATCTTGCCGAAGTTTTTGAATGGCCAAATACCATGCTGAAAACGTCTTCCCTGGATTTTGCAGACAGCGGCTTTCAGCCGAAACAACTTTCTACCCGCGAAGATCTCCTGAACACCCTGGATGAGAATTTCAAATCGGGAAAAGAAGCTCTTGAAAATGCCAAAGAAGATGACCTGAACGATACCTGGGCATTGAAAAACAATGGCGAAGAGCTGGCCAAATGGACGAAATACAATTCTATCCGCCATGCTCTCAACCAGATTACCCACCACCGGGCACAGTTAGGGGTTTATTACAGGCTGAATGACATCCCTCTGCCAGGCAGCTATGGTCCTTCTGCGGATAATCCAAGCTTTTAATATTCCTATAGCACTCTATGAAAACAGAAGAGACCCTCTTTGGAAGGTCTCTTTTATATTTGGATAGTACTGAGTAATGGCTACTCTTTGTACAGTTTTTATTTGAAGTTGAATTTTACGCTAAGCATTACCTGGCTTGGGCGAAGCTGCATTGTTTTTTGTGTTATACTGGCATTCTGAATTTCGATTCTTTCAAATACTTTTTTGTCTGTAATATTCATCCATTTCAGTTCAAAATCAACTTTCTTTTTGCTCCATGAAAACTGATAGGAAACATCAAGGAAACCATTATTATATTTCATATCTGCAGATTTTGAGTTGATCTGATCCCAGTAGAATCCGATAGTATGATTCTCTACAGGATAGAAAAAGACATTCAGATTATGAGTGTATTCTTCTGATTTCCCAAGATTTCCTACCAAAAAGCTGTTCGACTGTTTATTAAAGGACTTAGATGCATTAAAATCAATGCTCATCCATGAGAAGTACGTATTATTGAACTTAAAGCCCAGAGTATTTGCTGTTCCTTTATTATTAAGATCATTTGAGTTTCTTATTGACTGTGATTTAGAAACGGTATTGTTGAACGTTAATGATAAATTGGATTTAAATTTTGGAAAATATTTTCCTATTTCAGAATAGAAGCTGTTGTTTGTTCTGTTATTTTCCCTTTCAATATACCTTGTTTCTGTAAATCCTGAACTATTGATTAAGCTTGAGGCCATCAGGTTATTTTTAGCATCGCTCACTCTATATCCCAAATTAAAGAATAGGTTGTTCAGCGGATTTCTATACTCCAATCTTGAACCGAGACTCTTTGTTGTAGTCTGTGGAATAGGGTTTGAAGCCTGCATAATATTGAATCCTCCCGGTAGCGTCATAATATATCCGCCATAGGCCGTCTGAATATCACCGAAATTATTACTGATATTTCCATTAACACTTGCTTTAAAGAAAGAAGCAAATGAATATTGGGCAAAAAGGTTAGGTGTAAAAGTCGTTTTGTTTAAAGACTTAGATACATTCCTAAGTTCATCATCTGCTTTTATGCTGTTGAAGTTTACCGGAACATTGGCAAATAAAAGCCATGATTCTGATTTATAATTAATTCCCAATGATGCAGAAGGAACAATTTCTGTAAATTTAAGACTGTTTTCATAGATAGAACCATTAAAATCCGGAGAATTGTTTAGGGTAATTGCATCAAAATTAGTATTCAGTTTATCAGTAGAAAAATCAAATCCTACCTGCGGAGTAAAAGTCCACCCTTTTTTGCTAAAGCTAACATTGGCAGAATGTGAAGTATCCAAAGTTTTGATTCTGAAATTCTGTAAAGCCAAGCTGCCTGGCACAAATTTAATATTCGTAAGTGTATCTTCAGGTTTTTCTTTATATTGAATCTCCATATAATCTGCCGGAGAAATTCCTAAGGTCTGCTTATCATCCTGATAATTGATATAAGATTTCAGATTAATCATTTTTTCCTTCCATGGAATAATTGTACTTAATGAGTTTTGGAAAGATGATGTAGGAGATTCTAAAGCCTGCATTCCGGTTCTGCTACCTGTACTTTCATTCCATCTTAAAGCATTAGCCCGGTCTCCGTTCCAGAACTGAGAAAAAGAGGTTGTATTTTTAAAAAACCCTTTTTTGGCATTCTTGGTAAAGATTAACTCTCCTTTCAGTTTATCGGTATAAAAATTATTGAAAAGCGTACTTCCATATTTTGTATTCTGCTGAATATCATTAGTAGTAACAGAAGACTCTCTTTCTACAGCATTATTGGTATAATTGGCATTGGCCTTCAGTTCCCATTCCTTCTTTTTATCGATATTGGTGAGATAATTAGCTGACAGGTAATGTACACTGTTCATCAGGTATCTTTTTACCGGAAGATTAGGGACTTCTGCATTTTCCACATTCAGCCAGTCATTTTGTGCAGCATTGATTCTTCTTCCTTCCCATGAGCTTCCGAATGCCAGGATATTTCCTTCATTTTCTACCTGCTCACCCATATTATTGGTTTTATAGTTGACTACCCATTGGCTTTTCTGTCCGAAAAACATTGGTGTAAGCTTCACATTCCACAACCATGGATCTCCGAAGCCGGAACCTACTTCTCCCCTACCCGTCATGGTTACGGAGTTTTTCAGTTTAATATTAATGGCTGCCTGATCGGAAGGCACTTTATCCTGAAGAATTTTTACCGGCTGGTGGTTTTCCAGTACTTCCACTTTCTGTACGGCATCTTTCGGCAGGGAATTGTTTATTGTTCCATAACCTCCTTCCATCAGGTCTTTTCCGTTCACATAGAATTTATTGATGGCATTTCCCTGATAGAGAATGGTTCCGTCTTTATTCACTTCAATACCGGGGATTTTTTTCATGACATCTGCCAAAGTTCTGTCATTCTGGTTGCTGAACGCTTTAAGATCATAGGAAATCGTATCTCCTCTGGCCGTGATCATCCTGGTTTTCAGCTGTACTTCTTTTATTTCCGTCGCCTCAGACTCTAATTTGAAATTCTGGGTCTGATCGCTGTTGCTTACCTGTTTGGTGATAGATTTCTGGTTGAATGCCTTTACTTTAAGGTCTACATTGGATTCTGAAGAGGTAAAGGTTACCTTATATTCTCCCTTTGCATTGGTGATCCCATACGCCAGAATAGCATCTTTACCAGGCTCTTCTATGGTAACGCTGGCACTGGGAATCGGGTTGCCGTCCTCATCATTAATTTTTCCTGAAATCGTCTTCTGCGCCATGGTAAGGACAGCAAAGAAGATCATCAGAAATAGAGAAATCTTTCTTTTCATAGTTTATTATTTGCTTAATTAGTTTATTGCTTGTGTTTTTTGTTACACTTTTAAAGATGTATTTTATAGTTAAAGGTTAAATCCTTATTTAACACTATAAACTTAGTGATAAATTTCATTACTTCTCTATTTTTTTTACATGATATCTTCTGAAAATAAATTGGGGGAGTCCCGAAGGGACGATTTAGCCAGGAATCGGATAAAATCCGGATCAAATGAAAAGATTTCATAGGGATTATTATTTTTATCTGTCTAAATCCATAAATTTGCTAAAAACAACCGTATTATGGGAGTAGGTACCAATCTCAAAAGATTAAGAAGCAAAACAAAGCTTTCCCAGCAAGAAATTGCTGATATGCTTGGCCTGGACAGGAACACATACACCAACTGGGAAAATGAAACCACGGATATCAAATCCCAGTATATCCCGAAACTGGCTGAAATTTTTAAAGTTCAGATTCAGGACCTTTTTGATAGTGAAGGAAAGGTAGAGATTTCAAATAATACTTTTGACAATAAAGACAATTCTGTGGGATTAATTATTTTTAATATATCAGATAAGGAAGTTATTAATAATTTCAATTCTAAGCTTGAAGAACTGATAAAAGCATTGAGAAAATAATTATAATTCTCCATAGATGCTTCGACTTCGCTCAGCATGACCTTGCTAATACTAACGGCTTTATTTAACAGCTTTTTTGTAGAGATGTCATACTGAGCGAAGTCGAAGTATTTTTTGAACAATTAGCTGATTATTCAAAAGGTTTTAATTCTAAAGGATTATTTTCCATTTTCTTTATTTTCTCTAATAGATCCTGAAAATATTTTCCCTGTTCGCCCTCCATTCCCGGAAACCTCGCCATTGTATATTCCATATTATATTTTGCTTTTAAATATTTATCTTTTGAAAAATTTTTAAATCCTGAAATATCAAACTTAAAATTATCATCAAACTTTTCAATTTTAGTTAATGTAAAATGATAGTCATTCCGTGTGTCATAGAGTTCAAATATTAATCCTGGTAAACCTGTAAATTTATAAGGCCCTAGTGATTGAGGATATTCTTTTGAAAAATAGGCGATCCATCTTCTGCCATATTTATTGGTTGCTGCCATTTGACATTTAACACCATTGATCATTTTTGTATCTCCATAGAGCACCCATTTTAAATTCACTTTTTCCTGATATCTTATTTTCGTATCTACAACTGTTACGAATATATTAGAAACACCTGACGTTCTGATTAACCTTTCTCTAAAATAATCACTTATGGCCTTTGTGTCAATTCCGTTAGGGGTATACTGGCCAGTATCATTCAAGTAATTTTGACCTGCTGCAAAATAATAATCCTGTGAGTTTCCAATGAGAATAAATTTTTGAGTATGCTTATTTTTTTCTCCTAATTGTAAGGATGCATCATAATCAACTTTTATTGTAGGTTCAAAACTTACTTTTTGAGCATAGATAAAACAATATATGAGTAGCGTATAAACTATAATTATTTTTTTCATAATTCGATATATTAAATTGACGGAGCTATTGGCCCCGTCAATCTTTTTAAGGATTAATTGTTACATTTGGTCTTGTACCACACTCACCATAATTAATATCAGCAATTGTATTTGCCATTTGATTATAGGTGTAGTTATCCGGAAACGTTGTATAATGTCTCACACCACAGGTAGAAGTCCAAACAGCCTGAACCTGTGCCAGCGCCATCACGGAGATTCCAAGCATGGTGGAAAATAAAATTTTCTTTTTCATTTTTTTGTAATTAAGATTAAAAACTAATTTTTTCCGGTTCCTGAAGTCTTGTCTAGAATAGAATTCCGGACCGGGGTGATGCATCATAAAACAAAAAGAAGAAATACATTTACGGCTGACAGTCCGTGAAATGTTCTGCAGATTTTCCACTCGTGTTATATCCCAAATGTATGAATAAAAATAAATAGATATTCCTAAGAAAACCAGCAAATTATGCTGTATTATTTAAGCATAAAAATAAAATACGTTAAAAATAAAACAGAAGTAAAATTTTCACTGCAATTTGTTTAATATTATTTTAGATTTTCCGAAATTTATTTAATGAGATTTACAAAAAACTTTCTATGGTCAAAAATTTAATCATAACCATAATGGCATATAAAATCTTTAAAATCTGTAGATTATTTTCTGTGACGGAGTGAAATATTATTTTGTTCGTCTGTAACTTTTTTCGTGAGAATTTTGTCGTATTGTAAGGGAAATGAGAAAGTCTTAATGATAAAGAACAAATTTTTGTATTTTTATTTAGACTAAATAGTTAAAAATGATTTGAATCATAGATTAAAAAAAACTTAAACACTGATTCATATATATTTATTTAATAATTTTGTAACATAAAATTTATAGAATGGGAATTATTTTAAAGCCTATAGATGTTGTAGATGATATTTCAAAAGAAGATTTCTACGAAAAATATCTTAAGCCCAGGAGGCCCGTTGTCATCAAAAATATGGCAAAAAAATGGCCTGCTTATCAGAAATGGACAATGGATTATCTGAAGGAGACGGTAGGAGATATAACAGTTCCTTTATATGACAGTTCAAAAGCTGATCCCGCAGCTCCGATCAATGCCCCGACTGCCGAAATGAAATTCGGAGAATATATTGACCTGATCCAGAGGGAACCTACTGATCTTAGGATTTTCTTTTTCGATCCTATCAAGCATGCAAAAAACCTGTTACAGGATTATATTTCACCGAAAGAACTGATGGGAGGTTTCCTAGATAAATATCCGTCTATGTTCTTTGGAGGTAAAGGTTCGGTAACCTTCCTTCACTATGATATTGATATGGCCCATATTTTCCATACCCACTTCAACGGAAGAAAGCATATTCTTCTTTTTGATTATAAATGGAAAGACAGACTCTATCAGATTCCTTATGCTACTTATGCGCTGGAAGATTATGATATTGAAAACCCGGATTTCACTAAATTTCCTGCCCTGGATGGTGTAGAAGGAATTGAATGTTTCCTTGAGCATGGAGACACGCTTTTCATGCCTACCGGATGGTGGCACTGGATGAAGTATCTGGACGGCAGCTTCTCGATCTCGCTGAGAGCCTGGGACAAATCATGGGCGGTAAAAGCGCATTCATTATGGAATCTTACCGTACAGCGTAAGTTCGATGATATCATGAAAAAGAACTTCAAGAAAAAATATATGGACTGGAAAGAGAAGAAAGCGATACAAAGAGCTGAACTCGCCTTAAAAAGAGGCCTTCCAAGATAAATAAAGAAAAGACGCCCAAAATGAGGCGTCTTTTTCATGACCTTTATTTCTTAATGACTTTAGACTTTTATTTGAAGAAAAATGTGCACATGATTATTAATCCTTGTTTTTTTAGATTCGTAGAACCTTGAGTTTGGGATTAAAAAATTTCCAACAGATCCCACAAATTTCACGGGTGTTTATGTATATTTTGTGGCACAGATTTTACAGATAACGATGATGAAACTTAATGCTTATCCACACGCTTCGGCGAATCAACGAAGTTGATTGATTCTATCCATTATTCCCTGAAAATAGGCATAATGAAGCTAAGTCCTTTGCGTGGAAAAACATCATCAGTACAAGCAATTTATGCAGATCAATTTTACAATATCCGGTAAACAGGATACTGCCTGAAAGTTTTTTCTTCAAAATAAGGTGAATGCTTATAGATCCAGTCGAGCTGGGCGTCTCCATCTTCTGCGAATTTTTGGTCTGCTGATTTTTGAGCTTCAAATGCTTCTTTCAGTTTCTGATCATTCTTCAGCAGTTCTGCCGCGGTATCTTCAAAAATATAGGCTGAATAATGTTCTTTCTGGGCCAGAATTCCATCGAAAAAATTCCAATTGAAAAAGGAGTCTAAAGCTTCAGGTTCAAGGGTTTCTACGATATATTTTACCCCAGGCTGATCAGTCGGAATCATATAATCTCCTGCTGAAAAATTAAGTTTTTTCTCTGTTTTCTCTACCGTTGTATCAAAGTGCAGATAATGGCCTTCATAAGGATTTTTTACGGTTTTGAAATCTTTGATCCTGTAAGATTCCACGGCAATGGTACTGTCTTTCTGAACAGGCTTCATGATGATTCTGTTTCGTCTGAATTCTTCAATAACACGGTACTGCGACTGCGGAATCACATAATACCGGGGAATGGCAATATATCCTGTGGGAACAGCTTCGGTAAACAGCTTTATTTTCCTGGTAAAAGGCTTGTTCCGGTCATAATAGAGCCTTGGCTTTCCGGATATGTCACTGCCCTTATATTTACCCTCATATCCTTTAAAATCCATGGTAGAAAACCTCGTGGAATCAATTTTCCAGCGGATTCCGTATTGCTGCCCGGCTTTGTATTGTTTTAAATTCTCAACCCGCAGCTGCTTTATTTTTTTATAATCCTGATCAAGATTCTGAAGGTTCACCAGCATATATTGGTAGGTAGCATCCACTCTTTTATCATAAGGTTTCAGCATATGCGTCTCCGGAACCGTTCCCAGCGAATTGAACAGGGAAGTATACCCTGTAGAATATCTCGGAGAGTCTTCAAAAGCCGCAAAACCGATATCCGGAACATCCCCGTGAATATTTACGTAAGGTGTACTTTCATAGCCCAGTTTTTTCATCTTCTCAAGATTGGAAGCCTGGTAGTTTTTGTAAAAATAGTCGCCCAGCACATTTCCGAGCCGTTCTTTAAAGGTGGAAATATAGGTAAAGGTATACTGATAATCGGCACCGTTACTCACGTGATTATCGATGAAGACATCCGGCTGAAGCCACTGGTAAATCTCCTGAAAGCTTCTTGCATTTTTAGAATCCGCTTTAATAAAGTCTCTGTTCAGGTCATAATTCCTTGCATTTCCCCTGAAGCCGTACTGCTCAGGACCATTCTGATTGGCCCTGGAATAAGATCCCCTGTTCAGCATTCCACTGATGTTATAAGCAGCAACAGCGGCTACTATAAAGTTCTGAGGAGTTTTTATTTTCTTTACCGCCAGATCGCGCATCAGCATCATGGTGGCATCTATTCCGTCCGGTTCTCCGGGATGAATTCCATTGTTGACGAACAGAATGGCTTTGTCTTTTCTTAATTTTTCAAGGTCTTTCTCCGGAAACGGATTGTACAGAACCACATAGATCGGCTTTCCGTTATCATCTTCCCCTTTTTTAAGGTATTGAATGGTGTTGAAGTTTTTGGCCAGATTCTCATAGTATGCATTCATTTCCGAATAGGTAACCGTTTGGTTACCGTTTCCCTTTTCAAAAGGGGTGGGAAAGTTTTTCTGTGCAGAAAGAAAGGAGCAGGCTAGAATCAGGAGAAGATATTGCAGTTTCATTGAAGCAAGTATTTAAGCTTCAAAATTACGGATTATGGTGATTGTAGCTGTTTTTTATTTTAAACCATTAAAATGAATGAGAATGTGAGGATCTTTGGTGGCTTAAAGGTTCCCACAAATTCCTCAGATAACACAGATATTTGCATGTGTTTTTTTCTGCTGGTTATGCAGCTTAATAAAAATTGTATATTAAAGCTTTTATTGTCAGACTCGTTAAAATGCCTTATCATTTTAACTGATTCTTTGGCTATACATGATCACCGTTCCGTCCGTTTTCATTAGGATACATAGAAGGTAGCGGATCGCTCTGCCAGAATTCTTTGGTATCGATATCGATGATGGATAATGCGCCTGTGAAGGCCGCACCTGTATCAAGGTTCCAGACATTGGCTTTGTTGACAGGCTCTTTGCTTCCAATGTATAAAGTTGGAGTGTGGCCAATGAAAATTTCATGGTACAGCAGCAGTCTCTTCGGATAGCGTTCAGAGTTTTTTTCCAGTTTCTGATCCATTGCAACGGCCGTTTCCCAAAGGGTTCTGTCCCAATGGTAATTGCTGGTATAGACTTCTTTTTCGGGACCATGCATTGAGGAGTAGCCGGCATGAATGAACAGCCTGTTTTTTTCATCAATATAAAAATTTTTCATCCTCTGAAAAAATTCAAGGTCGGCTTCCAACTCATCCGGCCCATGATTTTTATAGCTTTCCACAGTACTTTTCCCACCATTGAAAAGCCATACCTCCGGCTCATCTCCGAAAGCAAGCCAGTCTTCAGTCCAGGCATCGTGATTTCCTTTGATAAAAATACATTCCTGCTTTTCTGAAAGCTGTTTCAAAAACGCTACGACTTCTGAAGATTCACTCCAGCCGTCTACATAATCTCCGAGAAAGATCAGCCGGTCCTCCTTTGAAACCTCAGCCCGTTCCAGAACCTGCTGTAAAGCTCTGAGCCCTCCGTGTATATCTCCTATTGCTAATGTTCTTCCCATTTTTATATCGTTTTCACCCGGAACTGTTCTTTATTTTGAAATATATTTTGAATCTACAAAATCCGTGAGCCATACTCCATTTGCGGAACGGTAAAAAGATATTCCGTCTTCGTGCATTTTACCGGTTCTGATCGTCAGGATCACAGGTTTCCCGTGTCTCATTCCGACCTTTGCAGCCGTCTCTTTATCAATGCTTAAGTGTACATGCTGACGGTTTCTTTTCTCAATTCCTTTCTCTACAATGGAGTGAATGTTTGCTTCTGCTGTTCCGTGGTACAGAAAATCAGGAGGCTGCAATGCTTCCAGGGAAAGATCTATATCAATGGAATGTCCCTGGCTGGCTCTGATCTTTGTTTTATCTTCGTTATAAGCAAAACGCTTTTTATTATTGGTTTCCACAACCTCATCCAATTCTTCAAGGGTAAAATAAACCCTCTTCAGGGCAGATTTCAATCTTAATTCTTCCACATCCGCCCAACCGTTTTCATCCAGCTTCAGGTGGATGGTTTCCGGCTGATGTCTTAGAATAAGGCTTAAAAACTTACTTATTCTTTTCTTTTCTATTTCGTTCATGTTTTCTTTACTGTTTTATTTTTAATCAACAATTATAATATTCCGGGAGCAAGGTCACCAATACTCCGGTTGTCCGGGTTATTTCATCTGCCATTCTTCAAAGGAAAATTCAGCAATTTCATAGGATTTCCCATTAGATAAGCATAATGACATCCATGAATATCCCGGTCCTTTTGCCGGCAGCACATTCTGAATTTCAAATCCTTTGACCTCACTTAAGGTAAATAATTTACTTCTTTCTGCGCATGAGTACCCTAGCAGATCATTTTTTTTATCGGTCCAGAGTAAGGTGTCATTATTTAACATTTTCAATATTTTATCCGGTGTTCTGAACAAATGGCCTTCTGATTTTTTCACTCCATTATCTTTAATGATGAGATACTTATCAACTTCAATTTCACCGTGGTATACGGGTAGGCTTTCATCAGGAGCTTTATTCAGATGTGAATTAGTTTTTCCAAAAAATAAACCGGCCATTGCTTTTATCAAACATCCCATCACTTTCCCGTGTATTTATTGTTCAGCTTTTCGCATAGCTTTTCAATATCCTCCTTTCTCACCAGCACATCCCTCCATTCCTGGGGAATATTTTTAAAGCCATAGTAAATTCCTGCCAATCCTCCGGTAATAGCTCCCGTGGTATCGGTATCTTCACCCAGGTTTACGGCTTTCAGAACAGCTTCAGAATAACTTTCTGAATTCAGAAAACACCATAAGGAAGCTTCCAGGCTGTGTAAGACGTATCCGCCGCTTTTGATTTCATCTTCGGAACAGGTGGAGATATCATTTTTTAAAACCCGGTTAAAAAGTTCAATCTCTTTGGGGTTAAAACATTGTTTTACTGCGTATTCCAACGCCACCTTCTGCATATACGAATAGGCTTCTTTTTTATTTTTTCCCCTGATTAGCTGAATGGCAAAAACCACATAGATAAAACACGCAAAAACTGAACGGAAGTGCCCATGGGTAATGGAGGAAACTTCTTTTACCGTAAGATAAATCTTCTGAATATCATCTTCCTTTTCAAGATAAAAAGCAAGGGGAAGAATTCTCATCAGAGAACCGTTCCCGTTGTCTTCTTCAAAAATATTTCCGGAAAACCTTGCGCTTTCCCCTTTGATGAGCCTGGCAATAGAATGTCTTGTCGTTCCGCCAATGTCGAAAAGCCTTCCATGGGCTGTCCAGTGACCGTATTTATTCCATTTTACAAAGCTTTGCCCGATCTTTTCCAGATCATAGCCTTTGGTAAGCTCTTCAGCCAGACAAAGTGTAAGCGAGCTGTCGTCACTCCAGGTTCCTTTGGGCTGATTCCAGGACATGTATTCCAGCATTTGGGTTACCGGATTTCTTTTTAAGTCTTCTCTTGTTTTAAATTCTACCGGAACCCCGAGGGCATCTCCAATGCAGACGCCCATGATCCCGGCTTTTACTTTATTCTCCATTAGGCAAGGTTTACCAGTTTATCAAACAGCAGCTTCATCCCTTTCGTTGCTGTTTCTTTCATTACTACGGCTCTCTGTCCGTAACCGAATCCTGTTTCATTGGGATTGATCACAATCAGAAGGCAGTCGTCTTTGATATCATGAATGAGGCCGGCGGCCGGGTATACCTGTAAAGATGTTCCGATCACCAGTAAAATATCTGTTTCTTTTACAATTTCTCTTGCCTTTTCATATAGAGGAACATCTTCTCCGAACCAAACGATAAAAGGTCTTAACTGTGCTCCGTCTTCCGCCTTGTCCCCTATTTTGATATCTTCTTTCTGCTCATAAATCAGGTTTTTATTATTGCACGAACAAGATTTGAACAGTTCCCCGTGAATATGGAGGATATTGGAAGATCCCGCCCTTTCGTGAAGGTCATCAATATTCTGGGTAACAATCTGAACATCAAAATGTTTTTCCAGCTCTGCCAGCAGCTGATGTGCTTCGTTCGGCTGTACTTCGTGAAGCTGGCGTCTTCTCTGGTTATAGAATTCCAATACCAAAGCGCTGTCTTTTCTCCATCCTTCCGGACTTGCCACGTCCGTTACATTATGGTTTTCCCAGAGCCCGTCTCCGTCTCTGAAGGTTTTGATTCCGCTTTCGGCACTGATTCCCGCGCCGCTTAATATGGTTAGTTTTTTCATTGTTTTTTTACTCTAACAGTTTTTTGTAAATTTTTTCATTTTCATCATCAAAGCAGACGAAAATGATTTTCTCAATACGGTCTGATTTAAAGCTCCTGACTTCATTCACTGCAATTTTTCCGGCAAGATCTTTCGGAAACCTGTAGACTCCTGTACTGATATTGGGAAAAGCAATACTTTTTACATTGAGGCTTTCCGCCAGTTTTAAGGTGTTCTGATAGCAGTCAGCCAAGAGTTTTGAGCATTTTTCTTCATCTCCGTTCCATACGGCTCCTACGGTATGAATGACATATTCTGCCGGAAGATTCCCTGCTGTGGTTACAACCGCCTCTCCCGTATTGCATTTGCCCTGTCTGTTCCTTATGGCCCTGCATTCTTCCAGAATTTCCGGGCCTCCCGCTCTGTGGATTGCCCCATCTACACCGCCGCCGCCAAGCAAGGATGAGTTGGCAGCATTAACAATAGCATCTGCATGGATTTTTGTAATATCTCCTTTTATTAATTCAATGTCCATAAAACTTACTGTTTTTCCAATTTTCTACATTTTTTGTCCACTCCGGAACGGTATTTTCCTCGCCAAAAAAGCGTTCTCCAAAGGCATCGCCGATGGAAACTCCGGTAAGGGATTTTGAAGCAAGGAAGAGCCTGTCTGTTGTCATGGCTTTAATCGTAGTTTTTTATTTAAATTTTCATCTTCAAAAAGCAGTGGTTTTTCTTCCGGAATCATCAGGCTGTCCAGATCTCCTTTTAAAACAAATTCATGCTGTTCCTTCACAAAATCTGAGATATTTTCAATACAAAAAATATCTTCCCGGGAAAAGGAGCGGGTAAATTCATTTCTTAAACCAATCTGTATGGCTCTCCGTTCCAGCTTATTTCCGAAAGGGTCATGATCAGGGTCCCATTGCAGCCTCACGGAAGATGTCTTCACCTGATCCTGCCATGCCTCCCTGGAAATTCCGAGTTTCTCATCATAAGACGAATATACTGCATTTTCAAGGTATTTTCTGAAAGCTTCTTTTTTTAAATGAATCGCCAGAACATATTCCTGTCCTTCTTTGGTTCCCCATCCGTTTCGGTACATCATCCACAGGAAATTGGGTTTTATCCAGGTCATTCTTTGCAGGCTGAATGCACCGCCGAAGTACTGGTTTTTCACAGCAAATTCACCTATGGCTTTACGATAGGACTGATAGACAATGATCTTTTCATCATCGTATTGTGCCATAATGTGATGCCCCTTCTGAGGCCAATCCTGTAGTTGTTCCTTATATTTTTTAAGTTTAAAATCCTTCATAATAATCCATTTCTTCCTGCTTTTCCATCGCATGATAATCTTCATCAGGAAAGTTATACTTAGTTTTCAGCTCTTCCGGATCAAATTCCCTGATCTGGGGAAAGAGTAAAAAGGTCGTCACTTTATTCAGTCTTTCAACAACGGTATCAATATCCTGAATGCTGTCTATGACTATTCTTTTTGAAATTTTTTCTTCCACAGAAGGTCCTCCCATGAACCACATTCCGCCGAAAAATCCTTCGAGCACCTCAATATAGCTTCTCCTGAAGGACAGAATTCTCTGAAGGATTTCTTTGACATCCAGCTTTTCCGTAGTTTCTTCAGAATACATTTTTCCGGCTCCTGCTTTGATCTGATCTATAATCTCTTCGGCAAAATGGTAATTTTTATACTGTTCTATAAATTCCAGAGTGTAGAAGTATTTCAGATCGCGGATTTCAATATTTATACTGGCAAAATAAGCGATGATCCTTTTATACCTGATCTGCATAGACGGCAGCATTCTTGAAGGATTTTTCACATACATTTCCGCGCCGTCACCGGTATATTCCAAGATATATCTGAGTTTTAAAAGCAGTTCCAGAACCTCTGCGGTTACTTCTTCTCTTGTTATTTTCATGATATCTGTTCAAAAGGTTTTATCATTTCTTCCTTGCGGGTGAGCACTGCAAAAACCACTCTTTTAAATTTATTTTTATACTTCCCCTGCAAGTGCTTTTTAAACAGGCCTGCAATGTCTTCAGGATTATTTTTGAAAACACCGCAGCCCCAGGCACCCAGAATCAGGGTTTCATTTTTTTGAGTAAGTGCCAGAGCCAGCATTTTGTCTATTCTGGTATCCATTGCTCCGTAAATTTCACCAACTCTCTCTGGTTCCATCCGTTTTACGACGCCTGCATTCACTGCGGGCGAGGTAATGAAATTACAAAGAACAGGTTGGGGCAGCAATTCTCCTTTATCTTTCCTGAAAACCGGAACTTTCGGACTGTAAATCATCATATCCGTATAAAAGCAGGATTCCATTTTGCGATGGATTTTATAATAGTCTTCTGCCTGAAGCAGAGTTTCATACAGCGCTGAAGTTCTTGCAAGACTTTCTTCCTGAGCTTCGGCTCCGTTGATGAAGCCACCACCCGGATTTTTGGCGGAAGCAAAGTTCAGACACATGATTTTTTCCTGATCTTCTTCTCCGGCCAGCTGTAAAATTGCTTTTAAAGAACTACAGTTCATCACTTCAAATGCTGTATTGAAATCCGTTTCTGAAAATGACTTTTCTGCCATTTCTGAAAGCTCTTCCGAGGTGTATAATACAGTTCCTCTTTTAGCTGTTTCCAGTTCGTTTTCTATATTTACTTTTTCGTTGTTTCCGTTAATATAATATTTTCTGGCAAGGATATCCAAAGTATCCTTTGCCATTCCTTTATTGGTCATCGTTCGTTTTTTTTATGTTTAATAATAAATTCCCTACCTCATCATTGGCAGGCTTTTCATAGTCTTTTCCTATGAATACCTGAAGTACTTCAATCTTTCCTACAATGGCTTTATTGAATATCTCAAGCTCTTCAGAAGGCACCCAAAGCTCATTATGGTTTTTTGCGCCTACATTCTGAGCAGGATACCGGTCTGCCACTTCCTGAAGCACTTCAAAACGGGTTACAAACCCCAGATAGTTTCCTGCTTCATCTCTGGTATTCCACTTTTCAGCAATTTCAGAGGCATAGCTTTCGTTCAGCACCGGGTAAAATATGGGCTGCCATTCTAATCTCGGAGGGAACTTCTGGTAATTGTTCTCCATGATCAGGATCATTTCTTTTTCTCCTACAGGTCTGTAAAGTGTTGTTGTGTTCATTTTTTTATTTTTTATCCGAAGTCATATACATATACTTCCAGATTATTTTTTAATAATGTTTTTTCAATAATGGGTTCTATATGCTCCCATTTTCCTCCGGCCAATCCGCATCCTATTCTTGGCATATGAATGCTTGCATGGATCCGTAAAGCTTGTCTGGACAATTCTTCCAGACATTTTTCAATGGCTTCATAACGGACAGGGATGCCGTTACTTCCGGTTTTCATTCCTTTCTGACCGATCATGTTGGCGACATAAATGTACTGTTCTACCTGTACGATCTGAAGTTCTCCCAGCCCAAAGTTATTTTCACTTCTGAAACGGTGCCAGTTTCTGTATTCCTTTTCCGGTTCTTTCCATCTTTTGGAAACTGCCAGAACAAAACCTTTTCCCCAACCTCCCAGATCATTACAGATATGGGCAATTATTTTTGTCCCTTTTGCCTGTGGAGCAGTGGCGTCCCCTTTTATATATTGGATTTCCATGGTTATTCAATTTTTATCTTACCTGTATTCAGGCATTTTTCAATATTTTTCAAGGTACCACTTTTTCTTTTTGAATCTGAATTAAAATCCACTGCAAGAAAATGAGTACAGTATGCAACGGCATACTCATCCCGTTCAGCATCCGATTTAAAATTTCCGGAAAAGGTCCAGGCTGAGGCTTTGGTTTTAAAAGTATTGATCCTGTACCTTGGTTTTTCTCCGATATGAATGACCGTTACTTTTTCAGTTTTATCTTTCAGGTATTCCATCATCAGTGTATCTGCTCCTGAGAAATCGCCTATGATAAATTCACATTCAGCAAAGTTGAAATCTTTCAACGGTTGGACATAAAACTCATGAAATTTCTCCCATGACAGATTCCCGTTTCCCGATACATATATTTTTTTCATCATTATCTGTGCTTTAATATCTTTATTTCAACTGTTTAAAATCTTTTGAATATGGAGAATAAGATCCGTATACGGCTTCAAATTCTGTTTCCAGATTTTCCTGTTTAAATGTTTCTTCCGTCTGATCCAGACAGGTAATGACCAGATTTTTACGGGCTCCGGGAACATAGGCTCCATCCAGCAGTAATGCATAATTGAGAAGATCATAATCCAGATCGCCATAGCGGAGCTTTTTCTGATATTCATTGAAAATGCAGGTTTCCTCTTCATTATTTTTAAGTTCCAGCTTCCTTTCATTACTCATCCATCCGTTTCCGTGCCGGGTGGAATAATTTCTCGTGACGTAGTACACTTCTATGGTTTCAATTTCCAGTCTTTTACAGATCTCATAAGCATTTTTTGAAGTGGTATGAGCATAAGTTACATTCGGAAATACTCCGTGATCCATATCCAGGAGAATTCCCTGGCTTCCTTCAAAAATAAGGTTGTCAAAAGATTTCAGATAACTGTAATCACTGATCTTCCAGTCGATCTGATCTACGGCATTCAGAAAAATACTCAGCTCTTCCTCTATCTGATTCTGATCTATAAAACCATAGAAATAGGCAATGCCCCTGAGCTTCTCAATCAGCATTTTCCTTGGAGCAATAAGATCGACAGCAAACAGTTTATAGGGGCTTTCATGTCTTTTCATCGTGGCTCCGATTCCTTTTCCGCAGGTTCCGTGCTCCAGGTTTCTGGCATTGGTCCTGTTCTGCCATACATCAAAAGGAGTTGTTACTTTGGCCAATGGATGGATGTGCAGTTCCGTATTTCCGTTTCTTGCCTTCAGCTCTTCCCTCTCATTGTACAGAAAAACAGGGTGAATGGTGCAGTGTTCAGAAAAATAAGACGGCAACCCTCTGAGTGCACCACTGGCAAAGCTGGAATGTACATGCTTTTCATTACCGATCATCACGGTATGTGCTGCCTGCTGTCCTCCTGAAAATCTGATGACCACAGAATCAGGGTTCAAGCTTGCCAGAAAATCCGTGGTGATCCCTTTTCCTTCGTCACCGAAACCCAGTCCTATTACTATTTGTGCCTTTTTCATTGCTTAAAACATTTGCATATTGTCCAGCCCTCCCGCAACTCCGGTTCCGGGAATACTGCTTTTAAATTTATTACAGACAATGTTTTTAATCACATCCGGAATGTCTGTGTGATCTGTTATCGACAGACAGTTCTGTCCCAACAGCTCTTTCCAGCCTCTGTCTGCTGTTAATGCCTGCCCTGAATGAAGAACGCTGATGTGATATACTTCGTATCGTTTTTGGGCCTCTTTCAACAGTTCTGTGTGGGTATAGGTCTGCTGACCGGTTCCCATAATTTCTCTTACTGCTGAAGCTGGAAGAACGTTCAGGCAAGGTTCATCCCCTATCGTAAACAACAGCCCTTTCTGGTTTCTCTTCTCAAAGGCATCTGTTCTGGTGTGAAAAGCGGCAAAATACCAGGCCAGAAGATAGCTTTCGCCTCCATTTCCACCGCCTCCGGACTCAATATAGGTTCGGGTAAGCCACATATCCAGCTCATCATCTCCGGATTCAAACTGCCCTACCTGCAGCGGGTAGCTGTCACATTCATGATCTCCGATTCCTAAAAATAAAAGGGCGGGATCGGGAACTCCTCCCTGGATGATTCCTCCCATCAGTTTAGGAAGTCCTTCTTTGATGAGTTCATGGGGAATATGTCCCATACTGCCTGTTACATCCAATCCTAAAATAATAGGAACAGAATTCGGGTTAACTTCGGAATCTCTGGATTCTCTGAAAGAAATTCCTTTCGGATTCATTGATTCGTGCGCCATTCTTTTGGCATTCTGAGTGAAAATTTCACTGGCTGATTTTGATCCGTACCCTGCTTTTAAAGCTTTTGCGTGGCGGGCATCCAGATCGTATTTTGTACTTCCCATCGTATTAAATTGTTTTTCCGAATAAATATTCAAATCTCTTTTTAGTTACTTCCAGCTGAATATTTAAGTTTCTGATAGTTAATGATAATTCCATGTCTCTCTGAACAAATTCTTCGGGATGAAAATTCGCAAAGGTTAAGCTGTTCCTGTCCAGCGGGCTGATATCAATAAGGCCTTCCTGCTCACGTTCCAGCCTTTTTATTCTGAGCTCGATATCTTCCACCCTCCGTCTGTAGATCAGTTCTGAATCTTCTCCGATCGTGTGGGCACGATCTTTTCTGATCTGGTCATTGTTTCTCTGTAGTGATTCAATAAACCTTGATTTTACTTCGTCATCCATAATGATGCATTTAGGTTATTTGTGTTATTTTAACGCTAATTGAAAGCGACATAGTTATGCCCTTCTTTTTATGCAGTTTTTACTGATTGGTGTACATTACGTCGGTTCTCAATACGTATTTTATTCCGTTGATCAGGGTTTTTCCCTCATGTCTTAACGGATGATAAAAAAACAAAGCTGATCCTTTCTTCGGAGCTACAGTAAACAGGCTTTCAAATTCTGTTTCACCGCCTTCAAAATCATCGTTCAGATAGATCATAAAGGTGTAGAAGCTTTTTTCGTTCTCATTGCGGATGTAGCTTCCGTCAGGATGCATCTTAAACCTTTGTCCCGGAGTATATCTATATATCCTGAACATTTCATTAAAGTCATGGATACGGTAGTTTCCGTGGGTTTTCGGAAGGAAATCTGATGCTCTTGTAAAAAGTTTTTCTGCCAGCTCAAGGTCAAAAATCATCTGTCTATCATTGTTTCTGACCCCTTTACTCATCAGCTGTTGTCCGTGCATAGTAATTTTTGCTTCTTCAAAAACCTTGCTTTCGGATAAGGTGATATATTCTTCACATTCTTTATCGCTGAGAAAGTTCTCGATCAAAAAGATCTGTGGGTGTAATTCGGCCTTTTTCATAATACTGTGCTGTGTTTGGTGATGTTCTGTTTATTTCCTCAATTCATCCCGGACTTCCATTAACACAAAACCTAAAAGATTTTCGCCGTCCCACAAAGAAGGGTTCTGTGCCCGGGAATCGGATTCCAGCATTCCGATTCCCCAGATTCTGTCATACGGGCTGGCTTCTACCAGGACTTTATCTTCTGTTGCTGTCAGAAAGCCTTTCAGTTTTGGATTCTGTGAAAATTTTAGAAGATTTCCCTGTTTTACTATCTCATATTTATGTTCATCCCAAAGCTGAGGATCGAAATTTTTTACTTTTCTACCCAGAGATTTTACTTCGTTGGGAGTTTTGCATTGTAAGATTTTTTCCAGTATTTTCTCATCATCAAACAGCCTTGCTTTTCCGGCCATCATATAATGCTCTGCTGTTTTGTATTCTATCCCGTTTTCTTTAAATGAAGCAGGAAACCACTGGCTGAAACATGATTTGGTCAGTTCTTCTTTTACAGTATGTCCCCAGAAAAATAAAAACTGCTGCTCTTCCCTGTCCTGGTATTTCTTAATGATATTCTGTAAGGTGTACTTCATGATTGTGTTATTTTTACACAAATTTAAAGGATAAATAGTTACCAGCCAAATTTATTTGTGTTTATTTTACGCTAAGTAGATTAAATAACTGATTTTCAGTAACTAAATTTTAAATTAAAAATTATCATGATGATCAAAGTGTATTTTTTTAAACGCGGAGTTTTATATTTTATAGAGAATACTTCTGCTTTTAGGAAGCAAAGATGAGAATGATTTGATGAAATGGATGGATAAAATCTAATGATAATAGCTTATGTTCGGATCAGCTGCAAATTTGAGTAATGGGTTGAATTGAGATTAGAATATTGCCTGCAAAACATATAAAGGAAAGATGTATAACGCATAAACAAGCTAAATAAGAGCCTAAACTTAGAAAGGTAACCAGAACATCAGTATCTCAAAGATAGGCGACGTAACCATTATTTATCATGGTCTGCCTTAATGTTTAATTGTAAATTGATTCTTTCCAAATTTTGAAACTGATTTATCATGATAAATACCCAGTTTATTAATCAATATTAGATCTATATGTTCGGAGCTATTTGATAACGGACAACCTATAAAGCATAACCGGGTTATTCAATAAGGGTGGGCTTCAGCCCGCCCCGAATCATCAAACAAAAATCCATTGGCTTTAGCCAAAACATCAACGAATCATTCTGCAAAGATTGGTAATGGTTAATCAATTTTGGCTAAAGCCGGAGGAAGAATATTTTTTTATTTTCAATGGGTTAAAACCCATTGCTATTGAATAATGGAGGACATTATTAAATTATACATTAATGGTCTTATTTACCCGTAAATTATTTCTCTATTTGATAAATGACAACCTATAAATACATAACCTATTCAATAGGGGTGGGCTTCAGCCCGCCCCCAAATCATCAAACAAACAATCATTGGCTTTAGCCAAAGCATCAACGGATCATTCTGCAAATATTGGTAATGATTAATCAATTTGGGCTGAAGCCAGAGAGGAAGGGGAAGAATATTTTTTTATTTCCAATGGGTTAAAACCCATTGTTATTGAATAACGGAGGTTATCATTAAAATAATACCTGTTAATGATTCTTTATCCATCTTAAAATGGAATATGAACTCTTTCCAGATACACATTCCCTTTATTTATTGTGAAATTTATGTAGGATGATTTATTATAGAGGAATGATTGCGGAGCAGGTGCAGATCTGAGGAGTGAACATATAAAACAAAAAAAGTCTCACACAAAACTGTATGAGACTTTCTAATAATATAAAAAC
>JAITMC010000022.1 GCA_031277615.1 Chryseobacterium sp. | reverse complement strand
TGCCCAACCTGCAGAACCGAATCGGCTTTTGAAGAGCAGGCCTATAAGAATATCGGCGATGATTTGCCGGTTACCAAAACCCCGGAATGGAAACTGGATTTTGTAGCCACCGCAGAAGGCTTTTACAGTTTCACGGAAAACCGTTATATTTACCAGTACAAAGACCAGCTGGGCAATGCCCGCGTAAGCTTTGCCCAAAACAGCGCAGGCGCTCTTGAAATAACCGATACCAATAATTATTATCCTTTAGGTTTAAACCATACAGGAGGAAACGGGATCAACAGCTCAAAAATCGGAAGCTATAATTCCTATAAATACAACGGCAAAGAACTTCAGGAAACCGGGATGTTTGATTACGGAGCCCGATTCTATATGCCCGATCTGGGAAGATGGGGCGTGGTAGATCCTCTTGCTGAGCAGATGAGAAGGCATTCACCATATAATTATGCGTTCAACAACCCGGTTAATTATATTGACCCGGATGGAAGGATGTCTTACAACCCAAGGAGTTTTTATGGGGAGCATTCTGCCTTCAATGGAGATTTTGATCCCAATTCAACGTTGTTGTACGGAAACGGTTCTTTTGGATATACGGATTATACTGTTTTAAGTATTGCACGTGGTGAGGGAGGCGGAGGTGGAAAAACTTTTGGAGAAACAGCAGCATATGCAGATTTGATGGATGTTTTGAATAATGGAGGTAGTTTTGCTTTAAAAAACCATAACGGATATATGAGTTGGTGGACAGGAGGTGCCCAAGGAGATGGAAATACTGCGCAGGAAAACCAATGATTTATAATAATGTCATAATCGGAATAAATGGTGGATACAGAAATATCTCAATAATAAATGAAAATTAAAATATTATTTTTATCACATACTGTAACAGCATTAATTATTTTTGCTTTTAGAATTTTCATGCCTTCAACAGATGAAAATATCTATAATAATATTTATAGATTTTTCAATTTAAAATTGGTAGAAGTTAATTCACTAGTATATTTTTATCTCATTATGTCACTATTAGCAAATGGTTTCTTGGATAAGAGGAAAGTGGTCAGTCAAATAGTAATTACACTGTTATTGATTATCAACTTATTAATTATATTCATATCTATTAAAAGCTGGTGATTAGGACTGAATATTAGGCGTTATTTTACTATTATTTTATATTAAATAGAGTCAACACAGGGAAGTTTTACTTCAATTTTCGGAATGGGAGGAGCAATTAACGTAAAAACAGGTATAAAATGGTAACACTTTCAAGCTATTATTTAAAAATTTATAAAGCAATTTTGATTTTTATTATATTAATTAATTTAATAGGTATATTGTCAATAAAGCTCTTTCTTCCAGAGAAAAAAGCTGTAACTTATGATCTTACAGTTTCTACAATGTTAATAATCATTTGTGGAATTTTCTTAATCATTTGTTTTGGCCTAGTGAACATAGCATTTAATAAAAACAATAAGACACTAAATATTAGAAGATTTAGAAAAAGTTTTATTGTAAATGGTAATGATGTAGTTAAAATTGAAAGATTTTTCATATTCTTTTGTAAAGTTACATATGTTGAAGACAAATTGCAAAAATCATTTAAATTCCTTCCGAGTCTTAGAGAGTTTTCTCCTATATCTGACTTTACTCTAAAAATTGAAAAATTGATAAAGTAATAACCTCGCTGGTGCAAGCATCAGTGCTTGTGCCAGCTTTAAAAACATAACCAATTGCAGATGTTATGGTTGTCAATCTCTTTAGGAAACCTCTTTATTTCTTAGTACAAAGGCTATTTCTCTATTAAAATTATTTTTATAAAAGTTACTTGTATTTTTTTTTCAATTAAAAAATAAAAAACAGTAGAAACCTATTTTTTACTTCAACTGAAACCTTTAGCTTTGAAAGGCGAGCAAGAACAGACGTTCACAGAGTAAAGCCAACAGGAGTAGGCGAATCTGGAAAATTTGAGTGGGATTGTAGAATTACAAGTACAACGGTAAGGAGCTTCAGGAAACCGGGATGTTTGATTACGGAGCCAGATTCTATATGCCCGATCTGGGAAGATGGGGTGTTGTAGATCCTCTTGCCGAGCAGATGAGAAGGCATTCTCCTTATAATTATGCGTTCAATAATCCGGTTAATTTTGTGGATCCGGATGTGAAGACTTTCCCTTTTTCAAACAGTTAATAAATATAATCCACCATGTAAAAACATCATGAAAAAACACCTAATTCTCATGTTTATTATAGTGGGGCTGAGCAATTTGAATGCCCAGGTCAAAATCAGTTGGAAAGTAGATGCAGACAGGAAGGTTGCTGATATTGTCCTGTATAATGAAAGTAATGAAAATATCATAGTTCCTCTTGACACAACTTCTTTACAGCCTTATTATAGCGACAGTTATCGTATTACTGAGAATGAGTGGATAGATCGGTATCCTTTTTTGGGATTGACACTCAATATATATGATCAACCGGATCAAAAAAATATTGAAACCCAGATACATTCTCATATAAACCTGTCGGAATTTGATAAGATAAAGGCAGAAAATGATTCTATTAAAAAAGAATTTGATATTAAAATAAAAGAATGGAAAAGCCAAAACGACATTCAGAAAGTAAATGCTAATATTAATTATTATATTATCAATCATTTGGTATTTCTTCATGCGAAAGAAAAGATACTATTTTCGGTCCCTTTTAATTTAGACAATATTACAAACCGGAAAAGCGGACCGTTACAAGGATTCTATCTGTTAGATTGTACAAGGAACAACACAGGATATCTGTCTGCTCGGATAGATAAAAACATCTATCAATACATTACAGAATCACAAAAGAAAAAACTAAGAGAATATAAATTATTTGTCGGTGAACTTAAAAGCAATAAAACTGAAGTAAAATGTATACAAAATACTTAATTGCAGTTTTAATTTTCATCTGTTTTCCAGTGTTTGGACAGCTGAAAATAGAATTTTCTTTAACGGATTCTATTGCTCATGTCACCATTCATAATACCTCAAAAAACAATTATGTTTTTCCTCTTGACCAGCATCATTTGCGTCCATATGAAGATGATTGTGATTCCTTTTCTGATTTTGAACCTGAGTTTCCCAGCCTGGCATTAATGATTAATATCGCAGATACAGGCGGAAAAAGAGAAGATTACATCGTGGGGTATAACAAAACGGATTATTTTAAAGAGGCTCAGGATAAAAGAGATCTATTAAAACAAAAAATAGTAGATTGGGGTAATACTAATAATATTAATGACTATCAATCAGCAGCTATTAATTATAAGATAATGAATAATTTGATTTATCTGAAAGCAGGAGAGAAGATTTCATTGAAGATTAAAGTTGATTTGTATAACATTACGGCTCAGGAATTTATATTCTACAATTATATTCCTGATAAATCAAAAAAATATAAAGCCTGCTTGAGCTTATGTAACTATGAGAATATTGATCAATACCTGACCTCTACTCAGAAAGAAGGTTTAAAAAATTATAAAATTTTGACCGGAACGTTTGAAAGTAATTCCATAGAACTGGTACAGTAAACTACATTTGATTTTAAAAATTGTTCATTAGAAATAATGCGCTTCAACCCAATATTCAACACAAAGCCCCGCCTTATTACAGAAATATCACTAACTTTCCCTCTATAAACATCAAAAACCGAACACCATGTTACTAGCTATCCTTCTCCCCTTTCTTTCATTTATGGTTCGTGGGAAAATCATTACCGGAATTGTATGCCTGATCCTGCAGATCACCCTGATCGGATGGCTTCCTGCTGCTATCTGGGCTGTTTTATCGCTCAACAATGCCAGGGCAGACCGGCGCAATGAAGACCTGATCCGTGCTATGAGGGAAAACAACAGATAAACAGAAGTTCTAAATCTTCACACAAAACCTTACAGAACATACAGGCAGGCAGAAGATCGTTTCAATGAATCTTTTTATTAGTTTTGATGAAACAAATCATTGAGAAAAGCAACTTATCCTGTATGAAAGAAAATAAATACGACCACCCTTCTTTTTTTGAGCAGTATGAAAAGATGCTGCGTTCCCAACTGGGCTTACAGGGAGCCGGGGAATGGCATGCCCTGAAGAAGATGTTACCGGACTTCAAAGACAGAAAAGTCCTTGATCTGGGTTGTGGATTCGGATGGCATTGCCGTTATGCCGTTGAAAACGGAGCCCTTTCTGTTACCGGAATCGATCTTTCAGAGAAAATGCTGGCTAAAGCTGAAGAAATCAACGGAATGGAACAGATCCGCTACGAAAGAAAAGCACTGGAAGACCTTGAATATCCTGCCGGAACATTTGATATCATTCTGAGCTCACTTACCCTGCACTATGTGGAATCGTTGGATCGTCTGTTTCAAAATGTTTATCAGTGGCTCACTTCCGGAGGACAGTTTGTGTTTTCTGTGGAACATCCTGTTTTTACCGCCGAAGGAAGTCAGGACTGGCTCTATGACAAAGACGGCCACAAAATCTGCTGGCCGGTTGACCGCTATTTCACCGAAGGAAAAAGGAATACAACATTTCTCGGGGAAAGTGTGACCAAATACCACCGCACTTTAACGTTTTATCTGAATACTTTATTAAAATATGGTTTCAGCATCAAAGAGATTACAGAACCTGAACCCGATCCCGGCATGCTTACAGAAATCCCGGAAATGAAAGACGAGCTGCGACGCCCGATGATGCTCCTGATCTCCGCAGAAAAATAATCACAGCCCTATGGAAAATCACCCAACTCCCCTACCCGACAATACCGCTGTAAGAACCGCTTTATGGCGGGCACTGCATATCCTGGAAGATGCTTCACCTCATATTCTTGAGGATCATATCGGATTACAGCTCGTCGGTCCCGAAAAAGGCTGGCAGGAACGCCCGGATATGAAATATACCAAAAGGCTCAGGGCTTCCGTCGTCGCACGGTCCCGGCTTATGGAAGATCTGGTCATCAGGGAATATGAAAAAGGCATCCGGCAATATGTTATACTCGGTGCAGGACTCGATACGTTTGCCCAACGAAGAGCAGAAACCACTTCCCAGCTTCAGATTTTTGAAATTGACCAGCCCGAAACCCTTGCATGGAAACAGAAACGTCTTTCAGAAACCGGATTCGGAATTCCTGGAAATCTGCATTTTGTTCCGGTTGATTTTGAAGTTTCATCATGGTGGGATGAACTGGTACAGGCTGGATTTAACCCTGAAGAACCTTCAGTGATCGTGAGTACCGGAGTCACGCTCTATCTTACCAGCACAGCCATTCTTTCTACCTTAAAGCAAATCTCCACTCTGGCACCAGGCTCCACACTGGCCATGTCATTTTATCTGCCGATAGAACTTCTTGAAGAGGAAGATCAGCCCATGCAGGAAATTGCCGAAAAGGGCGCCCGGGAAGCAGGAACACCATTTGTAAGCTTTTTTACCCCCGAAGAAGTCCTGTCTTTAGCCCAAACCGCCGGATTCCCATATACACAGATCATGACCACAGACCATATCAGACGTCTTTATTTTTCAGACAGAACGGATGGCCTTCAGCCGGCAAGCGGAGAACTATTCCTTATTGCCTCTGCCTGAATCTGTCAGAATTCAAAAAAATAACCCTATGAAAACGAGAATCATTCTTATATTTTCCCTTTTTTGCCAGTTTTGCTTTTCACAAAAAAACGGATTGAAAACCCCAAATATGGCAGCCAGAATAGACAGCATTATCCTTACGGGATTTGGCAGCAAAAATGAACCCGGAGGAGTATTTATGGTAGCTAAAAACGGAAAAACCATATACCGGAAAGCCTTCGGAAAAGCTAACCTGGAACTGAATACGGATATGACTCCTGACCAGGTTTTCCAGATCGGATCCATGACCAAACAGTTTACGGCCATAGCCATTCTTATGCTGGAACAACAGGGAAAGCTGAACGTGAATGATCCTGTTTCAAAATACATCAGAGACTACCCTTCCGGGGATCAGATTACGATCCATCACCTGCTCACCCATACTTCGGGAATTAAAGATTTCACTAAAATGAAATCGCTCCAGACCATCGCCCAGAAAGAAATGAAGCCTGAAATGATGGTTGATTTTTTTAAAAACGAACCCGTTGATTTTGCACCCGGAGAAAAGTTCGAATACAACAATTCAGGATACGTGGTCCTGGGCTATATCATTGAACTGGTCTCCGGCCAGACGTATGAAGATTTCATCAGAAAAAATATCTTCGATAAAGCCGGCATGAACAATTCCTACTATGCTTCCGACCGCAAACTAATTCCTAAAAGAGCTTACGGATATCACCAGAAAGAACATGGATTCGTCAATAAAACCGTGATCAGCTTCAGTGTTCCTTTTCTTCCGGTTCCCTGATGTCTACCGCAGACGATATGCTGAAATGGCAGCAGGCCCTGAACAGCAATATCCTTCTGAATACAGCGGAAACTCAAAAAGCCTTTCAGAAGTACAGACTGAACAGTGGCGAAGAATTTACCTACGGCTATGGATGGCACCTGAAAGACATTGACGGAATACCTGACCGGGAGCACGGAGGAAGTGTTTTTGGCTTCAAAAGTATGGGCGTTTACATTCCGAAAGAAGATATGTATGTAATAGGCTTAAGCAACTGCGACTGCCATTCCCCTACAGATATTACCCGGAATATTGCTAAAATCGTCCTTCAGTCTGTAAAAAAATAACCGATATTTCATTTTCAAACATGGGAACCTACTGGAAAGATTATTTTCGAAAACATATACCTGTAAAAACAGGCGCAATATGCACCCTTATTTCTCTTGCACTCGCCTGTACCGGCCTGGCTTCCATTGCGACGGTTGCCTCGGTTGCTTTTGCCGTTGAGCTGCTGATTTCCGCATTTGGAGAGTACAGGGAAGGATTGGGTGGATTATTAGTTTTAACCGCTGTTTTTATCCTTGCCCTACTCAGTACGTTTTTTGCGGTAAGAAACCTGTCGCGGAACGGATTCAGCATCACTCAGAAAGAACTGTTTCTGATCATGTTCATCTTCTACTGGATCGTACATCCCTTGGGATTTTATTTATACTGGGGTATTTTTACGGATTTCAGCCAGGACGCACAGATCATTTTAGGAGCAATCTTCAGCTTTCCTTTCTCCAGTTTCTTCTTTATCATATTGGGTTTAATGATCGATGCCGTGATGAGAAAATACAGCCCGCTAAAACCATAGTTTTTTTCATAGATGACGTCTCAAAATTTGGACCCTAAGCGCTTAAAGAATATCTTTATCAGAAACTTTTAAAGATAATCTTAAAAACTAACTCCATTCAAACCTGAAATATGCGAACTTCATTATCTTTTTTTATCATTCTTTTATTTTCATTAAAAATTACAGCCCAGGAAAAAAGTCCGCTGCTTACCGGAAAAGTCAATATTTCCATTAAAGAAGGTACTTTCGACTGTGATCTTACTTTAAGTGATATTCCCCAGATTAAAGACTACGTGATCCGTCTGAATTCTGGAATGAACATCCTTCACTTTAGAAGCAGAAAACCCAATGATTTTGTGCTGGCTTATGAAAAAAGTACAAGCGACAGCACTTCTACAGGTGAATCCCTTGCCTATTACTTTCCTAAAAACAAAAAAGAAAAGTTCCTGCCGCAATCTGTACAGCTGAAATACACCGGAAAATTTCCTATCGCCAGAGACACCATTGAAAACTATACCAAGGATGACTGGAGGGGAAATATCGCCTTCAACTACAATTCCCTGAGAGCGGAGGGAACACAGGCAGCGTGGTATCCCGTTCTCTTCGATATGGCCAAAGACAAAAAATACGATGAGGTAAGGTATGACATAGAATTTACCTGTAACGACTGCTCCACACTGTATGTGAATGGAAACCCTCCCGTAAAAGCCAGAAACAATCGTTTCAAAAGCGATGTGCCTTATGAGCTGGCGATCTTCCTCGGTGATTATAACTATTCCAACATCAGCAATACCTACATCCTGAACCCGCAGCTTACCGAAGAGCAGATCAGACAGTTCAGCGAAATGATCAATACCTATAAAAATTATTACACCGAAAAACTGGACATACCTTTCGGCGGACCGGTAACTTTTGTAGAAACCACGCCCACTTCCTTAAAAAACGGATGGCTGTTTGTATCTTATCCCACCATTATGAATATCGGCTGGGGAGATAACGGACTCAAAAGCCTTTTCAATCCTAAAACCCAAAACTGGTTCAAGCCGTTTATTGCCCATGAACTGGGACATTATTATTTCGGAACCTATAAACAGTTCAATTCTGAGCTGGGCGGAATTATTTCGGAAAGTTTCTCAGAATTCCTTTCTCTGAAAATAACCAAAGATGTTCTGGGTAAGGAAGTTTATGACAATAAAATTAAAGGCAAAATTAAAAATATCAAAGATTTTGATGCGATGCCCTTAAGCACCATCAGAACAAAACCCGAAGATGATGACTATATTGATTACGCCTATGAATCCACTCCCATCCTTCTGGCCGCAATAGAAAAAGAAATCGGTGAAAAGCAGATGTGGAAATGGATGAGCAACATTCTGAAAACGCCATCTGTTTTTACCAATTACCAGTTCCTGATGTCAACATTAAAAACGACTCTGAAAGATGACAAAAAATATGAATCCATTAAAACCCGGTATTTTGAAGACAGCAAGCACCTGCAAAATGCTATAAAGGTTTTGGAATAAAAAAATGACAGCAGAATATCAAACTGCTGTCATTTTTATTGGGAACTTGGAAAAACTTTAGAATTATATATTCTTAAAAAAAATAAACGCAAAGTTTAAGGAATTTGCTGCTTTATTTTAAGGCGGCTAAGGTACACAACTCCATCACTGAAGAAGCATACGCTTAAAAAGCCCGCGTCATTGATTCAACGGAGTTGATTCCTTCTTTGCCTCCTGAAAATCAACAGTATTATTCATAAAAGCTTTGCGTAAAAAATTTTAAAGTTATATACAAACGCAAATGTCAAGAAACCCGATGCTTGATTCCAAGGCAGCTAAGGTAGACAACTCCATCACTGAAGAAGCATACGCTTAAAAAGCCCGCTTCATCGAATCAACGGAGTTGATTCCTTCTTTGCCTCCTGAAAATCAACAGTATTATTCATAAAACCTTTGCGTAAAAAAATTTTAAAGTTATATACAAACGTAAACGTCAAGAAATCCGATGCTTTATTCTGAGGTATCTAAAGAAAACGACTGCATCACTGAAGAAGCGTATGCCTAAAAAAATCGCTTCATCAGATCACCTTTGTTGTTTTTTTCAAATGAAAAACTTTGTCCGGAACCAGAAACAGACAGCCTGTCACAATGGCTATACAGAGGATATTCACTCCCAAAGCTGTTGAAAAAGCATCATGATAATCCTTTACAGAAGCTTCCGGACCCAGAACATCATAAAACAGGCTTCCGATGACAACAATTCCCACTATTGCAGCAGCCTGCTGAAAGGTATTATACACCCCCGAGGCATTTCCTGCCAGTGTTTCCGGCATTCCGGAAAGAGTTATACCCGCCAGTGACGGGATAATAGAACCCACTCCTGCCCCATGAAAAAACAGCAGCAGACAGAGTATAAAAAAAGGAGTTTCCGAATCGAATAACACGATCTGTAACAGAAGAATTACGGTAATCAGGCTCAGTCCTGCTACCAGAAACCGTCTTCCAAATCTTAGAATAAGTTTTGCTGAACACAGAGAAGCCAATATAAAGCCCAACCCCTGAAATACAATTACTTCACCGGCTTCCAACGGTCCGATTTTCAATCCGTTCTGTAAAAAAAGAGACAGGATATAAAAATAGGAATCCAGCATGATGAAGAAAAAAGAAACCGACACAATGCCCAGGTTAAAATTTCTTATCCTGAACAGCCGGAGATCCATCAGGTAAGGACGGTTTTTCCGCATTCTTTCTTTCTGATTTTTAACAAAAAAAATAAGGATTGCGACAGAAGCCAGCAACAGCATAAGACTTTTCATCTGAAAACCATGATGTTCCGATAATGTCAGCGAGTAAGTGAAACAGAAAAGCCCTGCTGTCAGAATTGTAACTCCGAACAGATCCAGCCTGTCCTTCACTCCCGATGCAGATTCCGTTAAAATTTTTACACTGAAAAACACAGCCAGCAGACCTACCGGAACATTCACCAGAAAAATAAGCCTCCAGGCTTCATCTATAATAGTTGATGAAGACAACAATCCACCCAGATACTGTCCGGAAACGGTTCCTATTCCAATGGTGATCCCGTACCAGCCCATTGCTTTTGCCCTTTCCTCATGCCCGGGGAACAGGATCTGGATCATAGAAAGTACCTGCGGAGACATCAGAGCAGCACTGATCCCCTGTACAAACCGGGCTGCCGCGAGCAGCATGGCTCCTGAAGAAATTCCACAGGCCACGGAACTCAACATAAAAAATATCAATCCGGTGATGAATATTTTTTTCCTTCCGAAAAGGTCGCCCAGACGCCCTCCTGTGATCAGAAAAGAGGCAAATCCGATAAGATAGGATGCGATCATCAGCTGCATTTCTCCATTCGGAGCCCGAAGGTCATGCTGTATCGTAGGAATTGATACATTGATAATAAAAATATCCATGATCGTAAGGAGCTGTCCGAACAGTATAACAATTAATTTCAAATATTTATGATTCATTTTTATATAGATCTATCTATTTATATATAGATAAAAAAATTACGGAAGCATGGCCTCTGTAATTTTCTGAATATGATCAAACGGACTTGCTTTCTTACTGATGGTGGATGAAACCACCGCCCCTTCAATCAGCAGGAAAATATGTTCTGAAAACTGATCCGTATCCAGGGCAGTGTTTTGAGCGTATTGCTGCACCATTTCCCGGATCAGTTTTTTCTGTTTTTCTTTATGGCTCTTCACAAAATCTGATACGGCAGGAATGCTTTCTCCTGTTTCTGAAGCGATTTTAATAAAGTGGCACCCGGCAAATCCTGAAGTTTTCTGAAGCTTTTTCCGGTAAGTGATCAGAGAAATGATTTTTTTTCCCGGATCGGAAATGCCAGCTGAATGTTCCTCAAAACCTCTGAACCATTCGTTTTCTTCCATGATGAGGTAAGCCTGAAGAAGATCATTTTTGGATGAAAAATGATTGTACAGTGAACCGATAGCAATATCAGCCTCGGCAATAATCTGGTTAATCCCCGTAGAATTGAATCCCTGCCGGTAAAACAGTTCTGCTGCAGTTTTCAGGATTCTTTCTCTGGCTTTTTCTTTTTTCATCGGAAACTTTTTGACAAAGGTAAGTCAAAAATAGATAAGTCTATCTATTTTTTATGTTTTTAGTTTATGTATCTTTCATCACATTAAAAAGATAAATTGATGGACCATCTCCACGGACAGGTAAAATTGGTGAAAGAATACGTTTCAGAAGTCCTTCAGCAGGAAACAGTTTATACCCCCGAAGGAGCTATTTCGGAAAGAAAGCTCTATAAAAAAGGTATTCTGAGCAGTCGTGAGAAAAGGTATGAAAAAGAAGGCATGAAGATCCGGGAAATACAGCGTTACGGCCATACTCCTGAAATGATTATCTGCCATTTTACCGATCCGTCCGGAAATCTCAACAAAAAAGAGTATTATGACCTGCAAAAAAATTTGCTGGATAAAAAAGATTTCGGAACAACCTCAATAGAATATAACACCACCGGAAAGCTGGTCAGTTTTATCCAAAACGGCATTATTCTTTACCAAAAACAGTTTAATCAGAATAATGAAGTAACCGGGGAAACATCGTTCACCGATTCCGGAGATGAGCTTTGCAGGACAATGTATTTATATGAGGACAATACCATCACAAGAAAACTGTTTGATGCCGGAAAAAAACTGATCCAACTGAGATATCTGGTTCTGGATGAGAAAAAAAGAATCCTTCAGAATTTTGCTTTTTCACGATATCACCTCAAGATTACAGACTGGTACCAACTTTATAACACAGAACATATAGCCAGAATCACCACAGAAGATTTAAAAAATGCCAATCCGGATTCACGGTTGGAAAATGAAGGATTTCCCTTAAAGGAAAACGGACTATATTCAAATGAAATCAAAAAACTGCTAGATGAATTCAGGGATGACCGTGATGGGAAATCTCTTCCGGACCAGCCTCCTATTCAGTTTTTTAATGAGCTTTCAACATTTGGTTATGATGATAACGACCGTGAGATTTTCGCTGCCAGATTTGAATACCTTCCGGATTTTAACCATGAAGAAATTACCCAAATGGAATGTACAGAGGACCAATATGATAAACACGGACTTTTAATTGCCCACAGAAATGCTGTTACAGAAAAAAACCACGATTTCGGCGGCAGCTATCTCTATACCTATGAATTTGATGACAACAACAGAATCATCAAAAAAATCCAGTCAGGAAGCAGCAGCACAATTACCGCGATCTCTTACGGAAACGGAAACAGAACCGAAGTGGAAGAAACAGAAGACGGCAGAATATTCACCCAAATCTTCGACTCCCGAGATAACCTAATCTATTATGAAGATGCTGAAAAATCCGGTTGGAAATGGTCACAATCTTATGAAATCACCTATTATGATTAAATCTTTTATACATTTGCTATACATTCTAGCCTTGATCATGTCCTGTACACCCAAAGAAAAAAATATGAAGTCTAATCCCGTTGTATATTTTGAAATTCCCGTGAATGATAGGGAACGTGCAGAGCAGTTTTACACTGCCGTGTTTGGGTTCAGTTTTGAAAAAGAAATGATAGACGGCTATGAAATGTCGCTGTTTCCTTTTGAAGAAAAGCAAAGCGGCATTACCGGGGCATTGGCAAAAGGAGATGTTTACAAACCCAGTAAAGACGGAATTATTATCTATTTCAAAACCGAAAACATCGATAAGACACTTGCAGAAGCTGTCCGGCACGGCGGAAAAGTCCTTTATCCCAAAAAAACGGATGAAAAGAATGGTTTTGCCGTTGCAGAATTTGAAGATCCCGAAGGAAACAGAATTGCACTTCATGAAACACTTCCTAAAATCTAAGTAGGTTCCGCATAGTATTTTTTGTTGAACATCTTCACATATTTTGTATCTTTAAATACCATTTTGAAAAAAATATGGCGTGAAAAGCTATGGCAAATGAACTTTATTTCATAAAAACCAATCCGAATATTGCCAAAATTAATTTGTACAATAAGATCAGCCGTGAAGAAGAAGGAATCATGAAATTTCTGCCGGATGATGCCAAAGTAAGCCTCGAAATCATTAAGAAAAAAGTAAAAGATTCTGTAGAACATCTCACGAAAGAAGAACTCGCCACCATCTTCGACTGGTTCAGCAGCTTCTGCCCTTCCGATCATGAGGAAGCCAAAACCCAGCTTTTCATTAACGGCATTGATCTCTTTTACGAAATTTCCCATGAAAACCGGGTAAAAAATTTTCAGCAGCTTCTCTCAGACTATGAAAATTATTCCCAGCAGAAACTGGAGTTCATGATGAATTCTCAAAATTTCAATCAGTTTCTGATCTACGGAATGTTTTTCACCGATCTGGCTTCAGAAGGAAAAGGCAGCGTCAATATGCTGTCCCATTATTTAAAGCCCGACCACCCTGGTCTTTACAATTTTGCAGAAGATCAGTTTAAAGCCAATGGCCCTGAAATTGAAAATCCCACTGAACTGCAGCGGTATTTTGGTGAACTTTACGACCTTACCAGATTCTATCAGGGTTCTATAATTAAATTGGATCAATAGATTTCTTATGGCTAAAGCCGGAGAATTTGAATTTATTATTGAGTAGGTGGACTAAAGTCCACCTCTATTGAATATATTTCTCACAGCTTAAGATGATTCTCACAAATTTTGAGAGTTTTTTATGGTCCGCGGATCTTGCTGATAAAGCAGATTTTTATGCTGTGTTCAATAAAAATCGTAGATTTTTCAAAGCTTTAGTGAACTTCTATACGCAAAGCATTAAACTTAATGTTACTTAAGTGTCAAAATATTTTGTGTCTTTTGTGGTTTAAACAATTTCCCACAGATCCCGCAGATAACACAGATCTTTGAACATTTATGGTCTCGCAGATCTTGCTGATAAAGCAGATTGTTATGCTGCGCTCAATAAAAATCGTAGATTTTTCAAAGCTTTAGTGAACTTCTATACGCAAAGCATTAAACTTAATGTTACTTAAGTGTCCAAATCTTTTGTGGCTTTTGTGGTTTAAACAATTTCCCACAGATCCCGCAGATAACACAGATCTTTGAACATTTATTGTCTCGCGGATCTTGCAGATAAAGCAGATTTTTATTGAGTTGATGGATATTATTTATATTTTCTCATTTTCTGAAAATTCCATGAAATAAGAGTATTCATCTTCTCCAACGGTTTTAAACCCTAAAGCAGAGTACAGATGCTGGGCTTTATTCACTTTCAACACACTTAAAGATACTGTTTTCCCGGTTTCTCTGGCTTCATCAAGGATACCGGTCAGGATTTTGCGTCCCAGTCCTTTGCCCTGCATTTCGGGATCGATCTGTAACTGGAGAACTTCTGTTTTATCATCGGTCCGGTTTATTTTTAAGAGCCCTATCGGATGATCGCCCCGATAAATAATGTTGGCTTTATCAAACTGATTCAAAACTTTCTGAAGGGTTAATTCACGGTCAGTGGGTAATTGGGAGGCCTCGTAATGAGGGTTCATGGTTTTCATTCTCAGATCAAGGAGAAAATCAATGTCGTTTTCGGTGGCTTTTCTATAGTGAAGGTCAAGGTCCATTATGGTACATTTTAAGGATCACTCACTGGGATCCTGTTAACAGATAACTAAGATAACAATTCCCGTATTTTTATCCCCATTAAGTTTCGTTTTTATTCATAGAATGCAGGAAAAGAGATAAACAGCTATATTTCTCCTGATAATCCAGCAATTTGAGCTATTTCAAGACGATATTCAGTCCCATTTCTTTTTTCATGTAAAGAAGAACCTCAGCATTTCCTCTCGCATCATCTACAGGATGATGGGTATGTTCTGTCTTACGGAGGTGTTTCCATTGGGCAAACGTATCCTTTTCCAGACCGCAGTAGAGATCGGAAAGCCTGCGTGAAGAAAATCCAAAAGGATTTCTGCCCGTGAAATGATGAAAATACCAGCAGATGAACATCCAGTCGAAACCATTATTATCACTGATAAAAACAGGTCTGCCTTTAGAATTTTCCAGGATCCATTCTTCAAAAGCCAGCATTACCTGTTCCGGGTCGTCAAACTTCATTGTTTCTTCTCTGTTGAAGCCGGATACAGCCAATGCATCAGGATTGAATGTGTCTGATATCGGCTTTAATTTTCCATAAAAGGTACGGTCCAGTTTTTCATCAACCAGTACTGCGCCGAAACATACCATTGAAAAGTCTCCGGGAATAGGACCGTCAGACTCAATATCTACCATAAAATAGCTCATCACTTAATCGAATTTAAGGTTCAGACTTTTCATATATTCCTCATCAACTTCTTCTTTTTCCATATGGTCCGTATTGTTGGTAATCTTTAAAACCTGACTGTTAAAGCTGTTTCCTATAAAAAGTGTATGATCATAAGACTTAAATTTTGAAGGGATCATGAATATCTCTGTTTTATTTAAAGTATGGATATTAAAAATAAAAATCCGTTCTCCGTGTTTATCATAATAACGGATCATCAGAAAATTTTCAAAAAACTGCAGCCGTCCTCCCAGCGAACTCTGTCCCATCGTATTAAGCGGCGGATGCCAGGTGATGACGATATCTCTGCTTTTCCATATTTTCACCATGTCATTGCCTACGTCATTACGGAGCCACCAGGCTACCCAGCCGTTTTCACTCACAGCAGTCTGCCATTCCGACACAGAATTTTCAGCGCCATAATGATCTGTCCAGACAATTTCATCTTCTGTGATTTCCGTATCAACATTCTGTGCATACAGTTCTTCCTGAACAAGCAGGAAAATTTCTCTCGTGGTCATTGTTTTTTCTTTAATTCAACGAATATATTGAAAATTATGCTGGGCGTCCGGGTATTTTATACCAATTCAAAAAAATTCCTCTTTCCGATTTTTATTTTCATCTGTTTTTCCAGGTCAATGGATTGGTCCGGATCTGTCACTTTTATATTATTGATCTGGATTCCGCCATTCAGAATCAGTCTCCGTACAGCAGATTTGCTGAGATCATTTTTCAGCTGGTGGCAGAGTTCTGCTAATGAAGTTTTGTTTTCATGGTGATGCAGAGATTTTATCTGAGCCGGTTCATAGATTTTTTCTTCAAAATTTTTATTCTGAAACTGGGTTTTAAAAAACAGCTCTGCTTTTTCAGCAGCAGCCTCATCATGGTACTGGGTAATGATATTTTTAGCAATTATTTTTTTGATAGCCATTGGATTTTCGCCGTTTTCGATTTTTAATTTTAAAAAAATCTTCTCATTCATAGAAAAATCTGTGGTAAGATCAATAAACTCATCGATCAGACTGTCCGGAACCGACATTGTTTTGCCAAACATTTCATTAGGCTCATCGGTCAGTCCGATAATGTTGTTCAAAGATTTGCTCATCTTTTCCCTGCCGTCAAGACCTTTCAGCAGAGGCATGCACATCAAAATCTGGGCCGGAGTCTCATGAGCTTCCTGAAGCTGTCTTCCCATTGTACAGTTGAAAAGCTGGTCCGTACCGCCCATTTCAATATCACATCCTATTTTTACAGAATCAAATCCCTGAAGTATCGGGTAAACGAGTTCGTGCATAGCAATCGGTGTGTTTTCTGTAAATCTTTTATGGAAGTCATTCCGGTGCATCAGTTGGGCCACCGTCACTTTTGACATCAGCTGGATTACCTCCGAAAAGCTGAGCGCATCCAGCCAATCGGAATTAAAGACCACCCTGGTTTTCTGCGGATCCAGAATTTTAGAAAGCTGGCTGATGTAGGTCTGTGCATTATGGCTTACCTCTTCTGAGCTCAGCGGTTTTCTGGCTTTGTTTTTTCCGGTAGGATCGCCTATTCTTGCGGTAAAGCTTCCCACAACAATAATGACCTGATGCCCGAGTTCCTGGAACTGTTTCAGCTTTTTGAGAACGACAGCATGCCCCAGGTGCAGGTCCGGAGCGGTAGGATCAAAGCCCAGCTTGATGATTAATTTCCGGTTTTCTTCTTCAGCCTGTTTCAGTTTCTGTTCCAATCCGTTTTCCGGAAGGATGATGGCTGCATTTTCTTTTAATGTACTGATCATGTTGTATTGTTTTTAAAATGAAAAAGCCCGGACGATAAGGTCCGGGCTCTGTATGATAGATTAGATTATTCTTATTGAATCACAGATATAGAAAATCTTCCCGAACGGCTGATCGGGGCATAATACTCACTAAAGAAAGGAAGACGTAATATGCTGTTTAAGTGTTTCATCTGTAGTGCAAATATAACAGGTTTTCCTGTTATTCCAATATTTAAACCATTAAGATATCTTGTATAGCTTCAAGATCAGGGACAATGCATCAAAAAAACTAAAATTCTCACTGTACCGGTCCTAATGGTTTAAAATAATGGTTCAAAACAATTTTACTTGCCATTTGGGAAGCCAATACCATGCCACGTTTTTTTGAAGGGCTGAAAAAGGACTTTTCCGGAACATGAAATATCTCAGGACCCGATCAGTTTTTTCTCCATTTTATAATTGGTGAGAACAGTTCCCCGGAGCGGTACAGACTGCTCCTGAAGAACGGTAAAGCCTGATTTTTCAAAGAAAGGTTTTGCTGTTTTGCTGACATGGGCGGTGATATACAACTGTCGCTGTTTAATAGCCTCCAATTCTACCTGCCGGTATAAAAGTGAAGCGATTCCCTGATGCTGAAAATCTTTATGAACAAACAGCAGGTCAATATAGTTTCCTTTATCCAGCGTAGCGAATCCTGTGATTGTACCCTCCGATTCAGTAATAAATACGATCTGTTTCCGGATGACCTTCTGCCACCGCTCTTCGTTTTCTGCTCCTGACTTCCAGGCTTCAAGCTGCTCAGGACTGTAATCTTTCCGGCAGACTTCGGTAATGGTTTCTTCAAAAAGTTTCTGCATTTCCGGAAGATCACGGATATTGCCCATTCTGATCATCATCTGTGGATCTTTACCTGATATATTTTTCTTCATAGAGTTTTTGCTGTTCTTCGTTCAGTAAAGGATAGAATAAATTCATCTGGATAAGCGCATAAAACGGGATTGCTTCTTCTTTTTCCAATTTATAGGCAAGACTGTTATGCGTGATCCAGTTGTCTGCAATGATGAAGATTTGCGTGGTAAGGCTGTTCAGGATAAAATCCGGAATATTTTTTTTGAAAACGCCACCCTCCTGTAATCCTTTAAAGATCATATGAAATTCCTCTCTTCTGCTAAAATTAACGGATTCATACTGTGATTCCACTTCAGGGATTTCCTTTAAAATATCAACAAAATTCATGAAGATAAACCGGAACGAATAAAATATTTCGTAGGTAGACCACGTAAACTGATAAAGGTCTTCCAGGGTTCTGTTTTCTTCTTTCTTCATGCCGTTCAGCACTTCATCCATTTTCAGAATGAGATCAGAAAAAAGGATCTTCACAATGTCTTCGGAATGTTTGAAATGATAATGCAGATTTCCGGGGCTGATATTCAGTTCTGCTGCGATATGCCTGGTGGTAATGTTGTTATAGCCTTTTTCGTTGAAAAGCTGCAGCGCTTTCTGTAATATCTTATCCCTTGTTTTCATGCTTCAAAGATAAGAGAGTTTAAATCATATTTCAAAATTAGAACAATTGTTCTAATTTAAGTATATTTGTATCTCTAAAATGAAATCAGGATGGAAGGTAAAAAGAAGTTTAATTACGAAACCGCAGAAAACAGGGATACAAAAGAAGGAAAAGATTTGCAGGAGACGATGGTAAAGATCCTGCAGGTGATTATCGGATTTATCATGGCAGTACTCCACATGTAACTGATGAAAAACAAAATCTCATATTGGTTTTTATCAGGGCTGATGTTTTGGATCCTGATTGTTTTTCTAAGAAAGAAAGGAATCATCATTCCGGTAATCAGCAATCATTTTACTGATTTTATAACCGTTCCGATGTATACTTATCTTATAGAATATCTTATGAATACAGTGATGGGATACCGATGGAAACCTGATCTGAAATTCATCTTTAGTTCGGTTTTGTATCTGTCACTTTTATTTGAAGTGATCTGTCCTATGCTTTCTGAAAGCTTCACAGGTGATATTCTGGATGTTGCGGCTTATCTGGTGGGAGGAATCGTCTATCATTTGCTGAAGATCAGATTGGTTTGTCCGGTTTCAGATAAAAATGAACAGAACCCTTCATGAAAAATAATCCCATAATTTACCCCTTACAGACCTAAAATCTGTAAAGTTTATCTGTGCATATCCGAAATTATTGATTGGCTAATGTAACATAGATCAGCCGCCCGCCTTCTTCAGCAGATAAAAGGATTTTTTTTCCATCGGTTAATTCTGTCATAGAGCCCGGCGGAATTTCCTTCTGTTCCGTAACATCCTTCATCGATGTAAGACTTTGATTCACCAATACCCATTTTCCCTGATGGAAAGTGAAATAGCCCACCGGCATTTTGTCCTGCATGGTAAGATTTTCGTTACGGATCACTTTTCTGGAAACATGCCATTTGAAGAGATACTGATTGTTGTAAACCATTAATCTGTGGTTTTCGGGTTTCCAGACTTCATCATCAAATTTAAAATAAAGATCCAGTACCGGAAGGGTTCCCTGATGAGGCGTACCACAGAAAGGACATTTCGGATTGCTTGTGTTATCAAAGACGTACCATTTTTCCGTACAGGACGGGTTATGACAAGGCTGGATAAGATCTACGGTTTTTAGCAGGGCTGTTTCCCATTCATTGGCCATCGGCCTTCTTATGGGATCATGAAGCCCGTCAACAAATGCTTTTCTGAACAGTTCGGAAAGATAAGGTCCCGTAATGGTATAGGGAATCTTTTGAGGGTCACCCCACAGGGTATCCCATCTTTTCAGATGATCAGGTTTCACATGGTTGGTAGGATCTTCGGGATGTTCCACAAACATGGCCTTTTCTCCCATGGACATGATTTCATCTTTTTCCGAATCCAGGTCCCATATTTTTCCGCCTCTCAACGGATGTCTGCGCAGCAGGTACATATAGATCAGCGATGCCAGTGCATGAAGATCTGTTTTCTGGTTGGGCAGATGTCTTCCCGGATCCTGAATATTCAGGTGTTTGGTTTTTAATACTTCGGGGGCAATGAAATCTGCGGTCCCGATCACTTCCGGAGGGAATAATTTCGGCACCACCAGTCCATCAATATCAATAATACAGGCTGATTTCGTTACCGGGTCCACCAGAATATTATTATAGGAAAGATCTGAATGGGCCAGTCCCATCTGATGAAGCTTTTTCACTCCCCGGCTGATGTTGATGGCAATCTGAAAATAGCTCAGCCAGTCACCAAGCTCCGACTGATCAAGTCTCAAAGGATACTGCTGGTTTCTGAACATCGGAGATGTAAACCACTTCCCCACTTTATCTTCACCCTGGATATTATCTGATCCGATATAGCCTTTGGCAAAGAAGAATTTATTGTGATAAACAGGAACAATGATTCCTGTATGTTTTCCTTTTTCCACAATATCATACGGCCACCGGAATATTTCGTTCAAAAAGTATTCTGATGAATTTCCGTTTTGTATATTTCCGAGATAGGTAGATACAATGCGCATGATCCGCTCTTTCTGTCCGGCATCGATCGGGTCGCGGTAAAAAGCGACGACATAATCTCTTCCGGGAGAGAAGTAGACATCTTTTACGCCTCCGCGGATGGGACTTTCATCTACATATTCATAAGATTTGGCAGCATCTAAAATAGAAACCACTTTAACGGTCTTTTTCATGTTCAATAAATTATTACCAGGGTTCTGTCGTCATGGTTCCCTCTGCTCCAGAAATCAGTCCATTCCAGAAGCTGACGGTCAATATCTTTATCGTTGATAAAGTCTACCCTGGCACAGTCGTCATTATTTCCGTCCAGGTCATTAAAAAATTTTTTCCAGCTTTCAAGATCTACCAGCTTGTTTTCGGTCATGAATTTGGGATCATAAATTCCGTCGGTCATCAGCACGAGATAAGAGAAGTCTTTTACCCGGGTCATCCCGAAACGTGAGGATAACTGCTCGCTGAAGATCTCCTCCATGGTAATAAAACGGGTTCCTCCACTGAATTCCCCTACATCCATCCTGTTGAGTAATTTCACTTCAGAAAAATCGGGGCTGATCAGGTTAACCGGACAGTCACCCACTCCGAAAGTCAGGAAAATATAGCCGAAATCAAATTTTTTGACCAGGGCAAAAATCAGGGTTGCATGAAAGTCTTTGATGGAAAGGGAGTTCTTTTTTGCAGTTTCATCCAGAACCTGATGAACATATTCTACACTGCGGTTCAGGAGCCTGAGAATGTTCTGTTCTGCTTCAGCATGTATTCCTGAAGAGGCCTGATAAACTACATTTATATCTGTTTCAAGTTCGTTCAGAATTTCTTCAGAACTGAAGAAAGTATTGATGGAATGTACGGCCAGTCTGGAACCTTCTCTTGCCATTTCCGCCGAACCGGCTCCATCCGATACCGAAACAATAGACCATCCTTCCGAAAGCTCATTGACAGCAAAATCATCTTCGCGGAATTTCCCTTCATGGGCATGAGAACGCCCTCTTTTGGAAGCAGCCACTATTTTTTTATCTAAAAAAGCACCTTTGAACGAAACCTCATCAGCTTTATAAAACCGATCATTGATATCAGCCGGAATATTTTTCCAGAGGTCTTTAGGATCTGCATTTACGTACAGCTGTATTCTTTTAACGCAAGTGTTTTTTTCATCCTTTGTATGATAAAATTCAATATCCAGGTCATAGACATTACCGGCGGCCGGCATACCTGCGATTTTATGGTCTTCAAATTTCAGCCCGGTTTCTTCCAGATGGAGGATATTTTTAATCCTGATATCCGGAAAATCATCCATATCAAAACTGAATTCATAGAACTGCCTGGCACTTGCATTTTTAAGGACCAGATGGGAGTCTCTGAACTCTTCTTTCTGCTTACGGATCAAGGCATCCTGCCTGGTTTCCTCATTTCCAGGTCTGTTATTTTCTTTTTTCCGGTCTCCGTTATTAAAAAAAATCCCCATACTACACGTTTTGCTAACCTAACGTTCTGTTGATGTCAAAACCTCCGCTGGAAAATCCGTAATAATCTGATGTTCCGCACCACGGACACTTATTGTAACCTTCGCCCTGAAGACAGTGTATTCCGCCACATGAACAGGTAGCCAGGGCAATAGGATTGGCACAGTGCGGGCATGATGTTCCTCCCTGCAGCTCTTCAATAGAGATTTTCAGGTTGTTTCTCTGGGACGATGAAAGTCTCATATAGGCTTTTTCATCAATTTTATAGGCCCCGTCCAGTTTGTAATATCTGGTAGACATTCCCATAATTCCTGAATCGGTAAATGCTTTTTTGAACTTCATCAGATACAGTTTTTCCGTTTCTGAGCATTTTCCGTTCAGCACTACGAAATTATTGTCCGGAAACTTCTGTTCCATTTCAGGATCCACTTTTTCCAGGATAACAGAGTCGATCTTTGACAGGTTGATACCTTCTTTGTTGGCTTCGGTAACACTCTGGCTGGTTGTTTTAATGGAATCTGTCACCCATCTGAAAAATTCTTTATAGGAATTTTCATCGGAATTATTGAAGAGCAGTACATTATCCGCTAAAGAACCCAGCAGTTTATAATTGGTATTTTCTCCGATGGATACGGCAATGGTATTGGCCTTACCGCTATATTTGGTATTCCATCTTTCAATGGCTTTGGTAGCGTCATCTGTGGGAACTCCGTCTGTAAACAGGAATACGATAGGCTTCCAGTCTCCTTTTCTTTCATAGGTGGTCTTCACAATGTCCCGGTCTATACAGTCCATCACTTTGATCAGTCCCTGAGACAGGGATGTTCCGCTTCCAATCGGAATTTTAGGCGGATAAAAGCTGATGATATCCTGAAGCGGAGTAATGACTTCTGCCTCGCCGGCAAAACCCACCACGGAAATATACACCGTCTCCAATGAATACGGATCTTTTTTTAATTCTCTGATGATATTGGAAATACCTTCCTGTACCTGTTCGATAGGCTCTCCTACCATAGATTCGGAAATATCCACTAAAAAATAAATCGGCAGTCTTCTCATGATGATTAGGATAAAGACAATAATTAAATAATAATATTAAGTTCTGAAGGTGGCGGCGGAAGCGTAATATTTTCTCCCGTATTCTGGGACTGTCCTCCCTGTGTAATGGAAGAACTTACCCATCTGAAAAAGGAAGAAAGTGTGATAGCATCCGTTGTATCCAGCTTCACGACGTGGTCCGTAAGTTCTTTCAGAAACTGTTCATCTGCTTTGGGACCTGCGGCACATCCTACAATAGCTCCAAATTCAAGACCTCTGATCACGGGGATCATCTGCCTGTATTTCTGAATATCAGAAGGTTTTCCGTCTGTAAATATAAAAAGCAGCGGCTGCCAGTCTCCTTTCCCATCGTCAGAACCTTTTACCAGTTCTTTCTGAACAAGCTCTGAAACCATTTCCAGAGCAGCTCCCGTATGGGTGGGCCCGCTGTCCGGACAGGTGATTTCCATTGGGTAGAAGCTTGCAAGATCAATCAGCGGAATCATATTTTTCACTTCCCTGTCGAAAGTGATGACGCTCAGATGAAGGCTGTCCATCGCCTGAGGATCTGCTCTGAGCATGCTGATAAGGCCGTTGAAGCCGTTGTTAAGTGCCTGGATAGGCTCTCCGTTCATAGAGCCGGAGGTATCCAGTAAAAAATATGCTAATAATCTTCTGGTCATGGTGTAAGACAAATATTAATTCTGAAGCCGGCAGGAAATAGGTTATATTCTCTGCCGGCTTTATAAGTTGTATAGAAGTTTTATTTAGTTGCTGTACGCGTACTGTTTCAGAATTTCAATAAAATTATCGGTAGGGTGCGGATCTCCCAAAGCACGGAATTTCCAATCCCCGTTATGACGGTAGGCTTCCGCAAAAACCATAGCACACATTCCGTTCATGCTTGAATCTCCGGAAAGGCTGTATTTGGTGATCTCTTTCCCTTTGGCATCTACGGCTCTGATGAAAGCATTTTCAATCATTCCGAAGTGCTGGTTGTTCTGTCTTCCCTGATAAATTGTTACCAGAAACAGGATTTTCTGATAGCTTTCATCCAGCTGATCCAGTTTCACAATAATCTGCTCATCATCACCGTCTCCGGCACCTGTTCTGTTGTCTCCGGTAAGCCATACGTTTCCGCTTGGATGCTGCATAGAGTTGAAGAAAACAACATCTCCCTGATAAAGAGCGATCTGCCTTCCATCCTGTGTCTGAACTGTTTTACCAAGATTGGCTACTTTCCCGTTTCCGTCTAAAAGAAATGCAATTGCATCAAGGTCGTATTCCGCTTCTTTGCTGAAGAGTTTTCCAAAAAATCCTCCACCCTGCTTTCTTACGTCCCATCCTAAACCGATCGTTACTTTTGACAGGTCATAGACACTTTCTCCGCGGTCATTTTTCCGTAAATCAATCGTCTGACCTTTCTGTAAATTAATTGCCATAGCTATAGTTTTTTGTATTATTGATGTTGTTATTTAATGATTTGCCCGTTATAATATTTTTCCAGAAAGAATCCCAGATCTGCCCGGTAACCGATTCCTGAAGCTTCAAACTTCCAGCTTCCGCTTCTTTTGTACAGTCTTCCGAATTCTACTCCTGTTTCTATAGAGAAGTCTTCATCCAGTTCATATTTTGCGATTTCCTGATTGGTTTGATTGTCTACGATTCTGATATAAGAGTTTCTTACCTGTCCGAAATTCTGTTTTCTTCTTTCAAAGTCTTCAATAGTTACCACAAAAAGAATTTCTTCCACTCTGGAGTCTACTTTTTCAAGATCTACAATGATGGCTTCATCGTCATCCCCATCACTGTTTTTACCGTTCGGGTCATCACCGGTGTGGGTTAACGCACCATCCGGAGAGTGCAGGTTATTATAAAAAACAAAACATTCCTCACTTACTAATTTTCTGTTGGAGTCAATCATGATGGCAGAAGCATCCAGATCAAAGTCGAAGCCTGTTCCTTCATTCGGGTCCCAGCCCAGTCCTATCGTCATTTTCGTCAGTCCGATTTCAATCTTCTGTCCTTTCTGTAAATTAATTGCCATAGTGTTTTAGATTATTAATTATTTTTTGATTAAGATAGATTTGATTTGTGAATTGACCAAATTTATACATAAAAAAATAAATGCCACAGTATAAACCCGATAAAGTTTCATTTTTTCTGGCGGAAAAGCACAAAAAAAGTCCGGTTCAAAAACAACCGGACCTGTAGTATCAATAAGGTATTTTTACTCTTAAAATTCTTTATCGGAAACGGCGTTATTCCTTGCCTTAGCCAGCATCGGAATAGAGATAAGCCCCATCACCAGCATGATCGTAATCTGAAGCGGAAGTGAAATAAATGAATAGGTAAGCCCCATTTCACCACCAAATTCTGCACTTTTTCCCATTGAAATAAACAGTGCCATAAATCCGTATTTCATGGCCAGATTAAAGGCTCCGATTCCACCGCTTGCAGGAATAATCATTCCTAAAGTTCCTACCACAATAATGAAAAAACCGTCAGCAACCGTAAAATCAGAAGTTTCAGGAAGGGCAAAACAAACCAGATAAGCGGCGAAATAATATGAAATCCAGATTCCTAATGTATAAATAATGAATTTTCCTTTCTTTTTCAGCTTAAAAATAGTGGACAGCCCCTGAAAGATGCCATCAATAAAATTAACGATCTTTCCTAAAAACGGAATTCCCGTTAGTTTCTTTTTAAACACAAAGAACAAAACGGTACCCACAACCAGAATCACAAGGACAAGCAGTACTTTTTTCGGATTTACGTCAATTCCTGAATTCCTGTAAAAGGACAGAATGGCTTCATATTTAAAAAGCAGAGTCAACCCCAGAAAGCCAAGCATACACAAAAGATCCACCACCCTTTCCAGAATAATAGTTCCGAAAGATTTGTCTACGGGGACTTTTTCCACACCATATAAAGCGGTAGCTCTGGCGACTTCTCCACTTCTGGGAATGGTAAGATTCATCAGGTAACCAAAGGATATAGACCATAAAGAATTAGAATTGGAGATCTGATGACCCATTGGCTCCAGCATCAGGTTCCAGCGGATCGCTCTGAACCAGTACGCCAGAATACCAAAAACGGAAGCAAACAGTACCCAAAGGTAATTGGCTTTGGCCAGTGATTGCTGAATCACCTTAAAATCAAGCCCTCTTAAGGCAAGCCATAAAAAAAAGCCTGCAAAAGCAAGCGATATTACTATTGTGAGTATTGATTTTAAAGGGTTCTTTGATTTTTTCTCCATAGATTACGTCAACAGGTTGGTTTTTTCATCCGGAAAAACAATTTTCGGCTGGAAGGTCTGTGCTTCTTCAGGTGTCATCTGTGCATAGGCAATAATGATAATGATGTCATCTTTCTGAACCTTTCTTGCAGCAGGACCATTCAGGCATACTTCTCCTGATTTTCTTTTTCCTTTGATCACATATGTATCAAAACGCTCTCCGTTGTTTACATTCACAATATAGACCCTTTCTCCCACTACCAGACCGGCTGCTTCGATAAGATCTTCATCAATCGTGATACTTCCAATATAATTAAGGTCTGAGGCGGTAACCCTCACCCTATGGATCTTAGACTTGAAAACTTCTATTAACATACTGCAAATTTATTAATAAAAATTCATAAAACGGGCTTTTGCAATCATTTTAAAAGTCCCACAAACACAGGCATTTATTTTTAAATTATATAAACTTTTCGGATATTGCTTATTAAATTATCAAACATATCAATAAAAAAATTAATAGTTGATACAAAATTTAGGATTTAATAAATACACAAACTAATATTAAATTTTTGCTAAAGTCAATGCACATAAGCATTTGGCATGATTTTAGTAACCCGTAACGTAGATTTTTCGTGAAAAGTCAAATTATCATATTTTGAGTGTTTTCACCGAAAAGTAAAAAAATTATATAAGTTTTAAGAAAAAAATTGCACAAATAGAAAATAGTATTATATTTGCTATAATTACGAACTAACTTTAATATTAAAAATTATGAACAAGTCTGAATTAATCGACGCAATCGCAAAAGATGCAGGAATCACTAAAGTTGCAGCTAAAGCTGCTTTAGAATCTTTCATTTCTAATGTAACTACTACTTTAAAGAAAAAAGACGGAAAAGTTTCTTTAGTAGGTTTCGGAACTTTCTCAGTAGCTGAGAGAGCAGCCAGACAAGGAATCAACCCTGCAACTAAGAAACCGATCAAAATTGCGGCTAAAAAAGTTGCTAAATTCAAGGCTGGAGCTGATCTTTCAAACGCAGTTTCAGGTGCTAAGAAAAAATAATCATTCAGATTACAAAATGTAAAGACCGCTTCTCAGAAGTGGTCTTTTTTTATTATCCATGCACTACTTTACGAACTTACTTTGCAATATCAATAAAGGCAGTACTCAACAATTTATAATGTGCAGCTAAGTCAGGAGATTTAGAGGAATCAGACTTAGTAGCGATTTTATACTTAACCACAAAAGAAATTTGAACACGTAAGTAGCTTTAAGTTTAATACATGGCGCACAGAAGTACACTAAAGCTCTTAAAAATCTGCGATTTTTTGTTGGCTCTATTGCTCCGCAAAGTCTTCCGACTTTGCGGAATCAAATAATAACCGAACTATAAATTCATAAATATTGCTCAAAGTCAGGAGATTTAGAGGAATCAGACTTAGCAGCGATTTTTATACTTATACTTAACCACAAAAGAAATTTGAATACGTAAGTAGCCTTAAGTTTAATGCATGACGCACAGAAGTACACTAAAGTTCTTAAAAATCTGCGATTTCTTGTTGGCCGAAATGGATATGCCTCATCAGTAAAGTTACTTTGTAAACGAATAAAAGCGTCACTTAACAATTCATAAGATGTTACTCAAAGTCAGGAGACTTTGCGTAGCGATATCACCTCTTTTGAAAAAAGATATTTTTTTAACTATAATCTACTGCTCCGCAAAGTCTCCCGACTTTGCGGAATCAAATAATAACCGAACTTTAAATTCATAGATATTACTCAAAATCAGTGTCTTTGCGCAGCAATGCAGTTATTATAATGTATTACGGTGCCAGGCGGGAGATTTTCCAGTCCAGATCTTCCAGCTGATAGATGATCCGGTCGTGAAGACGGTTGGGCCTTCCCTGCCAGAACTCAATTTCATAGGGTTTTGCAAGGTAGCCTCCCCAGTTTTCAGGTCTTGGAACTTCTGTGTTTTCGTATTCTTTTTCCAGATTTTTCAGTTTTTCTTCAAGAAATTCACGGTCGGGGATGACCTGGCTCTGCGGGGAAACCACGGCTCCCAGCTGGCTTCCCTTTGGTCTTGAATGAAAATATCCGTCGCTAAGGTTTTCCGCCACTTTTTCAAGATCTGCTTTGATGATGATCTGCCGTTCCAGATTGGGCCAGAAAAAATGAAGACAGGCTTTATGGTTGTTTTCTATCGCTTTTCCTTTCCGGCTGCTGTAATTGGTATAGAAAATAAATCCCTCATGGGTATATGCTTTCAGCAGGACCATTCTTGTTCTGGGACATCCGTCTTCCTCTACGGTGGAAACAGCCATAGCATTGGCTTCAGAGATGGCCGGGCTCTCGCTTGCTTCTAAAAACCAGTCTCTGAACTGCTCGATGGGATTTTGTTTGATCTCACTTTCAATAAGTTGGGATTTCTCGTACACTTTTCTTTTATCGTGCAGGTTTTCCATAAATATTTTTTATTAAATTTGAGTATGAATTACTCATACAAAGGTAAAATATTAATTTCCACCCCTGACATTTCCGGTGATATTTTTTCCCGGTCGGTGGTGCTGATCATTGAGCATAACGAAAGTGGTGCATTTGGTCTGATACTGAATAAAAAGAACAGCCAGATGAGTAATAAGTTCAATAATTTCTTTGATTTCAAAATAGAGGTATATGACGGCGGACCGGTAGAGAATGATAAGGTTTTCTTCATTGTGAAAGGAAAAAAAGTCACAGAGATCTATTCTGATATTACGGATCATTTTTATTTGACGGAAGATATCGAAAGTATCATCAGTGCGGTTCTCAGCAAGGAACTGAGTATAGATGATGTAAAAATATTCTCGGGATATTCCGGATGGGCTTCTGAACAGCTGGATCATGAGATCCAGCGGAAGATGTGGACCGTTGTGGATGTTTACAATCTCGATTATACGCTTCCCAATGATCAGACCCTGTGGAAATCAATCATGCAGAACCTGGGTGGAGAGTATCTGCTCTGGGCCAACTCCCCGGAAGACATTTCTCTGAACTAACTGCCTGATATCCACCGAAAAGATTAACAAATTTTAAGATTCCGTTAACCAATTTTAAAGAAAGAATTCCCGTTATTTGAAAAACTTAAAATCATTGAAAATGAAAGGAATTAAATTACTTACTTTATCAGCATTTTCTACGGTACTTTTATCTTTTACTCCTGCCTCTAAAAAGGTGATTGTTATTGATGCCGGTCATGGCGGAAACGACAGAGGCGTTGTTTACAGCAACATTCTCGAAAAGGATATTACGATGAATATTGCTAAAGAGATTAAAAAATTCAATGAGAATCAGGATCAATACGAGGTTATTCTTACCAGGGATTCTGATACTTATCCGAGTCTTTCCGACAGAACAGCAATGATCAACAAACTGAATCCTGAAATGGTTATCTCCCTGCATGTGAATGGAAGTCCTCAAAAGGAATCTCCTCAGCAGGGTACTGAAATCTATGTTCAGAATACCGAGGATTCAAAGCAGCTTGCTAAAAAAATATCTGAAAAATTTGATGTGCGTAAGGTTGAAGAGCGAAATCTTCATATTTTGAGGGAGACAAAAGCACCTGCGGTACTGGTGGAACTTGGTTTCATCAATAATACCAAAGATCGTGAGTACATGACCAGCGAAAAAGGTCAAAAAGAAATCGCCAAGAAATTCACTGAAATCATCAGCGAATATCCTATTAAATAAAATACAATTTCTGATATATTCAGAATAAAACCCGGTAAAGGACTGTGGAACTTTTGTTGTTTACCGGGTTTGTCAATTTCAGAAACTTCCTTTCCAGCTTTCTACCATTTCTGTAAAACGGCTGCTTTCAAAAGTCTTATTTCTTATTTTACCTACAGAAAATATGCCTTTCTCGTCGGAGATCATTAAAATCTCTTCGGCCTTCTGGGATTCAAAGGCTATAATTTCGTGTTCCTGAATGTCTGCCAGGTTATTTTTATGCAGGAAGGTTACCAGATTTTCCATGAGGGGAGAAATGTAGGCTCCTTCTGTCTGTTTCGGTACTTTGATCACATTTCCTTCCAGGAATAAAAGGTTTCCGGAAGTGGTGCGCGCAATTCTTTTGTTGGGATTAAGGAGGATCACATCATCAAGATCATTTTCCTGGGCATAAATTCCGGCATAGATATTTTCCGGGCAGTGTACCCTGATATTGCTGAGCAGATTGTTGTTAACATTGATCTCCTTAATCAGATCCAGTTCCAGCAATCTTGGCTGAACAGCAAGGATATCTTCCGCTTCTGTTACTTCATAAAAATAAGATACGGAAGATTTTGCCAGGGTTATTTCATCGTTATTTCTGAATACCTGAAAATTAATGATTCCGTTCTGTATTCCTTTTCCCTCAATAACATCTTTGTGAAAAAGTGTCTGAAAAAACTCCAGGGTATACGTCAACGGAATATTAAGCCTCATTTTTCTCATGGAAGCCATCAGGAAAAAATAGCATTCTTCGTCTATGATAAGTTTTCCGTTTCTCACAAAGAAAGATACTTTCACTGCGTCGCCCATAAGGAACGCTCTGTTCTTCACCTTTAATTCGTCTGATGTAAAATATTGATTTTCCAATTTTTGATCTGATTTATTTATAAAAAAATAATGAACGATAAATCGTTCATCAGTTTTACCATTTCAACAGTGGCCGGTTTATGCCGCTCCCAGTTTTATTCTAAGGTTCTCTATCAGGTTTTCCCAATACATTGCATTTTCTTCTTCATCTCCTTCTTCACAGAAATCGGTGATATTTAATGCCAGATCTTCTGTAATGTCATCTATAACGATTGTCATTTCAAAGAAATTCTTGGTTCCTTCGTCTTCTTCCCATCTGAAACGGACGAAACCTTCAGGCTTATATCTGATTAAAGTGGCCTTTTCGGCAGGTCCTCCGCCCCAGCTAAAAAAGAAGTCATCGCCTTTTTCTGTTACCTCATCCGCAAACCATTCAGACAACCCCTCCGCAGTCGCCAGATATTCATATAAAATCTCTGATAAACAATGCATTGGAAATTCGTAATGGACTTTATGTTTCGCCATATAATCTTTGTTTTTATCGTCCCGCAATATATAAATTAATTTTTTTATTACACAAAAAAGCCATTACTTTTTTACATAATCTGCATGATATTTATCAGAGATCAAAAATCCGTATCCGGTCTTATTTTCAGGCGAAAAAATACCATGTTAAGCATAAAAAAATCTCCCTGAAAACAGAGAGATGATATCGTTTAATTTTCATTTAAAACATCCAGGATGATCTGACATCCCTGTCTGATCTCTTCCGTTGAAATGGTAAGCGGCGGAGAAATTCTGAGGTATTCATTTCTATACAGCTGCCAGAATACAATAAGGCCTTTTTCCATACATTTTCTGGCTGTTTCCAGGGTATATTCAGGGCTTCCCAGATTAACGGCCAGCATCAGCCCTTTTCCGTTGATATTTCTGATCTTCGGATGAACCAGAAGTTCTCTGAAAAGTTTTTCTTTTTCAGCAGTTTCTTCCATCAATCCGCTTTCCAGCACTTCTTTTAAGGTAGCATGGCTTGCTGCTGCAATCAGAGGATTTCCTCCGAACGTGGTGATATGGCCTAATTTAGGCGAATGCGAAAGGGTTTCCATGATTTTCTCAGAGCTCATGAAAGCGCCTACCGGAACTCCACCTCCCATTCCTTTTCCCATCACGAGAATATCAGGAACGATTCCGAAATGTTCAAAAGAGAATAGTTTTCCGGTTCTTCCAAAGCCCGGCTGAATTTCATCCAGAATCAGAAGAGCTCCTACTTCTTCACATCTTTTCTTCAGCTTGATCAGATAATCATCTGCCGGAACGAGGAATCCTGCCGCACCCTGAATGGTTTCCATAATCACACAGGCTGTTTTTTCCGTGATTTTATCAAAATCATTTTCATTGTTGAATTCAATAAAACTGACCATCGGCAGCAAAGGACGGAATTCTCTTTTATGGAATTCATTGCCCGATACGCTTAAAGCTCCATGGGTATTTCCGTGATAGGAATCTTTAAAGGAAACAATTTCTTCTCTTCCGGTATATCGTTTGGCCAGTTTCAGGCTTCCGTCGATGGCTTCCGCTCCACTGTTGACCAGATAGGTCACTTCTAAAGGATGCGGTGTGGCTTCTGCAAGCAGTTTACAAAGCTCAACCGGTTTTTCCTGGGCATATTCTCCATATACCATCACGTGAAGGTATTTATCCGCCTGCTCTTTGATGGCATTCACTACTTTCGGATGCGAATGTCCCAAAGTATTGGCAGAAACACCGGCTACAAAATCCAGGTATTTTTGTCCGTTTTTTCCGTAGATGTAGCTTCCTTCAGCTTTTTCCACTTCAAAACCGGCTGCAAACCGGGTAGTTTGTGCCTGATAGGTAAAAAAATCTTTTTGCATTTCCATTGTCTCGAAAAATTTCAGCAAAGCTATAAAAGATTCGGCACATGCAGAAATTAATGGTGACTTTAAAAGGATGGAAGATGGAAGAAGGGATGATGGATGTGCGTTTGGTTATCATTAACTGATCCTGACCATTCAATGAATGAGACCAATTATCACTTACTATTCTGTACAGTTATCAAAACATCCATCATCAAGCCTTTCCGGATCAGAAACTCTTATTCCGGATTCAGATTAATCATAAAAAATCACTCTTAAAAAATTAAGAGTGATTGGAAACTAATTATATTTACTTGAATTATAATACTTTTTCTACGGTTACATAACTGTCTGCTGTAACGTTATATGCTGTCGATCCGCCGACCTCAGACAGCGTTTCTAAGGTAATATACTGTCCCTGAACGGCATAGACCGAAAAATCTAAGTTGATCTTCTTGTTGGTACTGTCAAAATCAGCGGCGTTTTCCAGCAGCTGAAATTTTTTAACATCATTCAGATATAAGCTTGCTCCTAATCTGCTGCTGAATGTTCCGGCAGGGCCGGTGAAATTCAGATTCAGATTCACTCTGTATAATCCTGTCTGCCTGATGTATAATCTGTTGACACCGGCTCCGGTTGCAGGAACATTGGTTTTAAGTTTCAATGGATCCGCCAGATAATTAGCTTTATCAATCGTATTGTTTATCGGAAGAAAAACAACACCATTCGCAGCAGATACAGCATTAACCCTGAATCTTGAAATATTATCAGATTCTATTTCAAAAGCCTTGCTCCAAACTAAACCGTCAAAAACCATGACCTGACCTGTACTTTTAACGAATAAAAGCATTCCTCTCAGTTCTTCTATTCTCGTAGACGGAGCACCGGCTCCTGTATAAGGAAGGTTCGCCACAGCCTCTACAGCTGGAAGTCCAAAACCTTTTACTCCTGATGCTTCACTGGTATTGGTAATATACATCATTACCTGATCATTTCCGTTGGCATTAGAATCCGGATTGGGAATACTGGTAAAATTTACCTGTGCACTGTAAATATTAACAATTAATAAAGACAGTGCGAATATATATTTTTTCATCTTAATAAGCTTTAATTAAACGTGCTGCAATAAAGGAATTGACTGAATTTGGATCTGTATCATAATTAGATAATGCTCCCCCTGAAAAAGCATTGCTTTTAATGGTAGGAATAATCCGCAGCTCAGTTCCGGCTGGTAAAGAAACGGTATGCGCAAAACTGCATGTCTTATTCCCTTGTGTATCTACGATAAAAACGACTGAATAGTTGGACTTGGTAACCACTGTCTCCCAGTTTGCGGCACTCGGGTATTTAGCCTGCAGGGTTATTTTAAATTCAGTAATCCCAACTTGCGCACCAAAGGACCCGCCTGTAAAACCCAATCCGGCACCAATGTCGTAGATTCCAGCCTGTTTTATCGTTACTGTGCTTGTGCTTGTATTCTTAAGCCCAAGGTTATCGACAAGAACTTCACTTTTATTATCCGGAGCCAGATAGGCAGCGGAGCCGGTTGACAGGCATAATCCTATCCCGAATGAAATACAGGGAATCGTAATTCCCTGAGAAATCCCCAGCCTGGAACCCTTAGGCTGGAATATTCCCTGTATCTGCCTTGCAGGGTTCCATGCAAAGCCGTCATATTTATAATACTGATCATCACTTTTATTGTAAATAAGCCCTCCCACAAGATTGGGATGATCATCAAAGACATCGGTTACATTGGCATTATATTTAGGAAAGGTAGTATAAGCATTAGAATACGGAAGAATAACGCCCTGTACCCCATCTTTGATTTTTAAAACATTTTTGTTGCTGACCATATTGTCTCCAATGAACATCTGTGCATGTAAATCGTATTGAAATAACAACACTACAATTATGAGTATATTTTTCATTTTATTGCATATTTAATTTTTCAACAATAATATCTGATATAGAATTTCCTGTAGAATTCATAGAAAAAAACATATCTGAGCCTACGCAGCCACCCACCAATATGGTTTGGTTTCCATAAAATCTCAGCCTCACTTTGTCATTCGCTTTAAAAAGCCCCATATAAGTAAATGCCAGCGATTCTCCTACATCTATCGCTCCAAGGGGTAAAGAACTCATTAATCCGCCTGTAGTATTGCTTACCGTATTATTGATAGGCTTCCATGTAGTTCCGTTATCAGAACTGATTTCCAAATTCAGTCTTGAATATAAACCTGTTGATAATCCCAGGCAGACAGGTCTTCCGATATTGATAACTCCACTCTTAAAGGAAAGTCTGTACAATCCGTTTGTTTTAAAATTGATTACATTTCCCGGAGCCGCAGTTAATAGCTCCACATCATTGGCTATTTCGTTCAGAGCAGGTGTTGCTGCCGCTAATGGAACGTTTACTGGGGTACATTGCTGGTTTGCTCCTATGATACAATTAGGAAAAGGTAAAAGATTACACGGAGCGCAGGTTGTGGTTACTGTTCCGTTCCTGATAAACCGTGCCATTTTATTATTCTTCATGGTGGTTACAATAGGATCTGAAATTTTCCATGTTGATCCATCGTTCTGAACAATACTTCCGGTTTCCCTGTTGAAGATAATGGAGCCCTGCGTACCGTTGTCTGTTGTTCCTGTTGCAGAAACCGGGAGTACCGCAGCCGTATTTGCTCTGGGCATTCTTGCAGCGTTATCATCCGATTTTACATGCAGAAACGATCTGTTATCAGGCTGAAAATTCGGGGATTTAGAAATCCCTACCTGGGCGTTAGTTCTTATTATACCTAAAATAAGAGCCAACAGAAAATAGCTAACTTTCATATTCACATAGATTTGGTTGTTGGTAACTAAATTTATAAAAATAATTGTATTCCAAATGTTATGTTAAATAGAAAAATTATGTTAAATCGAAATCAAAGAAGTAAATCACAGATTTAAAGGCACTTAAATTTCATTCAAAAAAACGTGGTATATAAAAAAATTGTTTTTTTTCCATAATTTTATAAAAACTTTATCATTTTTCTTCATAAAAAAATCACCAATTCTCATGGTAAGAATGGTGATTTTTATATTTTCAATAAATTATTTTTATTTTCTGACCCGTTTAGGTTTTTTGGCTTCTTCTTTTGCTCTTTCTTTTTCGAGGGCATCCTGAGCCTGGTCGTAGAGATCATTCTCTGTGGTATATTTTATTTCCTCATAGTTCGGGGAATCTACAAGAATATCCTGCCATTTCCTGATGCGATCTTTGGTATTCCAGTTGAAGTCCGGGAATTTTCTTTTTTCCGGTTCTATTTTACTCATCGGATAAGTATCTGAGTTGGCACCGATACTGCATGAAATGATCTGCAGTCCGGTTTCTTCAAATAAAGCACCAATGATTCCGCAGGTAGAAAGGGTAATCCCGATTCTCTGAGGCTGTTTGGTTTCCTGATCAACATCGTCTACGTAAACAATGGACTGGGCATTTCCTACCACACGGGCTTCTTTGATATCGTTATTCTCATAATAAACCGTCATGAATTTTCCTTTTACCTGGTTGAATTCATCTTTCAGGTTCAGGGAATCGACTTTACTGATGGCGAAAGCATTTCCTATCACTTTAAGGGAATCAATTCCTTCTGTTTTGGTATTGAAATACGCTTCAATCTTATCTCCGGTCACCTGCTTTTCACCACTCCAGAGAATAGGTTTGGTATACATGTGCATGACCCCGTCTGTTTCATTGAAAGCAATGGAATCTGCCCTACCCTGTGCATTGGATTTGTAAACTCTTCCCTTTTTATAGGCCCTGATAAAGTTCTTTTTCAGTTTTATATCTAAGGAATCAGGTCTCTGATAGGAGATGATCTTCTCAGCAGCAAAGTAGATGGAATCTTTCTCCATGATTTTCACGGCATAAGGACTTCGGGTCATCATTGCGGAATCTTTCTTTTCAAAAACTTCTCCATATCCGCCTTTCATATACCTTTTTTCCAGAGGATCATCCAGAGTTACATTTCCTGTTGCTTTTCCGAAGCCGGTAATCTGGTTGTAATACATATCATCACCGGTAAGAATCTTATCATTGTAAAAGATTCTGGAATTTTTGTTCAGGAAAGCTTCCTTGGTTTCCATTCTGTAGGTTCCTCTTTCCGTATATATCCTGTTTTTAGGATTGGCACGGTTCGTAATCGTCGTCGGTCCGAAGAACTCTGCCACTTTTGTATTCTGGTTCTGCTTGATATTGGCTCCTTCAATCACATACTGCGGGGTATCGATCTTTACATTTCCGGTAAGATCCACGAGTTTTGTATTGAGGAAATAGGTAGCCGATTTTGTATAGGTTACATTCTGACCGTCGGAAATGGTTCCTCCGGTGTTGAAGTAAGCCTGATTGGATATCCTGTCGTAATAGAGGATATCGGTTTTTATAGTCTGCTTGGGATCGGTAAGAACCACGTTTTTCCGGGCAACTCCTTTTTGGGTATTCCCGTCATACTCCATTTCTCCCGCTGTGATAACAGATCCGTCGGTATTCTGAAGTTTGGTATTCCCGATTGCCTTTACAAAATTTTCTTTGTCATAAATAACCAGTTCATCTGCGGTAAGCACAGAACCCTGATGTTCAATCTGCACATGCCCAATAAAATACTGGTTCCCATCATATTTTTCAGGGCTTTTTTTGATTTCATCGGCGTGAATGATCTTTATTTTGTCTTCCGGTTTCTGTGGCTGTGGGCGTGGTGTTCCGGCAGCCGGCTGAAGATACGGATCTCTCTTCACAGGTTTATCATCCTGTGCAGAAGCAAGCGCAGAAATAAAAATTAGCAGGAAAAGGTATATTCTCATTGATTAATCATTCTTAGTGCCATAGAAGTACAGCGAATGCGAATCAATTTTTACGCCAAATGCGTCTTCAATTGCTTCTTTGATTCCCTGAATTCTTGGGTCGCAGAACTCTATAATTTCTTCAATCTCTTTGTCGGAATCTTTTTTGTAAATCACAAGATGGTCGTGCTGTTTATCAAAATAGGACTTCTCATAAGAGGAAGAGGTCAATGTTTTTTCTCCAAACTGATGCTTACGGATTAAACCGGCATCCAGGAAAATTTCAATCGTATTGTAAATCGTAGCTTTGGAAACGTGATATTTTTTCTGCATCATCAGAAGATACAGATCATCAACATTAAAGTGATGATCCATATTATAAATCTCTTCCAATATGGTATATCGTTCAGGTGTGTTTCTAAACCCTTTTTCTAATAAGTAGTTTCTTAAAACATCCTTGATCAAAGCAATATTTTTTTCTTTTTGTACTGTATCCATCAAAAAAATTATCTACAAATTTATTGATTTTTATTTAAATAGACAGTATGGTTTGATACCTCAGGCGTTAAGAGTTGTGACGGAAGAACCCCGACTGTTCAATTTTATTGTCGTAAACCGTAAGTTCTGTGATCGGTGCGGATTCCACTTCAACGTTGTGGGAAGATACGCCCCAGGCCTTAAAGTCATCACTGCCGATATATTTTACAAAGTTGTAAATATTCAGGGTAATCTTCTGTTTAACAGTTAAAAGGATATCGTTGATATAGGTGTTATCTATAATCACATACTTCAGATCCGGCGGAATATTATGGGCTCTAAGGGACGGATGGCTGCTTCTTGACGGAATGGTTTCCTCAGCCATCAGATCTTTGAGAACCATGTTGAAATAGTCATTGATTCTGCGGTCTACTTTAAATCCTAACAGGAAATTAACTTTATATACGGTGCCCGGCAGGATTTCGTCTACCGTGTATTTAAAGGTATATGGATCTTCCTGGTTCACAATACTTAAAATAAAGTAATGATCTGCTCTTTTCGGCTGTTTTTTGATGATGGAATAAATAATTTTTGATTCTACTTCATCATTTCTTTTGGCCCTGCTCAGATATGCCAGGTTGGTGGCATATTTCGGAATGGTCTCATCCAGCTTCATATCTTTCAGGATGGATACATATTTATCGATTTTTACATACTGGATGAAGTTCGCTTTAATCAGTCGGCCATTATACCATGCATACATGCAGACTGCAATAAATCCACCCAATACCATCGTCAGCCATCCTCCGTCTACAAATTTAATCACATTGGCATAGAAGAATCCTGATTCCAGGAACAGGTATACGACGGCAAATCCTAAAATAAAGATTTTATTCACTCTGGTACGGCTCAGCCAGAACAGAAGAAGAATGGTGGTCATCAACATGGTAATGGTAATGGTAAGACCGTATGCGGCTTCCATCCGTTCTGATTTCTGGAAGAAAATCACCACCACAAAACAGAAAGCCATCAGTCCCCAGTTGATTCTCGGAATATACATCTGTCCTTTGATCCCCGAAGGATATTCAATATGCTGATTTGGCCAGAAAGAGATGGACATCGCTTCCGAGAACATGGTAAATGATCCGGTAATCACGGCCTGACTGGCAATAATTGCGGCTGCCGTTGCCAGAATAACACTTGGAAGCACCGCCCATTCCGGCATAATTCCAAAAAAAGGATTCACCCCGTTGTGTACCTGATGGTAGTTATCCAACAGCCAGGAGCCCTGTCCCAGATAGTTTAAGATCAACATTAATTTTACAAAGATCCAGCTGATCCTGATATTTTTGGCCCCACAGTGCCCTAAGTCAGAATACAATGCTTCTGCTCCGGTTGTACAAAGGAAAACGGCTCCCATAATGACGATTGCACTGGATGAGTGGGTAATCAGGTTATAGGCATACATCGGGTTGAAAGCTCTCAGAATTTCGATATGATCAAAGATATGCAGTGATCCCGAAATTCCTAATACGAGAAACCAGGTGACCATCACCGGACCAAAGAATTTACCGATAGAGGCTGTACCGAACTGCTGAACCACAAAGACCACAAAGAGGATCACAAGGGTGATGAGCACGACCGGCGTTTCAGGATTATAGATTTTAAGTCCTTCAATGGCCGACATTACGGTAAGAGAAGGGGTAATCACACTATCTGCCACTAACGTAGAGGCTCCGATAATGGCAACCACATACAGCCATTTTTTCTTAAGTTTCTTGACTAATGAATATAAAGCCAAAATTCCTCCTTCACCCTTGTTGTCTGCCCGTAAAGCAATGATCACATATTTCAGGGTGGTCTGAAGGGTAAGCGTCCAGATGATACAGGACAGTGCTCCTTCAATATATTCATCAAACGGCATAGCGGCACCGTCTTTTCTTGCGTTAACGATCGCCTTCATTACGTAAAGCGGTGAGGTTCCAATATCTCCGAAAACAATCCCCAGAGAGACTATAACACCTACAAATGAGAGTTTCTTAAGGTCGAAGTGATGACCACCCTCTGTAACTTCTGCCATATCAGCCAATTTATTTTTTAAAAGCGCAAATTTATACTAATTTTATGACCTCAAGAATTTTTCTTCATGAATATAATAAATGAAAAAACTTCCTTTCGGAAGTTTTTCTCTATCATATTTATTTTACGTACATCGCTTTTTTGATCTCCTCTTTTACTTTTTCAAGTTTAGGGAACCATTCTGCAAACAGTGCTGCTGAATAAGGTGCCGGAGCATCAGGAGTTGTAATTCTTTTTACCGGAGCATCCAGATAATCGAATGCTTTTTGCTGTACCATATAAGTGATTTCTGAAGATACTGAACCAAAAGGCCATGCTTCTTCAAGAATAACAAGTCTGTTGGTCTTTTTCACTGATTCAAGGATGGTATCGAAATCAAGCGGACGAACGGTTCTAAGGTCGATAACTTCTACAGAAATTCCTTCTTTAGCCATATCTTCAGCAGCCTGAATGGCAAGTTTCATGATCTTTCCGAAAGAAACCAAAGTAACATCCGTACCTTCTCTCTTGATATCTGCTTTACCGATCGGCAGGTAGTATTCTTCTTCAGGGATTTCCATTTTATCACCATACATCTGCTCAGACTCCATGAAAATAACCGGGTCGTTATCCTGAATGGCTGTTTTCAGTAATCCTTTTGCATCATAAGGGTTTGAAGGAACTACTACTTTCAGTCCCGGGCAGTTGGCATACCAGCTTTCAAAAGCCTGAGAGTGTGTTGCTCCAAGCTGTCCTGCAGAAGCGGTAGGGCCACGGAAAACGATCGGGCAATTCCACTGTCCGCCGCTCATCTGGCGGATCTTTGCCGCATTGTTGATGATCTGATCAATTCCTACCAATGAGAAATTGAAGGTCATAAATTCTACAATTGGTCTGTTCCCATTCATTGCAGCTCCCACAGAAATTCCTGCAAAACCTAATTCGGCAATTGGGGTATCGATTATTCTTTTAGGACCAAATTCATCCAGCATTCCTTTTGAAGCCTTGTAGGCACCGTTGTATTCTGCAACTTCCTCTCCCATCAGGTAGATGGACTCGTCTTTACGCATTTCCTCGCTCATTGCCTGTGCAATTACCTCACGAAAAGTATATTCTGCCATATTTTCTTGAAAAATTTAGACTACAAAAATAGTGTTTTTTTATTATACATATCATAAAAAAGGAATCTGATTGAATGGGATCGTGAATATTCGGGGGAAGAAAATTGAGATTCAAAGGATGGTAGATGGAAGATGGAAGCTTGAGGAACGTTTGCCATACTTAATGATCATTAGTCGTAATGAACAGAGATCAGGACGGATTCAAACAGGCAGTAGTTACAAATTTTCATCAAAAAAACGACATTTCATTTCTGAAATGCCGTCTTAAAATTCTATTTAAACTTGATTAGTTTGCTTTTTCCCATGTTTGGGTTCTTCCCAACAGGGATAATCCTACATATCCTCTTACGTTAAGCTTATCACCGCTTTTGGTAATGGTACATTTGTAAGATTTACCTGTTTTAGGATCTGTAATGGTCCCTCCGGTAAATTCATCACCGTCTTTCTTCAGGCCTCTGATAATTTCCAGGCCTAAAATTGGTTTTCCTTTTCTGTCATCTTTACAAGCCGTACAGTTCGGATCTGCAGGTTTGATCAACAACTGGGATACCTTTCCGTAATACTTCCCGTCTGATTTTTTAAAGATTTCAACAATAGATTTGGCCTGTTTGGTTTCATCATCTATCGTCTTCCATTTTCCTTCTATCTGTGCAAAAGACATCACACTGAATAATGAAAGGACGAAGGTTGCTAATAATTTTTTCATATTTCTTTAGTTTTAATTCCGATCTAATAAGTTTTACTACCTATCTATTGATAAAAATATAAATTAATTTCCAACCCACAAAAAGTTTTATTATACAAAGCATATGATGGGAAAAGTCCAAGCATTAAACACTCAGCTTCCATTCTTCCATCATCAAACCTGTCCGAATCAGAAATGCTTCTTCCGAATTCAGGTGATCTTAATTCAGTTTTCTGTTGATCACGCGGTCCATATAATCCTGATACCACGCCATAGCGGTTTTCTTCCCATGCTCTATTTCTGGAGAATTTATTGTTCCTTTCAGATTTTTTTCAAATCCGAGGTCGGTTTTATCATAGATCCCGATAATTTCTTTACCATCAAAGCGATACATATAATTTCCGATGATGAACTGCTCTGTACTTCCATCAGAATTCACCACAATGGACGGATATTTCTTATCACTCACCAGACTTCTCCCCCAGCTTCTGATAGGTTTATTGTATCCGATAAGATCAGCCAGCGTGGGATAAATATCAGCCTGTTGGGCGATTTCCTGATTTACGCCTTTAAGGTTGTATTCCGGATTGGGAGAATAGAAAATCAACGGTACGGCAAAACGGTTCATTGCCTTTTCATATTCACCATAGCCGATCTGATTGGTATGATCGCCGGTAAATACAAAGATGGTATTATTGAACCACGGTTCTTTTTTAGCCGTTTCAAAATATTTTTTAATGGCATAATCGGTATACTGTATGGGTTCATGCATCTCAAGCGGCCCTTTTTTGAATTTGCCTTTGTATTTTTCAGGAATCTTAAAAGGGTGATGTGATGAGGCAGTAAAGACTGTACTCATAAAAGGTTGTTTTTTTCCTACATTTTTAGCAAAATACTGCAGGAACGGTTCATCCCAGATGGCCCACATTCCGTCGAAATCCGCATCGTTATTATATTCATTTTTCCCGAAGTAATGTTTGAATCCTAAAATATTTCCAAACCCCAGGAATCCCATCGAACCGTTCGGCGCTCCATGATAGAAAGAGGTATCATACCCAAGATCGTTGCATACCGAAACAATGGACTGTATTTTCTGATTGGCAAACGGTGAACAGGTAAACGCATCGGTAAGGCTCGGAATTCCGGCCAGAACGCTGCTCATCCCGTGGATAGACTGTCTGCCATTGGCAAATGTATTCGGAAAAATAAGGCTCTGCCCTGCAAGACTGTCAATAAACGGGGTATAAGAAACGTAGCCCTTAATATTTTTCTCTTTATTAAAAGCTCCGGAATATTCTCTTCCAAAGGACTCAACGATAAAGGTCACGATATTCGGGCGGTTTTGTGTTGTGCGGTCGTAGACTTTGTAAGGCTGCACATTGTCTTCAATAAATTTTTCGTCTGTAAAGTGAACCAGTTTAAAATTATTGGTATTTAAAGTCCTGAAAAAAGAAAATGTACTATTCAGCACCAGATTACCCTGTAACGGATTCGTTACAAAACGGTTCGCATCCACCATATTGATTGGTCTTGTACTGTGCTTGAAGTCTCCACGGATCCCTCCTACCACCAAAACAACGGTAATACACAAAACAACGACGGATGAAGCAAAATAGGCAACCAGCCTGCCCGGCTTCTGTTCTTTGACGGTTAATCTTTTATAAAGGAATACCCATGCTGCCATTAAAACAATATACCAGATCAGAACAAACGGATGCTGGCTAACAGAAATCATGAATGTTTTGAAAACATTGGTTTCGTTCTTTGCCACCTGGAATGCTGCACAGGTAAGTCTTGCCTGAGAGAATTTATAGTAAATAAAATCCCCGAAGTTCATCGCATAGGCCAATCCGTTGGTTATAAAATAGATCCAGAACAGTATTGCCTGATATCCTTTCTTTGTATTAATAACCAATGGAAGAAGGCTGAGAAGTATAAACAGCGCATTAACGTACAAAATTGCCGTAGTATCGAAAGCCGTCCCATGATAGGCAAGCTTTATATAATCCGACAAAGAATCTATTTTTATCAGGTCTTTATTAAACTGCCAGAACAGAAACCTTGCTACCTGATAAAATACGTAGGCCAGTAAAATCCGATAAAGCATTATCAGAATTTCCTGAATTCTTAATCCATTTTTCATCGGCAGCAAAATAAATTAAAAATTCTCAGCCAGACAAGCCAAAAATTAAAATAAACTTAAAACAACCTTAAAAATTGATTAAATATCATTAAAAAAATAAAAACATTATTAACAATTATTCAATCGATCGATTGATTGTTTTCGGTTTTATATTTAAAATTCTGGAAACAAATCCCTATAAGTGCCACTACAGCAGTAATAAATGAAAACAGCATCGCCGTTGAAACAGAAACATCAGCATCAAATGTAAAATATTGTGCAGCTTTCATAAAAAGCCACTCTCTTACTCCAATCCCGGAAAAAGAAATCACACTCAGGACAGCACTGATCAGAAAGACCATAAAATAGATCCATACGTCTTCAATCTGTGTAAAAGATTTCAGGATACAGTAGATGGAAAGCAGCTGAAGAGCCTGCACCCCCAATGAATATAACAGTGTCCGATAAAATACACCTTTAAATTCGGGGAAAAATCTGGCGAAAAATATTTTTGCAACTCCCAACGTAACTGCGACTGCCGGGACAATCAATAATTTGTAATATCCGGGAAGCATGGGAAATGCCAGAACTTCCACGAGTAATACAATAGCCAGAAGTCCTGAAAGCCTGTCTGTAAGTACAGATTTTGTCAGTTTTTTTGCATTCCAGCCGAATTTCTTATTCAGGATATAAACTTTGTAGGCATCTCCTCCTATCCCACCGGGAATGAAGAAATTATAAAACATTCCGATCAGATAGAGTTTCAGGTTATCTGTTGTATGGATAAAAAATTTCCCTGCATGAAAGTACAGCAGCAATCTCGCCGAAGAAATAATCTGGGAAGCCGTAAATGCCCCCAATGCCAGGATCAGGAAAAAATAATTACTGGTCTTTATCAGATTCCAGACATCATTGAAGGGTACTTTTCTGAAAACAAAGTATAAAAGCAGCAGGCTGATTCCTACTTTCAGCAGTGTAACGGCGGTTTTCCTGAATTTTTTCAAAAAACAGATACTTTACGGATGTTGAACGGACGTTTTTTCTGAGATTCATAGTAAGTCTTCATCAGCAGGTCTATAATAATTCCCGTGGTGAAAAGCTGAATTCCAACAAATACCAGAAGAATCCCCAGGATCAGAAGCGGTCTTCCCCCGATAGAATGCCCCATCAGTTTCACAATTAACAGATAAAGATTGATCAGCATTCCCAGCGCAAATGTTCCGATTCCGATATTTCCAAACAGATAAATCGGTTTTTGCAGGTATTTCTGATTGAACAGCAACAGGATAAGATCGTTGATCACTTTCGTGGTTCTTCCGATTCCGTATTTTGAAACTCCGAACTGTCTTGCGTGATGCTTTACCGGAACTTCTGCAATCCTTGCCCCGTTAATATGGGCATGAAGCGTAATAAACCTATGGGATTCTCCATAGAGGTCCAGGTTTTTAGCCGTTTCCCCTGTAAATACTTTCAGTGCACAGCCATGATCTTTCACATTCAGTTTGGTTGTTCTTCTGATAATAAAATTAGCCACTTTGGAAGGAAAAGTTCTCAACAGATTGTCCTGACGCTTCTGGCGCTTACCGATAACCAGATCATATTCCCCCTCTTCTATTTTATCCACCATCATTGGAATATCGGTGGGATCGTTCTGCATATCCCCATCCATGGTAATGATATAATCTCCTGTCGCATAGTCTATTCCTGCCATTAATGCGGAACTCTGTCCATAATTTTTCTTCAGTTCTATTAAAACTACGTGAGGAGCAGCAATATCTTTAATCACTTTTACAGTTTTGTCGGTAGAAAAATCATCAACCAGAATGAGTTCGTATTGATAGCCTTTCATAATGCTTTCTACAGCAGAAATGAGTAGCGGTGCATTTTCCTCTTCATTGTATAGCGGAACGACAACGGAATAAAACTTGTCAGGATTCATAGCATAAAAATATTGTGCAAAGATAGTTGAAAAATCGCATCTGATGAAGATATTTGACGTTTTCAAACAACCTTTTAAATATCTTTGCAGAAATATTTTTACATGAAAAGTCAGAAGCAATTGTTCTATTTACTGCTCGTTATCAGCGCCATCCTGCTTTTCGCGCATTTAGGAAAACTGTATGTAGATATCATGGAGGCCCGGAATTTTGTTTCAGCAAGGGAAATGGCAGATGAGGGCCACTGGATCTTCACCAAGATGAACGGACTTCCCCGATACGAAAAACCACCACTGCCTACATGGCTGAGTGCCTGGATGGGAGCACTTTTCAGTTTTGAGAACATTGGGGCTTTAAGATTTCCTGCTGCCCTGTCGACCTTTCTTCTGGTGATCTATTTCTATAAAATTGTAAACTTTCTCTCGAATAATACCCGTCTTGCCCTGATCTCTTCTCTGGTTCTCATCACCAATTTCCTGGTGATCTATGTAGGAAGAAGGGCCAACTGGGATATTTACAGCTACAGCTTTATGGTAATCGGAATTTATTATTTCATTTTAGCCCTGAAAGATATTAAGACTCTTCCCAATTATCTTTTTGCCGGAGTTTTATTCGGACTGTCGGTACTGAGTAAAGGACCTACCGGACCTTATGTACTGCTTATTCCACTTTATCTGGGCTATGTAATTGTTTTCGGGTGGCCAAAATGGAAAGAGATCAGAGGGATTATATTCTGTGCCGTAATCACGGTTCTGGTAGGTTTTTCATGGTATATCTATATCTATCTTGCTGATCCTGATACCTTCCTTGCCATCATGGAAAAAGAAGCCTCCGCAAGAGGAAACCGTGATGTAAAGCCATTTACAAGATACCTTAGCTTTCCTGCACAAACCGGAGTATGGATTCTTTACAGTGTGGTGGGGCTTATTTTTCCAATGGTAAAAAAGAGGACCGATCAGCCTAAAGTCTATATGCTTTTCTTTTACTGGACCCTGTTTTCATTAATTCTCCTCTCTCTGATTCCCTCCAAAAAAGAGCGTTACCTGTTCCCGATGATGGTTCCGTTAGCAGCAACTACGGGATATTACCTGTATTATCTCTTCCAGAGTTCTACATTAAAAAAATGGGAGCTCACTTTAAATAAGGTTATTTTTACTATTCTTGCCGTAGTTTCAACTGCGATTGCCATTGGCGTATATTTTCTTCCGCTACAGGTGGAGATCGCAACCGTTTTATTTTCTGTTGCAGCCTTTATTACGGGAGGATGTCTTTTTTATTTTATTTACATCAACAGAAGTTTCCAGTATGCATTCTGCATGGTTATCATCCTGATGGTTTCCACAGCCATTTTCGGAATTCCTGTTCTGGATAAAATGCTGAGCAATAATAAAGGATTCAAAAGCCTTACCACGATTAAGGAGAAGATTCACCAGGAGCATCTTAAGCTCTATTCCTACGCTGAATATTCGCCGGAAGTATGGTTCAGGTACCGTGAAGTGATGCCGGAAATCAAAGTGGAAGATCCTGCAACATTCCCGAAAGAAAAAGAATTCTATATTGCCATGAATACCAATGAGAAGGAATTTTTGAAAAGTCTGGAAAAAATGGGCTGGAAGCTTACCTATGTCGATACGTTTGATGATAACGAGGAAGCTTTGCCTTCAAAGAATTACACCGACCGGAAGATTCACTATGTTTATAAAGTGGTAAAGTAAATTGACTTAAAATATCTACAGAGAACGGACTTTCGGGTCCGTTTTTTTATTTTGGTTCCCACAGATCTCTAATCTCACGGATGCTGATGCTCTATGTCGCTATATTAAGTATTAATGAACTTTATGATCTTTTTAATGAATGAATAAAAAAAGCCGTACTCCTGGTACAGCTTAATTTTTAATGATTCTCCTTTGAAAAAATCTCTTTCGTATTGAGAGGATTATAAACAATCAGGAACATGATCAGGGCGAAGGCATATTCCCAGATCTCCCATTTTCTGGAATGATCAATCGGGATCAGGATCAGACCTGTTGCGATAATGAAAATCACAATATGCACCGGCCTTGCGACTGAGATTCCGAATTTATCGATAAGGGCTTTCATTTTCGGAGCTCTGTTCCATAAAACAGGAAGCACCAGAAAATAAATGGCGAAACAGATCGACATGAGATTGGAAAAGATCAGTTTGTTCAGCTTTACATCTCCTACCACCATATTATGCAGGTTGGTCTCCTCCTGGGCATTGTTGGCCTTAAAGAATTCCGATGACTGAATATGGAAGATCCTCTGTCCCCATGAAATCTCTTCACCGCCTCCAAAAAACAGCCCTGCAGCCATCAAAAGCACACCGAATTTCCATAATCCGCCGTAATACTTCTGATATCTGAAGAATTTAAAGAGCAGTGTAAAGCTGGTAAGAAACAGGAATATCGAGGTAAGATTTTCGTAAAAACCGTCTTCCTGAACGAGATAATCAAAGTATGAAGAATCTGTAAAAAACACAAAAATTGCGTAAATAACTGTAATTAAGAGGATACTGGAAATCAGTTTCTCTAAAAGACTTAAATTTTTCATATAACAAATATAAGGAATCCTGAGTTTTAATTTCTTATTTTTGTGCCTATGAATTTTATAAAAAATAATCTGGCCAACGGACTTACACTGGCTAATTTATTGGCAGGCTGTATAGGTGCCATTCATCTTATTCTGGGAGATTACCAGACTACTGCCATCTGTCTGATTCTTTCGTCTGTTTTTGATTTTTTTGACGGATTTGTAGCCAGAGCAGTAAAATCGAATTCCAATCTTGGTCTTCAGCTTGATTCTCTGGCAGATATGGTGAGCTTTGGTCTGATCCCGGGACTTACCATGTTCAAAGCCCTGGAACCTTTCGGAACTGAGCTTTTCGGAATTCAGCTTCCTTTTGAGATTAAATATATCGGCCTTTTAGTGACTGTTTTTTCCTGCCTCAGACTGGCTATATTTAACCTGGATGAAGAACAGCGCTATTATTTTAAGGGACTGAATACGCCAACCAATACTGTTCTGTTGTTCGGATTATATTATGCGTTTAAAGAAACCGGAACTTTCAGCTTTTTATTTGAAAACGAAGTGTTTCTGATCATCCTTACCATAGTAACTTCCTGGCTTCTGATCAGTCCGGTTAAAATGATGGCAATGAAATTCAAATCCAAAAAGCTTCAGGACAATTATCCTAAAGTTATCCTTCTGGGAGGGGGAATTATTATACTGGCCGTGTTTCAGATCGTAGGAATTCCGATGCTGGTGATCTATTATATCCTCGTATCACTGATTTTCCAGAAACAGCTTCAATAAAAGTTCATTTTAAAATAACTCATTTTTCATCAAACTGTTCTATTAACATATACCGACATGAATTTAAAACTCCATAAACCGCTTTGCATTTTTGATCTTGAAACCACGGGAACCAATATCGGGAAAGACAGAATTGTAGAGATCTGCATCTTAAAAGTAAATCCTGATGCCTCCAGGGAAAGCAAAACCTGGCGCGTTAATCCTGAAATGCCTATTCCCAAAGAATGCAGTGAAATTCACGGAATTTATGATGAAGATGTGAAAGATGCTCCTACCTTCAGGGAAATTGCTTCCAAAATCATGGAAATGCTGGCAGGAACAGATTTAGGAGGGTTTAATTCTAACCGATTCGATGTTCCTCTTCTCGCAGAAGAGCTTTTAAGGGTAGGCATTGATTTTGATCTGAGTAAATTCAGGCTGGTGGATGCCCAGACTATTTTCCATAAAAAGGAACCTAGAAACTTAAGCGCTGCCTATCAGTTTTATTGTGGAAAAACCCTGGAAAACGCTCACTCGGCAGAAGCTGATGTAATGGCTACTTTTGAAGTACTGGATGCGCAGGTGGGTAAATATGATGATATTCCCAATGAAGTTGCTCCTTTAAGCGAATTCACTTTCCATAATAAGAATGCGGATCTGGCAGGGTTCATTGGATATAACGAAAAAATGGTAGAGATTTTTAACTTCGGTAAATATAAAGGACAAGGCGTAAAAGCTGTTTTCCAAAAAGATCTTGGCTATTACGGATGGCTTCAGAATGCCGATTTTCCGTTGTACACCAAAAAAGTATTTACAAAAATCCAGTTATCCGGTAAATTTTAAGCAATATGTCGAATCTGATCCGGTTTAAGTTTTATGAAACGGCCCTGGAAGCCAACAGGGATCAACAGATCCTTGCTGAAAAGGGCATCAACAGCTTTATTGCCAATGAGCAGCTTATTCAGTCGGACTGGCTGCTGTCCCAGGCAGTAGGTGGTATTCAGCTTCAGGTATTTGAGGAAGATATAGAAAAAGCCCGGCAGATTCTACAGGATTACAGTGACAATGAGGCGTTTTCTCTTGAGGCAGAACATACGATTGCCAATCCTGAATTCGATTTTTTGTGCCCGAAATGCGGCTCCAATCATCTTTACAGAGACGACAGGGCAACCAGCTTTTTCGGGATATCCCTATTGAAAAGCCAGCAATTCATATGCTATCACTGCGGTCATGAGTTTATACACTAATCTGTTTCAGACATCACAGGACCATTAAAATAAAGAATTATGAAAATTATCTGTATAGGAAGAAATTACAGCGAACACGCAAAGGAACTGGGAAATGAAATTCCTGAAAAGCCGGTTATTTTCATGAAACCGGATACGGCTGTCTTAAAGGGAAATGATTTTTATATTCCTGAATTTTCAGAAGACATTCACTATGAACTGGAAGTCGTTATAAAAGTTTCCAAAGGTGGGAAATACATCAGAAAGGAGACTGCCCACAAGCATTATGAAGAGCTCAGCCTCGGAATAGATTTTACGGCCCGTGATCTTCAGAGTGATCTAAAGTCCAAAGGACTTCCGTGGGAGCTGGCCAAAGGTTTTGACGGTTCTGCCGTAGTGGGAAATTTCTTTAAGAAAGAGCATTACGATCTTGAAAATCTTCAGTTTTCCCTGTTACAGAATAAAAACAAGGTTCAGGATGGCAATACAAAGGATATGATGTTCAGTTTTGATGATATTATTGCTTTTGTCTCTCAGTATTTTACCCTGAGAGTGGGTGATCTTATTTTTACAGGAACCCCAAAAGGCGTTGGAAAGGTCAATGAAAATGATGTTCTGGAAGCTTATCTGGAAGAGGAGAAAATTCTTGATCTCCGGGTACTTTAAAATAGTCAATAAAAAGCAGTTCTGTGTACAGGCTGCTTTTTTTATCCCCTTTCTTCAGCCTTGTTTCTCAGGTACAGATACAGGTTTCCTTTTACAGCATCCATAAGTTCATATCTTTTTTTATAATAGGCTCTTTTTTCTGATTTTATATCGCTTATGTTTTTTCTGACCGTTTCCAAAGGCAGCGCATACCAGTTCTCACCAATATCTTCGCCTCCTATTTCTTTCCAGAAATCATCATAGGAAAAGCGGATGGCATGCAAAAAAGGAATATGAATAAAATGTTTTTTATTCTGGGCCTGATATCTACTTCCAATGGCATTGATATTCTTTATATCCAGTATTTTACAAAATTCCTGCAGAATTTCTATTAAGAACACTTTGGGCCTTATCCCGTTCATCAGCTTCTGGGCTTCTTTGGTAACATACACTCCTTCTACAGACGGCCTTCCCTGCAGGCAGCCGATTCTGCATAACCATTCATTATTCAGCATTTTTTCAAAAGAAAAGGATACTGATGCAATATTTCCCTGAAGATGATCAATGACCAGAGACAGCACCAGTTCTCCTTCTTTTCTATACCGGTCATTATACCCGATGACCAGTTTTCCCGGCATTTTGTTTTTGAGCGTGAATTCATCTATGGTGTGACCTTCTCCCCGAATCACTTTTTCCATATTTTTAGCATAAATACAATCGTAGGTATCACAAATAACTTTTATTCTTTCGCGCATGGAATACCGGGTGGAAAGATAAACTTTAAAGGGTTTGAGAAAAAGACGGGGTCTTTGGGTAAGAATTTCCCTGTATCTATCGGTTTCAAGAATTTTAAACCAATCTCTGGAAGACCTGTAGTGTAAACAGGACAATACAAAACTTTTATACTGCTGTTTACGCATATATTGATGTCTTTCATCACTGAAAGCGGTTTTTGCATACCCCCAGGCTTTTATACTGATCTTAAACATTTATTGATAGTTTTAATCATATAGCACATTTAACAAAAACAAATTAATTAATTATTAAAAATTAATTTAAATAATTAAAATAAATTCAATAAAAAATATAATTAAATCAAATTATCACCAATAAAACAGCAAAAATATTGCCATATAAATAGCAAAAATTAATTAATAAAGATTATTAGAATATACTTAAGAAATGAATGCTTTTTGATTAAAAAATGTGCTTTTATTTCTCAAAACCGAATTGTTTTTAAATGAAAATGACCCCGTTAAGAATTCTGAATTTGAAGATGGAAGAAAAACGCCATGAAGTAAAGAGTCATTATATCTTCAAGTTACTTCTCACTGGCTATAACTATAATAGTTTCCAGCCTTATAATCCTGTTTTCCGGGTACGAAGGTTAATATTATAAGTTATTTAACATCAACTCTGGTAATTTTTCCCTATCTTTAGGTAACAAAATTAAAGGTCATGATAAATATTGTATTACCCGTAGATTTTGGGGATAAAACAGAACAGCTTGTAGATGGAGCCGTAAAATTTGCAAAACAGCTGAACGGCAGAATTTATCTTATTCACGTAGCACCTTCCGACATTGGATTTGCTATCGGCGATATGGGATATCAGTATTTTCCTGAAGTGGAACAAAACGAAATCCGGGAAGAGCTGGTACAGCTGAACAAAATTGAACAGCGGATTATTGCCCATGATGTGGATTGTGAACATCTTTTAAAACAGGGTCTTGCCAAAGACATTATTCTGGAATATGCAAAAGATAAAAATGCAGATTATATTGTGATGGGATCCCACGGAAGAAGCGGCATCTATGATGTGTTTGTAGGAAGCTTAACGAAAGGGCTTACAAAGGATTCGCCTGTTCCGGTTCTGGTTCTTCCTATCCATGACTAATTAGAAAGAATACATTTTAATCGTTCATAAAAAAACCGATCAGACATCAAATCCGATCGGTTTTTTACTATATAACCAATTAATTAACCTTCTTTTTTGTAGATTTTCGGATCGTAGTAAGGATGCTTACCTTCCGTTGGAGAATAGTAGTCTTTATCTTTATCGCCACCCAGTGTTACCACCAAAACATAGCACCAATACGTGAACAATACACAGCAAACGATAAATAGAATCCAGTTCAGAACATTTCCAAATGTATCATAAAAACCGAAAGACCATTTGAAAACTTTACTTAAGAATAACCAGAAAGACGTCATTATTTTCCTTTTTTAAATTAACTTTGTACAAATTTATAAAAAATGTTTAAATTACTTTCAAAAGAAAGCAATATTTTTTCAATTCCTGTTTATATTGGTTGTCTTCTTTTAGTAGTCTTAATATTTAACATACTGAATTTCAATACTTATGAAGCTATAATTGCCGGAATTACATTTCTGGGAATTGCGCTGGGATATTTCTGTTTTCACAGTATCGCCCTGAACTACCAGACGCATCTTCCTTTGTTTTTATATACATTTTTTATTTTTGGGCTGTATCCCGGAAATCTGGATATCGGAATTGCCGTTTCACTGCTGACCAACTCGTTTCTTTTACTGCTTCTCACCAGCTCGGATGAAGAGATCAGAAAGAAATCCTATGTTCTGGTGGGCTCCATTGTGGCATTAAATTTTATATTTCTGCCTACCACCTGGCCAATGGCTGTTTTTGTGATCATTCACGTTATTGCCACCTCACAAAGAATAGGACTCAATCTATTCAGGTTTCTTTTAGGCATTATCCTGATTGCATTCAGCTATTTCTCCGTAATGTTCTTTTTGCAGTTTACATCGTGGAATATTGATTATTTCCCGTTCGGAAAGATGAAGCCTATGACGGATTACACCAAACTGCTGCCCCTGATTCCGGTTGCGCTGATGCTTATCTACGCCGTATACGATCACTTCAGCAATTACAATAAAAAAAGCCCGATAAGCCGTTATAAATATACTTTCCTGCTGGTTTTTTCTGTGGCACAGCTGATCACGATTATTCTGTATATGAATAAAAGCTATGAATATCTGCTGCTGCTGGCATTCCCCTCGAGTATTATCCTGAGCAGAATGATGAGATTTTTACCTAAGTACTGGATGCAGGAAGTGAGCTTATGGCTGATGATCATCAGCCTGATTACCTTCAAAGCAGGTACGTATTTTGATTTATTTTAAAGATTATGATTCAGATAGACGATAAATTGATTTCCGAGGATATTTTTTCCGAAGAATTTGTTTGCAACCTTACGAAATGTAAAGGTGCATGCTGTGTGGAAGGAGATGTAGGTGCTCCGCTGGACAAAGATGAACTTGAAATTTTAGACAGCATCTTTGACAAGATCAAGCCCTATCTTACTCCGGAAGGCGTCAAAGCCCTTGAAGAACAGGGTACATGGACTACCGATCCTATGGACGGGATGTATGTAACCCCAATGGTAGAAAACCGTGAATGCGCCTATGTAACTTTTGATGAAAAAGGGATCACCAAATGCGGAATCGAAAAAGCGTATGAAGACGGCGCTGTAGACTGGCAAAAGCCTATTTCCTGCCACCTCTACCCGATCCGTATTACAGAATATTCCACATTTACGGCTCTGAACTACCACGAATGGAATGTATGCAGCGACGCCTGCACGTTAGGAAAAGAACTTCAGGTTCCTGTTTACAAGTTCCTGAAAACTCCGCTCACCAGAAAATACGGTGAAGAGTTTTACGGCATCTTAAGTGAAGCTGCCGATGAATGGAAAAAGGAATATGGCTCATAAAAACAAAAACCGCAGAACGATCTGCGGTTTTTCTATTTTAAATAAAAAGAGACTTAGTTGGCTGCCCCTGCTTTTACAGTAGCTGTCTCCACTTTTTTAGAGTCGTCTTTTTTAGCGTTCTCCCATCCGTCTTCCGGCATCAGGGTTGCTGTAATCCGGCCTTTGGTAAGGTATTTTTTAGCAACATCCTGAAGATCTTTTACCGTAAGTGCTTTTACTTTATCCTGATAGTTAAGGATATCATATTTATCGCTTCCGTCTAACTGGTTTCTGGCCAAAGCATTCAGCCAGTACATATTATCCTTCAGCTCCGTTTTGTTGTCGTTATACTCTCCTTCCTTGTATTTGTCAAGGTCTTTCTGTTCCGGACCTTTATCAATCAGCTTCTGAAGTTCAGTGATCGCGCTTTTTGTTAGTTTATCGGCATTTTCAGGTCCGCAAGGGAAGCTGATGCTGAAGTTGTAAGTACTGTATGGCACTTTACCCATACCTCCTCTTGCTCCGCCACCGTAGATTCCGCTTTCGTCTTCTCTTAGCTTTTCGATCACTTTAATCGTGGCTACTTCTCCAAGTGCGGACAATGCCAGTGCATCTTTCTCATTGTATGGAGCTTCTCCGCTGTAAGAGATCGTTACCATACTTTTAGGATCTTTCCCTTTCTTGTATACTTTGGTAAAATCTCCGGTCATCTGTCTGTAGCCTGTATCTTTGAATGTCGTGGTTTTTCCGGCAGAAGGAAGGCTGGCAATATACTGAAGCACTTCGTTTTTAAATGTCGCTTCATCAATATTTCCTACGAAATAGAAGTGGAAGTTTCCTGCATTGGCAAATTTCTCTTTATAGATATCGTATGCTTTTTTATAATCGGTATTTGCCCATTCTTTTTCCATTGGAAGTATTCCGATGAATCTAGGGTTTTTCTGGTTCATGAATTTCGCATGCTCGCTGGAGAAATAGAACTGCGGATTAGACAGCATATTGTTAAGCATGGCAGACTGCTTTTCTTTATAGGCATTGAAAGCAGCAGGGTTGTAATTCAGGTTGGTAAAATAGGCATAGATCATTTCCATAGCCGTCCCCAGGTCTTTCTGTGAAGATCTTCCGGAGATTCCATCAAAGAGAGAAGAGATCATTGGATTTACGCTTACCTGTTTTCCGGCAAGGTAATTGGTAAGATCCGCTTTGGAAAGGCCGCCAATTCCGGCTTCTGACAGGGCAGAGAACGCAAACTGGGTTTTATTGTAATCGGCATCAGGGATCAGGGAGCTTCCTCCTAAGCTTCTTGCTGAAAATACAATCTCATCATCTTTGAAATCCGTCTTTTTAAATGTTACTTTCGCTCCATTGCTTAATGTCCAGGTAGTAGTTCCTAATTTGGCATCGGTATCTGTTTTGGCAATTTTACCTTCGGATTTGAAAGGTTTTACCAGATTTTTGATGGTTGCTTTCTCTTCGTAAGGTTTAAGGTCGGCCATTTTCACGGCATCAAAGGTATTGAGCACCATGGCTTCGGTAGGCATGGTAACATTATCTTTTTTAGGACCGGTTATAACGATCACACGGCTGTCATCCTTCACCATTTTTTTGATCACTTCATTGGTCTGTGCCAGGGTAACCTTAGGAAGGAAGGTCTTTGTATCTTCGTATTCCCAGGCAATTCCAGGCATAGGCTCCTGCTCCAGGAAGTTTCTTACATATTCGTCAACCAGCATGTCGCTTTCCGTCTTATCACGGTTGTTATAAGATCTTTCAAGATTGGAGAGTACCTGAGCTTTCGCACGGTCCAGTTCAGTCTGGGTAAACCCGAATCTTTTGGCTCTTTCCACTTCTTCCAGCAAAACTTTCAGTCCACTCAGCTGATTTCCTTCTTTTACCATGGCAAATCCCTGGAAAGCTTCTTTGCTTCTTGCATAGGTTCCTCCGTGATATACCGATCCGTAAGTGAAAGGCGGGTTATTAGAATTAATTAATTCTCTAAGCCTGTTATTCAGCATGGTTGTAGAAAGCCCTTCAATGATGCTCTGGTTGTACTGCTCAACGGTTACATCCGGTTTGTACGCTTCAGCGTCTTTCATGATGAACTGTACCATAGAGCTGGTAGCATCCGGATCTGTTTCAATAGCCACAAGCGTTTCCTTATGGTTGGGAAGATCAAATACTTTTCTTTCTCTCGGCTTAGCCGGGTTTTTATATTTGCTGAAGTTATCTTTAATTTTCTTTTCCACTTCATCCACATTGATGTCTCCCACGACAACAAGTGCCATAAGATCCGGTCTGTACCAGTCCTGATGGAATTTTCTGATCACATCCGGCTTAAAGTTCTCCAGAACTTCTTTTTTACCGATCGGCAATCTGTCTGCATATTGAGATTTATACAGAAGTTTCGGAAGGTATTTGTCAGACATTCTTTTATCTGCGCCAAGTCCCAGTCTTAATTCTTCAAGAACCACTCCTCTTTCTTTATTGATCTGTTCGTCGGAAAGGGTTGCATTGAAGGCCCAGTCTTCCATTACTTTCAAACCGGCGTCAAGATTCCCCGGCTTGTCCAGAGGTACCGGAAGCATGTATACGGTTTCGTCGAAACTGGTGTAGGCATTAAGGTGCTGCCCGAATTTCACCCCGATAGACTGCAGGAAATCCACCAGCTTATTATCCGGGAAGTTTTTGGTTCCATTGAAGTTCATGTGCTCCATAAAATGGGCAAGACCTCTTTGGTTTTCATCTTCAAGGATAGATCCGGCATTAATGGCCAGACGGAAATCTACTTTTTTTTCATGTAATGTGTTTTTTTTGATGTAGTACTTCATTCCGTTAGGAAGGGTACCGATTCTCACAGAAGGGTCCACGGGAATATTCTGCCCGAAAACATTTGAAGACATCAGGAAGATGACCGCAAATGACGATAAAACTTTCTTCATATAATTTGATTTTATTTTCGGCTTAAAAGTATCAATTATTCACAAGCTAAAGAAATGTTAAAATTCAGATTATAGTTAAATTTGCGTTAAAATTATAATTCCAATAAAAAAGCCGGAAAATATCCGGCTTTATCTTTAATAAAAACTAAGTTTTTATTTGAATTCGGTATCCGGAATTGCCGGATTAACCGTGATTTTGGTTGTTTTTATGGTTGCTTTCTGGCCTTTTCCTTCAAATTCTACTTCGGAAGGGAACTTCATACCGTCAACAGTCATATAGTTTTTAACGACCATTCCTCCCTCATCGGATCCTACTTTATATAAAAGTCCTGTAGAAGCCTCAAAGTAAGATTTTCCTTTATCAGAAACCAGTACATTGTAATCTTTACCATCTAATTTTTCTGCGGAAGCTGATTTGAAATCCGCTTCTTCAAATGCAAGAGCATCAACCGGGGTTCCTTTTTTCAAAGCCGGAATCTGGTCTGCAGGAAGATCAATTTTCTGTCCCATCTGGTCCATATATCCTTTCTCACCATCAAAAACCTGGGTTATTGTCTGTCCCATTACACTCTGTACGGACTTGAATTTGTTCCCTGATTTCGTGGTGGTCATTGAAATATCCATTCCCTGAGTATTCATCGTATTTTCGATGATGATAGACTTTACAGCCTCTAATTTACTTTTTCCTCCCAAAGCGTCGAAATACTTATTCAAAACGTCTTTAGGGGTTAATTGTGACTTGGCTGCTTCCGTCTTTGCAGGAGCTGCACTTTTCTTTTGAGCCGCTGCCGGAGCCGAAAAAAGAACGGCACAGAAAAACGGAATGATAATCTTTTTCATATGAATGATAATAAGTTTAAGATGTAAATATAACAATATTGATGAAAACAGAGTCAAGAAAAAAATTATTGAAAAACGGGAGATTGCCGGGTGCTTTTACAGATACTGTCAGGAATGGAAGATGAAAGCTGATGATGGAAGTTATAATAATATAAAAATTTCTTACGCGTTTGAAATGTAATTAACTCAAATTAACAGAACTCATAGGTGAAAATATAGGCAGGCATGTGATTTTTACCTCGTTATTTTTTCTATTTTTAACCTAACAAAGCCTGCGATGAAAAATATATTTTTATTGATTATTGTTTTTTATTTTCTAAGCTGTACTTCCAGAAAATTACCCTATCACTATCTTTCACCGGGAGTAGAAAATATAAAGATATTTCCGGCCACTAAAAAAGACTCTCTTACCATACAAAAAATAGATTCAAGCATTACAAAAAGTATGGAAGAATGCATGAAAATTAAAAATGCAATGTGTATTGATGAGCGGGGAATAATGATTCTCGATGCAACCTTTCCTAAAGGGATGTATTATTTCAGGATAGCTCTTTTCCATACGCTCAAATTTCCGAAGCACGTTAAAAAAGGAGAAAACAGGGTTCTGGTTACTATCGGGACTCAAAATAATATTGAAAGCGTGGATGTTTATCAGTATACGGATCTGAACAGTAAAAAGAGTATCGAAGAAGCCTTTCGGTCTGAGGAGCTTAACAGATGGGGATCGGCAAAAATTTATGGTATTCCGGTGAAGGAGCAGTTTGAAATAGGTATTTTTATTAAATAAGAGTTCTTTCTAACGCAAAGATTATAAAGCAACCTGTTGATTTTAGGGAGCAAAGATGAGAATCAACTCCGTTGATCCGATGAAGCGGATGTTGTCACCAGTAACGAAAAAAGCAAAGGAATCGTAAAAATAAAAAACCGCCATGGCTGGCGGTTTTCAAATATTTATATCAGGAAATACTATTTCTTAAGTTCTTCCATGAATTCGTCATGAGAAATGGCAGTTTCTTTTTTACCTGCTTTTTCAAGGATAACGTCTTTCAGTTTAGCCATTGCTACTTCAGAAGAAATCTGTCTTACCTGCTCCTGGTCTTTCAACATCTCAACAGCATATTTCTGGATCTCGTCATCTCCTAAGTGGTGGATTCCGTAGATCGCCAGCTGATTTCTTACCAACTGCTCAGCCTGTGCCAACACATCAGCATAGTCAAGGTTGATTTCATTTTCAGTCATGAGTTTACCTTCAATGATCTGGTATTTTAACTGGTTCTTTTCAGCTTCAAGGATTTCTTTAGCCTGCTCTTCAGACTGGATGTTCTGGTTAGAGAACAGTAACCATTTTACAAGGAAAGATTCAGGAAGTTTCACTTCTTCTTTCTCAGTAACCTGCTCCAATACTTTATTCACAAAGTGAACGTCGGCATTCTGCTGGAAATACTCATCTAATTCAGATTTTACTTTTTCTTTAAGCTCATCTTCAGACTTGATGTTTCCTTCTCCATATACTTTATCGAAAAGATCCTGGTTAAGCTCAGCAAGGTTTAATGAATAGAAATCTTTTACTTTAACTTCTACTTCAGCGTGGTGCAGATGCTCTACTTCTTCTTTGCTGAATCCTAATTCTTTAGCTAATTCTTCGTCACCAGCAAGAGTTTCTTTTGTAACTTTTACGGAACCATCCATCTTCAAACCTTTTACCAATTTGAAAGCTTCTTTGTTTTCAGCAGTAATGGTAACGTTTTTCGGGTGGTGGTGGTGCTCTCCTTCTGCATCTTCTTCTACAACCTGAGAAACCTCTAAAGCAATGTAAGAATCTTTAGAGATCTTATCCTGAGGAACCTGCTCAGCAAAACGTCTCTGCATGTTCTCGATGCTCTTGTTGATTTCTTTTTCAGAAGCCTCTACTTTATAGTGAGGAGCTTCATATGACGCTAAATCTATAGTGAATTCAGGCTCATACCCGACTTCGAAAGCAACTTCCAACTGATCAGCATTGTAATCGAATTCGTTTACTGGCTGAGGAACAGGCTGACCAACTAATCTTAGTTTGTTTTCATTAACATAGTTGTTCAAAGCATCAGAAACCTGTTTGTTGATTTCTTCAAATGCAATTCCTGCTTCATATTGTTTTCTAACCATACTTAAAGGCACTTTCCCTTTTCTGAAACCAGGAACTTGCGCATTTTTAGCATAATTAATCAATTGCTTTTCTACTCTTTCTTTGTAGTCAGATTTTTCCAATGTTACGGTAAGCAAAGCACTTACGTCATCATGGTTTTGTGCGGTAACCTTCATTATTGATTAAAATTTTAGGTTGCAAAAATATGAAATTTTTATGAAAATAACTCATTAATAATAAATTCTTAACGGTCAAATATTTATACGTCTTATTGCGGGATTTTAGCGGAGTGTATTTCTGAAGTAATCAGGGGGTTATTGCTGTCATATTTTCAGTGGAATATCAGATACCATTATTATTCCTGCTTCAAATTCACAAATCAAATTACATATAACTGAGACTTTTTGACTGATAATTAAATTTATCATATCAGATTTCACTTTTGTCCATTAAGTTGTCATGATTTATATAAAAAAAAACGATTATGTTGAAAAAAAATGACTTTATAAATATTCTGGAATGGTCATGCTGTCTGTATGTTGCCGGCATGATGATTTTATTCGGTATAGGTAAGTATGACCAGTTCAATCATTCTGTGAGTGACAAATTTAAAGGAATGAAGATGATGTGGGAATTTTATTCTTACTCAAAGCCATTTGTCATAACATTAGGACTGTTTGAGGTATTGGGAGCTGTTTTACTCATTATTCCCAAAACAAGAATTATAGGCTGTCTGTTTCTTACTTCGCTTCTTACCAACGTAATTTTACAGGATTATTTCTATGAAGTACCTGCAATTTTTGGAGCTATTACCCTGCAGCTCATCATCTTTTTTATTTTATGGCTGAACCGTGTTGCAGTAATTGATGGTTTTAAAGCTTTCACCCATATTTCAAAACGCATTAACCCTGATTATAAAATTAAACAAATCATCTATATCTGTTTATTTACTGTTTTGATTTTTATATTTATGTTCTACCTGATCGTGCTATTGGTCAATATTTTTATACTTTAGTTTCCGCCCTCAATGCTGACAGTAAAAAACCGCTGAAAAATTCAGCGGTCAGTCACATTGATATGAAGAACTTTATATTAATGTATATCAATAAAAGCATCTACATCACTTTCTCCTCCTACAACACTTCCGAGCTGATTATCAGAGGAAGGGAAATTATCGTTCACAGAACTTGGGCCGTGGATTAACTTGATGTTCACTTTTCCGGTTGTTGTTGTTGTACTTGTAACCGTCCATTCTGTTTTAAGTCCCAGTCTTTTTCCATCTGTTCTTACAATGTCATCGGCAGCCCTTTTTACTTTCACATCAGCACCGGCAAAGTTATAAATAACGAAATGCTCATCCTTTTCTTCCAGGATTTCGTCGTTGGCACTGTGATAATGGTCATCATGCTTCACCTGAAAATCCAGCTCCACAGCATATACATCTCCGGCATGAGCATGGATGTGAGCATCTGCTACCCCTCCGATATAATTGATGGTCTGTACATCCGTTGCATCATTTTTATTCGTCAGCTTTACCACCAGCTTTTCGATTTCCTCGTGTTCGTGGATATCCTCCGGAATGCTGTCGTTATCATCATTTCTACAAGAGAATAACAGTACTGCAGCTAAAAGTAAAAGTGTTATATTGAATATTTTTTTCATTTTGATTTAAATTTAAGTATTAATAATTAATTAAAAATTGTATTTCAGCGTCACCACGAAATTTCTTCCGGGCTCATACATTACTAATCTTAACCTGTTAAGATATTCTTTGTAATTTCTGTTCGTAATGTTGTTGATTCTGAAATTCAGGTTAAAGTTTTTGAAGATATCGGCTCCTACAGAAGCATTGAATGCTACATATCCGGAAGGCGGTGTACTCATATCAATGGTTTTTGTAACCAGTTGCCCATTCTCTATAAAGGTGATATCGGGATTTCTCACCGGAAAACGTTTCTGCTGAGCTACTATATCGTTTTCCAGCGTAACATAAAAGTGGGAAGGCTTATTCAGTTTCAGCTCTACACTGTTTCTCACCTTGGTAGGCATCATCAGAATAAGCGGCTCATCGTGAGTAAGATCATCTCCTCTCAAAGTACTGAATGCGGATCTCAGGCTCAGATTGTCAAAGATGCGAAGTTCTGCTTCTGCATCCAGACCATACATTCTGGCTTTAATCTGCTGATAGCTCCAGATCGGGAAAACGCCCCTGTTGGTAGACTGAATTCCCGTAGGAACCTGATTGATAAAGCTATCGGAGTACATGAAATAAGGGCTCGCCTCAATATGTAATCCTTTCAGGACATTAAACTGTGCCGCCAGAGACAGATTGGCATTATAGGCTGTTTCTTTTCTGATGGCTAAATCTCCTTTTTCCATCACCGCCGCAGAATGGTGAAGCCCGTCTGCAAATAATTCCGCAGGGTTGGGAGTTCTTTCGGCTCTGGAAAGATTCAGTTTAACTTCAAAGTTACGAACCGGTGTGTAGTTCAACCCGATATTGGCTGAAAAATTATGATAATCAAGGATCGGACGGGTCAGAATTCTGCTGTCGTTTTTCTGCACAAAAAACTGTGGAAAAAGAGCAGCATATCTGCTTTCCCATTCGGAAGCGTCATAATATTTATAGGCATCGTATCTGCTGAAATCATACCGTACCGCAGCTTCGGCATTCAGTTGAGCATTGAATCGGTATTTGAAGACAGAGAAAGCTCCGGCATCATACCGGTAATAATCAGGAATCAGACGCCTTGCCTTGGTCGCAGGATTCGGGTAATTGTCCTGATATCCCACAGAAATTCCGCTTTCCAGGCTCCATGCTGAGCGTTCAAGAAGGTGTGTTAAACCGGCAGTATGGGTAATCAGTCTCAGATCCATTGAAGGAAGAGCATTCAGCTCCCCTCTTCTGATGTCGAACTCCTTTCTTCTGTTCAGCTGGAAGCTGTATTGGAAAGTCAGTTTTCCGAAATCAGCAAACCGTTTATAGGCCGTAACCTTTCCGATGTGGTGTTCCACTTCCTGTTTCGGGCTGTTGATATCATAGCTGAAGCCATCATAAAAATATTCCTGGCCCAGGCTTACGGCATTATAATAATCGATAGGACCTCCAAGATGGGCACCTTTATAAATCCCGAATTCCTGCTTTATTCCACTATAGGAAACTTCAAATCCCTGCATAAAACTCTGCTTTCCGAAAGAGAAATTAAAGGAATTGATTTCCAGGCCGGTGTTTTGCAGGGTATGATGAGGAATATACTGATCGCCAAGCTTCTTATAACTTCCTCCGGTTTTTACAAACCAGTCGTTTTTCCATGATTTCAATGCATTGACGGCCATTTCGCCTCCTCTTCCGTTGGAAATTCCTGACAGTTTAATATTCCCCATCAGCGTATCTTTCTTCGGCAGAGGTGCCGGTTCAAGGACTACAACGCCCCCGATTCCTTCGCTTCCGTATTTCAGGGCTGAAGCGCCTTTGATCACATCAATATGCTCAAAGTCGTTTACATCCACATTGGGAGCATGTTCCACGCCCCACTCCTGTTCTGCCATTTTCACTCCGTTATTCAAAATAGAAATACGGCTTCCATACAGCCCGCGGATAACCGGTTTTGAAATATTATTTCCTGTTTTTAAGGCGGTAACTCCTGATAATCTTGAAAGTAAGTTCCCCAGATTTTCGGTGGAATTTCTTTCAATCTCGGTTTTATCCAGCGTTTTCATGATCACGGAGGCTTTCTTTTTATGGCTTCCGTGCAGGGTAATGGTTTCTATATCCCCTGAATGATGCTCTAAAGTAATCGTCAGGCTAAGATCCCGGTCAACTCCTATATTTTCAGTATAATCATTGCAATCAGGATGTTTAGCAATGAGCGTATACTTTCCCGCAGGGATCCTATGAAGGATAAACTTACCTTTCCGGTCGGTTTTCGCCGTGAATTCACCGATCTTTATCTCTGCGTTATCCAGCAGGGTTTTATCGTGAAAATCCTGAACGGTTCCTTCTACGGTGTATGTTTTTTGTGCGCTTGTCAACGCCAGTCCGCAAAAGACCAGCAGCAGGCTATATATCAATTTCATTGTAAATAGATAGATTGCGTACCTTTTTCAGGTACATTTTTTCGTAAAAATTAATGGTTGGGTTTGGTTTTAGCGGATGTGTAATGTCCTGTGTACAGTAACATAACCTATTGATACAATAAAGATTGAATTAAAACAGGGATTGCAGTTATTTACATAACAGAACGCCCGTTGTTGCATCAACAGCTCTACTTTTTCAATGTTAAAATCTAAACACTGAACTTTAAAACACTACGTTTTAAACCCAAAAGAATCTATGAATTATGAAATTGCGGGAGGTCCCCGAAGCTGAAAGGTGAATTTGGTCTGAGACCATATTTTTTCCTGAACAGCAATAATCAGTTCTGCTTCCTGGGTATCGTTCTCAAAAGTAAAGCTATACTCATCAGGAACCAGGGTGTGTCCTGTTGCTAAGAAATGACAGGCAAGACAGTCTCCGGCTTTTTCTTTGTCGGAAGCTTTCGTCATACTGCTTTCTGTCTTTTTAAGATTAAAGTTCTTAAAATAGTCTACAGAGTCGTGATGGTGAAAACTTTGGGAAAACAGCGCAATGAAGTAGATCCCAAACAAAAGCTTGGCGATAAAACTCTTCAGATTTCTGCTTTCCTTAAAAATCATCCGTCAAAATTATAAAAATAATTTAATTTTTAAATTAAACTTATATTAAAAATACGATTAAACTGCTCTATTGATCAGTAGGAAAAAAGTATTTTTTGTTACAGAAGAAATGAATTAAAATAATCCTGCACAATCTATCCTACTGGCTGAAAAGCCTTTTAATTCAGGTTTTAATGATCACAACAGATCAATAAAAAATATATTTTTTTAAGATAAACAAAGCCATTTGACTTATTTTTGAGCTGCAAAGTTTTGCCGCACCTTATTTCCTCACGACTTTGTTTATCTATATTGTTCAGTATTAATCCAGCTGAGTTCCTAAGTATTCCCACTCCTGTAAAGCGAGCTCAAGTTCTTCCTTGGTCTTGTTATATTTTTCCAGGGTTTCTTCGGAAGGATTTTCCTGGGTAAAGGAAGCTTCCATTTTTTCGACTTCGGTTTCCAGCTCCGCTATTTTTTCTTCTACCTTTTTTATTTTATTCTGGATATTTTTCTGCTCTTTGCTTACGATCACTGATGCCTGGCTGGCTGAAACAACAGGTTTTTCTTCTTCTTTCTTAGGCTCCGGCTTTACTTCTTCGCCATGAAGCTTTGCCTTCTCGGCAGAAATCTCCCTGATACTTTCTTTTTGTCTGTATTCCAGATATTCACCAACACTTCCCAGGAATTCTTTCATTCTTCCGTCACGGAATTCGTAGATTTTATCGCAAAGCCCGTCTAGGAACTCTCTGTCGTGAGAAATTACGATCAGTGTTCCCTGGAAATTCTGCAAAGCCAGTTTGATAATTTCCTTGGACTGGATATCCAGGTGGTTGGTAGGCTCATCCATAATCAGGGTATTGAACGGACGTAAAAGCAGCTTACAAAGGGCCAGACGGTTTCTTTCTCCTCCCGACAGCACTTTTGTTTTCTTCGTCACCGCTTCCCCCTGAAAAAGGAAAGATCCTAAAAGGTCTCTTACTCTCGGTCTGGTTTCTTCTGTTGCGGCATCTTCAGCTTCCTCTAAAACCGTTTTATTCGGAGTAAGCACTTCTTCCTGATTCTGGGCAAAATACCCGATATTGACGTTATGCCCTAAGTTCCAGGTTCCTGAATAGTCTTTGATATCTCCGGCAAGAATTTTTGCCAATGTAGTTTTTCCCTGTCCGTTTTGTCCCAAAAGTGCAATTCTGTCTCCTCTCTGAACCATAAAATCGACATCAGCGAAGACCGTTTTATTTCCATAAGATTTCCCAAGCTTCTCGGCTTCAAATATTACTTTTCCAGGCACCACAGACTGTACAAAACGGATATTGAATTTGGAAACGTCTTCGTTATCCACTTCAATACGTTCTATTTTGTCCAGTTTTTTGATCAGTGACTGGGCAAAAGATGCTTTGGTAGCACTTGCACGGAACTTATTGATGTTATCTTCCATCTGCTTGATCTCGGCATCCTGATTCTTTTTGGCCTGAATCAGTTTTTCACGGCGCTCTTCACGCATCACCAGGTATTTGGAATAATTGGCTTTGTAGTCGTCAACTTTTTTGTTGTTGATATCAAATGTTCTGTTGCAGACTGCGGTCATGAACTGTTTGTCGTGGCTTACCAGAACAATGGCTCCCGGATAATCTTTCAGGAAGTTTTCCAGCCAGATAATAGATTCCATATCAAGGTGGTTGGTAGGCTCATCGAGAAGCATGATATCATTTTTCTGAAGCAGCAGTTTTGCCAGCTCAATCCTCATTCTCCATCCTCCCGAAAATTCATCGGTAATTTTCTGAAAATCATCTGCTTTAAATCCTAAACCGAACAGCACTTTCTCCATATCTCCTTCCAGGTTATAGGCATCGTGATTCATCAGCAGGTCGTTCAGCTCAGTCATTTTATTGATCAGATCGGTATAGGAATCACTTTCATAATCTGTTCTCACCGTCATCTGATGGTTAACTTCTTCAAGCTCCTCTTTCCATGCATTGATCTGCTCGAAAGCCTGCATGGTTTCGTTCCACACTGTTCTTCCTTTTACGAAATCCAGATCCTGCTTAAGGAAACCAATGGTAATATTTCCTTCCGGCACTACATTTCCTTCGTAGAAATTGATCTCTCCCGACAGCATTTTGAGCAGCGTGGATTTCCCCGCACCGTTCTTTCCTACCAGACCTACTTTATCATCCTTTTTAATGGTAAAATTGACGTTTTGAAACAGATAATTTCCTGAATGATGTAATCCTAAACCTTGAACCGAAAGCATTTGTTTTAATTAATAATTAGTAATGAATAATGAATTTTCGGGTGCAAAAGTACGGAAAAAGAAATGAATAGGCCAGAAATAAAAAGAGGGATGATGGATGCGGATGATGGGGGTTACTGTTCTGCCTTAAACTTTGGGTGGTTTCTTTATTTTAATTTTTTGAGGGAGGAGGGATGTGGGGTG
>JAITMC010000026.1 GCA_031277615.1 Chryseobacterium sp. | reverse complement strand
ACAATATCCGCTTCCTTAAAGTCAAAGCCGATTTCTACGTAAGCATAATCTGTTACTGGATTTGGATAGATTTTGATGTCCTGCTTTTCGATCAGCTTGTCAATCTGGCTGTCTCCAAGCTTGACGATCTTCCAGTTTTCTTTTCCCAGTTCTTCGGCACTTGTTCCGGCAAGGATAATGGAGCCGTCCCGGTTAAGTTTAATATCAGAAAGCCGTTCTTCTCTTTTTCTGGATTCACTTTTAACGTATTTTCTCCATTTCTCAATCCCTTCCTGATCTAAATAGATCATCCAGAAGGTTTCATCATTTTTTTCTATTCGGCCTTCCGCATGGGTATAACCTCCGAGTAAAATACCTTTGGACGTTTTATCATCGGCCGAATGAATGACGCTCATACCCATCAGGATGTCACGGTTCTTAAAATTGTAGGATTTCTGCCACTGTTCTTCTCCTCTTTCGTTTAAAGCAATCAGCCACAAATCGGTGCCTTCTTCTATGCCTTCGGTTTTGTTTCCTAATCTCTCAGATCTGGATTCACCGCCAATGATGTAGCCGGTTGATGTAAAAGCCAAGGTTCTTAAATGATCATCCGCTTTTCCTCCATAGTTCTTTTCCCATTCTACTTTGCCGTTTTTATCCAGCTTGACAATCCAGTAATCGCCCTCACCGAAGTTGCTGCTGGCTTTTGGCTTCTGGTTAATGGCTATTGGAGCCGAAGATTTTTCAGAAGATGATTTGTTTAAAGAGGTTCCTCCCGAACCTGCATCACGAGCTTCACTACTCCTTGAATACATCCCTAAAAGAACACCTCCATCCTTTGTAGGGATCATTTTCTCTACTTCATCCAAGCCTTTTCCGCCAAGTATCATTTCTGAAAGCACTTTTCCATCCTTATCCAGTCTGATGACCCAGGCATCTTTGGAACCATAGCCTTTGGAAGAGTTCTGGACATTTCCGGCTACGAAAAATCCTAAATCAGTGGTCTGAACGACTGCTCTGGCTTCCTCATCGGAAGCGGTTCCAAGGGTTCTCTGCCATAACTCATCACCGGATTCATTGAGTCGTATGAGCCAGATGTCTGATCCTCCTTTGGAATCTTCTTTTTTGTCCAATCCCTTACTAGAAAATGAGGTTCCAGAAAGAATAAATCCACCTTCTTGGGTAGCGACAGAAGCAGATAAATAATCATGATTCTCTCCGGAAAAATACTTTTCCCAAACTTCTTCTCCCTGCTGGTTGAGTTTGATTAGATGAAAGTCGTAAACGTTGTTGGACTGTTTATTTCCGGTTTCCTGCGTATGACTTTTCGTCTGGATAGAACTTCCGGAAATAAGATACTGCTGATCGATGGTTGTAGTAATCTGGCTTAGAAAATCCTGTGTGGAGGATTTGATATCTTTTTGCCATAAAATTTCCTGTCCATAGATAGGAATCGTTGTATACAAGAATAGTATACCATAGATGATTTTTCTCATAATGTGTTAGGTTTGTGGTTGAATGGCGAATATAAGTAATTTCATTTTATCACAATACGGGGAAAACCCCATATTTTATATCCATAATTTCCCCCATATTCAACTTTGTTTTACAAATGTATTCTACTACAACGACAAAACATGACGTAATATATTCTATATTAAAAAATCTTATCTTTTAAAACAAACAAGCTGCAGCCAATCGCTACAGCTTGTTTTTGTTATACATCGCCCTTTGGTAAAACGATTGTTCCGCTATTTTTTCTTCTGCTTCATTAATGGCGGTGAGCAGATGATTGGTATTGTCTGCAATCTCGCCCAATACTTTTGACATGAGTTCCCATACAGGTTTCATCTTTTCAATCAGATCATTACCTTTGGGAGCCAGCTCGATCAGCCTCCTTCGTTCGTCCTGTTTATCTTTTTTAGAGACTATCAGCTTTTGTTTTTCAAGCTCTTTAAGCAGACTGATTGTAGAGGGATGGGTATACCCTATTTCGTTGGCTATTTCTACAACACCAAGGGTTTTCTTATGGTACAGGGTAAAAATAACCGGGAACCATTTGGGCTCAAAGTCGATATCATATGCTTTATAGATCAGTGCGCCATCTTTTCTCAACTGTTCACTGAGACGCTGTAGTCTTGTTGATATGGCAAGAATACCTGATTCGTCAATAATATTCATAATTTCTGGTTGATGTTTGTATGATAAAACACATTATCTGCACTCATTAACGGAAAAAGTACCGGAAGCTGTTCTTTTTTAACCTGCCTGAAATGATTGCGTTCATAGAACCGCATGGCTGCTTTCAATACATCAACTGTGCCCAGATAAATATCATCAATTCCGTGTTCATGGCAGAAGTTAATCAGGACTTCCAGTAGATTTTGCGCTATATTCATCTCTTTTCCCCGGAACTCTTTTTTTACAAACATCTTCCGTATGGCACCTGCCCTATCGTCAAATTTAACCAATGCTATTGAGCCAACCAATTCACCTTCTACAAAAGCACACCAGAAGTTTCCTCCGGCTTTCTTGTAAAAACTCTCGATCTGAGTAAGATCCGGCTGATCTTCTATTGTAATCGGAATATTAAATTCTTTTTGCTGAATATTCAGAATCAGATCAATAACCTGTTCAGAATATGTATTTCCTATCTCCTGAATGTCTGTTTTCATATTATCTCCTATTTTAAAAAACAAAACTACGTAGTTAGCTACATATATCCAAACGAAACTTTCCTTTTATGTAATTTTTAACAAAATAAATCGATCAGCCCAGATTTGTCATTTGCTAAATTTAAAAAGATTAAATTTCTATATTCCGTACATCTATAACATCCAAAAGGATTGGACAATTTCATTGGTCAGAAAACTATAAACCTAAACAAAAAACAACACCAAAAAAATCTGCGTCATCAGAGAGATCTGTGGGAAACAAAAACAGCAGCAGCAGCTTTACAAAATGAATATTCTTTTATTCACGCAGTGTCCGCAAAGGTTTATTTTGAAAATATTTTTCCGACCGCAATGGCACTCTGTTCAGCTAAGGCTGAGCATTATCTTATTCAGCGATTATTAATAGCAATCTTCGCTGAGTGAAACGCCTTTGCGAACAAAATATCCGCAATATGATTAAAAATAGCAACCATGGCGTTAAATAACATAAAGAAAGCAATCCATTCATAATGATGTCATCATCAGAAAAATGAGTGAAAGAAAAATCTGTGGGAAACAAAAAAACGTATGCCATTACCGACATACGTTTTTATATTCTGAAACAGAAACAATCTATTTCCAGCCTCCACCAAGAGCCTGATAAAGCTCTATTGCAGCCTTCATTTTATTGTATTCCGCATTTGAAATATTCAGTTCTGCATTTAATGAATTAACACTGGCATTCAGTACTTCGAGATAGTTGGCCATACCGTAATTCACCAGTTCCTGGGAATAATCAACAGATTTCTTGTATGCTTCAAGCTCTTTCTGCTTTAATTCAATAAAAGAATCCTGTACCGAAAATACTCTGATGGCATCAGAAACCTCTTTTCCGGCAGTAAGAACGGTCTTTCTGAAATTCAGATAAGCCGTTTCCTGATTGGCAAGGCTTACATCATAGTTCGTCTTGATCTGTCTTTTATTCAGGATCGGTTGCGCCAGTCCTGCTACTACATTGGCAAAAAGTGAATTGACACTGAACAGGTGATCAAGGTCCACCGACTGCATTCCACCACTTCCTGTAAGCTTTAGGGTAGGATAAAACTGTGCTTTTGCAGCATTGGTCAGCTCAAAAGCATTCATCAGGTTATATTCCGCTCTCATTACATCCGGACGGTTGGCCAGGAGTTGTGCGGGATATCCTAATTTCAGATCAATCGGAAGTTTCTGACCTTCCAGTGTAGATCTTTCGATGGCATGGGATGACTCTCCCATCAGCAGGCTCATCGTATTTTCAAGAAGCTGGATCTGGGTATCAATATCGATCAATAGGGATTGTGCATTCAATACCAGGGCTTCGCTCTGCTGTACAGCAACTTCAGTAAGGTTTCCGGAAGCTTTCAGGGCTTTTGTGGTCTCCAGGTTTCTTTCTCTTACCGCAATGGTTTCTGTAATGATTCTTTTTTGGGAATCGAAGGTCAGCAACTGGTAATAAGCGGAAGCAATAGAAGCAACAAGATCACTTTTTACAGCTTTATGGGCGGCTACTGTTCCTAAATAAGTAGCCAGCTGAGCTTTTTCCTGTGCTCTTAATTTTCCCCATAAATCAGCTTCCCAACCAATAGTGGCTGTAATATCAAACTGATTGACGTAACGTCTTTCCCCGATGATTTGCCCGAACTGGGTGTTGATCGACTGGGTCTGGAAAGTATAATTAGGTCCTACACTCAGTGTTGGCTGATAGGCTGCCTTACTCTGTTTTAAATATGCTTCTGCCGAACCGATGCTTTGCAGGGCAATTCGTATGTCAAGGTTGTTTTCCAAAGCTTTGGAGATATGTCCCTGTAATATAGGATCCGTAAAAATTTCTTTCCAGGAAACATTGGCAACAGTAGTACTGTCTGAAGGAAGCATATCGGTACGGAAAAGCTTTTCGTCTACCACATTCTTCGGTCTTTCATATTCCTTTCGGGCCATACAGGATGTAATCGCTCCAAGGATGAAAGCTGAAAAAGTGATTCCTTTTATGATGTTTAATAAACTCTTCATTATGTAAAGTTAGAAGTTAGAAATAAGAGGCTGAAAGCCAGGTTGTAGAACACCTGACTTCGGACCTCAAATTTTTAATTTTTATTCTGCCAGGTTAATATCTTCTCTTTTAATCGGTTTGATTTTCTCCTGTATCGTTTCAAAGATCACATATAATACAGGAATGACAAACAGTCCTAAAATAGTACCGATCAATAGTCCGATCGCGGCTCCGGTGGCAATGGATCTGTTACCCACAGCTCCGATTCCGCTTGCCAGCACCAACGGCAATAATCCGAAGATAAAGGCAAATGACGTCATCAGGATCGGTCTTAATCTGGCTTTTGCCGCATTGATCGCAGACATCACAATGGTTTCGCCGTGATGCCTTCTCTGAACGGCAAATTCTACAATAAGGATGGCATTTTTCGCCAATAGTCCCACCAACATGATCAATGCGATCTGGAAATAAATATTATTTTCAAGCCCCATAATCTTCTGTCCGAAGTAGGCTCCCATTACCCCTAAAGGAAGAGAGATCACTACGATCAGCGGAAGAATATAACTTTCATACTGCGCCGAAAGGATGAAGTACACGAAAATCAAACTTAAACCAAAGATCAGAAGGGTTTGCGAACCTGAAGCTAATTCTTCTCTGGATAATCCCGTAAATTCAACTCCATAATTCTGGTTAAGGGTTTCCCCGGCTACCTGCTGCACGGCTGCAATGGCATCCCCGGAGCTGTATCCTGCTGAGTTGGCTCCGGTAATCTTCACCGAAGTAAAGAGGTTGTAACGGCTTACAGATTGTGGTCCGTATGCTTTTGTAAGGGTTACAAACTGTGAAATCGGAGACATTACGCCTGATCCTGTTCTTACATATAATTCATTCAGGTTTTCAATATTCTTTCTGTTTTCAGGAAGTGCCTGCACCATTACCCTGAACTGTTTTCCATATTTAGTAAAGTCAGCAGTATATACCCCTCCGATATATCCCTGCATGGTTGCCAGAATGTCACTTACAGAAACACCAAGCTGCTTCGTCAGAGGAACATTGATTTCCATCTGATACTGCGGATATCTTGTATTGAAAGAAGTCTGGGCAAATTCAATTTCCGGCCTTTCCATCAGCTTACCGATGAATTCGTTGGTCTTATTATCAAGGTCAACATATTCCCCTCCGGATTTATCCAGAAGTACCATTTCAAACCCGGCACTGCTCCCGAATCCCGGTACACTTGGCGGTTGGAAGAATACCACTTTGGCATCAGGAACCGCCCCTGAAATTCCAAACAGTTTTTTGGTGATATCTTCAGAAGTCTGACCGTCTTTTTTTCTTTCTTCAAAAGGTTTCAGCTTGATGAAGGCAAGACCGTTATTACTTCCGTTTCCGGATAAGAATCCTCTACCTGTGGAGATGGTTACGTTCTGTACTCCCGGAACTTTCATCGCGTTGGCCTGAAGTGTTTTCAATGCATTATAGGTTCTTTCCATAGAGGCTCCCGGAGGAAGCTGTACATCGGTAAAGATAATCCCTCTGTCTTCAGTGGGTACGAAACCTTTCTTCATGCTGCTGCTTGCCCAGAATAAAATACCTCCTGTCACTGCGAAAATAACCAGGGTTACCCACTTATGTCTCAACAGGAATACAAATCCTCTTCCATAACGCTCTGTAGCTGTTCTGAAGGCAATATTGAATTTATAGAAAAACTTCTGAAGGAAGTTCATGCTCTGGTACTTCTCATGGTGCTCAGCGTGTGGTTTTAGGAACAGTGAACATAAAACCGGACTTAACGTTAAAGCGTTTACCGCAGAAATAATAATCGCCACGATCAGCGTCACTCCAAACTGCTGGTAGAATACCCCTGTAGGCCCTGTAATAAAGGTTACCGGAATAAATACCGCTGCCATTACAAGGGTAATGGAGATGATCGCACCTGTAATTTCGTCCATCGCTTCCACCGTCGCTTTTTTAGCATCGGAAATACCGTGTTCCATTTTTGCATGGACCGCCTCGACGACTACAATGGCGTCATCCACCACAATACCGATCGCCAGTACCAATGCAAACAAGGTTAAGAGGTTTAATGAATATCCGAATAAGTTCAGGAAGAAAAAGGCTCCCACAATAGATACCGGAACCGCAATGGCCGGAATCAGGGTTGACCTGAAGTCCTGAAGGAAGATATACACCACAATAAATACCAGGATAAACGCTTCGATCAGGGTATGTACTACCTTGTCGATAGAAGCCTCAAGGAATTCATTCGTATCGAAGTTGAAGGTATATTTAATTCCTTCAGGGAAAGTGCTTTCCGCTGATTTCAGATAGGCTTTGATATTCTTGATGATCTCCTGGGCATTGGATCCGGGAGTCTGGAAGATCCCCATACTGATGGAAGGATTGTTTCCGTTTTCCCCGATTCCTGTGTAAGACTGTCCTGCAAGCTCTACTTTCGCTACATCTTTCAGCATTAAGTTCTGCCCGTCATTCAGGGCTTTAATGATGATATTGTCGTACTGTTCCTTATCGTTGAACTTTCCTACATATTTGATGATATATTCAAATGAGCTACCACTGTTTTGCCCGATAGAACCGGCTGCAGCTTCTCTACTCTGCTCATTGATGGCATTTGTAACGTCTGTAGGGGTCACCCCGTAAGCCGCCATTTTTGCCGGATCCAGCCAGATTCTCATGGAATAGTTTTTACCTCCGAAAACGTTGGCATCCCCTACACCATTTACCCTTTTAAGGTTTGGAATAACGTTGATATTCAAAAAGTTCTGAAGATACACATCATCCAGGTCTTTGTTTTCAGAATAGAAAGACATATACATCAGAGCACTGGTCTGCTGTTTCTGGGTTACCACCCCTGAACGGGTTACTTCAGAAGGCAGCAAAGGGGTTGCTCTGGCTACACGGTTCTGTACGTTTACTGCAGCAATATCCGGATCGATTCCCTGTTTGAAGAAGACCTGAATATTGGCAGAACCGTCATTTCCGGCAGAAGAAGTAATATAATCCATTCCTTCTACCCCGTTGATCTGTTCTTCCAGAGGAACAACCACACTTTTCATTACGGTTTCCGCGTTGGCTCCCGTATAGTTGGCCGTAACACTTACGGTAGGCGGTGCAATATCCGGATACTGGGTAACCGGTAACGAGACAAGTCCTAAAATACCGAGAATCACAATCAGAATTGAGATTACGGTAGATAAAACCGGTCTGTTAATAAAGTTTTTTATCATTAGAATTTCGGTTTTATTGATTGAACAAGACTATCCATTTTTACAGGTTTGCGGATCACCGGAGTTCCAGGCTTCAGACCTCCGATACCGGCGGCGATCACTGTTTCACCTTTATTCACTCCTGATTTGATCAGCGCCATATTGTCGATTCTGTCGATTACATTCACCACAACATTCTTAGCGGTATCTTTTTCCACTTTGTATACATAAACAATTCCCTGCTGTTCGTAAGTTGCACTTTCCGGTACTACCAGAACATTGTCATAATGCTGAGGGAATCTGATGGTTCCGCTGTTTCCGTTGCTCAGAAGTTTCTGTGCATTGGTAAATGCCACCCTGAACTGAATGGTACCCGTTCCAGGATCGATCTGTCCGGTAATGGCTTCTATTTTTCCTTTTTCAGGATAAAGACTGCCATTGGCAAGCTGAAGCTCAACCATCGGAAGGTTTTTAATTTTTTCAGGCATTGATGCTCCGGGTGCTTTTTCAAGGAAATCAAAGTATTCTTTTTCATTCATGGAGAAGTAAGCAAAGATCTGGGAAGTATCTGAAATTGTTGTCAGAGGAGTCTGATCGGAAGGACCTACCAAACTTCCCACTTTTAGCGGAAGCTTTCCGATTACCCCGGAAATAGGCGCGCGGATGATAGAATATTCAATATTCGCTTCTACGCCTTTGTAGTTGGCAACCGCCTGTCTTTTGGCTGCGTTGGCCTGCTGAAGCTGAGCCTGAGCCTGGGCTAAATTGGCTTGAGCAGTCTGTAACTGAACGTTGCTGATGATATTTTTCTGAACAAGCGGTTTCAGTTTATTCACTTCCACCTGTGCTGCATTTACTGAAGCCTGAGCAGCAGCAATACTGGATTCGGCAGCTCCGATTCCGGCTTTTGAAGCAGCTGCGTTTTCATTCAGAATATTGGTTTCCAGACGGAACAAAGGCTGTCCCTTTGTAACATATTGCCCTTCATCCACCAATAGCTGGGTAATATATCCCTGGATTTTTGCGCGTACATCATTATTTACCCTTCCCTGAATGGTGGCCGGGAACGTCTGATAACCCACTATATTTTTTGTCTCCACAGAAACCACAGGATATGGCTTGGCACCACCCTGTTTCGGAGCTTCTTTTTTGCAGGCTGTCAGTGAGAGCGCTGCAATAGAAAGTATAACTAGCTTATTATTCATTTTATAGTTTATTAAGAGATTCCTGAATATTTTCTATGTTTTTATTTAAAAGTGCTTTGTAAACTTCTATTCTTTCATTGTATCCATCGTCCTGATTTTTTTTAAAGTTGTCTAGGTCATCCAGTAGTTTTAATTCGTCTTTCATTTTTTGAACTATCTTTTCAAATCGTATTCTTTTGTAATCATCATTGATGAAAAAGTACCGTTTCCTTTCATCCATCTTATTGTGATCTACAATAAGCTGTGCATTCAGCAGTAAAGAAATACTGGTAGAAACCGAGCTTTTACTGGCGGAAAGCACTTCAACGAACTCGTCAAAAGTAATTCCTACTTTCTCATAATCGAAAAGTAGATAGGAATATATTTTTGAGGCTAAAGGAGGTAAGTTGAAGATGGTGCCATAAAATTTTACGGCATCCTGAAAAATTTTTTCATCAATTTCTATACTTTGATGCATAATATAAAAATTTGAACAAAAGTAGAAATTAGTTCAGAACTAAACGAACAAAGCTGATAGAGTTTATAAATAAGGTTTCTTTTAAAAATTCAATGAGAATGGATTTAACTTTTGACCTAAATAATAATCTTTTCAAAAGCTTTACGCATTCCGTCTCTCAGAAGTACCTCTCCGCAATAGGAATATCCTTTGCTTTCAAGGATCTTCAGCATCGCTATATTATCGTGGTTGGTATCCACTTTAATACTCTGAATATCATGATATCTGGTAAAGTCTTCAATATGATCAAAGAGTTTTTTTACCATACCCTGGCCTGCAAATTTTTCATCAACGGCTACGCGGTGTACAACCACGAACTCCCCGTCACTCAGCCAGGCTCCTTCAATCGTGCTGTAAGCCGGTTCGTCATTCAGGATCAAAGCTGCATATACGGCAATTTCCCCGTCAACGGTCATTACAAATCCGAAACCTTTTGCAATATCGCTCTCTACCGTCCCAAGGTTGGGGTATCCGTTCTGCCACTGTGTACTTCCATCCTGTTTTCTTCTTTCGATGGACTGCTGAATGATTCCCCAGATAATGTCTCTGTCTTCAAATTCTGCTTTTCTTAGTTTTGTTTCTGAATTCATTATGATGTTTTACATTAAAATCCTGAGATTTATTTCTTTTCTAATATATTTTCGGCGGGCTGAAACCACCTTTATTGAATGTCTTTTCCTATTTTCCGGATCTGGTTATTTTTTTGTAGGCGGGCTAAAGCCCACCTCTATTGAATACATTTCTCTGTTTTTCAGATTCGTTTTCACGATCTACATATTAATTCTTCGTTTATCTCTTTGGGAATATTTTATGGCGGCGGGCTAAAGCCCACCTCTATTGAATATATTTCTCTGTTTTCAGATTCGTTTTCTCGATCTACATATTAATTCTTCGTTTATCGCTTTGGGAATATTTTATGGCGGCGGGCTGAAGTCCACCTCTGTTGAATATTATGTTTCTTTTTTATATTTTCTTGTTTAAATTGAATTAAAAAACCGAAAATTAATTAAAATTAATTTTCGGTCCGAAGTAGTAAAATTTAAAATTATGAAATTGTTTTTATTGATTTTCAACTTGTTGAAGATAGGCATCGATAATTTCAAATGCTTTCTTCTCGTCTTGCAGATCCACCATCACTTTTAACGAAGTCGCCGTAGGCGTTGTTGTAAAAGTCAGGTAACTGTTTTCGACGGTATTTATAATTTGGGCATCATCCAATTTAGACTTAATCAGCTGGATTTCTGAAGGTTTATCACTTTCGAAAACTGATACTCTCGTGCTTCTTTCCATATTCTATATCGTTTGAGTATCTAAATGTACAATGTTTTTTTTAAAATTACAAATCTTTGGTTTTAAATTTTATTAATATTATTTTCAATTTTATCCAAAGCCAGTTGAATTTCTTCTTTGGTAACATTCAGGTGAGGTCTGAAACGAAGTGACTGATCACCGCATGGAAGAATGATCAGACCGTCCTTGAACAGCTCATTCATCATATGGTTTCTCTGTTCTCCTGAAGGAAGATCAATGGCACACATCAATCCCCTGCCTCTTGCGTTGGAAATTTTTTCAGGGTATTTCTCTGCCAATTCTTTTAATCTTTCTAACAGGTAATCACCTACCACTCTTGCATTTTCAACCAGGTTTTCTTTTTCGATTACTTCCATGACCAATTGGAAACGAAGCATATCGATGAAGTTTCCTCCGAACGTAGAGTTAATTCTTGAACTTTCTCTGAAAACATTGTTCGGGATCTGATCAAATTTTTCTTTATTGGCTAAGACTCCGCAAACCTGCGCTTTTTTACCGAAAGAAATGATATCCGGTTTTGCTGTGAAATGCTGGAATGCCCACATTTTACCGGTAATTCCGATACCTGTCTGAACTTCATCAAAGATCAGAAGGATGTCGTTCTGGTCGCAAAGGTTTCTTAGTCCCATCAGGAACTCATCTCTGAAGTGGTTGTCGCCGCCTTCAGCCTGAATAGGCTCAATAATAATGCAGGCCACTTTGTCAGGATGCATCAGAATGGCTTCTTCAATCTGAAGAAGGGCAAGTTTTTCGTTCTTGATCGTTTCTTCAAGGTTTTCTTCAGTGATCGGGAACGTCAGTTTTGGATTTAAGATTCTTGGCCATTCAAACATCGGGAAATATTGATATTTTCTTGGATCTGAAGTATTGGTTAAGCTTAAAGTATAGCCGCTTCTTCCGTGGAATGCCTGTCTGAAATGGATGCAGATTCCGGCTTCGGTCTGAAGTCCTTTTTCGAAATTTTTACGGGTTTTCCAGTCGAAGCAGGCTTTCATGGCATTTTCAACCCCTAAAGTTCCTCCTTCTATGAAGAATGCGTACTGCAATTCTTCAGGGATCACTACTCTTTCAAAAACTTCAAGGAAATGGGCATATTCTTCGGAATATACGTCAGCAAGTGTTGGTTTGTTTACGGCCATTCTTCCCAGCCATTCTGATCTTTCGACAAGATACGGATGGTTGTACCCAATGGAAGCCGATGCAAACATCGAGAACATATCCAGATATTCTCTGTCTGTAAGTTTGTCATATAACCATGATCCGTGTGATCTTTCGATATCCATCACGAAATCAAAACCGTCTGCTAAAACGTGTTTTCCTACTGTTTCTTTTACTTTATTGGCTTGTATATCTAATGTTTGTTCCATAATAAATTGATGTGTGATTTAATAATTGAATAATTAAAAAGACCGGAAAATGAGCTCTTAATTACTCTGGTTATTAATTTTTAAATTGATTCATCAAAAGATTGAGAGATTCTGCTCAATAAATTTAATTGTATCAATCTCTCAATCTTTTAATTTTAATGGTTAAATTAAAACTTTACAGATCAAATTTAATCCCTTGTGCTAAAGGAAGTTGAGCTGTATAATTTATAGTATTGGTTTGTCTTCTCATGTAGTATTTCCAGACATCAGAACCGGATTCTCTTCCGCCTCCTGTTTCTTTTTCCCCACCGAAAGCACCTCCGATTTCCGCTCCTGAAGTTCCGATATTTACGTTGGCAATACCACAGTCTGAACCGGCATGGGAAAGGAATAATTCCGCCTCTCTAAGATTCTGGGTCATGATCGCTGAAGACAGTCCTTGTGGAACATCATTCTGAATAGCGATGGCCTCTTCTAATGTTTTGTATTTGATTAAATATAAAATCGGAGCAAATGTTTCGTGCTGAACGATCTCATACGAGTTCTTCACTTCTGCAATACAAGGTTTAACATAGCATCCTGATTCATATTCTTTTCCGGAAAGAACACCGCCTTCAACAACAAATTTCCCACCTTCTTTTTTACATTTTTTGATGGCTTCTTCATACTGATTTACGGCATCTACGTCAATAAGCGGTCCTACATGATTCTTTTCATCCAGAGGATTTCCGATTTTTAACTGTCCGTATGCTTTTACCAGTCTGTTTTTCACTTCATCATATACACTTTCGTGAATGATCAGTCTTCTGGTTGTGGTACATCTCTGTCCGGCAGTTCCAACTGCTCCGAAAACCGCTCCGATGATAGACATATCGATATCTGCATCTTTGGAAATGATAATGGCATTATTTCCTCCCAATTCAAGGATTGATTTTCCGAATCTTTCCGCCACTTTAGAGGAAACCATTCTTCCTACTCTTGTAGAACCGGTGAATGATACCAATGAAACTCTCTTGTCATCTACCAGTCTCTGCCCGATTTCGTGGTCCGCTACCAATACGCTTGAAATTCCTTCAGGGAGGTTGTTCTCCTTCAGTACTTCAGCCATAATATTCTGGCAGGCAATCGCACAAAGAGGTGTCTTTTCCGACGGCTTCCAGATGGTAACGTTTCCGCAGATCCATGCTAAAGCGGTATTCCATGACCATACGGCTACCGGGAAGTTGAAAGCGGTAATAATTCCTACAACTCCCAGCGGGTGATATTGCTCGTACATTCTGTGCCCCGGTCTTTCGGAGTGCATCGTGTACCCGTGAAGCTGTCTGGATACGCCCACTGCAAAGTCGCAGATATCGATCATTTCCTGAACTTCACCAAGACCTTCCTGCAGAGATTTTCCCATTTCATAAGAAACAAGTTTCCCAAGATCGTCTTTATATTCTCTTAATTTCTGGCCTAACTGTCTTACGATTTCCCCTCTCTTAGGAGCCGGGATCAGCCTGAATTCCTGAAACGCCTGTTGAGCGGTTTCAATTACTTTGTCATAATCACTTTGTCCGGAAGTCTTCACTTTGGCAATCAGCCTGCCGTCTACGGGAGAAAAGCTTTCAATTGTTTTTCCAGAAGCAAAATATTTCCCTCCAGCTGAAGTTCCTTTATTCTCTTCTTTGATCCCAAGATTTTTGAGTGTTTTTTCGATTCCGAAATCCTTTACTTTTTTAGACATAAAATGTTACTTTTCGTTCCTCTAAAGATAAAAATATTATGCGAACCTCAAAATTTTAATTTTTAGTTGACTTTTTATTTGGACTAATTCCAAACATGCTTATCTTTGTATCGTAATTTTTTTTAACGGAAATGGAAAATTCTCAGGAAAACAATAACAACTCAAAGTTCATGAAGTGGTTCAAACGTGTGGGCTGGGCCGGTTTTGCCTTTTTTACCATTAAAGGCCTGATCTGGCTTGTGATCTTCTATTTCGGGGCTGATACACTTCAGAGTTGTATAAAATAAGAAAGCAGAGAACTGATCTCTGCTTTTTTTGGTTAATTGATTGCTATACCGGAAAAAGGTTGATACTCCTTATTCCTCTTTTTTCTTTCTCCCTGAATTCACCAGACTCTGATGCAGCAGATATTCAATCTGCCCGTTTACACTTCTGAATTCATCATTGGCCCATTTCTCCAGAAGCTTATACGTTGAGTCATCGATCCTTATCACAAAGGATTTTTTACTTTTATTCCCGGGAGAATTTTGAGTTTTTTGCGATTTCATTGTCATGTTCTCTTGCGTAATTTTTGTTCAGCACCGGATAAAAACCGGTATCAAAAACCCGATCCGGCTTAATTATACAGGGTTCCGGCGTTCAGTATTGGGGTTGCTGCTTTTTCGCCGCACAACACTACCATTAAGTTGCTTACCATTGCTGCTTTTCTTTCGTCGTCAAGCTCTACAATATTTTCTTCTGAAAGTTTTTTCAGTGCCAGGTCAACCATTCCTACAGCTCCCTCCACAATTTTGGTTCTTGCTGCAACAATAGCCGTTGCCTGCTGTCTCTGAAGCATTGCTCCAGCAATTTCGGAAGCATAAGCCAGGTGAGATATTCTGGCTTCCTGAATAATGATTCCCGCTTTTGAAAGACGGTCAGTAAGCTCCTGCTCCAGGATAGAATTGATTTTGTCGCCTCCTTCTCTTAAAGTAATCGGTGCATGATCGTCTTCCAGGTTGTCATAAGGAAAGCTCATCGCTAAATGACGCACCGCCGCTTCACTCTGCATTTTCACAAAATCTGAATAGCGCTCCACATCAAATGCCGCCTTATACGTATCTCCTACTTTCCAAACCATTACTACAGCTATTTCAATAGGATTTCCCATTTTGTCATTAACTTTCAGGGTCTGCCCCTGCAGGTTTTCCGAACGTAAAGAAATCTTCTGAGATGAGTATAAAGGATTAATAAAAAATAGTCCGTTATCTTTTACGGTTCCTACATAACGCCCAAAGAAGTTAAGCACTCTTGAATGATTGGGCTGGATGATCATCAGTCCTTTCAAGAAAAAACATGACAACAGAAAGCATAACATCGCTACCACAACAAGGGTAATACTCTGATCAACCCCTGAAATAAAAAAATAGATCGAGCCTACAAACAGGATCAGACAGATCACTAAGGCAAGGTAGCCTGACATAGGTTTTAAAACTTTTTCCATAACGTAAATTTTAATTTGATATTATTTTGATATCATAAAGATACGTATTAATTATTTACGATAAATGATCATACACGACTTTTTTTTGAATGGGTTTATGGGCGAGAAATGCAGAATTGTTTTTATATGATTTGAATTTGAACCATTAAGGTTTTTATAGGTTTTAAAGATCATTAAGGAAAAGTCAAAGATTTTTATAAGGAACTTTATACTGAAATCGTTTGAACCGATAACTGACAGATATTTTAATGTGACTGGAACAGGTATTTTGTATAAAGGATACTCACTTTTTTTGGTATCTAATCCGGAGCAAAACGGCAGATTGAGTCATAAAAAATCCCGGAAAAAAATATTTTCCCGGGATTTTTTTATTGAGGTTTAAAAATTCTATTTCTTATTCAGCTTTTTAAATTTAAAATAAGAAACGGCTGACAAGGCAATCATTGTAGCGATTCCGATGTATACCCATGCCGGAACCGGAACCGGATCTCCTGCTGCATAAGAGTGAAGTCCGCTCAGGTAATAATTGACCCCAAAATAGGTCATTACCATTGAACAGAACGCAAACATCGTTGCTACGTGGAATGCCCATCTGCTTCTCAGTCCCGGTACCAATCTCATGTGCAGTACAAATGCATACACCATGATTGAGATGAAAGCCCATGTTTCTTTCGGGTCCCAGCTCCAGTATCTTCCCCATGATTCATTGGCCCAGATTCCCCCAAGGAAGTTCCCAACCGTTAAGGCAAAAAGACCAATGGTAAGAGACATTTCCGAAACAATAACCAATTCCTTCAGTGTAGTATCATGATGAATCCTATAAACCGGTTTACCGGCAATAATATAGAACACTAAGCTGATTACTGCAATGATCATGGACAGTGCGAAAAATCCGTAACTGGATGTGATAATCGCTACGTGAACGATCAGCCAGTATGATTTCAGTACCGGAACAAGCGGCGTAATCTGCGGATCAAGGGCTGAACCTCCGTGCGCAAATCCCATCATGATAACGGCCACCATAAATCCAGCTGCCGGAATCAAGGCATTGGCATTTCTGTACAGAATAAGCCCTGCAGTAATCCCCACCCATGAAATAAAGATAATCGCTTCATATCCGTTACTCCAAGGAGCATGTCCTGAGATATACCATCTCGCCACAAGACCGAGAAAGTGACATAAATATCCTATTAAGCCTATCGCAATGATTACTTTAATTACTTTGCTTAGGGTTTTATTACGTTTGAATAATTCTACAAATCCTAAAATAAGCAGAAGACCACCAATAATCGTGTAAAAAATCAATAATTTGAAATTGATATTCACTTTGTTCATGAAAACCTCAAGATCTACCTTGGATTTTGTAGGAACAACTGCTTTTCCCCATTTTTGCTGATAACCTGAAAGTTTTACCAATTCTGCATCCGCTTTGCTCCAATCCCCTGATTTCTGAGCCTGCAGAACTTCTGCAAAATAAGGTCCCATTACCTGCTGGGATTCCATATCCGGCTCCATTTTCTGATCAAGCCATGAATGCCATGTATGGTTGGCATCATTTTTCACAGGAACAATCCTCATAAATTGTCCGCTGAAAAACTCATTGAAGATCTGAACTCTTTCGTTCACAGAAATCACTTCTTTATCATAATTGGACTGTTCGGAAGGTTTTTTACGGAAGGCTGTATTATAATCATGTTCCAGAATATAGGTAAGATTACCATTGGCATCAGCTGGGAAAAGATTCATCAGTGAAGTATATCCATCTTCATTGGCCTTTGTTTTTTTCATCAGTTCATCGCCCCCCTTTGTTCCTATTTTTATGATTGGAACCATCGTCCAGCTCGGTGTATCTGTATTGATGGATAAGAACCATTGGTTGGCTGTAAGCGACTTTCCGTCAGTGCCTTTGAATTCGTCTTTTTTGTAAAGCTTTCTTAAAATATCCAAAGCTTCAGTATTCACCGGGACAATCCTTCCTTCAAAATTCTGCACGAGCAAGTACCCAAATTTATCAGCATGTTCTTTACTGATCTTATTTTTAGCAATAATTTCATCCGGAGAAATCACTCTCATTTTACTCAATGGTGTAGCCAATGAGTTTTGCTTTGACGCTCCATCTATACCTGGTTGTGCAGCTTCCGCAGCATGATTATGTCCGTCACCTTCTGTATGGATGTGTTCTCTGCTTCCGTCTGTTGTTCCGTGGGTTTCAATTTTCTGTGCATTAAGTCCTAAGCTAAGGAAGATTAAAAGTACTGCGGCGGCTTTCTTTTTATTAACATCAGAAAGCATTTTGTTCAGCTTCCAGAAATGAGTTCCTTTCCAGAAGAAGATCACAAACATTCCTAAAAATAAAAGTCCGTATCCGATATAAGAGATTAGTGTTCCCCAGTAATCGTGGTTTACAGAAAGAACAGTTCCCATTCTGTCCGGATCGAAACTTGCCTGGAAGAAACGGTATCCGCCGTGATTAAGAACGTGGTTCATATATATTTTATAAGGGGTTTCTTTCCCTTCATCAATGATTTTAACATGGCTTTCATAAGCACTCGGCGATGAACTTCCCGGATAGGTTTCCATCACAAAGTCATCCAGTTTTAAAGCGAAAGGAGTGTTGTATACTTTAGGGCCGAATCCTAACATGATGTTCAGTCCGTCCATAGTGATCTGCTTGTAAGCATTCGGATTTCCTTTTTCAACGGAAAGCTCAACCAGTTGTTTTGTTTTTGGGCCCTGAAGCTCAACCTTAAGCATATCAGGAACATTCAGGTCTTTCTTTTTATCTCCTTCAAAGGCAATCAGTTTTCCTTTTTTAAGCCCTTCAGGGACAACCAGTTTCAGCTCATTGATGCTGTAAAGACTTCTTAAGGCCAAAGGCTGGAACTCATCCTTTTTGGTATTGCCCGTAGCCTGTGTTGCCATGGTCATAAAAGTGGCATCAACCGGTGTTTTAATGAACAGCTTTCCGCCTTCATTTTTGAATTCTACTGCCCCGTCGATCGCTCTGTTGAACGTTACAAGAGTTCCGTTGATGGATTTTGTTTCTCCCGGCTTAATATAAATATTCTGTCTTCCTGTGTTGGCTGTAGATACCAGGTGCAGGTATTCTGCTCCGTTCGGTTCAGCAACCAGACTGTCTTTTTTCCTCTGGACATATTCTTTGGCAAACACTTTTACTTCTTTCCCGCGGAAATCATAAGTTGCTTTAAGATCTTTATGCAAAGGAGACATCAGATAAGGAATATCCTGGTAATTAAGAACATCTCCTTTTTCTTCAATCTGAATTTTCAGGAAATTTTTATCTGTGATAATTTCATTGGAAGTCTCCCCTTCCCGGATATGCATGGTTCCTTCAAAACTGATGTATCTTGTGATGGCACCACCAATAAAAATGAAAATGAAAGCAAGGTGAAAAACCAAAACCGGCCACTTTTCTTTTTTCCATAGTCTGTATCTTCCGATATTTCCTACGAAGTTGAGAATGAGCAGCAGCATGATCAGTTCAAACCATTTTGCTTCATAAATTAATGCTTTTGCTGTAGGCGTTCCATAATCGTTTTCAAGGAACGTCGCATAAGCCATCGAGCCTGCGTACACCAGTAACAACACAGCCATTGTCCTGGTTGAGATAAGAATATTTTGGAGCTTCTTCATGATTTATTTTAACTTGACATGCAAAAATAAGGATGAAAAACAACAAAGAGGTTAAAAAAAGCTGTTTTTTATCACTTTAAGGCCGTTTTCAGCTATTTTGAATCATTCTTAATAACACAAAAAGCATTAAGAAAAATTCAATTTTTAAAATCATAATAACCCGGATTTATAATACCTATCCGGGTTATTGAAACATTCTATATCTTACCGGTGTCTTTTATCTCAAAACATTTGAAAATAAATCACTTAAAATATTTTTCCCTACTTCTGGATCAAAAATAAAAGCATGTGATCCTTTTTCAACGGTTCTGAAGTCCCATCCTTTTGCTTTAGATTTGTTCTCATCATAGATTTTCTGAACAGTTTCATATTTAAAAACCATATCATCTTTTGCGTTGAACGTATAGAGCGGATGTTTCGTACTAATGTTCCCGAAATCAATAGCACCGGTATTCAGAACCGGATTAGGAGCAAATGCAAAAAATGCTTTGAAGGGAGTTTCTTTCTGCGAAGCAAACCAAAAGGTTGCTGTTCCACCGTTGGACATTCCTCCCAGATAAATACGCTTTTTATCTATATTATATTTTTTCTGCACGTCTTTCAGAATGGTAAAAATATTTTCAAAGGCTTTAGGCTGATCCATCCATCCGAAATCTTTTTTCGCAAAAGGATAAATAATGATGCTGTTGTATTGTTCCCCGGCCGCAAATATAGGTTCAGTTCTAACCTCACTTTTTTTATAATAGAATTCGTCCAGAGAATTCACCCCTCCGTGTAAGTAAACAATAGCTCTCAAAGGCTTTGAAGGTTGATAATTTTGAGGGACAAAAACCAGATAGGGAACTTTAAGCCCGTCTACATCGGTAAAATATAAAGCAAATCCCGCGGGTGCCTTCTGGAAAGGATTTTTATCCGTGAGCTGATTTTCAATGATGCTTTTGTTCCAGAGATCTTCCTCTTTCTTCGCGGCTTCTTCTTTTACGGCAAGTTTCTGTTTCATGTCTTTTAAAAGAGACTGAAACTCCGGATCACCGGCAATATTCTTTAAACTTTCATGGGTTTCCAGAAAAGAAATTTCATTACGGTCTTTTCCCAGGCCCAGGCCATAACTTTTCTTCAGCCATTCTATAGCCAGTTTCGGATCATTACAGCTGGCAGCAGCCGAAGCGGCACTGGCATATTCATAGGTCCCGATTTCTGTTTTTTTAGGAAAAGCATTTTTAAAATTGGAAAGCGCCGAACAATAATCTTTTGCTTTTAAGTTTTTTGAAGCCTCCTGCATAAGATCCTCATAAGATTGGGAAAATACAGTTCCGAAAAACAGCAGGCACGGCAGAATTAAAATTTTCATATAGGTTTTAGTTTCTTCAAAATTACATAATACAAGTATATTTCCTATTTTTTCCTGACTATTTTTTTTCTGATCTTGCTTAAAAACTCATGAGTAATTCCCAGATAAGAAGCTACCTGCTGCTGAGTAAGCCTCTGCTCAAGCCCTGGATATTTCTCAAGAAACTCAGAATACCGTTTGTCAGCAGTTTTACCTATAAGGGAAAGAATTCTTCTCTGTAATGCCACAGAAGACTGCTGGTTCATGATCCTGAACAGCTTTTCTACCTTAGGCATGGTGTCATATAAATATGCTTTGTCTTCTTTTGAGATCATCAGAACTTCACTGTCTTCAAGAGCCTCTATGCTTAAGGTGCTGGGCACATGATTGATCAGGCTGTCTATATCCGTAATCCACCAGCCTTCCACGGCAAAATACAAGGTCTGTTCAGCACCGTTTTCATTCAGATAAAATACTTTAAAGCATCCATTCAGCACAAAGCCTTCAAAAAGGCAGTATTCTCCTGTTTGCAGGACCAGTTCTTTCTTTTTATAAGTACGGAACCGGAATGGTTCAGCAAATTTCCTGAATTCCTCATCAGAAAGATCAATATACCGGCTGATATTTTTATAAAGTAAGTCAGACATCATAGAGATTAAACAGGAATAAAGATACCCATTTTACAGCAGGTATCTTTATTCATTCAGCATTCAATAAAATTATTTTCCGTTCATAAAGTCTTTTGCATTCACCACACGGGCATACAATCCTCCCAAAGCAGAGATCCCTGCCAGAAATGATCTTTGAACGTCTGCAGCTTTTACGGTTTTGCCCTCCAGCTCCCGGTCTCTTGTTGCCGTAGCATCCCCGATAATGGTATTGCTGAAGCCCAGGTCAAAAGCGGCTCTTGTGGTGGATTCTACACAGACATCCGTCATCATTCCTGTAATAACCAGATTACTGATTCTGTTTTGGTGTAGGTATTCCAGAAGATCTGTTTCACGGAAGCTGTTCGGAAAATGTTTAATGACCACTTTCTCTTTATTTTCCGGCGCTACAAGGGTGTTGATTTCAGCTCCCGGCGTACCGGGCAGAAAAAAAGTTGCTTCTTTACTCTGATCAAGGTGCCTGATATGAACTACCGGAAGATTGTTTTTCCTGAAGTACATCAGAATATCTTTTGCTCTTGCACCGGCCTGTTCAGCTCCTTTCAGTTCCATCTTTCCTCCCGGGAAATAATCATTCTGTACATCGATAATTAATAATGCAGTGTTTTCCATGTTTCTTTTTTGTTGTGCGTTAACAGATAATAATGAAATAAAAAGCAGCCCTGAGACTGAAATACGTTTGAGAATATTGTTCATGATTCCTTTTTAAAAAACTTAACGGGAGCAAAATTACCTCGCCTGAAATCGTATTCCATTGAACTAGTTCAAAAACGAACCCTATTTTGATACCACAACGGTAAAAAATTGAAATTTCCCCTTAAAATTATCCTTGAAACGCACCGTATTTTCAAAAAAATAACCATAAATTACGCCTTCTTTTTGAGTAAAAAAGATTCTTTTAATGTTGAAAAAACATTAAATTTGCCCACATTGATATTATGGATAAAAAGACACAGACAAAACAAGCAGAATCGCCTGATACAGGCAAAATATTATCAAAGCCGCGTATATTTTCCGGGCTTACCCTCATCCTTTTTTCCGTCGTTCTGGCATTCTCGTTCATCTCTTATTTAATGAACTGGAAGGCGGATCAGAGTCAGGCGGGAACCATGCTTGATAAAAGCATCAAATCATCCAATATTTTTGGAAAAGCCGGTGACTGGCTGGGGAATATTTTCATATTTGAAAGTATTGGTATCGCTTCCTTCATTATTGCTTTTTTACTGATGGTGGTAGGCACCCTGATCCTTAAGAAAAAAATATTCAAGCCGTGGAAAACCATTGGCCACTCCTTATTCTTTATCTGCTGGCTTCCTATTTTTATGGGCGCGATCACCAAAGGACAAGGCGTAATGGGAGGTGTTTACGGATATCAGATCATGGACTACCTTAATGCCATCATCGGAACAGTCGGCCTGTGGGTTGTTCTGGTATCGAGCATTCTTTTATATTTCATTTTGGAATTCAACTTAAGACCAAGCTCCATTAAAGCCAAGCTGAATACCATCAACGAAAACACCATTGGTAAAGTAAAATCGATGATGCCGAACTCAGATGAAAATTTTGAAGCGGATGATGAACTTGAAGAGGAGGCTGAAAACTCCATCCCGAATGTTACAGTAACCGACACTACGGATAAACCACAACCACCAAAGGCTAAAGATCCGGAGCCGGTACAGGTTCCGAAAGGATTCCCTGAAGTTCCCGCTACGGCAGAAGTGGAAACGATTGTAACGCCCAACCACACTTCTTTTGAAGATGACAGAAAAGATGTCTCACAATCGGTAAGTTTAAACCTTAATACCAAACCAGCTGTTCCTACTTCAACCCCGGAACAGGCATTTGATATGACACCGGCTAATCCGGTTCAGACCCAGACGCCGGTTTCATCTCCTGCACAGGAAAATATCAAATTCAATGTGGAAGTAGCTCCTGTGATCGATATCCTTGATGATTCGGATAAGAAGTCCCAGGAACTTGTTGAAAAACATGGTCTGTATGATCATAAATTGGATCTGGCTAACTTCCAGATGCCTCCTGTTGAGCTGTTGAAAGACTATGGCAACGAAGAAATCTCCATCAACAAAGAAGAATTAGAAGAAAACAAAAATAAGATCGTTGGTCTTTTAAAGAATTTCAACGTTGGAATTGCTGAGATCAAAGCGACGATCGGGCCAACGGTAACTTTATATGAAATTGTACCGGAAGCAGGAATCCGGGTGGCAGCCATTAAAAAACTACAGGATGATATTGCCCTGAACCTTTCCGCTCTTGGGATCAGGATTATTGCTCCGATGCCAGGAAAAGGAACCATTGGAATTGAGGTACCAAGGAAAAATCCTACCATGGTTTCCATGCGTTCTGTAATTGCTTCCCATAAATTCCAGAATACGGATATGGATCTTCCGGTGGTTTTCGGAAAAACGATTTCCAACGAGATTTTCATGGCCGATCTTGCCAAAATGCCTCACTTACTGATGGCGGGAGCTACAGGACAGGGTAAATCGGTTGGAATTAATGCGATCCTTACTTCCCTGCTGTATAAAAAGCATCCGAGCGAACTGAAATTCGTGATGGTAGATCCTAAAAAAGTAGAACTTTCATTGTATTCCAAAATTGAAAGGCATTATCTGGCCAAGCTTCCTGATGCGGAAGAAGCGATCATTACCGATACCAATAAAGTGATCAATACCCTGAACTCGCTTTGTATTGAAATGGATACGCGGTATGACCTTCTTAAAAATGCTTTCTGTAAAAACCTGAAAGAATACAACAAAAAGTTTGCGGAAAGAAAATTAAACCCGGAAAACGGCCACCGCTTCCTTCCTTATATCGTATTGGTGGTAGATGAATTTGCCGACCTGATCATGACTGCCGGAAAAGAGGTGGAGCTTCCGATTGCCAGACTTGCACAGCTTGCCAGAGCTGTAGGAATTCACCTTATTGTAGCCACGCAGAGACCTTCTGTGAATGTAATTACCGGGATGATCAAGGCCAACTTCCCTGCGAGAGCAGCCTTCAGGGTAATTTCCAGTGTAGACTCCAGAACGATCCTGGATTCTCCGGGGGCTGATCAGCTGATCGGAAAAGGAGATATGCTTTATTTCAACGGAAATGAAATCTTAAGACTTCAATGTGCTTTTGTGGATACTCCTGAGGTGGAAAGAATTGCAGAATACATTGGTGAACAGAAAGGATATGCATCAGCATTCCTGCTTCCTGAATATGTTTCTGAAGATTCATCCGGTTCTGTAGGAGCTTTCGATCCGAATGAAAAGGATGCCTTATTTGAAGAAGCAGCAAGAATTATTGTTTCTACGCAGCAGGGATCTACTTCTATGCTTCAGAGACAATTGAAACTGGGCTATAACAGGGCCGGAAGAATTATGGATCAGCTGGAAGCCAGCGGAATTGTCGGAGGCTTCAACGGAGCCAAAGCAAGAGAGGTTCTGATCAGCGATCTTCATTCTTTGGAACAGTTTTTGGAAGATCTGCGTAGTTAAAGGAAAAACTACATCAGTTTCCCCTTTAGAATAAGAGAATGTTTAAGATTATTAAATAAAAAAATGAAAAATATTATTTCAAAAGTTATATTAGGAAGTTTTGTTGTAGGTGCAGTAGGTATGGCTCAGGCTCAGAAAATTGATGCAAAAGCTAAAAAGATATTGGATGATATTACAGCCAACTACAATTCTAAAAAGAATTCTTACTTCAAATTTTCTTTTGGAAGCGGACTGAACGGACAGGTAACCAAAACAGAGCCCGGAATTTACTATTCTGCAGGTGACAAGTATAAACTTAAAATCATGGATACGGAACAGATCTATGACGGAAACAAGATTTACAACATCAATGCGGATGATATGGAAGTAACGATTGCAAAACCTAACGGCAGCAGCAGTATGTTCTCCCCTATCAACTACCTTTCTACCTACCGTAATGATTATAATGTAACGTACAATGGTAAAAAAACAGTAAACGGAGTCAATACAGATTTCATCAAGCTTACTCCTGTAAAATCCAATGGGATAAAATATGTTTACCTTTTTGTAGATTCTGCAAAGAAACAGATGGTAAAGCTTGAGCAGCACGGCACCAACCAGGATGTAGCCGTAATTGCCATTAAAGAATACAAGGAAAACCAGGAACTGGATCCCAATATGTTTGTTTTTGACAAAAATAAGTTCAAAAATTACGTAGTTACAGAACTTTAAAAAGGTAAAAAACAGATGCAGATCTACCGATTGATGAATTTGCTTTTGAATTAAGAAAATAACAAAATATAAAAGCCGCAAGTTTGCGGCTTTTTGATTAATTTTGGCGCATGTTAAAAATACTAGACCGATATATCATAAAAACCTTCTTTGGACCGTTTTTCTTTATATTCAGCGTATTGTTTTTCATTTTTATTGTAAACATTATCTGGGTTCAGCTGGGACAGTTTATGGGGAAAGGATTAAGCTACTGGCAAATCCTTAAACTTCTTTTTTATCTTGGGGTAAGCGTTATCAGTTTGGTACTCCCGCTTACGATTCTTCTGGCGAGCATCATGTCGTTCGGGGAGTTTGGGGAGCGGTATGAACTTGCAGCAATGAAAGCAGCCGGAATTTCCCTCACAAGAGTAATGGCTCCCCTGTTGGGTGTAGCAGCCGGACTCGCCATTTTATTGTTTTTATTCTCCAATAATATCATTCCCGATTTTCAGAAAAAGGCGAAAAACATGCTCTTTAATATTGCACAGACCAAGCCCGCCCTTAACTTTACACCGGGACAGTTTATTGATCAGCTTCCCGGATATATGGTGAAGTTTGACAAGATCTATGGTGATAACGGTGAGAATATCGAAGGGGTTTTTGTTCACAGAAAAGCCAGCACTTATGAAAATCAACAGTCTATTGTAGCCGCTAAAGGAAAATTTGTCCCTATAGCCAATAAAAACTTTTTAAAGCTGGAACTGTATAACGGTTATGTATTTGAAGACAATTTTGCCGGAAGAGGAGAAAATGTACGAAAAAAACAGCCGGATCAGGCGATCAAGTTTGACACCTTAGTCTCGCATTTCGATATCAGTGAACTGGTAAATAAAGCAATCGAAAAGGAGCAGATCACAGATGATTACCGTTTCCAGACTTATGGGGAACTTAATGAAACGGTGGCCAAAAACAAAAAAGACAATGCTGAGTTTTTCAACAATATCGGTATCGATGTTCTGAGCCGAACCAATTCGGTGATCAGCTATATGGATAAAAATATAAAAGCAAAGGCAACCCCGAAATCCCAGTTAAAGCTGGACTCCATCAAAACGGATAAAAAGCTGGAACTTCTTTACAATTCCTATAATAATCTGGAGGACCTGAAAAAGACCGCCTCAGACAAAAAGAATGAATTTACTTCCAATATAAAATATTTCAGTAAAGTGGTAATCTATCAGCAGAGAATCGTTTCCTATTCCGTCACCTGTATTATTTTCTTCCTGATCGGGTCCAGCTTAGGGTCCATCATCAGAAAAGGAGGAATGGGACTTCCGGTGATCATCGCCATCGTTATCTTCATCATTTTCTATGTCATGAATCTGGGAATAGAAAACATTGCCTGGGGCGGAAAGATGAGCCCGTATCTGGCAGCTTGGCTTCCGAACCTGATCCTCTTACCTTTCGGAGTCTGGATGACGTATAAGGCACTTACCGATTCACAGCTGTTTGATGCAGAGAAATATAAGGTCTTTTTCAAACCGGTTACCAAGCTGTTTACGAAAACGAAAGAACATAAAAGGTACCAGTAACACCTATAAAACAATTAAGCTTAAAGACCCGGATGTTTCCGGGTCTTTTGTATTCGGGACTATGGTATGTAATTCCATTTTGTGATAAGATATAAAAGATTATATTTACAAAAATTGCCAAAAACAATAACTACATGAATAAAATACTATTATTTAGCTTATTTACAGTCATTTCTGTAAATGCGTATGCCCAGGAAGATAATAACACGGATTATGATCTTAGAGCGGATGAAAAATTCGGTTACATTATCGATAAAAGCGGAAAAAAAATCGAAGGAATCGTAAGACTGAACGGGGATGAAAGAAATCCATGGGACAATCAGAAAAAAGTAAAATTCATTGCGGCCACCGACATTGACAAATCCAAAAAGAAGCAGAAGTTCAAAGGTTTCGATGCAGATGATATCAAAGGGTATACCGCCATTGACGAAAACAACAATGAAAGGCATTTTGAAACCATCAAGTATACCAATACCAAAGAAGGTTTTAATACGGCGACCGGAGGATTGAGCGGCAACCTTAAAGCGTTTAACAACCTTACCAAAAGTACACAGTTTGCAGAAGTGGTAACGGAAGGTAAGATCAAAGTTTACAAACTTTACGGCTACCCTACCACATTCTCAGCAGGCGGACAGATTGCCGTTGCCGAAAAAGAGAATGAGAGAATGAGAAACGCTCCTTCATATATCTACACCAAAAAAGGAGGCAAATTGGACGAGCTTACTTTTGCCAAAGCCAAAACCATCATTGCAGACTGCAGCTATGCGAAAGGAAAGATGACTTCCGGGGCTTATGCTTCCCTGAAAAATGATGAAAAGAAAAGATCGGGACTTGGAAAACTGATCAAAAGCCAGATTGATGACGTCATGTCGAATGTTCCACAAATTGTAGAAGAAGTCATTACAGATTATAACGCAAACTGCCAATAAGTATATCCGGAGACCTCTCTTTGAAGTCTCCGTTTTTTAATCACCAGACCATTATTATATGAAAACAATTCTTATCACGGCCTGTCTTGTCTTTCTTGTGTCCTGTCAGAAAGAAAGCAACCGGACAAATCCGCAGCCTGTTCCCGTTACAGATCGTTCCGGTACCCAGACAGCTCCAGAACAGCCAAAAGAGAAAACCGATTCTATTGAAGCCATCAGGAAAGAATATAACAGCCTTCATGCACTTCTGGAGGGGAAAAAGCTGACGTCTAAAAGCTTCTCCTATAATTGTGATGATGAGATAACAGGAGAAGTAAAAATTCATTCGGATAAAGGTGAGATTAAAGTAATAGAACATTCCTATGCGGAACACGACCACTTCTCAGCTTCCGAACAGTATTACATCAAAGACGGAAATGTATTTTTTATTTTCAGAGATGAAACCGTATGGATGTTTGATGGCGGAACTCCGGAAAAACCTGTAACCCGGGATGACGTTACCGAAACCAGAATCTACCTCCGGAACGGGCGGCCGATCAGATGTCTGGAAAAGAAATATGTGATAAAATCCGATGTTTCAGAAAAACCTGACCCTTCCAAAATCACAGGTAAGGAAGTACAGTGCAGTACCGATGATCTGATGAAAACTTATCATTCCATCATCAGAAACAAAGATCGGCAAGGAAAGATTAAATGTCTGTAGGATTTGACAGCTTTAATGATTTCAATCAAAAAAACAAAAAGAGGTTTCCCTGGAAACCTCTTTTATTATTTTCAAAAACTGAAAATTATACTTTCATAATTTCAGCCTCTTTTGTCTTAAGATGCTCATCGCAAAGCTTAACATATTTATCAGTGTAACCCTGAATTTCCTCTTCCACTCCTTTCACTGCGTCTTCAGAAACTCCGTCCAGTTTTTTAAGCTCTTTCAAACCATCCTGTCTCGCGTTTCTTATGGTTACTTTAGTTTGCTCGGTTTCTGCTTTAGCCTGTTTTGCAAGCTCTCTTCTTCTCTCCTCCGTTAAAGGCGGAACATTCAGGATAATATTTTCTCCGTTGTTGGAAGGGGCAAACCCTAAGTTTGAGTTGATGATGGCCTTTTCAATAGCATTGATAGCCGTTCTGTCCCAAGGTTGAATAGAGATGGTCATTGCATCCGGAATAGACACGTTGGCAACCTGGTTAAGAGGAGTCGGTGCTCCGTAATATTCCACCATAACATCCTGAACCATTGCTGTAGAAGCACGTCCTGCTCTGATTCTTTGAAATGCATGATCAAGGTGTTTTACAGCTGCGTCCATGTCCTGTTTTACAGATTCTAATATTAGATCTAATTCTTCCATTATTATAGTATAGTTTGATAAATTGCACATTTTGTGATAGATGACTTGATAAATAATACGTAATCGGTAATGACTGCTTTAGTTACCTGTATTCCGATTACAGATCAACCAAAGTTCCTACATTTTCACCGTCTACGATTTTTTCCAGGTTACCGTCCTTATTCATATCGAATACGATAATCGGAAGCTTATTTTCGTGGCTTAAAGTGAAAGCGGTCATATCCATTACTTTAAGATTCTTCTCAAATACTTCGTCGAAAGATAGTGAATTATATTTTACCGCATCAGCATTCTTTTCAGGGTCGCTGTCATAGATTCCGTCTACTCTTGTTCCTTTCAGAATAACATCTGCTCCAATTTCAATCGCTCTTAATGTTGCAGCTGTATCGGTTGTAAAATAAGGATTTCCTGTTCCGGCTCCGAAGATCACGACTCTTCCTTTTTCAAGGTGTCTCACCGCTCTTCTTTTGATAAAAGGTTCAGCCACTTTATCCATTTCGATCGCAGACTGAAGTCTCGTTTTGATGCCGGCATCCTCCAGTGCTCCCTGAAGAGCCATCCCGTTGATCACCGTAGCCAGCATTCCCATATAATCACCCTGCACTCTGTCCATTCCTTTTGCAGCTCCCGCTACTCCACGGAAAATATTTCCTCCTCCGATAACGATCGCCACTTCACAGCCCTTATCTACTACTTTTTTGATCTCCGCCGCATATTCCTGCAGTCTTTCATTGTCAATACCGTATTGTCTGTTTCCCATTAAGGCCTCACCACTCAGTTTCAGAAGGATTCTTTTATATTTCATCTTTAATTTTAATAAATATTTACCGGAGCTGATTTCTCCGAAATTTGATTTTGCAAATATAATCATTAAAAATATTGGTAAAAGAAAAATATTTACGTACAAATAATGTTAGAAATATTTTGATAAGTACGAAAAAGGATTATTTTTGCATTAATTATAAATTGAATTGAAGAAAATTATCATTTTTTCATTATTTCTATCAGGAATTGTTTCTTATGCGCAAACAGGAACAAACGTTTATTCGTTCTTAAACATCCCTGTATCTGCCAGACAGGCTGCCTTAGGTGGCGATGCAATTTCCGTCAGAGATCATGATGTTTCCTTTGCTATTGCAAACCCGTCCCTGTTGAATATGGACTCCGATAAACAGCTTTCAGTAAATGGCGGAACCTACCTTACCGATTCCAAATTCGGTACCGTTGCCTTTGCCAGAGATTTTGAAAACGGTCATATGGCCACCATCAATGCAAGGTATATGAGCTATGGCAGTTTTGACAGAACTGATGAGAGCGGTGCTTCCATTGGGGAATTCAAAGCCTCAGATGTAGCCATTGGCGCCGGTTACGCCTACCAGTTTGAAGAAGACTGGACGATTGGGGGGGGCATTAATTTTATTACTTCAAAAATCGATAACTATACTTCTTCTGCCATCGCCGGAACAGCAGGTGTTACTTATCACAATAAGAAAAACAAAGAAACCCTTTCTCTTGTATTAAGGAATTTCGGATTCCAGCTGAAATCTTTCAACGGAGAAAAAGAAAATATTGCATTCAGGGTTGATTTAGGATACACCAAGATCCTTAAGATCATTCCTCTGGCCATTACCGTAACCGCCCATGACCTTCAGCAGTTTGATATTTCCCATCAGTACAATATCAACGGACAGGAAGTAGGATTCGGAAGAAAGCTGGCCGACCATTTTTCCGTAGGTGCGGAACTTTTCCCGGAGAAAAGCTTCAATATCCGTTTAGGATACAATGTAAAAAGAGGTAATGAGCTTGCCGTAGCCGATCAGAGAAACTTCTCAGGACTTTCCGGAGGTTTTGGAATTAAACTAAGAAAATTCAGGATCGATTATGCCCATGTACGCTATCACAACTCCTCCAATGTGAATCAGATAGGTATTTCCGTAGACCTTAGCAGTCACGCCGGAGAATAATTTTTACCATACAAATCTGCACCGCGATGCAGATTTTTTTATTTACAGTCTTGGTTTTTTAAAAAAAATCTTGAAATTTGCGGTATGAAAAAACCTGTAATAGCTATCGATGGGTACTCGTCTACCGGAAAAAGTTCAATCTCTAAAGTCATTGCCGATAAACTGGGACTTATTCATCTGGATACCGGTGCACTTTACAGAGGTGTAACCTGGTTTGCATTACAGAACTGTATGGATGAAGACAATGCCATTGATCTTCAGAAGCTGTTCAGCTCCCTGAATGACATTGAGCTGGAATTCAGGAATAATAATGGCGAACTGGTTCTTTATCTCAATCATATTGATATTTCCAAGCAAATCCGTACCAATGAGGTGTCCGATCATGTAAGCATTGTGGCCAAGCAGAAAGAAGTAAGAGATTTCCTGCTGCAGTCCCAGCGTTCACTGGCAGAAAAAGGCGGAATTATTATGGACGGGCGTGACATAGGGACAGTAGTTCTGCCAAATGCGGACTATAAATTCTTTCTTACTGCCAGTATTGACGAAAGAACGAACCGAAGATATTTTGAACTGGCAGGTCTGGGCATCAAAGCGGACCGTGAGCATGTAAAACAAAATCTGATAGAACGTGACAAGATCGACAGTGAGCGAGAGATTGCGCCATTAAAGCAGGCTGAAGACGCTATCGTCATTGATAATACAGATATCTCCAAAGAGCAAACAATAGAACTTATTTTATCTTACATTCAAAAGATTTAACAATTTTTAATAAGAAAAGACTTCCTTTGGTATACAAATTGTACATTTTGAACCAGTAAAAAACTAATATTTATTAACTATTAAAAAAGCTTAAAATGTCAAAAGGAAAAAATACAGCAGGTATATTGGCAGGACTTCTTGCAGGTGCTGCAGCAGGTGTAATCTTAGGAATGCTTTATGCCCCTGAAGAAGGAAAGGAAACAAGAAAAAAAATCAAAACTAAAGCAAACGACCTAAAAGACCAGGCTAAGAACAAGTACGGTGAGGTTTCTGAAAAAGTAAAAGACCAATATGACAATATTTCTTCTACTTTCAAGGAAACAGCGAATAACGTAGCTCATACGGTAAAGGACGGATACGATAAATACAAAGATCAGATCGTTTCTAAAACGGCAGACGTAGTAAAAGATGTTGAAGCTGAATTGAATGATCTTAAAAAATAAATAATTTATTTTTTGAGTAAATTATGGGAAGGAACTTTTTGCGCGAAAGTTCCTTTTTTTGTAACTTTAAAAAAAAACAATGATAGAGACTATTAAAGAATATGCCTCGAAGAGAATAGACCTTCTGAAAATTGAAGCCACTGAAAAATCTTCTCTTTCCGCCGGGCTCATTACCTACTTTGTAGTGCTGCTAGTTGCTTTTGCTTTTTTTATTATCCTTTTCAACTTTGGGATTGCCTTTCTGATCGGTAAAGCCCTGGATAATACTTCTTACGGATTCTTAATCGTTGCTGCATTCTATGCTTTAGTCATGGTATTTGTAGTGGCATTCAAGAATAAAATTGTCAATACGGTTGCAGACCAGGTTATTAAATTTTTAAATCATTAAGCTATGAGCAGAAAATATGAAAGCATCGAAGAACTAAGAAGAAAGAAAAAACTGCTTCAAGGCGAAATCAATGATCTGGAAAACCTTCTTACCTTTAAAAATACCAAAGAGAGCTTAAGTGCTTTTACCAACGGACTGAGTGATCAGTATCTCCAGGAACAGGTTGACGAGGATGGTGATGAAAAGGTGGTGATCCGGAAAGATGTGATTGCCAAACAGCTAACCTCTGAAGTAAAAGATCTGCTGATCAGCAAAAATACAGCGGTAGGCATTGCCAGTACTGCCTTGGGAGGAAATGTAACCGATGGGCTCATCAAGCTGGGAGTAACTGCTCTGGTAGGCAATTATGCTAAAAAGAACATGAAGAGTTCGAACTGGAAGAAAAAACTTTTGGGAGCTGCCATGATTTACCTCGCTCCTATTGCTCTGAAATACGTCAGAAAAAAACTGGAAGAATATCAGAAAAACAAAAGTGTTTCCAGTATGGAACAACTTATATAAAGAGGTTTGAAGACATCAGATTTCAGGAAATCTATAATCAGTACCTGAAATCTGATGTCTAAAATCCGGAATCTAGCTTCTGAAAAGCTGGCCCAAAATAATTCCTGCCGCCATGGAAACATTCAGGCTTTCTGTAGATTGTGATTTTCCGAATCTTGGAATCGTAATACACTTCTGAAGCAGTTTTTCGGTTTCCGGACGCATCCCGTTTCCTTCATTGCCCAAAATCAGATTCATTTTCTGCGGTTTTTCTAAGGTGTAGATATTCTCTCCTTCCATATCGGTTCCGATATTCACATTTTCCGTCCCGGCTAAATAGTTCACAAGATCGGTATACACCATATTGACACGGGTAAAAGATCCCATAGTCGCCTGAATTACCTTAGGATTATAAACATCCACCGTATCTTCACTGCATATGATCTGTTCAATTCCGAACCAGTCTGCCAGACGGATAATCGTACCCAGATTTCCCGGATCCTGGATTCCGTCCAGCACAAGCTGTACATCCCTGTCCTCCGTTTTTATATTTTCTGCAAGATAACATACCGCCACTGAATCTTTTGGTGTTTTAAGAAAGCTGATTTTTTTCAGCTCATTTTCAGTGATCTGGATAACAGGTACCTCTGTACGGTCCAATTTTTGTGGATCGGTAGAGAATATTTCCTTAATTTTAATGTTCGAATTGAAAAGTTCACAAATGATTTTATTACCTTCAACCAAAAACAAATTGTATTTTTGCCTGAACTTCTTTTTATCTAAAGACTGTAAAACTTTTATTGTATGAGCTGTAAGCATTATAAGAATTCTCCTCAAAAATATTATAAAATTATCTCATTTGCAACATTTGTCGGTCTACTTTATGCATGCAGTACGACCAAAAAGGTTCCGGATGGTGAGTATCTGCTTACTAAAAACAATTTTGAGTTTGAAGATAAAAAAGAAAATTTCGATGAAGAGCTGAAAGATTATGTTCAGCAGAAGCCCAACAAAAAGCAGCTGTTGTTTATGCCGTTAAGCCTGGGCTTTTATAATATGGCAAACCCCAAATACGATACCCTTCTTAATGAATATATGACGTATCCCAGTGAGATGAGAAATCAGAAACTTCGGGATTCTCTTTTCATTAAATATGATATGAAGAGCAGTGTGGGAAAAACTCTTTTCCTCGACCGTCTTCTTCACAACTGGGGAAGTCCGCCGGTTATCCTGGATCAGACAAGAACTGAAAAAAGTGCCGAGTCTATTGAAAAAAGGATGGTTTATAAGGGATTTTGGGATGCTGAAGTAAACTTCAAGCATGTATTGGATTCTACATCTAAAAAAGCAGCCGTTAATTATTTCATCAAACACAATGAACCTACTTACATCAAGGATTATTATTATAATATTACCGATCCAACTGTAAGAGGGCTTTACTGGCAGAAACTGGACAAAAGCTTAGTAAGATCCGGACAGATTCTGGATCAGACCGTTCTGGAAAAAGAAACGGCAAGGATCACCGATCTGATGAGAGAAAAAGGATATTACCGCTTCAACAGTTCCAATGAAGAAGTTTCCTTTGTTGCCGATACATTGAAAGGGAAAAAACAGGTTCCTCTGGTTCTTGAGATCCACAGGGATTCAACGGACCGGCCTTATAAAATTTCTACCATCGGAAATATAGATGTAGCTATTATAGATGAACCGGGTGATTATCCGAAAAATACAGCTAAAGACAGCTTAAGAAGAATAAGATTCCATAAAGTAAGCGATAATTATAAAATATCATCCTTATGGAGAGCAATTATGGTAGATCACAAGCAGGTTTATGACCAGAAAAAGCTGGATCTTACCAAAAGAAATCTTCTGGCGATGAACAATTTCAGCCTGGTAAAAGCCAGAGACTCGCTGAGAAGAGGGGGCGGTTTTGCTCCAAATGACAGCATCATCGATGTTCTCTATATCCTGAAGCCGCTTCCGAAATATGAATTGAAAGTGGGAACCAACATCAATTATTCACAGCTTCTGAACCTGGGGGTAGCTCCTTCTGTGGACCTTACCACGAGAAATGTCTTCAGAGGTGCAGAAAACCTTTCCACCAGTCTTTCGGGAACTTTCGGATCCATCAGAAGTCCTAAGAATATTGATAAAAGAGAACTGGCTTATGAAATTTCAGCCCAGGCTTCTCTTAATTTCCCAAGACTTCTGCTGCCTTTTGATTATTACAAACTTCTTCCGAAAAAATATACCCCGACTTCTTCAATCCTTTTAGGAGCTTCGGTACAGAATAATATCGGTTTGGGAAGAGTGATTTTCAATGCAGGACTTAATTATCAGGCGAATGTAAACGACCAGGTTTCACACCGTCTTACCCTGTTTAATACCCAGGTGGGACTTACAAAAAATAAAGATGCCTATTATTCTTATTTTGTGAATGATGAAGCGATCAGATATGATATTTTTGAGAGTTATTTCGCATTCAACCCGGATGCTGCAGCGCTCAGCATTGATGAAGTTTCCAAGAAAATTGTTCAGGATACGGAATATCACGCCACGCTTAATCAGCAGGGACAGGATCTTCTTACCGCTTTCAGAGGAACGCTTGTGAATAAAGACAGACAGACTCAGGACGTTTTGATCTCGTCTATGATCTATAATTTTGTGTATAATGAAATCGGTAAAAAAGATTATCCGAACGCCTTTTATTTTAATGGTAAAGTAGAGCTTGCCGGAAATGTCATGAGTATTTTCAATCAGAAAAGAGATGACGGAGGTGTGGTAACAAGCCCGCAGAGAACTATTTTCGGAATTCCATATGCACAATTTGTAAAATTTGATATTGATACCCGAAAATATTTCAGATTTAATGGTAACCAGACTTTAGTATTACGCCAGTTCATCGGAGTCGGGATTCCTTATGGAAATTCAAAGGACATGCCGGTCATCAAATCTTATTTTAATGGTGGTTCCAATGACATCAGAGCGTGGGTGGCTTTCGGCGGACTTGGACCTGCGGATTCCCAGCTTGATGAGAGAGTCCGCACCTATATGACGGATAACCTGAAACTTACGACGAATATTGAATACAGGATTCCTTTCAACGAAATGTATGAAGGGGCGATCTTTACAGATATCGGTAACACCTGGAGCATTAAAAACAATGATAACGGTTACGGCGATGAGTTCAAGTTCAATAAATTCTTAAGACAGGTAGGTGTCGGAAGCGGTGTGGGATTACGATTGAATATTGCGTATATCACCCTGAGACTGGATCTTGCCTATAAGATTTATGATCCGAATAAACCTGAAGGTGACCGATGGAGATTTAAGAACTTCCAGCCTTTCAAACCAACCCTGAATATTGCATTCGGATATCCTTTCTAATCCGGAGAAATACCCAATATAAAATATACTACAGCAATCACTCTGGCGAGAATCTCCCGGAACTGGTTTCTGTAGTAGCTTTCGGGCTTGGTTACATCCTGAGCATCAAATCCAAGGGCATTCATATTGTTATTTCTGGCAAAAAACAGGGCCCGAAGGTTATGAAATCCCTGTGATACGATAATAACATCTGATTTCTTATAGACATCCTTACAGCGCAGAATACTTTTATAGGTATTAAAGCCTTTCGGATCTTCCATGATAATATCTTCGGGAACTCCTTCCTGATAGACCAGATAATTCTTCATGGCAGCAGGCTCATTATAGCCTTTACTTTTTTCTCCGCTTACAATAATTTTCCGGATCTTTCCGTGATGGTAAAGCAGCGCGGCAGCATCCATTCTTTTGGTAAAATAAGGATTGGAAAGCCCGGATCTCATTTTGGGTGAAGTTCCCAGAACCAAAGCCACTTCCCGCGGCGGGATCTTTGAGATTTTCGTATAGGTACGGCCGTTCGTCAGCCCGAAAACCCAGGCATTGCAGAGGCATATCAAAAGAATTCCGATTTCTATTGATACAAAGCTTAAGTTAAATATGTTCTTAATAATTCTCAACTAAGATCAAAGTTAAGCTTTATTTTTTTACTTTTTGCTATAGACATGCAGGCTAATATTTTTCCCTGGGCCTCTTCTTTTTCGGTAAGATATTCATTTTCCAGAAGCTCTACTTCCCCTTCTTCCAGGTAACATTCACAGCTTCCGCAGATTCCGGACTTGCAGGAATAAGGAACCGGAAAATTCTGTACCAGTAACTGCTGTAAAATTTTTTCTTTATTATCCGGTAATTGTGCCTGATAATTTTTTCCTAAGCTGGAAAATTCCACTTCTACGTCTCTGATCAGTGGAAATTCTTTTTCTATCGGATAAATATCATCATTAAATTCTTCAAACAGTTCAAAGTGAATATTTTTTTTAGGAATTCCATGATGGTAACATGCATTCGCCAGCGTTTTGATCATCTCCCCTTTTCCGCAGATCAGCACTTCATCTACCGCATCCCAGATCGTGGATTCTTCATCCGTATCATCAAGATGCAGAATCTGATTGATGATGAGGGCCAGTTTCTTCTCATCCAGCCTTCCATAGAAAAACTGATCGGCTGTTTTCTCCTGCGAAAAAAAGTAAAAAATCTGAAGCCGTTCCCCGCAGGTTCTGGCAAGATTATCAAGCTGGTCTCTGTATACCACTTCCTCCGAACTCTTGTTTCCGAAAAACAAAAAAAGCCTTGTGCGCGGTTCATTATGCAGGATATTTTTAAAATGACTCAGAATCGGGGTAATCCCAATTCCCGCTGCAAAAGCAACAATGGTTCTGAACTCACTCGGTTTGGAAACCAGGGTAAACCTTCCGGAAGGCTCACTTACCAGCAATTCATCTCCTTCATAATAATTACGGAATAGCTCTGAAGCATCCCCTTCTGGAGAATTCACCTTTATCCCCAGGCAGATTCTGTTTTCATACGGTGCAGATGTCATAGAGTAATCATTGATGATTTCTTTACCATGCGCCATAAATTGTATACTGACAAACTGTCCGGCTTCAAACCTGAAATTTTCCTGCAATCCGGAAGGGATTTCAAACTCCAGAGAGAAAGTATTTTTGGTCAGTTCTTCCTTTTTCGCTACTTTTAACCGATGAAACTGTATCAGTTTCCCTTTATAGATTTGTTGTTCCATACTTCAATCCAAAAATAGACAAAAAATAATTTATGAAGAAGATAATTTTATCCACGCTTATTCTTTCCGCTCTTTACAGCTGCAAAAAAGAAGGATTGAAAACAGATGACAATACCGATTCACTTTCTGTAACGGAAAATACAACAGCCGAAACAGGAGCTTATGCACCCAAAGAGCTTTCTCCCGAAAATGTAGGAAAATATTTGGCAACCAGTAACGACACTTTATATGTGACGAACTTTTTCGCTACCTGGTGTGGACCGTGTATGAGAGAGATTCCTCATTTTAAGAATAAAATGCAGGAATTAAAAGACAAACCTGTAAAGTTTACCTTTATCAATCTGGATGATAAATCAGAATGGAACAGTTCCGTAAAAAGTTTTGCCGAACAAAACAATCTGGCTAAAAACATTATTCTTCTGGATGGGCAACAGCTGGATCAGACTTTCTTTGCCAATAATTTCAAACAGTGGGACGGCGGCTCGATTCCTTTTACGTACATGAGAAAAGGCGATAAAACCGATGAATATTTAGGAATGATGACTGAAGAAGTCCTGAATTCAAAAGTGGAGGCTCTTTTAAAATAATTATACAGAATTCTTTCTGAAGAATGTCAAATCAATTCAAGATCCTGTGTTTAGTATTAACGGCTGCTATTATTCTGACTGCGGTAATTAATCTGAACACGGGATTTCTAAGTTTAGATCTTAATGATTTTTTCCGGGATTCCGCAAACAGCCAGATCGCTGAAATCAGAATCAACCGTGTTCTGGTCATGCTTCTTGCCGGTATTTCCATTCCCACCTCTGGTTTTCTGATGCAGGAATATTTTCAGAATCCTCTGGCGGGACCTGATATCCTGGGAATAACTTCCGTAGCCAGTTTATCGGTGGCTTTTTATATCTTTTTTTTCCACGATTTCCTGATTCCTGAATTTCTGCAGAACAGCTTTCTCAGCTTATCAGCCATTGCAGGAAGTTTAGTACTGATGCTCGTACTGCTTTCTATGTCCAATAAATTTCAGGACAAATCTTATCTTATTATTTTCGGTTTTCTTGTTTCTGCATTTGCCGGAGCCATCGTGTCTCTGCTTCAGTTCTATGCGGAAAACCAAAGTCTGAAAAATTATATTCTCTGGTCTTTCGGTGCCAATAATATGGTCTCAAGAAACCAGATCTATGTACTCACTATTCTGGTTTTCCTAGGTCTTTTTTTCTGTTTTAAAACCATAAAACCATTGATCGGAAACTCACTGGGAACCTCTTATGCACAAAGCTTAGGCGTAAATCTGAATCAGCTGAAAATCCTGATCATAGCCGCTTCGTCATTGTTATCGGCCTCCATTACTGCTTTTCTGGGCCCGATCTTATTCATAGGGATTATTGTTCCGCATTTTTGCAGGCTGATTTATAACCCGTCAAAATTATGGCAGCAGTGGATTCTGAATATGTTTCTGGGAATGCTGATCATGCTTCTTTTTTCGGTGGTTGCAGAAAAAACACAGATTCCACTGAATGTGATAAGCTCTGTTTTTGGAATACCGGTGATATTGATTATGCTTTTAAAACAGAACAGAGTTTAATTTTTGTATTGAATTCCGGACTTGCAATTTACAGTACAAATTACCTATCTTTGAACCACGGTTATCGGAAGGAATTATTATTCGTAATACTCTGTTTATCAGTAAAAAACACTGAAAAATCCGATTAGTAGCCGAATTAAAAAATAATTTGTAATCATTTTCTGTTGAAAGATCTTCTTCTTATCACTCCGCCTTTTACCCAACTCAATACTCCTTATCCGGCAACCGCTTATATTAAAGGATTTTTGAATACTAAAAATATTTCCGCGTATCAGGTTGATCTGGGAATTGATGTTATTTTGAAATTATTTTCAAAAGACGGATTACGGAAGGTTTTCAGCCAGCAGATCGATCTTCAGACCGTTTCGGAAAACTCACAGAGAATTTTTGCTTTAAGAGAAGAATACCTTAAAACCATTGACCAGGTTATCCCTTTTCTACAGGGAAAAACACCTACACTGGCCAGACAGATCTGCAGTATGAATTTCCTTCCAGAGGCTTCCCGCTTCAATCAGCTTGATGATATGGAATTTGCCTTCGGAAACATGGGACTTCAGGATAAGGCCAAACATCTTGCCACGCTGTATCTTGAAGATCTTTCGGATTATATTGTAGAAAATATCGATGCTGATTTCGGTTTCAGCAGGTATGCCGAACGTTTGGGGAAAAGTGCGAATTCCTTTGATGAACTGCATACAAAACTATCAGAAAACCCAACTTTTATTGACCAGTTCACATTGGAAATTCTTAAAGAAAAGCTGGACAAAGTTCAGCCGAAGCTGGTGTGTATTTCCATTCCTTTTCCCGGAAATTTATATGCCGGATTCCGATGTGCCCAGTGGATCAAAAAGAATTATCCTCATATCAAAACGGCGATGGGAGGAGGTTTTCCCAATACGGAATTAAGGGAAATTAAAGATCCCCGGGTATTTGATTTTTTTGATTTTATTACACTGGATGATGGTGAGCTTCCCCTTGAGCTTCTTCACGAAAGTATCGTTAACCCTAACGAAGCTCAGGAATACAAAAGAACATTTTTAATTGAAAATAAAGAAGTTGTTTATAAAAACAACTCTAAACGACACGATTATAAGCAGGCCGATATCGGTACTCCGGATTATACGGATCTTCATCTGGATCAATATATTTCTGTGATTGAAATCGCCAATCCGATGCACAGCTTATGGAGCGACGGAAGATGGAATAAACTGACGATGGCTCACGGATGCTATTGGGGAAAATGTACTTTTTGTGATATTTCCCTGGATTACATCAAAATTTATGAACCCATTTCTGCAAAGATTCTGGTCGACAGAATGGAAGAACTCATCAGAACTACCGGTGAAACAGGATTCCATTTTGTAGATGAGGCAGCTCCTCCGGCATTAATGCGTGAAGTTGCCCTGGAAATTCTGCGCAGAAACCTCGTGGTGACCTGGTGGACGAATATCCGTTTTGAGAAGAGCTTCACCAGAGATCTCTGCTATCTGCTAAAGCTTTCAGGTTGTGTTGCCGTTTCCGGTGGACTGGAAGTCGCCAGTGACAGGCTTTTAAAATTAATCGATAAAGGAGTTTCAGTAGAACAGGTGGCCAAAGTAACAAGAAATTTTACCGAAGCAGGAATCATGGTTCACGCCTATCTGATGTATGGCTATCCAACCCAGACCGTTCAGGAAACCGTTGACTCATTGGAAATGGTAAGACAGATGTTTGAGATGGGAATTCTACAAAGTGGATTCTGGCATCAGTTTGCGATGACTGCCCACTCACCTGTCGGTCTTCATCCCGAAGAATTCGGAGTGACCCCCGTAAAAGAAAAAATCCTGTTCGCCCATAACGATATTGACTTTAAAGACAAAACCGGAATTGATCATGGTAAATTCAGTTTCGGACTGAAAAAATCCCTTTTCAATTATATGCACGGAATTAATTTTGAACTTCCCCTTCAGGAATGGTTTGATTTTAAAATTCCGAGGACGGCCATCCATCCGGATCATATTCATGACTGCCTGTTGGAGGAGGAAAATTTTAGTTTGAAAACCAACTCCAAAGTCATCTTTTTAACCAAAAACGTAATCGCTGAGAATCGCGTAAAAAATAAAAAGAAATATTCTGGTACGTATACTCTTCTTACATTCCATTTAAAAACCAATATCGTTAAGGTTGAACTGGAGCAGGAAAAAGCAGATTGGCTGTTGAATATTTTGAATGAAAACTCAATTGATAATTCTAAAAAAGCTACTGTTCAACAACTTAAGACTCAGTTTGAAGAAAATTTTGAGGATTTTGAACTGTTCTGGTTTTCAAAACCGCTACAGCAATTGAGGGAAAACGGGGTGATTTTATCGCTTTGATTTTTGGAGTGAAATTGAACGGGAAATCCGGTTTTTGGAATTTTTAAGCTTCAGTTTGAAAATTTGATTGTGTTTTTAATGATTTGTTGAATTAGGGTTCCCACAGATCGCACCGATTACACAGATTTTTTTTATCTCGCGGATTTTGTTGATGAAGCAGATTTTTTGTCTGGGTTTTGATTTTTATTATTTAAGTGGACTGAAGTCTACTTCTATTGAATAATTTTGTCTTGTTGAATAGGGTTACCACAGATCGCACGGATTTCACAGATTTTTTCTCGCGGATTTTGCTGATGAAGCAGATTTTTTGTGTGGGTTTTGGTTTTTATTATTTAGGTGGACTGAAGTCTACTTCTATTGAATATTTTGATTTGTTGAATAGGGTTACCACAGATCGCACGGATTTCACAGATTTTTTCTCGCGGATTTTGCTGATTATGCAGATGTTTTGTGTGGGTTTTGGTTTTTATTATTTAAGTGGACTGAAGTCTACCTCTATTGAATAATTTTGTCTTATTGAATAGGGTTCACACAGATTTTTTATCTCGCGGATTTTGCTGATGAAGCAGATTTTTTGTGTGGGTTTTGGTTTATTATTTAGGTGGACTGAAGTCTACCTCTATTGAATAATTTTGCTTTGTTGAATAGGGTTCCCACAGATCGCACCGATTTCACAGATTTTTATCTCGCGGATTTTGCTGATGAAGCAGGCTTATTTTTTATTGTGCGGCTTGTTTTTCAACAGGGCCGACAGATACTTTTTCCTGAATTTTAATGAAATTCGGATCCATGATGGCCATCCTTTCTGCAATGGCTTTATAGGTAGGAAATTTCAGAAGTGCTGCCCTACCGGACATTTCTCTGTATATGGTGAATATTTTTCCGTTAGCTGTTTTAATCTGTTTCGTAGTGGTAATATACCGTCCGATATATTTACTTTTGGCATCATATACCTCAATATCCACAAATGTTTTATCGGTTATGGTATCTTCCGAACCGAAACTTACGGGCAAATTGGTGAAGTAGCCTACCGGAACACCATTACTCAGAATTTCCCCAACCTTATTCACTTCAATATTCAGTTTGTCTATTTTACTTCTCGTGCTGTAGGCATCTTTTGTCTTGGTATCCAGTTTTCTTTTCGGAATATTTTTAAAGATATCATCCAGATTTTTGATGTTTACCCCTTTGTTATCGATGATCTTTAAGTCTTTTATGGAAGTATATACCGCCGATTTCTCTTCTCCAGAAAATGCCGATGGGGAAATATAATCAAGGTCGATGGTTTTATCTCTGTTATACACCCTGTTTAAGCGAATGTAGCTGTCTCTTACTGAATCCACAATACTTTTATCGATAAACTCAATGGTGTATATCGGGGTTTCTTTCAGGTCCATAAAGGTATAAACACTTGATTTATTTGAGATTTTTGCGACATGTATTCCGTCCAGACTAATAATTCCTCTCTTGGTTTTGAAATTCTGGGCACTGAAGCAGATTCCCAAAACAGCAAAGAATATGATCATCCCTTTCCTCATAGAATCAGATTTTAATGACATAAAAAAAGTGTAACAAAGTTACACTTTCTTGAAAATATATTTAGCTTTTCATTTAATTATTCACAAAGGATGATTCCTTTATTGTTATTAAATTCTACAACACCGCTTTTGATAGGATAGGAAAAAGCTGAATCTTTTTCATTTTCTTTGGTTAAGTTTTTTGCGTATGCTTCATCAATAGATTTAGCAAAAAGCTTTACTTTACCTCCGATCAAAGAAGAAACAATACCTGCGTGGTTTTTCATGATGTGGAATTCACCATTTTTTCCCGGCAGTAGTACAGAGTCTACTTCTCCTTCAAAAACTACATATTCTGGTGTTAAAATTTTTATATTCATAGAAACAAATTTGAAATTTGATGTTTGAAATTTGAAATTACTCCTCGAATCTCAAATTTCAAATCTCAAATTGTTAATAATTTATGCGTTTTCAGCTAACATTTTTTGTCCAGCTTCGATAGCTTCTTCAATGGTTCCTTTCAGGTTGAAGGCTGCTTCCGGTAAGTGATCTAATTCACCGTCCATAATCATGTTGAACCCTTTGATTGTATCTTTAATGTCTACCAAAGATCCTGGAATACCTGTAAACTGCTCTGCTACGTGGAAAGGCTGAGATAAGAATCTCTGTACTTTTCTTGCACGGTATACAACTGCTTTATCTTCTTCAGAAAGTTCTTCCATACCAAGGATTGCAATGATATCCTGAAGCGCTTTGTATCTTTGAAGGATTTCTTTTACTCTTTGAGCACAGTTGTAGTGATCGTGACCGATAACTTCAGGAGCAAGGATTCTTGAAGTAGACGCTAATGGATCTACCGCTGGGTAGATACCTAATGAAGCAATCTTTCTATCCAATACCGTAGTTGCATCCAGGTGGGCAAACGTAGTTGCAGGAGCCGGGTCAGTTAAGTCATCCGCAGGTACGTAAACCGCTTGAACTGAAGTAATTGAACCGTTTTTAGTTGAAGTAATTCTTTCCTGCATCGCTCCCATTTCAGAAGCAAGCGTTGGTTGGTAACCTACCGCTGACGGCATACGACCAAGAAGTGCAGATACCTCAGAACCAGCCTGTGTAAAACGGAAGATATTGTCTACGAAGAAAAGTACGTCTCTACCTTGTCCGGTTTCTCCACCGTCTCTATAGTACTCAGCTAATGTAAGACCAGAAAGGGCTACTCTCGCTCTTGCACCTGGCGGCTCGTTCATCTGTCCGAAAACGAATGCAGCTTTTGAATCTTTCATAGCCTCAAGGTCTACTTTAGAAAGATCCCAACCTCCGTTTTCCATAGAGTGCATGAAATCATCACCATACTTGATAATTCCTGATTCCAGCATCTCTCTCAAAAGGTCATTTCCTTCTCTCGTTCTTTCACCTACTCCGGCGAATACAGAAAGACCTCCGTGTCCTTTTGCAATATTGTTGATCAACTCCTGGATCAATACGGTTTTACCTACACCGGCACCACCGAACAATCCAATTTTACCTCCTTTTGCGTAAGGCTCAACTAAGTCGATTACTTTAATACCTGTAAATAAAACTTCTGCTGAAGTTGATAATTGATCAAATTTTGGAGCTGGTCTGTGAATTGGAAGACCACTATCCTTAGAAATATCTTGAAGTCCGTCGATAGCATCACCAACAACGTTGAATAGTCTTCCGTTTACAGCCTCACCGATTGGCATTGTAATAGGATTTCCGTATCCGATTACATCTTGACCTCTCTTAAGACCGTCAGTAGCGTCCATTGCAATACATCTTACTGTATCTTCGCCAATATGTTGTTCTACCTCTAAAACTACTTTTTCACCGTTTTCTTTTGTAATTTCTAACGCGTCATAGATTGCTGGAACTGCTTCCACATCACTGAAGACAACGTCGATTACCGGACCAATAATTTGAGAAATTTTACCTTTAATTTGGTTTGCCATTGCTAAATTTTTTCTTGGTGCAAATATAATGATTCTTCATAAACCCACAATTGGTAAAAAAAAGATTTTTATCATACTTTTTACAAATTACTCCATACAGCAATTGAGCAATCTGGTAATCATTTTTTCCGGTTAAAAATATTGGTACAATGTTATATTGATAGATTGTTACATTATATCTATATTTGCAGTCAAAATTTTTCCGTTTTGAAAGTGTTCAAGAATTTTAAAGATTACTCTTCTCAAAAGCCTCTAGCATTGTCTTTAGGGATGTTTGACGGGGTACATCTGGGTCATAAAAGTATCATTGATGAACTTATAAAATCAGGCAGGGAAAACAATCTGGAGACCGCAGTTCTTACTTTCTGGCCGCATCCGCGTTTTGTTTTCAATCCTAATGAAGACCTGAAGCTTCTTAATACACTGGAAGAAAAGAAACAGCTGGTTGAAAAATACGGTATCGATCATTTATTCCTAAAAGAATTTGATGAAGAATTCAGAAACCTTACGGGTGAAGAGTTTGTCCGTCAGATCCTTATTGAAAAACTGAATGTAAAATACCTGATCATCGGCTACGACCATTCCTTCGGAAAAAATAAAAGCGGAAACTTTGAACTTCTGCAAAAACTCTCTAAAGAACTGGATTTTGAAGTGGAACAGATGGAAGCCATCAATATCCATGAGAACAATATCAGTTCTACTAAAATTCGTAATGCACTTTTAGCAGGCCGTATCCAGGAAGCCAACGAAATGTTGGGTTACTCCTACTCTGTTTCGGGGACTGTGGTTCACGGGAAAAAAATCGGCAGAACAATAGGATATCCGACCGCCAATATTGAAACGGAATCTTTTAAACTTCTTCCTAAAAAAGGAGCTTATATTGTTGAAGCTGATGTAAAAGGACAAACTTACAAAGGGATGTTAAGCATCGGGACCAATCCAACGGTAAACGGCGAAAACCTAACGGTGGAAGTCTATATCCTTGATTTTGATGACGATATCTATGATGAAAAGATTACGGTAAGATTCAGGGATTTTCTTCATGATGAGATTAAATTTGAAGGGCTTGAAAAACTTATTGAAAGACTGGATGAGGATAAAAAACTGACAGAGAAGTTTGTTTTTTGACAACAATAGAGTAATCGGATTATATCCGATTCTTGGTTAAATCGTCCCTTCGGGACTCTGTCAAAATCATTTTACTGTTAGGCATAAAAAAAGAAAAATGGAGAAATTCTCCATTTTCCTATAAACATTTCTGCGTTTGTTAATTTTTTGTGATCTAGTCTGATACAATTATACAAATATTAAATGAATCACCAATACAAGAATTATCAGTTACTAAAAGTTTTTTATTTTGTAGAAATAAATAATTTAAAATAGGCCAAGTTATATTATAATTTTCTTCGAAATTAATTTAATAGCATAAATTTTCAACAACCATATTTTCTTTTTTAATAGATAAAAGGGCTCAGTCACACCCAATCAGCTCTTTAAAATCTCTTCTTTTGCTTTTTTCGTCAATGAATTAAAGACCAGATCATACGACTGATCAATCATTCTGAAGATCAGATCTCTTTTTAAACCATCTACCATTACGGAATTCCAATGGGTTTTGTTCATATGGAATGCTCCGGTAATCTGCGGATGCTGCTCGCGGAGTTCGGCACTCCATTCCGGATCGGTTTTCACATTAATATTTAAAGGTTGTTTTTCTAAAGGCATCAGCAGAAACATTTTTGTTCCGACTTTCATAACGAGGGTTTCGTTATCGAAAGGAAAAGTTTCCGTAACACCTTTTTTATCAAGGCAGTAGTCCAAAATTTCGTTGGCATCCATAGGCAGGTTATGAGTAATTGGGTTAATAATAATTAAGTGTTAAAAATAAATCAGGTGTTTAAGATATTCTTTTATCTTTTATCTTTTATCTTTTATCTTTTATCTTTTATCTTTTATCTTTTATCTTTTAATCAAATTTAGTAAATTTAAGAAAGAAAAACATTATTGATATCAAACCCCAACGTTATGAAAGCTATAGTCATCGGTGCTACAGGCGCTACAGGAAAAGATCTGGTCAATCAGTTACTCAATGACAGGGATTTTGAGGAAGTGGACATTTTCGTACGAAAACCTGTTGATATACAGAATGATAAGCTTAAAGTGCATGTTGTAAATTTTGAAAAGCCCGAGGAATGGAAAGAGATGGTGAAAGGTGATGTCGCTTTTTCCTGTTTAGGCACTACTTTAAAAGATGCGGGCAGCAAAGAAGCCCAACGGAAAGTAGATTTCGATTATCAGTATGAGTTTGCCAAAGCCGCTAAAGAAAATGATGTGGAAGATTATATTCTTGTTTCGGCTTATGGTGCCAGTCCTGATTCCAAAATTTTCTATTCCAAAATGAAAGGAGAACTGGAAGAGGCTGTAAAGCAGTTACATTTTACTAAGATTACGATTTTCAAACCCGGAATGCTTGAGCGGAAAGATTCGGAAAGGACCGGTGAAGTTCTCGGAAGCAGAATTATTAAATTTGCCAATAAATTAGGACTTTTGGAAAGTCAGAAACCCCTTCCTACCGACATTTTGGCCAAAGCCATGATTAATTCTTCCAAAATAAAGAGCAATGGTTATTCCAGTATTAAGCTGGGGAATATTTTCTGTTTTGCGGAGAAGAAAGTGGATTGATTCCTGTTAGGATCAATCATTTGATTTTGCATTAAAAATTAAGTTGTAATATGAGTGTGGTTGAGATAATTTTTTTTTCAGACGCAAAGTTTTATGAATAATACTGTTGATTTCAGGAGGCAAAGAACAGAATCAACTCCGTTGATTCGATGAAGCGCTCTTACAATATTACAATTTTAGTTTAAAATGACCTTATTAAAAATATATTTGATTTTTTTTAATAAACCTTAAACCCTCACCTAGTTTTTCACGCAAAGCTTTATGAATAATACTGTTGATTTCAGGAGGCAAAGAACAGAATCAACTCTGTTGATTCGATGAAGGGAATGGATCATCATCTACAAAACCACTTATTTTCTATTTTGGGTGATTGTAAATTTTACGAGTGATCCTGTACATCTGAATTGTTAAGATAGATATCAATGCTTCGACTCCGCTCAGCATGACATTTCTAATACGCAATGTATTATGAAACTCTGATGCCGAGCGGAGCCGGAAATTGATAAACTGAATTTTTATTTTCTGTTATTTCAGGTATTTTGTGATAGCTTCATCGGTAGGTTTTGTTGTACTGACGAAGGTATCTACCAGTTTTCCGTTCTCATCGATCAGGAATTTGGTGAAATTCCAGAGAATGGTGGTATTTTTCACTCCATTCAGTTCTTTTTCGGTCAGATACTTGAAGATGGGTGCCGTGTCATCTCCTTTTACGGAAACTTTTGCTGCTAACGGGAATGTTACGCCATAATTTTTCTGGCAGAAAGCCCCGATCTCCGTATTGGTTCCCGGTTCCTGGCCACCGAAATTATTTGCGGGAAATCCCACGATCACCAGCTTGTCTTTATGTTCCTCATACACCTTTTCCAGGTCTGCATACTGTGGAGTAAATCCACACTCAGAAGCGGTATTGACGATCAGGATCTTTTTTCCTTTAAAATCGGCAAAGTTGATCTCGTTTCCATCCAGACTTTCCACTTTGAAGTCATATATTGTTTTTCCCATAAGTTCTTTGGTTTTAGCTTGAGAAATTTCACTTTTCTGATTGGTACAGTTTTGTAAAAATGCCACAAATGAAAGCAGCAACAAGAACATCTTTTTCATTTTTATTGATTTTAAGCAGCCGGGCTGCGGTATTTCTTTTGTACTTAACAAGATAAATTCAGCTGTAAGTTTCATTAAGGAAAAAATATTTTTAAATCAACTTAAAAATATTTAATCCAAAAGTTCATCAATCCTCAGGCTTATCAGGTTTTAAAACTTAAAAATATTCGCAGGAAATACTTTATTAACGTCTACCCTGTTCAGAAGCATTACATAATCACCATCTTTTTTGGTACTTGAAGATTCGATCCTGAAAGGCATTAAAAGGTTTCCTACTTTCTTATAATCAGCATATACCAGGGTTTCATCTTTTTTAATTTCCTTTAAAAGCATATACGTTTTCGTATCAAAATAGTAAATATTCTTATTGACGTTCTTGGTAAGTTCCACTTTATGACAATAGATTTCGCCTACTTTTTCCTTACCAAGGTATTTGGCGTCAAATCCTTTATTTTCCCAGTCGATAAAATCGTTATCGAAGCTTTCCGGCACATATCCCGGATACTCCTGAAGTTTATTCGCTGCGTAATTCATGGCATAGCCTTTTGTTCCGTCAAAACCTTCTATGGCTGTATCTTTCCCGTTGACGGTAATAACGGTTTTGGTAAGATTCGGGCGCTGCTGGTAAATTTTTATCGGGTATTCATCTTTGATCCCCAATACCACTTTTCCCTGTAACAGCACAGAATTTAACAGCTTCCAATTCATTAATCCTCCGGACTGTTCTATATTTTTATCAATAATTTCCTTTGCAGTTTGTGAATACATGGAAACGGTTATGAACAAAAGGATTAAGTATATTATTTTTTTCATTTATTTTTTTTAAAATAGTCATTTAAAGAAGGCCGGAACACTAAATCTAAACTGCCCCGTTTTTTTTCAGGGATGAGATTTCCATTTACATACCTGAAGATCTATCCGGTTTCTTCCTTTACCTCTAACGGTTTTGCAAGATATAATATTTTATTTTTAAATGTATAGTTTACGGGATTTTTTACCGTCTGTTCTTTTGAAGGTATTTCCAGATAGGAAGGATAGATTTTATTATTTCTAAATTCCATTACAAGAAATGTGTACCTGTCAAATGCCCCGTTGGAGGTTGCTATACAGCGATGTCTGATCTGGGCATAGAATTTTTTATCGTTCAAATTCTGACCTTTCCAATCTGAACTGCACCATAATAGCCCTATTAAAAACAAGATCCTCACCAAAAACTTATTTGTATATTCAAATATAAGGGGAATTGGCTGAAAAAGCAAAAAGCAGATCATCAGAATGCGGATCTACCCCTTACAGAGCTGCTGAATCCTGTTTTCAGATCAACTGCCTGGCTTTTTCAAGGTCCTCAGGGGTATCGATTCCCACGCCTACAAAGTTGGTTTCTATCATTCTGATCTTCATCCCGTATTCAAGATAGCGGATACATTCGATCTTTTCTGCTATTTCCAGCGGTTTCATTTCCAGTTTTGAAAACTGGAGTAAGGCATGTTTTCTGAAAGCATAGACCCCGATATGCTTAAAATAGTCTACGTTATAAGAAACCTCCCTGTGGAAAGGGATTACAGAACGGCTGAAATAAAGGGCAAAACCATTGTTATCGGTGATGACCTTTACATTGTTCGGGTTTTCTATTTCTTCTTTTCCAGTCAGCTTTATTTTTAAAGAAGCCAGAGAAATTTCCTGATTGTGATCTTCATGAAATACCTGAATCAGTTGTTTTAAGGGTTCCAGCTTCAGGAAAGGTTCATCGCCCTGTACATTGATCACGATATCACAATCAATATTCTGAACGGCTTCTGCAATACGGTCGCTTCCGGTTTCATGCTGGCCTGTCATGACGGCTTTTCCGCCGTTTTTTGCAATTTCCCCGAAAATAATTTCAGAATCTGTAGCAACAAAAACCTCATCAAATAATCCTGTTTCTACAACATTCTGATAGGTTGTGGTAATAACGGTTCTTTCACCCAGTTTCTGCATCAATTTTCCGGGAAACCTGCTGGCTTCATACCTTGCGGGAATTACAGCGATTATTTTCATATTCTTTTAATTGTCAGTTTTTTGTAAAATACTTCAGTTCTATTGTTAATAGCTGTTTAAACTTTTTTATTAAACCCCAAAAGTTACAAAAGTTTTATTTTAAACACTTTGGTGGTTTGTTAACAAAATTCAATCTTTTAATTATTTTTCATATTTATAAAAATATACGTTTTGTGGCTTATCAGACTTGTAATCAAAAGAATAAACCAGCGTACTATCCTTTACTTTCATACCATAAAACTGAGCTTTCACCATATTCGATGCGATAAGCTGTACTTCTGCCGAAACGAAATCCGGATCATAGACCATTTTTCTCTCAACTTCAGGATTCTCCGTTATAATTGTTTTTAAATAGAGTTTATAATGAAGGGAATCTTTGGTTTTACAGGTAAAGACATACTTATATCCACTGTCAAATTCAAATAAGTGCTTCTTTTTATTGAATGTAAAGCTTTTAAAGAATTCCATACTACTTCCGCAGTGTGGCAGCAATGCCCATTTTGAATCTGAAAGGGTGATATCTTTTTCATCGGTTTTTCTGACGATAAAATAATCTACGTCTATCAATCCCGGATAATAAGCACGTTCATTTTTCAGAATGAGTTTGTTGAGTTTTGAATTGGGACCTCTATCCAATTCCATTATTCTCACGCTGTCTTTATCTTTAATAACACGGGCATCAAATACTCTGTCTTTAGAGAAAAATTGATACTTCTTATATCCTGTCTGGTTAATCACTACCGAATCACAGGCATTATCAACGGAATAAAGCACATAATTTTCTTTTTTACAGGAGATCAGAAGGGTTCCTGCGAGTATTAAAAAACCTTTTTTAAGGTAATTCATTTAATGTTACAATATAATCAATATAACAGTGTAACAATCCTCAATGAACTGTTACACTGTTGTATGGGATATTTTATTTAAGACTGTTCAATGCGTTTTCCAGCTTAGGAAGCATTACTTTGATCTCATCAATGGCAAGTCCACCTACGGAAGCCCGGAACCAAGGCTCTGTTTTCTCTTCTCCGAAAGCCGAGAAAGGAACTAATGCCACTCCTGCTTCGTTGATCAGGTAGAATACAAGGTCCGAAGAGTTTCCAATAACAGATCCGTCCGGTTTTGTTTTTCCGATATAGTTCAGTTGGATGGTAAGGTAAAGAGCTCCCATGGGTTGAATGCTGTCTACTGCAAGTCCTTTTCCTTTTAAATCCTGAATTCCTCCGTGAAGAACTTTTAAGCTTTCTTCAAGTTTTCCTTTGAAATCTTCTACGAATACGTTTACATTTTCAGGATTTTCATAGAATTTTGCCGTTGCTTCCTGCTCAGGTTTTGGTGCCCAGGCTCCCACATGAGTAAGAAGTGCTTTCATTTTATCAATGATATGAGCAGGTCCGAATCCCCATCCTACCCTTACTCCTGTCGCAGCAAGGCATTTTGAGATTCCATCGATATACACTGTATAATCTTTCATTTCAGGGAAAAGAGAAACCGGATCTACGTGTTCTGCACCGAAAGTAAGGTTAGAATAGATCTGGTCGTACATTAAGTATAAAGGCTTTTCATCTGTACCTCTTTTCTTGTTTTCAGCGATTACCAGTTCGCAGATTTCAGAAAGCTGCTCTCTGGTAAACATGGTTCCTGTAGGATTCAATGGAGAACAGAGTGCCAGAAGGACTGCTCCATCCAGGTGAGGTCTTAAGTCATCTGCTGTCGGCAGGAAGTTGGTTTCAGGCTTTGTTTTCACTTCTACCGCATTGGCTGAAGTAAGGTAAGCATAGTGGTTGTTGTTCCATGATGGTGTAGGATATACTACTTTATCTCCTTCGTCTACGATAGTTTTGTATACGGCATAGATCAAAGGTCTTGATCCGGCGGTAATAAGAATATCATCAGGGGCATATTCCAGGTTCCATCTGTTTTTCAGGTCTTTGGAAACTTCTTTTCTTAAAGATAAAAGTCCGTTGGCAGGTGGATAATTTGTCAGGTTATTCTGATAGGCTTTCTGAATTTCTTCCTTCAGCAATGCCGGAATAGGATAGATATTAGAATTCAGGTCACCAATAGTAAGATTGGCAATTTCTGCTCCCTTTGCTTTTAGATCATTTACTTCGTTACCAATTTTTACAATTTCAGAACCGATCAGGTTCGCTGCTAATTTTGAAACTTTCACTTTATTCTTATTTAAAATTTACTAATATTGTCTTTCTACATTCATTTTCTCACGTATCTGTTCTACAGGCGTTTGCGCTTCAAAAAGGGTTATTAGTTCTTTAGCTTTTTTTGCCGTGTTGGAATTCGGATATTTTTTGATAATCCTGTTGAATTCCTTAATGTTTTCATCGTATAGTTTTCCGTCTGCGCTTTCGTAGGTCATGGTATTATCCATTCCGAAAAGATAATCGTACAGATAATTGTTATAGTCCTGCTTTACGGTTTTCAAAAGCTTGCTTTTAGGATATTTGCTGATAAAATTCTCCCAGAATATCAATCTCTCCCCTAATTCTTCCCAGGTAATGATGAGCCCTGCATCTGCGGCATAATTACTTTCGCTTTCTTTGGCCGTCTGTGCAATATACGCATCATAATCCGGAGTTACCTTACCTTTGAAAACCGAGGTGTAATATCCCGGAACAGTCCAGATTTCGGTTATTCCTTCTCCTACTTCCCTGAACTCAAGCCCTGCTTTCTTCAGCTCGGCGGCTACTTTTTTTACATGGTCCGGCAAATTATACCGGTCTTTTTCATATTCGTAATAATTGACATACTTGTCTAAAATATCACTGTGCAGAGTACTCAGACATCCCGTGTATTTTGTCCTTATTTTAACAAGGTCCTCATATGTTTTATCATTCTGCTCCGGTGTGTTTGCTGCCAGCTCTTTTTCTGTCCTGGTACGGTACCACTGAAGAGCCCTAATATAATCTTCCGTTTTGCCGGAAGGGGAACAGGCCGTATCCACCGGCTTATACTGATCTTCTTTGATTTCGCTTTTAACGATTGAATCGTTTACCGGCTTTACATCAGAAACTGCAGCTTCCTTTTTGCAGGAAACTACAGCTACAGACAGCAGGCCAGCTACTATACTATTTTTTATCATCGTTGCTCTACAGGGAATTAATCCAGTTTTAAATCTGTTTTAACAGCCTGAATTTTAGCTTCCAATGATTTTAATTTATCTTTAAAATCAGCTTCAGAAGAGATGGAATCCTTTACTGAAACATAGAATTTAATTTTGGGTTCTGTTCCTGAAGGTCTTACACAAACTTTTGTACCATCCTGTGTATAGTAAATCAATACGTTAGACTGTGGAATTTCGTTCATTATTTTTTTCTCCCCTGAAGAAATGGTAAGGCTTGTCTGCTCTTTAAAGTCCTTCACTTCCTCCACCAATGAACCGGCCAGTTCTTTCGGAGGGTTTTCACGGAATTCTTTCATCATATTCTGAATTTCTTCGGCTCCTTCTTTTCCTTTTCTTACAATATTGATCAGCCCTTCATAATACATTCCCAGATCTTCATAGATCTCGATCATATACTGATACATTGTTTTTCCGTTGGCTTTGCACCATGCGGCAATTTCACAGGCTAAAAGAATACTTCCACACGAATCTTTATCACGAACGAAGTCTCCGGTCATAAATCCGAAGCTTTCTTCTCCTCCGCAAACAAATTTCTGGGTTCCTTCCGCCTCACGGATCATTTTCCCTATCCATTTGAATCCGGTAAGGCCCACTTTGCATTCTACCCCGAATTTTTGGGCAATATCAAAGAAAATATCGGAAGTTACGATGGTAGAACCAATGAATTCTTTTCCGGTAATTCTTCCCTGCTTTCTCCATTCGTTCAGAATATAGTAGGTAAGAATGGTATTGGTCTGGTTACCATTCAGCAGCTGCATTTCACCATCAAGGTTTCTTACGGCAATTCCCAGTCTGTCGCCATCGGGATCTGTTCCGATTACGATATCAGCATTGGTAATTCTGGCAAGATCCATCGCCATTTCCAGTGCGGCCGGCTCTTCCGGGTTCGGAGAGTCTACGGTAGGGAAATTTCCGCTCGGGATCATCTGTTCTCTTACGAGATCAACTTTTTTAAATCCTGCTTTTGCTAAAGCTTTGGGAATGGTGGTATAAGTTGTTCCATGAATAGAGGTGAAAACGATATTCAGGTTTCCTTTTCCTACGTCCTGATATGTAGAGTTTTCGATACAGGCATCGATATACACGTCATCCTGCTCCTCTCCGATCCATTCGATCAGGTCATCATTTCCGTTGAATTTAATTTCATCAAACTTCACGGAATAGACTTCATTGATGATTGCTTCGTCATTAGGTGGAACAATCTGTGCACCGTCATTCCAGTATACTTTGTAACCGTTGTATTCAGGCGGGTTGTGAGAAGCGGTAAGCACAATTCCTCCATTACATTTTTTATCGCGTACGGTAAAGGAAAGTTCAGGAGTTGGTCTGTGATCTTTGAAAAGCAGAACTTTGATTCCGTTGGCTGTTAATACATCTGCCACCAGCTTTCCGAATTCTTTTGAATTGTTACGTACATCGTAAGCAATCGCAACTTTAATTTCTTCTCCCTGGAATTGTTTCAGCATATAATTGGCCAATCCTTGTGTAGCCTGGCCAAGTGTGTATTTATTCAAACGGTTGGTTCCTACGCCCATAATTCCTCTCATTCCTCCTGTTCCGAATTCCAGTTCTCTGTAGAAAGAATCTTCCAGATCCGGAGAATTGCTGTCAATCAGGAGTTGTACGGCATCTCTCGTTTCTTTATCGAATGTATCGCTTAACCAAAGCTTCGCTTTTTCTGTTGTTGTCATATTTGTATTTAAAGTTTGGAAGCTGGAGGATGGATGATGGGTGTTTATTGATTCCCCAATTCAAACTCTCAGCTTTTGTTTACTATTTTATTTTTAAAAGGCCTCGGATATTTAGTTAATCTTTATTTAGTTAATCTTTAAGTTGATTTCTGAACGCTATAATCTGATTCATTAAATGATAACATTCTTTATACATTTCATCAAATTCTTTTTCTACCATATATTTTCTGTTTTTTGCTTTATACAGGCATGTTACAGTTTCACCCAGAGAACGGATAGAATAGCTCAGAAATTTTTTAAATTCCTTATTCGACTGCAAAATACTTCCTTCGGAAATATTAAGAGCAATAGAATCAGATGCCCTTCTTATTTGTGATGTCAGACTAAAGATTTCATCCTTTGGAAAATTCACAGTTAAATTAAAAATCCGTTCTGCAAAATCCATTGACTTCTGCCAAATAACCAATTTCTCAAATTTAAAGCTCATCAATTTGTAGTTTAATCTATTCATCCATCGCCCTGCATCCCTCTTCCTGTCTATTCTAATTTTTTATTTTCCACACGGGTTGTTTTATCAATCTTAAACGCTCTGATCGGATCGTTGTAATAAATGAACTTTGCGGTGTTTTGGATATGACCTTTTAATGAATCTTTTACATTGACCTCGGCATAGTTTCCGTTTTTGGAGTCGATATTCAGATTGGTGATTTTCCAGTAAGGAGCGATTAAGCTTGCGGTATCTGAAATTTTGATCACGGCTTCTTTCGACAGGCCCAGAAAATTCGCACGGCTTCTGTTGTGCATTTCCACTTCTGCTCTTCTCGTGTTCACAGATCCCATGAAACTGGCATTGTTTTTCATATTCAACCTGAAATTATCGGTCTTGATTTCACTGGAAATATTCATTTCTACAGAGTCTGAAACGGCTACTTTTTCAAGGTTATATTTTGAATAGATGGTTACATTATAAAAATCTACTCCTTTTGTTCCTCTTTTTTCCTTGATGAAAAGTGTTTTATCTTTTACATCCACATCCAGATTGGAAGCCACATTGGGATAGGTTTCTATCTCCACAAAATTCTTCGGGCCTCTGGCATAAAATACACGAAACTTCCCTTCCAGATCCAGATTGACAAATTCTGAAACCTCCACATCTTTTCTTTCAATTGTTCCTTTCGGAGACACTTTTCCACAGGAAACCACCACCATAAGCAGGGTCGCGTACCATATTTTTTTCATATTTATTTCAAATATTCTATATAAAATTTAATAAACAAAAGACTTTCTCCAGCCATCAGCGCATAAAGCACTGCTGTTCTCCATAGCAATCCCCATTTTGAATATAAATTTTTAAAAGCATTCCAATAGGTAACTGCCGGAAACAGGATGCAGGAATAAAACAGAGCCTTATCCAGGATATCACAAATGTTTGCGACCGGTTCCCATAAACCGATCAGACTTACGATATCATTTAACAAAAATATGATTAAAATTCCTAAAAGGCTTACTGTTCCAATGATAAAATGCTCGGCAATGTTCAATTTCATTTTTTTGAAAAGGAAAAAGGTATTGACGGCCAGCATCGGAATGATGACAAAAAGGATTGCTTTGGAGTATTCTGAGAAAAAGTTTTTGATTTCCGGAGCTTCTTCAAGGTTCTGAGGAGAAGCCAGCTTCTCATAGAAGTGAAGCCCCAGAATGTTAAAACTGAAAAGTATCAGCAGCAGTGAAAGAAAATTATAATACCGGATCCTTCTCCCTGAAATATAGTCAATTGCTGTTCTTCCCGGCATAAACAGGATGTCTCTTGTAGTATCAAGAAAACGGGTATCCAGATGCCAGATGGAGCTGAGAATATCATTTTTGATGAGGCTATGCCATGTGATCCTGCCTGTGCTTGTCTTCTGCCCGCAGTTGGCACAATATTTATCAAAGATCTGCCGTCCACAATTCAGGCATTTCTTTTTATGCATCGTCAACTCCAAATGTTGTTTATTATCTGTTCTTTTTATAGAACCATGTTTGGGGATTTTTTTCATCAGACAACAACAGATAATCGTGGCTTATATAAGAAACTTTCATAACAAGGGTGTCTTTATCCTGGCTGTATTTCATCTTCAGCACCTCATTTTTTTTCTGATAATGCCCTTTGTTTTCCATCGCATCAAAAGAGCCGTTTTTATAGAAAACCAGGGTTCCTGTTCCTACTTTTGAGTGGTTCTCTTTGTTTTTCAGAGTATCTACATTGGTAATAATTCCCTGATAAACTTCTATAAACTCCCAGGATCCGGCCATTTGCTGAGTTTTGCAGGAGGAAAGCAGCAGCAGGGTAAAGCATGTTAAAAAAATTCTAGCCAACTTAAATTTTACTATTAGTTCAATCATCAGAGCGGAAACCTCAATTCTGAATCCGCTTTCCTACAAATATAATGAAAAAAGCACCTGTTTTCAGATGCTTTGTTATATTTTAAGTAGGAATTGTATAATTTTTATCCTCCCCAGATTCTTTCCACCAAAAACTTTTTCAGTTCTATCTTTTCACCATCACATTCTGCATATACTTTTATATCTTTATACATAAACGAAGGGACTAACACAATATCAATAGGTTTACCGGTATGCTTTTCTTTGAGATTTTTAAAGGTATTCATCAGTTCCGTATCATTGAATTCTATTTCCGCACTGTATTTCTGCATCATAAAAATAGCATTATAAGGAACGGCATCATTTTTATAAACTTCAGCTGCTTTTGCTCCTATTAAGTATTCAGATTCTCCGTTATAATTGATGCGGTAAATCTGAATAAAATTATCCTTTTTATCGTAAGGCTGGAGTTTGAAACGATAATTGTATTTTTCCCTGTATTGATCCCACAAGCCATATGGAATTCCATCTTTTTCAATTGTTGTTTTCATCCCATCAGAAATTGAAATTCTGTATAGTTCATCAAAAAACCCCTGTTGGGTTCTTTTATGTGGATTATCATAAAAATCATTAACGTCTACTGTTGTTTCTTTAGCCTGGAGACGACAGATTTCCGTTCTGTGATGGTTACCGGAAAGCCATACTACGATTACCCCTCCCGGAGCAGCACCAATGGCTATTTCAGTGTAAGTCCCGGGAGTCCATTTAACACGGTCATTTTCATCCAGTCCATCCTGAATCAAAAAACCCTTTTTAAATTCCTGAAGAATCTTGTCTTTCGGTAAAGCTCCTTCTACTCTGTAAAACTTTTTCTCCGCATAGGCAACATAGGTGAGATCTATGTAGGATGGAATAATATTTCCTCCCTGACCAGCTTTTGTTCCATCATACTGCCATGGACCTTCCATTGCTCCGGCTTTGGGAACACCAGAGATTATCGTCTTCTTTTCATCGGCAAGATAGCCGTCATGTACTTCCGCAGTGAAGCCTGTTGCTGCAGAAAATGTTACTGAGTATGGAAAGTTACCCGTAGTAGTTTTGTTTTCTTTATTACAACTCTGTAAAAAAGAAAGGAATAAAAATAAATATAAAGCTGTTGATTTTGTCATATGGATTACCCTCCCCAGATTCTTTTCACCAAAAACTTTTTCAGTTCTATCTTTTCACCGTCACATTCTGCATATACTTTTATATCTTTATACATGAAGGAAGGAACTAACACAATATCAATAGGTTTTCCGGTATGCTTTTCTTTGAGATTTTTAAAGGTATTCATCAGTTCCGTATCATTGAATTCTATCTCTGCATTATACTTTTGCATCATAAAGGTAACATTATAAGGAATAGCATCACTTTTATAAACCTCAGCGGCTTTTGCTCCTATTAAGTATTCAGATTCTCCGTTATAATTGATACGGTAAATCTGATCAAAAGTATCCTTCTCATCATAAGGGTGAAGTCTGAAACGGTAATTGTATTTTTCTCTGTATTTGTCCCATAAACCGTAGGGGATCCCATTCTTTTCAATTGAGGTTTTCAAACTGTCCGGAACATAAATATTGAATTTTGTATCAAAAAACTGGGTCTGATTTTCATCGGGCTTAGGATTGGGCCTGAATTCGTCCTTATTTACAAAAATTTCTTTAGCCTGTAAGCGACAAATTTCTGTTCTATGGTGATTTCCTGCAAGCCATACTACCACTACACCCCCTGGTGCAGCCCCAATTGTTATCTGATCATATGTTCCATCCACCCAGGGAACCTCACCATTTTCAGCTTCATTTCCTTTAATTTTAAATCCTTTTCGAAAAGCAGCTAAAATTTTCTCCTTCGGAAGATCGCCCTCTACATGATAAAACTTCTTTTCAGCATACGATGCATAAGTTAAACTCAGATAGGAAGGTGCAATATCACCTCCCTGGCCACCCGGTGTCCCATCATACTGCCATGGACCATCTTCAGTTCCTGATTTAGGAACTCCACAGATAAGTTTTCTTTTGTCATCCGCAAGATAGCCTTCATGCACTTCAGATGCATAGCCCGTAGCTGTTGAAAATGTTACTGAGTATGGAAAGCTACCCGTATTAGTTTTGTTTTCTTTATTACAGCTGTGCAAAAAAGAAAGGAATAAAAACAGATATAAAGCTGTTGATTTTGTCATATGGATTATCCTCCCCAGATTTCAACAATCTTTACTTTTTCCAGCTGGATCTTTTCACCGTCACATTCTGCATATACTTTTATATCTTTATACATGAAGGAAGGAACTAACACAATATCAATAGGTTTTCCGGTATGCTTTTCTTTGAGATTTTTAAAGACTTTCATCATTTCTATGTCGTTAAATTCTATTTCCGCACTGTATTTCTGCATCATAAAAATAGCATTATAAGGCACAGCATCATTTTTATAAACTTCAGCGGCTTTTGCTCCTATTAAATATTCAGATTCTCCATTATAATTAATGCGGTAAATCTGAATAAAACTATCCTTTTCATCGTAAGGATGAAGTCTGAAGCGATAATTGTATTTTTCTCTGTATTGATCCCATAAACCGTAGGGAATTCCGTTTTTCTCAATTGCAGATTTTACATCATCAGAAATTGAGATTTTATATAATTCATCAAAGAACCCCTGTTGGGTTCTGTTATGTGGATTATCATAAAAATCATTAACATCTACTGTTGTTTCTTTAGCCTGCAAACGACAGATTTCCGTTCTGTGATGGTTACCGGAAAGCCATACTACGATTACCCCTCCCGGAGCAGCACCAATGGATATTTCAGTATAAGTCCCTTGAATCCATTTAGCATTATTGTTTTCATCCAGTCCATCCTGAATCAAAAATCCTTTTTTAAATTCCTGCAGAATCTTGTCTTTCGGTAAAGCTCCTTCTACTCTGTAAAATTTTTTCTCCGCATAGGCAACGTAGGTGAGATCTATATAGGCTGGAATAATATTTCCTCCCTGACCACCTTTTGTTCCATCATACTGCCATGGACCTTCCATTGCTCCGGCTTTGGGAACGCCACAAATAAGCGTTTTATTTTCATCGGCAAGATAGCCTTCATGTACTTCTGCAGTGAAGCCTGTTGCTGCAGAAAATGTTACTGAGTATGAAAAGTCGTTTTTATTTTCTGTATTCATTTGTTTTTCTCCTTTATTGCAGCTTTGTAATAAAAGTATGCTAAACAGCAGATTGATTAATAATATTTTCATTAGTATATGATTCTTTTCCGTTTTCCATTCTCTATATTAGGATGGTCTTTCTGAACAGGAATTTCGGAGGCTTTTTGTCCGTATCTTGAATTCCAGTGCAGATAATTATTCCGCAGGAATTTGATCCACTCATTCTTTTTATCAGCTTCTGCATTCAGTTTTGCCTGGCCTTCATATTCACGCATTTTTCTTTCCATCTGATACCTGGAAGCATCCGGACTGTTTGTTGCATATACAATAGGAGGTTCAACATGAACACGGGGCTCAACAAATACAAAAGGTTTACCACCTTTGAAAGAATAGTCTTCCAGCCGGTCTTTAATGGCTTCCAAAAACTGAACATTACCCGAGATCCAATTTTCTTTAAAGTTTTTAAATTCTAATAAAGCCGTTGTATCAATAGGAACTCCCTTTTTATTACAGAAATCCGCCATAATGTGTAGAGGAATATAGCTGTACTGATTACTGATTTTTTTCCGGTTCCCTTCCAATCGGAAATTATTAATGGTAGGTCTGTAAAAAGGATCCTGAATAATTGTCAGTTCACCTTCTTTAAACCACCCCTGTCTTATTAATTCAGATCGCAAAGGTTCAAGACTGCTTGCAAATATTGTGGCATCTATTCTTTTAGGATTATCCGGACGACCTTCTTCATAAGCTCCACCTACATCACAATGTACTCCCGGATAAAATAATTCTATACCTCCTTTTTTACAGCTTTCAGGAGATGTTTTAGCAACTGAAGAAATATTAACCAGACTAAAGTTTGCACGATGTTCATCAGCAGCTACCATGTGTACCACATAGTTAGCTTTATTCACATCATCAAGCCCAAGCTGTCTGATATCATTCGACTGTGCAAGCCCATAATGCGGTACAGTGTCGTAAATTCCGACAAAACGAATCGCTACCTTCATCTGTTCGTCCATAAGCTTTGCTTCATCAAGCAGCTGACCTAAATACCCATATGCCGGCATCATTTTATAAGCATAAGACTGATCTAAGGTATACCCAAACATATCTCTTGCATAAATAACCTCTTTTCCATGAGTTACCTTGGGCTTATAAGCTCCCTGTGTTACTACATGGACGAAATGACGAGCTGCTGCTGCCCCTCTGCTGAAACCAAAAACATCAAAAGTTATTGTACCTACGGTTTCATTAGTTGGCGAAATATTAGATGTGATAAACTGTCTTACATCCCGGATACATTTTCGTACTCTGTCTTTTATCCCTGCACTTCCCATTCCAAAACCAGGCCCCTGCATAACATCATCATCTTCATAATCTCCAGCGGTAAGATCTACCCCCTGGGCACTTGGAGCTGAGTTAGTCCCTATTCCTTCTGTATAAACTTTAAATAATTTATTACCTTTATTTTCTCTATATTTTTTAAATAAAATGGCTGGATTCGACAAATCATTTTCATAACTACTTTCCTGATCTTTAGCATCTCCATGTTCTTTATATACAGCGCCTGCTAATATCATTCTATTAAGACCTGTTGTATCGGATTGTTTCTGTCCCTCTGCTTTTTTTCTAAGCTCTGTATTATACATATTATTGAGCGTTCCATCTAAGAACACTCCAAAAGTAAAGTTAACAGCTCTTTTTTTAGTCCTTGCCGGAGCTTCATTTTTTCCGACAACTACAGGATTATTCGCAGGTTTTGGCTGATCGATATGTTTTTTCAGTTCGTTTTCTATAACCAGCTGTGTTTTTTCTTCTGCCTGATCTATATGGTTTTTATAAACTATTTTTACATAGTATTCGTGTTCACCTTCATCTACCCAGTCTGAATTGTTGAGTTTTGTCTGATATAAACTCAGCTGATTGAAATACAGAAATGCATATCCTCTTTCATTCACGGCACTGCTTGTATAGGTTCCCATAGCTCGGTCTCCGGTAGTATCATCTTCATATACCGATATTTTGAGGGTATCACCTTTCGGGATATTGGATGTTTTTATGCTGAGTTTGATTTTATCCAGATAGCCTACTTTACGCTTTCCTATGGCTTTTCCGTTAGAGTCCTGCCATTCTACGGACACTATTTTAGGGCGTTCGGCAAGAATGGTAAGATCGGTGGAATAAATGGTCTGTTTCCCATTTTGTAGGGTAACAGCAGCAAGCCTGACAGTTTTTCCTGCCAGGTTAATATTGAATTTAAAGGATCCGCTGGTACTGGTGGCCAATACTTTACCGCCATATTCTATCCTCCACTCTTTCGGGGTTATTTTTTTACCTCCCGAAGATAAGGCGTACGTACAGCTTGTACCGGCAATTGGGCGTGTATCTCCTGTAATAACCATAATAATTCAGTTTTAATTAGTTTTCATCTGTTGTTTTTATTTTTAAATACTGAATGTCAACTTTCAATAAAAATACTGATTATCTCCATTCATTGCCTATATCATCTAATTCTTTACAGAATAAGTATCTTCATAAGAATCTGCAGAACTGTTATCTTTGACGGAAGTAATGATTTTCGTAATCCTTTTATTGTCGTAATAATAGTTTCTCTTATAATGAAACATTTTGCCGTCATATTTACCCTGCAATTCAATTTCTTCCAGTCCGTCTTTACCTTTTTTTACCTGGGCAGAGGTTATGGTTGCGCTTTCCGGCAGATACGGAGGTACATTGCTTTTTGGAAAACTAAAGTCACATCCGCTGTAGCCCTCTTTTGTCGGTTTACAGTTCTCCTTAATGATATCTTCCATTTCTGCATCTTTTTTCGTAAAGTTGAAATTCGTCACCGGAACTTCATCTATGGATAAAGGATTGCCAGACACAATAATATCGGAGAGCTTCGTATAATAGTCCACATACTGAATACTTCCGCCGGCGGTTCTTTTTTTCTGTTTTCCGTCGTAATTGAACTCTTTTACCATCAGGTTATTTTTATCCCTGCTGAACGTTAAAGAATCATTCTGAACCGAGTTGCCGTATGACCGGGCATATTCCGTATGATCAGGATGAAAATAATAGGTTGCCTGCAGCTCTTTATTTCCGGTATGAATTACTTTGTAATCCTGTTTCTGGGATTTACAGCCGAGATAAAAAAAGAATACGATAAAAAAATACAAGTTATTTCTTCTTTCCATTGGGTTTCTTTTTTTCAGTAGGTTGTTTTTTTTCGGCGGGTTTCTTTTTTCTTGTTTTTAATTCTTTCCAAAAGATCGTTCCTAAAAATACCGCTCTTGATTCCAGGGCAATCGTTCCTTCGGTTGCATACTTATTGTTAGGATTTTTTCCCGGGGTATATTTTTCTTTGGGGGCATTAAAGGTTGCTCCCAGCCTTTCCACTCCTGTCTGCCATTTGGTATGATGGGCATCAGAAATCGTCCATCCCATGGTATTCATATGGATTTCAAATTTCCCTGTTGAATATCTGTCGTCACTGGCAGGAAAAGCGGCCTGTTCGGCACCATCCCACATAGTCGCTCCGTTACTCGGATCTTCATCGGTGGTTAAAGAACGGATGATCGCTGCTACAGCCAGCTGCTTCTTCGTTTCATTTCGTTCTGCAATTTTTGTATTTCTGAATAAGACAGCCTGTTTGCTGTTGACCCCGTAAGCCACTTTGTTTATTTTATGAACACATGCTATGGCAAGCATTTCTGATTCAAGTTCTGCTTCCATCTCAATATTTCCTCTGTACGCCGAACTTTCACCATATATGGTAGAGGCTTTCTCAACAAATTTTTCATTGGTGATCGCGGCTTCTTTCTCTTTTAACAGGCTCTTTTCAATATTGATTCCTGACCATTTTTTATCTGCTTTCACCTTATCATATTCTTCCTGGGTAGCAATATATATTTTGGCACTTTTTTCTATACCGCCCAGATAAAGCCCTTCTTTTGTGTAATAAATATATTCGGTATTATCTTCTTCCACAGGTAGCAGCTGGGCCACAACTTCGGGCCTTGCATTTTCCACATTCTGCTGCATGGGTTCTGCAGTCTGCCCATGAAATATAATTTCTATGCTGGGAGTTCCGCTCACGGCACAGGTAGCCTTACTGTCTTCCTGAAGAGCTTTCCCGCCATTATCTTCTACGGTAATATTTTCATAGTAGCCCTCCCATTGGGTAACGCTGGGCGTACAGGGATTGTTATTCATTTTTGCACAGCTTCCGAAAGTATTTTTCTCGAAAGTTGCCCCAATATCCACATGAGTAGCCATGAGTTTATCGCTACCTTCTTTATCGTTGATATACCGTTTGCTCTGGGTTTTTACCATAAGTTTGTCCGGAGCTGTTCCGAACTGGCACTTACAGATAGCACCCTGGCAAACCAAATGTTTTTCACTCATCGCTTTTTTGTGTTTAACGTACTTATTTCCAATGTTCCTGTAGTGTTATAAAAATATATTTTCCCTTACCCTATGGTAAAGAATAAATTTTTGAAACGGATTATCTTCTGTAGAAGTAATTTCCTGATCCATCGGATGGCGCAGGATTAAGGTAGAACAATTCAGGTCCGAAAAGGACTTCAGGAGTTTTGAAGTACATGCTTATTAATATTTTTTTTGATTTGGTATATCAAAGATAAGATTCCTGCTGATATATTTCAATATAAATTTTAATTTATTGAATATTATAGGAAATTAATAATAAATAGTGTTATGATCTGGTTACGATTATCTTATCTCATTTCATTAATTCTTTGTAAAGAATCTATCATTTTTACAGAATACCGTTCTAACTTTAAATGATTAAAGTTGTATTTCTTACTATACTGATGAAAACCTGATGACTCAATATTAATAGCATCCACATGTAAAAACCCTGATTTATAAGATATTTTTACTTTTGAGATTACTTTGGAAGAATTGCCTCTTTCTGCTGAAATAATAAAGCCCTTCTTATCGGGAATAATCTCCTGAAATACATTAGGCTCATCTGTATATAAAGCATTTCTATAAACTTTCGTTGTAGTATCATGATGGTTATATACTAACAATAAATTTCCATAAGATTCTTCCGGAAAACAATTTCCATAAGCGTTTATTTGTGTGTAAAAAGGCTTAACTATTGAGACGCTGTCTTTTTTATTAAAAGTTGTTCCGTTGTCTGAAATATAAAATCGGGAAAGATTTACGCTATATTTTCCGGTAAAACCTTTTATTGCCTGCTTACAGCTTTTTTCATTAATGGCGTACGTTGACGGAGGAAAAACAGTATGTGTCTTTTCAATCAAACTTGTTTTATTACTTTTACAGCAACAAAACGTCAGATAAATCAATAGATAATACAATATTTTCTTCATGGATAAACCTATTTCAGTTTTTGAATTATTTGAATAATTTCATCTTTGTCCAATTCCATTTTCATTAATGAGGAATTTATACTTTTACGTATTGTTTTTTTATAATCGGTTGCTTTATTACTTGCTGTCTGAGTATAGGTTCCTATTTCAGAATATGTATTTTGTTTTGTATCAAAGGTTATTTTTTGATCGTCAGAAAATCTTTCATCGATCTGCCTGTATAGTGCGTAGGAAAGTAAACCGTTTCTGTTATTGATTAATTTTTTCGTATATCTTGTTTCATCTTTATTCTTTTGTTCTACGGAAAATAAAATTCCATTTTTATAGGAATAAGCTATTGACCAATCACAACTGATATTATCGTTTTGAGAATTTATGGTAGTCATTTTTGCATTTAAAATTCTGAAATCTTTGTTTCTATATTTATTCTTTGAACTAAAATACTTCAGATGCTCCAATTTAAAAATATCCTCCTGTAAAAACTCATCAATCAGATCTATTAATTCGCTTATATTTTTATTATTCAACAATTCTTTTTTTAAATAAGCATAATACGACTGGTTAAGAAAAAATGTGCTTATATCAATACTGACCGATTGATTTACATCCAAGAAACTGATATTCAGTTTGCGGGATTCCTGATCTGACGCTACTATCTCAAGTGATAATTTATTTTTTTCTGTTTGTTTAATTACATAACTTGTCCATTCAAAATGATGATTTTCATCTGCAGAGCTTGCAGTATATACTTTTACGTTTTCTTTTGAAGAATGATAAGCATAGATGTAATAAAATGTTTCAGTATACTTTTCTTTCAGAACGCTATCTTCTTTCAGGACTTCTTTAACCTGATAGTCTTCAGCAATAGCCAAATTATGATAAGGCTGCCCTAATAAAGGCTGTATTAGGAATATGAAAAGATATTTTATAATTTTTCTTAAGTACATCATTTTTTATTTAAGCAATTTATTAAGTGTTAATTTCCAAAATATACTTTCTCCTGCTGTAAACATTGCAAAAATATCCTTCCCCTAATCTTCAATTTATTATACGCGTATATGAATCTGATACTGATACAGAAGCCAGATGATTATAATAAAATGCAAAATTAAGATACGCCTTCTGTTTTTTTCTCCTGACTATGATCGTAAATCCAACCGCATTTTCAGATGGAGTTCCCGGGATATACGATGGTAAACCATAAGATTTGGGAAATATCTTTTTAAAATCATCAATAGTTGTGCTGGATGAAAAGCTATATTTCCCTTTATACTTTAAAATTAAATGGCTCTTTTCAAAATCAATATACCATATGCAAAATTCTTTAGCCGTTGAATACATTGAAATATTATCATTTTCAACCATTTCTCCCCCCAGCATTCCTAAAGGGAACCGTTTCATTGTGTTCAACTGATTTAAGTTTTCCCAATTTTTTTTTCCAGACATTTTATTTTGTCTTTTGGAAAGACTATTGTATTTCCATTTACTGTAAAATCTTCAATATTGGCTTTATCAAATTTATACTGTGGATAAATGAATATCGAAAATAGTATAGCGTAAATAATTCTCATAGTTCTAATCCCTAATTATCTATTTTATTTCTACTGCTTTCTGATCCTTTTTTTATTCATTGATCATTTCAACCTTTGGATAAGGATAATTTAGTATTTCCGTATTCGATTTATCACCATCAGACATATTCTCCTCCTTATAAATTGCCTTTACTACTCTGTTAACTTTATTTCTGAAATGACTTCCTCTTATTATATATTTTTCATTTATTGCGGAATAGCGAAAATGATACAGATTATATTTTAAAGTAGTTTTTACCAGTTCTTCCTTATAGAATTCAACATCTTCATTATCTTTATAATAGCTGATCTTACTCAGGATATTACCTTTATACTGATAAATTCCTTTTAAAATATTTTTTTCTCCGTCAAACTGCAAAACAGAGAAAACTTTAAAATTTGATGCATACATATCTTTATCCCAGTCATTGATGAAAATATCATGATTAAAATATAAACAACAGTCATCATAAAATCTATTAACAGGATAAAACAGCATCCCTATTTTCTGGATTTCGTTCTTTTCCAAAATACTAATTTTGAGATATTCATACAACTCCGCATTCGTCCTGATCATCAGATGAAAGGGTAATATTTCGATCTGGTTTTGATTTTTAAAAGAAATAGAAAAGGAAAAATGGGCATTGCTTACCTCTAAACCTGTTGAAGTTTTATTTAATTTATAAATTATTGTATCCGTTTTACTGATATACAGAACATTTTTTTCAGATATAATCAATTTTTTCACCTCATTTGATTCACTCAAAGAATACATCTTTTTTTGAGCATTTAATAAATGGGTAAATAGTATAACCAGAATAAAAATTATATTTTTCTTCATTTCTTTTGTAGTTTCCAGAAGATTGTTCTGCCATAAGTAGTGGTTGCAACCAGCCCTTCACTTTTAGTTTGTTTTGTATCATAATAGAAGTATCCATTAATCCAGTTTTCTTTACGGAGAAACACTGACTGGGGTATAGAATATCTAATTTTTTTCGCTCCTTTAGCTGTAGTATAATGAGTGTGCTGTTGATTACTTTCAGACATTTTCGTATGATTGCCATCATCAACATAAGATATATTTTCTCCATATTTTTCTACTACAGCATTTTTATATTTTTCATAAATATTTAGAGGAATTTTTATAAATGCATATTCTCTAAATTTTGCATTAGATATTTTACCATAAGGGTTAATCTCACCAGCTCCCCATACAAGAAAATCATCACCATCCCATAATTCAGCAGAATAAGAATTATCATGTCCTTCATTTAAAGCATTTATTAATGCTTTACGAGTATTATTAGCATAAGAAGTATTTTCCGAATCTTCCAATTGTTTTTTATTTTTTTTAGGTACAGTAGAATAAGGAATATACCTATTTGTCCCAACAGGCTCTCCTTTTTCTAATAAAATCCTTAAATTAATTTTTTTATTTTCTGCTCGGTTTAAAGCTGTATTACTAATACAGTTCAACTCTTCATAATCATTATTACCCGATTCCAATTTTATTATTCCTGCTGCCCAACAAAAATCATCATGTGTAATTTTTAATTTTTTTGCATCAACAAACCTACCATTTTCCTTACCTTTTCCTTTACAGGCATATACATCGTTTTCAGCTCCCTCTTTTTGTCCTTTAATATTACCTTCGTATGTACCATTATAATTATAATAGTAGCCATTCTTTTTGATTTCTTCCACAGGCAGCAGCTGTGTCATAACTTCGGGCCTTGCATTTTCCACATTCTGCTGCATGGGTTCCGCAGTCTGCCCATGAAATATAATTTCGATGCTGGAAGTTCCGCTCACGGCACAGGTAGCTTTACTATCTTCCAGAAGGGCTTTTCCGTCATTGTCTTCTACAGTAATATTTTCATAGTAACCATCCCATTGGGTAACGCTGGGTTTGCAGGGATTGTTATTCATTTTTGCACAGTTCCCGAAAGTATTTTTCTCAAAAGTTGTTCCAATGTCTCTATGGGTAGCCATCAGTTTATCGCTGCCCGTCTGATCGTTGATATAGCGTTTGCTCTGGGTTTTTACCATAAGTTTGTCCGGAGCTGTTCCGAACTGGCACTTACAGATGGCTCCCTGGCAAACCAAATGTTTTTCTTTCATTATTTTGTGTGTTTTCTATTTTTGTTTACGGAGTTTTTATCTGCTCATACAATTCTTTTACGGGTGAAATAATTATTTAATCAAATATAAGCTTCCTGGCGGTATATTTCAATATCAATTTTAACTTCCTGATTATCATAGAAAGTGGACAATGATCCGGTAACTGAAAATATGTTCCGGGTTTCTTTATCCAGCTGATAAACAAGATCAATTTTTCCTTTGTCTTCATCCAGGCTTATCTCCTCATAATACTGCTCCCCTTTGATCCGGACAAGCATCCTCCCCTTTTCTGTAAATGTTTTCTGAAGAGAGAAAACAGCATCATAGGAAACCGTTTCTCCAAACGAAGGAAAATAAAAATCCAGACGTTCCTTTTTTTCATGATCGGGATATGAATCGTAGACCGGCAGAAAAAATACCGGATAAAAAATATTACGCTGTAAACTTCCCAAACCGTTTTTTATGGTATCATAAAAATGATCAATCTGGGAAATAAGTCCGTCGGTCACTTCGCCTTCATAATACTGCTTAATTTTTGGGCGGAAGGTTTCTTTCCAGCGAGCCTGGATATCTTCCCCGTTTTCTATCGCATCCGGTTTTCCTTTTCTGTCAAGCGAAAGGTGGATCGGATATAAAGCTTCTCCTGCCGTCTCCATGAGTTTTTCAACCATAAATTCCACATCATGGTTATTGACTTCCAATTTTTGCCTGTAAACCGAAGCTTTATGCTCAGCAAACCGATGGATGTCAATAAGATAACTTATCTGTAATTCCGACGATTTCTGGTTAATCAGAACCCCATAAGTAAGCTTTTCTGATATTCCGGGCCTGTCAATCCGGGAAGCCGGCAGCTGCTTCTCTTTCCATTGGGTATATTTTTCTACCGGAATATAAATGCTGCTGATGTATTTGGGAAGACTTTCCGGCAACAGCTCATGCAGCGCACAGTTCCGGTTGTGAAACGAGATCAGTTCTTTTTTAGAAATATTATATTCTTCTGCGATAGAATCGATGTCTACAAGATCTCTGATTTCAATTTTAATACTTTCCATGGGGTTATTACTTTTCATCATTACGAATATCGGAAAAGGAATTGATGAAATCAAAAAAAATACCCTTAAAAAGCATTGGCCTTTTAAGAGTATCTATGTATTAATGATTTATATTGAACTATATCAAATCACTTCATCAATATTGTAGTTCTTATGCTCCCTGTTGGTTCTGATAATCATTTCTCCCAGGAATCCGGCTACAAAAAGCAGCGTTCCCATCAGCATCATGGTCAGAGCAATATAAAACCACGGATTATTGGTGATCAGATGTCCGTAGATTCCCCGTGCCACATCAATCAGTTTTGAAATTCCCAGCCACAAAGCCGAAAGAAATCCTACGATGAACATTAAGGTTCCTACCGCTCCGAAGAAGTGCATTGGCCTTCCTCCGAAACGACTTACAAACCAAAGGGTTACCAGATCCAGAAAACCTCTGATGAATCTCTCGGTTCCGAATTTTGAAGTTCCGTATGGTCTTGCCTGGTGCCGAACCTCTTTTTCAGTAATTCTTCTGAATCCCGCATTGGCAGCCAGCACCGGAATATAGCGGTGCATATCTCCGTATACATCAATAGATTTTACCACCTGTTTTTTATAGGCTTTCAGACCACAGTTGAAATCGTGAAGATATACTCCTGAAACTTTTCTGGCCGCAGCGTTGAACAGCTTAGACGGGACATTTTTGGTCATCACATTGTCAAAACGCTTCTTTTTCCATCCTGAAACAATATCGTAATTGTCTTCAATCACCATTTTATAAAGCTCAGGAATTTCTTCCGGAAAGTCCTGAAGGTCAGCATCCATGGTAATCACTACATCTCCGTTTGCTCTTTCAAAGGCAGCATGAAGCGCCTGAGATTTTCCGTAGTTTCGGGAAAATTTAATGCCGTGGATCTGTGGGTGCTGTATTTTCAGATTTTCAATAATGCTCCACGATAAATCTGTACTTCCGTCGTCTACAAACCAGATCTCATAAGACAGTGCTGCGGTTCTGCAGACCTTATCAATTCTTGAAAAAAGCTCTTCCAGAGAGGCTTCTTCGTTAAGTAACGGAATAACTATAGATAAATTCATTTAATTTTAATAAAATTATTCTTCGATTGTTGGTTCCTGGTAAACAGTTCTTGTTCTGAAGAACGCTCCGAAAAACAGCGACAAAACTACGTAAAATATAAGAATTGCGGCAAAATATCCTGAAAAATGACTTGCAGTAAGCATATCTTTTCCTTTTACGGCTTCGGGAGAGAAGCTGGGAAGCCTTTCTTTATATTTCTGATCCAGCTCGTCTATATCTTTCTGATGCTTCAGGATCTTCCTGGCCGACTGATATTCCGTATCCAGTTCGGTCTTCTGCCGCTGCACATATTGGTAGTTCAGCAGCTTTTTGGCATCGGGATCTACAAAGTTCAGAAAGGCATAAATAGAAAAAATGGAAAGAATTCCTCCGATAAACATCGGAACGAAAGCTCTTTTGAAGGCGTCCTTAAATTTCACCACTCTGTTTTGGTTCCAGAATGTTTTTACGGACCAGAAGGCTCCTCCTGCATACAAAAGCGGAAGAACGAAAGCATTGATTTTCAGAGAAGTGTCAAAATAGTTAACTCCTGAAAAGAAGAAATAGGCTACAAAAAAGATGATCATTGTAGCGATAAAAAGTAAAATTCCTAGTGTTGATGGACTTTTCGTCATATTTAATTTTTTAGAAAAAAGTTGAAAAATTATTCCCTTAAATGTCAGCATTTTAGCTCTACCACTGCATTTTTTCGACTAATTTTCTGTAATAAAGTTTTGAAGTTTATAAATTATTCCTACCTTTGCAACGGCAAGTCCTAAACAACCAGCTCCTGAGAATCCTCCAGGGTGGGAACGCAGCAAAGGTAATCGGTTGTAGCGGTGTGATTTAGGTAGCTTGCCATTTTTTTTTGCTTTAAATTCAGGAGAGAGGTAATTGGATAATTATCTTTTTTTGTTTTTAATACCTTCAGCATTATTTCTTTTTTTTAATTTTCAAATTACTTCTGATTCCTTTCATTAAAACACGAACTCCTCTCCCAGTTCAGGCAGTACCAGTTCCACATTTTTATCAGCAAAATGCTTCAGTGCACTTTCATGGTTGATTTCAATGGCTGGAAAAGTATCGAAGTGGCATCCGATTACTTTTGGAGTTTTCAACAGTTCTGCTGCTGCAAAAGCGGCTTTTCTCGGGCACATTGTATAATGGCTTCCGATTGGAAGGATAGAAAGATCAATATTCCCGAAAAGTCTTGGGAACAGCTCCATATCAGCCATAACACCGGTATCTCCGGCCAGATAAATATTTTTACCCTCAGGCAGCCTGAAGATATAGCCTACAGGAACGCCCCCATAGCTTCCATCCGGAAAAGAACTCGTATGGTGGGCCGGTACCATTGAAATTTTGAGATCGTCGATTTTTGCCGACCCTCCGAGGTTGACATCATCTGTATTTTTTGCTGTTTTGAAATAATCACAGATTTCCGGCACCGCAATAATGGTTGCTTCAGGATGATGCTGAAGTACCTCCTCCACATCTGCAATATGATCACCATGAGCATGGGTCAGCAGGATGTAATCTATTTTCTGAGCGGCAATATCAAAGCCTGACTCCGCTTTTTTATAGTTGTAAAAAGGGTCGCTCAGAATTGTTTTGTCTTTGTAGGTGAACAAAAAACAGTTTTGTCCTAAGAATTGTATTTTCATTTTAAATTTAGTTTTAAAATTTTAGAAAAAAGATGATTCATCACTTCAGTGGAAGAACCATCTTTTTTTAATTTAAGAACATCCCATTGGTGGTTTTAAAAAAAACTCATACAGCAACAGGCATGTGGGTATTATTATTAAAACCTGAAGAATCAATAGCTCTCTCATTACCCGTAATTTTCCGACTAATACATAAATACCTGAAACAGCATTGGAAATAATAATCAGAGTAATGAAAGCAGGAATAATATCAATTTCAAAAACTGACATGCCCTTGCCCAGCTCTTTTATTAAATAATAAATAAAGAATAAAGCTAAAACAACAGACAGACAGGAAGTTATCTTTAAAGCAGTCTTCACGCTATCTATTTCGACGGAAACTTATCTTCTATAAGTCTCAGATTGATTCCATGCTCCAGGTAAGCTTTGCAGCCGTCTAAAACCGTAGTAAAACCGCCTGTACTGTCATTAACCTGTCTTAGCAACTCTTCACCCGTCTGGCTGAATCCATAGCTTTTAATCACCACAAGAGTTCCATTTTCCATGGTTTTAAACTCATAGTCTACGTTTGTTGAAGGCTCGCCCCAGATCGTTTTGATGAGCTGATTCGGGATGATCTGAAGGGTTTTCACCTCAGATTGTACGTTATACATTTCCCATTCCCAGGTAACGGTTTTTCCTTCTTCCAATTTTCCGGTAGATTTGGTAAACCAGAAATTAGTGGTCACTTCAGGGTTGATGAATGCTTCGAATACATCTTCAACCGGTTTCCTGATAAGCATTTGCGCTTCAACATACACAGTAGAACTCATGATATAATATTTTAAAATTTAGTTGAATAAATTAAGTCCGGCCGCTGTAAGAACAGCCATTACAAACGTCATGATACCCACCTGCTTCAGATATTGGTCTAATTCCTTCGGCTCTTTTACGGACATAATGCTTTTTCTGAGCTTGGCAAAAGGAAACAACAAGATCATCACGATAAACGCATAGTAATTCTGAGTTCGTATAAATCCGTTGACTCCTAAAAAAATAAGAATCAGCACCAATGGAAGCTGTAAAAGGATCATTTCATAGATCATCGCATTTTTAAATCCGATTCTCAGAGCAAAGCTGTTTTTTCCTGATAAACGGTCGCTTTCAATATCCCGCATATTATTCAGGTTGAGAACCGCCATACTCATCATTCCTACAGCTGTCCCCGGCAACAGCATATCCCAGCTGAAGGTTTTGGTAAACAGGAAATAGCTTCCGCAAACGGAAACAAGCCCGAAAAAGACAAATACGAAAATATCTCCCAATCCCATGTAGCCATAAGGTTTTTTACCTATCGTATATCCGATCGCTGCCAGAATACAGGCTATTCCTAATCCGATGAAGATATAGAACTCGTTCATATATTCCGGAATGAAAGCGACGTATAATAACGCCACTGTGGCTATAAAAGACAATGCCGAGAAAATAATCACCGCATTTTTCATCTGTTTAGCCGTAATTTTTCCGGAGGCTACTGCCCTTGCTTCTGCTTCATTAATTCTTTTGGCATCGGTACCTTTTACTCCGTCTCCATAATCATTGGCATAGTTTGATAAAATCTGATACAGAAGGGTTACCAGAAGGGCTAAAGCAAAAATTTTCCAGTCCCAGGTTCCTCCTTCTCTGTAAAGCCTCCATTTTGCGATGAAAGCTCCCATAATTATTCCGCTTAGGGAAAGCGGTAAAGTTCTTAGCCTTGCGGCTTTTATCCAGTCAGTCATAAATTTATAAGTAATGAGCAATGGGTAACAGGTAATGAAATATTACCCATCAACAATGTTATGAGATCCACTGATCTTCCCCGAAGTTTGGTTTTCTTTTTTCAAGGAATGCATTTCTTCCTTCCTGAGCTTCTGCCGTCATATACGCCAAACGGGTAGCTTCTCCTGCGAAAACCTGCTGCCCGACCATTCCATCGTCTGTAAGGTTCATGGCAAACTTCAGCATTCTGATAGACGTAGGTGATTTGGCAAGGATTTCCTGAGCCCATTCATACGCGGTATCTTCCAGCTCTGCATGAGGAATCACGGCATTCACCATTCCCATATCCAATGCTTCCTGTGCTGAGTAGTTTCGTCCTAAAAAGAAAATTTCACGGGCTTTTTTCTGGCCCACCATTTTAGCAAGATAGGCAGAACCATATCCTCCGTCAAAGCTTGTAACATCTGCATCCGTCTGTTTGAAAATTGCGTGTTCCTTACTTGCTAAGGTAAGATCGCAAACCACATGAAGTGAATGTCCTCCGCCAACAGCCCATCCCGGAACAACGGCAATCACCACTTTCGGCATGAAACGGATCAACCGCTGAACTTCAAGAATATTCAGACGGTGTCTTCCATCTTCTCCAACATACCCCTGATGACCTCTTGCCTTCTGGTCTCCTCCACTGCAGAAAGCCCAGCCTCCGTCTTTCGGGCTCGGTCCTTCTCCTGAAAGCAGGACTACTCCTATGGAAGGATCTTCTGAAGCATCATAAAAGGCATCGTAAAGCTCGGATGTTGTTTTAGGTCTGAAAGCATTGCGTACTTCCGGTCTGTTGAAAGCAATTCTTGCCACTCCATTACATTTTTTGTATGTAATATCGTCGTATTCTTTGGCGGTTTTCCACTCAATCATTTTGTAAAAATTTTTCTCAAAGATACGGAATTGCAGAGAATTTTAAGGGTGAAATTTGACGATAATCTCTGGAATAAGCGGAGGTTGATTTTCAGGAATTTCTTATCTGGAAAGGCTGGTGACAGAAGATGGATGATGGATGTTTCTAACAGCCGTAAAAGGGAACTGTTTATCTGCTGAGACAGCTTTACTTACATTGGTCTGCTTTTTCAATAAAAAACCCGGAACATTTCTGTTCCGGGTTGCTGTATATTCAGGCTAAAGGATTACTGTTTTGCTTTGGCAGCCAGTTCTGTTTCTTTAGCTTTCATTTCTTTTACCTTGTCCATATTTTTAGTTACCACATAGATTTCTTTCAGGGCAGTAACGGCTTCAATATTATCAGGTGCAGCTTTGTACCATGCTTCAGCATATGGTAATGCTTTAGCAAATCTTTCTCTTCTTGCATCGATAAGCTTTGTCGCTTCTTCCGGCTTGTCTTTTCTCAAAGCATTAATCTGATCTACTGTTTTGGAGTCATCACCAATCACCGTGTAAACAAGGTTCTGGTGAGCATTATTCATATCAGGCTTAAGCTCGATTGCTTTTTTGAATGATGCAATGGCATCTTCTGTAGTGGCAGGATCTTTAGACTGCATTACGCCCAGATTGTACCAGTTGGTAGGATCGTTAGGGTTTTTAGCCAATTGCTCCTTAAGGGTAGAAACAAATTTTTCAGTGTTTCCGGATGCAAAATAAGCTGTTCCCTGAGCATCTTTCAGTTTTGCATTATTTGGATATTTTGCCAATCCTTTTTCAATGATCGCTAAAGCCTCGGTAGGTTTTTTAGCATTCAGAAGAAGGGTGGTCAGCGTTTCATACAATTCCGGCTCTACACTTGGAGTCTGCTCTGTTTTAAAATCTGAATAGTCAGAATTTTTCTTCATCAGCTCCCAGGTTGTTTTATCCAAAGGCACTACATTCCCTGTCTTTTTTTCTTTAGCAGTATAGGTTGTCTGAATCCCCGTAAATCCGGAATTAACAAGATCTGTATAAATTCTGATGGCTTCATCATTATTGTTGGCCAAAGCATGGCTAAGTCCTGCATAATACATATAAATCTTGTCATCCTGCCCGTTTCCTTTCAGTAAGTTGTATACTTCCATGAACTTAGGAGCAGCAACGGTATAGTTTTTTGCGTTGTACGCATCCATCGCAGCTTTATTGGCTGCCTGCAGCTGGGCATTTACATCGCCTTTCTGCCCGAACACGAACGCAGAGGCAATGATAGCAATACCTAAAATGAGTTTCTTCATAATAACTATATTATATTAATTGTACAATTTATTCTTCAGAATCAGAATTCTCATTTCCCTCTGCCGGTGTTTCATTGTCGGACTGAGGTTCTATATCGTTTTCAAGGTTATCAAAAAGATTTCCTGTTCCTTCTACAGGTTCTCCGGCATTTTCACCGTCTTCTTCTTCATCTTCTTCCACATCTTTATCCATGGCTACTTTTGCAATAGCTGCAATTTCGTCATTTTTCTTAAGGTTGATGAGCTTCACACCCTGGGTATTTCTTCCCATTACCCTCATTTCATCCATACCCATTCTGATGGCAACCCCGGACTTATTGATGATCATCAATCCGTCTTCGTCTGTCACATTCTGAATAGCAATCAGATTTCCTGTTTTTTCGGTAATGTTAAGGGTGATAACTCCTTTTCCTCCTCTGTTGGTAATTCTGTAATCTTCCACTGCTGTTCTCTTCCCGTATCCTTTTTCGGATACCACAAGAACGGTTTCTTTTTCCACATCATTCACAACAATCATACCAATAGCCTCATCATTATCATCCATGGCAATACCACGTACCCCGATAGATCCTCTTCCTACTTCTCTTACTTTTTCTTCCGGGAAACGGATACACTTACCGTTTTTGGTAGCGATCATGATCTGAGAAGCTCCGTTCGTTAAGTAAGCGCCTAACAACTGGTCATTATCTCTGATCTCAATAGCATTCACCCCGTTTACTCTCGGTCTTGAATAGGCTTCCAGTGATGTTTTCTTAATGGTTCCGTTTTTAGTGACCATTACTACGCTCATCTGGTTTACATATTCAGCATCTTTAAGGTTGTTGGTTCTGATGTATGCTTTGATCTTGTCATCCGGTTCAATATTGATCAGGTTCTGTACCGCTCTTCCTTTGGCTGTTTTGGAACCTTCAGGAATTTCGAATACCCTTAACCAGTAACATCTTCCTTTTTCTGTAAAGAACAGCATATATTGGTGGTTGGTTGCGGAAACAATATATTCCAGGAAGTCGGAATCTCTTGTAGTTGCCGCTTTATTTCCAACTCCACCTCTGCTTTGGATTTTATATTCCGAAAGGGAAGTTCTCTTGATGTATCCCGCATGTGAAATGGTAAGAACTACCGCTTCATTCGGGATGATGTCTTCGATAGACATTTCACCTCCGGAATAGTCGATTTCCGTTCTTCTTTCATCACCGTATTTTTCTTTGATCTCGATCAGCTCATCTTTAATGATCTGGAATCTTCTGGTTTCATTCGCTAAAATATCTTCCAGATTCAGGATTTCTTTCATGATCGCATCATATTCGTCACGGATCTTATCAAGCTCCATTCCTGTAAGACGTGCCAGTCTCAGATCAAGGATGGCCTGTGCCTGAATATCAGAAAGCTCAAATGCCTCAATCAGGCCTTCTTTCGCAGCCTGAGGATTGGCGCTGTGACGAATGATAGAAATAGCTCTGTCTAATGCATCCTGGGTTCCGATTACTTTCATGAAACCTTCAAGGATGTGCGCTCTTTCTTTTGCTTTTCTAAGCTCAAATTTCGTTCTTCTTACAATCACATCATGTCTGTGCTCTACGAAATGATGGATGATATCTTTCAGGTTCAGCTGCTCAGGTCTACCATTGACCAAAGCAATATTGTTGACACTGAAAGAGGTCTGAAGCGCCGTATATTTATATAAAAGGTTCAGGACAACGTTCGGGATCGCATCGTTTTTAAGTTCATAAACCACACGCAGTCCGTTTCTGTCCGATTCGTCCCTGATCTCATGAATACCCAGAATTTTATCATCTTTAACAAGCTCAGCTGTTCTGGCAATCATATCCGCTTTATTTACCTGATAAGGAACTTCTGTAACGATGATTGCGTTTCTGTTTCCGATTTCCTCGAAATTTACTTTCGCTCTCAGTACTACTCTTCCTCTTCCGGTATGGAAAGCATCTCTTACCCCGTCATAACCGTAGATAATTCCTCCGGTCGGAAAATCAGGAGCCGTGATATGCTGCATCAATTCATCGATTGTAATTTCTTTATTATCGATGTATGCACAGATTGCGTTGATTGATTCAGACAGGTTGTGGGGCGCCATATTGGTAGCCATCCCTACTGCAATTCCTGAAGTACCGTTTACCAGAAGGTTCGGAACTTTGGTAGGAAGAACGGTAGGTTCCTGCAAGCTGTCGTCGAAGTTATTCTGAAAATCAACGGTTTCCTTATCAAGATCGGCCAGAACCTCATCAGAGATTTTTTTAAGTCTTGCTTCGGTGTAACGCATTGCTGCAGGCGGATCACCGTCCATGGAACCGAAGTTACCCTGTCCGTCTACCTGAGGGTAGCGTAAACTCCAGTCCTGAGCCATTCTCACCATTGCATCGTATACAGAAGAGTCTCCGTGCGGGTGATATTTACCCAAAACGTCCCCAACAATTCTCGCAGATTTTAAGTATTTTCTATTAGAAAAAACCCCTAATCCATACATACCATAAAGTACTCTTCTATGAACGGGTTTCAAGCCATCTCTTACATCCGGAAGTGCTCTTGACACGATAACGGACATCGAATAATCGATATAAGATGACTTCATTTCATCAACAATGTTGATAGGAATCAGTCTTTCTCCTTCTTTTTGCATAAACAAATTTTATTATAATGACAGTCAGACCTTTAGCTGTGCGTCTGAAAATTATTTATTTCCAATTTTTATTAACGGGCTAATTTACGAAATTTTTACCGATTTTTGCCCTAGAATTTATCCACAAAATCTTAAAAATTCATAAAATATGAGCCTATTAAGTATAACTTTCCACTGTACGAAAAACAATATTGAAGAATGGGAAAATTATATTGATGAAACCCTGGTCCTGATGGCGGAAAATCTGATGGATGTAAACAAGTATATCTTATCGGAAGTGCACAGTGATTATATTGATGAGGGTAAGAATTACAATCTTCTTCTGATGTTTGACAATGAAGATTTCAGGGACGATTTCATCAAGAGCGAGCTGGTGAATATCGCTGAGCGGATTGAAAAGCAATTCGGACAGGAGGTCATGATCTTCAATACCTTCCTTAATCCTAAAAAATCCAGACTATAATATACATCAAAAGCCCTGAATGATCAGGGCTTTTTTATTTTTTCTCAATCTCTGTGATGCCTGTGGCCTTTGTGTTTATGACCATGACCTCTGCCGTTGTCATAATAATACACTCTTTTTTTCACATGTCCCGGTGCATAGTACCTTGCGCTGCCTCCGTACATTTTTTTGGCATGTCCCGGCGGAACTCTTCTGGCGTGGTGTTCGTGAACGACGCAGGAGGTAAACATCAGCACCACTGTCGCTACTCCAGCCAATTTAATCAGACCTTTCATTTTCTCACTTTTTCAAATTTCGTAGTGAAAAATATCAATGTTAATGCCAAAGTTTTATTATGATTAAAAAATAACAAGATTTAACAGTTAAAAAGTTACTTTATTTTCTGGAATATGCTTTTACTTTTCAATAGTAATGCCGATTGTTTGAAGGATTAAAATAATTGTGAAATTATCCGGAGTCTTATTTCATCACAACAGTTCGCTTCTTTTCTCCATCATGACCAGGTCTTTCCACTGTCCGTTGAGTCTGCCTATTTTTTTTCTTACCCCTACTGTTCTGAAGCCGTTTTTCTGGTGAAATCTGATGGAAGCCTCATTTTCGGGAAAGATATTGGCCTGCAAAGTCCAGAATCCGTGGTTTTCACTGTCAAGAATCAGTTTTTTCAACAGAACCGAACCCAGACCTTTCCCCTGGTAATTACGGTCGAAATAAATGATCACTTCAGCCACTCCCTTGAAACACTCTCTTTTGCTTACCGGCCTTAGGGCACACCAGCCTACTACTTCATTGGTTTCGTTTTCCAGTACCCAGCGGCAGTCGTTGAAGTGTTCCATATTCCAGGCTTCGGCAGTCGGAACTTCTGTTTCAAAGGTGGCGATACCGCCGTCTACTCCCTGTCTGAAAATTTCCAGTACTTTCGCTTCATCAGCGGGAAGCATTTCTCGTAATTCGTAATTCATCTGTTTTTAATGGTATTTTCTTTTATTTTTTCTTTTGATTCTTGAATAGTGGGTCTGCTTTTGGCTTTCATCCTGAGAAATTACACTGATATTTCCATCGACTTCCAGAATGGACAGCTTTACATTTTTTATATCTTCTACCCCATGTTCACGGATGGCTTCTTCAAGCTCGTCAGGCGTGATCTTTACCCTGTTTAAAGCCACCTGATCCACAATTCCGTCTTTGATCAGGATCACGGGATCTTCTTCCATAAAGGTTTCAAACTTATGGTGGGTAAACATCAGGCGTTTCAGTATAAAGTTGGCTATAAAAAGAACAAGAGCAGCAATCAGCCCGCCCTGCAGGGAAGTATCGGGTCCTACCATCGCATTCTGAACGGCATTGGAAATAAGAAGCAGCAAGACAACATCTCCTGCATTAAGCTGTGACAGCTGATTTTTCCCAAAAAGCCGTATTGCGATCACCATAAAAAGGTAAACGCACAGGGAACGGACAACTACATTGAGGATAGGATCCACGGAAATTTTTTATCTGATCAAATGTATTGATTTTTTGTTATTGCAGAAGTTTTTTTATGAAAAATGTAGGGTAAGAAGTGGAAAAATATCTCCCGCGCAGAAAGCTCCATAATGTTTGTTTTAAAATAAGTTTTTGAAACTATAGGTCTGCACAAGCCAATAAAAAACCGCCTTATATAAAGCGGTTTATTTTTTATGGACATTGGGAGAGATGAATTTCACTGCAAATCGTTTTATTGTATCTTTCACAATAGAAGCAGTAGATCTTAGGCTGCCCTCCATACACGTTTTTCAAATCTGTTTTAGTCAGTTTTTTTAAATTTTTCATACTGTTTTAATTTTATGTTTGTTAAAATTAGAACGAATTTCAGTAATAATTATTATAATTTAATATTTAAAATTTTCATTATTTGCAGATTTCCCTGAAAACTACAGGATTTCAACACCCTACTGAAGGCTGAAAATTGATTTGATTTTTATTTCTTATCTTTAAAGCACCTAACAATCACTTCAAATAAATATGAAAATTATTACACCCCAGGGAGCCCATACCGGGCAAATGGATTCTATTAACAAGACAAGGATCGGAAATTCTCTTATCGAAGGCAGCGATGATATCATCAATTACAACAAAGGGATCTGTCATGATGCTGTTGGCTATGCGATGTATATGCTGGGAGCTTCTATTACTCCCGATGAGCTTACGATGTACAGCGGACAGGGCTGGCTGAAAAAATTCAACTATCCTGCCGGAGAAAAATGGGATGGCTATTCGATTATTCCTAAAGGCAAGGCCATAGGCTTTTACCGGGTGAAGGATAAAACCTGGTTCCATTCTGCCATCAGTACCGGCAACGGAGCAGAAATAAGATCCGTTAACGGATTTAAGCTGGGAACAGCATGGTCCGTCCCGGCCGATATGAAATGGGTTCTTGGCAAGCGTAATGCTGAAGACGGAACTTTTAATTATGACGGAACCAAAATAGAAGTTTATATCTCTTCTCTGTAATTCCGTAACTGAATAAAAAAAGAATCTGCTTTCTAAGGGCAGATTCTTTTTTTATTTTCTATAATTCTCTCTTAAGGAATTTCCCTGTCAGACTCTTCTTAGACTTCACAATTTCTTCGGGGGTACCCTGGGCTACGATCTGTCCGCCATGTTTACCGCCTTCAGGACCTACATCGATGATATGATCTGCCAGCTTGATGACATCCATATTATGCTCAATAATGATGAATGAATTTCCTAATTCCACCAGCTGATTAATGGCATCCATGAGGATTTTCACATCTTCAAAATGGAGTCCGGTTGTAGGTTCATCAAGAATGTATAATGTATTTCCGGTTTGTCTTTTTGAAAGCTCTGTTGCCAGTTTAATACGCTGGGCCTCTCCTCCTGAAAGGGTGGTCGACTGCTGTCCCAGGGTGATATATCCCAGACCTACATCCTGTAAAGTTTTTACCTTGGCAAAGATCTTCGGAATCGGCTGGAAGAAATCAACTGCTTCATCAATCGTCATATCCAGAACATCGGAAATAGATTTTCCTTTATAACGAACTTCCAGTGTTTCCCTGTTGAAACGTTTTCCGTTACAGGTTTCACAGTGTACATATACATCCGGAAGGAAATTCATTTCAATGACTTTCAGTCCGCCTCCCTGGCATGTTTCGCATCTTCCGCCTTTTACATTGAAAGAGAATCGTCCCGGCTTATAACCACGGATTTTACTTTCCGGAAGCTCTGCAAAAAGGTTTCTGATATCGGTAAACATTCCTGTATAGGTAGCAGGATTGGAACGCGGTGTTCTTCCGATCGGCGTCTGGTCTACATCTACAATTTTGTCAATATGCTCAAGTCCTTCGATTTTTTTATACGGAAGGGGTTCCTGAACGGCTCTGTAGAAATGTTTATTCAGGATAGGATACAATGTTCCGTTGATCAGGGAAGATTTTCCGCTTCCTGAAATTCCGGTTACCACCACCAGCTTTCCCAAAGGAATATCTAAGGTCACATTTTTCAGGTTGTTTCCTGTAGCTCCTTTTAATATTATATTTTTTCCGCTTCCGGCTCTTCTTTCAGCAGGAATCTCAATTTTTCTTTTCCCATTGATATACTGTGCCGTAATGGTATCAGCCTTTAACAGATCTTTTGGTTTTCCCTGCCAGAGGATTTCGCCTCCGAATTTTCCGGCTCTCGGCCCGATGTCCAGTACCTCATCGGCTTCAAGGATCATGTCTTTATCATGTTCAACCACCAATACGGAGTTTCCGATATCTCTGAGGTTTTTCAGGGAATTAATCAGTCTTTCATTATCTCTCTGGTGAAGCCCGATACTTGGTTCATCCAAGATATAAAGTACATTAACGAGCTGAGAACCGATCTGCGTAGCCAGACGAATCCTCTGGGACTCACCTCCGGAAAGGGTTTTGGAGCTTCTGCTCAGACTCAGATAATCCAGGCCGACATCCAGCAGAAACTGAAGCCTGGTTTCTATTTCTTTTAAGATCTCGTGGGCAATGATCTTATTTTTTTCTGAAAACTTATCTTTTACATCAGCCAGCCATTCCTTCAAATCAGCAAGACTTAATGCATTCACCTCAGCAATATTTTTTCCGTCTATTTTAAAGCTTAAGCTCGCAGGCTGCAAACGGGTTCCATGACAAACGGGACAGGTTTCTTCCGTCGTAAAATGCCTTTCCAGCAATACCGCTTCATAGGATTCCCTTTCATCAATGATTTCTTCCATAAAAGAAATCAATCCATCAAAACTGATCTTTATTTTTTTGGTAATTCCTGCATATTTAAGGTCTTTATTGAACTCTTTATGGCATCCGTTGTAAATATAATCCAGTGCTTCTTCAGGGATATCCTGCATAGGCGTTGTCATTCCCAATCCAAAGATTTCAAGGATATTTTTAATTTGTGACAGAATCCATTTGTTCGATTTGATATCTTCCAGCGGCAGAAGTCCTCCCTGATTAATGGAAAGCTTAGGGTTTTCTACAAAGTAGTCGGTATTGATTTTTTTGATCGTTCCTAATCCTTTACAGTCCGGGCAGCTTCCTTTCGGAGAGTTGAAAGAGAAGGTGTTCGGTTCCGGCAAAGCCAGTGAATGTCCGGTTTCGGCATCCATCAGGTTTTTGGAGAAATACTCAATATCAGTGCTTCCCAGTTTCTGGATTCCGATGATGCCCTCACCCATTTCCATTGCAGTCCGGAGCGATTTTTCCATTCTGCCTTCTGAAGCATTTTCCCCGATAATCCATCGGTCAATCACAATGTCGATGTCGTGGGTTTTGTAACGGTCCAGTTTCAGATCGTATTCAATATCCTGCAGTTCACCATCAATTCTTGCCTGTCCGTATCCTTTTTTGGCCATCTGTACAAAAAGCTCGTGGTAATGTCCTTTTCTTGACCGCACTACCGGAGCTAAAAGCATTATTTTTTCGCTTTTATAATTTTCTTTGATGGTTTCAAGGATCTGATCTTCGGTATAGCTTACCAGCTTTTTTCCCGTAGTCAGGGAATAAGCATCGGAAACTCTGGCATACAAGAGACGTAAAAAGTCATAAAGCTCAGTAACCGTTCCCACCGTTGAACGGGGGTTTTTATTGGTTGTTTTCTGCTCAATTGCAATCACCGGTGAAAGCCCTTCAATCTTGTCTACATCCGGTCTTTCCAGTCCTCCCAGGAACTGACGGGCATAGGCAGAAAAGGTCTCAATATACCGGCGTTGCCCTTCGGCAAAGATGGTGTCAAAAGCCAGTGATGATTTTCCGCTTCCTGAAAGTCCGGTAATAACAACCAGTTCATTGCGTGGAATTTTGACGTTAATGTTTTTCAGATTGTGTTCACGGGCACCGTAAACTTCTATATATTCTGTTGATTTACTCATAATTTGGAGTGATTCTACCTGAAAATCACGATGTGCAAAATTACGGAATTTTATACAATTTTATGAATGATAAGGAGTACAAAAATGTTAGAAAAAATTTAAACTTTAGTTAAATTTTCTGTTGAGGATTTTTAAATTAATATAACTACTCTATTATTTTATTTTTAAGTGAAAGTTATTTATTGGTTTCTGAAATAAAACGGTATGATTTGTTCAATATTTAATCCGGTATGATAAGTTTTACTTTTCAAGACCTTAAAAATCTATCTAATTTTTCTTAATAAATTTCAAGTATCTTAATGGTTCCAAGTTTTTTGCAAACGCAAAGGTTGATTTCGGAAACCGCACATTTCAGGTGGCAAAGTGAGAATCAACTCCGTTAATTTTGATGAAGCGGCCGTTAGCATTCGTGGCTTCTGAGAGATCTGTGGGAAACAAATCTGCAAGAATTAAATTTAAATCGGATTTTTTAATTTTAAGACCTTATTAAAAAATCTATTTGATTTTTCTTAATAATCTTAATTCCTCAAGTATCTTAATGGTTCAACTTATTTTTTGGAAACGTAAAGGTTGATTTCGGAGACTGCACATTTCAGGTGGCCAAGTGGGAATCAACTTCGTTGATTTTGATGAAGCGACCGTTAGCATTGGTGGTTTCTGAGAGATCTGTGGGAAACAAACCTGCGAGAATTAAATTTAAATCAGAATTTTTAATTTTAAGACTTTAGCAAAAATCTATTTGATTTTTCTTAATAATCTTAATTCCTCAAGTATCTTAATGGTTCAATTTATTTTTTGCAAACGCAAAGGTTGATTTCGGAGACCGCAGATTTCAGGTGGCAAAGTGAGAATCAACTCTGTTGATTTTGATGAAGCGACCGTTAGCATTCGTGGCATCTGAGAGATCTGTGGGAAACTGTTTAGTTCCTCTTAAAAACAAAAAAAGACTGCCTTTTTTAGAGACAGTCTTTTACTTTTATGAATTCATAAAATTTTTATTTCACGAATGTATTATAAGCATTCAACACTGATTCGTAAGAGGAATCGATCTGCTGGATATCGCTATCAGATATTTTTCCGGTTCCTTTGGAATCACGGATCAGCTTTCTGTAGTTATCCAAAAATCCGGAAGCGCTTTTATTAAAGTATTCAAACTGTGATTTTTTGTAAGAATACTGCGGGTCTTTAACATTGAAATCAAGTTTTGCATTGGCTTCAGCAGCTTTGGCCAGTTCATCGTATTTTTTCTGGGCTTCAGCTTCATCAAATTTCCCTGCGTACTGCTTATCCAGAACATCCAGAACAGAATCCAGAGAATTCATCACTCCTTTTGATGAAATAATGTATTCCTTCATCGGGTGGTCTTTAAGCACGACCTCTTCTGCTGCATCTGTTGCCGGCTTTATCTTCGCCACAACATTTTCTCCGGCAGTAAAGAAAGCCTGAGCTTCGGTTTCAAGATCTTTTTTTATGGTTTCGGCTTTGGCTCCTTTATCATCTTTATAGTCTTCGGAATTCATGTAAGACTGCAATTCCTCAAATTTCTTTCCTATACTTTCTTTTTTAGTTTTGTAAGTATTAAAATCTGCTTCTATAGCCGCTTTATCTTTATCGAAACCTGAAGGAATCGCCTTAATTTTGGAAATGCTGTGATCCATAGAACTCATAACCAGAGGCATGAGCAGTACATTTTCTCCTTTTGACTTTGCTACAGCTGCATCGGCATATTTAAGGATGGACTCAACATGCTTTGAAGAACTTTTATAAGAGTCTAAGAAATTGTTGTTGAAATCAATAATAGCATTAGCATTTTCTGTTCCGCCCACATCCAATACTGATTTGCCCAGTGTACTGAGGTCTTTCTTACAGCTTATGACGCTTACTGATGTAAAGGTCAGAGCCATGGCAAGTACGATAATCTTTCTCATATTTTTTTCGGTTTAGGTTTATATATCCTGGTAGTCGGTGTCTTCATTCGTTATTTTCACAACATATTCGATTCCGTCTATCGCTTTTGCAATGATCTGGTTTCTGAGTATGTTGGCCATATTTTCCCAGTAGGCTCTTCCGTAAAATGAATAATTCTGTGGAATAATCTCAACTTCCACTGTTCTTACGAAACCTTCTTTGGGTCTGTTACTGATCATGGTTCCTCTTCTTACCCGCACTTCTTTTATTTCGTCTTTGAGGATCATCCGGCAGTAGTTTTTCACATCTTCCAAGGAGATGATCTTGTCTCTTGTCGTCAGGGCATACTTATAAGCCTGAATGCTGTCTGTTCCTTTCTGTTCTTCAGAACCACCGATGGTTTCGGTAAGCAGGATCACGGTCTGGGATTTCAGCTGGTTAGAAAGTTCAGTTCCGGACCGCATATGGTTAGCCAGGGTACAGTGGGTAATCCAGAACGAAGCATAGGTATGGTCTGTTTTTTCAACGGGCTCCATAATCACATAGTTTAGTTCCTGTCTGATGTTTCTTTTGGCGTTGTTCACTTTCTGCACCATTGATTTCATCTTGTCAGACATTTCACTCAGAACGCCTTTTACGTTATCTCTGTTTAAAAGTGAAAATGCAGCAATTTCATCTCTCGTAAGTTCCAGTACATTGGCAATCATATCGACGGCATTTCTGCTGGTAAATCTTTCCATTCCTCCTTTTCTTACGGTATAAAGGCCTTTTTTAAGGTCGTCCGCAGGGGTAAAAGGGATTTCCGTATACCGTCTTCCGTCTCCGTCCTGTACCTCATCTACATACAGGAAATGTTCTCCTTCATCTGTAACCAGAGGGATGTTGTTTCCCATAATATCAAGGCTGTATTCTGTTTTTTTCCAACCTCTGTTATAGATAGGAAAGGCATTCATCACAAATGAGAAGTTATCAAGGATTTCCGCCGAAAACTGTGGTGGAAACTCGAAAGTCAGCCACAGATAACGCTTATCACCGATCTGTTTTTTAATATCTTCTTTTGCAGCCAGAAAATCAAGGTTCTGCGGAAGTTTTCCGGGTTCTGAAAACAGGCTGCTTGAAATTCCCGTGATCTCAATGAATTTATGACGGTAAATACTTTTTATATCCTCAATAACTTTATTACGGATAGACTGTTCCTTGAACATCTGCTCATATCCATCAGTCTGATTATTGGACAGATAGCTTAATCCTTCTCTTACAAATAACGGGTTTCCGTTGCTGGTAACAGTAATATAAGGCAGAAGCTTATAGACAAAATCAAGGTGTTCAAAAGCAGGATTTGAGCAGAATACACTCAGGTATTTAGGGAAATTTTCGCTGGTGTATTTAGAAACATCCACTCCTATCGTTACCTTTCTGTAATCTTCCGGTCTTCCGGTAAATCTTGCTACAGGAACTTTATTCAGTCTTTCATCCACGCTGTAGCAGGTATTCCCTACGAACATTACGGCGGTCTGTGCTTTATTGATCCGTACATTTCCTATTGGAGTGAAAGGAATGTTAAGCTGTTTATCTGACTCCGATTTTACGGTAGAAGTCATCTGCTTACGAAAGAAAAACTCTGAATGCTCCAGAAGAATCTCCGTCGATTCATAAGGTTGGGTATAAGCAACAGCATGAGCCGGAATCGGATGGGTATAAATAGAAGGCGTCAGAAGTTTGGCCAGCTTTTCCAGAATCCTGGCATTCACGGTCTGAATTTCGTTATTCGCTTTAAAAACTTCTGTACTGAATGCGTCAATCAGTAGTTTTACAAAAGGGTCCAGCGACTGAGGACTTTTCAGGCCCCATACTTTGGTGGCATTCTGAAGCATCCTGGCCTTTACAGATTCTTTGGAATATATATTTTGATCTAAGTTCATAAGTTTTGTGGTGGTTAAAAGATTTAGTCAATAGACATCGGACTCAAGAATAATTCTGTAGAAAAGCTGAAACGTTCTCCTGTTTCCTCCATTTTGGCATTAATGGCAATTCTGACTTTCTTTTTGATTTCCGTATGTTCTTTGGTATCGTAGCTGTGCTCTACAAATTGTATATGAGCATCAATCTGTGGCTGTACAATCCGGGGCTCATACTCCAGAATCTGTCTTCTCAGACTTTTAACAAAAACATTTTCCCAAACGGCGCTGGTAACCCCATTATCGAATTCCAGGTTCCAAACATCGTTTCCATAGTTTTCATCGTATCGGTTTTCGCCTTTTTTAGTGGTGATCATCAGCATGATATTGTGGGCAATGCTTTCACCCATATCGCATGTATCAATGCTTCCGCCTTCTGTCATTAATGTAGATGGCACAAAAGGCATTCTGTAATTTGGTGTATCCATAATCAGCTTCTTAATTTTTACTCCATGGTCTGGTTTACGTAAAACGAAATACCAAAATACACATTTTCGCTAAATAATTGTTATAAGATTTTAAAAATATTGCTGCCATAATGATGGAAGATGAAAGATCGAGGCTGGAGGCTATGATGATAATGATCAAAAAGGCTCTCCAAACGATTGAAAAGCCCTATATAATATTGTTAAGTTTTTATTGTTCTTCCGGTTGATTTTTCCGGTTGATAAAATAGTATACCGGAAGCCCCAGCAACACCATCAGGAATCCCGGCCAGGTATATTGCTGTTTATAAATAAGAAGAAGTACGCAGAATCCTGTACCAATTAACAGATAGATAACAGGAGTAACCGGATACAGCCATGTTCTGTAAGGTCTTTCCAGTTCCGGTTTTTTGATTCTTAAATAAATAACACCAAAAACGGTGATCATATAAAATAGTACAATCACAAAAGAAATCATATCCAGCAGGTTGCCGTACTGCCCGCTGAGGCATAATAATGAAGCCCATACTCCCTGCATCCATAAAGCATTGGCCGGCACTTCATTCTTATTGTTTTTAACTGCAGCTTTAAAGAACATTCCGTCTTTTGCCATCGTCTGAAATACCCTCGCCCCTGCCAGAATCAGTCCGTTATCACATCCAAAAGTAGAAACCATCACCAGTAAAGCAATAATTACCGTTCCGGCACTTCCGAAAATATGCTGTGATGCTGCTACCGCTACCCTGTCATTGGCTGCGAAGGCGATACCATCTCTGTCCAGCGCATTCAGATAAACGAAATTAACCGCCAGATAAAGGATCATTACCGCAGAAGTTCCGTAAATCATTGCTTTCACGACATTTTTCTTAGGGTTTTCAATCTCTCCGGAAACAAAGGTTACACTTTCCCAGGCTACGGAACTGAAAACAGAACCTACCATGGCAGCAGCTATCCCTCCTAAAAGGGTCATTCCGCCAATAGATTCCCAGCCTTCTTTCAGAAAGTTACCACTAAGATCTTTTTTCAGATTGCTGAAAGCTTCCATGCCAAGACTGAAATTTTCGGATAAACGGGAGATGTCCACCAGTAAAAATCCGGCTGCAATCAATCCTGCCAAAGCAATAATTTTAGATCCTGTAAATATATTCTGAAGCAGTTTCCCGCTCTCAACACCTCTGGTATTGATATAGGTCAGAAGAAGGATAACGGCTATTGCCAGAATCTGTATCCAGGTGATTTTAAATTCTCCACTCTGAAAAATGGGAGCTGCATCATTGAGTGAGGGAATCAGATAGGCGGTGAATTTCCCGAAAGCCATCGCTACTGCAGCAATTGTTCCGGTTTGTATCACGGTAAAAAGTCCCCATCCATACAGAAAGCCCATTTTTTTTCCGAAGATCTCCTTCAGGTAAGTGTACTGTCCTCCGGCTTTCGGAAACAGTGCTGAAAGCTCACCATAGCTTATCGCAGCCGCTACTGTCATGATCCCGGTAAGAATCCAAACGGCAACAAGCCAGAATCCGGACCCCAGGTTCCGCATCATATCCGAACTTACGATAAAGATCCCACTTCCGATCATAGATCCCATTACCAGCATAATGGCGTCCCAAAGTTTCAGTTTTTTCTGCATAGTTAAGTATAGGCGTCAAATATAAACAAATATGTTATTGATTTTTAAATTTGTTTTTAAATTAGCAAATGACCTGTTTTTTATCAACTTTTTATCCTTATTTTATTCGATTTTAATTAGTACTTTTGAAAAAAATATTAAAAATGAAATTCAAGGCTATATTATTTGCGGCAGCTGTAAGTGTTTCCACTTTGGCTTTTGCACAGGAGACTTCACAGAAAAAATTCGGCCCACCGGCAGGAAATGCTGTTGTTGGAGATGCTTATGGAGCGGGAGTTGCTTCTTCTTCCGAATCTAAAGCAATTTCCGTAGAAAAATTAAGTAAAAAGCTTAAAAAAGATAATAAGAAAGTAGAGAATGTAGCCATCAAAGGAAAGGTTACTGATGTATGTGAGAAAAAAGGTTGCTGGCTTACGATCCAGACGGAAGATGATTCTCAGTTTTTTGTAAAAATGAAGGATTATGCTTTCTTTGTTCCTACTGCTTTAAAAGGAAAAAATGTTGTTCTGGAAGGAAATGCAGAGAGAAAAATAACTTCTGTGGATGAGCAGAAACATTATGCCGAAGATGCTAAAAAACCTCAGGAAGAGATTGATGCGATTACCAAACCTAAAGAAGAGATCAGATTTGTTGCCAACGGAATCAAGGTGGTTAACTAATTGTTTCTGGAATATACGAAAAAACGTCCTCAAATTTTTTTAAGGACGTTTTTTATGCTCACTGATAAAACCCGATAAGGTTAGTACGATAATTATTGGACCTGTATTAGTCTTCTATTGTAAATTCCACCGGGGCATCCAGTTTCGGGTATTTGGTTTCTGCGACAAATCTTTTTCCTGTGCAGTCTATTTCCAGCCAGCCTTTTCTTTTTTTCACATCACCCACTTCCATTACAAAAGGGACGAAAGAAATTTCATCCTTACCCTCTTCAATAATTTCCCTGTACTGAACCGCCACATCCAAAATACATTCATGTTCGGTATTCAGCTTTACATTTCGGTAGATGATATCGTAGTGGGTTTCTCTGTTTTCCGGAATTTCAAGGTATTTTTCCCAGCCTTCGGTATCGGAATTCAGTTCACTAATGGCCTTTAAAGCATAATATAAAGCTATGGTATAATATTTCCTGGTTCCCTTTCTCTGATAATCGTCTACAAAATGTCCGCCTTCAAATAAAATAGTCGGCATTCCGGCCTTGATAAAATTATCTCCCGTAGAAGTAGGATAAAATTCATCTGAATATCTTCCGATCTGGTCAGGAATCCATTGCTTTAGATGATCGTATACCCTGGCTATTACCGCCATGCATTTTTTTCTGTTTTCCGTTACCGTACGTTCAACGTTTTCCGAAGGAGCCAAAAAAGAAAGAGTGGCAGGATGAATTCCATCTGTGGTAAAAATCGTACGCTGCTCATGAAGATTGAGTGCATAATCATATTTTTTTCCGGCAACTGCATTTTTAAGAAATTTAATCTCCGTACTGGCTTCGTTGTGAAAATCCCTGTTCAGGTCAATATCCGAAGCATTTAACCTGGTCCATCTTTCGGAACCGTCCGGATTGAGCATCACTATAAAATCGAGACTGATCTTACTGAAAAGTTCATCTTTCATTTCAGGAACTTTATCCAAAGTCTGTAAAAGGTCCAGCATGGCGTGGGTAGCGTTGGATTCATTTCCGTGCATCTGCGACCAGGCGAGAACATGAATATTTCCGGAACCGATGCTTAAACGGTAAATCGGCTTATCCAGATAAGACCTTCCGATCTCCTGAATATAACTGCTGAGATTCGTCTGTAGATAAGAAAATAATTTTTCGGGGGAAATATAGCGATTTGAGAAATCAGGATTGGGAATATAGATTTGTTCAAAGTTCATAATGAAGTTGTTTACAAGAGTCAAATTTACTCATTTTTGACTGAAAACTAAAATTAACATATGTAAATGAACTAAACGCCACTGACTGCCATTTTGTCTGTGGATAAAATTGTGGATTGCGAATAATTAAAACAATGGATATTAAAATGCTAATTTTCAGATATTTACATTTATTATCTCAATAATATTAGTAAACTAACTTTAAGTTTGTAAACAGCCTTTTTTTATCAATTACCGGTAAATTTATTAAACATTTGTCTTGTGGATAACTTCATTATTTTAATCTATATACATATGTAAATTATGATTAATTACATAATTTTCCTTATAAAAATAAGATTTATCACACTTGTGTTTCACAAAAAAATGATTTTTGGTCATTTACCCGATCAAATATAGTTACTAACCTGTTTATTTAAGCTTAAATCATTGATAAACAGTATATAATACGTTTAATTTACTTTTGTATACTGCTCGAAATGCATGAATTTAGGCCAATATCCGGTGTAATTCAATAAGTTTATAGATTTATACTATGATATCGTATTTTATTGATAATTAATAGTTTATATAGTTTACAATATTAAATAAGGTTAAAAACCAACTCATTGCCCAGATCTGCAAAGAAACCGTTAACCAAAACAGAGATTTATCATTGGAAATTGTAATTTACTTCAGTTAATTCATAAAATCAGCTAACATATTTATGTAATATATTGATTATTTGATCAATACACGATATTTACATTTGTATATCATTAATGGATTCAATTATTTACTTTTGTAATTTGCATTTGTAATCTTATTTATTTACATTTGTAACATAATTAAAAGCTTATTTTTATGAGTTTAAACGAGAGAATTTCCAAAGTGATCGAGTATTCTGCTTTTACCCCATCTGAGTTTGCGGATGAGATCGACGTACAGCGTTCTTCCATTTCGCACATTACTTCCGGAAGGAATAAACCGTCTCTGGAATTTATCATAAAAATAAAATCCCGTTTTCCTGAAATCCTTTGGGACTGGCTGATTACCGGAGAAGGTGAAATGTTGAAATCCGAACTTCCGGAGACTGATATCATTCCGGAAGAAAAAGATGATCATCAGCCAAAGCCTACTCCGCTACCCGACCTCTTTACGATGATGAGCAGCGATGAAGATTCAGATCCTGCTGAAGTCTCTGCTGAGCCTTCAAAACCAAGGCCCGGAGAATCGTTTATAGCGTACACAAATACAGCTTCGGAAATTTTATCCGATTCTCAGCGATTAGAAAATTCTGCTGAACAAATCATTGCGCAATCTATTGGTAACCAGACCAATAAAATAAAACGTATTGTTTTGTTCTATGAAAATGGAAAATTTGAAAGTTTTGAGCCATAAAAAACCTGGCTAAGAACATAACCAGGTAAAAAAATATTTGAAGAAGAAAACTAAAGCTATTGCTTTATTTAGTTTGTCGTTTTTGAAGTTCGTCCTGACGGATTTTAATTATTTCTGCCTGAACTGAAATGAAATCTAAAACAACCGATATACTATTGCTTCTTATGAATGGTATTATAGACATTTGATATTGAAATTGCCTTTTAACAGGGCCAAAAGATGAAGTATTCATGTATCAGTTTTTTATGATCTAACCAAAAATATAAAATTATAACCAAATATGCAATAAATATTTATTTTTTTTAATATAAATTCAACAATATTTATTAAACACAATACATACTACAAATCTAAGACGGTCAGTTGCAAAAGTACAGATGTGAATGATATTTAATATTTTTAGACTTTGTGATCAATAAAAACAAAAAAAATAACCCGCAGAAAAACTGCGGGTTTAGTAATATCTGAATATGATCTTATGATCTTTTTCTTCTTTCAAGCTCTTTTTGGATAAGGCCTAATTCTCTTCCGGTTTGTCCGGCTACAGAGGTATTTTCCCGGGCTCTTCTCGTAAGATACGGGACTACATCCTTTACAGGGCCATACGGAAGGTATTTGGCTACATTATAGCCTTTATCGGACAGGTAGAAGGTAATATTATCGCTCATCCCGTAAAGCTGTCCGAAATAGACGTGTGGATTTCCGTTTTCAAGGGATTTGGATTTCATTTTATCCATAACCAGCTCTGAAGAGATCTCGTTATGGGTTCCAAAGAAGGCAGAAACTTTATCCAAATGATTCATTACAAAGTCAATTCCGGCATTGTAGTTTTTATCAGAAGCTTCTTTATTGGGCTGAATAGGGTCTGCATATCCTTTCTCAGCTGCTCTGGCTCTTTCTTTTTCCATATAAGCTCCACGAACAATTTTATACCCGATGAAATAGTTCTTTTCTCTGGATCTCTGAAGATGCTGCTCCATATACTCCAGTCTTCCGGTTCTGTACATCTGGATGGTATTCCATACAATCGGCTTTTCCTGATTGTACTTTTCCATCATCTCTTCACAAAGATGGTCTGCCGCATCCTGCATCCAGGTTTCTTCTGCGTCTACCATTACTTTTTTATCGTTTTCATGGCACAGGCTGCATACTTCATCAAATCTTCGGACTACTCTTTCCCATTCTTCTTTCTGGCTGGAAGTAAGTTCCGCATTTTTACCAACAGCTTCATACAGGTCTATTCTTCCAAATGCCGTAGGCTTAAAAACAATAAAAGGAATTGCCGGATTTCCCACAGAAAATTTCACGATATCCTTGATCTCTCTGCATACTGCGTCAAAGGTTTCCTCATCTTCTTTTCCTTCAATGGAATAGTCGAAAATACTTCCTACCCCTCTTTTGAAAAGCTGTTTTACCACTTTCATACTTTCTTCACGGGTCTCGCCGCCACAAAACTGTTCAAACAAGGTGTTTTTAACAATTCCGGTAACGAAAGGAAAGTTATGATGTACGGTAAAATTAAGGACAGAAGTTCCAAGGCTGGTAAGAGCAGGCTGTTCAATCATTTTAAACATCCAGTACGCCTTTTTCAATTGTGCATCAGACTTGTCTGCAAATGCAACTTTAGTATCGTTAAAAATGGGCATTCCTTTTTATTAAATTTAGTTTTGCAAAGGTAAGGAATACCTCAGTTTATTTAAAGAATTTTTTTCTATAATTTGCCTTCAATACCGTTCAGAAGCATGGCAATAATTCCGGCAAAGACCCAGAATCTTAAAATATTGAGGGTAAGAAAGATCCGTCTTCTGGAAAAGTTCAGGAGCAGATAAATACAAAGGATCATTACAAAAAGTCCACCGGCAAAATAATAGGCCATAAAGCCTGAAATTCCGGTTTTAAGAATGATCTTCACAGACACGGCCATGGTGATGAGCAAAAGGGAAATAATAATAATCCTCGTGGTTCTGTTTTTGAAATAATTGGGAATCGTGGTATAGCCAAACGTCCTGTCGACGCTTTTGGTAAGCATATCTTTAACGATATCAATGCATAAGAGGATCAGAAAAAGAAAAACGGCCATCAGCAGTACTTTCCAGGAAAAAGTTTCGTAATACACCATCATTCCGAAAAAAGGATAGAGGGTAAGGCTTACAAAAGTGAGGTTGTTGAGAATAAGAATCCTGCTGAGTTTATGACTGTAAAGCCACATAAAAAACTGATAAACAAGGAAGAAAACAAATACCCGGTGTGAAATCATCCAGGCCACTCCAAGAGATATCACACTTAAAGCCAGATAAGCATAGAGGAAATATTTCTGTTTGATGAAACTCTGAATTCTGGTCCGGAAAGGTTTTACGATATGGTCTTTTTCCAGATCATAGAACTGGTTGATGATTCCTCCTGCCAGAATGGTAAGAACGGTACAGAAGATGATCCCGTGAACTTTGAAATCAAAGACAAATTTTCTGAATGTTTCGTCCTGATTGAACAGGAAAAAAGTTGAAACATATAAGGCAAAGGTCAGAAGAATGGCTACAAAGAACCGGGCTCCGAGAAGAAAGCCCACAAATTGTGAGAATCTGTAAAATATAGATTTAGAGACATAATTTTTAGATTGGAAAGTTTCTTTTTCAGAATTCATTCCAATCTGTTTAAAATCTGTAGATCACTTCTTTTTGGAAGCCGTCAAGCATTTTTTCTGCTTTTTCATAGTCTTTCGTGAAGCCTAAAATATAGCCTCCGCCTCCGCTTCCGCAAAGTTTCAGATAATATGCATTGGAGTCCAGCCCTTTTTTCCAGATATTAAAGATGCTTTCGGGGATCATTGGACGGAAATGTTCGTAAGCCCAGTGGGAAAGCTTTTTCAGGTTTCTGAAGAAAGGATTCATATCTTTTTTAAGAAAAGCCTCAATACAGGCGTTGTTGTAACGGATAAACTCCTCTTTCAGGGTCTTACGGAAACCTTCTGTCTTCATTTTTTCGAAGAAGATCTGAATCATGGGTCCTGTTTCACCGGTTATCCCCGAATCTATAAGGAAAATAGCTCCTTTTCCTTCTTCTCCTTCCGGAATGTTAACACGGTCTAAGTTTTCTTTATTTTCGATAAGGATGGGCAGGTTCATATAGCAGATCAGAGGATCCATTCCTGAACTTTTTCCATGGAAATAGCTTTCCATTTCACCGAAAACTGCTTTTAACTTTTTAAGATTATCTTTTGAAATGTTTTCGGGATTCAGCTTACTGACTGAATATTTTTCAAAAATAGCCGCTACCAGCGCTCCCGAGCTTCCTACTCCATATCCCTGCGGGATATTGGAATCAAAGAAAAGTCCGTTTGAAATATCGTTTTTGAAGTTCTCAATATCCAATTTAAAATCATCGGAAAGATCAAGCACGGTAAGAAATTCAGCGTATTTCTGCAGATGCCTGTTGGAGTTCAGTTCAAATTCAGAACTCAGGTCAGAAAATTTCAAAGTCCCTTTATAGAAGCTGTAGGGTACAACAAGCCCCTGGGAATCTTCAATCATTCCATATTCTCCGAACAGAATTATTTTTGCATAAAATAGAGGGTTGGTCATTGTGACAATAAATCTTTTTGCAAAGTTAAAAATTATTCCGCTGAATATAATCAAAATTCACGCCGAATTGTCAATTTACTGTTAAAATTCAGTCTGGTTTTATCAAATCTGATGTTCAGGATCAAAAAAGCTGCTTCAAGAGTGAAACAGCTTTTCTTATTTTTTACAAAGTATCCCGTTCTTTTCGCATTGTGACTTTCAGAAAGCGGATCAGAATTAATCCGGCTGCAAAGAAAACGGTCATGGAAAGGGCCGCAATCCGCATATTATTGAAATGTTCAATCAATGTCGCAAATATAAAGGTTCCGATGATGATCGCAATTTTTTCCAGCACGTCATAGAAACTGAAGAACGTTGTATTTTCCATAGAATCTTCAGGAAGAAGCTTGGAATAGGTAGATCTGGACATCGCCTGAAGACCTCCCATCACAAGTCCTACAACGGCGGCCACTCCATAGAACTGATATTCCACCGTAGGGTTTTCCTTATTCAGGAAATAAGCCCAGAGACAGGCAACAATCCATAAGATAATGGCAATAGAGATTACATTCCTGTTACCGATCCTTTTTGATAATCTTGAGAAAATAACGGCCCCGATGATCGCTTCGATCTGGATCACCAAAAGGGTTGCAATTAGTTTGTCCTGAGCAAGGTTAATTTCACTTTTCCCAAATAAGGTAGCCATCAGGAAGATGGTCTGCATTCCGACGCTGTAAAAGAAGAAACTGGAAAGGAAAAACTTCAGGTTTCTGTCTTTAAACAATTCTCCCCCTACTTTAAACAATTCATGGAAACTTTCTTTCGCGATATCTTTATAGAAACTCAGGTTATCTTTCAGAACTTCAAAGAAACCTCCCTGCTCTTCATGTTTTTTAAAGATATTTTTATAGTTTAAGAGAACCAGATCTTTAGGTAATTTATCTTTCACATCTCCAAACTGAGGAAGGTGCTTAAAGGTATACTGAGAAAATCCGAACCACCATGCTCCGGTCAACAGGAAGCTGATCCTTGTAAACAGAAGCTGCTGAGCGGCTCCTTTCGCAAATACCTGAATCAGTAATAAACAGATCACTACCAACACTACCGAACCGATATATCCGTAGACATATCCTTTGGCAGAGAGAGCGTCCTGCTTATCCCGTGTTGCAATATCCGGCAGAAAAGAGTTATAGAACACAAGGCTTCCCCAGAATCCGACACTGGCTGTAATACTGAAAAGCAGGCCTAAAAACACATTCTGCATTCCTGTAAACATAGCAAGCCCCATACATGATGTTGCTCCGAGGTAACAGAAGAACTGAAGGAAAGATTTTTTATTTCCGATGGTATCTGCCAGTGAGGACAGGAACGGAGACAGCAGCACTACGATAAAGAATGAGATCGTAAGTGAATATCCATATACGGCATCAGGCTGATATTCTTTCCCGAAAATTTTGATCATGTGCCTTACCGGAACATCAATCCAGGTTTTAGTTTCCTCTACATATTCTTTTTTCTCATACGCAGTGGTAAGGATGGAATAGTAAATAGGAAAAATGGTAGAGGTAATTACCAGGGAATACACAGAATTCGCCCAGTCATATACCGCCCAAGCCTTCATAATCCGGGGATTATTTTTTATGTTTTGAGGCTGTTGATTCTCAATTTCAGACATTTCAAATAAATATTAGTAACACAAAAATAAAAAAACCATTAAGAAATGGATAAGATTTTAAAAAAATTATCGATTCCTTAATGGCAAACTACTCTCTGAGAGAATATTACATATTTTCAATAACGATTGCTGAAGCTCCGCCACCACCGTTACAGATCGCCGCAGCACCGTATTTTGCGTTATTTTGTTTCAATACGTTGATCAGCGTAACAATAATTCTTGATCCTGAGCTTCCCAGCGGGTGCCCTAATGCTACTGCTCCACCGTTTACGTTTACTTTGGAGGCATCCAGCTTAAGGATCTGGTTATTGGCAAGACCTACCACCGAGAAAGCTTCGTTGAACTCGAAGAAATCGATGTCTGAAACTTCAAGACCTGCTTTTTTAAGAGCAATCGGAAGTGCTTTTGCAGGAGCTGTTGTAAAGTTTTCAGGTTCCTGAGCTGCATCAGCATAAGAAACGATTCTGGCTAAAGGCTTCAGTCCCAATTCTTCCATTTTTTCCTTTGATACCAGGATCAGAGCAGAAGCTCCGTCATTTAAAGTAGAAGCATTGGCAGCAGTTACCGTTCCTCCTTCTTTTTTGAATACGGTAGGAAGGGTTGTAATTCTGTCAAAATTTACTGCTTTGTACTCTTCATCTTCAGCAAAAATAACAGGTTCGCCTTTTCTCTGAGGAATTTCCACAGGAACTACCTCTTCTTTGAATTTTCCTTCGCTCCATGCTTTTGCTGCTCTTTTATAAGATTCTATAGCAAAGTTATCCTGATCTTCTCTGGAAATGTTGTAGTCTGTTGCACATTTTTCCGCGCATACTCCCATATGCACTTTGTTGTATACGTCGGTAAGACCATCCAGCACCATTCCGTCCTGCATTTTGATATCACCTAGTTTGGTAGCAACTCTTGCGTTATAGTAATGAGGAACCGATGACATATTTTCCATTCCTCCGGCAACGATTACCTCAGCATCACCGGCTTTGATCGCCTGTGCAGCCATCGTTACTGCCTTCATTCCTGAAGCACATACTTTATTGACTGTCGTAGAAGGAGTTTCAATAGATAATCCCGCTCCAATAGCTACCTGACGGGCTGGTGCCTGACCTTCTCCGGCCTGCAGCACATTCCCCATATAGATTTCCTGAACATTTTTAGGATCAAGGCTGATTTTATCTAATGCTCCTTTTACCGCAGCAGCTCCCAGTTTGGTAGCCGGAACTGTTGAAAGGCTTCCCATAAAACTCCCCATAGGGGTTCTTACCGCGGAAACGATGAATACTTCTTTCATGTGTATTATATTTTACTTTTTTTAATTCATGAAACTTTTCAGTCTCATATTTATAACTCTGTTTTTACTTTATTTTGATGTAAATCACTTCAAACTGTTCGTTTTCGATCTTCGACTGAACTTTCAGCGAATTTCCCTGCGTCTGAATGATTTTATTGCTTACGACGTCCCCGATCTGTACAGGATCATTTTTATCGGATTTTTCTGTAACAATTGCTTTATAGCTGCAGTCGTCCACGAAAACAAGTGTAGATTTTACAAAATCTTTCCCGTTATTGAAATATTCGGTCTGAACGTTGTCTTTAATTGTTTTATACCAGATTCCTTCCGGATAATTTTCACGGAGAAATTTTCCTTCTCTGAAGTTTTTACATTTTGCAGGCTGATCAGGTTTGCTAAATTCCGTACTCTGAGCTTTCGCACCGGAAAATACCAGCATCAGCACTACTGCTGAACATAATTGGATAAGCTTCATATCTGTGTTCTGTTATTTATTTTTTTACTGCTTCGTGCCAGAATCATGATTAATGCGCCTGAAAATTCTACAATCCAGCCCCATTTCAGTTTTACCATTCCGGCAAAAGTTTCCCGCCAGGATTTAAAAGGCAAAAAGCTGAAATAATCCAGTGACTGCATTTTAACGGCCACCAAAGTGAATGAAAACAGAATGATCAGCAAGATGCCAAAAATTCTTACGATCTTCGCATTATTATTCACGATCCCAAAAACGGCACATGCCGCAAAGATCCAGCACGCAATGGCCAGATAGTGATCCAGTTTCCAGTAGTTCCAGTTTCCGATAACAGGAACATGAACAAGGGGTAGAAAGCTGCCTACAACTACTAATAACAATCCTAATAACTGAATATTTCTCATATTTACTAAAGTGCCAAAATACAAAAAAAAACACACTTAAAAAAAGCGTGTTTCAAATTCAGGTTATCGCCTGACAAACGTTAATGAATTCAAAAAAAACGAATTCAAATTAAGAATATAATAAATGATCATCATTTTTATTATTAAATCAGAAATGAACATTGGCAAGTTCAATACCAATCTGAAGTCCGTATTTCTTTGTAAACTGTGCATTATTATTAAAAGTCGGGGTAAAATCTTTTTGAATGAATACATTGAATCCTCCATACCCGATTCCCAGTTTGCCTCCTACCACAAAATCATTCATCCCGTATCTCACTCTTTCCCGTTCCACGATCCTTGAAGAATATTCATTGGAATATTTATTATAGATAATGGTTCCGGCTCTTATTCCGCCGTATACTCCCAATACGATGCTCAGCTGTTCTTTTTTATTGTCCAGATAAGTATCCCCTTCAAATTCGACATATTTAGGGTTTAATACAAATCTCAGATCCAGCGGAATAAAAACATAGGTATTGTTAAATCTCGTCTGCTTCAGGTTTCCTTTGGTAAATTCCTGTACCGATAATGTATGTCCTTCCTGGGAATATACTTTTCCATATTTTGGTGAGAACTGATCGGAGCGTGCTCCTAAACCTACTCTGTAAAAAAGCGGACTTTTCAGACCTCCGAGCTGACCTTCGTATCTCAATGTGAAGGTAAAGGAATTATACACCGTTCTTTTTACTTCAGAGGTTTTGCTGTAGAATCTGAACGGCTCATCTTTAGAAGTCATATTAGTACCTATAAAACTGGCAGTCAGTTCCCATGTGTGCAGGAGCTCTTTAGGCGTTTTCAGGTTTCTTGGGATCATATCCATTCTCAATCCTTCAGCGCCCAACTGCAATGAATATTTACCTGGAGGTGCTGAACTTTTTTCTTCAAAAACGGCATCTCTCACCATTTCTTTGGTGGCCAGTTCCAGTTCGGATTGCTCGGCATTAATCTTGTCATTGATAACCTGCTGATACTTTGAGGCAACTTCAACACGCTGAGCCTGCTTTTCATCGAAACTGATCTTATTATCTTTATAATTTTTATCAATAGCTTCCAGTTCGATATTCATTTTTGATTTTTCAGCCACCACAATGCTGTCCACTTTTTTGGAATACAGCCCGATTCTGGGTTTCATTTCCTGTTTTTCCTGGCCGAAAGTACAGGTAAACGCTGTTACTGCAGCCATCAGGGCGAGTTTAGTTTTCATATTTTTATTAATTTTTTAAACATATGTCTGCTCTGTCCTTAGTTTTCAGGACAGTATGGGTAAAGAGAAAAGGATCAGGTTTATTTTGAATCGATATAGACGGTTACGCCCAGAACGGTTACATTTCCGATATTGGGACCTACCCTGTCAAAATTAAAGACCCCGAATTTTTTGTGATTTTTATCTGCCTTCGCACGGTTTTTGTCATATTCATTACCCAGCAGAAGATCGTTGGCGTTGATATAGCTTATCTTTTCCACTTTTGTCTGTGCCATCATAGGAGGAGTTTCTGATTTAACCTCCGGTTTCTCCGGCTGAACCATTGCTATTGGCAGTTCTTTATCTTCTGCGATGTGGATTTCGGATGCTGTTGTCTTTTTGACAGGAGCTTTAACCTCATCCAGGATATTCTTTTCATTTTTCACCACCTTTACTTCTTCATGTTCTCTGACTATTTTCTCCGGAACAATGACAGGTGGATTTTCCTTGCCAGGATAATCAGGATTTACCATTTGCTGAACGGTTTCTTTAACAATAGATTCTGCTGCATGATGATCAAAACGGCTTTGGTTCTGGTTATAGTAAATAAAAGTTCCTGCGGAAATCAAAAGCAATATGGCTGCTGCGGCATATTTCCACCACTGAAAAGACGGTTTAAATGCTGTTTCAGAGGTTTCGTTTAATTTCTGATCCAGTTTCGCCCAAAGATCCTCAGAAGGCTTTATTTCGAGCTCCTCGTAGTCAGATCTTAATTGTTTCCGTATTTCTTTTTTCATTTTGTTCCGTTTTTAAAAATTCTGCCAGCCATTTTTTGGCTTTGCTCAGCTGGCTTTTACTGGTCCCCTCCGAAATGTTAAGCATTTCTGCGATCTCATGATGTTTTTTATCTTCAAAAACATACAGATTGAAGATCAGCTTATAGCCTGCGGGCATTTGGGAAAATATTTCTTCAATATTAATCTCCGTGAGACGTTCATCGATATCTTCATCCGGATGATCATCTGCGACTTCAATATCTGCATACAGGATATTCCGGTTTTTTCTGAGGAAGCTTACCGCATCATTCACTACAATTTTTCTGAGCCAGAACGGAAAGCTTTTCCATTCTCTGCATTCATCAAGCCTGGTAAAACATTTCAGGAACGCATTGCTTAAAATATCTTCCGCATCATGAAGGTTATTCACATAAGAGTTTGCAATGGCCAGCATTTTAGGCGAAAACATATCGTACAGAGCTTTCTGGGCTCTCCGTTCCCGCTTTTTTGCCAGTAAAAAATTCTCTTCTAAGTTCTTCATTGATCAGTTTCTATCTATAAGACGGAAATATTTTAAAAAGGTTGCCCGAAAATATAAAAAAACTGCACTTTTTTCCAAAGTGCAGTTTAATATTTTAATTATCAGTGGTATAAAAACTAATGTTGTACGTCTTTTACCTGATTGGGATCATGTTTATGTTTAAAGATCACGGCAAAAAGTACCGCAACAACCAGTGCATATCCGGCAAAGATATACCATGACGTCTGCCAGCCTTCCAACTGCAGAGCTGGGTCGGTCTGAGAAAATACATAGTGATTTACAATTTCCTGAGCACCGAGCATTCCGATTGTAGCTCCAAAACCGTTGGTCATCATCATGAAAACGCCCTGTGCACTTGAACGGATGCTCTTATCTGTTTCTTTATCTACGAAAAGTGATCCTGAAACGTTGAAGAAATCAAATGCGATACCGTATACGATCATAGATAAGATAAACATCCAAACTCCGCCTCCGGGATTTCCCAATCCGAATAACCCGAATCTCAATACCCAGGCAAACATAGCCATTAGCATTACTTTTTTGATTCCAAACCTTTTCAGGAAGAAAGGAATTAAAAGAATACAGGCTGTTTCTGAAACCTGAGACAATGAAATTAAGGCGTTGGCATGGTTAGCTCCCCATGTTTCCTTAAATGAAGGAATATCTTTAAAACTCGTAATAAAAGGATTGGCATACCCATTGGTAATCTGCAGAGAAACTCCCAGCAACATTGAGAAAATGAAGAAAATTGCCATTTTTTTGTCTTTGAACAGGCTGAATGCTTTAAGTCCAAGGGCGTCATATAAGCTTTTCTTCTCGTCACTTTTATTGGTAGGACATTCGGGTAAAGTAAAGGAGTACAGGAATAGTGCAATTCCTAACGCCCCGGATACAAAAAACTGGGAATAGTTGTTCTGATATCCTGTAAAGTCTACAAAAAGCATCGCACAGATAAATCCTATGGTTCCGAATGTACGGATTGGTGGGAAGGCTTTAATGGTATCGAAGTTATTGTTGACAAGAATGGTGTAGGCCACTGAATTAGATAGTGCAATGGATGGCATATAGAACATCACACTTAAACTGTAGAGCGTAAACAGTTTGGAAAAATCTACATCATTACCGGCGGACATTCCGTAATAACCGGCGGCTATAAGAAATGCAGCAGCAAGGAAATGGCAGATTCCCAGAAGTCGCTGAGCCTGGATCCAACGATCTGCAATAATCCCCATTAATGCAGGCATAAAAATAGAAACAATCCCCTGCATCGCATAGAAAAGACCGATTTTTGAGCCTAGTCCTACTGAGCCTAAATAATTTCCCATGGAAGTCAGATAAGCTCCCCAAACCGCAAACTGAAGAAAGTTCAGAATGGTCAGTCGTAATTTTAAATTCATAGTTTAATATAAAGTATCTCTTTTAATCAATTTTCTTTTTTCTCCTTTTAATTTCTTCCTGAATTTCCAGAGCGGTATCATAATCTTCTTCTCTTACGGCTTCTTCCAGCAGTTTCTGAAGTTCTTCCATGGAAACTGATTTCAGGTTATCTTCAGTCTGTACCGTTTCTGAAAACGACTGTTCTTCTCTTGAAACATCTTCCAGCTCAAGAAGAATTCCTGCTTCATTCAGGACCTGCTGGGTAGTGAAAATCGGCGCATCGAATCTTACGGCCATTGCTACAGCATCTGAAGTCCGGGCATCAAGGATCAGCTCTTCATCGGTAGCTTTATTTTTAAAGTTGATATTAGAGAAAAATACCCCGTCTACAATCTGGTAAATAATTACAGAAACCAGTTCGTACTGAGCTGACACTATAAATTTAGTGAATAGATCATGGGTAAGAGGTCGCGGCGGGTGGATATCTTTTTCCAGTCCCAGAGAAATGGACTGTGCTTCGAAATTTCCAATGACAACAGGTAATTTTATGTGTGTCTCTTCATGTTCCAGTAATAGGGCATACGCACCAGATTGGGTCTGGCTGTATGATATTCCGCGAATAATTAGCTGTTTATAATCCATAGCTACAAATATAGATTAATTTTTTGTTGTGTTTTCACTTTTTTACGCAAAAATAAAAGCCCGGAAAGCCGAGCTTTTATCGTATATGTATGATCGTTAATGGTTAATGGTGAGTTTTGCTTTGCACATGCATCATTAAAAAACGGAGCCGTGCAGCAGATTGACTATTCACCCATCATTTTTTATCCTTTGATTGCTTTGATTTTTTCTGTTAAAGCCGGGATAATCTGGAAGGCATCTCCTACTACTCCATAATCTGCAGACTTGAAGAACGGTGCTTCTGCGTCGTTGTTGATCACTACGATCGTTTTAGAAGAGTTTACTCCCGCAAGGTGCTGAATTGCTCCGGAGATCCCTACTGCAATGTAAAGATTAGGGGCAATTGCTTTACCGGTTTGTCCTACGTGTTCTGTATGAGGTCTCCATCCGATATCAGAAACCGGCTTGGAACATGCTGTAGCTGCCCCAAGAACATTGGCAAGATCTTCAATCATTCCCCAGTTTTCAGGACCTTTCATTCCTCTACCGGCAGAAACAACGATTTCCGCTTCTTTAAGGTCTAATTTACCTGAGCTTTGCTCATGAGAGATCACTTTAGTATCTTCATTGGCTACTGAAAGGTTTTTCACTTCTTCAGAACCTGAAACCGTGTTTTCTTTCACTCCGAAAGCGTTTTGAGAAACCGTAACGATTACTCCGTTTCCTTCAGCTTTTGCGTGCATAAATCCTTTTCCTGAGAAAGCTTTTCTTTTCACCTGGAATGGAGAAAGGCTTTCAGGAGCTTCCAAAGCGTTGGTAATTAAAGAGTAATTCTTCATAATTGCCAGCATTGGAGCTACAGAAGAAGCATCTGTAGTGTGAGGGAAAACGATGATGTTTCCGTCTGCCACTTCGCTTACCGCCTGTGCATATGCTTTTGCCGAAAAGTTCTTAAGACCTTCGTCTTTGATATTGATTACGTTTGATGCTCCATATTTGTATAATACATCTGAAGAATCTGTAGGGTTTACAGAGATTGCGGTAACGGTATCTCCCGCTTTATCGGCTACAGCCTTAGCGTAAGAAACGGCTTCAAAAGCTGCTTTTTTGTAAACTCCGTTTATGTTTTCTGCGTATACGAATACTGCCATTTTAAATTTTGTTTAAGGTTTAATGTTCAAGATTCAAGGTTGTCCAATAAATTGAATATTAATGAAAATGAGATTATTTCTATTTCACATTAAATCCTCATGAATCTTTTTACTTTTTACTTGGTTCTTATTAAATTACTTTAGCTTCTTCGTGAAGTAATCTTACCAACTCATCCAGGTTATCAGGAGAAACCATTTTCACAGCAGCTCTAGGCGGCACACTGTCATAAGATACTCCCTGAACTTTTACTTCTGAAGAAGCAGGCTCCACTACCTGTAAAGGTTTTGTTCTTGCAGACATAATTCCTCTCATATTCGGGATGATAAGGTCTTTTTCGTCTACCAAACCTTTCTGTCCTGCAATAATGGCCGGAAGTTTTACAGAAATAGTTTCTTTTCCTCCTTCAATTTCTCTTACTGCAGTCGCTTCGCTTCCGTTGACGTCTAAGCCTACTGATGCGTTTACGAAAGGCTGGTTCAGTAACTGGGCTACCATTCCCGGAACGGAACCTCCGTTGTAATCGATAGATTCTTTACCGCAAAGGATAAGATCATAGCCTCCATTCTGAGCTACGGCAGCAATTTCTTTTGCTGTGGAATAGCTGTCTTTAGGGTCAAGGTTTACTCTTACCGCATCATTCGCACCAATTGCCAATGCTTTTCTGATTACTGGTTCTGTAGCAGCATCACCAACGTTGATTACTGTTACTGTTGCTCCTTGAGATTCCTGAAGTTTAACCGCTTTTGTTAATGCAAATTCATCTAAAGGATTGATTACCCATTGAATTCCATTCTTGTCGAAAGCAGATTTATCTGCTGTAAAGTTAATTTTGGAAGTAGTATCCGGAACACTACTAATACAAACTAATATTTTCATATGTTGTTCTTATTGTTTTTATTGATCATAGGTAAACCTTTCGGTTTCATGGTACATTTTATTCTGTTCATTTCCGTATAAAACCCACAGGATTTATGCAGAGATTTTATCGCAATTAATTTTTGCTAATATAAATAAAAAATATATTATGCATGCATAATACTTATCAAATTATTATTCAATACATTAAATGTATTTACCTGCCCGGCTGCGTTGCCCTGAACTCTATTTTACTTGGCAGAACCCTTGGATTCATTTTTAAAATATCCAGCACCAGATTTCCCATATCTTCGGGCTGAATCTTCCAGCTGTCTTTTTCTGAAGGGACATTTCCGTTGAAATTCGTGGCTACAGATCCCGGCATAATCACTGTAGATTTGATATTATATTTTCTGAGATCGATCATGGCAGCCTGGGTAAAGCCTACCACCCCAAATTTTGAGGCGTTGTAGCCAGTTCCGTTTTCAAAGAAATTGGCTCCTGCCAGACTTGAAATGGTAATATAGTATCCTTCTGTCTTTTTGAGCTCATTCACAGAAGCTTTTAACGTATAAAAAACGCCGGTCAGATTGGTTTCGATCATATCATTCCACTCTTCTGTGCTTAGCTCATCTACAGGCTTAAATATACCTAATCCTGCATTCGCAATCACAAAATCCAGTTTTCCGAACTTTTCTATTGTATATTTTACGGCTTCTTCTTCACTTTCAAGGCTTCTTACATCAGAAACAATTCCAAGAACGTTTTCCGAATACTGTTTAAGTTCCTGCTCAGCTTTCTCCACATCATCTCTTTTACGCCCCGAAAACGCTACAGAAATCCCGTTTTCCAATAATATCCTGGCAATTCCGAAACCGATTCCTTTGGTTCCTCCGGTTATATAGGCTACTTTATTTTCTGTCATACTCTTAAAATTTTAATGCTCTAAAATAACAAAAACGCTCCAATTGGAACGTTTTCTATAGCCTAAGATTTGTCAGGTTATTTTTTGATGAATTTTTCGGTAGTTTTACCGTTTGGGGTTTCAAAGCTCACAATGTAGCTGCCTGTATTAAGATGCTTTACATCTACTTTGTTTCCATCAAGTTGAACGTTCACTTTTCTTCCGCTCATATCATAGATTTCAAGATTAGTGATTTTCTGATCTGTAAGGATATTCAAATAATCAGCTGTTGGATTGGGTCCGATAGCAATAATTGAACTTTTTTTATTTTCAACCTCCGAGGTCCCCAATGTTGTATTATTGGAGGCTTCAATCCGGTAATTATCAATTCCAAAAGTTGTAGGCCCGCTATTGGTATTACCGCCACCAAATGTACTTACTACAGCCTGATAAACAGGATCAGAACCAGGCACCATTGTTGCTCCCGTTACACTTAAGGGACCAAGTGTTACATTCCCAATTTTAAAGAACATTTCACCGGTAGTTTTATTATAAGTACATCCTACCTTAACCCAGGTGTTAGCCTGATATTGAGTAGTGACACTTCCAAACGTAATAATATATGAACCTTGCTGAGCGTTTATTGTAAGTTTTGCTGCTCCCTTAAATATTCTGGCTTGAGAATCATAATAAACTCCAGCAATCGGTAAATAATTAGAATTTAAAATTTCAAATCCGGATAAGTGCTGATTAGTTGCTGTACCTGTAAAGATCTCCGCCCATCCTTTTACGATGTTATTTCCTGAAGTTCTGCCAGCCCATGCAGCAGCCAAGCCATTCTTTAATACGTAACGATACGAAGAGGTATCGCTAGCTCCGGTTACCTGAAGATAATTACCATGAGCAGCATCTCCTGCTACAATTTGATAGTTTGCAACAGTCCCACCAAGAACATACATTCCTCCCTGACCCAAAATTGGATTTGAAGGAGAAGCCGTTATTGTGCTACTTACATTTCCTATAGTATAAGCGTTGTAATTTTCAGAGTTCAGCACCTGAGCTGAAGCTGAAAGTGCAGCAATCAAAAAAATTGTAAAAAATAGTTTTTTTGTCATAAGATTTTTATTTATTTCTATCTGAAAAATAAAAACCTTAAAAATGAATTCCAATTTTAAATAATAGAATTTAAAAAAAGGGCAAAAAAAAGAATAATAATATACATACCTTAATAAAAAAATAATTAAAACCCTCTTTTTTTATTGGTTTTTTTAACACAAGCAAGTATATTTTTCAACAATATACCAGCTAATCTCCTTGTTTTTTAAATTCGTAACAACAAAAAAACGCTCCCAATGGAGCGTTTCAGTATATTCTAAAAGTTTATCAGATTATTTTTTGATAAATTTTTCAGTGGTTTTACCGTTTTTGGTTTCAAAGCTCACAACATAGCTGCCTGCATTAAGATGCTTTACATTTACTTTGTTTCCATCAAGTTGAACATTCACTTTTCTTCCGCTCATATCATAGATTTCAAGATTAGTGATTTTCTGATCTGTAAGGATATTCAAATAATCAGCTGTTGGATTGGGTCCGATAGCGATTAATGAGTTCTTTTTGTTGTCGGTCTCGGAGGTTGCTAATGTTCCTGTTTGTGTAATTTTAACATTATCCAATATCAACATATTCTTATCTGTTGTATTAAAATGTCTGAAATATAACTTTACACTTTGCCCTGCAAAGCTACTAGGTATTGTAACCGTTTTGTTCTGTGCAGCCCTTCCTGCCGTTAATGTTTCTGCTAACAAAGCCGTTTCACTCCCGGTAAATGATGTTGCTGTACTTGGTAAAATATATACCCCATAATGTTCTGCAAAATATACATTATCACTTGATCCTACCTGGAAAGTCAATGAAAGATTTCCTGTAGCAGGAAGTGTTATTGCAGGTGAAACCAACAAATTATCAGGACTCAATGGCCCCAGCTCTCCATCCCATGATTTCGAACCCGCTACTGTTCCTGAAAATCCCCATGAATCAATAATTGCAGCAGGTGCATACAATCCCCAATTTTCGTCGTCACCATCTCTGTCCACGACTGTCCATCCCGCAGCAGTATCAAAAGTTTCTTGAAATACTACTGTTTGTGCCTTTGCTAAGTTGAGAGAAACTGATGCTCCCATTAATCCCAAAATAAATAAAGATTTAATCATAACTTTCTTTTTAATATTTTTTATTTAATGGTAAAAGTAACACTTAAATACAATATAAAAAAGATATTTAGTTAAAAAAATAAATTAAAATAAGCATTTTAACGGAAATAATAAATATTTTATCATTTATTATTTTTATTAAAAATGTAAAGTAAAAATATTTTAACTGAAAATAATTTCAAAAGCAAATGTTTTAACCAATAATTAATTAAAATTTAAAAAAATAAACTAATTCCAAAGTGTATTAATAATCAGTCAAATACTGATCACTTCTTTGTGAATTTTTCGGTAAAATTTCTCTCTTTTGTTAAAATATGAATCAGATAGATTCCTGCAGGAAGATTTTTTATATTCACAATTCCATTTTCTGCCTTAACCTGATATTTATTACCGGACATATCATAGATACTGATGCCCTTCAAATCATAGGATGGATCAATATGAATAACATCAGACGCTGGATTAGGATATATTTTTATTTTTTGAGGAATAGCAATATCTTTTGAAGATAACAGTTCAGTTTCATTATTTACCTGAATATTATCTATATAGGCCGACCCTTCCGCATTATCATGTACAAACCGTAGCTGATCAATATTGAGAGATTCTGCCGCAGGCCCTGTGTAGATAAGAACATCATCAAGATAATATTTCAGGTTTGCAGAAGAACCTGCTACCGTGAATCTGTGCCAGGTGTTCGGTTGCCAGGAACCGGAAGAAGTAACCATCTCTGAAGATGAGGGCGAATTTAAAATTTTTACGCTTCCGGAATGATCAAAATCCACACGGACGATAAACTTTTCTTCGGCACTCTTCATCGCCTGAAAGCCAAATATGGATCCGTTAAGCTGAGACATATTGATATCAAAGGAAACGGAAAACGCGGTGGAAGGAAGCATGATCTGAACATTATTGAAAGCTCCGATTATCGGAACCGACTGAGTTCCATATGTATTTTCCTTTACGATTTTGAGAGAATGATACCCGTCTGTTGCTTCATCCGCACAAATCATCTGATTGAGCACATTGGGAGGATCATCTCCGGTAGGGGTACTGATCCAGGCTCCCTGCGCCTGAATACTTCCTACATAGAAACCCTCTGCGTTTTCAAAAGAAATCCGCTGCTGAGCGAAAGAAAGTGCTGAAAACAAACACAGTGTAATGGGGTAGATTTTTTTCATAGCCGTTTTTTTAGTCAGTATTAAAAATAAAAACATCAAAGGGTAAAAAAAATATCATTCATCAAGTATAAATCCGTTTATTGTGATTAATTTAAAGCCCCAAAAATAAAAAACGCTCCGGATAAGAGCGTTTCTAAACTATTAAATAAATATTTTACTTTTTAATCAGCTTATGGCTGGATTTTTTGTTTTCGGATTCTGTTGTGATGATATAGGTACCCGGCTGAAGATCTCTTACATCTAGTCTTTCGTTCTCAACCCTAACATTTATCTTGCGTCCGGTTATATCATACACTTCAGCATGGGTGATTTTTGATTTTGATTTCAGATATACGTAATCGGAAGCCGGATTTGGATAAATTCCGACAGTAGATTCCTTCTTCACCTCTGAAGTTCCAAGAACTGCCTGTTCCATGATTTGAACATCATCAAGCATTAAAAGGCTGCCATATGACGAAGGCCCGTTAAATTGTCTAAAATAGATTTTAACATCTTGAGATGCATAAGCTGACAGGTTAACCGTTCTTAAATGCACATTGCTGCTGCTATTGACTGTTTCTTCCAATATTGGAGTTTCCTGTCCGGTAAATGTAGCTGTTGCAGGCAATACATAAAGAGCATAGTGATTTTCTGCCGGATCCGGTGCATTGGATGTTCCCCCTCTTATCCCTATCTGATAGGTCAGAGAATAAGCACTCCCCTGTGAGAGATTGAGTTCTGGTAGTATCAAAAGATGATCACCAACAGCACTCATTGATCCGACCGCTACAAATTTTTCGGTCATTCCTGCTCCCATACCAGGTATATCCCTAACCAGCCATCTGGCTCCGTCCTGTTCATCCCTGTCAGCAGCTACCCATCCATCAGGCAGAAATCCTTCTTCCGTTGATTCGAATGTTTCTTCAAAAATAACCGTTTGGGCATTAAACTGTAATGAAGCACTCAACATGGCTAAAAAAAATAATGTTTTCTTCATAGACTTTTTTAAATTTTCATTGTTTTTAATTCGGCCGCCAAATTACACGCATTACAAACAAAAACAAATTTTAATCAAATAAAAAAGCCTGAATACCTAAAATTGAATACAAATTTTGAATTATATGGTTTATTTTTCGTCATTAACGCCATTTTAATGAAAAATAATATATGTCTTTAGTGTCTAAACACTTTATTATTGCACTTATTTTTTCAAAATCGATTAAATAAATTTACTTTTTAATCAATTTATGAGTGGATTTTTTATTTTCAGATTCAGTTGCGATGATATAAGTACCCGGCTGAAGATCTTTTACATCTAATCTTTCATGATCAAGCTTTACATTCAACTTGCGTCCCGCCATATCGTATACTTCTGCTTTGGTTATTTTGGATTTTGACTTTAAATGCACATAATCTGAAGCCGGATTGGGATAAATACCTATTACAGGCTCCTGATTTATTTCTGAAGTAGCAAGGGCCGTCTGTCCGGTAATTTTAACGGTATCCAGCATTAAAAGACTTCCATATGATGAAGGTCCGTTAAATTGTCTAAAATAAATTTTAACATTTTGGGCTGCATACGCTGATAAATCAACAGTTCTTAAATGTACATTAGTACTGGCAACACTACTATTAACTGTTTCCTCAAGAATTGGAGTCTCTAGTCCGGTAAACAAATCTGCTGCTGGTAGAATATAGAGTGCAAAATGATTTTCTGATGGATACGGCGCATCGGGCGTCATACCTATTATTCCTATTTGATAGGTGAGTGAATAGGAATTATTTGGTAACAAATTGATATCCGGTGTGATCAGAAGATGGTCTCCGGAAGGGTTTATTGATGCGGTAGCAATAAAGTTACCCGTCATTCCTGCCCCCATATTAGGCATATTATCAACAACCAGCCATCTACTTCCTTCTCCGTCCCGGTCCTCCGATACCCATCCTGTAGGTAACTGGTCATCTCCTATCTGATCAAATGTTTCTTCAAAAATAACTGTTTGTGCGTTGAGTTGCACTTGAGCACTCAGCATGAATAAAAAAAATAATGTATTCTTCATAAGATTTTTTTTTAAATGGATAAGCTTAATTCCACATCCAAATTATGCACATCTCAATAAAAATCAAATTTTAATAAAACAAAAACAATAAAATACTCCTAACTGAAATAAAAACCACTATTAAATAGTTTATTTTTCATAATTCAAACAGTTATTATGAAAACAATAAAGCGCTCCGATGTCGGAGCGCTTGTATTATTGAGCTAATTTAAAAAAATTGATTTGAAAAATTTACTTTTTAATCAGCTTATGGCTGGATTTTTTATTTTCGGATTCTGTTGTGATGATATAGGTTCCTGGATGAAGATCTTTTACATCTAATCTTTCATTCTCTGTTTTAACATTCATCTTACGCCCCGCCATATCATATACTTCAGCATTAGTGATTTTAGATGTTGATTTCAGGTATACATAATCGGAAGCCGGATTGGGGTAAATTCCTACTGAAGATTCCCGCCTTACTTCCGAAGTTCCCAGTCCAGGCTGTTGAACAATGACAATATCATCAATAGCCATAATATTTTCCTGCGATCCTGAGTTGAAATACCTGAAATATAAATTAATCACCTGCCCACTATATGCAGAGAGATCTGTTGTTTTGGATTCTGCCATATTGCTAACAGCTATTGTTTCTTCAATAAGAGGAGTTTCGGTACCCGTAAAAGTTTCTCCTTCCGGTAATGCATAAACTCCATAATGGCTGGTTCCTGCTATAGTCTGATACCTGTCGAGTACCCCTGCTAAAAATGTTAACGAATAAGTGTTTCCGGGTTCTAAATAAATACCGGGAGATTTCAGAACAACATCAGAGAGAGGATTGGTAGGATGTACAGCTAATTTTCCAGAAAATCCCATATTCGTATAAATCTGGCCGTAATCAAGAACCCATCTACGAGTGCCCCCGTTTATACTAACAGATTGCCAGTCCGCCGGAAAATCAGGATACATAGCATTGTTAAAGTTTTCTTCAAACACCGTAGTTTGTGCACTCAACGGCAATACTGCACCTAATAATACTATAGAAAATAATGTTTTCTTCATAAAAATTGTTTTTAAATTATTAAATTTCATTTCGCTGCCAAATTATGCATATCACAATAAAAAACAAATTTTAATAAAAAAAATAACAAAAAAACCATCAAATAAGATTAAATATTAAATTAACCAGTTTATTTTTCTTTATTAATACAATTGTCAGAAAAAAAATAAAGCGCTCCAATATCGGAGCGCTTGTATTATTAGCTATATTTTATAAAAATATGAACTTTATTTTGCATAATTCTCAAAGAACAAAGGAATACTTTCAATTCCTTTGTAGAAATTGAATAATCCGTAATGCTCGTTAGGTGAGTGAATAGCATCAGAATCCAATCCGAAGCCCATCAGTACTGATTTTGCACCCAAAACTTTCTCAAACATAGCCGTAATCGGAATACTTCCTCCACTTCTGTACGGCAGAACTTCCTTTCCGAAAGCTGTTTCCATAGCTTGTTTTGCTGCTAAGAACTCTTTGGTATCGCTTGGCAGAACGTAAGGCATTCCTCCATGGTGAGGCGTTACTTTTACTTTTACATTTTCCGGAGCTATTTTTTCGAAATGTTTCGTGAATTTTTCGGTAATTTCTTCAGGGGTCTGGTAAGGAACCAGACGCATTGAAATTTTAGCCGACGCTTTGGAAGGAATCACTGTTTTGGCGCCCTCTCCGGTGTATCCGCCCCAGATTCCGTTACAGTCCAGCGTAGGTCTTATAGACGTTCTTTCTAAAGTAGTATATCCTTTTTCGCCCTCCACTCCATTCAGGCCGATTGATTTTTTGAATTCTTCAGGGTTATCCTTCAGCTTGTTCATTTCTGTTCTGTCGGCATCGGAAACCACTTCAACATTGTCATAGAATCCATCGATGGTGATATGACCGTTTTCATCAATCAGCTGAGCGATCATTCTTGAAAGCACATGGATGGGATTAGGTACTGCTCCTCCGTAAAGTCCCGAGTGCAGATCTCTGTTTGGTCCTTCCACTTCTACTTCCACATAGCTCAGCCCTCTTAATCCGGTGGTTACCGTTGGCTGTTCGTTGCTGTAAATATGGGTATCGGAGATCAGAATAGTGTCACAAGCTAATTTTTCCTTGTTTTCGTTCACAAAATCACCAAGACTTACCGATCCTACTTCTTCTTCGCCCTCTAAAATAAATTTAACGTTACAAGGAAGTGTATTGGTCTTCATCATGGCTTCAAAAGCTTTCAGGTGCATGAAGAACTGGCCTTTATCATCCGCAGAACCTCTTGCGAAGATGGCTCCTTCAGGATGAAGTTCTGTTTTCTCAATATACGGCTCAAAAGGAGGTTTCTTCCATAATTCCAACGGATCGGCAGGCTGTACGTCATAGTGCCCATATACTAAAACTGTTGGAAGGTTTTTATCTAAAATTTTTTCTCCGAAAACAATAGGATATCCTTTGGTTTCACATACTTCCACGTTATCTGCCCCTGCATTCTTCAAGTGGGCTGCACATACCTCCGCACACTTCAGTACATCATCTTTATATGCCGGATCAGCAGAAATAGAAGGAATTCTCAGTAACTCAAATAATTCATCCACGAAACGCTGCTTGTTTTCGTTGATGTAATTTAATGTCTCTTGCATTGTAAAAATTTATTTCGTTAAAAGTAAAAAAAATGCCCTGCAGACACAAGCAAAAACGGAGAATTTTCGGATACAATATAAAAAGTTAAGAAGAAATAAAATTCATATTCCTAATTGACAAAAATTGATTGCGTAATATCCGTATAATGTGTACCTTGAATCAACTAACCGAATACCCATTTTAAAGATGAAAAACTATTTATTTTATTTATTTTTTTGTGCAGGTTCCGTATCTGCACAAACGAGTCTTACGAATATTACCAATTATTGCGCTAACTCCAGTGTAACGACAGGTACTACTTCTAACTCCACCCATTTCGCACAGGTAGGGAATCTTTTATTATTCCGAAGTCCCGGAGACTGCGCAGAAACAGCACCTCAGGGAGCTCCTTCTAAGATTTGGGCCTATGACGGGCAAAACGCACCCTATCTACTGAAGTTTCCTGATGGAAGTGATTTTGTGAATACCCGTGATTTAGAATATAATGATATCCTTACCTTAAACGGAAAAGTATACCTAAGCTGTATTGCGCTGGATAATACCAAAACAGGACTGTATGTTTTTGACCCTGCCGTATCTGTCACTCATTTGTTAAAAATAGCAAGTGAGGGTTTTCCTGATACCTGTAAACAATTCAGATCATTGGCCAAATATAATAACGGAATTGTTTATACATCATTTGTTAACTCAAATTGTTATTATGATCCCGCTGCCCATACTTCCACCTTCTGGTTTAATGATTTCAGGGAAGGCAATTTTGGCTATGGCGGACATTATTTCAGTAATTCGGAATTAAATGGTCACTTTTATTTCACCACCATCAATGACGGACATACCGGGATGGAAATCAAAAAATACAATCCCGTTACCCATACTTCCGCAGTAATCGCCAACATACCGACTACTGTAGGTTTTTATCCCAACGGGCAGACTGTTTTCTCCAACAAATTATACTACATCCATAAGAAGGATGATACAGGGGTAGAACTATTCCAATATGACGGCACCACTGAAACCTGTCTGGATCTTAATCCGGGAACAGGGTCTTCTTATCCGAATTCATTAACCATCGTTAATAATAAGCTTTATTTTACCTGCCATTATAATAACAAATACTATCTGTATCAATATGACGGAAATAATCCTCCTGAAATTGTTCATGAAAGCAATTTTAATTTAATGGATTATTATTCGGGAATGTGCGAACTCAATAATGAGCTTTATCTGATTAAAACGTATGATGTTCCGGGAGCAGGGATCAATACGGATTTATATAAATACTCTGAAAGCACAAATACGTTAATTCTTTTAAATACTTTTTCCAATTTTACCACTGCTATAAGCAACTGGGACTTTACGATGGCATTTTACGGCCCTGTTCCTCAGTATTACGAAAATAAGCGTGGGTATCTTATTAATTTTAAAAACGAGCTTTATATTTTAGGAAGCAAACTGAATGCAGCCGGTACTGTGATTGGTGCCAATAATGATATCTGGAAAGTAGATCATGGAAGTTTAAAAGCTTCAGAGATCAGTTTAAATCAGGATCATGTAAAATATTATCCCAATCCAACGAAAAATGATCTGAATATTGATCTTGATAAAGTATATCAAACCATAGAAGTTCAAATCACCACGACAGAAGGAAAAATGGTGAAAAAACAGAATTTTTCCAACACTGAGAAAATAAAAATACAGCTACCGAAAGCAACAGGAGTGTATTATGTTACCCTAATCTATGGAACCAAAAAATCAACCTACAAGATCATAAAAGAAGAATAAGACGCAAAAATAATGGAAACTCAAATTCAAAAGAGTAATAATTTATTCTCAGCGATCTAAACCTAGCGAAGTAATTTTTTATTTTCAAAGAATAGATTTCTGTCTCTTTAAAAACAGAAGAGACTGCTTCAGAATTGAGGCAGTCTCTTATTTTATATTATTGAACTGTATTAATGTTCAGCTTTTGGAGCTTTTTCAGCTTCAGCAGGTTTTGCAGCGGCAGTAGAGTCTGTTTTAGGAGCCTCAGCTTCATGTTTTTCAGCCGGAGCTGCTTCTTTATGACCCTCAGCAGCGCTATGACCATGTGCTTCACCACCACCCTGTACGTCGTCAGAATATCTTTCTACTCCTTCTTCCAGCTTCAGGGTATTTTTGTTTCCTCCTGCCTGGATCTTTTTACAGCTTACGGCTACAGCAGCAATAGCTAAACATATAACTAATTTTTTCATATGTACAATTTATTTTTTTATAGGTCATATAAAACCGTCGTGTTCATCATCTAAACAGTGAGCGGCCTTATGCTTAAATTTTTGATTGCCCAAAATTAAGAAATCCTCTTTTTTGCGGCAACATTTTTATACTGATTTTAATATAATTTTACCTTTTTTGGATTGTGTAAAAATAAGGTAGTCTTTTCCACCGTCCTTTATTCCGTATTTTTTCCTGATTTCCTCCGGTTTTAACGGGTAATTCTTTGAAATGATGTTAAACTGTTCTTTCTTTTTAACCTGCTTAGATTCAATCATTTCCATTTCCAATACTCTTCCGGGAAAATCATTCTGCCTGATATCGGAGGTGTAAATATGCGTATTCGGATGCAGTTTTTTCAATCCAAATCTTTGTGAGATCAGATTGAATATTCCTGCTTTTAAAATCGGGTTATTGGGAATATAGATGAACTTTTCGGGTTCTGCATAAACCGGTTCTGCGGAATTTTCTTCCCCGAAAGTGAAAGTAAATGCCGGTTCACCGGATTCCAGATTCACACAGGAACAGATAATTCCGTTATGAGGTTTCCCTGAAAGGAAAATAACGACTTCTTTCACATCGTTTTTTACGGCAATAATTTCGATTCTGAAAACTCCCTGAAGGACTGAAACAAGGTACTTCAGATCAATCAGCGGAGAAAGCTTTATGATGACCTGATCTGAAATTCCGAGAAGCTTTTCCTGAATTTCAAGGATATTGGGCGAAAGATCCTCTAAAAGGAAAACTTTGTTTTTACTGCTGTCCCGTCTTGCAGGATCAAGGTAAATGACATCAAAATGCTCTTTATTACCGTTCAGAAAATCTTCCAGCTTCTGATTAACGAATGCAGCTTTCCGTCCCAGGACGCCCCAATTATGCTCTACCGTTTCTAAAAGTGCAGAATTTTGTTCGATGATGGTAACTTCTTCAAAATTTTGCGAAAGATAATAAGCATCAATCCCGAATCCGCTGGTAAGATCCGCAAACTTTTTACCTTGTAACACTTCTGATTTGTAAGCCGCCGTATTTTCTGATGAAGCCTGCTCCAGATTAAGCTGTGGCGGAAAAATAATACCTTCTTTTAAGAGAAAAGGAAACTTTTTCTCTGCTACCTGCTTACCTTTGATTTGTTGTACAATCTCCTGCATGGAAATCTCCGGAAACGGTGATTTTTTCAACAGCAATGAGTGCAGGTCTGTTTTTAGATTGGCGCTGATGTAGTTTTGAACTTCTTTATTTAATAATTTAACCACAGATTTTCGCAGATTTACACAGATAATTCTGTTTTAATTTTTTAATCTAGATCTCCATTTATCTTTCTAAAGATACTTTTATCAATATAATCGGTATTGAAATTGACTAAAATTCCTAATTTCAAATTTGTTAGTTTTAAATATGTTAACAATTGTTGATGATGGAGATTTGATATTTCAGTAACGGCTTTTACTTCTATAATCACTTTATCTTCAACAACCATATCTGCTATAAAACATGAATCAATAAACACCTCTTTAAATTTAACTTTCATTGGAACCTGAGTCTGTACTTTCAGACCATTATTTTCCAGTTCATAAGCTAAAACTTTTTCGTAAACTTTTTCCAATAGGCCAGGTCCAAGTTCATTGTAAACAGAAAATATAGATTTTCTGATATAAAAACTGATCTCATTTTCTTTCATTTTGTATTTTTATCAAAAATACAACATTATGAGATAATTTTCAGTTTGTCAATTTAACAGAATTTCTTTATTTCCACTTTATTTGAATCTAATTCTACCAAGTGCTTCATAATTTATGATGCATACAATAAAAAAAATTCACAGAGTCATCTATATAATCATCTGTGAAAATCCGTCTAATCCGTGGTCAAAAAAACTATTCAAACATTTCAGCCCAGCGTACGGCTTTTATTTCTTTTTCGGTATAAAGTTCCCCAATGGACTTTTTAACGTCTAGTTTGGGGTATAAATTGACTCCGATGAGCTTTATTTTTCCTTCTTCTACCCATTTCTGTTCTTCTACAGCATGATCATAGATCTTTTTCTGGATGATTCCCTGCTTTAACAGTTCAAGGTATCCTCCCGCTTCTTCTATTTCTACAAACAGGTCCCAGGACTTTTCTGCCATCTGGCGGGTGACGTCTTCAATATAGTAGCTGCCGTTGGCTGCATCTTCAAACACGTTGATGATACTTTCGTAGGCTAAAACGATCTGCTGTTTGAAAGAGATTTCTTCAGAGTTTTCCGTACTTCGGTCTACCAGATAATTATTGCTGAACACAGCATCTGCCCCGCCAATCATTGCGGAAGCGAGTTCCAGAGTGGAGCGGATCAGATTATTTTCATTATCGGAAACGGCTTTGTTTCTCAGGGAAGTTTCAGCGAAGATATAAGGAATTTCGTCCAGACCATATTCTTTGGAAAGCTGGTTGAAAACGATTTTAAAGGCTCTCAGTTTGGCCATTTCAAAGAAGTAATTACCTCCTACGGCAATCCTGAAGATCACCTGGGTAAAAATATCTGCCCCATATGCTTCGGCGAGTTCTTTTACCTGAGCAAGTGCAATTCCCAACTGCTGATCAATTGCTGCTCCGGCATTCTGATGAAGGGAAATATCGATACAGATATTTCTTCTGAAATTTTTTGCTAAAAGTTCCTTCACCAGCTGGTCATCAATAACGGCTTCTTTCTCATCAATAACGCTGATGAGCGAAAAATACTGATCCTCTTCCGTAGGGCTGATATGCCCTGCAAGTTCTTTGTTAGCTATAAACAGGGTCTTCTGCTCAAGGTTTTCCACATTATGCTCCAACACGAATGCAAATACATCTTCTTCCAGACTTTCATGGTAGGTAGATACCAGATGGGTGCTTTCTTCAACTTTCGGCAGGTTAACCAATGGTTTCTGAACTTCGCTGTAAAACGGTTTTACTTCAATTCCTTCCAGGTTTTCCTTTTTTAAAATTGAATAAATATCTTCTGTTTTAAGCTGTTTTTTAACTAAATTTTCCCAGTTTGGAAGTGTTTCTGACATTGGATATGGGTTATTTGTGGAGGGTAAATGGTGAATTTACTTCGCAGATGAATTGTTTTTCCTGCATCAATGATCACCATTGACCTTTCATTCAGTTTTGTATTATTTTTTGGCAATATTACTGCTGTCTACCACCAGGATAAAGATTTCTTCATCCGGTTTTTTCATGAAGTAATTTTCTCTTGCGTATTTTTCTTTTTCCGATTTATTGTTCATCAGCTTTTTGTAAAAGGCATCATTTTTTTCATATTCCTTTTTATAATATTCCAGCTGGTCTTCATATCGGCTGATTTCGCCGTTCAGTTCATTGATTACGAGAAAAGAGGTTTTATCAAAGAAAATCATCCAGACCAGAAACAGACAAATGGTAATGGTGTATTTATTCAGAACATATTTCTGAATAAGTTTGAGTGTTTCAGACTTCGGCTGAATGTCTTTAATAAGTTTGTTTTCTTTCATTTTAATGTTTTCTCAACGAATTTTTAATAACAGTAGTTAAAAAATCAATCGCAACGGAATTCTGTTTCATGTTCGGAATGATCAGATCGGCTTCATTCTTCGATGGTTCTATGAATTCCTGATGCATCGGCTTCAAAGTGGTCTGGTAACGGTGAAGCACTTCATTCAGATCTCTTCCCCTTTCCTGGGTATCTCTCCGGATCCTTCTGATGAGTCTTTCGTCGGAATCGGCATGAACAAATACTTTCAGGTCAAATTCTTTCAGTAGTTCTTTATTGGTAAGAACCAGAATTCCTTCTACCACCAATACATTTTTAGGTTCTACAGTGACATGATCTCCTGTTCTGGAATGGGTTACAAAGCTGTAAATCGGCTGTTCAATAGGCTCGTTATTCTTTAAAGCTTTTACGTGTTTCAACATCAGTTCAAAATCTATCGACTTCGGGTGGTCGTAATTTAACGCTTCCCGTTCTGCCAGGGTAAGATTCGGATTATCATGATAATAATTATCCTGCGAAAGGATGTTCATTCCTTCAATATCAAGCTGCTGGAGTATCTTGTCCACAACTGTAGTTTTGCCGGAGCCTGTACCTCCAGCAATTCCTATTACAAGCATTCTTTTTTTGTTTCTTTATCGTTGGTACAAATATACTATTTTAGATAAAAATATGACTGTTCGGAAAGATAATTTGGAAAATTAAAATACAAAAAAACCGTTTCAAAAAATGAAACGGTTTCTATGTTATACGATTTCACTCGTTAATTCCCTTGAAAGCAGTTTTTCATGCATAGGCTTCAAAAGATCCATTGAGCCGGTTTTTACGGTACATTTGCCTTTGTAGTGGACCAGAATGGTACATTGCTCGGCCTGCTCCAGGGTATGTTTGCAGATTTCGATAAGACAGTCGATGACGTAATCGAAAGTATGTACATCATCATTATGCAGTACCAGCTTATAAACTTCATCAGTGGCATCCAGAACGAGCACTTCTTCTTCATACTGCCTTTTCGGGTCTTCGTAATCTTTGATACTGTTATAAACAATCATTTTTTTAAAGATTTAAACTTCTCCTATTTTATCGGCCATATCGTTGATGATATTGGGACCTTCATATACAAGCTCTACGAGCTCTACACTTTTGTTATTCATTTTCAGGATTTTGAAATGGTAGTTTTCAAGGTCGAATTCCTGATTTTCTTCCGGGATATCCTCCAGCTCATGAAGAATAAATCCTGCTAATGAATTGTATTCGCTTTCTTCGGAAAGAGGAAGCTTTTTAGGCAGATATTCGTTGATTTCATCCAATGGCTGGGTAGCCTGAACCCAGTAAATATTATCTCCGATCTTATCGACCAGTTTATCTTCATCATCTTCCTCATCCTGAATTTCTCCTACCAGCTCTTCCAGTATATCTTCCAGGGTAATGATTCCTTCGGTTCCTCCAAATTCATCAATAACGATGGCAAGGTGCTGCTTTTTCTGCTGGAAAATCTTTAAAAGGTCGGAGATCTTTTTACTTCCCACCACAAAAAACGCATCACGCATCAGATCTTTAAGATCTTCATGGTTAAGCTCACCCTTTCTCTTTACAAACTCTCTGATGATCTCTTTGGTGTAGAAAATCCCGATCACATTGTCTATGGAATCAAGATAAACCGGAATACGGGAATACCCGCTTTCCATGATCTTATTGATGATCTCATTGATATCTTCTTCGAAATCGATGGAGGTAATATTCTGTCTTGGAACCATGATCTGCTTGGCAGAATGATCTGTAAAGTCAAAGGCGTTTTTGATAATCTCGTAGTTCTCTTCTTCAATCTCTCCACTGTCGGCACTTTGTTTTACCAATAGCTGAAGCTCTTCTGTGGAGTGAATTTCCTGTTCCGAAGCGGGATGGATTTTAACCAACCTAAGGAAACCGTTTGACATAGAGTTCATCAGCCAGATAAACGGTTTGAAAATGGTATAGAAAACCCTCAGTGGTACAGCAGTAGCCATAGTGGTTGCTTCTGATTTCCTGATGGCAATCGACTTTGGAATGAGTTCTCCAAAAACAATATGCATAATGGTGATAAGCACAAAGCTGACAATCAGTGAAACTGAAGTGATGGAGGCCTGGCTCATCTCGATGCTCAGAGAGTGGAAAATATTTTCAACAATATGGTGAAGCGCGCTTTCCCCTACCCAACCCAATGCCAGGGAAGCTAATGTAATACCTAACTGAGTGGCGGACAGGTATTCATCCAGATGTTTGATGATGTGTTCTGCCTGCTTTGCCATAGAGTTCCCTTCTGCGGCTTTTAACTGGATTTGTGAGTAACGAACTTTAACAATTGAAAATTCTGCGGCTACGAAAAAGCCATTGAGTAAAACAAGAAATAAGGCTAGCAAAAGCCTGACTATGTCCGAGTCCATTTAGAAATTGTGTAATTTTTATTTTGACAAAGATATGGAAAATATAAATAACCTGGGGATTTTAATTTAGGAAAGGAGGATGGGAACCGGAAGAAGGAAGAAAATAAAGTCATAAATGGCCAAAAGACTTTATTATTTTAACTTTTATCATAGAGGCAACACCCTACGAAAAAAGCACCGGGAATCCCGATGCTTTTATCTATACTGTAAAGTAGTTTATTATGAATTTTTCAGGGCTTCTGCTCCCGAAACGATCTCAAGGATCTCGTTGGTAATGGCAGCCTGTCTTGCTTTGTTATAGAAGATCACAAGATCGTTCTTTAAAGCCTGAGCGTTGTCTGTCGCTTTGTGCATGGCTGTCATTCTCGCTCCGTGTTCAGATGCTACTGAATCTAAGATCGCCTTGAAAACCTGAGTTTTGATTGACTTTGGAATCAAATTATCAAGGATCTCAGCTCTGTTAGGTTCAAAGATATAATCTGTCTCCACCTGTGGTTCTGTAGTTTCAGGCATTGAAATCGGGAGAAGTTGTTCTGTAGTTACTTCCTGGGTAGCAGCATTAACGAATTTGTTATAGATAACATAAACTTCATCAAATTTACCTTCTTTGAAGCTGGTCATTACTCCTTCAGTAATATGAGCCACTGCATCAAAGTTCAGGTTATCATACACAGAACTTCCATTGGTATATACTGTACGGATCTTTCTTACTGCATCATATACTTTTTTACCTACAGGAAGAACTTCAATCTCATATCGAGAATTGTTCTGAAACTGCAGGTTAAGCTCTTTTACGATGGAAGAGTTAAAAGCTCCCGCAAGACCTCTGTTTGAAGTAACAGCGATGAAAAGTATTCTTTTAACCTCTCTTTTCTGAGCATATACAGAAACCTGGTCAGGATCAGAACTGGAATTTACATTCTGGATAAGCTCCTGTAATTTTTCAGAATAAGGTCTTAACATTACGATTGCGTCCTGTGCTTTTTTAAGTTTCGCCGCGGAAACCATCTTCATAGCACGTGTAATCTGCATCGTAGATGAAATTGACGTAATTCTGCCTCGTATTTCTTTTAAGTTTGCCATTAATTTGGGTTCAAAGTTTAAGGTCTAAAGTTTAAGGCTTAAAACTCACATTTTAAACCTTAAACATTGGATTTTTTTAGTTGTATTTAGAAGCTAAATCGTTAGCTGCCTGCTTAAGAACACCTGTAATATCGTTATCGATTTTTCCAGACTTGATCGCAGCCATAGTATCAGGATGCTTAGATCTCAGGAACTCGATATACTCGTGTTGGAATTCTTTAATCTTGTTCAACGGAACGTTTCTCATTAAGTTTTCTGTTCCGGCGTATACGATGGCTACCTGACTTTCTACTGGAAGTGGTGCATTTACCGGCTGCTTAAGGATTTCTACGTTTCTTTCTCCTTTAGAGATTACTGCTAAAGTAGAAGCATCAAGGTCAGAACCAAATTTAGCAAATGCTTCCAGTTCTTTATATTGAGCCTGGTCTAATTTTAGCGTACCAGAAACTTTTTTCATTGATTTGATCTGAGCGTTACCTCCTACCCTTGATACAGAGATCCCTACGTTGATCGCAGGACGAACCCCTGAGTTGAATAGATCAGACTCCAGGAAGATCTGTCCGTCTGTAATAGAGATTACGTTAGTCGGGATATATGCAGAAACGTCACCTGCCTGAGTTTCGATGATCGGAAGGGCTGTTAATGAACCACCACCTTTCACGATTGGCTTAAGAGACTCTGGTAAGTCATTCATCTGCTTGGCAATGTTATCATCAGCGATTACTTTTGCCGCTCTTTCCAATAGTCTTGAGTGAAGATAGAAAACGTCTCCAGGGTAAGCTTCACGGCCCGGTGGTCTTCTCAATAGTAGGGAAAGCTCACGGTAAGCAACAGCTTGTTTAGATAAATCATCATAAACGATAAGCGCCGGTCTACCGGTGTCTCTGAAGAACTCACCGATAGAAGCTCCTGCCATTGCAGAATATACCTGCATTGGAACCGGATCTGATGCGTTAGCCGCAACGATTACCGTATAAGCTAAAGCTCCTTTATCAGAAAGGGTTTTAACGATTTGTGCTACAGTAGAAGCTTTCTGACCGATCGCAACATATATACAATATACTGGCTGACCAGCATCAAAGAATTCTTTTTGGTTGATGATCGTATCGATCGCAACAGTAGTTTTACCTGTTTGTCTGTCACCAATGATAAGCTCTCTCTGACCTCTTCCTACAGGAATCATCGCATCAATGGCAACGATACCAGATTGTAAAGGCTCAGTTACTGGTTGTCTGAAGATAACTCCAGGAGCTTTTCTTTCTAATGGCATTTCGTATAAATCTCCTGTGATAGGACCTTTACCATCGATAGGGTTACCAAGAGTATCTACTACTCTTCCTAACATTCCTTCTCCTACTTTGATAGAAGAGATTCTGTTGGTTCTTCTTACTGTATCCCCTTCTTTTACTAATTTACTTTCACCAAGTAGAGCAACCCCAACGTTGTCTTCTTCAAGGTTAAGTACAATACCTTCTACATCACTAGAAAATTTCACCAACTCTCCGTATTGTACGTTTTCTAACCCGTATACACGAGCAATACCATCACCGATGGTTAAAACTGTACCTACTTCCTCAACGTTTGATTGAGTATCGAAGTTGGCCAATTGCTGTTTTAAGATCGCAGATACTTCTGCCGGATTTATTTCTGCCATTGTATGGTTGTTTTTCTTAATTTAATTGGAAATCTTTTTTAACTTGGTTCAATTTGGTCTTTACAGATGCATCCACCTGCTGGTCACCCACTCTCAGGATATACCCGCCTAAAATTTCAGGCTTCACCTGTAAGTTCAGATCAAAGTTTGAACCTTCTTTTACAAGGTTGGAAGATCTCATGATCTGATCGATGTTTTCTTTTGAAATCTGTGTTGCCGTGGTAAGGGTTACTCTCTGTACTCCGTTGATGTCTTCAACTTTGTTGATGAATTCCTGAGCAATATTTTTCAGCTGGCTTTCACGTCCGTGTTTGATCACTAATCTGATCAGGTTTTGTGAAGAAACTGATAAACCTTTGAATATCTGGTCTGCTACCTCTATTTTCTTTTTTGCATCAATGTAAGGGGTAAGGAAGAACTTGTTTAAATCTTTCGATTCTGCCATGATCTTCACAACCTCTTTCATTTCAGAAAATACGGCAGCTGTCTGTCCTGATTCGTTTGTGAAATCAAGGAGACCCTGTGCGTATCTTTTCGCTACTTTAGATGTAAGCATTCTTAGTTAAGGTTAGATTTGTTTAAATAATTTTGAACTAGTTCGTCCTGAGCTTCGTTGTTATCAAGCTTTTGCTTTAGGATAGACTCAGCGATGTTTACAGATAAAGTACCGATCTGAGTTTTGATGTCTGCCATAGCAGCATTTTTCTCAGCTTGGATTGTCTGCTTAGCCGCTTCGATCATTTTGTCTCCTTCAGTTTTAGCAGCATCTTTAGCTTCTCCAACGATTCTGTCTTTGATTTCTCTGGCTTCTTTAAGGATAGCATCTCTTTCGATTTTAGCTTCACGAATAATTCTTTCGTTATCAGCCTTCAGTTCTTCCATTTCTTTTTTAGCCAGTTTAGCTTGGTTCAATGCATCAACGATAGAAGTTTCTCTGTCGTTAACAGCATTTACGATTGGTTTCCAAGCGAATTTTGCTAGAAGAAATAACAGGATAACAAAGGTAAGCGTCATCCAAAACAAAAGTCCAATTCCAGGTTCAATAATTCCCATATCTGTAAATTCTTTTTTTTAAAATGTTATTTATGGATCGTTTTTAAAAATTCTTAGCAGCTGCCAACCGCATGACTGCTAAGAATGTTTTTTTGAGGATAGATTACTTGATGAAAGCACCAAAGATGATCGCGATAAGACCAGCACCTTCAATAAGACCAGCAGCGATAAGCATTGCTCCCTGAATCTTACCAGCCTGCTCTGGCTGTCTAGCGATAGCGTCCATTGCGTGACCTCCGATTTTACCGATACCAAGACCTACTCCTAGTACTGCTAAACCGATACCTACGTAAACTAATCCTACTCCAGTTGATAAATCCATAATAAATAAATTATATTAGTTAAAAAATTATTTTTAAATTCTTTCTTTTTAATTAGTGAGCGTGCTCTTCGTGGTGATCATGCTCGTGCTCTGCTACTGCGATACCGATAAATAAGGCAGACAATACTGTAAAGATATAAGCCTGAAGTGCAGCTACCAATAATTCCAGTACGGAAACGAATAGTGCTAATGGCACAGAGGCAAATCCTAATAGCGGAGACTTGAAGATGAAGATCAATGATATGATCGCAAGAATCATAATGTGTCCCGCTGTAATGTTAGCGAAAAGTCGCATCATTAATGCAAACGGCTTTGTGAAGATACCGATGATCTCGATTGGCACCATGATCGGGTATAGCAATAACGGCACCGGCGGCATAAAGATGTGCTTCCAGTAATCTTTATTAGCACTGAATAATGTAATTAATAAAGTAATGATGGCTAAAACAGCAGTGATTGCAATATTACCGGTAAGGTTCGCCCCGAAAGGAAAGAAAGGAATCAATCCGAAAAGGTTATTGAACCAGATAAAGAAGAACGCCGTTAATAAGTAAGGCATATATCTCTTATATTTTACCGATCCGATATTTGGAATAGCCACTTCATCTCTGATGAACACGATTACAGGCTCCATTAGCTTACCAATTCCTTTCGGAAGCTGAGATTTTTTATAGTTTCTTGCCATTCCGATGAACACTACTGCCATAAAAATAACAGACAAGAACATTGATGCTGCATTTTTTGTAACAGACAGGTCAAAAAACACTTCGTTTGATTTTTGCTTTCCACTGATGATAGAGAATAACATTGCTTTCTGAACACCTTTAGTAGAAACTACCTGTCCGTGCTCTAAAGTATATCCGTCATGTTCATGACCGTGAGCAATGCTGCTTGAAAGAAAAGTATGCCACCCCTCATTATCCTTAATGATCACCGGCAATGGGATTGAAACATGATGCTCTTCGCCACTATCATCTTTTGTAGTCCATAAATGCCATTCATTAGAATCACCGATGTGTTCCATGATCACTTTAGACGCATTGAAGTCCTTGGTATCTTCTTTATGCTCTACTTTTTCAGCTACTTTTTCCCCTTCAGTTTCGTGCTGCGCAGTGGCTAAACCACTAATAAACACAAACAAAAATGCGAAAAATAATGAAGAAATTTTTCTGTTCATATCTCTTTTTTAATCGTGTGCAAATATATCGATTTTATTAAACTTTACCAATACTAAAAATTGATTTTTATCATCAAAAAAATCAGGATTTATTAATGAGTTTTATTATAGGCATATATATAAGGAATGACGCTACCACAAAGCATCCAAGCAAAAACAGAAAATTTTCGTTTGTTTTATCTATAATCAGCAAAGAAATCAGCAGCCAAATCACATCTTTAGGAATATTTATGGTAAGAAATTTCAGGCCCGCATCTTCCCTGCCGTAAAAATACTTTTTAAATATTACATATACAGCGATGTTGAGAACTGCTGCCAATACGATAATAATAAAAACATCTAAAAAATTCATGCTGCAAAAATAAACTATATTTTTGAAGAGCAAAGAAATAATAAGGATGGGGTTGGAAGAGAAAAGATGGAAGTTACTTTCTCTGTAAATTTTGCTGGAGACTGAAGGCGCTATTTTTTTTTCATCAGCTTTATTATGGATTGGCAGTATAGGTTTTGGCTAAAGCCAATGGATTGCTTTTTATTATTTAGGAGGACTAAAGTCCACCTCTATTGAATAAATTCTACAGACTACATAAAAGATTTTAGAAGAGATGCTTGTTGGTCTTTTTAAGATCTCTCTGTTGATGCGGATAAATTAGTTTTTTATTCGGTGTTCAATAGAATCGTAACAAGGGCACAAGAATTATTTTATAAGCTGTATAACAGACATAACATTTATCTCCGATAAAATTTTACACGACCTGTAAAAAACCGTCTTAAAAAAGACAAACAATTATATTTAATAACCTCTATAACTTCCCTCTTCCAGCCTCCATCTTCCATACCCTATTCAAAATCCATATAATATTAAGCTGATTATACCCTCATTTCTCAAAAATTCCTTATTTTTGCAAACCTATAATTTACAATAAATATGTTTAATAGTTTACAGGATAAATTAGACAAGGCATTACATAATATTTCCGGAAGAGGAAAAATTACTGAAATCAACGTAGCGGAAACCGTAAAGGAGATCCGAAGAGCGCTGGTGGATGCCGACGTTAACTATAAAGTAGCCAAGGATCTTACCAAAAGAGTTCAGGATAAGGCATTAGGACAAAACGTTCTGACTTCCCTTACTCCGGGACAGCTGATGACGAAAATCGTTCATGACGAACTGGTAGATCTTATGGGAGGTTCTCAGGAGGGGATCAACCTTTCAGGAAAACCTTCTGTAATCCTTATTGCAGGTCTTCAGGGTTCAGGTAAGACGACTTTCTCCGGAAAACTTGCCAATTATTTAAAAACAAAAAGAAATAAAAAACCGTTATTGGTAGCCTGTGACGTTTACCGTCCTGCGGCAATCGACCAGCTTAAAGTGTTGGGAGGCCAGATTGATGTACCGGTTTATACTGAAGAAGGCGCCACCAATCCTTCTACCATTGCAGAAAACGCCATCAATTTCGCGAAATCAAACGGCCATGATGTGGTTATTGTGGATACAGCAGGACGTTTAGCCATTGATGAGCAGATGATGAACGAGATCAAATCCGTCCATTACTTCATCAAACCGAATGAAACGCTTTTTGTTGTTGACTCGATGACGGGTCAGGATGCGGTGAATACTGCCAAAGCATTCAATGATGCCCTGAACTTTGACGGAGTTGTTCTTACGAAATTAGACGGTGATACGAGAGGGGGTGCTGCATTAACGATCCGTTCTGTGGTTGAAAAACCGATCAAGTTTATCTCTACCGGAGAAAAAATGGAAGCTCTTGATCTTTTCTACCCAGAAAGAATGGCAGACAGAATTCTGGGAATGGGAGACGTTGTTTCCTTAGTGGAAAGAGCTCAGGAACAGTTTGATGAGGAGGAAGCTAAGAAACTTCACAAAAAGATCGCGAAAAATGAATTTGGTTTCGATGATTTCCTGAAGCAGATCAACCAGATCAAGAAGATGGGTAATATGAAAGACCTTATGGGAATGATCCCGGGTGTTGGTAAAGCGATCAAAGATGTGGAGATCAGCGACGATGCTTTCAAACACATCGAGGCGATCATCTACTCTATGACTCCTGAAGAAAGAAGAAGACCTTCTATCATCAATACCCAGAGAAAGAACAGAATTGCCAGAGGTGCCGGAAGAAAAATCGAAGATGTGAACCAGCTGATGAAGCAATTCGATCAGATGGGTAAAATGATGAAGATGATGCAGGGCCCTCAGGGTAAACAGATGATGCAGATGATGAGCAAAATGCCGAATATGCCCGGAATGGGCGGAATGTTCGGTAAATAGGCTGTACACTTCATTTAAAATACAAAATCCGGTTCAGATGTGAACCGGATTTTTTTATAATCTTGCTGGATCTTCATCAAAATAAGGAATTTCATCAAACAATTCCTTCGCTTTAAAGATATCTTTATTAGTCACAAATAACCTGTATTTATAGTCATGCTCTTCCTTGATATCATTCTGCACTGTTCTGATGTTTAAACTTTCCAGAAGTTCCTTATACCCATTAAACAGATCAGGCGAACGCGTAGAAACCACCAGATGCCAATGCCTGATCTTCATTATATGGTCATAATAAAAACGGATTGCCTCCTGCTTATCCAGACTTGAAAACAGGGTTTCCCGAACCTGACCGCGCTCATAATAGCTGACGGACCATTGCCCGGCCTTCATTTCCAGCCGTTCAATATCATCATAGCATTGTTCGCCGATCCCTTCAATACAAAACTGCAGACAGCCTTCCGCTATTAACTGATTGTACAATTCATTAAGTTCCATTTTTCTGTAATTTTCCATGATGAAGATTGAAACATCCGGCAAATCATCTATAAAAAGATCTTTATTTAAACTTATACCCCACTCCGATCTGGAAGAAGCTCATTTTCATTTTTTCGTCATTCACTGGATCCTTGATCATATTGGAAAGTCCGAAACTGTATCGTGCATCCAGGAATAATCCTTTGTATACATTATAATCCGCACCGAAGAAAAGCCCGAAATCAGCAGACTTAAGTCCGTCATTGAACTGTTTTTCAAGAAATTCTTCCGCTGAGCTGACGGACGCAGGATTTCCTACAGCCCCCTCCAGTTCTACTTTTACCTTAGTGCTTGTCTTAATGCTTACATACGGGCCTGCATAAATCCCAAGCTCCGGAGTGGCATAGTATCTGGCAGACACCGGAATCACGATTCTGCTCATTCTGAACTTTTCCGTTACGGTAATATTCCCGATTCCCACTTCTGCTTTTCCACCCAGACCGGCATATTCCAGCTCTCCTTGAATGGCCCATTTATTATTGAACTGATGCTCTACCAAAGCCCCGATATAAAAGCCCGATTTAGATTTTAAGCCTGCTTTTACGCCCCCGAATTCAACGTCATTTTCATTAGCCGTTAATTTTGATAAGGCATAGCCGCCTTTTACACCAAAACGGGTCTGGGCATTCATTCCTACAAACATGGCAAGTGCCCCTGCCAATAAGATTTTTTTCATGATTATTAATTTTAAATTTTAAGTCCTAAAGATAAAAAAAAGCCCTGAAGATTAGTCTTCAGGGCTTCTTATTTTGAAAATGTTTTACTAATTATTTAGAGAAAACATATTTTACACCGATTGTTACAGAAGATAGATTCATACCGAAGTTGTAATCATCTACGCTCTTAGAACCTTTGAATTTTTTGTTGTTGTAACCAAATTCACCGATTGTAGCTTCAATAGTCCAGTTTTTGTTTAGGAAATAATCTAAACCTGGCTTGATGCTAACTCCAACTGCAGTAGACTTTGGCTTGTCAGTGCTTGTAGAAACACTTGAAGTTGTAGTTCCTGCAGGAGTAGTAACAGTTGTTGTACCTTCAGTTTTATCTTTACCGCTACCGAATTCCATTGGAACTGATAACTGACCGAAGAAATATAATTTATCGCTTAAAGTCCAGTATTTTCTTACGAAAGGCTCAACTACGATAGCGTTGTTGATGTCTTTAGTTTTTGCATCAATAGTAGTTACAGTAGTACCAGATGTGTTAGTCTCGCTTTTTTCAAAAGTTGTTTTTCCGTTTTTGTAACCAACACCTAAACCTACAGCAAGGTTAGTATCTACGAAATATCCAACAGTTGGAACGATGTTGAATTCAGATACTTTTCTATCTGTATTGTTGTTATTTTCCTGAGAAAACCCAACCTGACCAGATAAATATACAGTACCTTTAGCAATCTGAGCGTTTGATAAACCGAAAAGTGCAACAGCACCCGCTAATAATATTTTTTTCATTTTAAAAAATTTTAATACTTTCTGAGGGCAAATTTACAGTGGGCACCTCTAATATTAAAATTTGTTAACGTGATTAATATCATTGTTAAAAATTCTCGTTTTTCAAAATTAAAACATACCTATAATAAGCTTTTGAGTTTTTCACAACATTATGAATAAAAAAATCAAAATTTATCAATCGAACGATAATATGAATTATTTTTTGAAATTCAGTATTTTGTCAAAAATCAGTGAAATTTTAAAAAATTAACATTTTTAAAGATCTTAAACCGTTAATTTTTAAGACATTAAATGTTAAAATTTAAACAAATGTTTGGAATTTTGCCTTAAAAAAAACTCACTTATTTTACTTCCCCTATTTCCGCCTGTTAAACATTCACAAACCCTGCTGTTTCCATATAAAAACTCCGGCTATAAGGCCGGAGTCTGTTTATTTGATTATAACAATCTTCCTATTTAAGGAAGAAGTTGTAGCCAAGATTTACAGCGCCTACGTTCCAGCTTGAAGTGTACCATCCGTAGTCACGTCTGTTGCTGATGGTCTGATATCCGATATACAACTCTCCTTTAGCCATCTGGTATCCGAACTTTGGCTGCGCATAGAAACCTCCGTCTACTCCATCCTTCACAGAAATCCCATATCCAAGGTCTAATCCTACGAAAACAGGAGCTCCGGAGAACTTATATTTTCCGGAAACCGCTACAGGAATAAACCCGAAATCATCGAAGTGATCCTTTCCGAAGAAATGAGAATACCCTGTGGTAACCCCAAGATCAAGTCCTTTGGTAATATTCCACATATAAGCAGCATCTACTCCTAATGTAAAAGAAGAAGCATCACTTGCATCACTTACAGGAATCCCGATGTGACCACCCAGTTTAAAACCTTCCTGTGCCTGTGCTGCGCCACCTAAAAGCGCAAAAGCACCTAGTAACAATAGTTTTTTCATTTTTAAAATAGTTTTCGATTGATGCCCCAAAATTACTAATTATTTTCTTCATTCAAATAAAATAAATTTATTGAAAACTTCATAAACGGAAAAATCAGGAATATTTTCCTGCTTTTGTTTGATATTATAGTTAGAGCCTGTTTAAGTTTTATTTGAAAAAAATGCATATATGATTATCAATCCTTTTCTTTTAAATTCGTCGAACCTTAAGCTTAGGATTAAAAAATTCCCCACAGATTGTAAGGATTTCACGGATGTTTATGTATATTTTTCACGCAGATTTTACAGATAACGCAGATGAAGCAGTATACTTATGCATACGCTTAGATGGATCAATAAAGTTGACTTCTTCTTTTGCCTCCTGAAATCAGCAGCATGATTCATAAAGCTTTGCGTGGTAAAAAAACGTCATCTTTATTCTCAAGAATATAATTGAGATAAAGATCCGAATGTTCTACAAAAATTAAATTTAGAAACTTAAACAGGCTCTGATTTTTGAGATTAATTTCCTCCGAATTTAAAGCCCACTCCTACCTGAAGGAAGCTGTTCGTTAATTTTCCGTCTCCCGATTCTTTTGCAATGTTGGAAACACCCATATTGTACCTTGCATCAAAGAACAATCCGTTTTCAAGAGCATATTCAGCTCCCAAGAAAGGTGCGATATTCAGGGTATTGGTCTGGTCTTTAACATCCATTTTATCACTTCCTGAGATCTCAAATCCCGGAATTACCATGCCCAAGCCAAGATCTGCTACTGTTTTTTCTTTGGCAGAAATAATAAATCCGAAGCTGGCTCCTGCTGATACAGAGAAATTTTCTGTAATAAAATACTTAGCAGAAACCGGAACCAGCACCGTTCCCAGCATCCTTTTTGATTTTATGCCGAAAAAAGTTCCCGGATCTTCCTGGCTTTCTACTTTTTCACTGATTTTACCTCCAAGCTGAGAATACAGAACTTCTCCCTGAAGCCCAAATTTATCACTCAGTTTATGCTCAACCAGAAGTCCCCCATAGTAAGTATGGGAAGGATCTGTATTTTCTTTGGTGTCACCGTCTTTGAATTTTAATGTGGAAAGAGAATATCCGGCTTTTACCCCGAATCTTGTTTCCTGAGCACTTAGTTGGGCTCCGATTACTGCAATTGCTGCAACAATGAATAGTTTTTTCATGGTTATTATTTAGTTCAGCCACAAAACTAAATATTTTTCATAAATAAGCAAATATTATTAAAATTAATTTCAACATTTAGAATTATTCAAACAAATTATAACCGAATTTATTTTTTCTTCTTTATCCGATATCCAACGCCGATCAGCAGATAGCTGTTTTTTAAAGTTCTAAAACCCTCTTCTCCTTTCTTTTTGGCTACATTAAAAACCCCGAAGGTATATCTTGTATCCAGGAACAGTCCGTTATTGAGATGGTATTCTGCTCCTACAAAAGGATTGGCGGAAAAAGATTTTATATAATCTTTAAAATCTGTTTTTTCACTGAACAGGTTCTGAACCAGATCTCCGGCCAGAAAAAGCTTATGATCGGAGTTTCTACTGACGGCACTTTCGGCTTCAATCAGAAATCCCAGATCCACTCCTGTATTGAGATTAAAATTCCCGGCAGGATAATATTTAAATAATAAGGGAAAGTTAAGCGTATGCATACTGATCTTGTTGATCATCCCTAGATCATCATTGCGGTATTCATATTTCCCACCCAGAAAAGTAGGAGCAACTTCTACCTGTAGAGCAAATTCTTCACTGAGCTTATATTCGGCATACCCGGCAATACGAATGGCTAGGCGCCCTTTGGAATCAAAATTAAAATCAGGATTTTCAAATGAGGTCTCCAATGTGGTACGGCCAACACTTCCTTTAATCCCGAAATTGAATTTCTGTGCGTGAACAAGAATCCCTGAGAAAAGAAGGAAAGCTGTTAATAGTGATTGTTTCATGGTTGTTTTTAAAATTTCAGTGCCCCAATATACCATGAAACGGGGAACTCCCGTTCCCCGTCACTATTTATTCATTGAAAGATAATTTTCAGATAACAGAAATTTAATCTCTCAGTCTTTTTTCTTCGTCGTTATAGGCCAGAATGATTTTTCTCACCACCGGATGTCTTACCACATCCTCCTCCGTAAGGTGTACAAATCCTATTTCTTTAACGTCTTTCAGAATTCTCATCGCTTCTTTCAGTCCGGACTGCTGATTTTTCGGAAGGTCAATCTGGCTCGGATCTCCGGTAATAATGAATTTTGCATTCATCCCCATTCTCGTAAGGAACATTTTCATCTGGGCATGGGTCGTATTCTGAGCTTCATCCAGAATAACAAAAGCATCATCAAGTGTACGGCCTCTCATGAAGGCAAGCGGCGCCACTTCAATCACTTTTTTCTCCATAAAGCCTTCCAGCTTTTCATGCGGGATCATATCACGAAGTGCATCATACAGCGGCTGTAAATACGGATCCAGTTTTTCTTTAAGATCTCCCGGCAGAAACCCAAGACTCTCTCCTGCTTCTACGGCAGGCCTGGTCAGGATAATTCTTTTGACTTCCTTATCTCTCAAAGCTCTTGCAGCCAATGCCACGCTGGTATAGGTTTTCCCGGTTCCGGCAGGTCCGATCGCAAATACCATGTCCTTTTTCTCCGTTTCTTTAACGAGTTTCTTAAGGTTGGTGGTCTTCGCTTTGATGATCTTACCATTCACCCCTTTTACAATGATGTCCTGGTCAAAGATCAGGTGCTTTTCATTTTCGTCTTTGATGTTCAGGATATTTTCCACATCCTTCAGCTCAATGGAATTGTTTTTAGAGATAAACTTAACGATATCATCCAGCTTTTGTCTGAGTATGTCTAAAGCTTCCTGATTGCCCATAGCAAAGATGAAATGGTCCCGCCCTGTAATTTTAAGCGTTGGAAAGCTTGATTTTATTAAATTGAAATATTGGTTATTAACACCATAGAAGATTTTTACGTCAACATCTTCAAGATCATAGGTTAATTCAAACATGCAGTATTTTTATTTTTAGATTTTAAATTTAAAGCTTTTTTTCAAATTTAAATGAAATTCTTTGCTATAATATTTCGGGCTTTCTTTTTATTTTAGATAACTTTGCAGGAAACACTATTTATTCTACTCACAATACATGTCAATTATTACCCTTACTTCGGATTTCGGAAACCTAGACTACAGAGTTGCTGCTGTAAAAGGCAAGATTCTGTCTCTAAACCCTGAGGTTAATATTATTGATATAACCCACGATATCCAGGCATTCAACCTTATACAGACTTCTTATATCGTCCGCAATGCTTATAAATATTTTCCGAAAGGAACTATTCATATTGTTTCTGTAGACAGTTTCTACAGCAAATCAAGAAAAAATATTCTCTATAAAGCCGATGGTTCTTACTTTCTGGCAGCAGACAACGGGCTTCTGAGTCTTGTTTTTTTCGATATTAAACCTGAAGCGATCTACGAGATTACCCTGAACAGCCGTTTTGATGATGTGGTAGATTTCACCTCTACCGATGTTTTTGTTCCGGCAGCAGTACATCTTGCCAACGGCGGCCTTCCTGAAGTGATCGGAAGAAAAATAGATACCGCCAAACAACTTCTTTTCCCTAAACCGGTTTACAATGAATCGGAAAAAATGATTATCGGGGAAGTAACCTATATTGATAATTTCGGAAATATTATCTCTAATATCAATAAAGATCTCTTTGAAAATATCAGCAAAGGGCACGAAGGATTTATGATAAAATTCAGAAATTTAACACTTTCCAGAATATTTTCCAGCCATACGGAAGTGGTCTCGGATTGGGACCGGGAAACGGAATTCCACGGACAGTCGGCAGCTATTTTTAATGACAGCCAGCTGCTGGAACTTACCATCTACAAAGGAAGCAGGAAAAACGGAGCCAAAAGCCTGTTTGGACTGAATGTAGGTGAGAATATTTACATTGAATTTTTCTAAAATTATATATTTCATAAAAAAACCGATTTTTTTTATATATTTGTCAAAATCTAAAAATTAAAAATGGCAGAATACAAATTATTGCTTCCGTCAATGGGAGAAGGTGTTATGGAAGCGACGATTATCACTTGGTTATTCAATGAAGGTGATAGTGTAAAAGAGGATGACTCCGTAGTAGAAATTGCAACAGATAAGGTAGATTCAGACGTTCCGACACCAGTTTCGGGGAAAATTGTGAAAATCTTAAAGCAAAAAGACGAAGTTGCAAAAGTTGGTGAAGCCATTGCTATTTTAGAAATCGAAGGTGAAGGCGGAAATACAGCTTCAGAAGAAGTAAAAACTGAAACTCCGGCTGCTGCTCCTGATACCGATACTTTAAAAACGATTGAAGAGCCATTGAAGGTTGCTGCATCAAACGTTGAATTTTCAGGAGATCTTTACCTTTCTCCACTGGTAAAATCTATTGCACAGCAGGAAAACATTTCCGAAGCCGAGCTTAAAACCATCAAAGGAAGCGGTCTGGAAGGAAGAATTACCAAAGAAGATATACTGGCTTATGTAGCCAACAGAGGAAACCAGCCTCAGCAAGCAGCTCCGGTTCAGCCAACTGTTTCAGCTCCGGCTCCTGTTTCAGCACCGGCTGCTACGATTACGGCTGCTGCAGGTGACGAGATCATTCCAATGGACAGAATGAGAAAGATCATCGCTGAAAACATGGTAAAAGCAAAACAAATTGCTCCGCACGTTACCTCTTTCATCGAAACCGATGTAACCAATGTGGTGAAGTGGAGAAATAAAAACAAAGCTATTTTTGAAAAACGTGAAGGTGAAAAACTGACGTTCATGCCTATTTTCGTAAAAGCTGTTGTAAAAGCTATTCAGGATTTCCCAATGATTAATGTTTCCGTAAGCGGAGAAAATATCATCAAGAAGAAAAATATCAACATCGGTATGGCCACTGCCCTTCCTGACGGAAACCTTATTGTTCCTGTGATCAAGAATGCAGACCAGTTATCTCTTTCCGGTCTTGCCAAGGCAATCAACGACCTGGCTTACAGAGCAAGAAACAAGAAACTAAGACCTGAAGATACTCAGGGAGCTACGTATACAATTTCTAACGTAGGAAGCTTCGGAAACCTGATGGGAACGCCGATCATTCCTCAGCCACAGGTTGCCATCCTGGCCATTGGAGCTATCGTGAAAAAGCCTGCGGTTCTTGAAACAAAAGACGGTGACGTTATTGCCATCAGAAACCTGATGTTCATGTCTCACTCGTATGACCACAGAGTGGTAGACGGATCTCTTGGAGGAATGATGCTTAAGCATGTTCACGATTACCTTGAAAACTGGGATCTGAACACTGAAATCTAATCGTATTTCAAACCGGATTATAAAAAACAACTGTAAATAACATACAATAAATCAATAAGAACATGAAAAACGCTACTTTAATTGCTATAATCTCTCTGATTGTGATTGTTCTTATTGATTTCATTCAGTTGATCCTTAGCTTTTTTGAGGTATATTCCTTACCGGTATTCAGGCTTTTCGGACTTATCAACCTTGTTGCTTTTGCAGGACTGCTTCCGTTCTTTATCCAACTTTATAAAAAACAGAAATAATGGATCCGGAACTCAGGGAACTCTTTGAACTCAAAGACGACAACAACGAAAAAGGAGACCGGAAACCTCCCGAGCAGAATGTACTGAGACACGCAACGATACGCCTTGCTGTCTTTATTGCCGGAACCATAGTCTTCGGTATTGCCATGAGCCAGGCCAAAGGATGGGGCGCACTAGGAATTCTGATGTATATGATGATCTTTCATGCGGTATGCCTTCTCTTTATCATTATTGAAACACCGATTCTGAAGAGCAACAATAAACCGGCTCTCGCCAATGTAAATATCATTTTCATTGTCATCTTATTACTTATTTATGGGATAAGCGCTATCAGCATTTTTGGAGCGAACTGATTGAAGTAATAAGGAAGTTCAGACTTATTGAATACATTTTAAAATATCAAACCTTCGATTTTCATCGGAGGTTTTTTTGTGGGCCAATCTGTGTATCTTTGAATTAGGAAGTAATATAACCGGAGTTTCGATTGTCTTTTATAAAAACAAACCAAGTTACTTATGAAACAGTTCATTTTAACCGCATTAGCTCTAAGTGTCTCTATTGCCACCTATTCTCAGAAAACCGATCCATCTGCAGCCATTGACCAGTATGTAAAAGAAGTGATTAAAATTAATCAAATTCCCGGTCTTGCTGTTGGTGTGATAAAAGATAATCAGATTGTTTTTCAACGATATTATGGTACGGAAACTCTTGAAAATGATAAAAAAGTGGATTCAAATTCTATGTTCAGGATATACTCTACCTCAAAATTGATGACGAATGTTGGCGTTTTTCAACTGATTGAAAAGGGACAATTATCTTTAGAAGACAAAATCTCCCAATACCTTGACAATTTACCTAAAGAATGGCAAGACATTAAAGTAAAAAACCTGATCACACATTCTTCCGGACTTCCTAATCTTATCGTTTTTAATGATATTTTGCCAGGTGACTCTAACTCTAAAGTTATTGAAAGACTGTCGAGAGAAAAAATGGATTTTAAAACAGGAAACGAGTACAGATATAATCAAACGAACTATTTTCTTCTTACTTTGATTATTGAAAAGATCACAGGCAAACCTTTTGAGAGCTTTATTCTGAATAATCAGTTTTCAGATTCAAAAAATCAGGTTGTTTTTTCTTCAAATGCCCTTGAAAAAATCCCTCACCGTGTTATAAAATACAACTACAATCCGGAAAAAAAACAATATGAAAAATCAACGGACATTGGCGGGACAAGAGCGCATTCTGCCAATGGAATCGCTATAACCCTTCCTGCATTTTTAAAATGGAGCATTCATCTCAGTGAAAATGATTTATTGGACCAGAAAACAAAAGAAATGATGTGGCAGCCATTTGATTTTGGGAATAAAAAAGATGTTTTTGCCTATGGGTGGGATATCAACAAAGTGAATAATATAAAATCTTACAGCTTTTCCGGTGGAAATGTAAGTGCTTATAGAATCTATCCACAAAATAATATGGCAATCATTATGATGTCTAACGGATACAACCAATTCCCTATCTATTATCGTATGGTAAATCATATTGCTGCTATGATTGATAAAAATTTAACAGATACCTATTCATTAGCAGAAGAAACCATTATTTCGGAATTTTCCAAAAAGAATAACCCTGATGCAGAAAAAATATATTATTCCATAAAGGCAAAAAATCCAAAATGGAATTTTGAAAATACGATGAATGATACGGGCTATATTTTGTTGAGAAATTCAAGAGTTGATGAAGCCATTAAGGTTTTTGTTTTAAATGTTAAGGAAAATCCACAATCGGCTAATGCTTTTGATAGTTTAGGTGAAGGTTATTTTTCAGCAAAGAATTATGTTTTGGCTTTAGACAATTATAAAAAATCACTAGCATTAAATCCTGAAAACACCAATGCTGCAAAAATGATTCAGAAGATAGAAGATCTGACAAAAAAGAAATAATATATTATTTCCTACTCTATTGTTTACTATAAACCTTCATATTTTATTGAAGGTTTTTTTATTGGATTTTTTCATTAATAATTTTATCTTTAAACAAAGTATTATCTATGGAATTAGACTTTAGAAAACTGTATGTCACCAAATTATTTGATTTTTCCAAAGAAGATGAAGAATTAATAGTTGAAATTCATGATCGTTTATCTGCAATTTATGACGTTTCAGTGATTGATATCGAAAGTTCTCCGTTCAATCAATTCAAATCTGCAGACATCAATTTTTTACAGGAACCTAAGCTTTGTTATCAAATTACAAACCATAGTAAAACCACTACCTTTTATCTTTTGTTTGTCAATATCATAGAAACTACAGCCAAAGGAGCCCGTAAAACTGACAATTATGACAACTTAGAAGTTTGGGGATTAAAGGAAATGAAAGAGGACTTTGGTTTTATTTCTATCAACAGAAAAAAGCTTGCAGACAGAATCGCTGGGATATTCAGCAATTTTAATATCAATTTTAAAGAAAATAAAGACTTTAAAGACTTTTATGTGTTGGGAAGCGATCCTTACAAAACCATGACATTCTTAACTTCACAAAGAAAAGAAGCTATAAAGTCAATCACGGATGAAGATTTCAAGATTGAGGTCAAAAGCAATATTGCAGGCTTAAGAATACCGAAGGCAATGAGTGTTGAGAATGCTTTAATGCTATCAACATTTTTAGATAGAATATAATTCTCAGAATTTTGCCGTAATTTCATCCCTCAAAACCTACAAATGCTGAAAATTCTTGTCCTTATCCGCCGATCTCTGAAAAAATCTTTTGATAATATCCGGAACGAACAGCTGAAGCACAATCTCCTGCAGGCTATTCCTTTTTGGATAGGATCTGTGATTACCGGTTTTTTTGCCGTATTATATGCTCAGCTATTTGCCTGGGGTGAAAACCTAATGAATTTCATTTTTGATTGGCATGCCTGGATGATTTTCATCATTGCTCCCATTGGATTTGTGCTTTCCTGGTGGCTGGTAAAAGAGTTTGCCCCCAATGCTAAAGGAAGCGGCATTCCACAAGTGATGGCAGCCGTAGAGCTTGCGAACCCGAAAGAGCATAAAAAGATCAGAAGCCTTTTAAGCCTTAAAATCATCATCTTTAAAATTGTTTCATCCGTTATATTGGTTATTGGAGGTGGCGCTGTAGGCCGTGAAGGTCCTACCATTCAGATTGCAGGCTCTGTTTTCAGAAAAGTGAACGAATATCTGCCTGACTGGTGGCCAAAGATTTCTAAAAAGAACATGATCATGACCGGTGCAGCAGCAGGTCTTGCAGCGGCTTTCAACACTCCTCTCGGCGGAATTGTATTTGCCGTAGAAGAATTATCAAAAACGCATATCAACTACTTTAAAACTGCTTTATTTACAGCGGTGATCATTGCGGGTCTTACAGCCCAAACGTTAGCCGGATCCTATTTATACTTAGGATATCCCAAGACAAATGACGTTTCTCTGATGGTAATGTTTCCCATTATGCTTGTAGCCGCTACAGCTGGAATTATGGCGAGCCAGCTTTCCGTCATCATGCTTAAAATCAATGGATGGAAAAAGAAAACATTGAAAACCGACAGAGCGAATGTTGCATTTCTGGTGGTATGTGCTTTAATTATTGCTTCTATCGCCTATTTCATCAATCGTGAAATTTTAGGGTCAGGAAAGGAAATTATGGAACGGGTACTTTTTACAAAGGATAAGCATGAAGACTGGTATGTTCCTATTTTAAGGATGCTTGGCCCTGCCCTCTCTTTTACTTCCGGAGGTGCTGGTGGAATTTTTGCGCCTGCTCTATCTGCCGGAGCAAGTATTGGATCTGTTATTTCAGGAATTATCCATTTAACACCTAATGAAACCAATGTAGTTGTTCTTGGTGGAATGGTTGCCTTTCTTACCGGAATTACGCGTGCTCCGTTCACATCAGCCATCATTGTACTGGAAATGACTGACAGGCATTCATTAATATTTCACCTGATGCTTGCCGGTATGGTTTCTTCTATCGCTTCCATTTTAGTCAGCAGACATTCGCTTTATGATGTTATTAAAGCTAATTTTCTATATGAAATCAGAAATGAAAAGTAAGTTTTAAATATAAAATTCATTTTTTTAAGAAAATATTTTTAAAAAAATGTTATTGTCCAAATCTCTGCAAACTACCTAGAACAGGAGGTCTAAAAATATAAACTTAACATAAAATATTCGATTTTAACTAAAATTATTCAACAAAAGCCTTTTTAAAGCTTCATAAATTTGGGATTATTGATTTTTTTTGCTATATTTGAGTTAATCAATCAAAAAAAATAATAACTTATGAGAAGACCTTTACTAAGCGTAGTATTGGCTGCACTCCCTTTCTTCGGATACAGCCAGATATTTCAAGAAAATTTTGACGGTAGCGGGCCTGGAATAGCGGCCTGGACTGTAATTGATGCAGACGGATTGGTTCCGGCTGAAGGTGTAGCTTTTATTACCAACGGATGGAACCGTATCGACAGAGACGGAGATGATGGCATCTTCGGCGGACCCGCCGGAAACTATGCTGCAATGAGTACCTCATGGTATGATCCTGCCGGCACATCGAATGATTGGCTGATTTCTCCACAGATCACAGTATCCGGGGCCTCACCTACCCTATATTGGGACGCCAAGGCACAGGACCCGCAATACAGAGACGGCTACAAAGTAATGCTAGCCCCTAACGGAGGAAATACCGTTGCAGATTTTACTGTGGAACTCTTTACCACTGCCGGAGAAAACGGAGCGTGGACATCAAGAGCAGCAGACCTTACTCCCTATATCGGACAAAATATAAGAATTGCTTTTGTCAATAACAGCAATGATAAGTTTATGCTTCTGGTAGATAATATTAAAGTAAACCCAATCTACACTCCTGTTTACTGTAACCCTATCATCTTTGAAGACTCTATTTTCGGAGAACCGGGAGATGAACCGATCACTCAGGTTACTTTTGCAGGGATCAATAATACCACCAGCAATACCGCTTATACCGGAAATTCTCACGAACTGTTCCTTGAGCAGACTGCTTCCGTTGCCCAGGGACAGTCTTATGATATTACTTTAAAAGGGAATACGGGAGGAAACTTTGCGAGTAATTTTGCAGTATTTATCGACTGGAATCAGAATGGTATTTTAGATGATGCCGGTGAAGTGTATCAGGTGACCCAGACGATTCAGAATTCTACAGGAATCGATGCTTTACAGGCAGTCCATACGATTTCCGTTCCGGCCAATGCATTACTGGGAACCACCAGAATGAGGGTGAAAAAGATGTACGGTACGACCAACCTTCTTAATCCTTGTACAGGAGGAACCTATGGACAGGTAGAAGAATACACCGTGACGGTAAACAATACCCTTGCCGTTCAGGATACAGCGAAAAAAGAAACTTCATTCAGGGCTTATCCTAATCCGGTAACCGATATTTTAAATGTTGAATCGAAAGATAAAATACAATCGGTGAATGTATATGATGCCAGCGGAAGAAGTGTACTGAAGGCTGAAATCAACAGCAGCAAATCCAATCTTAATCTTTCCGGACTGAATGCAGGAACCTATATCGTTACTGCCCAGACTGAAAACGGAACCCAATCGGTAAAAGTGATCAAAAAATAAACAATACATTCCATGGAATATATAAAGGCCTGCCCCGTGCAGGTCTTTTTTTATAACCACCCTTGCATATTACAAATATATTTTCTACTTTTGCACCTCGAAATAATTAACAAATTCATTTAACATTATGAACAATTACGAAACTGTTTTCATTTTAACTCCCGTTCTATCTGAGTCACAGGTAGAGGAAGCAGTGAACAAGTATGTAGATCTTTTAAAAGAAAAGAACTGCGAAATCGTTGCTAAAGAAAACTGGGGATTAAAAAAATTAGCTTATCCGATCCAATTGAAAAAGAACGGATTCTACACTTTAATCGAATTTAAAGGAGAAGGTACTGTAGTTGCTGATCTGGAATTAGCATTCAAACGTGACGAAAGAGTAATTCGTTACCTTACTACAAAACTTGACAAACATGCTGTTGAGTACGCTGTAACCAGAAGAACTAAAGTAAAAGCAGCTAAAGCTTAATTATTAACCCAATTTTTTAAAACGACAAGACATGGCAATAGATGAAATGGCTAAACAAGCCTCAGCTGGAGGAGAATCAGAAGTAAAATTCCTTACTCCGCTAGATATCAATACAAAATCTGAAAAGAAATATTGTAGATTCAAAAAATTCGGAATTAAGCACGTTGATTACAAAGATGCTGACTTCTTACTACAGTTCGTAAACGAGCAGGGTAAAATTTTACCAAGAAGATACACCGGAACTTCTTTAAAATACCAAAGAAAAGTTTCTGCTGCTATCAAAAGAGCAAGACACCTTGCTTTAATGCCGTACGTAGCTGACTTATTGAAATAAGACAAAAAAATAATAAAGGAAGAGGGCAACCTCTTCTTTTGTTGCTGAATAATCATTTAATTCTAACTTGATTTCAGAGAAACCCTCTAAAATCTAAAAAAGGACAACAACAATGGAAATTATCCTAAAAAAAGACGTAGAAAACTTAGGACTTGAGTTTGATACAGTAAACGTAAAGCCAGGTTATGCCAGAAACTTCCTTATCCCTCAGGGATTCGCTCTTTTGGCTACTCCTAAAAACAAAGCTGCTTTAGAAGCTACTCTTGAAGCCAGAAAAGAAGAAGAAGCTAAATTAATCGCTACCGCTAACGGTGTGGTTGATCAACTGAAGAAAACTTCTATTACTATTCCTGCAAAAGTAGGTACTGGTGATAAGTTATTCGGATCTATCAACAATGCTGACTTAGCTGAAGCTTTAGGTAAAGCTGGTGTTTCTGTAGATAAGAAATACATCAAGATTCCTGGTAACACAATCAAAAGAACAGGTAAATTCTCAGCTCTTATCAGACTTCACAGAAACGTTGAATACAACTATGAGTTTGACATCGTATCTGACGCTCCGGTTGAAGCTCCTGCTGCAAAGAAGGAAGAAGCTAAAACTGAAGAAGCTTAATCAGAAGAGAATTTTCTCATCATACAGACCACTTCATTTATTTGAGGTGGTTTTTTTGTGTAATTGTTTTAAAAACCATTGATTACTCATGATAAATTACCCCTTCTTTTTGCTTTACAAAAAACCTACTTTGCAAAGATGGGGAATTCAGGAAATTCTAATGCATTCTGTCAAAAGATTCTATACAATTAGAAATAACGTCCCCTTATCCCACTAATCCGGCCCAACTCTCCAACTCTCAGACCCCTCAAAACCCTCAAACCCTCAAACCCTCAAACCCTCAAACCTACCCATCCCCCCGCAATTTCTGCTGATATTCCGTAGGCGCCATACCAATCACTTTTTTAAAAATATTACTGAAGGAAGAAAGGCTGTTATAACCTACCATCATGGCTATTTCGTACATATTGTACTTTCCTTCCAGCATCAGCTCCAGAGAACGGGTGATTCTTAGAGCACGGAGAAAACGAACGTAATTCATCCCTAAAATCTCTTTAAATTTACGCGAGAGGGTTCTTGTACTCATTCCAAATTCTTTGGCGGTAGATTCTATCGTAAGAGGCTTTTCAAGGTTGGCATGAATGTATCTGGCAATCTTCAGCAGGGTCTCATCTTTAGGAAAAGGATGCTGAACAGGAAATGCCAGTTTTTTATCCCGCTTTTCGGGAAGAATTCCTTTTAATGCTTTGAGGAAATAATATTTTGAACCGTCATTTTTTGTGATTTTCCCATCCCAGTCTTTGGTATATAAAATCATTTCCCGGAGAAGATTATTCACGGAATAAATATTAATTTCATCAAAGAAGCCATTTTCATTTTGCTCCTTTTTAAAATAAAAATTATACAGATCAACTTTTGGGCTGGTAGAAAAAATATAATGTGGTGTTCCGGCAGGAATCAACATAAAGCATCTTGCCGGCAGATACCAGTGTTTAAGATCTGTGAAGATATGTACGATACCGCCTTCTGCATAGACTAACTGCGCAGAACTGTGGTAATGAATATCGGTGGTTACATTGCCGGTAAGAACATGATATACATAAAACTCGGCATCCTCTTCTTCTACGGCTCCAAAATGGCTGTCATTCATGATATAAAAATAAGAAGAAAATTTTAATTTGGCTCAAATGCGCAAATCTTTTTCTGTTTTCACAAATCGGGTACAATACTGCACTTCTTAACTTTGCATAATCAAAATCATTTTAGCAAAAATCCTTTAATTAATTTATGAATATGATATTTAACGCATGCCGATATCAGGGCATCGCGTTGCTTTTACTGTTAACCCACAGTTTTTTATCGGCACAAATGACGGACTACCGGAATCTTAATCTACAACAGGCTATAGAAACAGGTCTGAGAAACAACAAAAATATCCGGATCAGCCATCTGAAACAGGAAATGTCCGTAACCCGCGAGAAGGATCTTGCCATGGAAAAGCTCCCGGACATTGAATTTCACACCAGCTACAATCAGGTAACGAATCTCTTTCAGCATCAGAACGGTTTCTTCAATAAGGCCACAAAATATGATGTCATCAACGGAATGTATGATTTTACACTATCCGCATCCATTCCTGTGTATATGGGTGGAAAAATAAGAAATACCGAAAAAAAAGCAGCGATCGGCACCGAAATTTCAGCATTGAAAACACACCTTGATGAAAGGCAGCTGAAAATGGAAATTATAACGGCTTTTCTGCAGATCCATCATTTAAAAGAACAGCAAAGTCTTATCCGGGATAAGATGAAAGAGGATTCTGTGAACATCAGACAGGTAAAAGTATTAAAAGCAAATGGCGTGGTGACCGTAAATGAAGTGCTCCGAACTTCTTTACAGCTCTCCAATCATACCATGAGCTGGACGGAACTGGATAATGATATTCAGATCGCGGAACACAAACTTAAAACCATTCTTTCGCTTCCTGAAAATCAGGAAATGCATATGGATACGGAAGATCTTATTTCCGAAAAAGCTTCTGTTCCCTATATTGATGAACTCACCGAAACGGCTTTACACAAAAATGAATCGGTAGAAATGAACCATAAGAATCTGTCATTAAAGGAACTGGATCAGAAGATCATCAAAGCCAATTATCTTCCCAAAATCACAGCCGGCGGGGAATACTTTATAAAATACCCCAATATGATGTTTTTCCCTCCCGAACCTTATGCATACCGTTTGGGAATGATAGGCGTTAACCTCACGTATCCGATTGAGAATCTGTACAAAAATAAATACCGGATGCAGGAAGCCAGAGAAAATATTGATCTGGCCCGGCTTCAGATTGAAGAAAACGATGAAAAGATACGGCATCAGGTGTTTGAGGCTTATAAAAAGTTTGAAGAAACAGATCAGAAAGTAAAGATTGCTGAAGAAGCAATTGATCAGGCCAAAGAAAATTACCGTATTGTAAAAACAAAATACGCCAATAAGCTCAGCCTGATCACAGAACTGATTGATGCTGATAATGCTTATCTGGAAGCAGAATCCAACCTGATATCAGTAAAGATAAACCGACAGCTAAAATATTACCAACTACAATACACGATTGGAAACCTATAAAAAACTATGGCAAAAAAACAACTGACACAAAAGGAAAAAAGAATCAACAAAACGATCACCCTGCTGGCCTGGATCCTGATCATCAGCGGCGTTACAGGAATGGTAAGCTTTTACCTGTTTTCCAGAAAAAATGTCACGACCAACGATGCTCAGATTGAACAATACATCACACCGGTTTCCAGCAAAGTTTCAGGCTTTATCAAAACGATCAGGTTTGAAGAAAATCAATTCGTGCATCGGGGAGATACCCTCATCATCATCGATAACAGAGAGTTTGTCAATCAGGTTAAAATGGCTGAAGCCAGTCTTCATGCCAACACGGAAAGCGTTGCTACCATTGAAAGCGGCGTAAACACCAAAGAAAGCGATACAAAGATCATAGATGCCAAAATTGCTTCTGCAAAGATTGATATCTGGAAAACCGAACAGGACTATAACCGATACAGGAATCTGGTAACCGAAGATGCCGCAACGGAACAGCAGTTTGAAAACGTGAAAGCCTCTTTTGAGCAGGCTAAAGCCAATCTCATGGCATTGGAACAGCAGAAAAATGCTGTGAGGGCCGGAGCCAGTGAACAGCAGACCAAAGTTGCCCCGGTGAAAAGCCAGATTCAGCAAAGTGCCGCAAGCCTCAACAATGCGCAGCTTTTCCTGTCTTATACCGTTGTAACGGCTCCCTATGACGGATGGGTGGGCAAGAAAACCATTCAGGAAGGACAGCTGATTAAAGAAGGACAAGCTCTGGTGCAGATCGTCAGCAAAGAAAAATGGATTATAGCCAACTATAAGGAAACCCAGCTGGGACAGATCGATCAGAAACAGGAAGTCACCATCACTGCCGATGCATATCCCGATGTGGAGTTCAAAGGAAAAATTGTGTCCGTTTCTCCGGCATCAGGTTCCCAGTTTTCATTGGTAAAACCGGATAATGCTACCGGAAATTTCGTCAAGATCGAACAGCGTTTTCCCGTAAAAATCCTTCTCAACAATAATCAGAATAACGGGAAACTGCTTTCCGGGATGAATGTTTTGGTAAGCGCGAAGAAGATTTAGGGTTGGGAGAGTTAGTGAGTTTGAGAGTTGGAGGGGGTTAGAGTGTGAGGGTGTTGGAGGGTTTGAGAGTTGGAGTAAAAGATATCCTTTTGAGACTGATTTTTAAACCATTTCCTTTCGTGATTTTCAAAATAAAATGACCTTTCGGCGAAAAGACAGAACTTAAAATAGCGAATCAGCCATTTTTTCTTAAAGCATATTTGCCATTTTATCTTTTTTTACATCTTTTACTTTTTGTCTTTCGCTTTTTTTAATCTGAAAGGTTAAACATCAATTATAATAATTAATGAAAAACATTCCGGCTGATCTGCTTTCCCAGATTCATAGCCCTTTGATTTTTCACCTCTAAAAAATATGCAGCATAATACAGTTTATCATCAATGGGTTCCGCAATGGCTGAAACTGCCCCTTTTAATTCTGGCGCTGTTTCCACACCTGATGTTGTTGTCTCTGTTACATTCCAACAGTGCCTTCACTTCTTCTTTTATGGATGTGGATCCGGACGACCTCCAGTACCTCCTGATTCTGATGTACGGAACCTTTGTGGTTACCCTTCTGGTTTTACAGCGTTTTATGGCCTATTTCAGCGTAAAATATTATATTCTGCTGATGGCTTCCGTTTCCGTGATCATCCTTTATGTGCTATCCGTTACCAGTGATTATCACATTATCCTGGTCATCCGGTTTCTGGAAGGCATTTTCGGACTGCTGGAAGGCGCTATTTTTCTTCCGCTGATCATTGCTGAGCTTAAAACAAAACACGCCAAAGTTCTTGCTTATCTCTTTATGTACACCATTATGCTCACGGGCGGAACCATTACCACTTCCCTGCTGAAATCAAGCATTGAGAATTATGATTTCCGGCATATGATCCTGATGATGGTTTATTTCCATATTTTCGTCCTGATCATCGGGATTGCCATCTTCAACAGGAACAGGTTTTTCCCGAAAATGCCGCTGTATCAACTGGATATTACCAGTTGGTTCTTACTCTGGGCCTGCCTTCAGTCGGGAGGATATGCCATTATTTACGGTAAAAGGCTGATGTGGCTAGAATCCGATACCATTATCCTGTGTCTTTTCATCTTCCTGCTCTCAGGAGGCCTGTTTATGCTTAAACAGAGAAATTCCAAAAGACCTATTTTTCATTTTGAGGTCTTCAGCTCTAAAAATGTTATTGCAGGCATGATCCTGTTTTTCATTTTCTACCTTATCCGCTCAGGGCTCAATAATGTATACAGCATTATGGCTACCGTATGGAAATGGCCGTGGAATTATATCGTCAACATCCAGTACTGGAATGTGGCGGGAACGATAGCAGGAATTATTGTATCAGGAATGTGCCTGATGCGGGGCGTTTCCTCAAGGATTGTTTTCTTTGCCGGATTTCTGCTGCTGGCCATCGATTGTGCATGGTTTACCTATACTTTTTATCCGGATACTACCCTTTCTACGATCTGTCCGCCTCTGTTCCTTCAGGGAACTGCTCAGGGACTTCTGTTTACGCCTCTTGTTTTCTTTCTGATCTCAGGAACACCGGAGGAATATCTTTCCAATGCAACTGCTTTGGGGACAACCACCCGTTTCTGGACAACTGCCATCGGGTATGCACTGATGCAGAATCTGATGTTATTTTTAACTTTAAAACATTCGGATACCTTAAGCTCCGGCTTAACGGATACCAATCCTGTTTTCTACAGCCAGTGGAACCAGGTTTTCGGAGCCCATATATCAAAACTTCCGGTCAACGAATCCCTTTCAATGACTGCAGGTGCTTTTAAAGCCAAAATAACCGCTCAATCCATCCTGCTTTCTAATATGGAAATCTTTACAGGATTATTCTGGTTAGCCCTCATTACAGCCTTCCTCCTGTTGCTCTATCATCCGGTAAAAATTGCCGTACGAAATATTATGTAATATTTTAGGCCGAAAATTTGCTGTAATTTCTGAAATTTGATGTATGGAAATTCAGGAAATCGTATCCCGTCAGAAGGAATTTTTTAAGACCCAGCAGACCAAAAATATCGCATTCAGGAAAATGTATCTTGAAAAACTGCGGGATCTCATCACAGAAAATGAAGATCTTTTGTATAAAGCCATAGATCAGGATTTCGGAAAATCAAAGTTTGATACTTTAACGACTGAGATTTCTTTTGTCCTGAATAATCTCCGCTATTATTTAAAGAATATGCATGCCCTTTCAAAACCCGTGAAAGTGAGTACCAATCTGGTCAACCAGCCGGGAAAAAGCAGAATTTATCAGGATCCTTTAGGCTGTGTGCTGGTCATCGGTGCCTGGAATTATCCTTACCAACTGTCACTTTCCCCAATGATTGCAGCTATGGCCGCCGGAAACTGCTGTATCCTGAAACCCAGTGAAATTGCTTTTCACACCATGAAAGCCATGGCCAGAATCATCAACGGAAATTTTCCTCCTGAATACCTGTATGTTTATGAAGGCGGTATTGATGAAACCACAGAACTTCTGAAATCCAGATTCGATAAAATTTTCTTTACCGGAAGCACGAAAGTTGGTAAGATTGTTTATAAAGCCGCCGCGGAGCACCTTACTCCCGTTGTTCTGGAACTGGGCGGAAAATCGCCGGCTATTGTTACCGGAAATGCCGATCTTGAAACGGCTGCCAAGAGGATAGTATGGGGTAAATTCCTGAATGCCGGACAAACCTGTGTAGCACCGGACTATCTGCTTGTGGAAGAATCTGTACAGGAACAGTTCATGGAAATGCTCCGGAAATTCATCCGGGAATTTCAGTATGAATCCGGCTCAGCACAATATACCAGAATCATCAATACCAGAAATTTCCAGCGTCTGATCAGGCTTATTGATCAGGAAAAAGTATACTTCGGAGGAGATTTTAATGAAGAAAAGCTGTTCATCCAGCCTACTGTGCTTCACCATGTCAGCTGGGAAGATCCCGTGATGCAGGAAGAAATATTCGGACCGATCCTTCCTGTAATTCCTTTTAAAAACTTCAATACCGCGATAAACTCGGTTCTGGAGATGGAAAAACCGCTTGCCGCTTATCTTTTCAGTAATAATTCCGAAGAAAAAGAAGCCTTTACCCGGAAACTTTCTTTCGGTGGCGGATGCATCAATGATGTGGTGATGCATTTAAGCAACGATCATCTTCCATTCGGAGGAACCGGAGCTTCAGGTATTGGAAATTATCATGGCAAATACGGATTTGAAGCATTTTCCCATCAGAAATCCGTTCTGGAAAAAACAACCTGGGGCGAACCCGATCTTAAATATCCGCCGTATTCCGATAAAAAATTAAGCTGGATCAGGAAACTTCTGTAAATAAAAAAACCGGAAATTTTCCGGTTTTTATGATTTAGGAGCCCATTCATTAAAGAACGCTTTCACTTTTTCTGTGCTGTAGCCCTTGCCTTCTTCCAATACCTCACTGTCTTTTAAAACATGGATTTTCTTTCCATTCTTATCCAGCACAATGAAAAACGGATATCCTTGTTTTTCTTTAATATTGATATATTTTGAAAAAACTTTCGGATTCTCGTTATCGGGAGAAAAATTCAAATGATAATACAAATAATTTTTATCTACAATTTCCTTCAGTTCAGCCGTGGTCTGTACAAAATTATTGAAACGTAAGCACCATCCACACCAGTTTCCTCCTGCCTGGATCATGATATTTTTCCCTTCTTTTTGAGCCTGGGCAATTAATTTATTAAGATCGGCCTGAGCATCCGCTTTCGGATCATAAGGTTTTGGAAGTTTTGCTTTTTCCTCGCCTGCTTTCTTCTTCGCTTCCTGTACTGCCTGATCAGGGTTTACAGAGAGAACATTGTCCTGCGTCTTTCCTTCCTGCGCTTTTGTGGTATTCTGAGAAAAAGCCAATGTGCTTAGTCCCAGAAAAGCAATAACTGCTAAATTTTTCATAACATAAAAATAAAAAAAATAATACTTATTGCAAGCAAAAATAGAACCATAATTTTATTATCACTAAATTTGCGTGTTTTATGAATTTCTTAATCAAAATATTATTCTTCATTTCCAAACTTCCGCTTAAGGTATTGTATATTTTTTCGGACGTTATGTTTTTCCTCAACTATTATTTTGTAGGATACAGAAAGAAGGTTATTACCCAGAACTTACGCAATTCTTTTCCGGACAAGCCGGAAGAGGAAATCCGGGAAATAAGAAAGAAATTCTACCGTAACTTTTCCGACTATCTTGTTGAGACCATTAAATCTTTCAGTATTTCTGAGACCGAATCCAGGGTAAGAATGCAGCACATCAACCAGGAACTGTTTCATGAAGCCAAAGCGGAAGGCAAAAATATCATACTTCTTGCCGGACACGTTTTTAACTGGGAATGGATCAATGCGCTGGCCAGAATTATTCCCCAGAAACACTGCCATCCCGTTTACCGGAAAGTAAACAGCGACTTCTGGGAAAACCAGATGAAAAAGGTCAGGAATAAATTCGGAAATGAGGCTCTGGAAGCAAATGAAGTAATCATGAATATCTTCAGATCCAAAAATGACGGAGATTCGGCGTATATGTTTGTGGCAGATCAGACCCCGCATATTGCCCACGTCAATTATGGACTGGAATTCCTGAACCAAAGGACGCCTGCATTTATCGGTTATGATAAGCTGGCAACCAGAATGGATCTTGCTTTTATCTACTGTGAGATGAAAAAGGTGAAACGCGGCTATTACCAGGTAAATTATCACAGGATTTATCCTGACGGAGAAAAATTCGTGGAACATGAAGTGGTGAAGAAATTTCATAAGCTTTTAGAAAATACCCTCCATAAAAGACCGGATAATTATCTGTGGTCCCATCGGAAATGGAAATATCAGGATTCTATCAAAACGTTTGATTCTGAAAAAAAATAGCGGCAGATGCAGAAAAAATTAGGAATTGTCATTCTGAACTGGAATGGCAGAAAATGGCTTGAACAGTTTCTTCCCCAGGTAGTCAGATTTTCTCAGGAAGCTGATATATATGTGATTGACAATCTTTCTACGGATGATTCCATTGCTTTTCTACAGACCAATTACGCTGGCGTAAAAATTATTAAAAACAATAAAAATTACGGCTTTGCAGGAGGTTATAATGAAGGTTTGAAAGAGGTCGGCAACGAATTTTATTGTCTTTTGAATTCGGATGTGGAGGTCACAGAAAACTGGATTGATCCGGTGATGAAAGTATTTGAAAAAGAGGCTTCCATTGCTGCAGTACAGCCTAAAATTCTGTCTTTTAACGATAAGAAATACTTTGAATTTGCCGGAGCCGGCGGCGGACTGATCGATAATTTAGGCTATCCCTACTGCCGCGGACGTGTTTTTGATGATCTGGAAGAGGACAAAGGCCAGTATGACGATGAAACAGAAATATTCTGGGCATCCGGCTGCTGTCTTTTTATCCGTTCAAAAGATTTTTGGGAGCAGAAAGGTTTTGATGAACGTTTTTTTGCCCATCAGGAAGAAATCGACCTCTGCTGGAGGCTGATTAACTCCGGAAAAAAGATATTTTATACCGGGAAATCCACAGTGTATCATGTAGGAGGCGGAACTCTGAATAAGCAAAGCGCTCAGAAAACGTATCTCAACATCAGGAATAACCTTTCCATGCTGCTGAAAAACCTTCCTTTCCCGAGGCTGATCTGGCTTATATTTTTCAGACTCTGCCTGGATGGTATTGCCGGAATCTATTTTGGTTTAAAACAGGGATTTCCGCATCTTTGGGCCGTGGTAAGAGCTCACTTCGGGTTTTATGGCCAGGCTGCCGGAACATGGAAGCTTCGTCAGAATCATCAGAAAAACGAATTCTACCAAACGAAATGGCTGATCTTTCGACATTTTTTAGGGGGGAATAAAAAACAGTAAAAGCTTAAGAAAAATAGAAAGAATGGTGATCATTAAGCTTTCTTAAGATCATAAAATGTGATAACTTCACCCCATTAAACTCAAACTTTAAATATCAAATTACCTGAATGGATTTCTGCGCTATAGATTTTGAAACGGCAACCCATGAGAAAAGCTCAGCCTGTGAGATGGGAATCTGTATTGTTCAGGATTCTAAAATTGTGGAAACCAAAACATGGCTGATCAAGCCACCGAGTTTTCCTTATTTCAGCAGATTCAATATTGATGTACACGGTATAACGCCTGAAGATGTGAAAGATGCACCCACTTTTGATGAAATCTGGTACGAAGCTCAGGAAATGATGTACGGATCCCTGATGATTGCCCACAATGCAGGTTTTGATGCGGGTGTTTTAAGAGGCTGTTTTGAGCATTACGGAATGTTTACTCCCAAACTGAATTATCTGTGCAGCATACAGCTGGCGAAAAAATCATGGAATTATCTTCCCAAATACGGTTTGAAGCCTTTGGCAGAATATCATCAGATTGAATTCAACCATCACCGGGCGGGCGCCGATGCAGAGGTTTGTGCCAAAATTTCGTTACTGGCTTTTGAAAAGCTGTTTCTGACCACGAATGAAGAGGTTCACGAGGTGATGAAAGCCAAGATTAAAAAACTCTGACATTTCTGAATCTCAGCTCTCAGGTTATGACTTAGTTGCTTAAAACTTCAGACAGCAGGTTAAACTTAGGGATATCAATATCGAATATTTCCTGTGTTTCCATGTTTTTAACCTGGTATTTTCCACTCATATTTCCTACACCGGACCGGAGCATTACATTGGAGAAATAAGCGAAATTTTCGCCTACAGAGATTTCGGGAGTTAATCCGATTACCCCATCGCCAATAATTTCGGTGTATCCAAAACCTACGTCAAAGATCAGCCATTTTCTTTTAAGCACTTTGATCGGAAAGGATCCGTCATTCTCTATGGTAATCGTATACTTGAAGACATAACGGTTTTCAGATGGATAACTGTTTTTACTATCATATTCAGGAATTACTGAAACTTTGATATTAGAAGTCACTTTAGAGAACATCATTTTAAGTATTTTCTTAATAAATACAAAAATCTCGCCTTTTTTGAGGCGAGATTGTAAAGTTATATTATAATTCTATTAAATTATAAGCCAAGGCCTTTTCTTTCGTCACCTCCCATCAATACTCCAACAGGATTGTCGATACCTTCTTTTACCGCTACAAGGAATCCTACAGATTCTTTTCCGTCGATAATTCTGTGGTCATAAGACATGGCAACATACATCATCGGTCTGATCACAACCTGCCCGTCAACCGCTACCGGTCTCTGGATGATGTTGTGCATTCCAAGGATTGCAGATTGCGGAGGGTTGATGATCGGAGTAGACATCATTGATCCGAAAGTACCTCCGTTGGTAATGGTGAAAGTACCCCCCGTCATTTCATCAACCGTAATTTTACCGTCTCTTACTTTGGTCGCAAGGTCTTTGATGTTGGCTTCAACAGCACTGAAAGACATATTTTCTGCATTTCTCAATACAGGAACCATTAATCCTTTAGGACCTGAAACAGCAATTGAAATATCGCAGAAGTCATAGTTTACTTTGAAATCTCCGTCGATAGATGCGTTTACATCAGGATACATTTCCAATGCTCTTGTAACCGCTTTAGTAAAGAAAGACATGAACCCAAGTCCCACTCCGTGTTTCTGAGCAAATTCTTCTTTATATTGCTTTCTTAATCTGAAGATCTCAGACATGTCAACTTCATTGAAAGTTGTTAACATCGCCGTTTCATTCTTCACAGAAACCAATCTCTGAGCGATTTTTCTTCTTAAAACTGAAAGTTTGGTGGTTGTGGTAGATCTGGAACCAGTAGCCGTAAGAGGACTTCCTCCCAATGCAGGAACTGCAGCTAATTCAGCATCAGTTTTAGTGATTCTTCCGTCTCTTCCTGTTCCTGAAACCTGAGCAGCATCCATTCCTTTTTCGTCAAGGATTTTCTTAGCAGCCGGAGACGGCGCTCCTGTAGCATAAGTTGTTGGAGCAGCAGCTGGAGCAGCCGGTTTCGGAGCTTCCTGTTTAGCAGGTTCAGCGGCTTTTGGAGCCTCTTCCTGTTTTGGAGCTTCAGCAGCAGGTGCAGCACCTTCTGGTCTTGCAGCATCCATATCAATTAAACAAACTACCTGACCTACCTGCACTACATCACCTTCTTCTGCTTTTAAAGTGATGATACCACTTTGTTCTGCAGGCAATTCCAGCGTTGCTTTATCTGAGTCTACTTCAGCGATAGGTTGATCTTTTTCTACATAATCACCATCTTTTACAAGCCAAGTTGCAATTTCAACTTCTGTAATGGATTCGCCCGGTGAAGGAACTTTCATTTCTAAAACTGACATATTGAGTATTTTTTATTTTTTAATTGATTATTATTTAAATTAGGCTGTTACAGGTCTTTTTGCAGGGGCATCGTCTCTGTCGAAAACTCTGTTGATCACTGCATTCTGGTTCTTTTCAAACATTTTGTGGCTTCCCGGAGCCGGAGCACCGCTTGGTACCGGAGCAATCACTTCAATTCCTGTATTTCTGAAGTTTCTTAAGATATAAGACCATGCTCCCATGTTTTCAGGTTCTTCCTGAGCCCACACCAGTTGTTTTCTGTTTTCGTATTTGCTGAAGATGGCTTCAATAGCATCCGTCTGAAGCGGATATAGCTGCTCGAATCTTACCAATGCTATATTTTCACAATTCAGCTCTTCTTTTTTCGCCAGTAATTCGAAATAAAGTTTACCTGAACAAAGAACTAATTTTTCTACTTTTTTAGGATCAGCGGTAGGATCATCTAAAATTGGCTGGAAAGAACCGTTGGCAAAATCTTCAAGCGGAGAAACCACTTTAGGATGTCTTAATAATGATTTAGGGCTCATTACAACCAATGGTTTTCTGAACGCCCACTTCAACTGTCTTCTCAATAAGTGGAAATAGTTGGCTGGTGAAGTAATATTCGCTACCACCATGTTTTCATTCGCACAAAGGGTTAAGAATCTCTCCAGTCTTGCTGAAGAGTGCTCAGCACCCTGTCCTTCTGAACCGTGAGGCAATAACATCACCAATCCGTCCTGGATTTTCCATTTTTCTTCTGCTGCCGCTAAATACTGGTCAACGATAATCTGTGCACCATTCACAAAATCTCCGAACTGAGCTTCCCAGATCGTTAAAGTATTGGGAGAAGCCATTGCATAACCGTAGTCGAAACCTAGAACCCCATATTCTGAAAGGTGAGAGTTATATACATCGAATCTGTTTTCTGAAACGTGTCTTAACGGGATATATTCTTCTTCTGTATCTTCTGTTTTTACCACCGCATGTCTGTGAGAGAAGGTCCCTCTTTCTACATCTTCTCCGGAGATTCTTACGTTGTGGCCCTCCACAAGAAGTGTAGCATAGGCTAACCACTCTCCTAAAGCCCAGTCTAATGAATTTCCTTCAATCGCTTTGATACGGTTATCGAAAAGTCTTGTAATCTTGTTGATGAATTTCTTATCAGCCGGAAGAGTAGACATTTTAACAGCTAATTCTTTCAGTTTAGCTAAGTCATATTTAGTGTCCACAGGTAACTGAACCGCTCCTCTCTTTCCGATTGGATAGTTTACCCAATCTTCAGACATGAACACATCCATTACGTTTTTCTCAATCTCTTTGGAAGCATCAAAGTCTTTATCTAAAAGTGCTTTGAAATCAACCTCCATTTTTTTGATGATATCGTTGGAAATAACACTGTCGTTGATGAGTTTATCTTTATAAATTTCTCTTGGGTTAGGATGCTTAGAGATCGCCTTGTAAAGGTTAGGCTGGGTGAATCTTGGCTCATCCCCTTCGTTGTGACCGTATTTTCTGTATCCTAAAAGGTCGATGTATACGTCTTTTCCGAATTTTGCTCTGAAATCAGCCGCAAAGTGGATCGCATGTACAACCGCTTCCGCATCATCAGCATTCACGTGCATTACAGGAGATTCCGTCACTTTTGCAATATCTGTACAGTATGTTGAAGATCTTGCGTCATGGAAGTTGGTGGTGAAAGATACCTGGTTATTAACCACAATGTGAACAGTTCCTCCTGTTCTGTATCCTTCCAGTGTCATCATCTGAGCGACTTCATAAGCAATACCCTGTCCTGCGATAGCACCGTCACCGTGAATGATAATTGGTAAAACTTTAGAGTAATCTTTATACTTATCGTCTACTTTTGCACGGCAGATCCCTTCTACAAGAGCTGCTACGGTTTCAAGGTGAGACGGGTTCGGCGTAAGGTTGATGCAAACTTCTTCTCCTGAAGCTGTTTTGATTTTTTTAGAGGATCCTAAGTGATATTTAACATCCCCGGAGAATACATCTTCTTCAAATTCTTTTCCTTCAAATTCCGAGAAGATCTGCTTGTATGATTTTCCGAAGATATTGGAAAGTACATTCAGTCTTCCTCTGTGGGCCATTCCTAAAACCACTTCATCTACTCCTAACTGAGAAGATCTTGAGATCAGCTGGTCCAGAGCAGGGATTAAAGTTTCACCTCCTTCCAGGGAGAATCTTTTCTGTCCTACGAATTTTGTATGAAGGTAATTTTCAAAGGCTACTGCCTGATTTAATTTTAATAAGATTTCTGTTTTTTCATTGGCAGAAAGGCTTGGATGATTTTCGTTTACCTGAAGCCATCTTTTGATGAAATCTTTCTCTTCAACATTGTTGATGTATGTATATTCCACTCCGATAGAGTCGCAGTAGATATTTTCAAGATGCTTGATTAAGTCGGCCAGTGTAGCAGGCTCTTTCATTCCTGTTTCAACGGCACAGTTGAATTTGATATTCAGATCCTCTTTAGTTAAACCGAAGTTTTCGATATCTAAAGTTGGTGTATAGTGTCTTCTTTCTCTAACTGGGTTTGTTTTGGTAAACAAATGTCCTCTGGTTCTGTAAGCCTCGATAAGGTTTACCACCTTGAATTCTTTTTTGATGTGCTCAGGCACCTCTCCTCCAGCCACGGCCTGAGAGATCTGCTGTACTGCCGGAGCAGCGCTGGCCGGAGCCTGGATGTATTGGATGTTATCGTCATCTCCGTAGTTCTCCAAAGCAAAGTCGAAACCTTGAAAAAAGGCCTTCCATGATGGCTCTAAAGAATCCGGGAATTTTAAGTACTGTTGGTATAAATCCTCAATTAACTGAGAATGAGCTGCGTTTAGGAATGAAAATCTGTCCATTATTACAGTTTATCTATTATTAAAATTTATTTGTAGAATTAATCTTCAAATTTAATAAAAAAAACCGATTTGGAACAGCCTGAAGCCATTAAAAAAAAATATCAAAAAAATTATTTTTTTAAATTTACTTAAACACTGATAATGAGAGCTTAACATTCACCTCCTGACCTTCCATCGGACGTTCAATGAAGGTCAAACGGATATCTCCGAAGCGCATCTCGTCTTTTTTGGCTTTCTGAATAAGCTGCTGAATTGCCCTTATTCTTCCCTCATAACTTCCTTTGTAGTACATCACATAATTTTGTGACGGATTTACGGTTCTGAAATTAAAATTATTATCCGTCACCCCGATCTTTTTGGAAAGCGGAATACCAAGGAAATAAGAGACCTCTTTGTCTTTGTAATTATCGGCATCGGTAATCAGGACGGGATACCCAAATTCATCGTCTTTTTTACCAAGATCCATGGTCACGAAATTGTAGACCTTACTGTAATTCATGACAATATTTTTGTACAGTGCATCTTTTTTGTTGGCTGCACTTACATTGGTTCCCAGAAGAACTTTGTCTTCTTCATTTTCCACCATCAGGCTGTCATATTTAATGGAGGCCATCTGATTATCTTTCTCTACCTTATTTCCAAGTACATTTTTCAGATTGATCATGCTTTTGTTGATGTTTTCTGCAAAACGATCCTCCGTCCAGAAATTCTCTACCCTTCTCATCACGGAAAGTTTCGGCGTATGCACATACCAGATGATTTTTGTTTTTTCCGGAGAAACCGCCTTGAATTTCACATCTACCAGCGTAGGGTTTTCGTTCCGGTCTTCAAAAAGCTGGTATCTCAGGGTTTTGTTCGGGTTTTCGTACCGGATAAACATTTCTCCGTCTGTATCGTTTTTCGGATCTACATAGCTGATGGCGCTCCCCTGTCCTTCATAGGGAGTATAGTAATCAATATCTATAGATGGTGAGCTTGTAAAGAAGTTGTTCCACCGGGTAAAATGCTGCAGATTATTGAACTGGGAAAAGACCTTATCAATGGGATAATCGATCTCTTTTTCAATCTTAAAATCCTTATTTTCATCCACAAAATAATACATGGAAGCAGCATACGCTCCTACCAGAAGAACAAGAATTACGGCTATTATTTTAAAAAAACGCATCGTACAAAAGTAATACAAATAAAAAAAGTGACCAATATCATGATCACGCTTGTTGTAAAAAAGATGGATGAGGGGTGAAGGATGATGGAAGTTTTTGAGTCGTCTTTTGATAACTGATAGGCTTCTTAAGACTGATTATTCAATAAACCGAAATACTCTCCTACCGCTTCCTGGATGAGATGACGGATGAGGGGTGAGGGGTGATGGAAGTTTTGATTGGCCTTTTGATAGCTGATAGACTTCTTAAGACTGATTATTCAATAAACCGAAATACCATCCTACCGCTTCCTGGATGAGATGACGGATGAGGGGTGATGGATGATGGAAGTTTTGAGTCGTCTTTTGATAACTGATAGGATTCTTAAGACTGATTATTCAATAAAACCGAAATACCATCCTACCACTATGAGATGATGGATGAGGGGTGAGGGAAGTTTTGATTGGCCTTTTGATAGCTGATAGACCTTTTAAACCAGGCAGCCTGATCATCCGGTAAAACCGGAATACAGTCCTGTAAAGACCTCATTAACTTCCATCATCCCGCTTCCCGCACCCATCTTTTATCCTATGTGAGTTCCCGGAGGAAGAATGGCTCCTTTTTTCACGACCACAATTCCGTCCTGAACGGAATGGGTACCATAATCTCCATCCGGAATATGTTTTCCGCCGATAATTTTCACATTATCTCCGATGTAGCAGTTCTTATCAAGGATGGCTTTTTCGATATAGCAGTATTTTCCGATTCCCATATTCGGGCGGCCTTTCCGGTCATTCATCACGATTTCCGTAGTATTCTGGTAAAAATCAGCACCCATAACGTAAGAATTCACGATGGTACTTCCTTTATCAATTCTTGTTCTGTTCCCGATCACTGAATTTTCGATTTTATCAGCCATAATGATACATCCGTCCCCAAAAACCGCCTTGCTTACATAAGAGCCGTTGATTTTCGACGGCGGAAGCATTCTCGCCCTGGTGTAGATCGGCGACGAGCCGAAAAGATTGAATTGAGGAAAATCCTGACACAGATCCAGATTCGCTTCATAGAACGATTCTATGGTTCCGATATCGGTCCAGTAGCCTTCATACTGATAGCTCAGGGTCTTATATTTCCCGATTGAGTTTGGAATAATGTCTTTTCCGAAATCATCTCCAGCTCCTTCATCAAACATTTTTTTCAGGATTGTTTTTGTGAAAATATAGATTCCCATTGAAGCCAGATATTCTTTACCTTTATGTTTATTCTCTTCCGAAACTTCTGATTTCAAGCCTTCCAGCATATCATAATCGGGCTTTTCATAAAAGGAAGTAATATTTCCGTCGTCGTCAGATTTTAAGATCCCGAAACCGGTTGCATCTTTAGCAATAACAGGAATGGTTGCAATGGTAAGGTCACCGCCGCTTTCGATATGAAAATCCAGCATTTCCCTGAAATCCATCTGATACAGCTGATCGCCGGAAAGAATCAGGATATAGTCATAATCATATTTTTCCAGATGCTTCATCGACTGACGTACGGCGTCTGCCGTCCCCTGATACCAGCTGTCATTTTCCACATTCTGTTCAGCGGCCAGAATGTCGACAAAACCTTTGCTGAAAATATCAAAGTGGTAGGAATTCTTGATATGGGAATTTAAAGATGCGGAATTAAACTGCGTTAAAACCAGAATCTTATTCAGTCCGGAGTTCAGGCAGTTTGAAATTGGAATATCCACCAGCCTGTATTTCCCCGCAATAGGAACTGCCGGCTTTGATCTGGAATATGTTAACGGGAATAACCTTGTCCCTCTGCCTCCTCCCAATACAATGGAGATTACGTTTCGTTTCATAAATTAAATTGCGTTTTTATAGTATTAATTTACAGTTCTTTTTGGTGTTGATACGCAGATTACCCTTGAATAAGCGCGTTATTTTCAGTTTTTATATAAAGCTATGTATTTTTCTGCAGATTTCTCCCATGCAAAATCAAAATTCATGTTGGCATGAATAAGATTTTCCATGGCGCCTTTCTGATTATAAATGGCAAGCGCCCTGTTCATGGCATGTACAACGTCATCCACTCCCGGATAGGTAAAATTAATTCCCGCTCCTCCGGTAGAAATATCTTCCACGGTATCCTTCAGGCCTCCGGTATATCTTACGACCGGAACGGTACCATATCTCATGGAATACATCTGATTCAGGCCGCACGGCTCAACCCTTGACGGCATCAGCAGGAAGTCTGCAGAGGCATAGATCTTGTGTGAAAGATGCTCTTTATATCCGAGATCCAGTGCAAAGTTCGTGTAGGTGTATTCATATTCTTTAAGCTTATTTTCAATATATGAATTTCCGGAACCCAAGATCATGATATTTAAGGACCCATAACTTTGTTTGATGCTTTTCCAGACTACATCCGGCAGAAGATCGGCTCCTTTTTCGGTGGCAAACCTTCCGATAAAGGCAAACAGCGGAAGCTCAGGCTTCAGACCGTATTCTTTACAGAGCTTTTCCTTATTTTTTTTCTTTTGGGCGACTGCATTTTTGATATTGAAATTAAAATCCAGCATCGGGTCAGTCTCCGGATTCCAGACTTCGGTATCAATCCCGTTGATGATTCCGTAAGCTTTACCAAACTCTTCCCGCACCAGGCTTTCCAAACCCCTGAAGCTGATAAAAAGCTCTTCAAGATAGCCTTCGGAAACCGTAGTGAACGCACTGGCGCATTTGATCATGCTTGCGAGAGGATTCATAAAACCGTTCCAGTCCATCAGTCCCCATTTATAGGCATCAAAGGATGGCATATAATTCGCCATATTCCAGCTCATCATTCCCTGATATTCCCCGTTATGGATAGTTCCTACCGTTTTTACCCCTTTTAAAAACTTAAATTCATGACAGTGTTCAATCATAAAAGGCACCAGTCCCGTATGATAATCATGGCAGTGCAGGATGTCAGGACGGATTTCCATTGCCGTAAGCCAATGCAGCACACCATGCTGAAAAGCCAGAAACTGGAAGCTTTCATCTTCATAGCCATAAGGGTTTTCCCTGTCCAAAAGCCCGGGAATCTTCACCATATACAGCTCAAATCCCAGAACATCTGTTTTTTCTTTCATCACCTGTACCTGAAGCATATGAGGCCCCTGATGGATGAATCCGTCGAAAACAACATCAAATTCATGATCGTAAACAAAAGACTTATTGTACCACGGCATTACGACCTTAGCTTCAATTCCTTTTATTTTATTCTGATATTTGGGCAGTGCTCCCACCACATCAGCCAGACCGCCTACTTTGGCTACCGGATAGCATTCTGTACTTAAGTGATATATTACCATAGCTTTAATCTCTTTTATCCATTCAACCGGTTCCAAACCGGTACTATTCTTTTTTATGTTTAATTCTGTGAAGTCTGTATTTCTTATCTTTAAACTGCCTCAAAACAATTCCCGCCAGAGGAGGCAGTTTTACGGTTATTGATTTGGGGTGTCTCATCCATTCTTCATACTTTTCATTGCTGATTTCAACGTCAGCACCACTTCCGCCATATTGGTCATCATCTGAACTGAGCACTTTTTCCCAATGGGTTCCTGCATTTACTCCGATCTTATAGTCTGCCATACGGGGAGTAAGATTCAGAATAATCATCAGAACATCATCTCTCCGTTTGCCTTTTCTCAGATAAACATACACTGAATTTTCAAGATCGTCTGCTTCCGTCCATTCAAAACCGCTTTTATCAAACTGATTTTCATACAACGAAGGCTCACCTCTGTACAGGTGATTAAGATCTTTCACCAAAGTCTGAAGCCCTTTATGAACAGGATACTGCAGCAAATGCCAATCCAGGCTCCGGGTAAAATTCCACTCGCCGGTTTGCCCGAATTCATCCCCCATAAACAGCAGCTTGGCGCCCGGGTGGGTAAACATATACACATAAAGTGCTCTGAGATTGGCAAATTTCTGCCATTCATCGCCCGGCATTTTATAGATCAGACTTGCTTTGCCATGCACTACCTCATCATGAGAGAGAGGCATCATATAATTTTCGTTATACATATACATGGAAGCAAATGTCAGCTTATGATGGTGATATTTTCTGTTGACAGGTTCTTCTTTGAAATAATCCAGCGTATCATGCATCCAGCCCATCATCCACTTCATTCCGAAGCCTACTCCGCCATCATGAACAGGCTTTGTAAGCATCGGAAAATCGGAACTCTCCTCGGCAATCGTGATAATATCCTCTCCGAATTCTTTATATACCGCCGTATTGAAATCCTGAAGAAAAGCTTTTGCCTCAAGGTTTACATTTCCTCCATATATATTAGGTTCCCATTCGCCCTCATTCCTTGAATAATCCAGGTGAAGCATAGACGTTACGGCATCTACCCTCAAACCGTCTGCGTGATAACGGTCCAGCCAGAACATGGCATTGGAAATAAGAAAAGATTTCACTTCATTTCTGCCGTAATTAAAAATATGGGATTTCCAGTCGGGATGAAAACCTTTTCGCGGATCTTCATGCTCATACAGATACGAACCGTCAAAACGGTGCAGACCATTGGCATCTCCCGGAAAATGAGAGGGCACCCAATCCAGGATAACCCCGATATTGTTTTGATGAAGCTGATCGATCAGGAACATAAGATCCTGAGGGGAACCGAAACGTGACGTTGCGGCATAAAATCCGGTAATCTGGTACCCCCAGCTTGGATCATAAGGATATTCCATCACCGGCATAAACTCTACATGGGTAAAGCCCATTTCTTTGATATAAGGAACCAACTTTCCCGCGACATCACGGTAATTGAGGAATTCCCCAGGGTTTTTACCATCTCTGACCCATGAGCCTAAATGAAGTTCATAAACGGACAACGGCGCCTGCAAACGGTTATGCTTCCCCCGGTTTTCCATCCACTGCTCATCCTGCCATTCATACCAGGTGGTTGAAACCAGTGAAGCTGCCTGAATATTCTGCTCCCAGCTTAATGCATAAGGATCGCTTTTCTCCAGCATTTCCCCTCTTGCCGTTTCCACCGCATATTTATAGAGGGTCCCCCAGCTAAGGCCGGCAATGAATCCCTCCCAGATCCCTGAACCGTCCCAACGCGGAAATAAAATATGATCTTTATGGTTCCAGTTGTTGAAATTTCCGATCACGGAAACTTTTTTGGCATTAGGCGCCCAGACTGAGAAATAAACCCCTTCTACTCCGTCTTTTTCCGCCGAATGGGCACCAAATTTATCATACAGCTTATAATGTCTTCCTTCCTTAAAAAGATAGACATCCTGATCAGTGAAAAGCGTATATGTTTTAACAGAATTCATCAAGACCTGACTGTATTAATTTTACTCTTTGAAACTACGAAAATTCCCTGCAATAACCGTTAATTATTAATCAAATAATTATTATGTTATTTTTCTCTGCGGCACTTCTCTCAAATATATCAAATTTTCTGTCAATCTTTTTAGGGTTTTGAAACAATCTTTTTTATAAATTTAGCTGCCAATTTTATTTAAACACAACATGATGAGGTTTGAACTTTATACTGACGAAAACGATGACAGAGCAGTATACATTACGGGAAATTTCAACAACTGGAATCCCAGAGACAGCCGGTACCAGCTCGGACAGCTGGACCCGAACACGTATTTTATAGACATCGATGACCCGATTCTCCCCGATACCATTGAATACAAATTCACCAAGGGAGGCTGGGAAAACGTAGAGCTTGATCAGTACGGAAATATCACCCCCAACCGGAAGATTGAAAAATCCGCCGGCAAGGTTTCTGATACCATAGAAAAATGGAGACTGAACTGGGGACCTTTCAAAAAAGAGTTTTTTCCGATTGCAGAAGTGATCTCCGAGGAGTTTTATATTCCTCAGCTGGACCGCTACCGAAAAGTCTGGGCGCTTCTCCCCTATGATTACTATGTTTCCGATAAAAGATATCCTGTACTGTATCTTCAGGATGCCCAGAACCTCTTCAATGAAGGAAGCGGATACGGAAACTGGGAAATCGATAAAAAGCTGTCGATCCTTGCGGAATATGGCCGGGGCGATGTGATCATCATTGCCATTGAACACGGAAGCGAAGACCGCATTAAAGAATATATTTTTGATAACGACAATATCGCCAACGGATCGGAGGGCAAGAAATACATCCGTTTTATCACCGATACTTTAAAACCTTTTATTGATGAAAACTACCGTACGAAAAAAGACCGTGAGAATACCGGGATCGGAGGCAGCTCACTAGGTGCCCTGATAAGCATTTACAGTGGATTTCTGTATCCGGAAGTATATTCTAAGCTTCTGATTTTTTCGCCGTCGCTCTGGGTGGAACCGAATAATAATTTCCCGATGATGAACTTCAGGGTTCCGTTCAGAACAAAGATCTATCTGTACGGAGGCGGTCAGGAAGGCTCTAAAATGGTAAAAAGGATCCGCATTTTTGAAGAATACCTGAAAAGATGGGAAAAGAAGAATCTTTTTGATTTTGAATTCCGGACCAGTATCAATCCGGAAGGTACCCACAGTGAATTCTACTGGTCTCAGGAATTTCCCAGAGCCATGGAATGGCTGTTCTACGACAATAAAGAAAACCCTGCTGAAGTAAAACCACAGCAACAAAGCATTAAAAATTAAGTTTATGAAACTGATCAATAAAAAAAACAAAAACTACTCACAGATCTTCCAGTTGTTTACGGAAGAAGAATGGAAAAAAACGAGTAAAAAATACAATAAAAATATCGCTTCTCTTTTTTCCGGAAAAAAGAATGAGGTGTTCGTTCATACCAATGATGAAAGTATTATTTACTTTCTCGGATTAGGAAAATCAGACGTACAGGATTTTGAAATCCAGCAGACTGCCCTTAAGTTTTCCCAGGCCCAGAAAGAAAAACTTCAGACTGTCCCAACTCTCGTGCTGGCCGATTTCCTGAATGAGAAACAGTTTGAAGAACTGATCAAAGGGCTTCTTATGGGAACCTATCATTATCCTTTTGATAAAACCCATCCTTTCTGGAACTCAAAATTTGAAATCCATTTTGAAAACCTGAGCCAGAAAAAACTGGATACTATCAGCTCAAGAGCAGAAGCTTTAACGGAGGGGCAGACGGCCTGCCAGGAATGGCTTAACAAACCTGCCAATCTTAAGAATCCTGTTATTTTAAGCTCATACCTGAAAAATTTAGCCAGAAAATATGATTTGAAATATACGGTCTTCAACAGAAAAAAATGTGAAGAACTAGGGTTAGGAGCTTATCTTGCAGTCAATCAGGGAAGTGCTTATGATGCTGCCTTCACGATTCTGGAATATAAAACATCCGCTAAAAATGCTAAGACATTCGGCCTTGTAGGAAAATGTGTGGTTTTTGATACAGGAGGGGTTTCTTTGAAAGATCCGGCCAATATGCATTATATGAAATCTGATATGGGCGGAGCGACAGCCGTTATCGGAACGCTGATCTATGCCGCTGAAATGAAACTTCCCGTGAACATTATTGCCGTTCTGCCGGTCACCGATAATGCCGTTTCTGAGAAGGCAGTTCTCCCAAGTGATGTTATTACGGCCTATAACGGGAAAACCATTGAAATTCTGGACACAGATGCAGAAGGCAGACTGATCCTTGCCGATTCGCTTTCCTATCTTGCCAAAAATTACAAGACAGACCTTATGATCGACCTTGCCACACTGACCGGAAGTTCCGTAAGAATGTTCGGAGATACCTGCGGCGCCCTTTTCTCCAATGATGACAAACTTAAAAAACTGCTCCTCAAAACCGGAGACAAGACCAACCAGAGGCTATGGAACCTTCCGTTATGGGAAGTCTGGAAAGATGACATCCAGTCTGATGTTGCCAACCTGAAGAACATTTCTATGAAACCAATCGGAGACTGTATCGTTGCAGCCAAATTCCTTGAACATTTCATTGAAAATCATCCCAAATGGGCCCATCTGGATATTGCCGGAATGGTATTCGGAAGCACCGGATATGCCAAAGAAAAAGCAGCAACCGGTTACGGAGTACAATTACTGGCCGATTTAATTGAAAATTATCAGTAAAAATTAGTTTATTACAAAATTTCTCTGTATAATTGATTAGTGATTTTCAAAAACGCATTTTATTTTAATTTTTAACATTAATTAATCAATAAAAAATTGCTTTTATTTTTGAATTTTTACTAAAAATTAAAAAACATTATATGGAGGAGAAAACTATAGTATGTATTTCGTGCTATTACAAGGGCTATGATTTCATGGACGAAATGAAGAAGCTCGGTAATAAAATCATCCTGGTAACTTCAGAGAGCATCAAAGAAAAAAACTGGCCGTGGCACGCCATTGATGAAGTATTTTATATGGCTGAAGAAAAACCTTCGGTCTGGAATCTGGAGCATCTGGTACAGGGGTTTTCCCATCTGATGAAAACCAGAAAAGTGGATGCTGTAGTTGCTTTGGATGATTATGATGTAGAAAAAGCAGCCCTCATCAGGGAAACATTCCGTATTCCGGGAATGGGACAGACCACGCACCGGTATTTCAGGGATAAACTGGCGATGCGCCAGAAAGCAAAAGATTCGGGAATTAATGTTCCGGAGTTTACAGCTGTTTTTAATAATGATGAGGTCAACAGTTTTACAGACCGGGTGCCGGCTCCCTGGGTTCTGAAACCGAGGTCTGAAGCTTCGGCATCGGGAATCAAAAAAATAACGTCCAAAGAACAGCTTTGGGAGGCTTTGGATATTCTTGGGGAAGAACGCCATCTGTTCTTACTCGAAAGTTTTAAACCCGGGGATGTTTATCATGTAGACAGTCTGACTTTTCATAAAGAAATTGTCTTTACTTCAGCATCGAAATATCTGGCTCCGCCGATGCAGGTTTCCCATGAAGGAGGCGTGTTCAGATCTAAAACACTGGGCAGGTATTCGGATGAATTCAAAGCCCTGGAAGAAGTGAATGCAAAAGTACTTTCGAGTTTCGGACTGATCAATGGGGCTACCCACACGGAATTTATCCGCGGAAAGGAAGACGGAAAATGGTATTTCCTTGAAACCTCATCCAGAGTGGGCGGTGCGCACATTCCGGATCTGATTGAAGCCTCCAGCCAGGTCAATATCTGGAGAGAATGGGCTAAGATTGAAGACGTACTGTTGCGTGGAAAAAATTATGAAGCCCCAAAACCAACAGGTTATTATTCAGGGCTCATTGTTGCTCTGATCAAAGACAAACATCCTGATTACAGCGCGTTTGAATCTGAAGAAGCCGTTAAGTTCCTTCCAATAGACCATCATGTAGGTATTGTCTATAAATCTACCGACCCGGATATTGTGCAGGAAAGACTGGACAGTGCTGCCGAAAAAATACAGACAGAAATGCTGAATATCCTGCCTCCGAAAAGCAATAAGCTAACTTCATAATCTGATTCATACAGACCAGTGAATTCATGGAATTCACCGGATTGAAATATTAAAAAATCAAATAAAAAGATGCCTCATATAGAACATACAGACTATTATTCCAATATATTGGGAACAAGCCTTAAAATAGAGGTTACGGGACATTACGGACATCCGGTCATTATGTTTCCGACTTCTCAGGGACAGTATACCCAAAATCATGATTTTCATCTCAATGGCAGCATCAACTGGTTCATTGAGCAGGGAAAGGTAAAACTGTATAATATCCAGACCATTGACAGCTGGAGTTTTTATGATGAAAAGATTCCGCCTCAGAAAAGGATCAAGAATTATGAACTCTATGTACAGTTCCTGATCAGGGAATTTATTCCGTATATCCAGAAACTCCACAAAACACACCGTGTCGCTGTAGCAGGAGCCAGTTTCGGGGGCTACCATGCCGCCAATTTTGCCTTCAGGTTTCCGGATGTTGTTTCTCATCTTTTCTGTCTTTCTGGGGCTTTCAGTATCCGGAATTTTATGGACGGATATTCGGACGAACTGGTGTATTTCAACTGTCCCAGGGAGTTTGTGAAGAATGATGAAGCCTGGAAATACAAACATATGCATATTGTCCTGAGTACTTCCGACCAGGATATCTGCAGGGATAAGAATATTGAAATGGCAGAAATCCTAAGTGCCAAAGGAATTGACTTCTGGTATGATGAAAGAAAATGGATCAATCATGACTGGCCTTTATGGAGAATGGTTTTCCCAACATTCATAGGTGCTTTTTTCTCTTAAAAAAACGTACATTAGTAAGAAAGATAATTTATTTAAAACACACCAATTAAAAACAAAAGTTATGGCAAAAAAAGTGGGAATTCTATTCGGTATGGAAGATACATTTCCTTGGGCATTTATCGACAAGGTTAATGAACTGGGTGGCGGAGAAATTACTGCTGAACCCGTAAATATCGACAAACTGGAACAGGGTGCAGATTACGGTTATGCAGTGATCATCGACAGAATTTCGCAGGATGTTCCCTTCTACAGAGCTTATCTGAAAAATGCAGCACTCAACGGTACATATGTGATCAACAATCCATTCTGGTGGAGTGCCGACGAGAAGTTTTTCAATAATGCCCTGATGAGCAAATTAGGAATTCCGCTTCCTAAAACGGTACTTCTTCCTTCGCACGAAAGACCTACGGATACTTCTGAAACCTCATTCAGAAACCTGAAGTTCCCTCATGACTGGGAATACATCTTCAGTTATGTAGGATTTCCTGCTTATATGAAACCTCATGACGGAGGGGGATGGAAAAACGTTTACCGCGTGGAAAATCCTGATGACCTATGGAATAAATTAGGAGAAACGGAACAGTTGGTGATGATGGTTCAGGAAGAAATCATTTTTGATGATTACTACAGGGTATATTGTCTGGGCAAAAAATATGTTCACATCATGCCTTATGAGCCTAGGAATCCCCATCATTTAAGATATGCCACTACCCACCAGACCCAGGGTGATGAACTGGAAAAACTGCTGAAAACCATTCACGATTATACAATTAAAATGAATGAAGCATTAGGATACGACTTCAATACCGTAGAATTTGCCGTAAGAGACGGAATTCCTTATGCTATTGACTTCTGCAACCCGGCTCCCGATGCCGACAGAAATTCGGTAGGAGAAGATAATTTCGCCTGGATTGTAGAGCATGCCGCCAAACTGGCTATTGAAAAAGCAAAAGAATATGTTCCGGGAAAACCGAATATTTCCTGGGGAACTTTTGTGAAAGACTCTGTAAAATAAAGAACTGAAGAATAAAAAACACGGAAAAAAATGCATCAATTTACTATCGGAATCGAAGAAGAATATCAGATCATTGATGTTGAAAGCAGAGACTTAATATCTCATGTTTCCAAGATCATTGAAGGCGGAAAGGCTGTTTTAAGTGAAAACCTGAAGCATGAAATGCACGAATCCATGATTGAAATGGAAACGGGCATCTGCCAGAATATCCAGGAAGCCAGAGCCGAGCTGACGAACCTGAGAAGGCATCTGATCAATATTGCCCATGAGCAGGGGCTCAGGGTATCAGGAGGAGGAACCCATCCTTTCTCCCATTGGTCGGCTAACAATATTACCCAGGGGGAAAGGTATATCAAAATTGTAGACGACATGGGAGATGTTGCCCGCGAAAACCTTATTTTCGGGCTCCACGTACACATTGGTATTCCCAACCGCGAAGAAGGGGTAAGAATTCAGAATGTCATGCGTTATTTTCTGCCTCACGTATATGCGCTGTCTACCAACTCCCCGTTCTGGATCGGAAGATACACGGGTTTCAAGTCCTACAGACAGGAAATTTTCGTTAAATTCCCGAGAACCGGTATCCCAAGTTATTTCAACTCTCTTGCAGAATTTGACAGCTATGTTGATTTACTGGTAAAAACAGGAACGATCGACAATGCCAAAAAAATCTGGTGGGATCTCCGGGTACATCCGTTCTACCCTACGATTGAGTTCAGGATCTGCGATATGCCTTTAAGGATTGATGAAACCGTATGTCTGGCAGCGATTATGCAATGCCTGGTGGCCAAAATCTATAAGCTTCATCAACAGAATTTAAGCTTCAGGAGCTATCGCCGGCTGTTGCTGAATGAAAATAAATGGCGGGCCTCCAAAAGTGGCATTGAAGCTCACCTTATCGATTTCGGAAAAGAAGAATCAGTTCCCTATCCTCACCTGTTAAAAGAGCTTCTGGAATTTATTGATGATGTTGTGGATGATCTCGGATGCAGGAATGAAGTGGAATATGCCTGGAAGATCATTGAAAACGGAACCGGAGCAGACCGTCAGCTCCAGATTTTTAAAGAAACCGGTGATCTTACCAAAGTGGTTGATTATATGATTTCTGAGACGGAGTACGGCATAACCCACGGTGAACCCGCTTCATAATATTTTTGGTAACTTTGCAAAAAATATGAAGTAGTATGAAAGATATCCGAATTGCCCTGCTGGACATGAACAACAACCATGTGAATCAGGGTTTCAGGAATATTAAAGAAATTTCTGAGGCATTCCAACACAATTCTGAAGACAATGTAATCATTCAAACTTTTGATGTAAGGTTTAAAAATGAGATGCCCGATATTGAAGATTTTGATATTTATATTTCATCAGGAGGTCCGGGAAATCCCCACCGTGAAGGTTTGGAATGGGAAAATAAGTTTGCCGGTTTTCTGGATGCTGTGTTTGAACACAATACATCTCATGAGGATAAAAAATATGTTTTCCTGATCTGCCATTCTTTTCAACTAGCCAGCATTCACTGGAAACTGGGAAATATCTGTAAAAGGAAATCCTATTCTTTCGGGGTAATGCCGGTTCATAAAACAGATGAAGGAAAAGAGGAATTTTTATTCAAAAATCTTAAGGATCCTTTCTATGCCGTGGATTCAAGAGCTTATCAGTTTATAGAGCCTGATATGAAACGCTTTGACGAACTGGGAATGAAGATCACTGCGATTGAGAAATTCCGTCCTCACATCAACCTGGAAAGAGCGGTAATGGCGGTTCGTTTTTCTGATGAAATTTTCGGAACCCAGTTCCATCCGGAAGCAGATCCGTTGGGCATGGTAGAAAATCTTAAAGATGAAAAAAACAAAGCAGCCATGATCGAAAGCTTCGGAATGGAGAAGTATCTTGAAACCATGGACAGAATAGATGATGAAGGCAAAATCGTGCTGACGAGAAGCCAGATTCTTCCAAGGTTCCTGCAGTTTGCAAAAAAAAACATTCTGAAAGGCTGTGAAGCCTTAGCCTGAACATTTATAAACCATAAAAGTCACAAAAGTTATTAAACACTTAAGTTGTTTTTAAGGTAGTACAAACTGTTTAAGAAGTACACTTAAGGTTAATTATACACAATCAAATCGAGCATTTTTGTTCGATTTTTTAACATCACAAAAGAAAAAATATGATTCCAAAATACAGAAAACTGTTTAATCAGGAATTTTCCCAGGAAAAATATAGTCAGCTTAAAGATATTCTTGCTCAAAAAAGCGGGATCACTCCCGGTTTCAGAGTTTCCGAAAGTCCGATTTTTCTGACCCGCGAATTCAAGGATAAACTGATGGATGCTACAGAAAGCATCATCGACCAGATAAAAGCGCTTCCTGCTGAACTTCTTCAGAGAGCAGTCCCTGAAAGCTGTAATGTTCCCAATGATACCGCCAAACCTCATTTTTTCACCATCGATTTCGGAATATGCCGGAACGAAAACGGAGAACCCGAGCCTCAACTGATCGAACTTCAGGCTTTCCCATCGCTGTATGCGTTTCAGAAAATATTTGAAGATACCTTCTGTGAAGTTTACCCCTTTCTTTCGGAGATCAAAAATAAGATGCCTTATGAAGAATTTCATCATCACCTGAAAGAACTAATTGTAGGCGATGAAAATCCTGAAAATGTTATTCTGCTGGAAATATTTCCTGAAAGGCAGAAAACAGCGATAGATTTTGCCCTGACCGAACAGTTACTGGGAATAAAAACAATATGTCTTACTCAGGTTAAAAAAGAAGGCAGAAAGCTGTTTTATGAACAAGACGGCAAAAAGTTTGAGATCAGAAGAATTTACAACCGCGTTATCTTTGATGAACTGGACAGAATCCCTGATCTGGTGACGGAGTTTGATTTCCGTGAAGAGGTGGATGTAAAATGGATTACCCATCCTAACTGGTTTTTTAAAATCTCCAAATTTCTTCTTCCCCTGCTCCGGCATCAGTTTGTTCCGAAGAGCTATTTTCTCCATGAGTTTCCGGATACTGAAAACCTTGAAAATTTCGTCCTGAAACCATTGTTTTCTTTTGCAGGAAGCGGAGTCAACCTTAATCCTACCCGGGAAATCACCGATGCTATTGAAGATAAAGAAAATTATATCCTGCAGAGAAAGGTAAGCTATGCTCCTATCTTTGAAGATATCAACGGAGATTTTTCCAAAGCCGAGATCAGATTACTATACGTATGGCATGAAAACGGCGACCGTCCTGTTCTTCTGGAAAATCTGGGAAGAATGACGAAAGCCGCCATGGTAAATGTTGATTTTAATAAGAAAGATGCGATATGGATCGGAAGTTCCAACGCTTTTTTCGGGGAATAATTCAGATCAGGCACAAAAAGTTGGAGACAAATATAGAAATAGATGAATGTAAATTAAAAATATTTTTTTCCTTATTATTACTCCTGTAGCTTATTTTGTCGTTTTTTAATTATTTAAATTATTTTCTTTCAACTTTTCCTTGAGCAATAATTTTATTTTCAGAAGGTTCAAAATTAATCCCTTAAAGTATGTGTGAAATCGGTAATGATCTAAAATTCTGTACCTGTCTGGAACTTAAAGATATTGAGCTCATTAATATTCACAAAAGACTGGAAAAATTTCAGAAGAAACAGCTTCCTAACTCCAAAGAGCCTTTCAGCTGGATTATCTATGAACATGTGGAAACAATAGATTCTGATCTGATGGGGCTTCTCAAGATGCCCAGCAGTACAATAGGCTTTTCGTTGTCGGAAGAATTTGTACTCCATAAAATTAATAGTAGAAACTGCTTTGATTTTGATTATAAACCTAAAGAAGGAGATAACCTGCAGATTAATTTTCAAAGGAATAAATACTGGACGGAATTCTTATCTTTTATCTTTCGCAATAACCGCTGGGAAGCCGACAGCTATTATACCTTTACCGAAAAAATAGAACCTAAAAACTATGGAATATTAAAAGTTTTGAAATAATTTTATCCCTTCAAAAATAATATAATGAACCTTAAAAATGTTGATGAAATGATCTTTCAGCCTCTCGGACTGAAGATTTCCAATGCCGAAGAAGATGCTGAATGCAGGGGTTATTCCGGCATCAGCTTTACTTTAAATCATCTGAATGTAAAATTTCGTACCGCTAAAACAACCCCTACCAAAACAGGGCAGTTTGTAACGCTCTGGAAACGCAATGAAAAGGGAGAAACAACCCCTTTTGACTCTGATGATCATTTTGATTTCTATCTGATTTCCGCATCCAGAGAAGATAACGCAGGACTCTTTATTTTTTCAAAAAAAATTCTCCTGGAAAAGAATATTCTGACGCATGAAGGAAAAGATGGTAAAAGAGGATTCAGGGTATATCCGGTTTGGGATATCACTGAAAATAAGCAGGCAAAAGCGACTCAGAAGTGGCAGACCGCTTGTTTTATTGATGCTTCTCAGGACAAAGAAACTTACCTTCAAAAGACTGAATCATTGCTGGGTTTGAGCTGATTTTTCTCAAACGCAAAGTTGAAGAATAATACCGTTGATCTTTAGGGTATAAAGCGTGGAATCAACTCCGTTGATTCGATGAAGCGGGTGGATAGCCATAAAACTCCTTCAGTGACGAAATCACATTCCTTTGCAACCTGAAATAAAACATCATGATAATTAAACTCTGCGTTTATTTTTTTTCATATAAAAATTCTATTTCTCATAATCAAAGAGAAGAGTTCGCTGATTTTGCTGAGCTTTATATATTAAAAACGCCCGAAAAATTTCCGGGCGTTTTTTTGTTACATATTTTTATCGTCTTCCAGAAGTTCCCTGGCCTGGTATTCCTGAACCAGATCGATGGCATTGGAAATTACATCGCTCAGAGCTGTGATGAATGTTCCATCTTCGGCCATTCCCATGGCATGTTTTAAGGCTTCAATCTCTTTCGGAATAATTTCATAGCTTACATCTCTTCCTGCCTCATTGATCCCGTCTATGATCAGTCCGTTGATTTCGTCTTCCGTTCTTCCTCTCAAATGTTTTTCATTCCGGATAATGATATAATCAAACATTCTTCCGGCAATTTTTCCACACTCTCTGATATCACTGTCTCTTCGGTCCCCCACTCCGGAAATAATCCCGATTTTCTTTGTAGATTCTACATTTTTAAGATAATCTTCGATGGCTTCGTAGCCTGATGGGTTATGGGCAAAATCAATTAATACCTTAAAGCTTTTAAATTTAAAGATATTCAGTCTTCCCGGGGTAAGCTGGGCACTTGGTATAAAGGTTCTCAAAGAGTTGGAAATATCTTCAATTCCGAAACCGTACAGATAACTTGCCAAACTAGCCGCCAGCACATTCTCGATCATGAATCTGGCTTTTCCTTCCATGGTAATCGGGAAATCCTTGGCTTTTCCGATACGGATCTTCCAGTCGCCTTTTTTAATGGTGACAAAACCTTCTTCATATACGCAGGTAATTTTTCCTTCTTTGGCAAATTTTACAATATGAGGATTATTTTCGTCCATACTGAAAATGGCAACATTGCTGTCCAGATCATTCACGATCTTCATGGAATAGGCATTATCCGCATTCAGTACACTCCAGCCGCTTTTCTTTACACTGTCGAGAACCACCCTTTTTACACGGGTCAGATCTTTTAAATTATGAATATCATTCATTCCCAGATGATCTTCCTCAATATTGGTGAGAACCCCGATATCGCACTGTGAATAGCCTAATCCGGAACGCAGAATTCCGCCTCTGGCCGTTTCCAGAACAGCAAATTCCACGGTAGGATCTTTTAACACAAATTCAGCAGATAACGGGCCTGTGGTATCTCCTTTTGAGAGCATGGTATTCTGGATATAAATTCCGTCTGAAGTTGTAAAACCTACCCTGTAGCCATTGCTTTTTACAATATGGGAAATCAGTCTTGTCGTCGTGGTTTTTCCATTGGTCCCGGTTACGGCAATAATGGGAATGGTGAATGGTTTTCCCGGTGGATAAAGCATGTCAACAACCGGAGCGGCAACGTTTCTCGGAAGCCCTTCACTTGGTGCCAGATGCATCCTGAATCCCGGTGCTGCATTCACTTCAATAATAGCGCCTCCGCTTTCTTTCAGTGGCTGCGTTAAATTTTCAGCCATAATATCTATTCCGCACACATCCAGACCGATGATTTTCGATATCCTTTCGGCCATCGTTATATTTTCGGGATGCACCATATCGGTGACATCAATAGATGTTCCTCCCGTAGAAAGGTTAGCCGTAGATTTCAAATAAACCACTTCCCCTTTCTGAGGAACTGTTTCAAGAGTATACTGAAGTTTTTCAAGAAGTTCTGTAGTATCCTTATCCACTTCTATTTCAGTAAGAACATTTTCGTGCCCATAGCCTCTTCTCGGATCTTTATTTTCTTTATCAATAAGCTGCTGCAAATTCATTTCACCGTCACCTACTACATGAGCAGGAACCCTTCTTGCAGCGGCAACCATTTTATTGTTGATCACCAAAACCCTGAAATCATAACCCGTAATATATTTTTCAACAATAACTTTTCTTGAATATTTCTGAGCATGCTCCAGTCCTGTTTTTGCCGCTTCCCAATCATTGACGTTGATGGAAGATCCTTTTCCGTGGTTTCCGTCCAGTGGTTTTAAAACAATCGGGTAACCGATTTTCCGGATCACGGTATTCAGTCCGTCTTCATCTACCACCAGATCTCCTGTAGGAACCGGAATAGCAGCATCATGAAGCATTTTTTTGGTCAGTTCTTTATTACAGGCAATATCTACTGCAATGGAGCTTGTTTTACCGGTAATGGTAGCCTGAAAACGCTGCTGATTGACGCCATAGCCCAACTGCACAAGAGAGTTGGTTCCCAATCTGATCCATGGAATTCTTCTGGACACCGCTTCTTCTACAATACTTCCCGTAGAAGGACCAAGGCGAACCCGCTCACGGATCTCTTTAAGTTTCTGAATACAGGCATTCATATCATATTCTCCACCTTCAATCAGAACTTCTGCAATTTTTACGGCTTCTTCTGCTGCATAAACGCCTGCATTTTCTTCAATATAATTAAAAACCACATTGTATACTCCTGGGGTTTTCGTTTCCCGGGTTCGTCCGAAACCTACGTCCATTCCGGCTAGAGTCTGGATTTCTAAAGCAATATGTTCAATAACGTGTCCCATCCAGGTTCCGGTTTCTACTCTGTGGAAAAAACCTCCTTCTACCCCTTCTGAGCATCTGTGGGTCATCAGTGACGGGATCAGTTTTTCTATACGTTCTCTGAATCCTTCAATTTTATTGGTAGGATAATTTTCCATTTCTTCCAGATCCAATCTCATCTGTATCAGCTTCTTTCTTCTGATGCTCCAGATGTTCGGGCCGCGCAGTGCCTGTATCTTCTCAATTTTCATAGTCTATTTGCATTTTTATCAGTTAACAATAACTCCTTCAAAAATCAAAGATAATGTAAAACCCTAAACGAAACTATACCACGTTTAAAGATTTCTCAAAAAAGAATTAAAAATTATTCACAATCCTAAAACGTTAAGAATCAATTTAAATAGAGCTTAATTTCGTCAAATGTTAATTATTTTTTAAATTTGTACTCTATGATGAAACCTGTTGGAAAATTAATAGTTATCGGAGGTGCTGTAAACAAAGGAAGTTTTGCAGAAACCGATTACGATCAGAATATCGAAAAAAATCTCAATTTCTTTGAAAGAGGAATTCTAAGGAAAATAATCAATGAATCAAAGCATAAAGAAGATTCTGTCATTGAGATCGTTACCACGGCCTCACAGATTCCACAAATTGTGGGAACAGAATACAAAAAGGCTTTTGAGTTTCTTGGTGCTAAAAATGTGAATGTTCTGGACATCCACAACCGTGAAGAGGCCAACTCTGATGCTATGGTGGCAAGAGCCAATGCAGCGGATGTGATGATGTTTACAGGCGGCGATCAGCTGAGGCTGACTTCTATTCTTGGAGGGACAAGATTTCACGAGACGATTCTGTTAAAATACCAGGAACAGGATTTTATTTATTCCGGAACCTCTGCCGGTGCTGCTGCCGCTTCTGAAAATATGATCTATCAGGGAAGCAGCTCTGAAGCTCTTCTGAAAGGCGAAATCAAAACCACTCAGGGACTGGGGCTGATTGATAATGTCATTATTGATACTCATTTTGTACAGCGAGGCAGAATCGGGCGTCTTTTCCAGGCTGTAGTGAATAATCCGAGAACATTGGGTATCGGGCTGGGAGAAGATACGGGGCTTTTCATTCATAATGATGTGATGACTGCTGTAGGTTCTGGTCTTGTTATTCTTGTAGACGGAAGATTCATTAAAGATACCAACCTTACCAACATCAATCTTGGGGAACCTATTTCCATTGATAATTTAACGGTTCACGTGATGTCTATGAATGATCATTACGACCTTACCACAAAAAAGCTTACGATTGAGAATTCGCAGTTCAACCCGATCCCCCAGGATAAATAACGGAGAAACAATAATGAGTAATGGATAAGCGAAACCATGGTATTTATTTGAAATTTATACATTAACTTCGTTCCCAATATCATTCATTATTAATCAACGAGCATTTATATCTTATGAAAGTCATTATCCATGGTGGTTTCTTCTCTGAAAGCGATCAGAGTCATGAAGTAAAAACAGCAAAACAGAATTCTTTACAGCATATTGTCCAAAAAGCATTTGACTATCTTCAGACCCATTCTGCCTTTGATACGGCAGCCTATGCGGTTTCTCTTCTGGAAGACGATCCGCTTTACAATGCAGGAATCGGTTCCCAGATCCAAAGCGACGGGGTGATCAGAATGAGTGCAGCCATTATGGACGGGGAAACCCAGAAGTTAAGCGGGGTAATCAATATTCAGAATGTAAAAAATCCGGTTTTTGTTGCAAAAGAACTCATTACTGAAGATGACAGAGTTTTAGGTGGAAACGGAGCTAAAATATACGCTTCCGAACATGGTTTTGAAGATTTTTCAACTGAAATTCCCCAACGAAGAAAAGAATATGAAGCCAAAGCAGGATCTGCCGGAAAAGGAACGGTTGGATGTGTCGCTATTGATAAAGACGGAAAGATTGCCGTAGCTACCTCTACAGGCGGCAAAGGCTTTGAAATTCCCGGAAGAATCTCTGATTCTGCCACCGTGGCAGGAAATTATGCCAATTCATCCTGTGCTGTAAGCTGTACAGGAGTGGGCGAAGATATTGTAAGCAATGCCACAGCAGCCAAAATCGTAACCAGGGTTACCGACGGAATGAGCCTTAAAGAAGCCTTTGATAAGACTTTTGAAGAGCTGAAAACCATTGATGGCTTTGCAGGTGCCATTGCCATTGATAAAGACGGAAACTTATACCATCAGGATTCTTATCCAACTATGGTTTTCGCCAGCTTTGACGGTCAAAATTTCAAGGTCTTTCAATAATTTTAACATTTTTTTATAATTCTATTTATTTTTTTGGCACGTATTTTACATGTTTACTAATAACAAATTTTAATAGTAACACAACCTTAAAAAAATAGAAATCATGGGAAATAAAACAAAAGGCTTATTAGCTTTACTTGGAATTGGTGCTTTAGCATATTGGAAATACAAGAACTCTACTCCTGAAGAACAACAGGCGGTAAAGGACAAAATCAATAACGCTAAAGACAATCTTAACAAATGGGGGAATGATCTGAAGACTAAAGCCAACGACGTTGCCTCACAGGTTCAGAACAAAGTAGATGAAGCTAAAACAAAAGCTGAAGATTCATTGAGCTAAGAGCAGATTAGTTTTTTTAACATTCATATATAGAAAAAGTCACGGTAATTGTTTTACGGTGACTTTTTCTATTGGAGGAACTAATGATCAACGAAATATTTTTTGAAAACGTAAAGTTGATGATCAGACAGATTCTTTTTTACTTCCTCTATTTAACGATTACTTATTTCTGAAAACAACATAAAAAAACCTTATAGGTTTATAAGCGTGCGGGCTACTAAACCTATAAGGTTGAGAAGTATTTCTGCCTTATTTTTTCTCTCCTGCTAACGAATATACGAGTGGTATTTTGTTTCCGAACTGCGGAATCCGCCATTTTCCTTTTTCAAATTCATCTACATGTCTGAAACATGCATACGGAGACCAATCGAATTCCCGGAACGTTTTCAGTTCAATACCGTTTTGCAGTAAGCTTTGCAGTACATCTGCTAGAGAATGATTCCACATAACGTATTCCTGTACAATATCGGCGGACTGATCTGCATAGGTTCCTTCATAGGTTTCTACAATCGCTTTTTCATTGAAATAATTGTAGGAAACTTTGGTAAAATCATCATCGTACATCCATACTACCGGGTGAAATTCCGCCATAATGAACTTTCCGCCCGGTTTAAGGAAGTGGCTGATAATTCCTGCCCATTTGTCAAGATCGGGAAGCCATCCAATCGTTCCATAGCTGGTGTAAACGATATCGAATTTCTGATCCAGAACATCCGGAAGGTTATAAACATCCGAACAGATAAACTCCGTATCTGTCCCTGATTTCTGAGCCAGATCTCTAGCGGCTTCAATGGCTTTATCGGAAAGATCAATTCCCGTAACTTTTGCGCCCATTCTTGAAAGCGAAATAGAGTCCTGGCCGAAATGACACTGCAGATGCAGGATGGTTTTATCTTTTATATTGCCAAGCAATTCCAGTTCTATTGAATTCAATGAGCTTCTTCCGTTTAAGAACTCTTCTACAAAGTAAAAATCTGATTTCAGATGGGGTTCTACTTTGGCGTTCCATGATTTTTTATTGATTTCTAAGTAATTTTCCATGATAATTTTTTTATTTAGTATGATTCCCGGGAAGTAGCGGAAGACCATCCAGAAGAGCTGTTTCCGAGTCTGATTTTATAGTATTACAGTCTGATCTTTCAGGGTTTTCGTCTACTTTTTTAATACATTTATTACGGTGCAAATAATAAACGGCACTGTAGTCTGTATCCGGTTTATTTTTAATATGTATGTTAGCTTTAATCAGTTTTTGGTTTTTATAGTAGAACTGATTGTTATAAGCATTATCAGCCACCATCTTTTTCTCAATTTTCACATATTCCGACCGCTTCGGATCAAAAATAACAGTTACCGAAGAGACTGGTATGTCTACTCCACCACTGCTGATTCCTGAAACAATGGTTTCTTTTTTTACTCCAACACCGGTATCAAGAAGCAGAGCCTGATTATCTGCTTCTGTTATATAAGCTGCGTTTTTCTTCTGACTGGTACAGGAAGTGACAAGAGCTGCTATTAGCCATAAATAATAAGATTTCATTCCTGATTATGGAGCATTTTCTTCTGTTCGGTAAACTGTTCTTCACTTATTATCCCACTTTCCTTTAACCGGGCCAACTGTTCCAGCAGCTCTGAAAAGGTAGGTTCATAAGCAACGATTTTCGGGCGGGACATGAAATCTCTTACTTTTTCACAGAATAACTCGGCTTCATATTTTCCCACACCATCTATCTCAACTATATTATCTGCAACACGAATATCAATAGAGCCCAGCATTAATGAGGTTTCATATTGGATAGAGCTTATTTTGTCGTAGGAAAAATCCTTTACTTTCAACCCGTACAAGAATTCTTTATCCACAAAAATCAATCTCCGGTCTGTAGCCGTTAAAATAATGTGATGATTATCTGTTTTATTTCGTCCTTCAACGAGGTAAACAATTTTTTCATCTGCGGAAAGGATATTGGGTAATGCACGAATCTCTTTTCTGGCAAAAAAAGTAGGGTTGATATCCAGCTTTTCGAGTTCTTCTTTTATTTCGTCTAATCTTGATCTGCTCATGGTTTTATTTTGAAGCTAAATTACTATTTCTCCGCAAAAAACAATTTATTGTGATCAAAAAATCAGGTTCCGGGAATCACAATTGATGTATAGGGGCTGTTTACCTTCCATCCCATAGATTCATAAAGAACTTTTCCCTGTTCTGTGGCCACCAAAAAGCCGTTTGAAATACCTTTTGACAAAGCTGTTTTTTCAAGTTCATGCATCAGAAAGGAAGCAAGTCCTTTTCTGCGGTATGCCTCTTCGGTTATAATCCGGTCATAAACCGCCATATCATCCATGAGTATCAGATGACCTGAGCAGGCCGGATTTCCGTTTTCAGCAAATATTTTCAGGGAAGTAATGATGTCATGATTTTCCAAGGTCATATGATAACCTTCAGGGAGTTTCTGTTCACGGATAATCATATTTCCAGTACACTGCATCATATATCCCGGAGGCTGTATCTGCCATTCCCCGGATACTTTAGCTTTTACCTCATCTGCGGAAGCACAAACCTTAAGGTAAACCCAGGGTTCATGTATTTCTTTTGAGAGCTCAATAAAATCATGGGTAATGTTCAGAAAAACATATCTCGTTTTCTGCTTTTCATCACCCACTTCTACTTTAAATCCGGATGTATATCGTTCCGGAAGCGGCAGTTTTCTGGACAACGACCAGGCTTTCAGCCATTTTCCTATCATTTCCTGAGATATTGGTGTGTTCATCATCTTTATGATTTAAGAAAGTTTTGTGAGAAACTTCTTTTTCTATTCTGTAAACTTCTCTTCGGTAAAATTACTGAATCCATTTAGCCCAGGAGTTTTTTCTTCTGCTCTGCAAATTCTTCATCGGTTAAAATACCGTTTTCTCTTAATTTTCCTAATTTTTCCAGCTGGTCATACAGTGTTTCAGATGGAACCTGCTTTTTTTCTTCCTTAGACTGTTCAGGCTGTTTGGGTTGGTTATAGATCTTTTTTACGAAATTATAAAACCTTTCGGCATCTTCCCTGTCCCGGAAACACTCAAATTTAACCTCTCCATTTTCAGTATGCAGGGTTATAAACGGAGTGACACGATTGGGAACGAAACTTATTTCCCTGATGGTTTCATTAGGATACTCAGCTACTTTTACAGCGTCAAATAATGATTTGGACACAGACAACATTCTCTTTGGGGTTACAAGCAGAACTCCGGCATCCACCGTATTGATAAACTGGGCATCTGTTGCCGCAAGAATCAACTCGTCTTCCGCAAGGATTTTCGGTAAAGCCTTAACCTCTCCTCTGGTAAACATGGAGAGATTGGCTCCTATTTTTTCAAGCTGGTATCTGATCTCTTTAAGCCTCCTTTTATACACATCCCCGGAAATAAAACTCTGAGGATCCCTTACTGCAGATATGGGAAAGTCATCATGTTGCTCATTCATTACCTCATCAGGTTCTGTATTTCCTTCCCCGGCTAATTTTTTGATATCATGGATGCTGTATTGGCTAAGATCAGACAACAATTCCTGATGGATACTGCTTATTTTATCCAGACATTTGTTGCAGAGAATACTTCCATCCGAAAGTTTGTTTTCTCCCAGAAGGGTATCCATAGAAGTCAGTTCGGTGTTGCACAGTGCACATTTAGTACTCATTTTTTTTTATTTTTACAGTTTGGCAAGCAGCTTTTTCTTCTGCTCTGCAAATTCTTCTTCAGTTAAAATTCCATCATCTCTGAGTTTTCCCAGCTTTTCAAGCCGGTTAAAAATCACTTCAGGATCTTCTTTCTTTACAGATTCCTGTTGAGGCTCAGGCTTTTGTTGTTGTTTTATATAGGCCCCGGAATCATTTCCGTAACGGACAAGGTAAGGTTCCACATTTTCATAGAATTTTTTTGCAGCCCCTCTACTTTTAAGAGTGAATTCAGCAATAAATCCGGGAGTAAAAACTTTTAACGCAGAAGACATCAGATGGGAATCATGCTGTATGGAGGTGATGGTGGTAAGCGGAAATTTCTTTTTAAATTCCCCTAAAATATTTCTGTCTACAAACAGGATGGCTTTCTGTGTTGCCAGTACCATTCCTTTAAGTTCATTATATTCAAACGTTCCTTCGGCAATAGCAACCACTTTTTCATCCGCTTCAAGAATATTGAGAAGCGCATTCACTTCGCTGTCCTTAAGAACATTTAATACGGGATTCAATGCAGCAATCTGATCTTTGACTCCATCGGGCCTGGCAGGCTCTTCCGGTATAAAATTAAACTGAACCGACTGTGAGATCGGGGTAATCCGGGGAGCTTCTGTTTTTGTTTCAACAGGTTCATAATCTTCATCACTTCCGTTCTGAACCATTTCCTGTACCTGCGCTATATTGTAACGGATGAGGTCATACACCAGATCTTTATTGATATGGGTTGCTTTATTGAAGCATTTATTGCAGAGAATCCCTCCATCTGAAAGTTTATTTTCCCCTAAAAGCGTATCCATAGAGGTGAGCGGACTTCCGCATAAAGCGCATTCGGTATTCATCTTGTTTTGTTTATATGATATTCCGAAATCAGAATATTTATTGTTTTTTTGTTTTATTAATCGTTTAAAGAAAGATTTTACAGCTTTTCCAGCAATACTCTTTTCTGTTGTGAGAACTCCTCTTCTGTTGAGACTCCATTTATCAATTTTCGTCCTAAAAATAAGTAATTTTTATAATGTTTCAATCCGTTTTGTTTACTGAAGATTATTTTTTCTTTCGGAATATAGTCTTTGAGGTGTTTTCTGATTTCAGATGCAGATATTAATCATATTTTAGATATTTTTGTAATAACACTAACAAAATACCTCTATGATCTTTGTTAAAAATGAATTTTCGCCTTTAAAAAAAGTAGTTCTTGCCCAATCTGAATTTGGTTTTCCTAAAGAACCCAGGCCTGATGACCTGCGCTTTCTGAGTGAAGAAGCAGTTAAGGAAAATTTTGAAAACAGAGGAAAAGATTATGCCGAGGTCTTTCCTGAGCTTCAGAAACAATGGGAAACCGAAAGAGAAAATCTTAAGAAAACCCTGGAAAAATACGGTGTGGAAGTACTCCGTCCCCGTCGCCTGTCCCCCATAGAAAAAGAAACGGTAGGAACAGCCGGATACTCTAATTTTTTTGTCAGGGATCCTTTTTTTACGGTGGGCAATTTCGTTATTGAGTCTTCACTTCGTTTTTTACACCGCAGGCATGAAGTATTTCCGGTTCGGGACCTCTTTCTTCAGGAAGTATACCCTGACGATTGTCTGTATGTTGCAGTTCCACAACCTGAAACAGCACACCCCGACGATCAGTCATTAGGCAAAGGCCCCTTTCTGGAAGGTGGGGATGTTCTTGTTGCAGGAAAGCAGGTTTTTGTAGGAAATTCAGGGCTTGCTTCCAATGATCTTGGTATTCAATGGTTGAGAAAGCTTTTAAAGACACAGGGATATGCGGTGGAACAGGTCAGGCTTCACCCGGATATTCTTCATCTTGACTGTGTTCTCGGCCTTGTAAAAGAAGGACTGATGATTGTATGCGAAGAAGCTTTTCCGGATGGAATTCCATCCGCATTGAAGGACTGGAAAAAAATTCATGTAACGCTTGATGAAGCGATGAATCTGGCGACCAACGGGCTTTCTGTTTCCCCGGAAGTGTATATTACCGATCCTGCTTTTAAATCAATTGGAGATCAGATTGAACGTGAAAATATTAAAGTAGAATATGTAGACTTTACCATCAGCAGAAGTTTTGGAGGTTCTTTCCGTTGCAGCACGCAGCCTCTTCTGAGGTTCTGATTCAATACCGGCTTCCCGTTCATTGAACAATCTTTATATCCGGATATCTGTATGTGGCAATGCTTTTTTCAGGGCATCAATATCCTCTTTGGGAATTTGATTTCCCCACAGATAAAGGCTTTTCAGGTTCTTCAGCTTTTCCATACCAATAGGAAGTGTACTCAGCTGACAGTCTGAAAGGTCCAGAGATTCCAGATTTTCCAGGGTATATATTTCTTTAAGGTTATCCTGTGAAATTTTATTTTTATCCAAACCTAATCTTTTCAGCTTTTTGAGTTTCTGAATTCCTGAAGGAAGCTGGTCAAGCTGGCAGCTGCTCATTTCCAGCGCTTCCAGGCTTGTTATGGAATACAGCTCTTTAACCGATTCGGCAGAAAGCGGATTGGATCCGATATTCAGGGATTTCAGATGCTGCATTTTTCCTGCTCCGGAAGGTATTTTTCTGATATCGCACTCATACACGTTCAGGTCCTCAAGATTGGGAATGGAATAGAGTTTTTTAAAATCTGAAGATATTTTATTTCCTGCCAACACCAGAGTCCGCAGTGATTTGAGGTTCTCCGTTCCATTTGGGATCTTTCCGATCAGACAAAAGTCAAGATTCAGGATTTCGAGATTCTCCAATTTATAAATCACTGTAGGAAACTCGGTAAACTGATTTTGTTTGAGATCAAGTTTTTTAAGATTTTTAAGTTCTCCAAAACGATCAGGCAGCGAAGTCAGGTTATTATGGCCAAGATCCAATTCATTTAATAAAGTCAATCCGCCTATTTCATCGGGAAGACTTTTCATCTGATTGCTGACTGCCGTAAGCTTTTCAAGTTTTTTAAGGTTTCCGATGCTTTTAGGCAATGTTAACGCAGGAAGATTCTGAAAATTGGTATCTACTGATCTGAAATAGGAAAGGTCCAGATTCTTCAGGCTTTCAAGATTCCCGATATTCTCCGGCCAGTTTTTAAGGTTTTTATCTCCATATTGTAAGGACTGTAAATTTTTAAGCTGTAAAACCGGCTGTGGAAATTCACTTCCTCTGAAACTTATTTTTATTCTCTTTATTTTCTGAAGCTCAGCAAAACTGTCCGGAAAAATTATATTTCCTCCGGGGCTGCTGAACTCAAAGTCTTCAAGGTTCTTAAGGTTCTTTATTTCCGCAGGAATTTCACGGAAACTTTCATGGGTCTTTATTTTTAAGATTTTAATATCCTTGTTTAAAATTTCCTGAGGAAAGCTTTTAATGTTGCTTAAGGATATACTCTTTTTTTCCGGATGATAAGCCCCCGGATCAGAAGGTTGTGGCGGCAAAGACACCTGAGCATCGACTGTAATGGCCAATGCAATCAGACTTAAATAAAGAACCTTTTTCATTAACCTTACTTTATAAATTTAAAAATTCATCCTGAGAAACAGTTTTCTGCTCTCCGGCTTCAAGATTTTTAAAGGTAACCGTATTATTTTTAATTTCTTCCTCACCCAGAAAAACAAGGTTTTTAATGCCTTTTTTCTCAGCATAGGTAAACTGTTTGTTCAGCTTTGCGTTTTCAGGATAAAGTTCCGCAGAAATTCCTTTCCCTCTTAGCTGCATAATAAGCTTTAGCGCTTCCGTTGTTCCTTCCCCTCCAAAATTGGCAAAAAGATATTCCATCTGGGAAGATGCTTCTTCAGGGAAAAGGTTTAATTCCTCCATCACCAGATAGATTCTGTCTAACCCGAATGAAATCCCGATTCCCGGAATATTCTTTACGCCAAAAACTTCCGTAAGGTTGTCATATCTTCCTCCTCCGCCAATGGATCCCATGGCAGCTTCGTCTGCTTTCACCTCAAAAATAGCTCCTGTATAATAATCCAGTCCTCTGGCAAGCGTAATATTGAACATCAGACTCTGCATATCTACACCCAGATTCAGGGATTGGGTAAGAACAAATTCCAGCTCTTCCACTCCTTTCAGTCCGATCTCGTTACCCGCAAATTTTTCTTTCAGCTGAAGCAGGTTTTCCAGCGCATCCTCAGACTGGCTGAACAGGAAATCCAGTTTATCAATGGATTCCTGAGAAATCTCTCTTTCCAGCAATTCTTTCACAACACCGTCTTTACCGATTTTGTCCAGCTTATCCAGGGCAACGGTAAAATCGATCAGCTTATCTGTGATTCCTGCATATTCTGCCAGACCTGAAAGGATTTTCCTGTTGTTCATATGAATGGTAACGGAGACCCCAAGCTCGGCAAAAGATTTCAGGTAAAGCTGTACCAGTTCCACTTCCTGTAAAAGGCTTTCGCTTCCCACTACATCTGCATCACACTGATAAAATTCTCTGAAACGTCCTTTCTGAGGGCGGTCTGCTCTCCAAACCGGCTGAATCTGATAACGTTTATAAGGGAAAGTAAGTTTCCCCTGATTCATCGCTACAAATCTGGCAAAAGGTACGGTAAGGTCGTAACGAAGGGCTTTATCCGTTAAGCTTTCTGAACTGAAAGGCTTTTCCAGTGCTCTTTGAAAGTCATGAAGCATCTGATGTTTTTTATCTTCCTTTGCTTCATTAATGCTTGAATTCAGGATTTTAAAAATCAGTCGGTCTCCCTCTTCGCCATATTTTCCTGTCAATGTAGAAAGATTCTCAAAACTTGGAGTTTCCAAAGGCTGAAATCCGAATAATTCAAAATTATTCTGTAATATATTGATGATATATTTTCTTCTGGAAACTTCCTGAGAGGTAAAATCTCTCGTTCCTTTCGCTAAACTTGGTTTCATTTGTATAATGGATGAATGATAATTAATAATTAAACCTGTCTTTATTCTCCTGCCTCTCTGTATAAAGCTAAAATCCGGATGTTATTTCTGACAGCAATGCAAAAATAAGGAATTGCAGGGACTTTACCCAGCACAAAAAGCTGAAGAAGAAATCTTCCCCAGCTTTTACGGATCATTCATTCTGAAAAATCAGACACTTTCAAGGATCTCCAGTATTTCTTCGCCATAATTTTCGATCTTATGTTTTCCGAAACCTTTGATCTCAAGCAGCTCTTCTTTTTTAGCGGGCTTGTATTTAGCTACAGACATGAGTTCTTTGTTGCTTGCAATAAAGTAAGTGGGTAGATTCTGTTCCCTGGCTTTTTCTGATCTCCAGAGTTTCAGAGCATCCAGAATCTGTTCTTCATCGGAACTAAGGACTTCATTTTCGGCAGAATACTTCACCGTTTTTGGCTCTTTCACTACATTTTTCTGAAATTTCATTTCTTCAAAATACAGCACTACAGACCAATAACATTCATCATTTACAAAAGCTGTTTCCACTTTTATAATCTCATGGGTTTCCAGAAAGTCGTCAAGCATTTTCTGATCTTTGTATAAAAATTCTTCCGGAAGCCTGATTTTAAAAACTTTTACTTTCATCATCTGTATTTTTAGAATTATTTGCCTCCCAGCAGCAGAATTTCATCTACTCGGATCTCCGTAATGTATCGTTTAACACCATCTTTGTCATCATATGACCGGTAGGTGAGTTTTCCTTCAACAGCAATTTCTTTTCCTTTAGGTGCATACTTCTGAAGAATTTCTGCTGCTTTACCAAAAGCAATCAGATTATGCCATTGTGTTTCTTCTACTTTTTCTCCTCTGGCGTTGGTGTAATGATCATTAGTGGCCAAAGATACACTTGCTTTAAGCGTTCCGTTATCGAAGTTTACCATTTCAACTTCTTTTCCTGTGTAACCAATTAATGTTACTTTGTTTCTTAGTGACATAGCTTTAAAATTTTTAGATTAATAATTCAGATCAGAGACGTTCACTGTTTTCTCAAATCTCTGTTGCAAAGATTGCCACTTCCCCAAAGTACAGTCGGTTATAAACTATTTAAATTCATTTGTAGTCGTTTGTAAACGGATATTTAAGGTATAAACCTCTTCGTCCCAATTAAATATTCCCTTTGTTCATGAAGGTTTCACACGATTCCCTGATTCATTTGAATTTTTATTTCCACAGGACAATTTTTTTATCTTTTTAAAGAAATTTCTTTGCTGAAAAAAATTCAGGATAAAATTATCATCGTTTTTATAAATAGCCGATCAGAATTCTCCATTCCCTTTTAAAAGTTGATCTAAAAAAAATTTCTAAAATCTATATTTTAAAAATCCGTTTTCAAAGAGTAAACTTCTCATTATTTAAGAGCGTAGAATTAATTTAATAAAGCATTTTTAAATGCTCGTTTCAATTTATTCTAAAATCATATTCACGGAAGATCTATCCGTTTGAAAACGGATAATTCCGTATCTTTGATGAAATTTCTTTTATGAAAAGAAACATCCATATTTTTGAATTTCCTCTCAACCTTGGGCTTAAAAAAAAGGAACATGAGACAGAGCCCGGAGTAAAAAGACTTCCGGACTGGTTCAGAAAATTGGGTTTTCATCAGGAAATTAATCCTCATCAAGTTTTCAGGCTCAATACTCCTGAATATTCGATGGATATGGATGAAGAATCCGGAGTCCGGAATGCCGATTTCATTATTGAATACGCCAGACGGCAGGCTGAACCTATTCTAAATCATCATGCTGCTGATACGTTCCATATTTTTCTGGGTGGTGATTGCAGTATCCTGATCGGAAATGCTCTTGCTTTAAAGAAGCTGGGTCATTACGGGCTTTTTTATCTCGACGGACATACCGATTATATTCCTCCGGAACTTTCTGAAACCAGAGCCGCTGCAGGAATGGTCCTGGCTATTGTTTCGGGCTATGGTCATGAGAAATTAACGGATATTGATGGGATGAGACCTTATTTCTCTGAAGAAAATATTTTCTGTGTTGGCAACGCAGAAACCGATGATGAGGAATATACAGCAGAAATCATCAACTCTGGCATTCATTATTTTGATCTGGAACATCTCAGGAAAAACGGTTTCAGGAAAACGGCAGAAGATTTTCTGAAGATGACCGCTGACAAGGCGCTTGATGGATTTTTTATTCATTTGGATGTGGATGTCCTCAATGATCATCTGATGCCCGCCGTAGACAGCCGTATGGAAGATGGCATTGATTATGATAATCTTAAAGAAATGCTGACTCCCCTGATCAAGTCTCCGGGCTGTTTTGGAATACAGATCACTGTTCTGGATCCTGATTATGATCGGGACGGTATTTATACACAGCCTTTTGTAAATAATTTAATTCAAATAATAAAAAATAAAGAAGTTTAAATGAAGAAGACGATAAAAAGAACATTCAGGGTTTCAAAATATGTGATCTATAAAGAAACGCTTGTTGATTATAAGGAGCATTTCTGGTCATTTCTGGGCGCATTTTTCGGGATCGGGATTATTGCTTTTATCCAGTCGCATTCGTTGACGGAAACTGAAAATATATTTCTGATCGGTTCTTTCGGGGCCTCCAGTGTTCTGATTTACGGAGCTATACAGAGTCCTCTGGCCCAGCCCAGAAATCTGGTGGGAGGCCATGTTTTTTCAGCACTTGTGGGCGTTACGGTTTATAAAATTGTTCCCGATATTATCTGGCTTTCGGCACCTTTAGCGGTGGCTTTTTCCATTGTTCTGATGCAGTATACCAAAACGCTGCATCCACCGGGCGGCGCAACTGCCCTGATTGCCGTGAGTTCTACAGGAAAAATTCCTGAGCTGGGCTACTGGTACGTTATCTCCCCTGTTTTATCAGGGTGTATTATCCTGCTCATTGTGGCTTTATTTTTCAACAATATAACGCCCAACCGAAGCTACCCTTCCCACAGCAGGTTTAAAAGGCTGCTAAGGAAAAGATTCAGTCATCATAAAATGATAAAATAAAACGTATGAACTGTCTTGAATGCGGCGAAAAGATTATCGGAAGGGCTGATAAAAAGTTTTGCAACGATGCCTGCCGGAATGCCTACAACAATAAGCAGAACAAAGACTCCAACAATCTGATGCGGAATGTCAACAACAAGCTCCGTAAGAATTACCGTATTCTTGTAGAATTCAATACAGAAGGAAAAGCAAAAATTGCCCGGTCCAAATTAGATGCTCTGGGGTTTGATTTTGATTTTTTCACCAACCTGAAGGTTTATAAAAATGGTGCTGAATACCGGTTTATTTATGATTATGGCTATAAATTCCTGGAAGATGACTTTATCCTGATCGTCAGGAACCAAAATTAATTCCTTATTAATTAAGTAAGTATGAAAGAAATTGTTCTGATCACAGGCGCCGGAGGTATGGTTGCAAAAGAGCTGTCCAAAAAAACAGGAAATGAATTCGAGTTAAGATTCCTGACGAGAAAAAAGAAACATGACCATGAGTTTGAATGGGATATAAAAAAGGGAACGATTGATGAATCGGCTTTGGAAGGGGTTTCCCATATCATTCACCTGGCAGGGGCCAATATCTCCGAAAAAAGATGGACCCGGGAACGAAAGGAGGAGCTAATCTCCAGCCGTGTAGATTCGGCAAAGCTTCTGCTGGATACAGTAAGAAAGAAAAATATGAGATTGAAATCTTTTATTTCGGCTTCCGGAATCAATTTTTATGGTACAGAAACTACCGAAAAGATCTATACTGAAGAGGATATGCCCGGCAATGACTTCCTGAGCGAAGTGGTGGTTTTGTGGGAAAGAGCCGCGGATGATTTTAAAGAACAGCTTCTGGCGGAAAGAGTGGTAAAAATAAGAACAGCAGTCGTACTTTCCGGGAAAGACGGCGCCCTCAAAAAAATGGTTCCCACCATACAATATGGTATAGGATCGGCTTTAGGCAGTGGAAAGCAATATATGCCGTGGATTCATATTGATGATATCTGCGCCATCTATGAAGCGGCTTTGAAAAATCCTGAGATGGATGGTGCCTACAATGCCGTTGCTCCCCAACATACCACGAATGAAAATTTAACCCGCAAAATTGCAGAAGTGCTTCACAAGCCTTTATTTATGCCTAATGTTCCTTCATTTGTTTTGAAACTGATGTTCGGTGAACTGGCAGATGCCCTACTGAAAGGTTCAAGAGCTTCTTCTCAAAAAATACAGGATACGGGATTTGTTTTCAGATTTCCTGATCTTAAAAAAGCCCTGGAAAACCTGTTAATCCACCCTAAAAACAACTAAAAAACTACACAATTATTTATGTATACTCCTCATGTGAATATCACCAAAACAGAAATTCTTTCTGATAACTGGTATACTTTAAAAAAATTAACCTATTCCATTTCAAAAAAAGACGGCAGCACGGAAAGCCAGAGCAGAGAAGCTTATGACCGCGGAAACGGAGCCGTTATCCTGCTTTATCAAAAGGATCTGAAAACAGTGATTTTAACCCGGCAGTTCAGACTTCCTACCTTCATCAACGGAAACCAGGACGGAATGCTTATTGAGGCCTGTGCCGGACTTCTGGATAATGACCACCCTGAAGAGTGCATCAAGAGAGAAACGGAAGAAGAAACCGGATATAAAATTTCCAATGCCGAAAAGATATTTGAAGCTTATATGTCGCCGGGTTCTGTTACTGAAATCCTGCATTTTTTCATTGCCGAATATTCCCAGGATATGAAAATAGCAGACGGAGGCGGACTGGAAGAGGAAGGTGAACACATTGAAGTTCTTGAACTTCCTTTTGAAGAGGCACTGGCTATGATAGACCGCGGTGAGATTAAAGATGCCAAAACAATTATGCTGCTTCAGCATCTTAGAATTAAGGGAATATTATAACCATTTTTAGATGAGATTATTATTGAGCTTTATTCCAATTACTGATAAGAAATATGACCGAAAAAGAAATAGCAGAACTCATTCAAAATGAATTAATCCATAAAAGCTGGGGATTTACAGAACAGATTTCAGAACTTCACTCTCCTCTTTATAATAAGGATGATAGTATTCAGATTGAAAATATAACGTCTGATCATGATGAACAGACGGTTTATGTGCCATTACTTAATGAAAGCTTTTATCTGACCTTTTACATCAATTCAGAAAAGAAAGAAATTACAGGAATCTCTACTGAACCTCAGATTTTAATTTATTTCAAAGCAATTTCTGAAAATATGAACTGTTCAGAGCTCAAAAAAATGACTCTATTAGAAATTTCCGAAAGCTGGAATAAAGGTGATCAGAAGAAATCTCAGACTGGGAGCTATCATTTTAGCGGTATTAAAATTGAATCAGATAAAAAACCGGATCGTTTTGAAAAAAAGATGGAAGCATTCCTTTCTAAACTTCAAAAAGACAGGAACGGAATCATACAGCTGTCTCAACTTGCGGAGACAACCATTCAGGTTTTGATTGATTTTCACAATGGAAACGGATTATTAGGAGGTCCTTTCCTATCAAAAAACAATATAAAACAACTGGCGGACTTAAATTTATCTGTTGATTTTGATCTGTATGTTTCCGGAAAACAGTATATTTCCTAAATTACAACACACACATGCTACAAGACCACATCACGGTAGAAAACCGTCATAAAGATTTTATCCGAAAAGTTTGCGAAACTGAAATTGTTTACGCTTTAAAAGATGAGACGGGATTTGCCATTTCCTATTCCAACGAACTTGAATATGAAGACGGAGAACCTGTACAGATTATCTGCTTCTGGTCTGATGAGGCAAGGGCAAAATCCTGCATTGGTCAGGAATGGGAGCATTATGAAGTTTCTGAACTGGCTTTAAATGATTTTATGGAAAACTGGTGCCTGGGAATGAATCAGGACGGATTGGTTGTGGGAACGGATTTCGACAGCAATTTATTCGGATATGAAGCCGAGCCTCTTGAGGTGATCCTTCAGATTATTGAGGAGCTTAAGCGAACCGGAAAAACCCTGTCACTCCGTAAGTTTGAAAGTATTGATGATCTGGAAGCTCAGATAAGAGAAATTCTGGAAGATCTGACTTACCCATGGGGATAACAAAATCTGTTGGAATAAAAGCCGTTAAAATACTGGCAGTCTTTTCCGTTATGATGTTCAGTATTCTTATGCTGAAAACGATTTTCCAATATACAGGATTAGAAAAAAATGTGGGATTTCTGCTGTTTAAGCAACAGGTAGTGAGTAACCCGTACTGGATGGCTTTTTTCTATATCCATATTTTTTCGATAACGCTGTGCCTGCTGGCCGGTTTAACGCAGTTTTCTGAACGGTTTCTAAAGGAAAACAGAAAGCTGCACAGGCTCATTGGTAAAGTATATGTTTATAATATCCTGATCATCAATGTGCCGGCATGTTTTGTACTAGGACTGTTTTCCAATGGCGGTATCACAGGGATTACCGGATTTCTCCTGCAGGATGTCCTCTGGGCTTATTTTACGGTTGCTGCGGTTTTTTCCATTAAAAAAGGAAACATCACCAGCCACAGGAATTCTATGATTCTGAGTTATGCAGTGACTACCACTGCGATTACCTTCAGGATTATTAAAAACCTTTTTTACCATGATGAAGTCCATGATTATGAGCTTTTTTACGGCATCAATGTATGGGCTTCCCTGATTATTAATCTTTCAGCGGCTTTTTTAGTCATTAAAAATACAGGAAAATTAACGCTCGAAACTCAGGTTGCTGATCAGGATAAATCCTCCGACAAACAGGATCAAAGCGAATGATGCGATGAAAACCAGTGTATTCCAAAGCGTTTCATACTTGCTTTTCTGCGTCCAGCGTTTGAAAAACAACATTACCAGATAGGAAATTCCACCGAAAAGAAAGACCGAAAAGAACAGAAATAGGTATATGGTCACGTGTTCAATAAATTTATATCAAAGCTATTATTTTAAACTTTAAAAACAATAGTTTGAGGGTGATTAATAAATGTTTATTGTAAACCATTAAGAACTTTCAAGAAACACAATCAATAAAAAGTCCTTAATGATTTACTTTGAATGTTTTATGTTATATTTTACAATCCCATATCATTTTCTTCTCCATACTGCTTCCACTGTTTATATTTTTCGGGATCGGCAAAATCGGGATCGTCCTTATAATAATGCAACAGCCTTTCCAAAGCGTAGAAATAGTTCATATATCCCATCGCATCTTCATAATACCTGATGGCTTTTTTTGAACTTTGTTTTACGCCGAATCCATGATCGTAGAGTATACCATAATAAATATGGGAATAGGTGCCATCATGATCCTGCCTCAGATACCGTTGTAAATTGGCATAATCTCTTTTCTGATAATAGATTTCTGAGATATTCTCTCTTTTGAAGCAGTATTTCTTTTCTGCTTTTTTGTAGTAGTCAAGGGCCAGATCATAATTCTGCTCTGCGTACTTTCCATAAAAATAGATATCTCCCAGATTACCGAGTGCCGTACCGTTTCCAAGTTCTGCGGCTTTGGTATAACATTCCAATGCTTTTCCCATATGTTGTGGATAGCCGATCCCGTTCTGATAATGATAGCCCAGATTGTTCCAGGCGTAAGGCTCATTCTGACGGGCAGCCTTTTGATACAGAGAAAGTCCTTTCTCAAGATCGTAGGACTCAGGATGTTCATCATTGGTTAAAATAAATGCGAGATCAACCATCATAGAGGCATCTCCGCGGTCAACTCCTATTTCATACAGTCTTATGGCTTCTTTGATGTTGCCCTCTTTCTCATATTCTCCCGCCTTGGCAATCAGCGTCTGATTGTCGAAATACTTTTCGTGGCCGGGACCCGTTTTTTCGATCCAGCGTTGATAAAAGTCAAGAAAATATTTCTGATCTTTTCCGCGGAGGTTATATTTTTTCTGATACAAAGCTCCCATTTCGGAATCAGATACTTTATGCAGTTCCCTGTTGATATCAAAGACCAACATTTCTGTTCCCCTGAAAAGACATAAAAGATGTTTATTATAGTCTATCGCCTCACAGATGTAATCATACAGCGGACTTTGGGTATCGGTTTGATGATCATAATAGAACATTCCGTCCTGAACGGTAATCCTGCATAATTCCTGTACACAGGATTCTATCTTTTTATGTTTTCTGGAAAACGGAACGAGCCAGCGGTCTTCCAGGGCATTATAAAGTCCCGTTCCTTCTGAAACAGAAACAATAAAAGTATTTCTCATCTCCTGAATCACCGAATCGATCTGCACATTTTCGATCTCAAATTCTCCGAGCCTGAACTGCGAGCTTCCGGTATCATAGATTCTCCATTTTTTGCCTTTCCTGTAAGCCAGCACGGTAAAATCATCGAAGGCAAGGATTTTGTCGATCTCAATATCCAATAAGCTTCCGTCACGTCTGATGATGCTGATTTTTTTCTGGAATTTATTCGGATTTACCCAAAAATATCCGTTGCCGACAGGGTAAACCGTATCTTCAGGATATTCACCCAAACAGATTCCTTCCAGGTTATAATAAACCCTTTTTGAAGTACCGTTCTGTTTTCTGAAAACAAGTTGGTTATAGTCATATTCAAAAGGATATTCTGAATAATCACTTACAATAGGTTCATTAAAAACATCAATCAATCTGAACGAACCGTCTTTCTGAGCATTAAACAGCCCTCTGTAATTGAGCAGCTCAAGGGAATCATAAAGAAGGGGAACGGATAATTCCCCGGTCTGGAGATCAATAATCCCCCACCGCTCATGATCCTGTATAATTCCGTAGCTTTTTCCGTTGATAAAAACCGACTCCAAAGCATCCTGGTACCGGCATTCTACAGCCAGGTGACCATCATTTTTAAGATATCCGAACTGGCCGTCTTTCTTAACGACCGCAATTCCTTCTTCATTAAAATCATAGATTTCCTCATATACTGCCGGAATATGGACGTTTCCCTTACGATCCTGCAATCCCCAGCGTCCGTTTTCTTCAAAAGTTTCGTAATGATCTTTATATGCATCTTCGTTCCAGTAGCCCAAACCATAATTGATCCAGTCGGTTTCCAGCATTTCCAGAAATGAAGTGTAGCCTGATCTGCTCAGCAATTCCCGCTCAAAAACCGTAAGATCCATTTTATGAACGGCTCTGTTATACATGAGATATTTTTCTTTTATATCTTCAATCCAGTCTTTAGCCTGGTCGGAATGTTTTTCTTCACTCATATTGAATACATCCCAGGCATTCACCACAAAGGTATCGTAGGGAAGCGATTCCAGGAATTCAAACATGGTATTAACCGGTTCATAATAGACCTTTTTGTAATGCAGCTGGTAGCGGTCTGCCAGAAGCTGATAAAATGTTTTAAGGTAGGAAATCCCCTGTTCTCTATCAAAATACATCATCTTCCCTTTTGATTTTGGGTTTCCAAAAAACAAAGGAAGCAGAAGAGCGGGAATCTCGTAGTTCCATTCTCCTAAATAATGGGGATATTCTTCGTTATTTTTTATATCAGCATTAAATACATAGATTCGGTGTGCCATAATAATTCAAGTTTTCGGGTTAAAAACCAAACCTGGAGAGCAATCCCGGTTTTTTCCATATTTTTTTGTACTCATCAGCAACAGGGTCGTAGCCGTCAAATGACATCACATGATCCAGCACGGAATGGGCTTCTTTAAGATCTCCGGCCTGATATAGTACCAGGGCTTTTGCCAATTGTATTTCTTCCATCATCTGATCGTATTCCCAGCCTTCATTCCGATAGATTTCAGAAAATTTTTCTTCCAGCTGTAAGACCCGTTTTTTATCATTTGACTTAGCATGTAGCCGGATTCCATAGCTTAACCACAATATATAATCTTCCGGATCCATTGCCTGTGCGTTGGAAGCATCGTTTTGATCAAACAGAGCTGCTGCTTCTGTATACCGGCCCAGAATATAGCAGCTTTTTACCATCATATAAAAGCTTTTTGCCTGATCAAAAGGATCCAGCATAAAATCTTTTTTATTTTCCAGATAACGTCCGGCTGCTGAATTTACTTTTTCATAATTCTCCTGCTCATTATAGATCTGCATCAGAATATATTGCGGGTTGGGTTCGTGGGGAAAGTTTTCCGCTATGGCTTCATAATAACGGGTTCTGGTAAGATCGTTTTCCTTTTCCAGATCCTGATATATCATGATTTCCAAAACGCTTTTTGCCGCTTCAAGATCCCGGAAATCATAATCGCTGATTTCAGGATGTCCCTCCGTATGTCTGTAAAAAAATGTCAGCAGTTCCTCTGCCTCTTCTTTTGAACCGGTCTCATCCAATTCCACTCTGATTTCTGCCTGGCGGGCCCGGTAATACAGGTTTTTATAGTAAGTATCCTCAGCCTCTTCATCATACAGGTTAAAATAGGTGTCCATAGCCGCCAATGTAGCGTCATGATTTCCTTTATCCAGCAATCCGTCAATAAGGACGAGATGAAGCTCTCTGAATTCTGAATAGTTAAGACCCTCTTCAGCCAAAGCCGTCATGGCAGATGAATCTCCGGACAGCGCGTATTTAATGGCCAGATTATTACAGCACATCGCTCTGGTATGCAGATCATTGTAATAATCACTATCAAATTTATTTTCGTCAAAATATTTCTGAAACGCTTCATAGGAACGCTGATAAACCTTACGGTTCAGTTCCAGAAATCTGATTGTATCATTGTCATCCTCCACTTTTTCTTCCATAAAATGGTCAAAATGAACGGCTTCATTATAAATATCTGATGGATCATCTGAAAATTCCGGAGCTTCTGTCGGAATGGTTCCGTCCAGATGGTATTGTGATTCTGTTTTACGCCTCCATGCCGTTGCATTGGATGACAGATGAAAAGCTTTTTCCAGTAAAGGAACTGCTTCAGCATACCGCCCAGCCTCATACAGGAAGGTTCCGGCAAAATGATATCCTGCAAAATGTTCGGGAAAGGTTTCCATTATTTCCAAAGCATGTCTGTAATAAAAATCCTCTTCCAGATGGAGTTCTTCAGGATAATTGCGTTCAATAATCAGCTGGTAATACAACACATCAGGATGATGATATCCATTTTGTATAAGTTCGTTAAAACGCTGGCGCCATTCAGCCAGCTTTTCATGGATATAAACCGCCGTATTTTTTCCTTTGATAAGCTTCAGAAGGACCTGAAGAGAAAGGTCTGTGGCTCCGTTTTCAAAAGCAATATCTGCCAGGTTGATAAAGTCATATTCGTTTCTGCTGACAAAGGTTTTGAGCTCTCTTCCGATAAGATCGGTCAGTTCTTTCCCAGACGCTGTTTTTGAACGGTCCAGCAAATAGATTTTTTTTATCCAGAATAACGAGGCGTTGCGATCTCTCCACTCCCGGCTTTCAGCAGATTCTGTACGGAAATAGCTGATCCCGTCGTCCAGACTTTTTAAAAGCTGTTCATCATCGTTAAGTGATTCATAGATCTTTACCAGAAAATCATGGCCATATCCTCTGTTGTCAGGATTGTGTAACAGGCGTTCCGCATAGCTGATGAATTCAGCTTTATTCTCTTCTGTAATATGTTTTTGAGGTCTTGCAATCTGCATTAAAGTATATTCGTTATCCAAAGGATAACTCAGCATATTATATAAAGCTTTCTGATGATTAGGATTGATTTTCAGAATACGGCGCAGATATGGGATTACTTTTTCTTTAATCGCCTGATAAACGGCTTCATGCCCTTCATCATAAACCTCATCATGGCTGGCAACGGCCATTAAAAATAAGACTTCCTCATCCTGAGGGTCTGATAACAGATATTTTTCTCCTTCTGCAATACACTGTTCGAGTTCTCCCCGGAAAAACAGCTGTTCTAGTTCCTGGTACATTAATATTTTGCTTTAATTTGATTTTTCTGTTCCGTACAGAAACAGGGCTTACATCAAGTTTCGTGCAAAATAGGAAAACAAAATGAAAAACAGGCTGTGGTATGCATAAATTCAGGAAAATTTAACCCTCAAAAAAGAGGGATTGGTATGGATTTTTAATTTTAAAACCTTAATTTTGAGGACAGAATCCCAGTCTATGAAAAAAATGATCACCGGACTTTCCCTTTTACTGGCTTTTACTGCCTGGGGACAGAAAAAATCCGGCAACACGCAGAATCTGACGCTTTATACTTATCAGACCTTTGCCTGCGACAATAAAGGATATTTTGATCCTGCCCAATATAAAAAGAGCGAAATAGATGATACCTATAAGCTTCTCTATAAATTCAGCGGTCTTTATTTTGACAGTCCTACCGTATTCAAGCTTTCGAGCCTTGACGATATCCGGAAAAATAAGAATATGTACCTGCAAAAACTGGAACAACAATACCAGGAAAAGAAAAAGGAACTATACGGCCTTAAGGTGATTGATCTTCCGGTATGGAAAAACCTTCACCAGGAAGCCATGCAGACTTTTGAAAATGAATACCAGCTTACCAAAGAAGATATCATCGCTTTTTCTGATCCTTCCTCTTTGAAAAACAGTAAGTTTTACAATACCTGTAAACAGCATATTGATGCCATTACAGCCTCTGACAAACAGAAAATGTATACTGCCTGGAAGAATCATGCTGAAGCCAGCAGCCGGAAAAATTCTAATCCGGCAGCGGTTATGGCCAATTTCAATGCGAAGTTCAATGATCCGCAAAAAGATGATTATGCGCTGATTGACCTGGTGGGAATTTCCTTTCACAATTGTGCCAACAACAGCTTCAGACCGGAGGTAGATGATGAAGGAACGATCTATAAAACCTTCGACAAAATATTTACCAAGCTGAAGATGGATTGTGAAGAGCCATAAACTTTGAAAATTAAAAAATATAATGACAGTACTCCGGCTGGGGTACTGTTTTTTTTGAACTGAATTCAGGATAAGTTTAGATCCAGCGTAAAAGTTGGGGCCTGCTAAAATTGCCAATCCCGCATGGAATCATACGGTTCTTCTTCAGATCTAAATCACGTCCATTCTCAGACAATGGAAATTTTTTAACAGGGTTCGAACCAGAGTGCTGATTTAGGAGGTAAAGAATGGAATCTGGAAGAAGTTGATTTCATGAAGCGCATATACAGCCATAAAACTCTTCAGCGGCAAATAAGCCGCGTTCACTTTTATTCACTTTTGCTGTAAAAATATTGTAAAATTAAAAAGCAGACCCCATTTGAATGTTGGTCTGCTTTTTGTCTGTGAATATATAAATCATCGTCACATTCCGGGTGAGAAATGTTTATGAATGATGCATGGGAAATAATGTGAAAAAGATCTCCGCCGGAAAGTAGTTATGGGTACTAATCATAAAAACATTCGGGAAAAAGTAGAAAATGACGGCGGAGACCATTAAACATAAATAAACTCTATTAACCAGTCTTCCCCTGATTGATAAGAGCGCTACAAAAGTAGGGTTCCCGGTTGTACTTCCGTAAAAAACACTGTAGAATTAAATAGTATTTTATGTAGAACTAATACTACTTCAGATTGTGTAGAAATACCTAATCAATGAGCTTAGTAAAAATAAATCGTAAGAAGGAAATACTTTGACTTCTGATCAGTATCCAATCAATAATACAAATTGAAACAGATAATCACTTATTTTTAACGACCACCAAAAACATTCATTACCCATCATCTATTCCTCTTAACCTTTCCTCCACCAATGGTAATAATTGTGCGATCCGTCATATTCAAAACCACAGCGGGGATAAAGTGAGTTTCCGATATCATTGGTTTTCTCAGTTTCCAGCATCAGACCACAGGCTTCAGTTTCTTCACACCATTTTTTACACCGGTCGATGAGTCCTACGGAAATCCCTTTTCCTCTGTGGTCAGGATGCACAAAAAGATCACTTAACAGCCATTGTTTCTGTAGTTTGGTATAATGGAACAGTTTATAAAGCTGTACAAAACCTATAGCTTTCCCCTCTGCAAAAGCCAGAAAAACGTCAGATTCATTGTTCAGAAACCTTTCTTTCAGGAATGCTTTTCCTTTTTCTACATCAGATTCCTGACGATAGAAAATACGGTACAGATTAAAAAGTTCTGCGGCTTCGTTCAGGTCTTCAATACCTGCTTTTTTGATTGTGTAATTCATTGTTCATTATTTTAATTAACAAGGCAAAAATACAGGCAAATAGGACTACATTTGTAATCCAGATCTGATTTATAAAGTAGTCCAGTATGTTTCCATTTGAACGCATCATTATTATTAATAAGGAAAGCAGTACCTCCGTTTACAGACAAATTGCAGTTTCTATTATTCACGCAGTAAGAAACGGTTCTTTGAAAGCCGGAATGCATCTTCCGGGAACCCGTGACCTGGCCCGCACGCTTGGTGTACACCGTAAAACGGTTATTGCAGCATATGATGAACTGCATGCCCAGGACTGGATTACGGTTATTCCAAGAAAACATACGGCCATATCCGACCGGATTCCTGTATTTAAACCACAGGAATGGAGCACAACAGATGCTGCTCCCGGATACGGAAATAAATTCAGTCTCCCCTTCAAGGTCATCCATGAAGCAGAAAAATCTGACTACAATACCTCAGTTCCCGGTATGATCATTGATGACGGTCATCCGGATGTAAGAATCTCCCCTATAGACGAACTTCTCAAAACCTACCGCTCCTATACCTCAAAAAAACACACCATAAAAAATGCGGCAACAGGCACCGACCAGGGCACTCCACAGCTTAGACAAGAACTTGCCCGGCATCTTTCTTCAACAAGAGGCTTAAATATTTCCCCAGATCATCTTCTGATCACCCACGGTGCGCAGATGGGCATCTATCTTGCGGCACAGCTTCTGTTGGGAAATGAATCTGTGATTGTTACAGGACAGCCTAATTATCCTGCGGCCAATGAAGTATTTCAACAAACCGGAGCCACTCTGATTGAGATTGCCGCTGATGAAAACGGAATAGATACCGATCAGCTTGAATCCCTATGTAAAAAGAAAAAGATAAATGCAGTATACGTGATTCCCCACCACCATTATCCGACTACTGTAACGCTGAGTGTAGACAGAAGGATGAAACTGGCCGAACTGTCCGTCCGATATTCTTTTGCTATTATAGAAGACGATTATGATTACGATTATCACTATACTTCTTCTCCCTATCTTCCACTGGCAAGCAGTAATCACCATGGAAACATCATTTATACAGGGTCTTTTTCCAAAATACTGGATCCCTCACTCAGGATAGGATTTATGGTTGCTCCGGAAAATTTTATTGCCCAGTGTACCGCTTTCAGAAAGCTGATTGATGTAGGAGGTGACGGCTATATGCAAAATGCTTTAGCTTCTCTGATCCGAAATGGTGACCTGAAAAGGCACCTTAAAAAAGCCAAGAAAATATACCATCACCGCAGGGATTTTCTGAACAGGCTCTTAAAAGAAAAACTGGATGACCGTATTTCTTATACTTTACCTTCCGGAGGAATGGCAATATGGATTATTCTGGCTCCTGAATTTCATGTCAGAAAATTAGCGGAAAATACCGGTTTGAAAATAATCCGTACTGATGAAAAGCGGAATGCTTTCCGTTTTGGCTTTGCGTCAATGAATGAAAAAGAACTGGAAGCAGCAGTAGAATTTCTGAAAAATCTTCTGATAAAAGAATAATAGATAACGGGGGCAGATTATAACAACTAAGCTTTTTTACAACCTGACAGGTCTTCGAGCTGAGTTCATAATGTAAAGAAGTGCGGCCTTGCCTCTGAAGAAGCTTTATGGTTATACATGTCCTTCATCGAATCATGGACTTGATTCCACGCTTTGCCTAAAAATCAACGGTATGATTCATAGAAATCTTTGCGTCTACAAAAAACGGATTAAGCCTTTTTTCTATTCAGAGTAACAAAACTTTTTTGCTTAGTCCACAACTTTTGTGCTTGATCCCTGATCCATTTGATCCCGGATTAAGTAAAAAAAAAGAGAAGCAATAAAATTACTGCTTCTCACGTTGTCTTAGTAGCGGGAACCGGACTCGAACCGATGACCTTCGGGTTATGAGCCCGACGAGCTACCTACTGCTCCATCCCGCGGTATATTTTTAGAGTGCTTACCGAAAGCACTGCCTAGTAGCGGGAACCGGACTCGAACCGATGACCTTCGGGTTATGAGCCCGACGAGCTACCTACTGCTCCATCCCGCGGTGTATTTTTAGAGTGCTTACCGAAAGCACTGTCCTAGTAGCGGGAACCGGACTCGAACCGATGACCTTCGGGTTATGAGCCCGACGAGCTACCTACTGCTCCATCCCGCGGTGTATTTTTAGAGTGCTTACCGAAAGCACTGTCTTAGTAGCGGGAACCGGACTCGAACCGATGACCTTCGGGTTATGAGCCCGACGAGCTACCTACTGCTCCATCCCGCGATATTGGATTGCAAATGTACGACTTTTTTTTGAAAATCCTAATTTTTCTTTTAAATAAAGGACTTTTATGAAAACTATTTTATTATTCGTATCTTTGTTCTATGGCAAAAATACTGAAAATATACCCGGACAATCCACAGGAAAATCTTGTAAATGAAGTCATTAAAACTCTCAACAATGGCGGGCTAATTATCTATCCTTCAGATACGGTTTATGCTTTGGGCTGTAATATTTTTGATATCAAAGCCATGGAAAAACTGGCCCAGATGAAAAAAATCAAGCTGGATAAGGCTAAATTTTCTATTATCTGTAATGACCTGAGTCATCTTTCAGACTTTACCAGACCGGTAGAAACTTCGGTATTCAGGTTTCTGAAAAGCCATCTTCCGGGACCTTTCACTTTTATTCTGGAAGCCAATAAAAGTGTTCCTCTGGCCTATAAAAACCATAAAACAATTGGTATCCGTGTACCGGACCACCCTATTCCGCAGCTTATCGTGGAAAAACTGGGACATCCGATTGCTTCTACTTCCATAAAAGATGATGACGAGATCATCGAATATTCTACAGATCCTGAACTGATCGCAGAAAAATATGATCATCTTGTAGATATTGTTATTGATTCCGGCTATGGAGACAATATAGCTTCTACTATTGTGGATCTTACCTCCGGAGAACCGGAGATCATCCGCCAGGGAAAAGGAATTGTCTGACATCAGGTGTAGGAATGAAGATTGGCAGTTATGGGGCTTAACGGGAAATATTCGGTAGGAATTCTTCTTACTTTTGTACTTCTGGCAGCAGTAATGCTTTATATTTTTCCTGTTATCAGTATAATGACGGGAGCACAAGTGGTGACCGCAAAAGTTTTTCTGATCAGCAGGATGGCGATATGGATGGTTTTAGGAATCATAGTCCTTTACAGTCTTCTGGTAGAGAAACAAACCTTCCTGCTTTGGAAAGAAAAAAAATATCCTGTGTTATTTTATCTGAAAGCAGTTCTTGTCCTGTATTTTATCTGCTCTTTTGGTGGTGCTTTCCTGAATGCTGTTGTACAGCTTTTAATGGATGAAAAAATCAGTGATAAGCTTCTTCAGCTTTCTTCGGTTTTTAAAGACGATTATTTTTTAATTGTTTTCACCTGCCTTACTGCCGGTGCTGTGGAAGAGCTCCTGATGCGGGGTTACCTGCAACCCAGAATTGAAAAAATATACAACAGTCCGCTTGCCGGAATAGTGGTCTCGGCTCTATTATTCGGAATCCTGCACAGTACGTACGGAACCATAAGCCAGGTCATCGTTCCTTTCTTTATTGGAGTTGTTTTTGCTGTGTTTTATAAAAAATATTCAAATATGATTGTTCTGATCATCTGTCATTTTATGATTGATTTTATATCACTGATGCTGATGAACTCTATTGATTTTAAAACTTTATCTTTATTTTAACCGTATGAAAATTATAACTTCCCCTGCCAAATTAATGAATGTAGAAAACGCAACGGATCTGCTAAGGTCTTCTACTCCTAAATTCATTGAAGATGCTGCCTTTATACAGTCTTATTTAAAAGAAAAATCACCCAAATATCTGTCTGAACTGATGGAAATTTCTCCTAAGCTTGCAGATGAAAACTGGGAAAGAAACCAGAGATGGAAAGCCAAACCTGCCGCAAAGGAATCTGCCCCCGCATTATTTGCCTTTACCGGTGAGGTGTACAGAGGTCTTGATGCCAAAACCCTGGACCAGAAAGCGGTAGATTATCTTCAGAAAAATTACAGAATGCTTTCCGGGCTCTACGGTCTGCTGAAACCTTCTGATAAAATAATGCTTTACAGGCTTGAAATGGGACGTCCTTTTGAATTCGACCAGTATAAGAACCTGTATGAATTCTGGAGAGAAAAAATTACGGAACAGCTGAATTCTGAAATGAAAAAAAATGAAATCCTTCTTCATCTGGCCAGTAATGAATACGGAAAAGTGATCGACCGTAAAAAGCTAAACCACAAGGTAATTGATTTCGACTTCTATGAACTGAAGGACGGAAAGCTGAAAACCATTGTTGTTTACACCAAACACGCCAGAGGACTTATGGTGAGGTTCTGTGCAGAAACCAATGCACAGACTCTGGATGATGTAAAAGCCTTTAATTATGAAGGTTACCTGATTGACGAAGAGAAATCAACCGATACAAAACTGGTTTTCACGAGATAAATGACAATATCAGAATTAAAAAAATATTTCAGCACTGAGCTTTCCGGAGGGTATACCGATTCGGAAACGGCTTTTTTAGCCAGTGTTTTTATTCAGAAAACCGTTGGTTTTGATGCTTTTCACCAGAGAAGATTTTCGCAACAGGAACTTCTTCTGGCGGATGAGGAAAAGCTGATGAAGGTGATACAGGAATTAAAAACCGGGAGACCTTATCAGCAGATCCTCGGCGAAACCGAGTTTTACGGGATGACTTTTTTTGTAGACGAAAATGTACTGATCCCGCGCCCCGAAACGGAAGAGCTGCTGGAAATGGCTGTTTCCGAAATAAAAAAATACATTTCAGAAAGGGTGGCAGGTTCCTTAAAAATTCTGGATATCGGAACCGGAAGCGGTGTTATTCCTCTGGTTTTAAAGAAACATTTTCCGGAAGCAGAAATTTCATCTATTGATTTCTCGGAAAAAGCCCTTCAGACCGCCACAAAGAATGCAGAACATCATCAGCTGGACATCCGTTTTATTCATGCTGATTATCTGGCTGCTGAACTGGAGGAAAGCTATGACATCATCATTTCCAATCCGCCTTATATCGGAATGGAAGAAGAGACAGAAATTGCAGATTCAGTTAAGGAATTTGAACCAACAATGGCTCTTTTCTCTCCTGTTTCCGATGCATTGATCTTTTACAGAAAAATTGCTGAAGATGCCAAAGTCCATTTAAAGAAAAACGGCCTCCTGTTCTTAGAAATCAATCAGAAACTCGGTCCTGAAACCCTGGAACTGTACACCGCACAGTTCTCAAAAGCCATGCTGATCAAAGACCTGTCGGAAAATGACCGGTTTATTTTTGGAGTTAAATAATTTTATATTATGGAGATCATTGACCATTCAATTCAGAATTTAAAAATCGCCGAAATAATTTCAGATGAACTTCTCATCAGCTCTGCTCAGGATGCATTAGATCTGCTCGGAAATATCTATTATCAGGGATTTGACAAAGTCATTATCTCCGAAAAAAACATTACTTCTGAATTTTTCGATCTTAAAACAAAAATGGCCGGCGAAATCCTGCAAAAGTTTTCCAACTACCGGATGGGACTTGCTATTGTCGGGGATTTCAGTCAATATGAAAGTAAAAGCATCCGGGATTTTATTTTTGAAAGCAATAAGACAAAACATATCAACTTTGCGGAATCTGTTGAGGATGCTTTGAGAAGGTTATCGGAATAACGGAAAATAATTAATGCTTATCTGCGTTATAGAGAAAAACTAAACCATCTGTAATGTTGAAAACAATAAGCCTGTTGTCTGCAATGCTCCTCAGTTCCCTTCTCCCTTCACAGGAATTCACCAGATACAAAAACGGATTGATTTACAGTGAAGGAGCTATGAACCGGCTTATAAAAGTTGTAGATTCTCTTAATTTAAAATATAAAACCTGTGATATGAGCAAGGTTTTTCATTCGCAGCTGCAAACTGTCGGATATTCTGTAAAAATGGAATCAGGAAATGTTTCAGGAGCGAAAAAAGATATGGACAGGAATATTCCTATTGAAGATTTTATCAAAAAGTATCCTGAAGCGATCATTAAGAAAGATCTCTTAATCATAAAATCAAAAGAAAAAGATTATCATAAAAATACAATTATTGAAATAAGAGAAATTCCTGTTGAAGATGAGGATGCATTGTATATAGAATTTGATTATACAAAAGAGCTCTATAACAGGGTTTCAAAAAATAAATGGGCGTATAATTACAAGGATAAAAAATCTTATTCTGATGAAAAAATTTATGGCTTTTTCTTTCCTGAAAACTTTAAAAGTGTTCCTCTGGATCCTAAATATTCCCGACAGATCATTTATTCAGACTGTTTGATCGATACTCCTGTTTCCAAATTCAAAGAAGATGCAAAAAGTGAAAGATTTGGCCTTTCGGTTCCTCAGGATTGGAAAAAGCTTTCAAAACTGGAAAAAGAAAAACTTCTGGATGAATTAAGATCAGTAGAAATAATTGGTGGCTGCAGCCAGGATCCCTCGCCAAGAATGCAGGGCATATATATGGCACTTTTATCTGCAGAAACCGGCAATTGGGAAATGTTTCTTAAGTCCCATCTTGATATTGTGAATGACCGCTTTGAGAGGGTAGCCGATTCCGGATACGCCAGAGAAAGAAGAGGAACGTATATAAAAGAGCTTGAAACGCTTAATATAAATGTTCCCGATCTTCTGTTTGGAACAGCATTCAGAATAGAAAATCCGGTACACAATCATTATTTCGGAAATGTTTCAAGGTTAGGAAAAGCGGTTTCAGAATCAAAAGATGTTGAACTTTTTCTCTCCCAGCTGCTGTCTATGATTGGCGATAAAAACCTCGATGATTACAACAGAATCGTTTCCTATTTTTTCTATTTAAACTGTAATTATTACATCAAGAATAAAAGAGAAAGAAAGATCAATACGATGAAACTCACCGAAGCTATAAAAAGGCTTCCAAAATATTTGACGGATCAGATCAAAATTGAAAACATTCAGTTTTAAAAAGAAAACAGGATCAAAATAACAACTCAGTCAGATTGATAATCAGTATTTCTTTTTCCTTTAAAAAAGTGAACAGCATCCTCCACTGCCCTATCAACTGCCTGATACTTCATTCCCAGTTCTTCCACTGATTTTCTGTTGGAATAATAATTATGGATCCGTAAGGCTTTCATATTCGGGGAGCTCAGGCTGGTTTTGATTTTCAGACTTCTCAGAAAGTCTCCGACAAGGCCTAATCCTGCCAGAACGGTATCCGGAATCGGAACCATAATGGGGTTCTGTTTCGTGGTCCGGTTTACTTTTCCGAAAAATGTTTTGTAGCTTAGGTTTTCATGGGCCAGAAGATATTTCTCACCATGTCTGCCCTGTTCAAAAGCTTTGATCACTCCTTCTGCTGCGTCTTCCACATGAACGAAGTTTTTGCCTCCTTTCGGATAGAAAACGATCTTTTTATTCCAGGTCCAGAAAATAATCCTTCCGGAACTCGGCTTATGGTCATATGCTCCGATCATAAAAGTAGGATTCACGCTGATAATTTTTGTTGTTCTGTTCTGCTGAAGAAGATAACTTTCTGTTTCCAGTTTACTTTTGGCGTAGAATGAATGGGTAAAAGGATAACGCTGGGGTGCATTTTCAGTTCCCCAGGCTTCTGTGCTGCCATATCCTAAGGTATTAGCCGTACTCACAAACAGAAATTTTTCTACACCAGCCGCATCTGCCTGCGAAAGCAAATGAACCGATGCATCGTAATTCACTTTTCTGTAATCTTCATAATCCAGCAGATCCTGTGCTGTTTCTGCAGCTATGTGAATAACAGATGCCACATCCTGCAGATGCCTTGAAATATCTGAGAAGAGATCTCCTTCTACCAGCCTCAGGTTTTCATTCTTTTCGCCCATCCAGCTGCTTTTCTGGCGCACCAGAGCAATAACAAAATAACCATATTCTAATAATTTTATAACGGTATTGGTCCCCAGAAGCCCTGTAGCTCCGGTTACGAAAACTTTTTTCATGCTTCAATTTCTTTTTTGATGGCACTGGTCATCAGCGGAAGCTTGATCCATATCGGAAGGATCTTCATCATCAGCCAGCTGAGAGGATTAACCATAATAACGGAATCTTTTTTAAAAAGCTGACGGATGCAGTAGGCCGCTACCTTATCCGGATCCAGCAGGGTAAGCTTTCCCAGGAATCCCTGTTTTTCTATTCTCCGGCAGACATCAGTATTGGTTTTCATGGCTCCCGGATTCACGACGCTTACAAATACGCTGGTATCTTTCAGCTCTTCATGCAGGCCTCTTGAAAAGGAATGGATAAAGGTTTTGGAAGCGGGATATACCGTTTTGAAACCGATCGGCGAAAAGGCAGCCATGCTGGAAACATTCAGAATATAAGCTTTCGGCTGTTTCAAAAGGTTCGGCAGCAGCTGGTGCGTGATCAGGGAAGTAGCCGCAACATTCACCTGAAGAATGGTATTGATGTAATCCGGTGTGGCATCTACAAATTTTTTGGTTCCCCCAAGTCCGGCGTTGTTGATAAGGATATGGATATCGAACGAGGCGTTCATCCAGTCTGTCAGCTTCATCACATTTTCATTCACCGAAAGATCCACTTCATAATAAGGAGCTCTGACCCCGTAAACTTTTTCAAGTTCTTCCGACAATTCCTTTAAATGTTGTCCCGGTAAACTGACCAGAATAACATTGATTTGATTTTTAGCGAGATGTTCGGCAAACGCTTTTCCCAGCCCCTGACTTGCCCCTGTCACCACTGCATATGATTCTTTGGTTTCCATAACGTATCATTTATGTGACAAAATTATTATGGAATATGCCTCCGAATGTTCAGTATTATCAGAGTGAACCTATTTTTAAAAATAAAAATGTTAATTTATAACACATTAAATATCAACACATTGAATAAACACAAACGTAAGACTTTATAAATCCGAACCATTTTTGTATTCGGATGGGGTATGGTTTGTTAATTTTTTAAAGGTGGTGTTAAAGGATGTTTTGGAATTGAAACCGGACTCATAAGCAATCCCCAGAATCGACAGCTTGCTGTTGGCATCTTTAAGAAGGTGTTTGGCATGTTCAATCCGGTATTCGTTGACGTACTGGAAAAAATTCTTTCCAAATCCGGTATTGATGACATAGGATAAATGGTGGGTGGAAACTGACAGCAGTTCAGAAAGCCGGATGAGATTCAGCTCACTCTCCAGATAAGGTTTCTGGCGGCTCATGATGTCTTCCAGCTGGGTTTTGATCTTCTGCAGCTCTTCATCAGGAATCAGTTTTCTTTTAACTTCTTCGGTATCCGGGTCAGTGTCGATGGACATCAGCTCATCGCGCTGCTTTTCTTCCACCGGATAGATCTCTTTCTGCTTCAGTGAATAATAGCCCACGGAATAAATGACAATAAGAAAAGCTCCGTTGATGAAGAAATTCAGGGCCGTAGAATCATAAGAAAGATTGTAAACAACGTAGATAATATTAATAATGAATATAATCACAATGATATATTCCAGCCAGTTCAGGTTGATTCCCTCTGTATTGGCTGAAAACTGCTGTATTTTTTTCTGGTGTTTCCTGATCGTCACATATGATAATCCGGTATAAAACAGGGCCTGAAAAAGAATAAGTCCGATGAAAATAAATTCGGAAACAGAACTGTTTTCTCCTATCCCGAAGCGTGGCAGCAAGAGATTGATCAGAAAAACAACAGGAAGAATGAGGTATTTAAGATCTGAAATTTTAAATTTAAAAGAAGGATTGGTAAAAAACAGCACACTGAAGTAGAACATAATCGGCGTGAGAAACTGTATCACCTGAATGCTCAGTATGGAATGAATCTGTACCGGCGCGTCTTTTACCAGTGTGAGTACCTCATCCAGCCAGAAACTTGACCACAGAAACAGAAATATCCCAAACCAGAAATTGGCCTTCCGGTTTACTTTTAACGGATTGGAGAGCTTCAGCAGAGAAAGCAAAACCAATGAACCATAGATTAAGACAACGATGAAACGGTTTAATTCTGAAGTGTTCATTGGTTTTGATATTTGGTTAAAAGAAGGTTACTTTATCTTATTCTTTTCCTTACAAAAATCTGGTAAGCCAGATAGATCAGCGGCAGTGACATGGCTCCCAGGTAAAGGCTATTGCTTATAGCCAACTGAGAATGAAGGGCTACTGCATAAACGAGCCCGAAAAATGCGCCTCCGAGGTGCGCTGCATGCCCCAGGTTATCCCACTGCTTAGGATTCAGCATCATATAAACCGAATACCCGAAATACAGCGTACCGAACAGCCAGCCCGGAAGGAAGTTCACTTCGATTTTGACCGGGGCCATGGCTATGGCAGCAAAAATAATTCCGGAAACCGCTCCTGATGCGCCAATGGCAGAATACCACGGCTGTTTTTTATAGATCAACAGACTGAAGAGATTCCCCAGAATCATAGATCCGAAATAGATGATCAGGAAGCCGATATCTCCGAAATAATCGATCACCGCTCCCTGAAAGAAATATAAAGACAGCATATTGAAAAACAGGTGCATCCCGTCTGCATGCAGAAATGCCGAGCTGATCAGCCTGATGTATTCTTTACGGTTCTCAATAGCGCCTACATTGAACTTATATTTCTCAAATAAAGTCATATCATTGAATCCCCTGTAACTGAAAAGACAGGTTACCGCAATTATGACTATCACAGGTATACTCATACTCTCTATTTTTAATTTTCAGGTTCTCCGTCCTGGAACAGGTCTCCTATTACACCGCCATCTTCATCCACGATCCCGTCGCCCGTTTCGGGCTCTTCATATACTTCCGGTTCTTCTTCAGGAGGTTCAGGGATGGTAATATTGATGGCTTTTACTTTAAATTTGGTAAACTGGTTACCAATCGCCTTGATTCCTTTTACAGCGATAAATTCATCGATGTTGATGGTTTCAGGATCCCGGTCTTTGCCTTTGTCTTTGGCAAAAATGATCTCCGCCGAAGCGCCGTTGGCTACAATAACGTTCTCAATGAATGACTTTGAGTGCTCAGACGGCATAAAAGTCTGTACGTTTATTGTATTTTCCAGCAGGAATCTTTTGATAAAATAGATATCTTTTTCTCCGTCGTAGTAAATGCAGGTGACAGGCTGATGGGGTTTCCATTTTTCCAGCACCAGGTATTGATCATCAAAACGGTTCCCCAGATCGAAGGAAACAAGCTTTACTTCACCGTTGGTGTTGATGGTAAGAATCCGGTCATCTCCTTTGAAGCTTCCCAGCAATGTTCCCCTTCCATCCGCATTTAATCTTCTCACGGTATCATCAAACCAGATTTTTCTCGGAGCCAGGGTAGAAACGCCTTCTTCTTTCATATCGACCTTCTTCACAGAATATTTGGTCACCAGATTTCCTTTGGAATCTCTTCCTTTGATGGCCAGATCAGAGAAATCAATTTCCATTTTGTTCTTTCTGATCCTCGGATTCGGTTTTAAAAGAACGGTTACCGTTTCTGCTTCTCCATTAGGATTGGCGGAGAAATACAGCACTTCCGAACCTTTTTTATCTGAAGCCAGCGGATAATCCGTATTCCGGGTTACCGCCGTTACGAAGAAACGTTTCATATAATACGGGCCCTCTTTTCCTTCACGGTAGATCATATTATAAACGGTTCGCTTATCATTTTTCTTCCAGACCGCCACATGAAGAATATCTTTTCCGATAAAGGTTTTGGCTTCCACTTTTACCACCTTCATGCTTCCGTCTTTCCGGAACGTGATGATATCATCAATATCCGAACAGTCGAACATATACTGGTCTTTTCTCAGGGAAGTTCCGATAAAGCCTTCCTCAAAGTTGGCATAGAACTTCTCGTTGGCTACAGCTACTTTTGTGGCATCAATGGTATCGAAAATTCTAAGCTCGGTTTTTCTCTGCTTCTCTTTCCCGTATTTTTTCTGAATATTCAGGTAATAATCAATAGCGTAAGCAATCAGGTTGGCAAGATTGAATTTCACCTGCTCTATTTTCCCTTCTAAAGCAGCTATGTTTTCTTTAAATTTATCCAAATCGAACCTTGAAATCCTCTTGATCCTGATCTCGGTCAGTTTCAGGATATCCTCTTCCGTTACGGCTCTTAAAAGATGTTTGGTATGAGGTTTTAAACCTTTGTCAATGGTTTTCAGCACTTCTTCCCAGCTCTTCACCTCTTCAATATCGTGGTAAATTCTGTTTTCGATGAAAATTCTTTCAAGGGAAGAGAAGTGCCAGCTTTCCTGAAGCTCGTGAAGTTCTATCTCAAGCTCTTTTTTAAGCAGTGAAACGGTGTGATCGGTATTCATTTTCAGAATGTCGGAAACATTCATGAACATCGGTTTGTCACCGACAATAACGCAGGCATTCGGAGAAATGGTCACCTGACAGTCTGTAAATGCGTATAGGGCATCAATGGTTTTATCCGGCGAAACATCATTATGAAGATGAATCAGAATCTCTACGGAATCTGAGGTATTGTCTTCGATTTTTTTGATCTTGATTTTCCCTTTTTCATTAGCTTTCAGAATAGAGTCGATCAGATCGCTGGTGGTTTTGGAGAACGGCAGCTCAGAAATAACCAGCATATGTTTATCGGTTTGGGTAATTCTGGCTCTGGCTCTTACTTTTCCGCCTCTGTGCCCGTCATTGTATTCTGAAACATCCAGGAAACCTGCAGTCAGGAAATCCGGATAGAGTTCAAATTTCTTTCCTTTCAGGTATGCTACAGAAGCTGTGATCAGTTCATTGAAGTTGTGCGGAAGGATTTTTGTGGAAAGTCCTACCCCGATTCCTTCTACTCCCTGCGCGAGAAGCAGTGGGAATTTTACGGGAAGATCGATCGGTTCATTGTTTCTTCCGTCATAAGATTTGGCCCATTCCGTTGTTTTAGGGTTGAAAACCACTTCCAGGGCAAAAGGGGTCAGCCTGGCTTCAATATACCTTGCCGCAGCAGCAGAATCACCGGTGTAAATATTCCCCCAGTTTCCCTGGGTATCGATCAGCAGTTCTTTCTGCCCGATCTGTACCATGGCATCGGTAATGGAAGCGTCCCCGTGAGGGTGATACTTCATGGTATTCCCTACGATATTGGCTACTTTATTGTAACGGCCGTCTTCCAGTTCCCGCATAGAGTGCATAATCCTCCTCTGAACAGGCTTCAGCCCGTCAAATACCGAAGGAATTGCCCTATCCAGAATTACATAGGAAGCATAATCCAGAAACCAGTCTTTATAAAGTCCTGAGACTTTCTTTAAGCTCTCTCCTTCATGGGAGAATTCTTCTGTCGTCATCTGTTATTTTAATCGTTTTTCTCTTTATTAGTTTTTACTACTTTATTCAGAGAGAGTTTTAAATCATTTACTTCTTTCCCTGTTAAATATGAAATGTCATATTTAAGCATGGTGGAGCCGCTGTTTTTGCTGGTGATCTTTACATATAATCTTCTGAGGAAGAAAATACTGACGATCTCATATTCTATCAGTTTATATTTGGGAAACTCATCATGAAGAGGTTTATCCAGAAAAGGGATAATATTCCTGTTCTTAAAGTTCAGGGCTTCCCCATCACTGTCGTATTCAAAGATCTGTCTTCCGTTCAGATAAAAGAGTCCCAATATCAGAATGGGAACGATCAGCAACAGATAACTTATTTTTCCTACAGCCTGAAATCTGTATTCGTTCAGTAAAAATGCAGCGATTCCAAATACGACCATCATCAGCAGCAATGTGTTTACAAAATTATAAACGGGTGCCTTACTGCGGTTGCTTAATCTCATTTTTAAATATTTTGGTGTTTGATGTCCGGGTTAGTTTTTATCCTGCTACTTCATCTAAAATTTCTTTTTTATCGATATCCGGATCTTCTACGACCAGATTTTCCAGGATAAATACCTGTCTGTCCGGTGTATTTTTTCCCATATAGAACTCCAGCAGCTGTTCAATAGTCTGATCTTTTCCTACCACTACCGGTTCCAGGCGGATATCTTTTCCGATGAAATGCTTAAACTCATCCGGAGAAATCTCACCCAGTCCTTTGAATCGGGTAATTTCAGGGTTTCTGCCCAGCTCATTCAGTGCTTTTATTCTTTCTGCTTCCGAGTAGCAGTATCTGGTTTCTTTTTTGTTTCTTACTCTGAAAAGCGGAGTCTGCAGGATATAGAGGTGACCGTTTTTGATCAGGTCCGGGAAGAACTGAAGGAAAAAAGTAATCATCAGGAGGCGGATGTGCATTCCGTCCACATCGGCATCGGTAGCGATAATCACCTGGTTGTATCTTAAGTCCTCTAAGCTTTCCTCTATATTCAGGGCAGCCTGAAGAAGGTTGAATTCTTCATTTTCGTACACTACTTTTTTGGTAAGCCCATAGCAGTTCAGGGGTTTTCCTTTCAGGGAGAATACCGCCTGGGTTTCTACATCTCTGGATTTTGTGATGGATCCTGATGCTGAATCTCCCTCGGTGATAAAGATCTGGGTATCTCCTTTCCTTTCGGCTTTCTGATCATTGTAGTGCTGTCTGCAGTCTCTCAGTTTTTTGTTGTGAAGGGATACTTTTTTGGCTCTTTCCCTTGCCAGTTTCTGAATTCCGGAGAGTTCCTTTCTTTCTCTTTCGGAGATCAGAATCTTTCTCTGGATTGCTTCTGCAATTTCAGGATTTTTGTGAAGGAAATTATCCAGTTTGCTTTTCAGGAAATCAATAATGAAGGTTCTTACGGTAGGTCCGTTCGGTCCCATATCATTGGAGCCCAGTTTTGTTTTGGTCTGGGATTCAAACACAGGTTCCTCCACATTGATGGAAATGGCTGCAATAATGGATTTCCTGATATCTGAAGCATCAAAACTTTTATTGAAGAACTCACGGATGGTTTTTACATAAGCTTCACGGAAGGCATTAAGATGGGTTCCTCCCTGGGTGGTGTTCTGCCCGTTGACGAAAGAAAAATAGGTTTCCGTCTGGGATTTATCAGAATGGGTAATCGCCAGCTCTATATCATTGTCTTTCAGATGAACGATAGGGTACAGGATTTCGCTTTCCAGTTCTTCCTCCAGTAAGTCTTTAAGACCGTTTTCAGAATAATAGGTTTCTCCGTTGAAAAGAATTTTCAGTCCCGGATTCAGATACGCATAGTTGCGCAGCATTCTCTCGATGTATTCTTTCCTGTATTTGAAATGAAGGAAGATATCACCGTCGGGAATGAAGGAAATCTCCGTTCCGTTCCGGTCGGAAGTATCTTTTTCCTCATGATTTTCACTGATGATCCCTCTGGAAAACTCAGCCATCTTCATTTTTCCGTCACGGAAAGACCTTACCCTGAAATAATCGGAAAGGGCATTAACGGCTTTGGTACCTACCCCGTTCAGACCTACGGATTTTTTGAAGGCTTTACTGTCGTATTTTCCTCCGGTATTCATTTTGGAAACGGCATCCACCACTTTTCCCAACGGAATTCCACGGCCAAAGTCACGGATGGTAACTTTTCCGTCGTCCAGTTTTATTTCTATTCTTTTCCCTGATTTCATTCTGAACTCATCAATAGAGTTGTCCAGAATTTCTTTGAGCAGGATGTAAATACCATCATCGGCAGAGGATCCGTCGCCCAGCTTCCCGATGTACATTCCGGGACGCAGACGAATGTGTTCCTGCCAGTCGAGGGTTCTGATATTATCTTCTGAGTAGGTTGGGTTTATTTCTTGTGACATATATGATTTCAGCAAACATACAAAAGTACGAAATTGTACAAAATTATCCGAATTTTTTCCATCTGATTTTTTCAATATTCAACCTTAAACGTTGTGTTATTCGCTCACCAAATTATATATTTACACCATTATTCATTACCACGTGAAAAAAAGATTTATTTTCTGCCTGTTTTTTATGTTACCGGCTGTGCTGCTTACCTGTGCTGCGCAGATTCCCGGTTTGGTAAATTATACCGAAGAAGACGGTTTAAACTGTTCGTATACCTATCATTTGAGGCAGGATAAAAACGGCTTTATATGGATCGGCAGCGATAACGGACTGTTCAGATTTGATGGTAAGGAATTTAAGCAATACGGAAAAAAAGAGGGACTGAAAAACATTGATATTATATCCTGTGAGCCGCTTCCTAACGGTGAAGTCTTTATTCTCCCCTTTCTGAATGACTTTGCCTATCTGAAAACCGGAAAGGTTGTTAATCTGAATATCAATGATTACGTAAAAAATCAGTTTTCAGGCTCGATCCCGAAAATCACCAGAGATACCAACAGGCTGTATTTATACGGTACATCCAACCCACAGACTATTTTTATTTACGAAAATGGAACGGTAAAAAAAATTCCGGTTTCTATGGATTATAAAAAAAGGTCACTGGCCACCATAAAATTTGATTTCCGGACCCGCGATCTGTATTTAAACGATCCTACAAAGGGTGAAATTGTGATATACAATCTTAATACCCGAAAAGTAAGAACTATAAAAATAGATGTGGGAAATATTATTTGTGAAAAAGATAATTTTCTGGTTTTTGAAAAATGGGGAAAAATTACTGTTTATCAGCTGTCTGATTCTTTTTTGATCAAAAAAATCTTTTCCTACGATACCAAAGCGAACGTTTTCTATGGTGTTATTGATAAAAACAACAAATTATGGCTCAACCTCCGGAATGGCGGGGTTCTGTACTTCAACCGGCCAATACCGGAGTATGAAAAACAACCGACTGCCCCGGTAAAACTGCTCAGCAGTTATGTGATCAATAATGTGCTGGTGGACCGGGACAATAATGTATGGTTCAATTCCAGAAACAGTGGTGTTTTTTTCATCCCTGAAGCACTTTTCAACCATCATATCAATTTATCGGTAAAAAATAATTCGGAATATATTAAAGCCATCGCCAAAGATCAGCATCATATTATTCTGGGGTATAACAGCTCGTATGGGGCTATCATTGACAAAAAAGGGAGAATGCATGACATTACTCTTGACGAGGGCAACAAAGATGAAAACAGATCGGTCTACATCAACAATAACATCGCTATTTTCGGGCTATCCGGTACCATTGTCACTTATGACTCTTCTAAAAATACCTATAAAAAAATAGCCAGCTCAATAAAGAACATCGTCCCTTATACCCGGGATTCCGTATTTTTCTGCACGGCTGACGGGTTGTACGCTTATCATCTGAAAAATGGGATATTAACCACGCTTCTCCATGAACGTACTTATACGGTCCTGCCCTATGATAAAGACTACCTGTTCACCGGAAGCTTCAGTGATCTGTATAAATTCAATATCAGAACGAAAGAAAAGACCTTATTTTTAAAGGGATATTATTTCACGGATCTTAAAAAGCTGAAGGATAACATTTACCTGGGAGCCACCAACCTCAACGGTATTATTATTTTCAATGATCGGGGGATTCTTAAGAAAATTGAAAAAAGTAACGGGCTCATCAATGATCAGGTCAAAAAAATAGAGGTAGAAAACGAAAACACTTTCTGGGCGAGCACCAATTCCGGAATATCCAGAGTGGAGCTGGTTAATGATCATGTCCGGATCAACAATTTTACCCAGACAGACGGTCTTCCTTCTGATGCTGTTTCCGGGGCCGTTATAAAAAATGATACCATCTTCATTGGAACCTCTAAAGGATTAGGGGTATTTTCCATCAAAAAATTACTGGCTCAGGAAAAATTCATCCACAAAAAGGTGATCATCAATTCCGTAACCATTGAAAATAACGAGCATTATGACCTGAAGAAAAGCCTGACAGCCTATCCTAATAATACCGTAATATTCAACCTCAGCTTTCTGGATTATGCCTCACAGGGAAAAATAAGCTATAAATACAGGATTGAAGGACTGAATGATTCCTGGCAGGTAAGCAATTCCTCGAAACTGATCTTCAGCTCTATTCCTCCGGGAGATTATGTGCTGCGGGTTTATGGTTTGGGATATAATGGCAAGCAGTCTTATGCCTCTACGGATCTTGCCTTTAAAATCCAGCCGGAATTCTGGCAGACGTGGTGGTTTAAACTGCTGATTGCAGCAGTATCAATCATTATTCTGTCTGTCTTAATCAATTCCTATCTGCAGAAAAAACGCAATAAAAAACTGGAAAAGTTTTACCACGAAAAGAAGATCGCAGAACTGGAACTTCAAGCCATCAAGGCGCAGATCAACCCGCATTTTATTTACAACTGTCTAAATTCCATCAAGTATCTGCTGTTCAAGGAAGATTATGTGGAAACAGAAAATTATCTGGATATCTTTTCGCAGCTGATCAGGAAGACTCTTTATTATTCCGAGAAAACCTTTATGCCGATATGGGAAGAGGTGGAATACCTGTCTTTATATCTGGATATGGAAAAGCTTCGCCAAAACGAGCTTTTTGATTATGAAATTCACCTTTCGGAAACTGTCAACAGGAACTGGGTTATTCCTTCCTTATTAATCCAGCCTTTCGTAGAAAATGCCATTAAGCATGGGGTTTCCGGCCTAAGGAACCAAAAGGGATTCATCAGCGTCTCTTTTGAGCATACGGATGCTACGCTCAGCATTACGGTTGAAGATAACGGCATAGGATTTACGCCTCAACATGAGTCTTTTGCTGAAGAACAGTCTTTCGGACTGAGATTATCAGAGAAAAGGATCCAGACTTTTAAACAGCTTTTTGAGACCAATATCACTTTAGAAGTGATTAACCTTTCTGAGAAATCCGGAAAGCAGGGAACACAGATAAAACTATACATTACGCCATATGAAAACCACAACACAAGTCTGCATCATTGACGACGAAAAACATGGAAGAGATTATATCTCATTGCTATTAAAGAAAGAATTCCCGGAAATCCAGGTAAGCTTCGAGGCTTCGAGTGTAGAGGAAGCTTATATTTTCCTTACCAAAAACTCACCGGACATTTTATTCCTGGATATCCGTCTGGGTGATGGTACCGCTTTTGATCTGCTCTCTAAATTCAAAGAGGTTTCGTCCCAGATCATTTTTGTTACGGCCTTTGAAAATTTTGCAATTCAGGCGATAAAAAACGGCGCTACAGATTATCTCCTGAAACCGATTAAAAAAATTGATTTCATTATGGCCGTTAATAAAGCGCTGGATCACATCAAAAAGATGCAGCCCGTCCCAAACACTATACTTCAGAACCAGAAGATCATCCTTTCTACCCTTCAGGGGTTTAAAGTTGTGGATATTGCAGATATCATTCACTGTGAGGCTGATTCAAGCTATACCATCTTTCATCTGGTGAATAAAATCAAAATCATGGTTTCAAAGACCTTACATGAATTTGAATCAATACTTCCGGAGCATCATTTTTTCAGAATACATCACAAGCATCTTATTAATATCGCCCACCTTCAGGAATATATCAAGGGCAGAGGCGGCCAGGTGGTGATGAGTGACTGTTCTGTGCTGGATGTTTCCTTCCGCAGAAAAAATGATTTCCTTTACAGGATAGGAAAAACGGATTAAGTTTCTTTTTCCGTCGCATTTACTTATCCGACCGTCGCACTTATTAGTTGTGAATACTTTTCCAACGGAGTCTTTTCTATTTTCGTCATGCTAATCAATAAAAAAAATCATGAAAAAAATGACAGAAAAGGCTCTTAAAAAAGGGCAGATGAATTCCATTACAGGAGGTAATGGAGTGATTACCCCGGGTAATCCAGGCTTCACCCAACCCACCCCTCCTGCTGTAGTATATCCACAGCCTATCGGCGGTATCCCTTATATGTATACTCTTCCTCCCAACGGACTGCCCAATAACGGCTGGATTATTCCCAAATAAAAACACCGGATCTCAGCCCCGCGCTGAGGTCTGTCTTTTAACCGATACACATCGTCTGTTTAGAAGACTTCAATAATCAAATCCTTAAAATTATACCTATGAAAACAAAACAACTCTCTCCAATGAAAAGCAGTATCACCACAGCTCTGGTATTGTCAGCAGGTCTTTTCAGTGCACAACAATGGGACATTAACGGAAATACGGCAACCGGCTACGCCAACTACGTAGGAACAACGGATCACAACGCCCTGTACCTAAGAACCAATGGAATTACAACTAACCCGGGACAGGCGTTACTAAACCAGGCAGGTACTTTTATCGTAGATGCCACCAACAATACCAATCATTCAAAAGGTAAAGGAAATATTATAGCAGGAGCAGAAAATATACTCGGTAACGTCAACAGTTCTATCGTTAGCGGCTGGGGGAATAATTTAGCTGATGCCGGCGGGGCCAATCTTGTTGCAGGACAAAGTAACATCGTAACCAATAATGCCGGCAAATCTGTTGCATTAGGATGGAAAAACAATATCAGAGACAGCAATCAGTTTGCGATAGGAGTCGGCGTTGACTTAGGGACGCAGTATTCCGGAGGTTTCGGGGTTGATTTAATTGCGACAGGCACCCGGTCTTTTGTCTTTGGTTCCGGAAGCGGGGGGCCCACCAAATTAACCAACAATATCCCCTACTCTATTATGTTCGGGTTGAGTCCTACTTCAACGATGCTCATCAGAGATCAAAAGGTCGGGGTACGCACAACGGATCCTACTGCTAACTTTCATTCCGTTGGAACGGTACGATTGCAGGGGTTACCTACCGGAACAGGAAAAGCATTGGTGGTAGACAGTAACGGAAATGTGATGATTGCCACAACCACACTTTCTAAAACGGCTCCTAACGAATCGGAAGCTGATCTTCAAATCCAGATCGATGATCTTAAAAAAGAAGTTCAGGAACTTAAAGCCTTGCTGAAGCAGAGCAAAATAAATGTTGATCTGGGTATGGATTCCAATGAAGCCAGATTGTACCAGAATGTTCCCAATCCTGCAAAAGGGGAATCAACCATACAATATTTTCTTCCTGAAAAATCGGATAATGCCTCCATCACGTTCTATTCTGTTTCCGGACAGGTTGTTAAAACAATTCCTTTGAAAGAAAAGGGCAACGGAAATATTACTGTTACGGGACTTCAGGGAGGTTCCTACATCTATCAGATGAGTGTAAACGGTAAAAACATTGACAGCAAAAAAATGCTGGTAAATAATTAAAAGCAATGACAAAATAAGTTCACCAAAAACTGATTATTTCAAATTAAATGACAGGGAACTGCAAATCTGAAAAAAACACAAGATATCAATAAAGTTCCTGTATAAAGCAGCAGTGATCGACGAATCTCTGCTGTTTTCTTATTTAAATAGAATAATCATAGTAATATTTTTTGGAAACGCAAAGTTTTCATGGAACGAACCGTTGATTTTAGGTGGCAAAGTTCAGAATCAACTCCGTTGATTCGATGAAGCGGATGGATAGCCATTAAGCTTCATCAGTGACAAGGTAACACTCCTGTGCATCTGAAATCAAACAGCCTGGTGTTTAAACCTTTGCGATAAAAATATTCATTCTGATGGAAAGAAAATATCTTTTATAAGATCTCTTTATAGATCAGGCACAAAAGTTGAAGCTCAACATACAAATACCTGGAAATAAATTAAATCTTTTAAATAATTTCCCACAGATTCCTCTGATTTCACAGATGTTTATGGAGTGAGTCTCACGCTGATTTTGCAGATGGAGCAGATTTTAATATCCAGCCAGTAAAAAAATATTCTGTACTGTTGTGATTCAATATAAAATTTATTTCTCCCCAACTTTAGCACCTGAGCTTTTTATGATTTTGTGCCGATCCACAAGCTAACAACGTTAAAAAGAAGAATTCAGAACGTATTCATCTTTTTTTTATTTCTCCCAACTTTTAAGATGATCATGATCTGTTGTTGATCTGTTGCAGAATTATCACCCAAACTCTATATATTTACGATATTATTCAATAGCATGTGAAAAAAAGGATTTTTTTCTGTTTAGCGTATGTGATTCCGGTCTATCTGGCTTTATTCCGGTCCCAGATTCCCGGGATGATCAACTACAGTTCGGAAGACGGACTCAGCAGTTCATATACCTATGGCCTGAGCCAGGATGTGAACGGGTTTATCTGGATCGGAAGTGATAACGGTCTTTTCAGGTTCGACGGAAGTGAGTTTAAACAGTTCAACAACAAGAACGGGCTGAAAAATATTGAAGCCCTGTCTTCCTTTCCTCTTTCCAGCGGCGAAATTTTCATTGCTCCCTTTCTGAATGATTTTGCCTATCTGAAAAACAACCGTATTATCAATTCAGATACCAATAAAGAGCTTAAAAAAATTCAGTTCAAATATACTTCCGGCATTTTTTCCAAAGGGGATTACCTTTATTTATTTTCCGGCTACAATCCGGATAGAATATATGTGTATAAGGATGAAAAAATAAGTGAAATTCCAGTTTTTCTCAGCCAAAATCCTTCAGAAGCATATTATGCCTTCGCTTTCAATCCCGATACCAAAATGCTGTATATAGCCCATGAAAAAGAGAAAAAAAACATCGAAGCCTATGATATCATCACCCGGAAAAAAACGATATGTAATATAAGCTTTGAAAAAGGCATTGTCATCTACCGGAAAGGAGACTTCTATCTTTTTAAATACAAAAACAGGATTGATATTTACCAGCTTCAGGACAAATTTTATTTTAAAAAACTACAAACCTACCCGCTTCACGAAAAGGTTGTTCATGTGATTATTGATAAAAACTACAGAGTCTGGCTGTGTATGGAAGAAGGAGGTGTCCGGTATTTCAGGCAGTCATTACTGGAACGTGCTCCGTTATCTGATCCTGTAAAGCTGCTGGATCATTATTATGTTCATGATGTTCTGGTAGATAAGGACAACAATACCTGGTTTTCTACCCGGAACAACGGTATTTTTTTCATTACCGACAAGCTGTTCAAAAACTATATTCACTTGCCTATTAAAAATAATTCCTCTTATATTACGGCTATTGCCAGCAACGGAAAGGATATTTTTCTGGGTTACAATGAAGCCAGAAGCGGAATTTACCGTTCACAGAAGATCACCGATCTTGTTTTTGAAAAAAATATTAAAACAGAACATAAAGCGATTTTTGCAGAAGGAAACACCGCGATCTTTGCCCTTACCAAAAGTCTTCTTCAATACGATACCGCGACAAAAAAGAAAAAGTTCTTAAAAGAATTTCTTCTGAAGAATATTATTCCCTATACCAAAGACTCGGTCCTGCTTTGTACCTTTGAAGGCATAACGATTTATAATTTCCGGGATCATCGTTACACGGATTTAATTCAGAAAGAGAGGATTTACACTGCTTTGCCGTATGACAGAGACAGCCTGTTCGCCGGAACCTTTAAAGACCTTTACAAGCTGAATACCGTTACCCGGAAGAAAACCCTTTTTCTGGAAGGATATTATTTTACCGACATCAAAAAACTGCGTCCCAACCTGTATGCCGGAGCTACTAATCTTAACGGGATTCTTCTTTTTGACCGGAAAAAAGTAATCAGGAAGATTACCGAAAATGACGGATTAACCACCAGCCAGATCAAAAAAATTGAAATTGAAAATGAGAATGTCTTCTGGGCAAGCACCAATAATGGGCTGAGCAGGATTGAGCTTAAAGGAAATCGGGTGAACATCAGCAATTTCACAAAAACAGACGGCCTCCCTTCTGATGTTGTGGCAGGATGTGTTATCCGTTCAGATACCGTATATGCAGGAACTTCCAAAGGCTTGGGAATCCTTCCTGTCAAAGACCTGCTGGCTCAACAGAAATCGATCCGCAAAAAAGTAATTATCAATTCCGTTACGCTTGGCAATAAAACATTTTTTAATCCCAAACAACCCCTTGAAAGCCAGACTCCCGACAATGATATTTCGTTTCATTTAAGCTTTCCGGATTATACTTCCCAGGGAAAAATAAGCTATAAATATAAAATTGAAGGCCTTAGCGAAGATTGGCAGATCAGCAGCTCTCCGAATATTATCTTTAATTCCGTGCCTCCCGGAACCTATACTTTTAAAGTTTTCGGATTGGGTTATAATGGTAAAGAGTCGTATATCTCTACCGATTTTCAGTTTGAAATTCGTCCCCGGTTCTGGCAGACCTGGTGGTTCAGACTGTTGATGGGAGCTCTTGGAGCCGCTTTCTTATTCATCCTGATCACCCTGTATTTTCAGAAAAAGAGAAACAAAAAGCTGGAAACCCTGTATTACGAAAAGAAAATCGCCGAACTGGAACTTCAGGCGATCAAAGCACAGATCAACCCACATTTTATTTACAACTGCCTCAACTCTATTCAGTTTCTTATCTATAAAAAAGATTATGAGGAAACCGAAAATTACCTCAGTACCTTTTCAAAAATGATCCGTAAAACGCTTCATTACTCCGAAAAGACCTTTATGACGGTAAAAGATGAAACAGAATATCTTTCCCTGTATCTCGATATGGAAAAGCTCCGTCTGAAAAATACATTTGACTATCAGATTTCCGTCTCCGGGAATGTAGATGAAAACTGGGTGGTTCCATCCCTTCTGATACAGCCTTTCGCAGAAAATGCCATCAAGCATGGAATAGCTGGTTTAAAGGACAGAAAGGGGAAAATTGAAATCCGGTTTGAACATCTGGATTCCGCCCTTTGTATCACGGTTGAAGACAACGGAATCGGTATCGGAAATTCCCACGGTTCTAAGGCAGATTCCTTCGGTGTGAAATTATCTCAGAAAAGAATTGAAACATTTAAGCAGCTTTTTGAGACTCATATTGTACTGGAGATCTCCGACCTTTCTGAAAAAGAAAACCGGCCGGGAACCTGCATCAAACTTTATATAACACCTTATGAAAAATAAAATACAGGCATGCATTATTGATGATGAACAGGACGGAAGAGACTATATCAGCCTTCTGCTGGAAAATGAATTCCCCGAAATACAGACCGTATTCCAGGCATCGGGTGTGGAAGAAGCCTATCTTTACCTCTCCAAAAATACTCCTGACATTCTTTTTCTGGATGTACAGCTGCAAGACGGAACGGCTTTTGACCTTTTATCCGAAATCAGGGAAACCGAAGCCCAGATCATTTTTATTACGGCATTTGAAAACTTTGCCATTCAGGCCATTAAAAACGGGGCTGCCGATTATCTCCTGAAGCCTATCAGAAAAATGGACTTCATCATTGCCGTGAAAAAAGTGCTGGAAAACATCAGAAAAAATAAAAATCCGGCGGCTGCAGCTTTAAATGAGAATAAAATCAGCCTTCCTACCCTGCAGGGATTCAGATTAACCAACATCAGCGATATCATCCGATGTGAAGCCGATTCCAGCTACACTACTTTTTACCTTACCGACAAAACCCGGATCATTGTCTCTAAAACACTGCATGAGTTTGAAGAATACCTTTCCAGATATAATTTTTTCAGAATCCATCACAAACATCTGATTAATCTCTCCCATCTTAAAGAATATATCAAGGGAAAAGGCGGTCAGGTGATTATGGCAGACCATTCCGTTCTGGATGTTTCCGTCCGTAAAAAGAATGATTTCCTGTTAAAAATTGAAACGCTGGAATAAAAAAACTACCGAAAATCTTTGATTTTCTTGCACCTTAAAACATCTTATCATTAAACCCTTGTCCCATTGCGTTTACCAGCCAATCAACAATACAGCATCAACATTTATTAATCCGTAACAGATTTTTCAGGTTCTAAATATTTCATTAAATTCGGTTTCAATAAAAACCGTTTTATGATACAACTTCCCTTATCAAAACTGTCCAATGTAGGAACTACTATTTTCAGCCAGATGACGCAGCTGGCCAATGAAAATGAGGCGATTAATCTGTCTCAGGGTTTCCCGGATTTCATGCCGGATTCCGAACTGCTGAACCATGTTGATTATTTTATAAAAAAAGGGTTTAACCAGTATGCTCCGATGGGCGGAATGCCGGTTTTAAAGGAAGAGATTGCCAGAAAGATAGAAAACAGCCATCAGGCGGCATACCACCCTGATTCCGAAATTACCGTAACGGCTGGCGGTACACAGGCCATTTTTACCGCTATTGCTGCATTTGTTAAAAAGGATGATGAGGTCATTATTTTTGAGCCGGCCTATGACTGTTATGAACCTACAGTAGAGCTTTTCGGGGGTATCGTAAAGCGTTTTGAAATGAAAGCTCCGGATTATGCCATCGACTGGAATGCTGTAAAGGATCTGATAAGTGAGAAAACTAAAATGATCATCCTGAACAACCCGAATAATCCTTCAGGAAAAATTTTGAAGGAAGACGACCTGCAGGAGCTCATTAAACTGGTAAAAGATACTTCTATTCTTATTCTAAGTGATGAAGTCTATGAAAATATTGTTTTTGACGGAAAGCAGCATTTAAGTATCTGCCGGTATCCTGAGCTTAAGGAAAGAAGTCTTTTGGTGGCTTCCTTCGGCAAGCTTTTCCATATTACAGGATGGAAAACCGGGTATTGTGCAGCTCCCAAAAATCTTATGGATGAATTCAGGAAAGTACATCAGTTCAATGTTTTCTGCGTCAATACTCCTGTTCAGCTTGCCTTGGCCGAGTATATGAAAAATGAAGAGCATTACCTTTATCTGAATACGTTTTTCCAGGAGAAAAGGGATTTTCTGAGAAAGGGGCTTGCCGGAACTTCTTTTGAGCTTCTGGATTGTGAAGGAACTTATTTTCAGGCCGTGAAATACAACAATATTTCGGATAAAAATGATTTTGATTTTGCCAGTGAACTGACGATCTGGCATAAGGTGGCCAGTGTTCCTTTCTCATCCTTTTACCAGAATAAGCGGAATGACCATGTGATCCGGCTGTGTTTTGCCAAAAAACAGGAAACCCTGGAAAGAGCCCTGGAAAACCTTTCTAAGGTACAGTCTATATAAGCGGTGAAAGCAGCCTCGCCAGATGTTCAAAAAAGACCTTGTAGCGGGGTCTTTTCTGCCATGTTTCCAAAAGAATTTCTTCACAGTCATTCATGTCTTCAAGAAAAATGCTGTGAAGTTTTTCATTGATTTTTTCATCAAAGACCAGCGCATTGACCTCGAAATTCAGTTCCTGGCTTCGGGCATCCATATTGGCGGTTCCGATGCTGGAAAAATGATCGTCTATCAGCATCGTTTTTGCATGGATAAATCCTTTTTTGTAAAAGAAAATCCGGACATTATTCTCTAAAAGTTCTTCATAATAAGAATAGGCAGCTGCATTCACAACCACCGAATCTCCTGACTTGGGAACCATAAGCCGTACATCCAGTCCGGAAAGAGCAGCCTGTTTGATGGCATTCAGTACGGTTTCTACGGGTATGAAATAAGGAGTCACCATATAGATCCTCTTTTTGGCGGCGAGGATCGCCGAATGGGTACTCAGCATGATGGAAGGTTTCGTATCCGGTCCGCTGGCTGCTGTCTGAACCAGTGAACTTCCTCCGCTGCTATTTTTACCATTAAAATAATCGGGGGAAATCTCAGGAAACTTTTCTGTGGCAAAGGTCCAGCTGCTCAGAAACAAAAACTGGAAATAGAACGCTGCTTCGCCCTTTATATACAGATGAATGTCCCGCCAATACTGCGTGGAATTGGGATTGATATATTTATCGGAAACATTGATTCCTCCTGTAAAAACTTCAGCTCCATCTACAATAATGATCTTTCTGTGATCCCGGTAATTGACTCTGTTAGCCAGGAGCCTGAATGTGATCTTATTGACCGGAGAAACTTCCACTCCTCCTTCTTTCAGTCTTTTCAAAAGCATTTTTCCTATTTTCCCGCTTCCCATATCATCATACAGAAAGCGTACTCTGATACCTTCACCTGCTTTTTTGATCAGCAGATCCGCCAGTCTGTTTCCGATCCCATCATTATCATAAATATAATATTCAAGATGAATGTGATGGCGGGCTTTTTCAAGGACCTCAAAGACTTTCGCAAATTTCCCTTCTCCGTTTACCAGAACTTCTGTATAATTTCCCTGGGATAAAGGTGAACGTGAAGCATGAAAAAGAAAATTAACCGTTGTTATAAAATCCGATACCTGATCCCCATGATTTTCCAATGCCTGATTATGCGTATGCTGAATATACCGGGCTACTTTACGGTAGACCTGCTCGTTCCGTTCAATTTTAAAGGTGTAAAATCTGTTTTTCCGGTAATTGACTCCAAAAACAAAGTAGATCAGGATTCCCAGGACGGGAAGAAAAATAATCAGCATGAGATACGCCAGCGTTTTACTGGTCGTCCGCGTATCCATGATAATCCGGGCAGCCAGAAAAACCGTTCCCAGCACATACAGGATTTCAAGGCCCACAAGAATATAGGGAAACTGATCAAGGAAATCTTTAAACATCCGCTTGTAGTTAGATATTAAAGGTAAGGAAAAAAGAAATTATAACCTTCATTCCAATACACCTTCTATTATATCTACAAAAAGGGATTTATATTCATATTTTTACTATCTTCGTTATCAGCCAACACTTTAAAAATCAAAATCATGAAAAAAGACATGTCAGTAAAAGGAAAAAAATTAAACAAGAAAGAACTGAGGATGATTACAGCAGGCGGTGTAAGATGTATGATTTCCAAACGATGCCAGTATTACGGACCCGGCTGTACTGAACCGGAATGCCAGCCTCCTATTCCTATTGATATTGAGCCTCTTGACTGGGGAGGTATTGTTTAGAGATAAAAATAACCGACTTAGCAACAGTCGGTTATTTTGTTTAAAAGCCTGTTTAAGTTTTATTAAAAAAATGTATACATGATTATCAATCCTTTGGTTTCTTTTAGATATGTCGAACCTTGAATTTGGGATGAAAAAAATTTCCCACAGATTCCACAAATTTCACGGATGTTTATGTATATATTCTCTCGCATTTACTGATGAAGCTGTATGCTTATCCACACGCTTAGACGAATCAACGGAGTTGATTCTATCCTTTGCTCCCTGAAATATATATAATAAAGCTAAATCCTTTGCGTGTAAAAAACATCATCTTTGTTCCTGAAGAATATGATTAAGGTAAAGATTTGCTTTGCAGAAATTAAATTTAAACAGACTCTAAGATTTCCTGAAGACTTATTTTTAACAAATCCGGATTCAATTTTTTATAGGAACATTCCCCCTGAAGCTTCAATTCTCTGACCGTTGATCCAGCCAGCCTCCTCTGTGCACAGAAAAGCCACTACTCCACCAATATCATCAGGAAGTCCTGCTCTTCCTAAGGCTGTAACATTGGCAATCATTGAATTCACCTCCTGATCATCCCGGGTTCTCCCGCCACCGAAATCGGTTTCTATCGCTCCCGGGGCAATAACATTGGCTTTGATCTTTCTTGAGCCGAGTTCTTTAGCCATATACCGGGTAAGCATTTCTACCCCGGCTTTCATAGAGCCGTATACCGAAGATCCGGGCAATGCAAATCTGGCGAGCCCCGAAGAAATATTGATGATCCCGCCGCCATCATTCATCACAGGAAGCATTTTCTGAGTCATGAAAAAGACACCTTTAAAGTGTATATTGACCATATCATCCAGCTGTTCTTCAGTCGTTTCCATCATCGGAGCATATAAAGCAGTTCCTGCATTGTTGATCAGAAAATCAATTTTTGGGCTTCCGTTTTCCTGCTCAAGATACTGTGAAACCTTTTCTACAAATGCACTAAAGCTTTTTACCTCTCTGGTGTCCAGCTGAAAAGCAACCGCGTTCTGTCCGGATGCTTTTATTTCATTAACCACTTTTTCAGCTTCTTCGCTGTTGTTTTTATAGGTAATGATCACATCAAGGCCTTTCTGTGCGATCTTAAGCGCTGCATTTTTACCAAGTCCGCGGCTTCCTCCCGTTACCAATGCTATTTTTGTTTTTGTTTCCATTTTTTTATTATTGTATGGGACAAAGTTGGGGTTTTTATGGGAATACTTGTTTGCCTGAATCAATCTGAAATTTGCAAAATTCAAATCACGAACGGAACTGAAGCGGCGTAATGGATGTTTTTCTTTTGAAGAAGTTTGAAAAATGGGCAATTTCTTCAAAACCGAGGGCATAGGAAATTTCTGAAACATTCCATTGGGTCTGGCGGAGCAGGATTTTGGCTTCCTGAATAAGACGGTCGGCAATGAATTCTGTGGTTGTTTTTCCGGTACTTTCTTTTAATTTCCGGTTCAGGTAGTTGACGTGTACGGCGAGGCGGTCGGCATAATCTTTTGCGGATTTCAGCTGGAGTCTCTGTTCGGTGGATTCAATCGGAAACTGCCGTTCCAAAAGTTCAATAAACAGGGAAACAACTCTCAGCGAAGCATCATTAGCTGTTGAAAGCTTGGCGGCCGGCTGAAGTTTCTGCCCGTAATGGATCAGCTCCAGTACATAATTTCTGATCAGATCGTATTTGAAAATATAGTCGGAATCTATTTCTTCTTTTATTTTGCCGAATACTATTTCTATTTCATCCGCAAGTTCGTCTTCAATTTCAAAAACCGGAACATTACCCGGTTGAAATATCGGCAGGTCTTCCAGAGAAAACCGCGACTGTGATCTGATAAAAAAGTCTTCTGTAAACACGCAGAAACTTCCGGACTGATCCGGATCTTCAGGTACCCAATGATAAGGAACCTTAGGAGTGGCAAACAGTAAAGCATTTTTTTTAATAGCCACAATCTTATCGGCATATTCTGCCCTGTTTCTGCCCCGGATCAGGCTGATCTTATAATATTTCCTCCTGTTATAGGGCATTTCTGAGGTTGTTTTTGCTCTTTCTATGGTTTGTCTGATATCGAATACATTGAAATGACCGATATCTTTATGAAGTCCTTTCGGGAAAATATTTTCAAGGTCTTTTCCCAGTTTGGCGGTCATTTCTTTATAAAAATCTTCAAGGGAAGCCGGGGTTCTTTTTTCCATGTCATACCGTTTGTAAAATTCAAATATACGAAACGGGAGGATAACCGGGCCTGGAGAAAGCTTGATAATGGGTGTACTTTCAGTTAGCAGTAGTATGATTGAGCTTCTTATGGATAAGGCTGATTGAAGCTAATAACCACTTTACTTTTATGCCTTTCAAAAACTTCCTTCTTCCATTATGCGGTATCCGTTCTAACCATTTATTTCAGATTCATCCTCTATAATAATAGATAAAATTTATTTATTTTTTTCCATTCCGGGTGACATATTTCATTTATTTTTTTTACATTCGTTATCACTAACCTACTAAAAATCAAAATAATGAAAAATCAAAATTTAACCAACGCGAAGAAACTCAGCAAAAAACAATTAAGAACCATTGCCGGCGGACTTCTAAACTGTATGGAGCCTGTACTATGTACAAACCCTCCTTGTGATCCGCCTTCTGACCCTAACGGATGTACTATGTATTCTCCTAAATGTGCACAGAGAGAATGCAGAGTGCCTATCGAAATCATTCCATAATAACGAACGGCTATGAAAGGAAGAAAACTGAATAAAAAGGAGCTCAGAACGATTGCCGGAGGTCTTATCGACTGTATGCCTCCAAGACCTTGTCCTCCTTATCCAGAATCCTGTGATCCGGATCCGGATACCAACGGATGTTCTATGATCTCACCATTCTGCGGACAGAAAATATGCAGACCACAATAATCTTTAACCAAAATAAAAAAATATGAAAAAGCCAGGTTTTAATCAGGGAAAAAAATTAAGTAAAAAAGAATTAAAAGTAATTACCGGAGGAGGGATGCGATGTGTAGATTCCAAAACGGGTAAATGTACGGATTACTTCCGGTCATGTATTGAGCCGCAGTGCAGATTTCAGCCGGGACTTTAGTTCAAAGAAAATATTTTCAGAAGGTCATCTGATGGCCATTGATACACAACCGCTTCCGGAAGTCCGGAAGCGGTTTTTTGATGATTCAGAACAAGGCTGGAGGCTGGAAGAAAGGATGCAGGAAGTTATTTTAAATTAAGCATATAGATGAACGCAAATTGAATTTTCTGTGTTTGTTTTGGGGAAATAATTTCCTACAGATTAAGCTGATTTCACGGATGGTATGAATATTTTTCTCACGCTGATTTTGGAGATTACGCAGATCTTATATTCAGTCAATAAAAAATCGCGGATTTTTTTCTGCTTAAGTGAACTTTTCTGCGTAAAGCTTAAAATTTTAAAAATAACTGATGTGTTCTGTTTTCTATGTTTGTTTTGGGGAAATAATTTCCCACAGATTAAGCTGATTTCACGGATGTTGATGGATATTTTTTCTCATGCTGATTTTGCAGATTACGCTGATCTTATATCCAGTCAATAAAAAATCGCGGATTTTTTAAGCTTAAGTGTCCTCCGCGTAAAGCTTTAAATTTTAAAAATAACTGATGTGTTCAGTTTTCTGTGTTTGTTTTGGGGAAATAATTCCCTATAGATTACGATGATTTCACGGATATTGATGGATATTTTTCTCGCGCTGATTTTGCAGATTACGCTGATTTTTTTGTTCTAAACCTAACAGGTTTTTGAAACCTGTTAGGTTTTCACTCCTCTTTACTAATAAAAATCGTAGATTTTTAAGAACTTTAGTGTGCTTCTATATGTCATGTTATAAACTCAAGGCTACTTACGTGTTCAATTTCTTTTGCACCTGTATGTATAATAAATTTAAATTCTCCTCAACTTTTGAGACTGGACCTGTATTTTTAAGTCAGGTTCACTGCCCTATCATAAAACAGAGCAGGATTTCTTTTGACGGCCTTCATTACTCCCCTCTTCCATCACCCCTCACCCAAGCCTCTAAATAACAATTCCTCCCAGCCACTGTATATTCCATCGACCATCTTTATATTCCGCTGAATAATCATCCGAAGAGCTTCTTCCTGATTCATAAATATAGAAGCGGTCCGGATCTTTGGCATCTTTCTGTATTTTGGAAATATTACCGTCTGTAATGTCTGTTATCTTAACATAATCAGTCTGTTTTTTCTTATCTTCCGGTATCAGCAGAATCCTGAACTCCGGACTGACCTGATGAAAGTAATCGCAGCTGCTTTTATAGACCAGAAAAAGATAGTTCATTTTCTTATGGTTTTCTATTCCGTAGCCATTGTTCAGCAAAAGCAATTCATAAAGTTGGGTAAATTTATTTTTCTCTGACTTGTACATCGGGTTCAGGTCTTCAAAATCATTGATACCGTCGCCGTCGGTATCTTTACGGTTAGGATTCAGGCCAAAAGATTTCTCGAAAATATCATTGTAGCCGTCTTTATCTGTATCTTTCATCAGATCGCTCAGCTTTATCCTGAATAATTTTCCGTCTTCGATTGCTGAATAATCATCATAGCCCGGAAGTCCTCCCACTTTAATAATTTTCACCAGACTTCCTTCAGCCTGCAGGTATTCACCGTCAATAATAGGTTGCTGCTGAATTTTATTAAAATAATAATGACTGAAACTTAATCCCAGAAAATAAGCGGAAGGCTGATCATTTTCTATTTTCAACAGCCAATACCCTAAATTATTCCTGGCCAGTGCATAAAGTGCATTTCCCACCTGTTGCTGGGCGGTATACCAGAACTGATCAGAAAATTTCTCATAAAACACTTTGAAATAGGTTTCTCTCTTCTTCATGATTTCACTGTATTCCTGATCGTAATTGTGTGCCTCCGTGCTGTCGTTCTTAAAACTTCTGTACTTTTTAAGGTTTACAATATCAAGATAACCCGGCTTTTCATTGAGGATCTGTTCTACGGTATAAGGGACAGGTTCTTCGTATTTACCGTAGAGCTGTTCCTTGCGGTAGACAAAGCAGTTCTTCTCTACAGATTCTGAACAGGAAAAAAGAAGGCATAACAGGATAAAACAGGTTATTTTCATGGTAAAAGTTTGAGACATGAATGCAAAAAACGCTCCCAAATACATGGAAGCGCTTTTTTATAATAACTAACTTTAATATTTTTCTTATACGTTGAATCTGAAGTGCATGATATCGCCGTCTTTCACGATGTATTCTTTCCCTTCTACAGAGAGTTTTCCGGCTTCTTTTATTTTTACTTCGGAACCATAGGTGATATAGTCTTCATACTTAATCACTTCTGCACGGATGAATCCTTTCTCAAAGTCTGTATGGATTACTCCGGCAGCCTGAGGGGCAGTCCATCCCTGTCCGATCGTCCATGCTCTTACCTCTTTTACTCCGGCTGTGAAATACGTCTGAAGTTTCAGCAGATCATATGCTTTTCTGATCAGACGGTTAACTCCCGGCTCCTGAAGACCAAGTTCATCAAGGAAAATTTCTCTTTCTTCATAGGTTTCCAGTTCGTTGATATCAGCTTCGATCTGAGCAGCCAATACAACAACTTCAGCACCTTCATTTTTAGCCATTTCCTCAATTTTACCGATCCAGTCGTTTCCGTTTTTAATAGAGTTTTCGTCTACGTTACAAACGTAAAGTACCGGCTTATTGGTTAAAAGCTGAACTTCTCCGATGATTGATTTTGTATGATCGTCCACCGCAAATTCTCTGGCATTTTTACCGTCTTCAAGGAATTTCTGTAAACTCTGAAGGGTTTCATAAGCCAGGATATCTTCTTTCTTACCGGATTTGATGAATTTTTTAGCTTTCTCAACAGCCTTCCCTACGGTTTCAAGGTCTTTCAGCTGGAGTTCGATATCAATAATTTCTTTATCTCTTAACGGATCTACAGAACCTTCTACGTGAACGATATTTCCGTTATCAAAGCATCTTAAAACGTGGATGATGGCTTCACACTCACGGATATTGGCCAGGAACTGATTCCCCAGTCCTTCTCCTTTGCTGGCACCTTTTACAAGACCTGCAATATCAACGATTTCAACAACAGCTGGTAATACTCGCTCCGGTTTTACGATTTTCTCCAGTTCAAACAGTCTCTGATCCGGTACCGATACTGTTCCTAAATTGGGTTCAATGGTACAGAACGGATAGTTCGCTGATTGAGCTTTTGCGTTGCTTAAACAGTTAAAAAGAGTTGATTTACCTACATTCGGAAGGCCTACAATTCCACATTTCATATTGTAAAATTCAAAGTTTTAAGGTTTATGGGCTTAAAGTTCAAGGGCTAAGGGAGAATATTTTGAAATTTTTTCACTCCGCACCATCTTGATCTTTAAGCGTGCAAAGATAGTGATTTTAGGCCGAGTTTCATAATAAAAAAATCTGCCGGCAATTCCGGCAGATTTTAATAATCTGTTTTCATCCATGTTTTTTTATGGATTATCTCCTGTGGCGTCCTGAGCCAGCGGAACATCGTTCGGAGCTTCCTGCATGGCCATGTCCAGAGTGAACAGGGATTCATCGGTAGCACGGTCGCCTCCTGCAATTTTTAATTTATCAATCAGATTCTGGGCCAGGGTTTCTTCTTCAATCTGTTCCTGTACGAACCACTGCATAAAATTCCAGGTTGCCCAGTCTTTTTCCTCCAGAGCCAGATCTACAAGCCTGTAGATCGATGTGGTATTATCGACTTCATGTTTGAAAACGCCGTCAAAACAGGCTGACAGGGATTCAGGATCCGCTGGAGGTGCCGGAATAGCATCTACTTTTGGTTTTCCGCCTCTGTTCAGAATATATTCCATGAACTTGATGGAATGGTTTCTTTCTTCCTGTGCATGGCGGTAAAGGAAATTGGCTATTCCCTGGTATCCTTTATCGTCTGCCCAGATTCCATAAGACAAGAAAACGTGTGATGCATGAATTTCTTTGTTCATCTGATCACTAAGTGCTTTTTCCATATTAGCGGAAAGTCGGTTAGTATTCATAATGTTTATATTTTGGTGATTATGGAGTTTATCATGCAAAAATGATTCCGATACGTTTTTAAATTTAACAAAAACAACCATAATTAATTTATAGCAAAATGAAATTCAGTATTTTAAGCTAATAATTTATAGTTATTCTAAAATATACAGATCTGTTCATCCTGTTTTTTATAAGTCCGCTAAACTTGTTTAAATGAAAAAACAGATGCCTAAAAATTTGGGAACAAAGGTGTAAGTTTAGTAAAGTAATACAACAGCGGATACGCAGGATTATTAATGCTGTCCCGATCAGCTCTAAAGGAATCCTAAATTTGTGAACCTGTGGGAGCCTCTAAAATACAAAGGCACAAAAGCCTTATCATTAAGAACTTTTGTGCCTTTTTACTATCTGAATTCTGATCAAATGAGCCATCTGAACGGGTCAGATTTCTTATTGATCATCATAGTTTACTTTACCTTTCTTGCCATATAATCACTTTCATTTCCTAATCTGTCTACGGCTTTTATGGCAACACCGGTTAGCTTCTGACCATTTTTATTCTTCGGGATATTTTTTGAAAGGATGTCCAGTGTAAGGATTTCCGTTTCCCAGACCCCGTTGTACTGGGTAAAAAGTACCCATTGGAATACTCCCCCGATATTTTTAGAGCTCCATCCCGCCTGAACACTGCTTCCACTTTCCGTAATGAATAAAGTAGGAGCCTGAAGCGGAGCTGCTTTGATCCACGGCGATTTCGGCACTAAAGCTTTTTCTTTGTACGGTCCGTTTTTCAAAGTAGGAAGCATCGCTGCATTTTTAGTAAGTCCTGCAATACTCCAGTGAATTTCTCCGGCATCATTTTTCAGGATCTGTCTGGAAATTTCGATCTGGTTTTTAATTTCAGTCGGGCGGTCGGATACTTTTATTTCAACGGTATTCAGTCCGGGCCACAGGTGGCGGTTCATCGTATTCTCGGATTTCCACCAGTTCAGAAGGGCTTCGAAGCCCTGTCCTTTGGAATCAATAGACCAGTACAGCTGTGGAGAGAAATAATCTACCCAGCCTTTATTCAGCCATAATTTAGCATCTGCATACAATTCGTCATACTGGGAAGATCCAACAATTCCTGCCGGATATCCCGGTTTCCAGATCCCGAACGGGCTGATTCCGAACTTTACATATTCTTTTTCCGCATGAACTTCTTTATAGATTCTTTCTACGAATTTATTAACGTTGTCTCTTCTCCAGTCTGCTCTGGACAATGTTCCCCCTTTTCTCTGATACTCATTCCAGGATGCACTATCCGGGAAGTCCGCCCCTTTGTTGTACACTGCATAAGGGTAGAAATAATCATCAAAATGGACGGCATCGATATCATATCTTTTCACAATATCTTTTACTACTGTGGAAACATGCGCCTGGGTTCTGGGATTGGCAGGATCAAACCAGTACATTCCATTCTTAAGCCTTACGACGAGATCAGACATTTTACTGGCCATGGAGAGGCTGTTTACCGAGCCTCCGTTGGAATGGTGGGCACGATAAGGATTCAGCCATACATGAAGCTCCAGCCCTCTTTTGTGGGCTTCATCAATCCAGAACTGCAACGGGTCGTAGTTGGGATAAGGTGCCGCTCCGGTCTGCCCGGTCAGGAAGTACGACCAGGGTTCGATACTGCTGGTATATAAAGCATCCGCAGAGGGTCTTATCTGAAAAATAGCAGCATTGAAGTTATTGTCTTTCAGCATATTCAGCATACTGATGGCTTCTGCTTTCTGCTGCTCTACGCTCAGGTTGTTTCTTGACGGCCAGTTGATATTGGCCACACTGGCAATCCATGCGCCCCGGAATTCCCTTTTCACTTCGGGAAGAACGGTTCTGAAGTTTTCTTCAGCCTGAGGGGTTACAGGAGGTTTTACCGCAACCGGATCTTTAGGTTTGGTGACTGATGTATTGGGTTTTGTCGTATTTTTTGACGGGGTTGTTTTAACGGTATTATTCTGTACGGAACAGCTGCTGTAAGAAGCGAAAACACCTGCCAAGACAATAAGCTTTATAATGTTCATTCTCATAGTCCGGGAAACTATTTTAAATTTAATTTTATTCTTAGAGATTATTATGCCAAAATAAGCATTTCGGGATATTTTCTGAGTACCTGTTTCAATTTATCTGAAATATTAAGATTTTTTAAGAATGAGGGTCAGTTAAGAAAGATTCTCATTTCAGACAGGTACTTAGAAAAAAAGCCCCGAAAAATCGAGGCTTTGATTTTATGATAAGAAATTTCTTAAGCTTTCGCAGATCTTTCCACTCTTTTTCTTTCTTCTTCGGAAAGGATTTTCTTTCTCATTCTGATGAAGTTCGGAGTTACCTCAATGGCTTCATCGCCCTGGATATATTCCATACATTCTTCAAGAGAGAATAAGATTTTAGGAGCAACTCCCGTATCTTTATCTTTTCCAGAAGCTCTCATGTTGTTCAGCTGTTTTGCTTCTACGATGTTTACCACAAGATCTCCAGGTTTGTTTTGTTCTCCAATGATCATTCCGGTGTAGATTTCCTCACCCGGATCTACGAAGAACTTACCTCTGTCCTGTAGTTTAGCGATAGAATATTCTGTTGCAGGACCTGTAGTTTTGCTGATCAGTACTCCATTGTTTCTTCCCGGAATAGCTCCTTTGAAAGGCTTGTATTCTGTGAAACGGTGTGCCATGATCGCTTCTCCCGCAGTAGCCGTCAGCATCTGAGAACGCAATCCGATCAAACCTCTTGAAGGAATCTCGAATTCCATGTGCTGCATTTCACCTTTGGTTTCCATAATGTGAAGGTCACCTTTTCTCTGCGTAGCCAAATCGATTACTCTTGAAGCAAATTCTTCAGGAACATCCACTACCAAAGATTCGTAAGGCTCACAGCTTACACCGTCAATTTCTCTCAGGATAACCTGTGGCTGACCGATCGTCATTTCGTACCCTTCTCTTCTCATCGTTTCAATTAAAACGGATAAGTGAAGAATACCTCTACCGAATACAAGGAACGTATTGGCATCATCAGTCTGCTGAACTCTTAACGCTAAGTTTTTCTCCAATTCTTTTGTTAATCTTTCTTTAAGGTGGTTAGAGGTAACATATTTACCGTCTTTACCGAAGAAAGGTGAATTGTTGATAGAGAACGTCATGTTCAGGGTAGGCTCATCAATAGCCGTTCTTTCCAATGGTTCAGGATTTTCAAGATCTACGAAAGAATCACCGATCTGGAATGCGTCGAAACCTACTACCGCACAGATATCTCCTGCCTGTACTTCGGTTACTTTTTTCTTTCCTAATCCTTCGAAAACATAAAGTTCCTTTACTTTTCCTTTTACAATTTTACCGTCTGCCTGAGCAAGACCGATCCACTGAGATTCTTTGATTTCACCTCTGGTTACTTTTCCGATGGCAATTCTTCCTAAGAAAGAAGAGAAATCTAAAGAAGTGATCTGCATCTGAAGGTTCCCTTCAGTTACTTTTGGGGCAGGTACATGTTGTAAAATACCATCTAATAATGGTAAAATATCTTCAGTCTGCTCTAATGAAGTGTTGAACCAACCTTGTTTAGAAGAACCGTAGAATGTTGGGAAATCCAACTGCTCTTCAGTAGCTTCAAGATTGAAGAATAAATCAAATACCTGATCGTGAACTTCGTCCGGACGGCAGTTTGGTTTATCTACTTTATTGATAACCACTAATGGTCTCAATCCTAATTCCAAAGCTTTCTGAAGTACGAATCTTGTCTGTGGCATTGGTCCTTCGAACGCATCTACCAACAAAATAACCCCATCAGCCATTTTTAATACTCTTTCTACTTCTCCACCGAAATCGGCGTGACCAGGAGTATCGATTACGTTAATTTTTGTGTCTTTATAGGTAACAGAAATATTCTTGGATAAGATCGTGATCCCTCTTTCTCTTTCAAGATCATTGTTATCCATAATTAATTCCCCGCTTTCCTGATTTTCTCTGAAAATATTGGTAGCGTGAATGATTTTGTCAACCAAAGTCGTCTTCCCGTGGTCAACGTGTGCGATAATCGCAATATTTCTAATGTTTTGCATATAGGATTTTTACGGGTGCAAAAATAGTGATTTTAAATGAATTAATTAAAAAGTTTGTGCAATATTTAACAATTTCATAATGAGAAAATTAGAAAAATCCTTTCCGGGAACCGCGGAAAAGAAAGAATACATAAGGTCCGGCAGTTTCTTTATTTTACCTGTACTGTAATAAATTTATGTGAAAACAGATGCCTTTATATTTCGGAAATGGTATTTAACAGCTTTCCCACTATATATGAGAGGCTAAGCAAAAATTGAGTTCAACCTGAATAAAGCTTTACCCTTTACTTGTTAGCTATATTCTGAAGCTGCTGCTCACAAAAAAGAGCTGTGGCATTATGTGCTTTATGCAAACATGAATACAATATTTTTACCACGCAAAGTTTGAGATTCATTACGCCTATTTTCAGGGAGCAAAGAATAGAATCAACTCCGTTGATTCGTCGAAGCGTATGATAAACATACGGCTTCATCAGCATCACTTTGTCTGCTTAAAATAAAAAAGAGTTACTCAGGATCAAGCGCAAAAGTTGAGCCCAACATCAAAATACATGAATGTGAATTGAAATTATTTTTTCTTATTGATACTTTTTTCTTGAAACCGAAGATTCGACGGGGTTAATCAAAAAAATTCCTGAATAAAATGTAAACAGGCTATAACAATCGTGAAAACATAAAATAAATTACACAAATATTATCCTATTTGATGTATTAAAGATTATTTTTTATTCTCAGAAGCCGAAGTAAAAACAATTAAAAAAACGATAAACAAAACATCGGGGAAAACTAAATCTTAACGTACTAATGCCTTATCAGCCGGTACAGCAATACCACGTCAATTAAGACCACCAGGAAAAATTTTACGAGAAAAGATTTTTTGGAGACTTTATGGTTAAAAATAATCATTCCGGATGCTGCGCCAATGATTCCGCCTATAAGAGCGAGTCCCAGAAGGGCATTTTCAGAAATTCTGCGTTGGGCAGTTTTGGAAAGATACTTATCATATCCATAGATGATGAATGTGATTATACTGATCAGAATGAGGTACCATAACATCCTGCAAAAATACTTGTTCTGAAAAAACAAATAATGTATTTTTAGCCATTATTTAAAAAAAGTCCTAAATAGCCATAAAACAAACGAATATGATGTCAAAAAAAACAGTGCTGTTATTTGCCCTGGCACTCGGTGTGAATCTTACCGCCCAGGATAAGATAGAGCTGGCGCTTCAGACCCTCAAAGAAAAATATCCCCAGGAGAAAATACATGTACTCCTAAATAAAAAAAGCTATCTGGCCGGTGAAAATATATGGTTCAAAACATTCGTATTTGAAGGATATTCGCCTTCCGAGATTTCCACAACTCTTTTTGCGGAACTTTATGATAAAAATAAAACCCTGATTGATAAAAAGCTGATTCCCCTATTTAACGGACAGGGAAACGGGAGTTTTACCCTTCCGGAATCTTTAAAGGAGGATGTGTATTATATCAGAACGTATACGACCTGGATGACTAACTTCAGTGAAGATTTTCAACCGGTAAAAGAGATTCCCGTTTATAATCCATTCTCTCCGGAAAAACTGGACATCAATTCCCAGTCTTCATGGACAGCCGCTGTCTTTCCTGAAAGCGGGACCTTCATAGACGGCATCAATACCAAGGTGGCCGTAAGACTACAGTCAAAAGGCAGCCTGCCTGACCATTGGGGCGGTTATATTGCAGATGCTGCAAAACCTGATGAAAAAATAGTAAGCTTTAAAGGGTTTGATGAAAATACCGGAGTTTTCCAGATGACTCCTCAAAGCGGCAGAACGTACAAGCTGTTTATTGAGGATTCAAAAGGAAATAAGCAGAATATTGATCTTCCGGCAGTCTCTCCTTCCGGAATGCACCTCCGCGTTGAAAGCAAAACCGATCACATCAAATATTCTCTACAGTCGAAGAATTTATCCACACCCAGTACATTTTACAGGGTCATCGGGACCATTAATGATCAGATGGTTTTCAAATCAATGATCAGGGAACTTTCCAATGAAAAAGTTTATACCGTACCCACTGAAAAGCTGATCAACGGAATCCTTCAGATCAGTATTTTTGACGATAGGGATCAAATTGTGGCCCAGAGAATGTGCTTTATCAAACCGGACCGGCTACAGATCCTGCAGCCTTCCCTGCAGGAACTTTCTTTAAATGAAGCGCCCCGTGCTTTAAATTCTTTTAAAATAGCTCAGAATAAAAACATTCCCAATTACACCGTATCTGTAACGGACGGCAATTTCCAAAGTTCTGAAGAAGACAACAGTCTGCTAAGCACCTTGTGGCTTACCGGGGATATTCCTTCTAAAATTTCGTCTCCCTCTCAATACTTTACAAAAAACCATAATTCGGATGCTTTGGATGCGATCTTAATGTCTGAAAAATGGAAAAGATTTGAATGGCGGTCTGTGATGACCGGGGCTTTTCCCATGATCAGAAACATTCCTGAGCCCTATATTTCATACAAAGGAAAAGTATCGGTATCTGATCAGCCGGCAAAAAATGCTACGCTTAATCTGATCTTCAACACAGATAAGCAGGGTATGAATATTTATCCTGTAAAGACCAATGACAAAGGGTTTTTCACGCTGAGCGGATTGATTTTTGAGAATTCCATAAACTTTCATTATCAACTTAATGCAGATTCAAGAGAGACCCAGGTTGCCAAAGAGAAGGTTCAGGTGATCTTCCAGCCTAATTATGCTTTTGTTCCTTATAGAAAGAGCCTTCCGGAAAGCAGGTATATCCTTACCAAACGCTCTTCTCAGGACGATATTCCGGCAGAAGTCACCCGGTATATCACCACCAAAAACAGCCAGAAGCTTATTAATGACAAGACCATCAGCATCCAGGAAATCAAAATAAAAGGACAGAAAAAAGATCTTACAAAAAAATTGAATCAGGAGTTAAGCAGTTCTTTATTCAGAGGAACTGACGAAACTATTTTCGATTTTGTGAATGATGAAAATTTATCTCTGGGATCTGCCAATGTTCTTCAATGGCTGGACGGAAGAGTTGCCGGCCTTACAGTACAAAATAAAGCGGGCACCTACACTCCTCTTCTGAGAGGGGCTCCCACCGGCATTTATCTTGATGAGATGCCTGCCACTGCTGACCAGCTTTCCTATCTCTCTTTATCAGACATTGCGATGGTAAAAGTGATGAAAGGATATTTTGCAGGCGGATATGGAGGTGGCGGCAACGGAGCAATTGCCATCTATACCCGAAGAGGAGGCACCAAAGGAAGAATTACCAATCCCGATGCTCCCACCCAGCTGAAAAAGATTTCTCTGAAAGGATTTGATCAGCCAGCCCCTTTTAACACGCCTGATTATTCCGACGGAGCTTTCAATGGTATTCCGACAGACACCCGGAATGTTCTGTACTGGAATCCTGATTTTGCAGGTTCCGGTGATGATTCCACCATAAGGTTTTACAACAATGACGATGCGAAAAGCTACCATGTCATCATGATGGGATTTGATAAGGAGAACGGTGTTCCGTTCTATTATAATGAGGTGGTTAAATGATCTGTAGGTTTGATGATGGGTGATGGACGATGGATGTTATGAAAGTCGCAAAATAAAAAGATATTAGTTCACATTTATAACTCAATCTTCTTCCAGCTTTCCTCCTTTAAATTTCACAAAAAGCCGCCTCAGGATTCTGAAGCGGCCTTGTTTATTAATGATCTTTACCGGATTATTTTTTAGCTTTCACATCTACAGCGATTTCGATGTCTTTACTGATCATCCATTCTGCAGGATCTGCTTCGGAAGTTCCGAATTTGATTCCCCAGTCTGCTCTGTTTACAGTAAATTTAGCCTGAACAGCAGCTGTACCTTCTGCTACATCTACTTTAGCAGGGAATGTTACGTTCATTGTTTTTCCCAATAATGTAAGGTTTCCGCTTACGGTTTTATTAGCTCCTGCCACGGCATCTTTTGGAGCGTCTTTAAGGTCTGCAACACTTGTAATTTTAAAGTCTGAAACAGGATTTTTCTCAACATTGAAGAAGTCTTCATTTTTCAGGTGAGCTACCAGATCTTCAGGTTTTTTATCTTTTTCAGTTACTGAAGCCGGATCTACTTTAAGGGAGTTCATATCGATTGTAAAGTTCCCTGCTGTTACCTGCCCTCCTTCAACGCTCAGATCTCCGGATTTTACGTTAAGGGTTCCCCAACGCGGCGCAAAACCTCCTTTGTGGAAAGCTTTCCAGTTCACCACTGAAGCTACCGTATCCACTGCAAGAACTTCTCCTTTAGCTTCAGCAACAGTCTGCTCCTGCCCTGCTGCCGGAGTTTCCGCCGATTTTTCTTTATTACATGATGCCAAAAGCAATCCTACTCCTACCAATGCAATTACGCTAAGTTTTTTCATACTATTTTAGTTTGTTTAAAAAATTTATTTACTTAAAGTTTAATGAAATCATCATCAATTTTGATGAGGTCAAAAATAGAAAACCTTCTCCTATAATTCTCTTAACATACATCAAGAAATCTACTTTTTAGCCTGATTTCGGTCATAAAAGCGTCTAAAATAGTAAAAAATAAAATATCCGCCTTTAAAAACGGATATTTTAACAACAGTAAATGATTGGTATCAACTGACCATCCGGTGGAAGATCTATGGCAATTTAATTACTTATATTCTACTTTATGATTGAGTTCTATGGGGTTATTGATCGCCCGGATATTTTTCTGCATACCCTCCCGCATCTCTTTAAAATTGGTATCGATAATGTTTCCTCCATCATCATAATTGATGACATCCGATTTTTTGAGGGTAGACAAAGGGTCACTGTAAAAATCCCGCTGAAGTTTCTCATAATCGCTCCAGGTAATGAGTTTATCGAATTTTGCAGGATACAGCTCTTTCCAGTTAGAATTCTTTACCTGAACAAGACTGAACTGATAATCCAATTTTTCGTCATTTATGGTCACAATAAGTCCGGGAAGTCCTTTGAATATATAAGGTCCGTCTGACATGGCAATATCCGCAGTAAACCATGCGGTCCAGTTTCTTCCTCCATAGCTTACTTCTGCTTTCTGACAGTTATAGGTACCGATCATCTGTTTTTCCTCTGAAATTTTCCATTCCAGCGCATCGGTAATATTAATGGCATAGGTTTTATAGACGATGGGAACATAGACATATCTGGTTACCTCGTTGGTCGTGAAATTTTTCTTAACGTAAAGCTGGCGGTTGTTGAACTGCGCATCATAGCCGTCAGGCCTTCCTTTTTTTACTCTTAAAGAATCCGATTTCCGGAATTTATCGGAACGGAATAAAGACTCCTTCCCCATTACATCCAGATAAAAACGGACGTCCTCTGTTTTAAGGCTGTCCGTATTCGGTTTGAATTTCAGATCATAGATAAAACTTGAGTTCTGCCCAAAAATTAGTGATGAAAACAGGGCAAATACAAATAAAAATGGTTTCATGTTTTTTTTAAATAAGGTTATTAATTGGGCCGACCTGCATTGATTAACGAAGATTCGCCGGGTTAATTTATAAAAAAATTGATCAAAAAAGGAATGTTGGTAAATATTTAACAAAACAGGCAGATTGGTTATCATCATCATTAATCCCCCTGAAAAGCATTTCCCATTCAGGAAATCCTGCTGCTTAATCATGATTTGGCTCACACCTTCAATATATAAAAACAAGACTGGAATCAATCATAAAAAATAAAACAAATATTTTCCAAAATAATTGTTAATTTTATAAAACAATACTAAAAAAAATAAATTAAACCCAAAAACAAACACAAATTTTAGAAAATAATTAAATTTTAAATTTTATATTTTCAATTACATTAATAAATTAAAGTATAATTAAGAATAATGATAAAAATATCAACTATGTAATCCATTTTTAAACTGACAAAAATCCACAACTATCTAAAAAACACCCGGTAATATGAAAAGAACACTACTATTCGATAAGAGAAATCAAACGTTTCTCTTTTTGGTATTTTTTATTTTCTTTTATTCTTTATTGTATTCTCAAAATCCACCAACCTGTTCCGGGAGATGGGGTCCTCCTATTGTTAACCAGACTTTTGGACAGGGAAATAATACTGCCCGGTGGTATGGCCCTTTGGCAGCGTATGCACCTGGAGCTACAACATCAACCAATTTTGTAGGGACTGCAGGACCTCCTGGTGGAGGCGGACTATCTGATGGCTTTTCAGGGCTGGTGAAAACTCCCAGTGTTGGCGGCAATGGTTTTCTCAATCTTGCTGACCATACGGGAAACCCGAACGGATTACTGATGCTGATTAATGCCCCATCCACAGCCGCTACCGTATTTTTCGAATATGTTATGGACAACCTTTGTTCTAATACCACCTTAAAATTATCGATCTGGATTCTGAATGTAAATTCTCCAGGCACCTGTTCAGGCGGATATCAGTTTCCCAATGTAACGCTTCGTGCGGTTGATACGGTGACAGGCAATGTTTTAGGCACAACAACAACCGGAAACATCCCAATTAATCAGGTTTGGGCAGAATATTCAATTGTTTTTAATAATGCCTCCAGCTCTTCAGTCAGGCTTCAGATCGTGAATAATTCTATAGGTAACGGATGCGGCAATGACCTTGCTATTGATGATATTACCGTTTCCCCATGTATTCCTGCTACCATCAGAGCCGTACCTTCATCCGGTACCACTTTATGTCCGGGACAAAGTTCTTCCGTTTCTTTTACAGCAACCCTTACAGGAAGCTCATACAGTCCCGCAGAATACCAATGGCAGCTGAGCAGAGATGGTGCCACCACCTGGGAAGATCAGGGACAGCCTACCACGAATCCCAATTATACCTTTAATTCCGCAGGTTTGCCACCCGGTAACTATCAGTTAAGATTTAAAGTAGGGCCGAGAGGTTCAGCACTCAATTCCCAATGTAATGCGGTGAGTGAAGTTTCAACGGTTATTGTAGGCTCTACTCCAAGGGCATCGGATGCCACCATCAGATCATGCTTTATTGAAACCGCTCCTTCTACAGCCACTTTCGATCTCAGCACTGCGGATGTCACTTCACAAACCGGCACGACTAAAAAATATTATCCCACTTTGAATGACGCCAGAAATGATACCAATGAAATCATCAGTTTTACAGACTATGTTGCAGCCCATGGGTCTGTTGTGTATGTAAGAGTGACTGATGCCAATGGATGCTTTGCCATTGTGAAAATAACGCTGGAAGTTATTCCTCCTGTAAAATCTGCGATCTTAACGGATAAATTCATCTGTATTGAGGATACCACCACATTGGATGCCGGCCCGGGGTTTGCCGGCTATTTATGGAGTACCGGAGCAACGACTCAGTCTATCAGTAATATTGGTGTTGGCATTTATCAGGTGAGACTTCAAACGGGAAACTGTTTCACTACTCAGACTGTCCGTGTTTACGCTTCCCCACAGCCTGTTATTCAATCCATCGATATTTCGGATCATACTGCGACTATTCATGTAACCGGTGGAAAACCGCCCTATCAGTACTCTGTGGACGGAACCACCAACTGGCAGGATTCCAATATTTTCACAAAACTTACACGGGGACAGCATATTTTTTATGTCAGAGATTTTTATGATTGCGTTCCTGTTGCCGTTGAGGTAACGGTTCCTAACCTGATTAATGCTATTACACCTAACGGAGACCACATCAATGATGTTATCGACTATTCTGCTCTGGCGTATAAAAACAATCTGGTCTTTGAAGTTTATGACCGCTATGGAAATAAGCTTCATGAAGCCGGTAAACTAAGAAATTTCTCCTGGGACGGTACCGCCTACGGCAAAAAAGTAATCACGGGAACCTATTGGTACACCATTTCCTGGACTGAAAGTGATAAAAATAAAACCCAGATCCGGTATAATGGCTGGGTGATGGTAAAAAACAGAGACTAATCAACCGTTTTCTGCTTTATCCAGAGAAATTCTTTCTTAAATTCAACAAACAGCCTGCATTTAAGGGATGCAGGCTGTTTGCTTTAATGATTTTTATCAGAACCGGGTTGATTTGATTTATATTTCATTGAAAATTATTTTCTTTGCAAAAAATAAAATCATGAAAAAAATCTTATTCCTGGCGGCATCCGTCAGTCTGTTGATCTCCTGTAGTTCAGATGCTGATGAGCCTGTCATCATCACAGATCCCATAAAAGAAATTCCCCGGAAAAGGGTTACTGAAGTAAAAAAGGACAACCAGCTTTTATATAAATTTACCTATGGCACAGAAGGTATTGCCGAAGTACACATGTATTCAGACGGAGTGCTCAGCAATATCACCCGGGTTGAATATACCAATGGTTTACAGACCGGAAGATACCAGTACACCTCCGGAGTTTTATCCTTATATGAAAAATACAGCTATGAAGGAAAATACATTTCCAACAGAAAGATTTATTCTGTCAACAACCTGAACCAGGAAACTTTAATTAAATCCACAGATTATATTAACGACCCCACAAAAGCCCACAGTAACTTAATTGGGGTTAAACAGTACGACGGCTCCGGAAATCCAACCTCAAGCCAGGATATCACCTATACCGACTCCTATGGAAGCAGCACAAGCAACACCTTTAATGCTTCAGGCATCCAGACCCATATTTATACCCTGATCAAAGACGATGCCCCAGCCTGGGACACTGTGCTGGACCCATTTGTTTATCAGCATGTATACAATACCAAATCCTCAATTTATAAGAGTGTTTCCAATGGAGCCCTCAACGGATTTACCGCACAATATACCTACGACAATCACCATTATCCCATCACCGCCCAATACCAACACACCACGGGCCTTACCGAAAACTATACGTTTACCTGGGAAACCATCCAATAATATCTATCATCATATACAATGCAACCTCAGGATTTGAGGCTGTATTTTTTAGAGAAGTCGTGGTTGTTTTTAAATGATTATTTTTGTAATCGGGCGAGTGGTGTTTTGAGTGCCTATTGTGAATTGTTTTTGGAATTTACTATTTTCGTGATTAGTCACAGCAGGACTGATCTGCAAACGTTTTCTTGCGCAGTTGTGAATTGCTCTCAAAATTTATTATCTTCGTGATTAGTCACAACTACTGGGAAATCGCCAAGAGAAGAGGATCAGTTGTGAATTGCTCTCAAAATTTATTATCTTCGTGATTAGTCACAACAGTGTTAATGTTTCTTACAATGGTAATAGAGGTTGTGAATTGCTCTCAAAATTTATTATCTTCGTGATTAGTCACAACACACCAGAAGAGTACGAGGCTGCAACATTGGTTGTGAATTGCTCTCAAAATTTATTATCTTCGTGATTAGTCACAACCCACTTCTACATAGGTCCCGGTTCCGAACTGTTGTGAATTGCTCTCAAAATTTATTATCTTCGTGATTAGTCACAACAAAACAATCACTTACCAAAAGGCGAGTTGTGTTGTGAATTGCTCTCAAAATTTATTATCTTCGTGATTAGTCACAACATTCTTATTGATTAAATAAAGCATGAATAGGTTGTGAATTGCTCTCAAAATTTATTATCTTCGTGATTAGTCACAACAGAACACCTACGCTACCTCCTTTGTCTGATGTTGTGAATTGCTCTCAAAATTTATTATCTTCGTGATTAGTCACAACCATATTTCTGAATGGAAAAAGTTTTGTTTTGTTGTGAATTGCTCTCAAAATTTATTATCTTCGTGATTAGTCACAACTTCTCTTTTATTTTCACCTTGTAAAAATCTGTTGTGAATTGCTCTCAAAATTTATTATCTTCGTGATTAGTCACAACTCATTTTTTGGATTCGCATTACTAACAGGTGTTGTGAATTGCTCTCAAAATTTATTATCTTCGTGATTAGTCACAACTCTAGTTCATCAACACCAGCTGACGGAAGCGTTGTGAATTGCTCTCAAAATTTATTATCTTCGTGATTAGTCACAACGTCGCAGAAACAAGTATAGATGATTTTCTAGTTGTGAATTGCTCTCAAAATTTATTATCTTCGTGATTAGTCACAACAGGCCAGTCCGGATCTTGATCGAAGGCCGCGTTGTGAATTGCTCTCAAAATTTATTATCTTCGTGATTAGTCACAACAGGATGAACTTCAAATGATTCGAGATTTCAGTTGTGAATTGCTCTCAAAATTTATTATCTTCGTGATTAGTCACAACCAGGGGCGGCAATGGTTCCGCTCCTTGTTTGTTGTGAATTGCTCTCAAAATTTATTATCTTCGTGATTAGTCACAACATAAATTGCTTTTTCCATTGTATATTATTTGTTGTGAATTGCTCTCAAAATTTATTATCTTCGTGATTAGTCACAACTCTTTTTTGATGGGATTGTGTCACCAACTTGTTGTGAATTGCTCTCAAAATTTATTATCTTCGTGATTAGTCACAACGGAGGGCGGGTTGTACGCTGGAGCATTGGAGTTGTGAATTGCTCTCAAAATTTATTATCTTCGTGATTAGTCACAACTTTTCAAAATTCTATCTACTATCAAAACGTGTTGTGAATTGCTCTCAAAATTTATTATCTTCGTGATTAGTCACAACTTATCGCTTTTCTCATAATTTCGGCTTGTTGTTGTGAATTGCTCTCAAAATTTATTATCTTCGTGATTAGTCACAACAAACATTAATTCCCAGATTGAGAGTGCCGTGTTGTGAATTGCTCTCAAAATTTATTATCTTCGTGATTAGTCACAACGTTCGCAAAGCTTCCCACAACTCCGTTCTGTTGTGAATTGCTCTCAAAATTTATTATCTTCGTGATTAGTCACAACCTCAAAATTTAATCCGTTGATTCTCAACGGATTTATTGTTTATTTAGGATTTAAAAAATCAGAATAATTCGAGTTGCTGAAAGGTTGGTGGAGGTTCTTCTTTATTTCTGGCAAAGAAGATTTCAATATCTCCAAATTGTTTATCCGTAATACACATAATGGCTACTTTTCCTGCTTTGGGGAGCATGAATTTCACTCTTTTGATATGAACTTCAGCATTTTCGCGGCTGGGACAATGGCGGACATACATAGAGAACTGAAAAAGTGTAAAACCATCATCAATCAATCCTTTACGGAAACGATTCGCATCCCTCATATTGGCTTTTGTTTCCGTCGGAAGATCATACAATACTAAAACCCACATAATTCTGTAAGCATTAAACCTTTCGGAGTTCATATCAGTTCAGGATAAGAGATCAGTCGTTTTTCACCTGTATAACATTTATATAGCGAAGTGGCAGTTGTTTTTACAGCCACCAACAAGGGTCTTGTTTTACCGTCAATTTTTACATCTTTTGTAGCAATCTGCAGGATATGGGCTTTATATTCTTTAGTCAGCTCATCTGTTTGAGGATTCCTCTTTATCCATTCCATCACTAACAAATCGATAAACGGACGGTAAGGCTCCATCAGATCATCAGCCAGACAATAGGGATTATATTTGTTCTTATGGAAAATTCCCAATACAGGAAGCAAACCCGTTTCTACAATAGATCTTGCGACAATACTTCTTAAAACCGAATATCCGAAATTAAAAAACGGATTAGGAGAATCGCCATATCTTTCCCTGAGAAAATCAAGGCTGATGAGATATTTCCAATAATGCTGGGCAGCAACACCTTCCATATTGGTCATATCGCCGCTTTTTACATTGCTCTGATACTCCAGCATCGGTTCATAATAATTACCCAGCCTTAATAAAACTTCTTTCTGATTTTCAATTTTACATTCTACAGTCTGCTTCCAAAGCTGCTTTTTAAGAGGTTCGCTGGCTTCTAACTGATCTTTTACCCGGTCAGAATGCTCAGTATGCCCATAAAGCGGCAGCATTATTCCATGTGGCAAATGCTGTGCATCACAACTGATCACTACCACATTATTACCCATCATCTTTTGTATCAGCTGATGCGAAACCGTGATCTGAAAATGATCCAGCATCAGCAATCCCAGATCTTCCACAGGAATACTCCCCTTCTCTGTCTTCGTTTCCGGACAAAGGATTTTCATCTGCTCATCTTTAAGCTTAAGATAAGCAGGATTGCCGATATAGATGGAACGGGTGATCATTATTTTGCTTTTGATATATTTCCTAAACGGTCTATTTTCAACTTAATACAATTCTCTTTAATCATTAATCCGTCAATTGCACGCTCCATTTTATTTAGAGTTGAAAACTCCCCTTTGTTAACTATAGATGTAGCAACATCCTGTCTGATAAAAAATATCTGACTTCCTGAAAAACTAACTACTTTATAAATATTTCCCGTTTTTTCTTTTGTGAGATTCTTTAGATCAATATTATGTATATTTTCACGTTCATCTCCTGAAGGAACATAGACTAAATCATTCGGACAAAGTAAAAAATCTTTTTTATTCTTAAATGAAACAGAATCCAGTCCTTGTTTTTGTCTTTCAATCACTTCATTCAGCGGGACGCTTTCGTAGCTTCTTTTTCCCTTATCATCTACATAAACAATGAAAAACAGGTTTGTACCTTTAGCAGCCTCTACATATTTATCTTTTTTATTTCCTGTTTGTCCTACTGCGAATTTACTTCCCAATTCAAAAATTCTGACTTTAGTAATGGGCTGATGTGGCTTATTATCATTGAATTTTTCAATATTTTTATTCATATCCTCAATTCCTTCCGGGGAAAATGCTAATTCAGGACCGCCTTTATATTCTAAATAGTTCTTTAAAATCTTCTGAATTCCGGTATCTGTAATTGAATTAATTGTTTTCAAATCAAATGAAGTATCAAGATTCTTTCTTGTGGCAGTTAATATTTTCCCCTTAGGAACTTTAATCCAGGGTAAATCTACTTTTCCGGAAACCGTTTCTTTATGCATTGGTTTACGTATAGCCCAATTCACCCCTTCCTGTTTTACCAATTCTTTTGTTTTAACTCCATCTTTTTCAATCCATTTTTCATAATGATTTGTTGCCTTATTAATAACCCGTAAATTTTGTTTAAAACTCACGATAATTACTTCCAACTTATTTTTTGCATCGACAGTAAAATTTTCCCAAGGCTTCAAAAATTGTTTAGGGACTTCGCGTTCAACTTTTTCACCAGTACGAGGATCATTGTAAATCACTTTTTCAAACTTCATCAATTTTCTTTTTAAGTCATATCTTTTTATATCAGATTTTGCCGTTTGGTTATTGAGAAGATTAACATGATCTTTGGTTGCACATGCAATGATCAAAGCATCCAGAGCATGATGGCGATGATCTATTCTTTTCTTGGAAAAGCCTTTTGAAAATTCTATAGGAACTGTTGGTAAAAACTTTTGGTACTTCTCATTCCAAACAGTAAAAGCATCTGAATGAGTCAATTGATTCATTCTTTCAAAACGGGGAAGTATTAATTCATTCCAGATGTCATTCAATCCCCAGTCCTGCTTCAATTGACTTGTGATTTTCCCATTGCCAGGAACAATATTTTTAGAGTTTATCCCTTCATCAGTTCCATCTTCTACCCGGACAATATTTGAAAGTACGCCGGAAATATACTTACTGATATACCTTGTATCATTCAGCTGGCGTTCAATCATCTTTTCAGGAATTTCCTCCAGAAGAAGTTTGGTCTTTTTGCTACGGTTTTTAGCATAGTGCTTTTTTACAAAATCTTCATAAGCTTCTACTTCAAAAATTCTTACACTTCTTCCCCATCCGCATTCTACTGTAGTTCCGTGAAACTGTTTTATAAAACCAAGCCCAATGTAATTATCTTTCAGTTTATTGACCGCCGATTCACAGATCACTTTATTACTCAAACTATCATCAAAATAACGGCTTTGGGGAATGATATGCTCAATCTCATATTCTGTTGTAAATAATTTGTTCAGTGGAATAATTTCCCCGGTATAAGGTGAACGGTATTTTTGTTCAAGCCAAAGCTTATACCGCCTTAAATCCGATGAGGACGGCTGTGCTGTTTTACTGATCTTTAAATATTCATCTTCAATTTCAATATCGGAATTCAATACACCTTCTTCATATATCTTCAAAATCTCCTGCTGCATAGGTGAAAAAGGGCGCACATTTTCCACCTCATTATCATGCATCATTTCAGCTAATAATGCTTTAATCCGAAGATTGGTATTTTCGTTTTCTGTAACAATACCTGTTAACTTTTTACGATCTTCTGCCGTATTTTTCATTTCCCGTCCTAACTCAATATGGATCTCGCTGAAAAAATCTTTTATACCATTTCCATATTGCAGCCAGATGTCCCTTACTACACGTAATGTTTCTGTTACTACTTGTTCCACAATCGGATTACGAAGGGAATGCTGTTTAAATTCTTTTAAAAATCCCTCCAGTTCCTGTGCGGAATTCCACTTACCAGCAACTGAAGCTTCTGAATGCCGACCATAAACAATATATTGTGCTAACCATAAAGGCAACCCTTGAAAATGATTTTCCTGTGTAAGATATAACGCCTTTTCTCTTACTTTATCCTTTATATTTTCATCAAATTCACCAGTAACAATATTTTTAATGCTTTTCTGAGATTTTTTATCGATATTTTCCCAGCTCCAGTATTTTCCCAGACGCATTAAAGGCAAAAGTTTTTTTATAGCCTTTTCCGAGAATGATCCGTATTCGCTTTTGAATGGAGGAAACCTTTTAAAAACTTCAAAAAACGAGCTTTCATCCAGGTTATTTTTTTTAGCAAATGACTTCAATGCTTTCTCATATTCTGTTTTATCGTTCACGGAATAGATAATATGCCATATTTGCTGTTCTTTTTCCCTTGTCAGAAAACCGGACGGACAATTTTCAACTTTTTCCAATCTTGTTGAAATCATCGTTCTAGTTTCATTGGATGGATATTTTTTGTCTTCCACATAATTCCAGCGATGAGTCTTCTCACTTATTTTGAAATGTTTCAATAATGATTTCTGATCAATTTCTTTTCTGGTATTTAAAAACTCAAACAGAGCCTCATAATCTGAAACCGCATTCAGAAATTCTTTCGTAACATTTCTGTCGTCATCCTTTTTATAAATATTCAAACCGGACATCCATTGCCAAATACGAAATTCCTGATAATACGGATTTGATTTTGGAATCGTTTTTAAATATTGTATCTGATCAGTTCCTTTTTCATCCCTATATTTTCTTAATTCTAACGTACAATCGGAAACAGTAGATTTCTGACTTCTTAAAGGCCGTTGATAAAAAATAATATCATTTAGAAACAGATGAATAAAATCTTTTTTTCCTAATATTAATTGATGAGTTTCATTACTCCTATATAATTCTCTTACACAATCATTATACAAATCCCCATTTTGCAATTCCGGATGAAATTCTTTTTGTTTTTCAAGAATTTGTTTAAGTTCAGCTTTATAGAATTTTCTTTCAATTGTACGAATCAATTTTCCTTTAATTTTCTGTCTGGGATTCTGAAGTAAGGTATCGTAAATATACGTTCCGACAGTCTTATGTGATTGATCGATCTCCTTTTCTGTTTTCTTCTTTACAAGTGTCCAGTCAGTTTCACCCGGCGCACGAAAACTTCTTTTCTCATTTCCGTCTTTATCCTTTTTAATACTTCCGTCATCATTTAAATCCGTAGTTACAATAAAATCTCTCGTTTTATTTTTCCAGTCAAATAAAGGAATTTTACTTGAACGTCTGTAGGTCCATCCATTTTCCAGCACCAGTGAATACCAAACATCCGACTTCCCCTTTTGAGGTTCATCGGCTAATACATCTACAACTGTAAGAGAATAAAACTCTACTAACTTATTAAGATTCTCTTCCTCTTCTTCTCCCCTGAGTTGGTAATAACCCCTTTTTTGATTAAAATTCAAAAGAATCCATGCCAATTCCTCTTTTTCAATCTTTTGAGTAAGTGCTTTTTTTCTGAGATAATAAATCGTCCAGTCATAAGGAATCTTCTTTTCATTTTCTAAAAGTTGCGGCTGATATACTTTAAAATTACCCAACATTTCCTCAAATGAACTTTTGAAAATAAATCCGTCACCGTTATAAACTAATTTAGGTTCACTTTCTGCTTTAAATTTTCCCAATCTTTTTCCGAAATCAATCTGAGAAGCATAATGTTCCGGTAAAAAGCTCAAGATATTTAATACCCTATGAAGCCTTTCTCTCCGCAGTAAAAAACGCTCCCTTAATCTTCTTGTGCTCCTGTAATTTGTTCTTTCAGCTGTTTGGGAGATAGAATTACCTTTTCCAAATTCGCCCAAAATATCTTTTGACATCGGAATAATCCGGCTTCCCATTCCGAGAATTTCCCCTTTTCTATTTTCTGCATCCTGTTGAATTAATGCCCATCCAATAGAATTCGTTCCCAAATCCAGACCTAATATATTTTCCATCATAGTTAACTTATCTTTATTGTACTCTAATTATTAATTTAAAGACATTATATAATGAATGTACTAGTTTATAAGATCCTCGATCTTAACTCAATTACTAAATAAATTAAGTTTTTATTCTCTCAAATCAAACCAAAATATTTCCACCTCAATATCAAGTAGTTGATATTTAAAAATACAAAAATACTAAAAAATATTTTAAACCTGTCGGCTATTAAAATACTTTTCTTTACATTTGCAAAAAGATACTGATGGACCAGTCTGACGAGAAAGGATTGATGGGCTCCAATCCATCACAGAGTATTCCCCAAGAATAATTTGTCATCGTATCTATTTTTTTTAATTAGCCTGTACTACTGATATTATAATTAATATAAGCCGGCAGGTTGCTGTGAATTACTTTCAATCCTAAGACTTTACGAGCTATATTTAATGCTTAGTAAATTTAATTAGAAAAAAAATATTCAGGTTACGGATTTCCGTAATTAAAATGATTTATTTTATTTTATCTTTGGATTATAAATTTTGAAAGCAATTCACAATAAGGATTATTCCGTTGTGAAAACATTTAAGCCCCCTCGTCTTCCAATACGGGGGATTTTTTATGATCGGGCTTTTCAATTCACAAATTTTAGGAGAAGTATTCAACTTTTTCTCGCTTCAAAACCCTATTTTAGCCATCCGAAAACAGAACAATGACGACCGTAGAATTTATACAGAAGCAGCTCGACGTATCTGAGAAGAGCATCAACAATACCCTCCAGTTACTGGCAGAAGACTGCACCATTCCTTTTATTGCCCGTTACCGGAAAGATAAGACAGGGAATCTGGATGAGACCCAGATTGAGCAGATTGCTAAAAGCAGCAAACAGTTTGAGGAGATTATTAAAAGAAAGGAAAGTATTTTAAAATCTATAGAGGAGCAGAATGCGTTAACGCCTGAACTCCAGCAAAGAATCAGGGAGTGCTTTGATATCCAGGAGCTTGAAGACCTTTATCTGCCTTTTAAGAAACGTAAGAAAACCAGAGCTGATGCGGCTAAGGAAAAAGGGCTGGAACCTTTGGCAAAGATCATCATGAGCCAGAAAAACAATGATGTTCAGTTTTTGGCGTCCAGATATCTCAGCAATGAGGTTCCGTCCGAAGAGGAAGCACTTCAGGGAGCCCGGGATATTATGGCAGAATGGATCAACGAGAATATGTATGTCCGTAAAAACCTGCGCAGGCTGTTTCAGCGTAAGGCGGTGATTACGTCTAAAGTGGTAAAAGCTAAAAAAGACGAGGAAGATGCCAGGAAATTCTCCCAGTATTTTGAGTGGGAGGAAAACCTCAGCAGAACTCCTTCCCACAGGCTTCTGGCCATGTTGAGAGCAGAAGCGGAAGGTTTCGTTAAAACCAATGTGGGAATTGATAAAAGTGAGGCCATAGACTTTATAGAAAAAGCGATCATCAAATCCAGCAATGAAAGTTCCGAACAGATTTCCCTTGCCATAAAAGACAGCTATAAAAGGCTTCTGGAGCCTGCCATTTCCAATGAAACGCTACAGGAAGCCAAAGAAAAAGCAGATAAAAAAGCCATTGAGATCTTTTCAGAAAACCTGGGTCAGCTTCTTTTGGCCCCGCCGTTGGGAGAAAAAAGAATCCTGGCCATTGATCCCGGTTACCGCAGCGGATGTAAAGTCGTGTGTCTGGATGAGAAAGGAGATCTTCTTCACAATGAAACCCTCTACCCTCACGCTCCGCAGAATGAAACCGGCATGGCTATGAAAAAAATCCGTTCTATGGTGAATGCCTATCAGATTGAAGCCATTTCGATCGGAAACGGAACCGCTAGCCGTGAAACGGAATTCTTTATTAAAAAAATTGCATTTGATAAGCCGTTACAGGTTTTTGTGGTATCAGAAGCCGGAGCTTCGGTGTATTCCGCCAGCAAAATTGCAAGAGATGAATTCCCCACCTATGATGTAACAGTACGGGGTGCCGTTTCTATCGGGAGGAGGCTTTCCGATCCTTTGGCAGAACTTGTAAAAATCGATCCTAAGTCTATTGGTGTGGGACAGTATCAGCATGATGTAGACCAGACCCAACTGAAAAACGAACTGGATTCTACAGTGATGAGATGTGTAAATGCTGTAGGAATCAATCTGAATACGGCGAGCAAATCTTTATTAAGCTACGTTTCAGGAATCGGTGAAAAAATGGCAGAAAATATTGTGAATTACCGGGCTGAAAACGGAGCATTTGAAGACCGTAAGCAGCTTAAAAAAGTACCGAGACTTGGGGAAAAAGCTTTCCAGCAGGCGGCGGCGTTTGTCAGAATTTCAAATGCCAGAAACCCTCTTGATAATTCAGCCGTACATCCTGAAGCTTATGGCATTGTAGAAAAAATGGCTAAAGACCTGGGCATTAAAACCCATGAGCTGATTGCCAGCAAAGAAAAAATTGCGCTGGTAAAACCTGAACAGTATATCACGGAAGATATCGGTATTTTAGGCATCAAAGATATTTTGAAAGAGCTTGAAAAGCCGGGTCTGGATCCGAGAAAAGCAGCCAAGGTATTTGAGTTCGATCCTCATGTAAAAAGCATTAAGGATCTTAAAACAGGGATGATCCTTCCGGGAATTGTGAACAATATCACCGCTTTCGGATGTTTTGTGGATTTAGGCATTAAGGAAAGCGGCCTTGTTCATATTTCGCAGCTGAAAGACGGCTTTGTATCCGACGTGAATGAAGTGGTAAAACTCCATCAGCATGTAAGGGTAAAAGTAACTGAAGTGGATGAAGCCAGAAAAAGAGTTCAGCTGAGCATGATTCTATAAACACCCCGAATTGTAATTGTCCAGTAAAAAATCACTCATGAAATATAAAAACTTAATTTTCGATTTAGACGGAACGTTATGGGATTCCCGGGCGTCCATTATCAATATATGGAACGATGTTCTGATGCGGCATCAGTTTATTGAAAAAGCCCTAAGGCCCGAAGATATGGATCAGTATATGGGGCTTCTTACGGAAGATATTGTAAGAGATATTGCTCCCGGAATTACAGATCAGGAGCTTAAAGCCATCCTTGCGGAGGTTTCGGAACATGAAAGCAAAGTATTGCGCGCCCAGGGCGGAATTCTGTATGAAGGAGTGGAAAGTACATTAAAAAGCCTCTCTGAAAATTACCGTCTGTTCATTGTCAGCAATTGCCAGGACGGCTATATTGAGGCTTTTTTAGACTTTTATAACTTCAACAGTCTTTTCACAGATTTTGAATCTCATGGCAGGACCGGAAAGCCCAAAGCAGAGAATATAAAGCTCATTATGGAAAGAAATCAGATGCTGCCCGACAACTCGGTGTACATCGGCGATACCCAGACAGATTACAAGTCTGCCATGTCAAATGAGCTGCCTTTTATCTTCTGTGAATATGGTTTCGGAAAACTGGATTCCCGGGAAAATGTTTCCTCTGTTTCTGTATTTTCAGATCTGAAACTTTATCTTGAAGGGATTGGAAGAAAAGAGGCTGGAAGTTAATTGAGTGGTCATTAAAAAAATAAGGCTAAAACAGATAACCCTTTATTATACAGGCTATATAAATATTCCGGATTAAACATAAAAAGAGACTGCCTCCCACGGAAGCAGTCTCTTTTTCTATCTGTTAACCTGTTGATTCATTATAAAACAGGTTCTTTCTTTATTATTTAAAATCTTTGGAATCTCTTCTCGGTTCCTTTGCTTCCGGCCATTTCATGGCCTCTCCTTTATCATCCTGAGGCATCACTCTCTTTTCCCTGTTGGTGAATTCAGGATCCTCTGAAGCCATATAGGCTAACGCTGCTGTCAGAACCACATTGTTTTTCACCTCATCAAAAACGATCTTATCATAAGTATCCTTTGTAGTATGCCATGTATATCCGAAATATCCCCAGTTCAGAGAACCTAAAGAGAATCCCGGTACTCCGGCAGCCACAAAGGAAGCATGGTCGGAACCTCCCCCGCCAGGCATTCCCGGGAAGTCGGTTTTGATATGGCTTCTTACCGATTTCGGAACCCCGTCAAGCCATTTTCCGATATAGTCGTAAGCTTTTACAAACCCTTGTCCGCTGATATTCACCACACGTCCGGTTCCGTTATCCTGATTGAAAGCAGCCTGTACTCCTTTGATGATCTGCGGATTGTCGGCGACAAATCCTCTGGATCCGTTCAGACCCTGTTCTTCACTGCCCCAAAGTCCTAGCACAATCGTTCTTTTATTATTGGGATAATATTTTTTCAGAATTCTCATGGCTTCAAGCATCGTGATCGTTCCCGTTCCGTTGTCGGTTGCCCCCTGCGCTCCATCCCATGAATCCAGGTGAGCCGAAAGAATAACATACTCATCCGGTTTTTCCTTTCCTCTGATCATTCCGATTGTGTTGAAGCTTTTTGCATCAGGAAGCACCTTCGACTGAGCATCGATCTTAATTTTAGGTTTTGCCCCCTTTTCAGCCATTCTGTACAGCATTCCATAATCTTCCACATCAATATCAATCATAGGAATTTTAGTAGTCTTAGCTCCGAAAATCCTGTTGGCTCCCATAATTCCGGTCCAGTTTGAAATAGCAATTCCCGCAGCTCCTGCTTTTTCCAAAGCTTCGGGAAGGGTGTTATTGTCATAACCGATATTCTTTACATAGGCACTGAAATCTTTAGCTGCCTGTTCTTTTTCTGCTTTAAGCTTTTCATACAGCTCAGTAGTTGCAAATTCCTTGATCTGCTCATCGGAACGCCCGATTTTCTGATATTGCGCCATCAGAACGATCTTTCCTTTTACAGAAGGCAGCCATTGATCAAAATCTGCTTTAGAGGAAACTTTCGGCATCACCACCACTTCCGCTTCCACAGCCTTTTTGGTAGCCGGGCTCCAGGCAAGCTGTGTCGCCGATAATGATTTCGTTCGCGGATATACCATGTCTACATGGGTAATCCCCCTCTGCCATCCTTTCCAGGTTCCAAACTGCTGTAAATTGGCTTCAATTCCCCATGAACGGAGTTTATCTGCAGACCACTCATTGGCAGCCAGCATTTCAGGAGTTCCCACAAGACGCGGTCCGATCCCGTCCAGAAGCTCATACGCAAGACTTTCCAGCTGTGAATTGCTGTTGACCTCATCTACAAAACTTTTTACGACAGGATTAAGCCTTTCTTTAGAATCTACCTTGATCTGAGCCCATGAGAACTGGGCTGCCAGCACAACTGCCGGCACTGCAAAAAATCTATTTATCTTCATAACCTTTATTGATTGCTTAAAGATAAAGGAATTTAAGCAGATAATAAAAGGAAAATAGCCTGTATGAGGTGATTTATACAAAAAATGAGCTCATTCGTAAGATCTGCAAAATTTAGAATTCATAAAAATCTGGTAATCGATGGGATACGGTGGAAAACGCAAGGATGCAAGAACATCAAAGATTTTTAACAGGTTTATTAACTGTGAGGTAAAAAAATCTGCTCAATCAGCGAAATCCGCGTGCGAAAAAATATCCACAAACATCAGTGTTACTCATGGGATTCGTGGGGGATTCTTTTAACCACAAAAGCTTTGAACACATAAGTAACCTTTAAGTTTAATCCATTGCGTATAAAAGTGCACTAAAGGTCTTAAAAATCTGCGCCATCTGCAAAATCTGCGCGAGAAAAAATACCGCAAACATCAGTGAAATCCTCGGAATCTGTGGGAAATTATTTTAACCACAAACCGAAAATTCAGCGAAGTCAAAAGGAGCATTTCTTTGAAGTTTATTTGTCGTTTAAGAAGGCCTGTTCTTCTTCAGATAAAAGAATCGTCCCTTGTTTTTTTTCTTTTACAGGAACATTTTCCCAGATGTTTTTGCTGAAGTCTACTTTTGGATTAAGCCCTCTATCATCAGACTTAGCGAAAGTATTGTAAATAAGCTCCCGGCTGAATTCACGTTCGTGTCTTTTCCCGTTGTAAATAGCAACATACTTCTCTCCTTTCATTTTGCTCAGTGCAGGAACATACATTCCGTCTTTTTTATAAAAATCAAAAATAAGCGACGCATCTCCAAGCTGATAATCATATTCTCTGCCATCGGCGGTTTTCCTCCTGATCATTGGGAAATTGGTCTGGAGATAATGAATTTCAAAGTAGGTAATGGCCTTATCGGCTTTGTTATACCTGAATTCCCCCTTCATATCGATGCCGGCTCCCGATTTTATTTTAAACGTGATCAGCTGCTCATCTCCTTCTTCAAAGATCATTCTTCCGGTAAATTTGGTATCTCTGTTTTTTAAGTGGCCTAATGTGCGGTTCAGCTCAAAGCTGAAGAAATAATTGCCCATATATTCGTGGGAAAATTCATTGGTATTGACAATAAAAATACTGTCAGACTTTAGGTTTTTGAGGTATTTTACGTTATTCAGCTGCATCTGAAGGATTTCATCATAATTCCGGCGAATTCCGTCCCGGTAGTTGTACTGATTGCTTTTGCTCCACAGCTTGGTTTCGGCGATCACCAGAAAGTAAAGCTTATCGTTATCTATTCTTTTCTCTTTGTACACCACGTCATACAGAGACGGCTCATTGTAATATCTTTTATGATAATTTTTACTGACATCCTGAAATAACTTTCTGATGTCTACATCCACAATCTTTATTTCCCCGATATCTTTGTAAACAGGTTTTATTCTGACCACCGGATTAAAGGCTCTTACCTTTTTTTTCTGAAAGCCTGATGCCGAAATTTCAAAGTTGGCAGCCTCCGCATTCACGGGAGCATATCCGTCTTCATTGGTATAGACGATCTGGTTATTGAGGAGAATTCTTGCATTGGGAACAGGACCTCCGGTTTCGGAGTCCACAACTTTAAGTTTTTGAGCAGGAAAAAGCCCGAAAAACAGAACCAAAAGAAAGTAAACATGTTTCATTGGATATCAGTTCATTAATTAAAAAATCAATATCACAAATATATAGGCAGAAACGCAAACCGAAGTGTTCTTTAATATAATTTAATAGTATTTAACTTTTGACCTCCTGTTTTGGCAAAGAAATGCTGGAAGCTATGAAACTTTAACAGTCGGAAAAGTATCAATTCCTTAAAGAAAAAGGCATAAAAAAACCGGCTTAGAAAGCCGGCTTAGGAACTGAACTATTTTTTAGCTTCTTCTACAGAAACTTTTCTGAATTCTTTGAACAGTTTGCTAAGTTCTAAAGCTGATTTACGAGCTCTTGTACCTGCAGCTTTGTTTCCTTTTTCTGCCTGTTGGTTAGCCTCTGTTGCGAACGCTTCAAATTCTGCGTTGATTTTTTCAATTAGTTCTTTCATTATTTTTAAAATTTAGGCTGCAAATATAGGTTTTATGGTGATTCCAGCCTAACTGCAAATGAAAAAAAATGCGGTTTCATCAACAAAATTTCATGTTTTTATCAAAATTTCGGTTCTGTTTTTAAAATTGTGGTACTTCAATCACCAGGAAAAGACATTTTCAGCCCAAATTCTCTTTCCGGTTTTAAATATATTTTGTCAGAATTTCAACTGTAAAAACGACAGCCATATTTCAATATTCTCTTAAAAACAACATCCGGAACCTCTGTTTGATCTTAATTATTTAATTAAATTTGAAAAAAACAATTGACCCATGATTCAGAAATTATTCCTGATAGTCTTTATTTTTCCGCTATACCTGTATGCTCAGAACAAGATCAGCTATAAAGTATATTATGACCCAAATCTTGAGCAGAATGGCCTGAAAGTACAGGTTGACTATAAAGGGAAAAATGCATCAGAGATAACCGATTTCTATTACAGCAATGAAAACTGGGGCGAAAAAGATTTGTTTAAGACTGTTATTCTGCCTCAGGAAGACAATCCGGGGATCCGTTTTGAGGTTAAGCCGGAGAAAGATGAGCTTAAAGTTCACCATCAAAACACCCATAAGGTTTCATTTACCTATAGGATCAAACAGGATTTTAAAGATCCGGGCTACAATGTTTTCAACCGTCCGCGGATTAAGGATCATTTTTTTCATGTACTTGGGAAAAGCTTATTTATGGTTCCTTCATCTTTCACCAAAGCCCCGGATGATCAGGAATTTGAGTTCTCTATTGAATGGATCGGGTTTCCGGAGCATTTCAAAATCCACAATACCTTTGCCAGCCAGATCCGCAAACAAAAGATCAGAACAGTTCTCTGGGAAGGTTTCTACAATTCTCTTTTTGTAGGCGGCGATTATCGGATTTACGACTTCAAGGTTCACGACAAGCCTGTTTATTTTGCCATCCGTGATCAGTGGAACAACGGTTTTTCCGACGATTTTCTGTTTTCCAATCTGAAAAAAGCAGTACAGTCCCAACGTGACTTCTGGAAAGATTACGATAAAGATTATTTTACCGTAACCATGACACCTACCGTTTCCCAGAACGACAGCCTCTTCAAAGGATACAGCACCACAGGATCTGCCATAAAAAATGCTTTTATCATCCAGGGAACCAATAATCCTTTCAACAATAAGAGCAGCTACCTTTATCTTCTCTATCACGAAATGATGCATGACTGGATCGGAACCACCATCAGCAATAAGCATGAGGAACTTAATTACTGGTTCAGCGAAGGGTTTACAGATTATTATACCTATAAAAACAGATTGAGGTCAAAAGATATCACTTTTCAGGAATGGGAGAAGCTTATCAATGAAGAAGTAATCCGGAACCACTGGAAAAATCCACAGCGAAACATCCCGAATTATAAAATCAAAGATGATTTCTGGAAAAGCCGTAATACAGAGAAGGTGCCCTACCGGCGCGGAGCTGTTTTCGCGTTCTGGCTGGATAACCAGATCCTGTTCAAAAGCCATTATAAAAAATCACTGGACGACCTGATGCAGGAGCTTCTGAAGATGTGTACCGAAAAGAAGCTTAAGTTTACCGATGAACTTTTCCTGGAACTTGCCCAGAAGTACCTTGACAAAGACATTTCCTATTTTTTTCAGAAACATATTCTCAGCGGAGAGGATATTGATCTTATCAATGAAAAATGGATCAAAGGTTTCCAGTTTAAAATACGGGATGAAATTCCCCAGCTTCAGGCGGAACAAAGTGCAGAAAGCCAATATATTCTGCGTTAACCTATTACCGGGACAACAGCTCTTTTGATTTCTTCCCTGCTTTTTCCAGTAAAATAAAGCTCTCGGTAGTTATCCGGTCTGCAAAAATAATCCTGAAATGTTGCCTGTAGGTATCGGTCAGGGAAAATGTACTTCCGGGAGCAAACCAGATCCCGTTCTTTCCGCAGTATTCAAAAAAAGCTTCGGCATCCACTTCTTCCGGCAATCTTCCCCAGATGCTGTAACCGCCCAGTGGACTGTGGAAATAGGAGTCTTCAGGGAAATAACGGTATAAAGCAGCCAATACTTCTATGGCCTGCCGTTTCAGCTGATTCCGGAACGGGCGCAGATGCCTTTCATAACGGCCTTTCTGAAGAAGCTTAAGCATCAGCTCCTGATAAACCGGAGAAACGGATCTTCCCAAAACAAATCTGGACCTTTCAGCCTGGGAATAGAAGCGTCCGGCATACAGCCAGCCTAAACGGATGCCCGGAGCCAGTGTTTTTGAGAATGAAGAAACCGTCATCACCAGTCCCGAATCATCAAAACAGCTGATCGTCGCCGGTCTTTTTCCACTGAAATAAAGGTCTCCGTAAATGTCATTTTCAATAACCGGAATATTATAGGTGAAAGCGATAGCCGTCAGTTCTTTTTTCGCTTCATCACTCATCACGATCCCTGTAGGATTATGAAAATTGGGGGTCACCACAACAGCCCGGATATTATGCTCATCACAAATCTTCTTTAGAAATTCCGTATCAAAACCGTTTTCATAATGAACGGGAACTTCCATTATTTTTAGTCCGAGACCCGCCAGAACCTCCAGAACAGAAAAAACGCAGGGACTTTCAACAGCCACGATATCTCCGGGAATAGTTACGGTACTTAAAGCAATCGTCATAGCCTGCAGCGCACCGTCGGTAATAATGATCTGATCAGGATTCAGACCGGAATCAACGGCGATCTGCTTTTTCAGTTCAGGAAGCCCATCAGACGGATAATACCTCAATAATGCAGCTCCTTTTTCACGGATGACTTCCTGCATAGTTCTCAGGATCAGTTTCTGTGGAACCAGCAGATCCCCCGGTGCAGCAGTATTAAAGGAACCTGATTCGGAATTTTTACTGATGGCTGAGGTAAACATTACGTTTCTGGCAAACCCGGGATCTCTTACCACGGGAATCAGATGGGTTTTCCTCTGAATGCTGTTATTTTCCGGAGCATAGGCTACAAAATATCCGGAACGGGGCCTGCTTTCCACCAATCCGTGGATCATCAGGTATTCAAAACCATTCTGAACAGAACTGGTACTCAGGCTGTATTTGTTTTTAATATCCCGGATAGAAGGAAGTTTTTGACCTTTCACAAGGATTCTGCTCCTGATCTGAGCTTCAATAAGTGAGGTAAAAACTTCGTATTTATAGGCCTTCATCGTCGCTTCTTTTAAAACTGTACTGCACAAATTTAAAAAATTAACAGCTGTACCGGTTAAATTTAACTCAACTGTACCCCTTTTGAATGGAATAATCTTCTAATTTTGAATAAAAAAGACGCATGGAGATCATTTCAAAATTTACAGTAGGTTCTGAAGAGGGAATTTCTGATCTTATATCCATCATCGATTCTTCGGTGTATACGCAGCACAGGGACTTTGTTTCTGAAGAAGACATCAGGCATTATATTGAAAAAATAGATCCGCGCAAGATGATCAACGATCTGAATGATCTTTCCAATCAGCTTATCATGACCTATGCAGACCAGAAACCGGTGGGCTACAGCATCATTAAAAGCGGTTCCGTATATCCAGGAATTACTGACGGGAAAAGAAGCACGGAAATCAGTTTTGTAATTCTTCCGGAATATGATTCACCGGAAACGAGACAGTCATTATGGAAAAAATGCAGATCAGCGGCAAGCTTTACGGATGTGATATGGATCAATATGCTGGCACATGATCCGTTATTGGAGTTTTTAAAGGAAGCAGGTTTCAAAGTAGTGGCAGATGCCAAAGCAGGACCTTTTCAGCTTCCTTCATCGGTATTAACCATTGAGATCTGAGGTAATAGAAGCTGTAAAAGGGATGATGGAAGAATGAATTCGCAACCCATTTAAAAAATCCGGGAACAAGTGACATATTTTTCTCTTGACAGGAGGCTTAAAAACTTTTAGCCTTCAGTTTCACTCTATTTACGTATCTTTGATTTTTATAATTTCAATCTTATGAGTGATCAGCTGGAAACCATCGAAGATTATTACAGACGCATCCGGAAAGACCAGATCAAAATGTTTGACACGGAAGATTTTGTGACCGGAAAATCACACTTCAACATCTCCATGCGGAAATACTGCAGTTTCAAAAGCCCTTACAACCGCCGTGATTATTACAAGATCAGTTTTATCATCGGAAAAGGGACGATTCATTATGGAGCTCATCAACTGTATATCGACCGGCCGGCCCTGTTCTTTCCTTCACCCAGTATTCCGTATTCATGGGAATGTGACGGGGATTTTCAGGAAGGCTATTTCTGTCTTTTCAACCAGGAATTTTTTAATGGAAATTCTGAATTCAACCTGTTCAAGAAAACTTCGCTGTTCAAGGAATGGAGTAAGCCGGTTGTTTTTTTAACCGAAGAACAGACTCAGCTGGCTACACTTTACTTTGATCAGATCTACCGGATGAATAATTCGGCTTATCCGTTCCGTTGCAGCAGTATTAAAAGCCATCTGGCTTCCGTTCTGCATCTGGCATTGGAAAACAGGGTGGACGACATCAATCCCAATGAGCTTCCGGCCAATATCAGGCTCTATCGTTTATTCGATGAACTGCTCAACAAACAGTTTCCCCTGGACTCCCCTGCCTATCCCCTGGCTCTGAAAACCGCCTCTGATTTTGCAGATCATCTGAATGTGCATGTGAACCATTTAAATTCTTCGGTAAAATCGGTAACCCAGCTTACGACCACACAGATCATTAAGGAAAGAATGTTTGAGGAATCCAAAAGCCTGCTGAAATATACCAACTGGGATATTGCAGAAATCGGCTACACCCTTGGATTTGATCAGCCTTCCCATTTCAACAATTTCTTTAAAAAGTATGCCGATGTGTCGCCGCTGAAATTTAAGAACGCTTTGTGATTATTTGATTTTTGTAATTTTTACTTTGTCTTTTAAAATTCAACCGACGCATTCCTGAATTACTTTTGTATCGTAAAAAATGAATGATTATGTTGATGAAAGAAGCATCTGAGAAACGCATCAGATTAATAACGATCATGGCTTTTGTGTCGATTCCGCTTTCGGGGTTTGTCACAGATATTTACCTCCCTTCCTTCCCTTCCATGGCCAAGGAAATGCAGGTTTCTGAAAAAGATATTCAGATTACTTTAACCTCCTATCTGCTAAGCTACGGAATCTCTCAGCTGTTTGTAGGAGGAATCCTGGACAGCATCGGCCGTTACCGCCCGAAATTGCTGGCTTTATTCCTGCTGATTATAAGCAGCATCCTGATCACCATGACGGACAGTATTTTCCTGATCTGCCTTCTGCGGATCCTTCAGGGAATGGCCGTCTCTGTTCTTGTTGTGGCTACCCGGGCTATATTTGTAGATATTTATGACTCGGAAAAAGTGAAACATTATCTGAGCTATTTCACCATTACATGGTCCTGCGGTCCTATCCTGGCTCCTTTTCTGGGCGGTTATCTTGAAAAAATGTTCAACTGGCATGCTAATTTCCATTTCCTGGCGCTGTATGCGGGAATTCTGTTCCTCTTTGAATGGTTTTTCAGCGGGGAAAGCCTTCCTCAGAAGAAAAAGCAGGATCTTTCAGAGAATATCAGCCTGTATAAGATGATGCTGAAGAACCGTATTTTTATGCTGGGAATTATTATTCTGGGACTCAGCTATTCCATTGTGATGCTGTTCAATATTACCGGACCTTTTATTATTGAGAATACATTTCATTTCACTCCGGTAGTGATCGGATACTGTACGCTGATTCTTGGATTTTCATGGATGATCGGCGGTTTTATAGGAAAGCGCAGACTTAAGCTTGATTTTAAGGAAAGAATTTTACAGCCTATTATTCTTCAGCTGATTCTGATTGCCGGACTCATTATCACGAGCAGTTTTACACAGAGCCTTTTCATCATGGTACCTTTTGCGTTCTTCATTCATATCTGTTCAGGAATTCTGTTTACCTCATTCTTTACGACGAGTATGCTGTACTTTCCTAAAAATGCAGGAACCGCCGGAGGTCTCATGGGAGGACTTGTATATGTGATCACCTCGGTCACCAGCTTTATTATTTCCGTAAGCGGAACCGTTACCGATCAAAGCGGCCTCTCCTGGCGCTATCTGATTATTGCCCTCTTCCTTCTGGGGATTATCCTCACGATGAACCAGGCCGTAAAAAAAGAAAAAGCAGAGAACTGATCTCTGCTTTTTTTATTCCCTTTTCCGACAGTCTGATTTTATATTCCTTAGAGCTTGTTTAAGTTTCTAAATTTAATTTTTGTAGAACATTCAAAATCTTTATCTTAATCATATTCTTCAAGAATGAAGATGATGTACTGATGATGTTTTTTTACCACACAAAGTTTAAGAAAAATACCGTTGATTTTTAGGGGGCAAAGTGGGAATCAACTCCGTTGATTCGCCGAAGCTTATTGATAAGCATAAAACTTCATCAGTAAAATCTGCAAAAGAAAATATACACAAACATCCGTGAAATTCGTGTATTCTGTGGGAATTTTTTTAATCCCAAATTCAAGGTTCAACGAAGCTAAAAGAACCCCAAAGACTGATAATCATGTACACGTTTTTCTTTAAATAAAAATTAAACAGGCTCTTATTATTAGCAATACTTTTTATCTGTTCCCGGATGCCTTTCGGAACAAAGATACTTTCGGACTACATTAAGCTACTTTCAAATAAGCTGTTATCCTTAAATCAATGATAATTTAGCACCATTGATCGATTGTTAAATAATAACTGTTAAAAATACGGATCATCAACTATTATTTATAAAAGATAAATGCCGGCTTTACGGTAAAGAATTTACATTGTATGATCCCCGACCGGGATATGGCCCTGCAGAAAAAATCTGTTATTTCATTATCAAGACATATAAGAATACAGTTCTCTATTTACAATGATTCATTGTCCGATTAAAATTGATTAATTATAAAATAACTGCAATGAAACTATTGGTAAAGTTTATCATGGTATTTTCCGGAGCAACCTGCTTACACGCCCAGTCTGCGCTCAGTTTTTCCGAAGCCAGAAATATGATGATGGAAAAAAATATCGAGGTAAAAATTAATGATAAAAAAATAGAGCTTTCCCATTACAAGATAAAGGCTTCACAAAGCTTACTTTTTCCTCATTTTAAAGCATTTGGAACCGGGACCTATTCCGACAAGGCATCAAGGCTTAATCTGAATGGTAAAAGAGACCAGCTTGGAGCCCTTCTTGAGCTTCCTTCCCCCGCTATTCTGGGTGACTGGAATTTTTCTCTTCAGAAAAAAGATATGGTCTTCGGAGGAATATCGATGAGCTGGCCAATTTATACAGGGGGAAAAATAAGAGCGGCCATTAATACGGCAAAAATTAACTCCGAGATCGCCCGGGTAGACAAAACCAATGCTGAACAAGGTCTGATTTCAGAGCTGGCTAACCGCTATTTCAACACCAAACTGGCTGAAGAAGCTGTTACTGTAAAAGAAAATGTGCTGGAAGTAATGAACGTTCATTTATCCAATGCCCTGAAACTGGAAAGGAACGGCATTGTGGCCGGTGTTGAGGTTCTACAGGCAAAAGTAGCAGTAGCGGAAGCTGAAAGACAGCTATTAGCGGCTAAAAAAGATCTTCAGCTCGCAAAAACTGCCCTTGCGGCTACTCTGGAAACTGAAGAAGAGTTCACCCTTACCTCTGTTTTTTTTCTTGAGGAAAAAATGGATTCTCTGAACGAATATAAAGAAAAGGCTGTTTCCAATTATGCACAGATCCAAAAATTAAAACTTCTGGAGAAAATCGCCCAGGAAGGGATCAATGCAGAAAAAGCCAATTATCTTCCGAATGTTGCCTTAACCGGGCAGAAGATCATCGCCTCCCATAATTATCCTTTGGTAAAGAATCCTTTAACCGTGGGGGTGATGGTAACCTATGATCTTTTTGACGGTTTCGGAAGAAAGAACAAGATCCTGGCAGCAAAAAGCGAAAAGGAGAGCATCGAAATGTCCAGGGAAAAGCTTCAGACCGACATTAAAACCTATGTTGAAAAGCTGTACAACGAGCTCAAAAAGTCAAAAGAACAGATCGTGGCCCTGGATCAGTCGATCACCCTTGCCAAAGAGCTGGTAAGAATACGGAAAACCTCTTTTGCAGAAGGGATGTCTACCTCTACCGATGTGATTGATGCTGAACTGGATCTTTCGGGAAAAAAAATAGAACAGCTGAAAGCCTATACCGATTACGACTCCAACCTCGCCAAGCTGTTTGAAATCTGCGGCATGAGCAGTGATTATATGCAAAACACGAATTAAAAAAACATAACTCACTAAAATTTATTACAATGGCAACGAACCAGAAAAAATCAGTTACATTCGTTAATATCCTCATCACCATATTAATATTCGGGGCGATCGCTGCTGTATCCGTTTATTTTCTTACCAGCCCGACCCAGGATTATTTACAGGGTCAGGCCGAAGCTACTGAAATCCATGTTGCCCCTAAAGTAACCGGAAGACTGGAAAGTAAAAAGGCTATGGAAGGACAGACGGTAAAAAAAGGGCAGCTGCTGGCTGTTCTATCCAGCCCTGAACTGGATGCCAAGCTGATTCAGGCGCAATCGGCAAAAGAAGCTGCGACTGCTCAATATGATAAAGCCCTGAACGGGACCCGGTACGAACAGGTACAGGGAGCCTTCAATACCTGGCAGCAGGCCAAAGCCGCAGCCGATCTGGCAGAAACCACTTACAAAAGAATGGAAAATCTGTATCAGGAAAAAGTAGTTCCGGCACAAAAAAGAGATGAAGCAAAAGGGCAGAGAAATGCATCACGGGAACAGGAAAAAGCTGCTTACAGCAATTATCTGCTGGCCAAAAACGGAGCCAGAACAGAAGATAAAAATGCTTCCGCTGCTACCATGAGACAGGCGGAAGGTGCAGTAAAAGAAGTGAATGTATATCGTGACGAAATTAATATTCTGGCTCCGGCAGACGGTGAAATCAATCAGTATTTTCCTAATCCGGGTGAGCTGGTGAATGCAGGTTATCCGGTGGTAACACTGGTAGACCTTAATGACATCTGGGTGGTACTCAATATCCGGGAAGACCACATGAATAATTTCAGGATGAACAGCAAATTTGAAGGCGTTGTTCCTGCCCTTAACAATAAAAAAATTGAACTTCAGGTAAAGTATATTGCTCCGTTGGGTGATTTTGCCACATGGACCGCTACCAAGACCAAAGGAGGATTTGATATGAGAACATTTAAAATCAAAGCCTACCCTACCCGGAAAATTGAGGGATTCCGTCCGGGAATGAGTGTTCTCATCCCTTCTGTAACCTTATAATCCACCAAGATGAATACAATGAAAAATGGTTTCTGGAAGGTATTTTTTACAGAATGGAAAACCATTATTAAAAAGCCTTCTATTATTCTCTGGACGTTGGGTGTTCCTGTGGTCATCTTTATCCTGTACGCTTCTATTTTTGGAGACGGAGTGCTTAGAAAGCTTCCTCTGGCCGTTCTGGATGAAGATAAAACCTCGGTATCCAGAGAACTTAAAAGGCAGATCTCGGCCAATTCTTCTTTAAACTTTACCCATGAGGTCCAGAATGAGGAGGAAGGTTTGAAGCTGATCCGGACCAGTAAAGTGATCGGTTTGGTCATTATTCCCAATGATTTTCAAAAAGATATCAGCAAAGGAAAAATAGTGCAGGTGGTGTTGTATGTCAATAATCACTATATGACCCCTGCCGGTATTGTAAGTAAAGGCTTTAATGCTGCCGTGGGAGGTTTTGCCGCCTCAGCCAAAGTGAATGTCCTTATGAAAAAAGGCTCTTCTCCACTTCAGGCCAAAGAAATGATCCAGCCGGTTGTGATGCGGTCACATACCTTATTCAACCCTTTTCTGAATTATGCGTATTATCTCTGTCTGTCGTTTTTTCCAATGGTGCTTCAGCTTACAGTGATGATCACTACTCTGTATATTTTGGGAAGTGTTCTGAAGTACAATCAGGGGCGGCAATTGTATAACCTGAGCGGTGACAATGTCATTGCAGCTTATTTCGGAAAGATCCTTCCTTATACTTTTATTTTTTCCATACTGGCTTTTCTGATGACTGCCTATCTGTTCGGCTATCTGGCCATTCCACTCAATACTCCGGTAGTGAATGTGTATCTGCTTAATCTGATCCTGATCGTTGTTTATCAGCTGATAGCCATATTCTTTGTAACGACCAGTAAAGATTTCAGGTCTTTATGTGCAACGGGTGGCGGATATTCTTCGCTGGCGTTTTCTTTCAGTGGATATACGTTTCCGCAGGAAGGGATGCCTACAGCCATTAAGATTCTCGATTCGATATTTCCGTTTTCATCCTATGCCAGGATGCTTATCAATACGGCAATCAAAGGAATGCCTCTGGTAGAATCCCTGCCGTATATCATTGGTTTTGCTGTTTTTGCCCTGATAGGTTTGCTTTCCTTAAAAAAATTCAGTTATCAATTGCAAAAAGGACACTATGAAGAATAATATATTGTACAGAGCGGTCAGAGCCATGTTCAGTGCCTGTCAGGTAGAACTGCTTCATTTTTTTAGCGATAAGGCGTTGAAGAGTACTTTTCTGGTGATGACTTTCATTGTAGCTTTTTTAAATAGCTCCATTTATAACGGGGAAATCATAGAAAAAACTCCGATTAGCGTAGTCAATCTGGATAAAGGCAGCATGAGCAGAAACCTTATCCGGATGCTGAATGCCACCCAGCAGGTAAAAGTATTTTCGGTATCTACCGATATGAACGAGGCCAAAAAACAGTTTCATGAAGGAAAAGTATTTGGTATTCTGGTCATTCCCGAGGATTTTGAACAAAAGTTGTCCCGTGGTTATCAGGCGTCTCTGTCATTGTACAGTGATGCTTCCAATATGCTTCATAATAAAGCGGTTGCCGGTGCTGCCGCTTCTGTGACCGGCGTATTCAATGCACAGCTGGAAATCAATAAAAGCTTGCATAGCGGATTAAACTATGAAAACAGTGTAGGCTCGCGGAGATCGGTGGCTGCTATTTCCAAGCCGGTTTTCAATCCTTATGGCGGCTACGGAACCTTTCTTCTTCCGGTAGTTTATCTGGTGGTTTTACAGACTTTGCTTTTAACATCTATCGGGGTTCTGAGCGGGACGTTCCGGGAGAAGAATCAGTATTTTAAATTGTACAACATTCCAGAATCCATTCATATCAGGATCATTCCGGTACTTATAGGCAGAGCATTAGCTTATCTTTTGCTGTGTATTCTCGTGTTTTCATCAATATGCGGTATTGCCTTTACCGTTTTTAAGCTGCCTTTCAGGAGCAGCTACTGGAGTGTGATCGTATACCTCATCCCTTTCTTTCTTGCGGTTATCTTCCTGGGGTTTTCATTGATGGGAATTTTTAAAAGAAGAGAAGATGCCGCCATGTCGGTAACATTTATATCTACTCCGGCTGTTTTTCTTACGGGAATTTCCTGGCCTGTAGCAGCTTTTCCTGAATGGGTAAAGGTGCTTGCCTATGTTTTTCCTTCTACATTAGGAGCCCGTGGATTCCTTTGTCTGAGCCAGTTTCAGGCAAGATTGGGCGATATCACCGATTTATGGGGCCAGTTATGGCTTACGGCAGGCTTTTATTTTATCATTGCCGTGTTAATCAATTATCGATTAAAGATGTCGAAATAGATAAAAAAAAGTCATTTCATAAAACAAATTTCTATAGTTTTTTTTAAGTGTTTTATTTCACCCGTCATCACGTAATTTAATCCACTATTTAAGTTAATATCTCATGAGGATTTTTTTACTTTACAATTAAAATTTATTATCAAAAAAACACATCATAACAAATTATAAATCAACCCTAAAGGATGAGCTCTTCATGTGGCGAACTATGGACCATTAAAAGAGAATTTCAGATAACACATTAGGAGCTATTCATTAATACCTTTGAGTGATCAGAAAAAATAATTCATTATATCGGATAAAAAACCAACAATTCAGCCATTGAATTATTAAAAAGCTCACATTAAATTAACACATACATATGAAAAAAGTTATCATCGTAGGAGGTGGCTTTGCAGGAACCAATCTTGCCCAGAAATTAGCCAGAAATCCGGACATTGATATTACGCTGGTAGATATCAATAATTACAATTTCTTTCCCCCACTGATTTACCAGGTAGCCACCGCTTTTATCGAGCCGTCCAACATCAGCTATCCTTTTCGTAAAATGTTTCAGGGGAAGCCGAATGTAGAGTTCCATCTGGGATCTCTGGTTATGATTCATCAGCAGTTCAACATTGTAGAAACAGATAAAGGGTACCTGAATTATGATTATCTTGTTTTGGCTATGGGAACCGAGACCAATTTTTTTGGAAACAAGAATATTGAAGAAAATGCCTTTCCCATGAAAAACATTAATGATGCTGTGGCCTTGCGGAACCAGCTTTTGCTTACCCTGGAAAAGGCAACCATCACCAACGACACTGAAGAAGAGAAAAAACTGAGGAATATTGTGATTGCAGGAGGAGGAGCCACAGGAGTGGAAGTCGCAGGAATGCTGTCTGATATGTCGCGCAATATCATTTCAAAAGATTACCCGAATCTGATAGAAGGAGTGGGGAAAATTTATCTGATAGACGGCTCCAATGCTTTATTGGGACCTATGAGCCAGAAATCTCAGCAAGAAGCTCTGAAAGTTCTTAAAGACAGAGGTGTAAATGTTATCCTGAATACGCTGGTGAATGATTATAATAACGATATTGTCACCCTGAATAACGGTCAGGAAATTCCTACAGCTACTTTAGTATGGGCATCCGGCGTTATTGCAAGACAGGCTCCGGGTCTCCCGGAATCCTCTATTACCAGAGGCCGGCGGATCATGGTGGATGAATTCAATAAAGTGGTGGGCACTGAAAATATTTTCGCGATCGGAGATCAATGCCTTCAGACTGCAGATCCCAAATTCCCTAATGGGCATCCTCAGCTTGCACAGGTAGCGATTCAGCAGGGAACATTATTAGGTGAAAATATTCCAAAAATGATTGAGCAAAAAGCACCAAAAGCCTTTTCATACAAAGACAAGGGCAGTATGGCAGCCATCGCAAAATTCAAATCGGTAGTGGATTTTCCAACAGGAGGATTTATGAAAGGATTTATGGCATGGCTTACCTGGCTGCTGATACACCTCATTCCTATTTCCGGGTCCCGCAATAAATTCAAACTGGCGACCAACTGGCTTGTCAGCTTTATGACCAACGACCCTACCCTTAGACTGATCGTTCGACCTGAACAAAAAGAAACACATTCATAAATAAAAAATCTAGCAATGAAAAACGTTAATTATTCAATTGTAGCGCTGGCTGCATTAGGACAGAAAATTCTAGTCATTAATCCTGAAGACGGTTCATCAAAAGTTCTGGTTGAAACTCCGGGAAAAGCACCGGACGGTATTGTTGTGGATAATACCAACGGCTATATTTATGCGACCAATATGGGAACTCTTACCGGTGGAGAAACATTCTACAATAACGACGGATCTATTGAGCGTATCAATATTGATGGTTCCAATCATAAAATTATTATTCCGGTAGGACATATTGTTACTCCCAAGCAGCTTACTCTGGATCAAAAAAACGGACGGATCTACTGGTGTGACCGCGAGGGAATGCGTGTAATGAGTTCCAAACTGGACGGAAGTGATATTAAGACTCTTGTAGAAGCAGGAAAAGGAGATGAACAAAGAGAAGATGCCAACAGACACTGTGTAGGAATCGCTGTTGATCCGGATGCCGGATACTTCTACTGGACTCAGAAAGGTCCTGCAAAGGGAGGAACCGGGAGACTTTTCAGAGCAAGAATCGAAATGCCTCAGGGAAAAAATGAAACCAACAGAGACGATATAGAGCTTCTGTATGAAAACCTTCCTGAACCTATTGATCTGGAGCTGGACCTTGCTAACGGATATATGTACTGGACAGACAGAGGAGAAGAATCTCTGGGAGGGAACACCTTAAACCGCGCCAAACTGGAAAATATCGGAAAAAGTAAAATTGAGATCATCGGAACAGGCCATAAAGAAGTGATCGGACTGGCCATCGCTCCGGACCATAACTCCGTATTCACGGCTGACCTGGGAGGACATATCAGACAATTTGACCTTGTAACGGGTAGACAGAAAACCGTATTTCAGGGAGAAAAGAATTTATTGTTAACAGGTATAGCCATTTTAATCAACTAAATTAAGAACGCATATTATCGGCCCTTTTTACATTTTACCACATAAAAACACATTTCAAATAATAAATATATAGCCTTTTTATCTCAGTATGTAATCAGGGCCACATATGCTCTCAAAATTATACCACCACTAAAAAACACGATATGAAAAAGTCTCGTTTCATAAAGAGATTAATAGCAATAGTAATTGCCATTCTGTGGAACACGGATATCCAGGCACAGAAAGCCAAAGAGTTTTACGCTACTGCCGGATGGATGTATCTTGCTCCTCAGTCAAAAAGTTCCACCCTTCGTATGATCTCCACCGGATCTTCCTCAGTAGATGTTGAATTACCTGATACAGCTGTCAGGCTCAGCAAATCCAATACATTAGGATTTTCGGGAGGATATTTTTTTACAGATCACTGGGCGGCAGAACTCACCGCCGGAATACCTCCTGAATTTGATATCAAAGGATGGGACGTATTATCTCCGCTTGGCAAAATCGCCAAAACAACAGCCTGGACTCCTATATTACAGGTTAAATACCGTCAGCCTATCATTCCTAAACTAAGCATTTCAGCTTCAGTAGGAGCTACATACTGCTGGTTTACCAACAGTAAGGTGGTTAATGATCAGCTGGATGTAATGCTTGGCGGGCCAACAGACCTTCGGGTAAGTGGTGCCTTCACTCCGGTGTTCAGTTCCGGACTCAACTATACCATTACAGACCGTTGGTTTGTAGGTGGCAATTTTACGGTCATTCCGCTAAAGGTAGATGCGTATCTCACCACGCATAACCAAACGACCAATCAGATCGATAAATACAAAATCAAAGTAGACCTGAACCCTATCATCACTTATGTAAGTGTGGGATATGTTTTTAAAAAAAAAGTAAAAAATAATTAGATCAGGATTTTTCTTTATTAACAACTAATACTATTTCTTATGGACGATTTAATGGCAGCACGCTCCCAGATGGCGTTTACGCTAGGGTTTCATATTATATTCTCCTGTATTGCGATGGTCATGCCCTTTTTTATGACAATCGCTCATTTCAGATATTTAACAACCGGAAATGTAATTTATAAAAATATTGCCCGGGCCTGGTCAAAAGGAGTGGCAATCCTGTTTATTACCGGCGCTGTATCAGGAACCGTACTTTCTTTTGAACTGGGTCTTTTATGGCCGAAATTCATGAAGCATGCGGGCCCTATTTTCGGAATGCCTTTTTCACTGGAAGGAACTTTTTTCTTCATTGAAGCTATTGCAATCGGTTTCTATCTGTATGGTGCAAAGGTTTTCAACAAATGGTTCCACTGGTTTACAGGTGTTGTAGTCGGATTGAGCGGAATGGCTTCCGGAATTCTGGTGGTTGCCGCCAACGGATGGATGAACAGCCCTGCGGGATTTGATTATGTAAACGGGCAATACCTGAATATTGACCCTATTGCTGCAATGTTCAACAAAGCCTGGCCGTTGCAGGCGCTGCATATGGTATTGGCCGCTATTGCTTCTACCAGCTTTGCCGTAGCAGGAACCCATGCTTATATGATTTTAAAAAGGAAAAATGTAGAGTTTCATACCAAGGCATTTCGTATTGCAGCCATATTTGCAGCTGTTGCAGCCCTATTACAGCCTTTAAGCGGTGACCTTTCTGCTAAAGACGTGGCCAAGCGTCAACCTGCAAAGCTGGCTGCTATGGAAGCTCACTTTAAAACAGAAAAGAATGTACCTCTTATTGTGGGAGGGTTACCGGATGAAGAAACAGAAACTGTAAAATATGCTATTAAAATCCCAGGCGGACTTAGTTTTCTGGCCTTTGAAGATTTCAATGCTGAAGTAAAAGGGCTGGATGCTTTTCCAAAAGATGAAAGGCCGCCGGTAGTTGTTACGCACTTCGCTTTCCAGATCATGGTAGGACTAGGGACCTTCATGATGTTTGTGGGCGTTCTTTACATTTTTGCCAACTGGCGGAAAAAGGAATGGCTTACCAGAGATTGGTTCCTGAAGCTTTTTGTAGTGGCCATCCCCACAGGATTTATAGCATTGGAAGCAGGATGGACGGTTACGGAAGTCGGCAGACAGCCGTGGATTATTTATGGGATTATGAAAACAAAAGATTCTGTGAACCCCATGCCGGGTCTGATTTACTCTTTCTACATATTTTCAGCGATCTATGTTCTTCTGGGAATTACAGTAGCCTACCTGCTTTACCGTCAGATGAAAATGGTGGGAACCTTATACGATATTGGTGATGCTGAAGTAAAAGACCATTAATATTTTATCATTAATCTAAAAAAAAACATCTATGTTTTATATAGTATTAGCTTTTCTATGGATAAGCACCCTTTTATATTTCATTATGGGCGGTGCTGATTTTGGCGCCGGAATCGTAGAATTTTTCTCCCGAAAAAGAGCTAAAAGCCGCGTAGGAAAAATAATGTATCAGGCTATGGGACCCATCTGGGAAGCCAATCATATGTGGCTGGTTCTCATTGTTGTGATCCTCTTTGTGGGGTTCCCGGATATCTATACGCTTGTAGGAACCTATCTTTATATTCCTGTGATCATTATGCTTCTGGGAATCATTGCGAGAGGAACCTCGTTTGGCTTCAGACATTATGATGCCATACATGACGGTATGCAGACTTTATATTCTAAGGTATATGTTTATTCCTGCCTTATCACCCCTTTCTTTCTGGGCATCATCACAGGAAGTATTGTTTCCGGGAAAATTGATCCTAATACCCATAACTTTATGGATGCCTTTGTGTATTCCTGGTTCGGGCAGTTTCCTGTTCTGATGGGCTTTTTCACCACAGCCATATTTGGTTTCCTGGCTTCAGTTTTTATCATTAAGGAAACCGGAGATGATATTGAGGAAAAAAACTACGCCATTCTGAAAGCCAAGCAAATGAATATCGCATGTCTTGTCTTTGCAGCAGCGCTCATGTTTGTTGCACAAAGAGAACAGATCCCTTTATCCGAATGGCTTTTGGGTAATCCTGTAAGTCTGACCTGTATCGTTATTTGTTCGGTTTCATTGCTTTGGATGTGGTATCTGATGATCACTAAAAAAACGGGCTTCTTAAGAGTAATTGCCGGCAGCCAGATCACTTTGCTTTTCATCGCAGTAACGTATGCCCAATATCCAATTATTATAAGAATGAAAAATAGTGAAACGCTCTCACTAATGAAAAGTGCAAGTAACGAAAAAACGATTGATATACTTGGTACAGCTCTTCTTATAGGAAGTATTTTCATTATTCCTTCTCTGGTTTACCTGATATACGGGTTCAGCAGGAAGAAGTTCTGGTAAGGATATTTTCCTGATTTATCATCAGGTAAGTTTTCAGCAATGGATACAGCATCGTAAACTGATTCAGTTTACCCGGAAGGTTTCAGGCCATATTAAGTACTTATCGCAAGTTCAACAGCATGATCAATATTTTTAAATTCATGGAAAAAAACAAACAAATTCCAATAGTAAAATTATCTCAAATAGTAAAAGATATTGATGATTATAATTGGGGGTTTGAAGATTATTATATTTCTTCGGATAATATCATCTATAAGCCTAAAAATAAAAAGCCTTTTCAGCCTAATTTTTATGCGTTGATATTGGGAATCGAAGGATGGATAGACATTAAGGTAAATAATGAAGTCATCAGGATCGATAAAAACATTTTTTTTGCGGCCGGTCCTAATCATACTGTTCAGATTATTGCCAAAAGTGAAGACTGCAAAATAAGAACAGTCCTGTTTACCAAAGATTTTTTAGTGAACAATTCCAACAATTACTTTTTTTTAGAATCGTTTAATCATTTTTCAGTTCATTTCCAAAATTACATCAGGCTGAAAGACGAAGATGTAGGGAAAATTTTAACATTGTATGACACACTTCTTACCAGAAGAGACAAAATAAACTCCAATCTTCATATTGAAGTGGTAAGGAGCCTTATCATATCCTATGTTTTTGAATCGGCGATTATTTTTTATAAGGAACTGAAAATTGATGCGCTGCAGGTTCATAACCGCAATACGGCTTTCACAGAAAATTTTAAAAAAATGGTTTTTGAAAACTGTCTTAAGGAAAGGAATCTTCAGTTTTATGCAGATGCATTGTTTGTTTCGCCCAAGCATCTGATTAAAATTATCAAAACAACGACAGGCAAAGCTCCCGGATATTTTATCAACGATGCGATTGCTGCGATTGCCAAAGTTCAGCTGAAAAAAAACAAGCTTTCCATCAGTGAAATAGCCAATTCTTTCCCATTTGCAGACTTGCAGTCATTCAGTAAATTTTTCAAAAGACAGGTAGGAATATCACCTATGCAATACAGATATCAGTCAGGTTTAAAGAATATACTGGACTGATCAGAATTCATAAAAAAACATCCTTAAAAAAGAGAAAATAAAACAATAAAAAGTGATCTTGGGATAATAAAAGGCTTTCTTAACCACGCTAAATTTGTAAAAAACACCAGCTTTTAGCATTAATAAGCCCTGTCCGGATTATGCTTTCCGGACCCCCTCTCAACATCAATATAAATCATTTCATTAATTAATTAACTAAATACAAAAAAAATGAAAAAACAACCTCAAACATTGAATTTAACCGGTAAAACAATTACTGTAATCGGAGGAGGCCTGATTGGCGCTTCATGGGCATCCTTATTTGTCGCAAAAGGGATGAAAGTTGTGATCAGTGATCCAAAACCGGATATTCAGGATTATTTCTTCGGAAAACTGGATAGCAATATTGCTGATCTGAAAAAACTGGGCTATGAAATCGACGCGAACTATAAAAATCATATAAGCTTTGAAGTGGATACGGCAGCCGCTGTTAAAAATGCAGACTATGTTCAGGAAAATGGTCCTGAGAACCCGGACTTTAAAGCTAATTTATGGCAGCTGATCGAAGAAAATTCACCGGCTCATGCGCTGTTTTTCTCTTCCAGCTCAAGCATCACCTCTACCAAGCAGGCTGTAAAAATGAAAGATCCGTCAAGATTATTAATCGGCCATCCTTTCAATCCTCCTCATCTGATTCCGTTAGTAGAAATATTAATCGGTAAAGAAACAGAGGGTTCACAAAAGGCTATCGATGCAGCCATGGACTTCTATCATTCATTAGGAAAAGTTCCGGTACTGCTTCATAAAGAAACGCCTGGTTTTGTAGCCAACAGATTACAGGCAGCCATTTTCAGAGAATGTATCTCTTTGGTAAAAGATGGTGTGGTGAATGTAAAAGAACTGGATGATATTATGACGGCCTCATTAGGAATCCGCTGGGCTGTAGGAGGTCCGTTTGTATCCTTCCACTTAGGAGGCGGAGACGGAGGATTCCCATTCTTCCTTCATCATCTGGCACCGGCTATGGAGCAACTTTGGAAAGATGAAATGTCTAAACCTGTATCTTATGATGAAGCTACTAACGAGCTTCTTGACAAACAGGTAAAAGAACATTATGGAAATATGACCCTTGAACAGCTGGCAGAAGATCGTGATAAGAAGCAGATTGAGCTGATGAATACCTTCAAAAAATTAAAATAATCTATAATAAAAAGAATACAATGGATCAGAATACAATGAAACTTGATTTGGAGAAATTAATTCAGGATAATCTAAAAAATAAATTAACGACTGATGATTTTGACCTTCATGGGGAAACCGAGTATATATTGAATACGGTAGGAGCTTCATTAAAAGATTTCGGAGGAAAGCTTACCTTTTACGGAAAAGACCCCATTATCCCAAGTGTACTCCGCTATGGTGCCCAATCTGCAGTAACCCTTGCAGCAAAAGCGGCTCAGATAGCAGATATCTGGAGACTGAAAACCGGAGAAACCCAGGACATTCATATAGATTTAAGAAAGGCATTAAGACGTTTTGCCACTTTTTATGAAGGAACTCTTGAATTATTGAACGGTAAGCCCGGGACTGCCAATTCCGAACTGGGAAATGCATTTGCACCGAATATATTCTACAAAACAAAGGATGACCAATGGATACAGTTCACCTGTCTTTATCCCGCATTAAGAGTAGCCGCTATGAAACTGTTAAACTGCATTCCTGAAAAAGATAAGATTGCTGAGGCTGTGAAAACATGGAACGCTGCTGATCTGGAAGTGGCAGGAGGGAAAGCCGGAATTCCGTTATATATTTTAAGATCTCCGGAAGAGTTTATGAAGCTTGATATGTTTCAGGACGTTGCCAAACATCTTCCACTGATCAAAATTGAAAAGGTAGCAGATTCTGATCCCATTCCTTTACCAAAAGGAGGGGAAGATGTTTTAAGCGGTATTAAGGCTTTAGGACTAGGACATGTTATTGCAGGCTGTGGTATTGGAAGAGCACTGGCACTACATGGGGCAGATGTACTGAATGTTTGGCGTCCTGGAGATTATGAGCATGAAATATTTCACATTACCTCCAATGTAGGAATGCGTTCTACCTGTCTGGAATTTGATAAAAATGAAGAAGACGATAAGGCTTTCCAGGAACTTATGTCTACAGCAGATATTTTCTTTTCCAACAGAAGAAACGGATTCCTGAACAGAAAAGGACTGAACCTGAGAGAACTGGGCAAAAAACACCCGGGCCTTATTACAGCAACCGTATATTTCAACAGTGAAGAAGGGCCGGCAAGTGAAAGAGTTGGTTTTGATGTATCGGCCGGAGCTCTTGTAGGACCTTACTGGCTGGAGAGTTTAGGCGGAACTTATAAAAAAGTGGATGAACCACACGTTACCCCACAAATCGGAATCATCAATGATTATATGGCGGCCTGGCTTGCTGTAGTGGGAATTCTACAGGCTTTAAAACTTCGTGCTACGGAAGGAGGATCTTACAAAGTAAGTGTTTCCCTGAGCAGAACGGTTGCATGGCAATTGGGAATGGGTATTTTCGATCAGAAGTTTGCCTATGATAAAGCCAATTCAGATGATGAACATTCCTACATTCTGCCGGATTTCATCAAAGAACAGACCCCGATGGGATTCTATCAGGGCGTATCTGAACAGGTAGAGATGACGAGAACACCAGGAAAATACAAACACCTTTTAGATCCGTTAAAGTCTTCCCAGCCGAAGTGGGAATAATTGTATCCGAAAATCTTTTCGGGTAATTTCAAAAAATTACAGAGTTTTTATACTGGTTCAAAACAGTTTTTACAGGAAGTAGCCATTATATATATGTTGTACATCTTCTTTTCCAAGTTTAGTAATAATAGAATATCAATTTAATAATCTTGATTTAATTAACAAGAAGGACATTAGACAAAGGACGTATAAAGTCAGCAAATTTTTTTTCATCATGAAGATGTACAACAGACTCTGTTAAACAACACGATACCCCTTAAAAACATAAATCTATGACACAAAATTACAATAGTATACACTCAGATCACACCATCACAAACCTAAAACAGATTCCCCTTATGATGGTTTTTATAAAATATATCAGAATTTCAATTCTGCGCTGACAGTTTCTGAGCTGTTGTGCCTGAATCAACTCCGCATCACAATGAAAACACTTACCCCCTTATTTACAGACCGAGATCTAAGCTGGTTATCCTTTAATGCCAGGGTTCTGGCTGAAGCGGAAAACGAGACCGTTCCTGTCATGGAACGACTTAATTTTCTATCTATTTTTTCGTCCAACCTTGATGAGTTTTATAAGGTCAGAATGCCCAAGCTCATTGAAAAAGAAGACAAACTGCTTCTGAAAAGCATTCATAAGGAAATTCTTACACAGCAGGAATCTTTCGGAAAAACACTTCATAAAATACTGCCTCAGCTCCACAGAAACCAGATGGAACTGATCTATGATCAACCCATCCCCTCTTTTTTGGATGCCAAACTGAGAATGTATTTCAACCAGGATGTAACGGAACATATAGACCTGCATCGGTTTCCACAGCCTAAGGGGCATTTTCTTATTAAAAGCAATTCTTTGTACCAGGCGGTTTTCATCACATCGCCGGATGGAAAAGTTGAGGTATATGTACTCAAAATACCAACCAATAAGCATTCCAGATTTTACCAGATGGATCACCGTAATTCCAGATATATTATTTTTCTGGATGACATCATCAAAAAGTATCTTCCGGACAGCTATTTTCCGGGTTCTACGGTAAAAATATGGAATTTTAAGGTTTCCCGTGATGCCAATATTAACTTTGAAAAAGAAGAAGACATTCTGGAAAATCTGGAAGCCTATCTCGACAGCAGGGAAAAAGGAAAAACAACAAGGTTTCTCTATGAAAAAGATATGCCGCTGGAAAACCTTCTGAAACTGCTTACCATCCTGAATATTCCTTTCAGAGATGCGGTAGCAGGCGGTACTTATCATGGGTTAAAAGATCTGAATATGATTACCTCAACAGATCCGAAGCTCTATTATCCGGAACTGCAGCCCGTTGAAAGAAATTCACAGGAAGCGTCCATATCAGGATTGATGGACCAACGGGATTTTATTCTGCATACGCCGTATGAATCTTATGATAAAGTGATTGATTTTTTTATGGAAGCGGCCATTGATGAAACCGTTTCTGAACTGTATATCACCATTTACAGAACCGCTAAAAATTCTGCCATCATTGAAGCTCTTATGATTGCTGCCAAACTGGGTAAAAAAGTAACGGTTTTTGTAGAGCTTAAAGCACGTTTTGATGAAGAAAACAATTTGAAATGGCTGAGAAAGATGAAAAATGTGGGCATCAACATTATCACCAGCATTCCCAAGCTTAAAGTACATGCCAAAGTGGCTCTTGTCAAGCGGAAGGATAAAAAATATGCCTTGGTTTCTACCGGAAATTTCAATGAGGCAACCGCAAGATTTTATACGGATCATATTCTCTTCACTACACATCAGGAAATATGCAATGAAATTGAGGCACTATTTCACTTTCTGGAAAAGAAAAGAAAACCGGTAAGCACGGATAACCTTCATTTCAGACACCTGACTGTTGGCCAGTTCAACCTGATGTCTTCCCTTCTGGATATGATCGACCGGGAAATCAAAAATCAGCAGGAAGGCAAACCTGCCGGTATTATCATCAAAGTCAATAATCTGGAAGAAACCGTTCTCATCGGGAGGCTCTACAAAGCGTCTCTGGCCGGAGTAAAAATTGAACTGATCATCAGAAGCATCTGCTGTCTGATCCCTGAAATTATGACCCAGAGTGAAAATATAAAAGTAACGAGGATTGTGGACCGCTATCTGGAGCACGGCAGAATTTTCATCTTCAGAAACGGAGGTGAAAACAGTATGCTTATCGGTTCTTCCGATCTCATGAAACGCAGTATATACAGCAGGATTGAAGTACTATGTCCGGTATATGATCCTCATGTAAAAAATGAACTTTTAAAAATTATTGAAATTCAACTGAAAGATAATGTAAAGGCTACGGAAATAAACGTTAGTCTGGACAATAAACCGGTTTCCGGCGGTGATCGTGAAATTCGCTCTCAGAATGAGATCCGGTATCTTATTGCCCGGGATTTTACAGAACTGGAAGATCCGGAGAAAGTTTCTGAAGATCAGACCATTTAAAGGGTTTCTCAATTCCATGTGTTACAATACAAACTTATAAAGCCCCAATACGATGATGGTTTTAAACCAACTTATTCATAACAGTTTTCACGGAAATGTTGATTTTTCCTTTTCCCCGTTTATCGGTCATATCAAAAGCTGCATCCATCAGGATACCATGCTTAAAAAGGTTTTAAAAACTTCATTGGAAAAGTTCAGCAAATCCTTTCCGGATTCCCAATATATGGTGAAGTATGAAGATATTCCGCAGTATGAAGACCTGTATTTTCTTGTTTACCAGCTTCTGAATTCTACCCTTGTGGATGAAAGCAGCTTTTCATGGGGTATTTCAGCACCGTTTTCCTATGATTATATATTCGGGACTCCTGCCCTTTCCCAACAGATAGAATCTTTAGGTTCACGGAAAACTGCAGACCTCATCCATTGGGCAAGCCAGGAAATTCTGGATGAAAAAAGAGTCTTTGAAAAACTGGCATATTCCTTTATTCTAAAACATGTTTATCATATCAGCCATTCCAATGAGCCGGAACTGGTATTCCGCAAAAATGAAAACGGATCTGATCAGTATTTTCAGCTGCATATCAATACAGACTTTGTAGAAGTTGACGGTGTTTTCCCGGATATTGACAAAGTCAGTTCCAAAGTCAATTCCAGACATGATCTTATACAGCTTCTGAAGAAGCAGACTCCTCTTAGCCAGCTCAAATTCAGTGGATTTTCTATCATCAGGATCGAAGACATCACTCATCAGATCGCCAAAGAAAAACTCAGCAAGCTTTTCATCTCCCAGGATATTGAGAATGATTTCCTGATTCAGGCAACAGAGGCTATGAAAACCCTGATTGGTATTGGAGATCTCGATCTTTTATTCTTACCGGTTCTGGAAATCGACGGAAAATTAAATACGGATATCTGGAAAGATTTTGACAATGTCCTGTCGGCTATCCTTACCAAATACGGAGCTTCATTCACAGACTTTGTATCTTTTTTAGAAAGCTATATCAAAAAACCGGACATCCGCTATCATAAAAGTAATGAGGAAAACTGGTATTCCTTTGACAATACCTCTATTTCAGGGCTATCCGTGCTTCCTATATTCCATCAGGAGAAACTTATCGGAATATCCATTATTCTTTACGAAAATCACGGTCTGGAAACAGATATCATTATCTCGAGTTTCAAAGAATTTACTTTTCCCCTACAGAATCTTTTCATATCCATCATTAATAAATACCTGGGTGAGCTCAACAGAACAGTGAAAAACCACTTCACCGCCATACAGCCTGCTGTGGAATGGAAATTTAATGATGCCGGAATTCAGTATTTAAAAAAAGAGAAAATGGGGAAAACCTCCTCCTCCATTCCCATTCATTTTGATGAAATACATCCCATTTACGGGGCAATAGATTTCCGGAATTCAACCATAGAACGGAATAAAGCCCAGGCTGAAGATTATACGGTTCAGCTGAAAGCGCTTATCCAATTATTGCAGGCCCTGAAGCAGATCAGAAATGTAGATCTTTTGGGAGAACTTATTTTCCAGGCTGAAGCTTATATCCAAAGAATACAGGAAAACAGCCTGAATATTAATGATGATGCAGAGATCATCTATTTTCTGGAAACAGAATCCCTGGAACTGATCCTGCAGATGAGAATCGGAGACGAAGAAGTCCTGCGTATTACAGAACCCTATCTTACAGAATTATCACCGGACGGAGCATTTCACAAAGAGAGTGCTGCATTGGAGGAAACCTTTCAGATCCTGAATACGCATATTATTTCGGTGCTGGATAAGATGAATGAAGAACTGCAGAGTTCATTTCCGTATTACTTTGACCGCTACCGGACAGACGGTGTGGAATTCAATATATACATCGGGCAGTCTATAGCTCCCAAAAAGCCCTTTAATGACGTATACCTCAGAAATGTAAGACTCCGCCAGCTTATTTCTATGGTGAATATTGCCATCATTACCGAATCCTGTCAGAATCTGATCCCTAAAAAAATTCAGACCACACAGCTGATTTTTGTACAGCCCAACACCATCACCATCAGCTTCCGGAATGATGAAAAAAGATTTGATGTAGAAGGCGCTTACAACATCCGCTATGAAATCATCAAAAAAAGGATTGATAAGGCGATGATTAAAAACACGGAAGAAAGACTTACCCAACCCCGTAAGATTGCCATCGTCTATTACAATAAAAAAGATATTGAAGATTACCTGAAACACATTGAATACCTTCAGAAAAACAAAATTTTAGAACCTGTGATCGAAGATCTTGATCTGGAAGATATGCAGGGCGTTTCCGGCCTGAAAGCTATGAGAGTGACTATTCAGAACGCTCCTGTAAATAATGAAAAAGCAATAAAAAAATGACTGATTACAAAGAACTTATCTTTCTGGCTGAAATAGAGGTGACAGAAATTTTTGAATCGGCTCCTCACCCGGAACTTGTTTACCACAATCTGCATCATACCATTTCTGTTGCAGCCGCTTCTGAAGCTATAGCAGACCATTATCCGTATGACGAAAAAATAAAAGCATTGCTGATCACCGCAGCCTGGTTTCACGATACCGGATACCTTAAAGGAAATGGCGAAAACCATGAAGCTAAAAGTATGGAAATAGCTGAAGAATTTCTAAAGAAACAGCAGGTTTCAGCGGAAGATATTCAGTTTGTAAAAGGCTGCATTCTTGCAACAAAAATGCCTCAGAACCCGGAAACGGAAGAAGAAAAAATAATATGTGACGCAGATTTACATCACTTTTCCCTACCCGATTTCTTTGAATACAATGACCGGCTCAGAAAAGAAAAAGAAAAAACACAAAATAAACACATTACCAAAGAAGAATGGCTGGAAGAAACGCTTCAGCTGATGACCTCCCATTCTTATTTTACCTCCTATGCCCAGGCTCAGTATACTTCCGGAAAGCAAAATAATATTAAGCGGATCAAAGAAATAATTGAAAAAAACAAAACGGCTACCGCTTCATCTTCTAAAAAGGATAAAGCTGAAAAACCGGGTAAGGGAGTAGAAACCATGTTCCGGATCACTTCGGGAAACAATCAGAAAATGTCTGATATGGCAGATAAGAAAGCCCACATCCTCATTACGGTCAACTCCATTATCCTGTCTATTATTTTCAGTCTGTTAGTAAGAAAACTTCACGATGATTCGTATCTGAATATTCCGACTTATATCATACTGGCTGTTAACGTAATGTCTATGCTTTTTTCACTTCTTGCCACCCGCCCCAACCTTTCATCAGGGAAATTCAGGCAAAAAGATCTGGAAGATAAAAAGGTGAATCTCATGTTTTTCGGAAACTATTACAAAATGCCTTTTGAAGATTACAACAAAGGGATGATCACGTTGATGGAAGATTCCCAATATCTGTATCAGACCCTGATCAGGGATGTTTATGCACAGGGAATCGTACTCAGTAAAAAGTTTAAGCTGCTGCGCATTTCCTATAATATTTTCATGTTCGGGATTATCCTTTCCGCACTCAGCTTTATTGTCACCGGAATCCTGGCCCATTAATAACCTCATCATCTTTTATATTTCCAGAATGTTGATATGAAGTAAGTCGAAAATACAATGAATGAATATCAAAACCCTTTAAACCCGTAGATTATGCAACTCAATATTAAAAATACCCTTCCTGCAACCGTTAAAATTTCCGTTCTGGGCATCATTCTGCACTCATGTGCATCCTATGATCTTCAGAAAGGGAAGCATTTGGCAGAAATTCCCAAACAGGATTCTTCTCAGATCGCCCACAGATTTCTTTTAATAGGCAACACAGGCAATACAGAACAAAATACACTGAATCAGTTACAAAAAAGACTGAATAATGCGCCTTCCAATTCAACCCTGCTTTTTCTGGGTAATACGATTTATCCCCAAACCAGGTCTGATAAAAATGGTAAGGAATACGATAAAGCGAAATCCCAACTGGAGAACCAGCTGAAAATTACCGGAAATTATCAGGGGAACACGGTTATGATTCCCGGGAACCATGACTGGAAGCGTGGCCTTAAAGGTTTAAAAAACCAGGAAAAAGCAGTTTCTCAATACCTGGATAATAAAAAGGCTTTTCTTCCGAAAAACGGTTGCCCGATTGCGCATGTAAAGCTGGACAACCATGTGACACTCATTACAATTGACAGCCAGTGGTTCCTGGAAAACTGGGAAGACCACTCTAAAATCAATTCAGATTGTGATATTCAATCCAGAAACGGTTTCTTCGCTGAATTTGAAGATTTGCTCAACAAAAATCAGGACAACCTGATTGTGGTAGCGATGCACCACCCAGTAATCAGCAACGGAATCCATGCCGGATATTTTTCATGGAAAGATCAGCTGTATCCTTTTGACAGTAAGGTTCCTTTACCTGTGGCAGGGTCTTTTATCAATCTGTTCCGTTCCACCTCAGGGATCAACAGTCAGGACATGAACAATGCCCATTATATGGCCCTTACCAGCCGTCTCAAATCTCTGGTGCAGAATAACGACAATGTTATCTTTGTTTCGGGGCATGAACATAACCTTCAGTATCTGGAAGAAAAAAACCTGCGCCAGATCATCAGTGGAGCAGCTTCTGAAAAAGGAGCTTCAAAGCTGACCTCTTCCAAAGATTTCTCTTTTGGCGGAAGCGGCTATGCGGTTTTGGACATTAATCAGGATGGCAGTGCCAATGTTTCCTATTATCAGACTGAAAACAACACCGAAAAACTTCTTACGACCATAAAAGTTCTGGACAAACCCGTGGTACCTGAAACCAAAAGTACCATTTATCCTGATAAATTCTCTAAGACAGTAACAACTTCTGTATATCCTGAATCTTTAACTCAAAAGTCTAAATTTTACACATGGCTCTGGGGTGAACATTACAGAAAATATTACAGTATGCCCATACAGGCTCAGGTAGCTACTCTGGATACGTTAAAAGGAGGCATGACTCCTGTACGTGCAGGAGGTGGCCACCAATCCAACTCCTTACGTTTGATTGCCAGGAATAAGCAGGAATATTCTATGCGCGGAGTGAAAAAAAGTGCAGTACGTTTCTTTAATGCCGTTGCTTTTAAAAACTCCAGCATGGGAAGTGACCTGGAGGGAACGTTTGCCGAAAAATTCATGATGGATTTTTATACCACCAGCCACCCTTATACTCCATTTTCGGTTGGCAATCTTGCCGATAAAATAAATGTTCTTCATTCTAACCCGAAGCTGTATTATATTCCGAAGCAAAAAGCCTTAAAAGAGTTTAATTCTGATTACGGAGATGAGCTTTATATGATTGAAGAAAGATTTTCCGGAAGCGATGCAGATCTGAAACAGCTGAACGGAGCTACTGAAACCATGAATACTATGGATATGATGGCCAATCTTCAGAAATCCTCAAAATATTCCGTAGATGAAAAGAGCTACATCCGTGCAAGGATCTTCGACATGCTTTTAGGCGACTGGGACAGACATGAGGGACAATGGAGATGGATAGAATACAAGGAAAACGATCAATATGTTTACAAACCGCTTCCAAAGGACAGAGACCAGGCGTTCAGCAAGTATGACGGTCTTATTCTTAAATTCCTGATGCTTACTCCTCCGTTACGGCATATGCAGACCTTTAAAGAAGATATCCGCAATGTAAAATGGATGAACAGAGAGCCTTATCCCCTGGATCTTGCCTTCCTGAAAAATGCCACAGAACAGGACTGGAAAAATGAGGCAGAATATATCCGGAAAAATCTCTCAGATCAGGTGATTGATGAGGCATTTCGTAATCTGCCCAAAGAAATGCAGGATGAAACTATTCAGCAGATCCGGCAGACGCTTAAGATAAGACGGGATAAAATGGCACAATATGTTGCAGATTATTATAAGGTTCTTCAGAAAACAGTGATGCTTACAGGAACCGATAAAGCAGACCGGTTTGTCATCAAAAAAGAAAAAAATAAAATCGACATCAAGCAGTACCGCATTAAAGATCAGGGTGATGAGCTGGTTTTCCAGCGACAGTATGCTAAAGGGCAAACCCATGAAATATGGGTATACGGACTTGATGACAACGATGTCTTTGATGTGTCGGGAAGTGATCATGCCGGAATTAAAGTAAGAATCATCGGCGGTCAGCAAAATGATGTATATAATATCCAGAACGGAAGAAACATCAAGCTTTATGATTTTAAATCCCAGAAGAACACCTATAACCTTGCAGGGCATACCGCAAAAAAAATAAGTGATGCCTATGAGATCAATACCTATGATTATGCAAAGCCTACTTATAATTTTTGGGCAACTTACCCCAATTTGAGCTATAATCCGGATGAAGGACTTAAAGTAGGACTTCAGACAAGCTATACCCGAAACGGCTTTGAACGGGACCCTTATTCTGCCAAACATTCCCTTAAGGCCAATTTTGTAACTGCTACCAGTGGTGCTGAATTTATGTATAACGGTATTTTCCCCCATGCCATCGGTAAATGGGCATTCCAGTTAGACGCACGCTTTACTACTCCGAATTTCGCTTTAAACTATTTTGGTTTCAGTAATGAATCGGTGAACGGAAAAGATAATTTCGGAAATGATTATAACAGGGTGAGAATGCAACAGTTTCAAGTGGCACCTTCCCTGTCCAAAAAAAGCTTTTCAGGACTGGTACAGACCATTCAGCTGGGCTATGAGGATTATAAGGCCAAGTATACCTCAGACCGCTATATTGCACAATCCGGGCAAATTGATCCCCATGTATTCACCAGCCAGAAATATGCAGGAGCCAAATATACCTTCAGCTATGAGCACAGTGATCATCCGGCCTTTCCTACCATGGGATTCGGATTTTCTCTTTCGGCAAACTGGAAAACCAATCTGGAAGATACCAAACGGAATTTCATGACTTATGAGGGACTTCTGAATATTGCCCACCGTCTGGATAACAGCAGCCGTTTTGTTCTGGCCACAAAAGTTCAGGGAAAATATATCAACAACAGCCATTTTGAGTTTTTCCAGGGAAGTGATCTGGGAGGAAGCAATGGCTTAAGATCATTCAGGGATAACCGGTTCTTAGGACGATCTTCGCTGGTACAAAGCAGTGAGATCCGCTGGAATTTCGGGAAGCTGAAAAACGGTGTGGCTCCGGTGAATTTCGGAATACTGGCCGGATATGATTACGGCCGTGTATGGGCGGATGGTGAGCATTCCAGAAAATGGCATCAGTCTGCCGGAGGCGGAATCTGGCTTAGCCTGCTGGAAAGCCTTTCGGTACGGGCCACTTATTTTACAGGAAGCGATGGCGGCAGATTTGTTGCCGGAGGAGGCTTCTGGTTTTAAACAACAAAACATACAATCATAAAAATGAAACAAACTTCAGATTATTTACCAAGAAATTCAGATTCCGAACTCGCTGAATTATACTACACCCTCTATCAGCCGGAAACAGAGGTAAAGGCAACCCTATTAATTCTTCACGGAATGCAGGAACATAGCGGACGGTATGCCGATTTTGCAAAATTCCTGGCGCAACAGGGGTTTGCCGTACTCACCTATGATCATCTCGGTCACGGAAAGACGGCAAAAACACCTGAAGAAATGGGATTTTTCACCTTAAACAATCCTAAAAAGCAACTGATACAGGATGCCTCTTCTATGGCAAGTATCCTGGAAATGAAATATCCGGATACTCCCCATCTGATCATGGGTCATTCTATGGGATCCTTTATCACAAGGTGTTTTCTGAAAAAACATTCTGCCCGTTTTCACGGTGCTGTAATCATGGGAACCGGTGGCCCGCGTAAGGGACTGGAACAGGCAAAGCATTTGCTGGCCCTGCTGAATTCTGTTGCGCCCGAAAGCCGCAGCGAACTGATCAGCAATGTATTCGGTGCCGTCTGCAATATGAATTTTAAAGATGAGGAAAATGATCACGGGACCAACTGGCTGAGTGTGAATAAGGAAAACAGAAAAGCTTTTATGACAGACCCTCTATGTGGAGCTCCTTTCTCTCATAATGCTTTTTTCACCCTTTTTTCATTGATGGATACGGCTACGGCCGATGATTGGGCAAAATCTATATCCAGGGAATTCCCTTTTATTTTTGTAAGCGGTTCAGACGATCCGGTAGGTGACTTCAGCAAGGGAGTAGAACTGACAACCAACCATCTACAGGCAGATGGATTCAAAAACGTTCAGCTGAGTCTATATAAAGGAATGAGACATGAGATATTGAATGAAGAGGTGAAAGATCAGGTATATGGAGATATCCTTCTATGGCTCAATGCAGTACTGAAGGGGTAATACCGATTCAGTCCTTGCTTTATTCAACCATTAACAGGGGCTATGTATAATATATATTCCTGTTAATGGTTTATTTTTTACCAACCTTCCAGATACTGTTTCAGGATAATGGGATGACAATGTTCCTGATCCTTTGCTGCATATACCAGGGTTATTTTTTCCTGACTTTTATGTCTTTCCATGAAGCTTTTCCCCAGATTACCCTGCTGAAGCTCTTTCAGATATCTTTCGGAAAAATCATTCCAAAGTTCAGGATCATGATGAAACCATGTTCTGAGTTCTGATGATGGTGCCAGCTCTTTGTCCCATTCATCAATATCTGCATCCTCCTTACTCAGTCCCCTTGGCCACAGCCGGTCCACCAGAATACGGCAGCCATCTTCCGGAGAAGGCGTTTTGTAGACTCTTTTCAATACAATTACAGGCATGGCATTTTTTATAAAGTTACGAATATTGCGGTTAATAAAAGATTGGATGCCGGAAATTATTTTAGCTGTCATTCATCCTTCACCAATCTATAACTCATCACCATAAATAACTACAAAAACAAAAAAGACCGCTCCATATTCCCAGACCTTCCGTAACACCCTCATCCTTCATCCTTCACCCATCCTATAATTCATCACAACAAATGAACACAAAAACAAAAAAAAACAGCCCCTTATTCCCAGACCTTCCATAACACCCATCATATATCACCCCTCACCCCTCCTATAATTCATTACAGCAAATGAACACAAAATCAAAAAAAGACAGCCCCTTATTCTCAGACCTTCCATACACCCATCATCCTTCATCCTTCACCCATCCTATAATTCATCACAGCAAATGAATACAAAAACAAAAAAAGACAGCCCCATATTCCCAGACCTTCCATAACACCCATCATCCATCTCCCATCTCCCATCATCCTTCACCATCCTATAATTCACCACAACAAATGAACACAAAAACAAAAAAAGACAGCCCCATATTCCCAGACCTTCCATAACACCCATCTCCCATCATCCATCATCAAATCAAAAAAAATTTTTTTTAACCATCCCCCTTCTTTTCCATTCCTCTTTTTTGCTTAATTTAGCAAAGTGCTGAACAGCATTCAGGCTGAATTCCCCCCCATACAGTCTGAAATATTCCGCCACCTTTAAAAAAAACGATAAAAACGGCTTTTCACAGAATGAAAAAAATTTTGTTTCTGGCTTCGGTATGTATCATCGGTATGCATATGAAGGCTCAATCTACGGAAAACTTAAGAACAGAAATCCACCGGATTATTACGGCTAAACATGTAACAGCCGGAATTTCCATTAAAAATATCGAAGATAAAGATACGCTGACTATCAACGGAAAGATGCTTATGCCGATGATGAGTGTTTTTAAATTTCATATTGCTTTAGCTGTTTTGGATCAGGTTGATCAGGGTAAACTGAAACTCCATCAGAAAATCTTCATCAAAAAAGAAGATCTTCTTCCCGATACGTGGAGCCCGATGCGGGACGATTTTCCTGAAGGAAATACAGATATTACTCTTGACAGGCTGCTTCGGTATACGGTTTCCCACAGTGACAACAATGGCTGTGATATCCTGCTAAGAATGATGGGTACTGAAAATGTACAGAAATTCATTCGGAAACAGGGTATTAAAGATATTACCATTCGGCTCAATGAAGAACAGATGGGTGAAACCTGGGACAATTTATATGTAAATGTTACCACCCCTGAAGCGACCAGTCTTCTGCTGGAAAAGTTTTATAAGGGAAAAATCCTGAAGAAAAATACTACCGATTATCTTTACCGGATCATGGCAGAGACATCGCGTGGTCTTACCTGGATGAAAGCAGGATTACCTTCCGGGACGCAACTTGCCCACAGGACGGGTATTTCCGGCACCAATGATGATGGCCTGAGAGCCGGTATGAATGATGTTGGAATTTTTAAACTTCCGAACGGGAAGCCCATCATTCTTTCCGTTTACCTGAAAAATATTACTGAAGAACGATCTGAGACCGAAAAAATAATCGCCGATATTGCCAAAGCTGTTTATGACAATTACAACATCAATTAAAATGAAGAATAAGGTTAAATTCATTCTGAGCCTCATGAGCTTCATGCTCGTGTTCAACTGTGCTCCTTCCCCAAAAAAAGAGACTGCAAAAAACGAAGAAAAGAATTATATTTTTTTCCTGCACAATAAGTTTCTGGAGAGTAATCCTTCCGGAGCTTTTGCCACAGACTATAATACCAAAGTTGAATATAACGGAATCCTGGATTCATACCGAAAAGACGGTTTTATTGTCATCAGTGAAAAAAGAAAGCCAAAAGCCAATGTAGATCTGTATGCCAGAAAGGTGGTTTCACAGATCGACAGCCTGATGGCCAAAGGAGTGAAAGCGAATCACATTACCGTGGTGGGAACTTCCAAAGGCGGATATATTGCCCAGTATGTTTCCACGTATGCTAAAAATCCGGATCTTAATTTTGTATTTATCGGATGCTATCAGGATTCTGATCTTGAGGAAATCCCTGATATTAATTTCTGTGGAAATATTCTTACCATTTATGAAAAGACAGACATTTTTGGAGTATCGGCCCTTAAAAGAAAAGAACGTTCGACGCTTCCTGTTCCGCGGTTCAGGGAGATCGAACTGAATACCGGATTAAAGCACGGCTTTTTGTATGTAGCTTCCGATGAATGGATTCTTCCGAGTAAAAAATGGGCTTCCCGAAATTATGATTTTACTCATCCATAATCTATCCCAGTCATGAGATTTTTCCTATTGATTATTCTGAGTTTCATTTTCGCGCAGTGTGCGGTGAAAAACAGTGCTATAGCCATCAGTACAGCTGATTTTCAGCCTGATACTTTAACGTATTTCGATCAGTCCAAAAACCGGAAAATCCCGATTGCGATCTACCATCCCAAAGACAAAAAAACGGCCCGACTTACGCCTGTTATTTTCAGCCACGGCTGGGGCGAAAACAAAGGCAGCGATTATTTTGTGTACTCCTATCTCACCATGCTGCTGGCCTCAAAAGGATATTTTGTAGTAAGCATCCAGCATGAGCTGCCTACGGATGAAATGCTGGCGATGGATGGAAATTTCCAGGTTACCAGAATGCCAAACTGGAAACGCGGTGCCGACAATATTCTTTTTGTGCTGAATACGATGAAAAAGGATTTCCCGGAACTTAATTATGACCTGCTCACCGTGATAGGCCATTCCAACGGTGGAGATATGACGGCTCTGTTTGCCAGCCAGCATCCGGAGCTGATTCATAAAGTGATCACGATGGACAACCGGAGGATGCCTTTACCCAGAACAGCCCATCCCAAAATCTATACGCTGCGTTCCAATGATTATCCGGCTGATGAAGGGGTTCTGCCTACGGACGATGAAAAAAAGAAGTACGGCATCACCGTAGACTTCACGCCTGTCAACCATGGCAATATGGATAACGATGCAAGCCCTGAAGAAGCCGAATACATGACCCGCAAAATCCTTGACTATTTAAAAAACTAACCATTTTCAACTCAATATCATCTCATCTGTAAGGCTGTATGCTTTGAAACCTGCTATTATTCAAAATAAATTTATGATTATCACCAGATTTTTTTCGGCCCTTCTGATCACCGCCTTATTCAGTATTCCGGTACAGGCACAGAAAACCACCACTTACTCACAAAAGATAGACAGCATTATCACGTCTTCGGAACCGTTGCAGTTCACCGGCGTTGTGCTTGTTTCCCGGAATGGAAAAACAGAGTACCTGAAAGCGCATGGGTACAGGGATTTTGATCAGAAAATCCCCCTGAAAACCGATGATCAGTTTGAGATCATGTCGAATTCTAAACAGATTACCGCTGTTCTGGTCTTACAGGAAGCTCAAAAAGGAAAGATTGACCTTCAAACCCCGGTTAGGAAATACCTGCCGGAATTAGCGCAGCCATGGGCAGATACAGTCACGGTACATCATCTTCTGAACCATACTCACGGGATTACAGATACAGAGAAACCATTGGCTTTCAAGCCGGGCTCACAGTTCAAATACGGGAATTTATCATATGCTCTTTTAGGGAAAATTCTTCAGAATACCACCGGAAAGAAGTATACAGAGCTGGCCAACGCTCTTTTCAGAAAACTTAAAATGGATATGACCTTCTGCTATGATCCTCAGAATAAGCGATCTCTGGTACCGGGTTACAGAAGTGAAAACAACCGTTATCAGATGGTTGAAGGCACTTTTATTAATGAGGATCTGCTTTCTGCTGCGGGGGTCGTGTCTACGGTTCAGGATCTGGCCAAATGGGACCAGGCTCTTTTCAAGGGAAAGCTTCTTTCACCGGAATATCAGAAGGCGATGATGACTGCTTCCACACAGGCCCAGCACAGTGTTTTCGGGAAAGAAAATATGGGATTCGGCTACAGTGTGAGGGTCATCAGGGAACAGGGACTGGATTATTTCGGCATTACAGGACTTGGTGATGGTTTTACCTGCCTGAATGTTTATTTTCCCTCCACAGATACGAGCCTTATTATTCTTGAAAACCAAATGCCCCGAAACAGTGACTTCTGGAGCTATCAGGAAGCGGCGATTAAGAATGTGGTGTTGAAAAGCATTAAGAAGAAATAACTATTTGACCAACTATTTATACTAAAACGTCAAAACTCTTGTTATTGGCATTTTTTTGAAAGTTTTTTTAAATTTCACGCCAGCTGTGTCCACAATATCTGCATTGTTTAGCATAAGGTGTCCGGGGCAGCTTACCGCATGCCGGGCAGTTGTTGAAGAATACCTTTTCAGGCGTTTCTGCCATGATCCGAGTGGCTACGTTCAGTTCAAATTCTCCGTATCCGTGCTTCAGAAAAGCGGCGATTTTGGGATCTGTGCTGATCCAGCCTTTTTCGATCAGAAGTTTTCTCATTTCAGGATTATGAGAAGTTTTGTAAGTATACATATGATACCGTAATGCTGACTGTTCGTCATCAGTCATCAAATGGGAAAAATAATGTCTGATATAGGCTGCTTTTTCTCTATCCATGGCACTTTTTGTCTGAAAAAACTTATAAATATATTCCTAAGGCTGAGTTTTTAATTTAAATATGGGTAAGATGAAAAGAACTCATTTAAATTTTATTTGAAACATTAAGGGAAGTTAGGGAAAAAATCAAAGATTTTTTAAGTCCGGAACTGTTTTACCTATGATTATTTATTTTTTATCCGTTTTACGATGCATTCATCAAAGTCTTTAATAAATCTTACTTCTCCTTCTATATTTTTGGCATATGATCCGTATTTTAATTCTAATCTTCCTGGCCATCAGTTCTGTTAATGAAACCGTTCGTTAACCCTTATTTTTTTGCTGTCCGGAATGAGATCTTATATTCTGCGGTATCGAAAGGATATCCGTCTGCAGATTTTGTAGCTCTGTCTGTAACATAAAAGTCATAGTCTGTGTCTTCTTTTAGATCTGCGGTTTCAATCATCAGGACTGTTTTGGTTTCATCTAAACCTACAATATTTTTTAGGGGAAAATGCTCTTTTCCATTCTTTGAGAAGTTGATGGAAACTTTTTCATGCATAGGCTTCGAGAAAACGATCTGAATTTTCCGGGTGTCGGTGCTTACATTCTGACTTCCGTTTTCAAATTCAACGATCTTTAAGAGCTTCGGTTTATTGTTCTGGTAATCCGTCAATATCTGTTGGGCTGTTTTCTGATCTTCAAAATAGTCTGACTTCGCTAAAAACTGAAGCACTTCCGTTTCGCTGTTGAAATCCAGCTCAATTATATTTTTAACCGCCGCTTTCTTATCCGCTGCATTTTCATAATATTTTTTGGAAATAACATAGCCCACGAAATAGCCAAGATCCGGATTTTGAGCATTGCCATTATAAAACCAGTTGTCGAGCTTCTGGCTGAACATTTCACTTTTAAAATCAGCTCTCACCTTTTCATAATTCCTGAATCCGTAATCGAGATACTGAGCCGTGAATTTTTTGTTCAAAGCCAGTTCTGCAATAAAATCACAGGATCCCTCTTTGATGGCTTTCGATAAAACATTGATCTCACCATTTTTCTGAAAAGTATGGATAAACTCATGCACCGTTACCTGTTCCAGCTGTGACGGATTGGTGAACAGGAACATTTTTCTGGCGCTCTCATTGTCAAATTCCGAAACCACGGTATTTTTATCGCCCACAATTTTTTCTACCCCCAGCAGCAGATCTTCATGATGGGTGGTTCCCCCCGATTTCAGGGCCCCAATGGTGTAATAAATATTTCCTTTGGAGTTGTTAGGGTAGATTTTCTCAAGTTTTTTAAATGCTTTCTGTATTGTTTTAGTTTTTTCGGGATCTATAAGGGTGTTTGCTCTGATAGAATTCCAGAATTGAGGATATTTTTCAATGACATTTAAATAATCTTCTTTCCCGAATTTTTTAATTTCCATAAAAGCTTTCAGGCCTTCAGTTTTGTTATTCAGGAAAAGCCGGTCGAGGGTTTCCCCTTTATTGTTTTCATTTTTCCGGATGCTGTCGTAAGCCGTCCAGAAATTAGTGATATCCGTATTAAAAATTTTCTGCGCATCTGAATATTGGAAACCTATCAAAACGACCAATGCCGACACTATGTTTTTCATGAATTATTAAGTTTTATAATTTCTGCCAGGCAAGGCATCAGAAAATGCAGGTTAAAAAGTGATTTATATTCAACTACAATTCCTCCCGCATGCTGTTCTACCCTATTTCCTGCAGTGTTTTTTTGTTTTTCCAAATATACAAAAGAATATGAGAATTATGGGTTTTGAAAGGGGGATTTATCTTATAAGGTGCGCTGGCGCGAGCTTCCAACTTGTCTTCATTTACCATATATAAAGCCACATCTATATTTATTGGCATTCTTAAAAATATGAGATACTTACCTCAATGAATATAAAGCTTCTTGCATTCAAAATGATAAAAAACCATTGTAATTTTTACAATGGTTTTTTATGTTACCCATAAGACACGAGCGAGACACTTGTGCCAGCTGAGAAGGCCTAAGCTGTAAGGATTTTTATTTTCTAGACACTATCCCACAAAGTGTGTAAGTTAAAAAGTTAGGCTTGGATTTTATAATCTGAGCCTTTTTTCAAAAATAAGCATAAATTGGTTGAGGACAATGCCCCAATTTTGGATAGGCATGGTCCATTTTTTAGTAGCT